>NZ_JADQWB010000017.1 GCF_015704895.1 Agrobacterium leguminum | reverse complement strand
GGAGCGACAATCAGAAAACGACGAAGAACTTGTCAGCGACAATCAGCATGATAACTTGAGCCCGACCGCGACCTAAGAATCTCATCCAGATTGTCGCCAGCGTCTCATCCTGATCGCCGCGCTATACGTCATCGCCAAACATCGAGATAAGCCCCTACCGCTCTGTTCGGACCGGCCACTGGCTGAAGATCAAGTGCGTGCAGAGCAAGAGTTTCATGATCGTCGGCTACGAGCAGTCGGCGGTTGCCCAAGGTGGGATTGGCAGCCTCCTGCTGGCGGCTTGCCGGGACCACGATTGGGTCTATGTCGGCGCCGTCGGCGCGGGCTTCAAGGAAAAGGATGCAGCCTACCTGAAGAAGACGCTCGACACACTGAAGACACGGACACCAGCCGTGCCGCCTAAAGGCAAGAACTACGTTTACGCGCAGCCGACCTTGATCGCGGAAATTGAATTCCGCGGCTGGACCGACGACGGTAATTGGCGACACGCATCTTACAAAGGGTTGCGCGAGATCCAGGACAATGCCGCTGTTTATGACCTCAACTGAGCAAAGGGTTTCAGTGCGTCGGCGAGGTCTTAAATTTTTTCGGCTGGTGCTCTTGAATCCTAAATTCTCAAAAACCAAATCGATTGCCGCCAACCGCTGATAAAGGGCTGGCCTTGCTGGGAGCGCCGCCTTTCGGCGCCTCCGTACCCATGTTGCTTCAAGGAGGATATGGCTATGGCAACATCTTACGACTACGCACCTCTCTTCCGCTCCAGCGTCGGCTTCGACCGGGTGTTCAATCTTCTCGAAAACGCTCAGCGCGCCCGTTCGATCAGCGACTGGCCGCCCTATGACATCGTCAAGATCGGTGATGATAGCTACCGGATTTCGATCGCGGTCGCAGGTTTTGCCCAGGATGATCTCGACATCACCTTCCAGTCCAATCTGCTGACGGTCACTGGCAAGAAGCAGGAGACGGCATCCGAAGGTTATCTGCATCGCGGCATTGCCGGCCGTCCGTTCGAACACCGGTTCGAGCTTGCCGACCATGTCAGGGTGAATGGTGCCGATTTGAACAATGGTCTTCTGTCGATCAATCTCGTTCGTGAGATCCCCGAGGCCTTGAAGCCGCGGAAGATCGACATCCAGACCCAGCCGGCCCTCGTGCAGTCGACCGCGCCGGTGCAGATCGAAGCGCAAAAGGCCGCCTGACCGAAACTGCGGAGAAGGGGCGTCGCGCGCAGCGGCGCCCGTTAACATCACGGGTTGGGAAGGAGAGAGACAATGAAACCCGATATGTTCAGACAACCAGTTACCATCCTTGTCGGCCTTGGCTTCCCGGCTGAGGTCCGGAGCGTCATGGATGCCTACCGGCATCTTGCCGAATGGCCAGCATCGTTGCGTGACACGGCACACTCGATGGCGCTGAAAGCCTGTAGTGCGGCACTGCGCGGCGAGATCGAAGCGGAGACCGCGCGCGGCCTATTCGCCGCCTTCGCTGAAAAGCATGATCTGCTGGCGCCGGAGAATGATGCCATCGCGGCATCTCACCTTCGGCGGGACAAAGATCCACACGTTCGATAGAAAGGCCGACATGCACGAGATATTACAGCAGGCCGTGAGCAATGCCGCGGCGATTGGGCCGGCGGTCCTGCTTCAGGGGATGCAAATTGAGCGGCCGATCGATGTCGTAAAAGCGACTGCTCTCACCGCACACGACAAGCGGACCATCCTGGCGGCATGGGCCTCGGATCTCTACGCGGTCGATTCGAAGCTGTTGTTCCGCCATATTCCCGGAACACCGGAGTCGGTTTCCATCGATGAGGTTCAGGCTGCCCTCCAAGAACTTGATCGACGCTACGGCTTCTGATCTCTGGCTTCTCAGGCAGCCTGTTTCATCGACTGCGCCAACTGCTTGATGGTCTGCTCCAACGAACGCTGGCCATCGCAATAATCCTGCCAGGCGCTCGTATTTTGGAGCAGCGCCGGTACTGTGCGGTGAAGCGTTTCGGATCGAGATCGGTCTTCACCTGGGTCCGGGGAAACCTCGTGATAAAAACAACTAGTGCAGCTCGTTCGGTTTTGGTGCACTCGGAGTTGGGGCTACTTCTGGCGGATTTTGTCGTCTGCCTGGAGTCCAATATCCGATACGCTGTTCCGCCCAGATTTCGTCTCAATTCTCCCCTTAAGGTTGTTGATGTCCTTTTGGGACGTTCCCCACTCCGCGTCAAAAAACCATGTGTCGCCCTGCAACTCTGGATCGATGGCGGGTACAGCTTTCAGTCCAGCATCAATCTTTCCAATCGTTGTACCATCGGTAAATTCAACCCAAAACGAATTCATTCTTTCCTCCTGAAGATGAAAAATGCTTGCGGATACGGTCGAATGTCCGACCAGCCAAATAACGGTGACATACAATTTAAACGAGATCAATTATAAGTAGTAACCCGTGGTTAGACGGGGTCAGACAAGAGCAGTCCGGAATCGTACGAGCTTTAACAAAGGATGTATCAGGCTGTCACTTTAATGGCGCCAAATCATCGTATTAGGTGCCTATGCCGCCTGGACCAAAGCTCAGGAGTTCAATGTCGGCGCGTTAATTAAGCGCACTTATCTACGGCTGTTGCTTAATTAAATGAAATGCGCCTTGCTTAAATAAGGGGCGCGGTTGATATTGGATTCCGAATCCAAAAACCGCCTGGGTCGTTTCGTCGAGACGGTCGCTGCCAGTGAAACAGTGCGGGCGTTCGTCCCCCCACCATTGCCGCCCCGAGCCGGCGATTGATGTGCTTTCATTGCTAGAGCGCCTCAGCTTGGCTGAGCGAGTGCTAGGACGCCTGGATGGTATCACAATGCTGCTGCCGAGACAGGAGCTTTTTCTTTATATGTATGTAAGGAAGGAAGCCGTTCTTTCTTCGCAGATTGAAGGCACGCAGTCGACGCTTTCTGATCTCTTGCGGTTTGAGACCGAAGCTCAAGCCGGGCAGCCGGTTGATGATATCCGTGAAGTCTCCAACTATGTTGACGCCATGATGTATGGTCTACAGCGGCTGGAAACGTTGCCCATGTCGTTGCGTCTGATCCGTGAGATGCACGCCAGGCTCCTACACAGTGGGCGGGGAGGCACCAAGGATCCAGGAGAGTTCCGCCGCTCGCAAAATTGGATTGGTGGCACGCGCCCCCGGTAACGCACTCTTTGTACCGCCACCCGTTACTGAAATGGCCGGTTGCCTGGATGCGTTCGAGCGCTTCATGCACGACGACCAATCACGGTTACCGGCGCTAATCAAAGCTGGCCTGCTGCACGTGCAGTTTGAAACGATCCATCCGTTCCTCGATGGCAATGGTCGTATTGGCCGGCTGCTCGTGACCCTATATCTTTGCATGAACGGGGTTTTGCGAAAGCCGCTGCTCTACCTCAGCCTTTATCTGAAGTCCCATCGGAGAGAATACTATCGGTTATTGCAAGACGTCCGTGAGCATGGAAACTGGGAAGCCTGGCTGGACTTTTTCCTGGCCGGCGTTGCCGACACTGCCAATCAAGCCTTTGAGGCAGCGACACAGATCGTCGATCTTTTCAAGGAAGATCGCGAGCGGATCACCATGGAGAGTGATAGAGCAGGGTCGGCCCTTCGTATTCACGAGCTTTTCCAGCAGAATCCTTTTCACACAGCGAACCAGATTGTTCAGGTGACGGGTCTTTCCGCGCCAACGGTCAATGCCGCACTTGCTGATCTGGAGCGTTTGGGCATCGTTGATGAGGTTACCGGACGCAAGCGTGGCCGGGTGTTCAGCTATCAGCGATATCTCGCAATTCTGAGCGAAGGCACCGATCCCTTGCCTCTCAATTCATGACAAATAGGTGGGCCAAAGGTTCGATTTCGTTGAGGCGAAGACGCTGGCCAGAAATTCGCTTGAGCCACGAGCGGCACGCAATGACCGCTTTGCGCCGACAGGAGACGTTGCGGCAGCCGGCTTCTTTTACTACGGTTTGTGGGCACCAAAGAGCACAAAGGGGACAGAAGATCAGCGCCATCAAACTAGCTGCGTTTGACGTAGACGGAACCATTCTGCGGGGCGAAAATATCTGCGGCTGTATTGCCAGGAAACTAGGCCGTACGGTTGAAATGGACACTTTCGAGCTTCTCCGCTCGCGAGATGAAATTGCCGCTGGACGCGAAACAATGTTGGAGTGGTATGCCCCCTTTGACCGGGCTGCCCTGATCGGACATCTGTCGGAGCTTCGTCTAGCTCCGGGTGTCAAAGAAGGGTTTGCGCGCCTCAAAGATGCCGGAGTCAAGATCGCCCTTGTGTCCATCACTTGGGAATTCGCTGTCGGCTGGTTCGCCTCAGAACTGGGTGCAGATTACGCCGCCGGTACCGGCTGGCAAGAGAAAGGGACCATCGATCATTTCTGGCCGGAAGATAAAGCCAGCTATTTGAACTCCCTGATTGCCGAATTGGGTATCGACAGGGATGCCGTCGCGGCGGCGGGGGATTCGCACGGAGATATCCCTATGCTCAATCTCGCCTCCCGAAGCTATTTCGTGGGCGAGCACCTGCCGTCCGAATTAAGCCATGCAAAGCACCTGCACAATGCGAATATCGAGGAAATTGTCTCAGATATGCTGGCATGATCGGCCGATGTAGATTACCGCTTTCGGCCCCAAAACAGACATTCTCCAAAGGCCAAGTCTTTGGTGCGCCTTAAAGTCCCAAGCAGGGGAACCTGTGCCGACGGTTCAGATCTCTTCAAGAACTAAAACTCATTATTTTTACTGAGGTAGATAGGCATCGGCCCCTTAGCGATGATGTCTTCTTCGCTGAGGGTCCAGTGCCAGTGCGAATAGAGCACGAAGCGGTCACGCGGAAGCCCGGCATCCTTCGTCAGGTGGCGGTGGATTGCGCTGAATGCTTTGTGTTCACATCCACCCCAGAAGAAGACGTTCGTTGGGCGTTCCGGCCATCGAATGGCGCGGATTGCGTCCTGAAGCAGCGTCGTTGTGCCCGCGGCCTTGCCGTTGTGATACGACCATTGGATCCAAACGCTGCTGGAACAGGAAAGCGGCAGTTCGTCGGCACATGTATCGACCTCAATGAAGGCATGGCCGGCTGCCGTCGCGGGTAGATATTCGAGAATTCTGGCACGTCGCCGGCGTCCAGTTGGACATTCATAGGAAGAAGTTCTGCTTAATGGAGACGATGAAAATGAGTTTTATGGCGAGTTATATAGATGTGCCCGAGTTTGGTCGAATCCTGCTCGGTTGGGCGTTTGTCCCCGTCCTCTTCTTGATTGCAATAAAGTGGACTGTGCAACTTCTGAAAAACACGCACATAGTCGACGCCAGAATTTGGGCAGCGATGCAGTTTCACAGTTGCTTTGTCCTGCCAGACGTTGAGCCACTTGGCCGGAAGGGAAACTTCTTTTGTTCATGGGCTGTACGCATAGTGACTGATCTGGTGGGATCAGCCGCCTGGATTATAGCGTCGTCTCTATTGGTTGAGGCATTTGTTGCTTCTGGGGAGATTTCTTGGAGATTTTTGGGCCTTGCCGTTTTCTATTTTCTGTTGGGTTGTGGCCTGATGGTACAAGGTCGGAAGGAACAGAAGCTAATACGTGGCGACAACCATAGCGCTCCGCTCGATATCGCCGGCTGACGGTACTCCGCCGATCATGGTCTGTCAGCGATTTTTGGGCGGCTCTGGCATCCGGAAACAGGCTTGTCACTAGTGAGTGCAATCGCTCGGCGTCTGCTTTAGCCGGCGCTGAGCCGCTTGCGCCCAATTTCGGGCATAACTGTACTGGCAATTCGTACTGTCCAATTGGTTAGTGGGCCAATTTGCTTCTCTCGGATACCCATCCTAATGAATGCGGGGTACCACTGGAGTTTCAAGAAACCGGCGTTGGAAAGTTTTTGCGACAAGCACACCCAGTCCAAATCCGGATATTAATCTTGCCACTAAAAGGTCAGGCAATGAATAGGACACCAGCCAATAAAAAGTGCCAAATGCCAGGAACGATGTCGCGACGAGGATAAGGTGGCCGTCGGTGGCCGGACGACGAAAAGCCACAAAAAGAAAGCCAGCAACAGACCCCACCAGGCACGGGGCAAACTGGCCGAGAATTATTGTTGGCTTCGCTGTAAGCAAATCCAGCAGGCAAAAGATGAAAGCCAGCAATCCTGTGCCGACCAGCTGCAAAACAATGGCTCCAATGAGGCGTATTCGGCAGGAGTATTTGGGTTTTGAATAACGGAAAAACCGGACCAAGACGCTCTCCATTCAAATGGGTTAAGACCGCCTTGAAATCCCTACAACCTCAATTGAAGTTGAGGTCAAGGGGCAATGGCACGAGATTTAACGATTAGGCAGGATGGGAGCCCCTGTCTCCGGTAGTAGATGCATCACTGCGTCCGCCACGAAGTGTGGAGCGATGACTGCTCGCGAAGACTAGGCCTTAAGCGGTAGCTGAGCTAGGGCAGGCAAGCTATGTTGAGGCAAACGTCGCCGATTTCTGCAAATCTTGTTCCGGCCCCAACTTTGGTAAAAAGACGGTCAGCTTCTGCGGGAAAGGTAACCGTCGATGGATTTCGCACGGCGAGACGCTTTTCATTTCGCAATGACGCAATGGCAAGGGACAAGAACCATCTCCTGAGACCCACGCGCTGGGAAGTGCGTGAACAACCGCTGTCCAATTACAGCACGAGGGTGATATCGACACGCGCGGCAAACGTAGCGACCTGCCGCATTTCTCCAACGTCCGAGTAGATCGGGACATTGCTGATCCCATGCAGATCGGTTTCGGCGACGCGATCTCCGAACAAGATTATGGCCTGCTGTGGATCGCAGCGCTTCGAGGTCCAGATGAGACCGTCTACGTCCGGCCTGCTTTGATGAATGGCCAGCGCCCATTGAGCAGTGATGTGATAATCAGCGGCCGTCGTGTCGATGAGGTCGGCCCTGCTCACGCTCCACTTGGCCAGATCAGGAGCAAAAAGCGGAACCAGAACGAGATCGCGCTTCAACTCGATGAGCGAATGGGCGAGCGGTTTGATATTGTCGACGCCGACGGTCTTGTTCGGCTCGTCAATCGGCACGTCGTGAAAAATCGTCTCGTGAACCGCGCACTCGTAGTCGGTCGCGAGATATTGCGTCGGGATTGGATCGGTGCCCAGGAATAGCGGCGCGAACCGGCTCGGACGACCCTTTCCAGGGTTGAAAGAGCAGCTTTCAAAACGCTGATCATGAACCCTGTGGAATCTCGTCCCCGCCTTGATCTCGTGTGAGTTCGAGGCGGGGAAGGGTGATGGCGGCGGGGAAATCATCCGGCGATATTTTCCGCCTCACGGGCGGCGGCCGACACCACCACATCGCCGTCTTTCAGGACGTCGACCGGACGCTTGCCGGCAAGCCATCCATTCGGCGAGGTAAACCAGAATGCCAATTGCCAGCCGGACTTTTTCTCACCAAGCAGGGTGAGCACTTTGGCGACAGCTTCAATCGGCTGACCTTCCTCAAACTGGAAGGCCGGGAAATACTCGACGCCGCCATGCCTGATCGAGAAGACCTTGCCTTTCATCTTCCAACGCGAGGCGGTCATGCTCTTGTTCTTGGAACCATGTCCGGCCACCTCCGCCAGATCTTTGCTGGTAAAGCTTGGCCACTCCCCAAAAAACCGGGCTCTAGCCTTCGCATTGCTGTCATAGAGCAGCCTCTCGACCTCGGCATTGGGAGGCGTGCGCATATAGACCGAAACCAGCGCGTCGATCGCGTCATCGGTCAGTTTGCTTTGCCGGGCTTCGAGGATGGCCGGGACATGCTCGACGATATCGCGGATGGTTTCCCGAACCGCCCGGTTTGGGGTGTCGACCAGCACGACCATCATGTCATCTACATCGGTTTCCGGCGTGGAGTGCATTGCACTCGCCATTGCCCTGCGAAGTTTCGCGCCGATGGAAGACACACGCTGTTTTCCTGTCAGCTTATGTTTCAGCGGGTGTCCACCGGCGTTCGACTTCTTCTCGCCGGAAGCCGAATCCATCTCAACCTGCAGCGCGTGGGCGAATTCAGCGCCATCATAGACGCGAAGACCATTGGTGGCAGCCATTTCGATGCTCCGGATATTTCGGTTATCTATTGTGCTATAACCTATATCACCAGAGGCTCGTTTTCAAGTACGGCCACTTTTGTGCCTTCAAAGGGCCAGCCAATGCGACAGCAAAAAAATAGGGCCACTGGTCAACCAGGGCCCTTTAAAATGTGAAGGTCAATAACCTCCAGAGGGGAACAGCTGACACGATGGCACTGGGAGAGACCATCAAGTGCGTCAGCTACGATCAAAATGCCTGCTATATGTGCAATGCGCAATCATTTATTGTGCATTGCAGCTATGCGATGGGCAAGATGTGCGCTTGCGCCGCGCCCGTGGCAAGACGTCCGATATCCTTCCGTGAGAAGGCCATCATCCTTTACCGTATGTCGCGGGTTTGCTCCTTCTCGATTGTACCGAGACCCGGTGTGTTCAAAAGCCCAATCCTGCTCTTGAGAGTCGCCGCCTGCGCTCGTGCTTTTGCGAGCGGTTGACTCGCTTCCATAGACGATTGTGTCGAAAAAAGTTAGTTTAATCGGAAAAGCACATTCAGCTTTCGAAGGCGCTCAGCTTTTTTAGAAGGTCTTCGGATATCTCGAACTGACGTGCGGTTCCCCGCCCCATGGAATTCGTGCCCATGGTTTCATTCAGCATTCCCCGCTTGACGAGAAGATCCACCGTCTCCTTTGCACCGCTTCGCGTCAATCCGGTAATTTCAACGACATTGGAAAGGGTTAGCTTCTGGTGGCCCTGGCTCATCGTGTAAAGGATCGTCATCATGCCGATCTCCTTCAGCCGCGCCTGTGGCGTTTCGTCTTCCAGTGGATGGTCGAGGATCTCGTGGAGGATCAGTCCGGAGAAGGCAAGGTTGTGCAATTGTGTCTTGAGCGCTCTTGTCATGTTATTTAACTGTGTTATATACGTTAGTAAAATTGCGTTGCGCTCCTGCCGGACATTGTTGCCGTAGCGCGCTGTCGTTGTTCCGGAGGGGCAAGTCCATGAAAAACCTTCTGCTGAATAGTCTGCTGTCTGTTTCCTTGATGCTGCCATCCTATCTGATTTCCGGCAGCAATGCGCGAGCTGATGACTGGGGTTGCCAGGTTATCCTGTGCCTTTCCAATCCCGGTGGTGCAACCCAGTTTGCGGAATGCCGGCCCCCGATCCAAAAACTCTGGCGCGCGCTTGCCAAGGGTCATTCGTTTCCGACCTGCAGCGGCGTCGGGTTTCACAGTTCCCGGCCCGGCTACGAGCCATATTATTGCAATGAAGGTTATCGCCTTTCGAGCAGCTACGGATCTCGCGGTGAACAGGCGACCTGCGTTTCAACCGCCCTCCAGCGGGTAGACGGCTCGCTTTGCTCTTCCGGCCGTGACAATGACGGCGGCAACTCCGGCTCGGTCCTGTCGGCACGGTGGCAGCGCCAGGACGGCCGGCTCCAGTGCATGGGTTATCCGATCACGCATCCCAACGTGCGATCGCAGCCGCACTATGTCGATGTCACCATTGATGGCGTCGGCAAGCAGCGCGTCTGGTATTGAGCGATGAGCGCCGCATTCGTCGATATCGCGCAGAGTTGCGCGCCGATGGTCCAGGTGGAAACGCTGGCCGCCGTCGTCAGCCTGGAGAGCAGGTTCCTTCCATTTAATATCCGTATCAATAGCGGAATGCCGCTTGCTGAGCGGCCCGCCAGCAAGGCCGAAGCGATTGAGGTGGCAACGTCCCTGATCGCCGACCACCAGGATATCCAGATCGGACTTGGCGGGATCGGTGTCGAGGAGCTTCGGAAACTGAACCTCTCCGTTTCTGACGCCTTCGATCCGTGTCTGAACCTCAAGGCAACCGCCACGCTTCTCGATGGCTATTACCGTCTCGCCTTGCGTTTCGGTGCTGGTCCCGCGCGGGCCGAAACGGTGATGCTCCAGTCCTGGTACGGGCGGGATGACCCTTCGGTCGGAGAAATGGTCCGGTATGACGAGCAGGTGCGCAACGAGGTGAGGCGCCTCTCCCCGAAACTTGCATCGCTCACGATTGGCGGACCGGCCGGGCCAATTGCCCACGAGGAGGCGGCCGAGGAACAGGCTCAAAACCAACTGGCACAGCCAGTCCCTGAACAAGTCACGCGAGCCGAAGAAACCGCATCATGGGACGTATTCCGTTCCAGACGGCTCTCTTCTGTTCTTGTTTTTCAGAATGACCGATCGGAGCAGAATGAATGATCTCCAGAACCAGCCTTCGTCCCCTTGCAGCGTCCGCGCTGATGGCCATTGCCATCGTTGCCTGCCTCGTTGAACCGGCTTTTGCCCAGTCCGCCGGCATCGAAACCGTGCTGCAGAACATCGTCACGATGCTCACCGGTAATATCGCCCGCCTGCTGGCGATCATCGCTGTGATCATCATCTGCATCGCATGGATGTTCGGTTACATGGATCTGAGAAAGGCCGGTTTCTGGATCATCGGTATCGGCGGCATTTTCGGGGCCACTGAACTGGTCAACACCATCGTCGGCGGTTGACATTCATGGCGAGCACTCCCGTCCTTGAGGAAGACACGCTGTTCCTGGCCTGCACCCGGCCGGCCATGATCGCCGGCGTGACCATAGAAGCGATGGGCATCAACATCATGCTGACCACCATCCTCTATATCACCGCGGGATCGATCGCCTATGCGCTCGTCGGCATCATCTTCCACCTCGTGTTCCGGGCGCTCGTCAAGCACGACCATAACATGTTCCGCATCCTGCTTGCCTGGATCGAGACCCGCGGCCGCTCCCGCAACGCCGCCTATTGGGGTGGCGCGACACTCTCGCCGTTGAAGCTTGTCCGGCGCTACGACGAAAGGGATATGAGCCTTGTCTAGACTTGCGACGCTGCGGTCCCGCGAGCTCGGGCCGGAGATATTCATCCCCTATGTGCGCCATGTCGATGAGACCACCATTGCGCTCGAGTCCCGTGCCCTGATAACCGTGCTCGTGCTCGAGGGCGTTTCCTTTGAAACCGCTGATGTTCTGGATCTCAACGGCCTGCATCGCAGCCTCAATACGCTCTATCGCAATATCGCCGACGAGCGGCTGGCGCTCTGGACGCATGTCATCCGCCAGCGTGATAACGATTATCCCGAAGGGCACTTCGCCAATCGTTTCTCCGATGGTCTCAATGCCAGATACCGTGAGCGAATGGTGCACGAGGATCTGTTCCGCAACGATCTTTATCTGAGCCTCGTCTGGTCTCCGAGCCGTGATCCTGCCGAGAAAGCCGCGAATCTTCTGTCCCGTCTGCGCAAGGCGCGCCGCTCCGGCATCGAGCTGGATGAAGCGGCGCTCAAGCACTTGCAGGACAAGGTGGTCGACGTTGTCGCCGGGCTGAAGCGCTTCGCGCCCCGCATCCTGTCGCTCCAGGAGCGCGACGGGATACTGTTCTCCGAGCCGAGCGAGTTTCTCCACCAGCTTGTCGGTGGGCGCCGTGAGCCGTTGCCCCTGACAGAGGGGCGGATTTCATCGGCGATCTATTCGGACCGGGTGATCTTTGGCCGCGAAACGGTCGAGATCCGTCACGAGGCCGAGACCCGCTATGCCGGAATGTTCGGCTTCAAGGAGTATCCGGCAACCACGCGCAGTGGCATGCTCGACGGTATCCTGACCGCGCCGTTTGAACTTGTCCTGACGCAGTCCTTTGCCTTTACGTCCAAGGCGGACGCCCGAACGATCATGGGCCGCAAGCAGAACCAGATGGTCAGCGCAGCCGACAAGGCCGCCTCACAGATCGAGGAGCTCGGTGATGCGATGGATGATCTCGAATCCAACCGTTTCGTGATGGGCGAGCATCATCTCGGGCTCGCCGTCTTCGCGCCGACCGTCAAGGAATTGACCGACCATATGGCGAAGGCACGTGCGCATCTGACCAGCGGCGGAGCGGTTGTCGCCCGCGAGGATCTCGGGCTCGAGGCTGCCTGGTGGGCGCAACTGCCGGGGAATCTCCGCTATCGCGCGCGCTCGGGTGCGATTACCTCGCGAAACTTCGCGGCTCTCTCGCCGTATCATTCCTACCCGACCGGCCAGAAGGACGGCAATGAATGGGGACCGGCGGTCGCCATGTTGAAGACCGCTTCCGGCTCACCGTTCTATTTCAGTTTCCATCACAGCGATCTCGGCAACACCTTTGTCTGCGGCCCGTCGGGTGCGGGCAAGACCGTGCTCCTCAACTTCATGCTTTCACAGCTCGAAAAGCATGATCCCCACATGGTGTTCTTCGACAAGGATCGGGGTGCAGACCTTTTCGTTCGTGCCGCCGGTGGCACCTATCTGCCGCTCAGGAATGGAGTGCCGACCGGCTGCGCGCCGCTGAAGGCACTTGATCTGACGCCAGAGAACAGGATATTTCTCGCTCGCTGGATCGGCAAGCTTGTGGGAGCGGCGACACGGGAACTGAATGTCAGCGAGCTGCGCGATATTGCTTCAGCCGTCGACGGTCTGGCGGACCTTCCCGTCGAGCGCCGCTCCATCGGCGCCCTGCGCACCTTCCTCAACAATACCGATCCCGAAGGCATCGCCTCGCGGCTGCGGCGATGGGAGAGGGGAGGGCCGCTCGGCTGGGTGTTCGACAACGATCTGGATGACATCGGGATCGGCGCCAGGTTCCTCGGCTATGACATGACCGATTTCCTCGACAACGAGGAAATCCGCACGCCGCTTATGGCCTATCTGTTCTACCGTATCGAGCAACTGATCGACGGGCGCCGCATCATCATCGTTATCGATGAGTTCTGGAAGGCGCTGGAGGACGAAGGCTTCCGCGATCTCGCCCAGAACAAGCTCAAGACGATCCGCAAGCAAAACGGTCTCATGCTGTTTGCGACCCAGAGCCCGCGTGACGCCATCGTCTCGCCGATCGCCCATACGATCATCGAACAATGCCCGACGCAGATTTTCCTGCCCAATCCGCGCGGCGACCACGCCGATTATGTCGACGGCTTCAAGCTCACCGAGCGCGAATTCGAATTGATCTCGCGCGAGCTTTCGGTCGAAAGCCGCCGCTTCATCGTCAAGCAGGGCCATAACAGCGTGGTTGCCGAACTCAATCTGAATGGTTTCGACGACGAACTCGCGATCCTGTCGGGCCGTACGGCAAATGTTGAACTGGCGGACACCATCCGCGCTGAACTCGGCGAAGAGGGCGGGGATTGGCTGACCGTGTTCCAGCAAAGAAGGAGGACTTCATGATCCGCAACGGCAGGACAGGGCTCGTTTTGGCAACCGTCACGCTGCTGGCGTCGGTCGGTCTCGCGGATGCCCAGGGCATTCCCGTTACCGATCAGGCGGCGATCGCCAAACAGATCGAGAGCATCGCCCAGCTTAAATCACAGCTCGATGCGCTGAACCAGCAGATTACGCAGGCGCAGCAGCTTTACGGCTCGCTGAACAAGATCACCAACATGGCCGATGTTGCCAGCATGCTGAACGATTCCTCTATCCGCAAAGCGCTCCCGCAGGACTTCAATGCCATCGAAAGCCTGTTTACGGGATCCGGGAGCGGTGTCTTCGGCGACTCCGCTGCGAAATTCCTTGAGGGCAATTCCACCTACCGCACCAGCGCGAACGATTTCTACGCGCAGGAACTCTCGCGCATCCAGAACAAGAACGCCGGACAAATGAGTCTCGGTCAGCAGATCTATGACGCTGCGACCAAGCGTATCGACGGCATCGATGAGCTTCGTCAAAAAATCTCCAGTGCCGCCGACGCCAAGGACATCGCCGATCTCCAGGCGCGCCTGCAGGCCGAATCCGCCTTCCTGCAAACCGACGTTCTGCGCATGCAGGGCCTGCAAATGGTGCAGCAGGCGCAGGTACAGGTCGATGACCAGCGCAAGGCCGAGGATTGGCGCCAACGCATGGACACCATGGGAGCGGCGCTCAAATGAGGTGGTTCATTTCTGGTGCGGCAGTGCTTCTTCTGTCGGCCTGCTCTCCGGAGAAGGTCTACACCGTCAACGAACTGGCCGCCGACGAGGCCTTGTTGACGAAAATCATCGGGGAATGCCGAAACAATCCCGGTGAGCTTCGCGACACAGCCAGTTGCCGCAACGCCGAAGCCGCCGACGGCAAGCTCCGTCTCGAGCGCATGCGCAAGTCGCTCGGAGGCTGACCAATGTATCAGGTGTTCAGCTTTGTCGACGGGCAGTTTAAGGCGCCACTCGAAAACTTCATTTCCACCGGCACCTCGAACATCGCCAACTGGGTCAGCGGTCCGCTTACGGCGGCGCTGACGCTCTATGTCGTGCTCTACGGCTATCTCGTACTGCGTGGCTCCGTGCAGGAGCCGATCCTGGAATTCGCCTTCCGCGCCATAAAACTCGCCATTATCGTCATGCTGGTACGCAACGCCAGCGACTACCAGACCTACGTCACCAACATCTTTTTCGACACCCTGCCGAAGGAGATTGCCGAGGCACTGAACTCCGGGACATCTCCGAGCGCCTCGACCTTCGATAGCCTGCTGGATAAGGGCCAGAAGTGCGCTTATGAGATCTGGTCCCGCGCCTCCTGGCCGGTCGATATCGTGACCGGCGTTGGCGGTATGCTGGTGATCGGCGCAAGCTTCCTCGTCGCGGCGATCGGCTACATTGTCTCGCTTTATGCCCGTCTGGCGCTCGCCATCATCCTCGCGATTGGGCCGATCTTCATCGCACTCGCCATGTTCCAGTCGACGCGCCGGTTCACAGAATCCTGGATTGGTCAGCTTGCGAACTTCGTCATCCTGCAGGTGCTGGTCGTTGCCATCGGCTCGCTGCTGATCACCTGCATCGACACGACCTTCACAGCAATCGAGGGTTATAGCGATGTTCTTATGCGTCCGATCGCGCTCTGCGCCATCTGCATCGCGGCTCTTTATGTCTTCTATCAATTGCCCGGCATTGCCTCGGCGCTCGCCGCCGGCGGCGCGTCACTGACCTATGGCTATGGCGCCGCCCGTGATGCGCACGAAAGCACGCTCGCCTGGGCGGCCTCGCACACAGTCAGGGCGGTCGGCCGCGGAACACGCGTTGTGGGCCGCCGGTTGACTGCGAACCGGGCGGAATGACCGCCTCGATATCAAGGACATTGGACAGGTTATTTTGATGATCCGTATTCTTTTTCTGCTTTTGCTAATCGCAAGCCTCTCCAACTGCGCCTCGATCTCCAACCCTCTGCCCAAATGTGACGGCTATTCCCGGCGTCCGCTGAACCGCGCCATGTGGCAGTGGGAGGACAAGGGCAAGCAGCAGACACCTGCCAGCGAGATATCTCGGAACCCGGCGAGCCGCGCGGTCTCTTACGCGGAAGAACCGGCCTCTGTGACGCCGGCTGCGTTTGCACACTTCGATGTCGCTGGCTCATACCGTCCATGCGAGGGCAACTGAGATGGTGAACGCCGACAGCCTCAAGAGCTATTTCGACAAGGCGCGCCGCTTCGATCAGGATCGGCTCATCCAGGTCGAGCGCTCGGCCCGCATCGCCTGGTTCGTTGCGATCTCGGCCAGCGTCGTTGCCGTCGTCTCCGTCTTTGCGATCGCTGGCCTCACGCCTCTGAAGACGGTCGAGCCGTTCGTCGTGCGGGTCGACAATTCCACGGGGATCGTCGACGTGGTTTCAGCGCTGACCTCGACCGCCGGCACTTATGACGAAGCCGTCACGAAATTTTTTGCGGCCAGATATGTTCGCGCCCGCGAAGGCTATGTCTGGAGCGAGGGAGAGGAAAATTTCCGGACGGTGGCGCTCCTGTCGACTCAAGCTGAGCAGTCCCGCTTTGCGGCGTCCTATCGCGGCAGCAATCCGGGTTCACCCCAGAACACCTATGGTCGGAGCGCGACCGCGCGGATCAATATCGTATCGATCTCGCTGATCAACGCCAATGTGGCCTCCGTCCGGTACATGCGCACCGTCACGCGCGGTGACGATCTGCGCACCACGCATTGGGTCGCGACGCTCACCTTCTCCTATGTCAACGCTCCGATGTCTTCCTCCGACCGGCTGGTCAATCCCCTGGGCTTCGTCGTTAGCGAATATCGCGCCGATCCGGAGGCCATCAATTGAAACAGAGATTTCTGCTCGTTCTTTTCGTGATCGCCGGCTTTTCCTCGACGACCTCGGCCCTGGAAATCCCGCGCGGTGCGTCCCAAGACGGCCGGGTCCGGTTTATCGACTACCAACCCTACAACATCACGCGCGTGGTCGGCACGCTGCGTTCATCGGTGCAGGTTGAATTCGCGGCCGACGAGGAGATCGCCCATGTCGCGCTCGGCAACAGCGTCGCATGGGAGGTGGCGCCGGCCGGCAACATCCTGTTCCTCAAGCCGCGGGAAAACCAGCCCGTAACGAATATCTCTGTGGTGACCACCAGACGGGACGGTTCGACGCGCAGTTATCAGATGGAACTGACCGTCCGGGACGGCAGCGTCGAAGCCGGGCAGAACACCTATTTCTATTTGAAATACCGTTATCCTGCCGATGAAGCCGAGCGCCGGAAACAGGACGCAGCCGCTCGCGCCCAAGCAGCGCAGGCCGGCGAAGCCGATCGTGTTCTGTCTCTTCACGAGGCCTATGGACCCCGCAACTGGCGGTATTCCGCTCAAGGATCGCAGGCACTCGAACCGCAGGCCGTCTATGACAACGGGAAGGTCACGACCTTCGCCTTTATCGGCAATCAGGAAATGCCGGCGATCTATATGGAGAATTCGGACGGCACCGAAAGCCTGGTCCCGAAATCCGTCGACGGCAATCTGGTGCTGGTCCACGCTATCAGCCGCAAGTTTATCCTGCGCCGGGGCAGCGATGTGCTGTGCGTCTTCAACGAGGCCTATGATCGCGTCGGCATCAATCCCGAAACAAATACGACTTCACCGTCGGTTGAGCGCGTCGTCAAGGCCGCACCTGGTACAGCGCAATAGGAGGTGTCATGGCCGACGAAGAAGTCACCCTGATCCCTGGCGAGCGTGCTGAAACATCGACCGGCCGGCGGATCGACAACAACCCCGTCCTCAAGCGCGGCGCCGTCGCCGTCGCGATCGTTGCCTTTGTCGCCTTTGCCCTCTGGTCGATGGGTGGGAAGAACAAGCCGACAGATGGCGTGCAGCCGGAGCGCGTGGTCATCCGCCAGACGTCGGATTTCGAACCCGCAAAGGAGCCGGTCCAGCTCGTGACCACACCGGCCGAAGTCCAGCTTCCGACACCCGTCGTTGCCGAGAAAGCGCCCACCGACGACGACAAGCTGCTCGACGCTGCGCGGCGCGCACCCGTCATGGCCTATGGTGCGGAAAAGACGCCGACTGCCAGGCGCCAGCAAGATGATGCGAACACCAATGCCGCCTCGAACTATGTCCCGCTCGCAAACGCGCCGGGCAGCTTTACGGGGCAGGGGGAAAGCGAGGATCAGCGCTTCAACCGCATGCTGACCCCGACGCAGTTGCAGGGCTCCCGTGCCGGCACGCTCGGCAACCGCGATTTCGTCGTCGCCATGGGGACCTCCATCCCTTGCGTGCTCGAGACGGCCCTTTCTTCCGACCAGCCGGGATTCACCAGCTGCGTCATCAATCGCGATGTTCTGTCCGACAACGGCCGCGTCGTGCTGATGGAGAAAGGCACGCAGGTCGTCGGCGAATATCGTGGTGGACTGCGCCGTGGCCAGAAGCGCCTTTTTGTTCTCTGGAACCGGGCAAAGACCCCGAAGGGTGTGATCATTACCCTGGCGTCACCGGCAACCGATGCGCTGGGCCGCGCCGGCATGGACGGCTACGTCGATACACATTGGTGGGAACGGTTCGGCAGCGCCATCCTGTTGTCGATCGTCGGCGATGTGACATCCTATGCCAACAGCCAATTGCGTGATAGCGACGTCGATGCACAAAACACCACCAGCGCCGGTCAGCAGGCCGCGGCGATTGCCGTCGAACAATCGATCAACATCCCGCCAACCCTGATGAAACATCAGGGAGGCCTGGTTTCGATCTTCGTGGCGCGCGATCTCGATTTTTCCAGCGTCTACCGGCTGCGCGTCACCGAACCGCGCAACCGCATTGATGACCGCGCCGTACTCGGCGACTTTGCCCCGGACTTGAAGCTTGTGACGAAGTAGGTGTTACGATGACTGAAGCCGCAGATTCCGGTGTCGTGCGTGAACTGCTCCTGCCGCTCTCGCCGTTCCTTCGCGACAAATCGCTCTATGAGGTCATTGTCAATAAGCCCGGCAAGGTCGTGACCGAAGGAGCGAACGGATGGCAGGTCCACGATTTGCCCGAACTTGCCCATGACCGGTTGATGCGCCTCGCTCGGGCGGTGGCGAGCTATTCCGGTCAATCGATCGACGAAACCCGGCCGATCCTGTCGGCGACCCTGCCCGACGACGAGCGAATCCAGATCGTGATCCCGCCGGCGACGACGAGGGAAACCGTCAGTGTCACCATTCGCAAACCGTCCTCGGTGTCGCTCAGCCTTGGTGATCTTGACCAGGGTGGACTGTTCGACGATGTGGTCCGCACACAAGAGAGTAGCGGGCAACCGGACCAACGGTTGTCGGAACTCTATCGCGCCGGCGCTCACAAGCAGTTCCTTCGGGAGGCCGTGCTGGCGCGGAAAAACATCATTATTTCCGGGGCGACTGGATCGGGCAAGACGACGCTATCCAAGGCGTTGATCCAGTATATCCCGGATACTGAACGTATCATTTCCATTGAGGATACGCCGGAACTGGTCATCCCGCAGCCCAACCACGTCCGTCTCTTTTATTCGAAGGGCGGCCAGGGGACCGCGAAGATCGGCGCCAGGGACCTCCTCGAATCCTGCCTGCGTATGCGTCCGGACCGGATATTGTTGCAGGAGCTCAGAGATGGCACAGCCTTTTATTACATCCGCAATGTGAATTCCGGGCATCCCGGTTCAATCACGACCGTGCATGCCGACTCTGCGCGCCTAGCCTTCGAGCAATTGACCTTGCTGGTAAAGGAGTCGGAAGGTGGTGGCGACCTCGAACGGCACGACATCCGCGAAATGCTGACGATCGCGATCGATATCATCGTCCAATGCAAACGGATCGACGGACGGTTTCGGGTGAGTGAGATCTATTTTCGTGACGCGCTTGCGTCCGGCGCCAATGGTTGATGAGAGAGTAATGCCCATTCACCTGTCGTTCGGCGCTGCAACGAGAACAGTGTCGCCGATCTTGAATTGTCGCACTTTACCTCTTCCCGGGTATTCTTTCCCATAGGCTATCCCACGAAAGATTGTTGAGGCTGCCAAACCAAACTGGGCTGTTCTAAGTTGTCGTAGTTGACAAAGTTGCTTCAGGTAGCCATCTTCTCTTCAGGAGAACCGCTATGGCCCAGAAAACCCAGTCCAAGACGTCGAAAACCACCTCTAAGACGCCGAACGGCATCATGACGATGTTCGTTCTTGATGCGAACCCTTTCGAGGGGGTTGCTGGATTCCAATTGCCTGCGGGCGCACGGCTTGCCGTCGTGACCTCGAAGCCGGAAACCGCGAGTTCTGTCGCCCGGACCGTCGGCAAGCGCTTTCGCGGCAATAGCATGGTCGTTCGAAGAATGCGCCAACTTGCCAGGGCCAAAGAACGTGCCGAGACAACCAGCACGGTCAACAAGACGGCTTTCGAACCGGACGCACGCAGCCAGGCTGTGCTTCAGGGCGTTCGAATCGCACAGAACGATCTAAAGGCAGCGGGCGGCGCCTATGATCTGGAGCAGGTCAGGACACTCCTGCATGGGGTTTCCCGCCAGGCGGTCGACAAGCGCGTGCAAGAGGGAAGTTTGCTGGCTGTTCCCGGCCCGAGCAACCGGCGCTGCTATCCGACGCTTCAGTTCAATCGTGACGGTAGCGTGGTGGCAGGTCTCAAGGAGGTACAGGACGCGCTTCCCGTCGAAAGCCCCTGGGCTGTGCTGAACTTCCTTGCGCGGCCGGATGATCGCTTGGGTGGGAAAAAGCCGATCGAGGTCCTGCGAGAAGGGAACCTTCCGTTGGTCCTCGAAGCGGCGAACCGCTACGGTGAGCAGGGCGCGTGACCGTCCCACTGCCACCGCCAGACCTGCATAGTCGTACTCCCGAGATTGTTTCACTCCCCGCAGGGAGTGAAACCCATCGCTTCTACACGGCTATATACGAACCCATCTTTTTTGACCGATCCAGGACTGGCCGCTTCAACGCTCCTGATGGCTCTTACGGCGTGCTCTATGTCGCGAAGCTCGTCAACGGTGCGTTTGCCGAGACGTTCTTGCGCTCACCAGGAAACACGCTGATCGACGCTGGCTTTTTGAAACGCAAAGGATATGTTCGGCTTGAAACTGTGTCGCCGCTGAAGCTGATCGATCTGACCGGTCCGGGACTTGCGATTGTTGGGGCGACGGCGGAAATCCCGCATTCCGGGCTTCCTTATGATGCGGCTCAGGCCTGGTCAAAGGCGCTGTTTGACCACCCTGTCAGGGCAGATGGAATTGTCTATCACGCGCGCCACGATGATACCGAGATCTGCTATGCGATCTTCGATCGCGCGGAATCAGCTATCGTGGAAACGTCCCGGGAACTGAATCTCGACCAGGAATGGTTCTGGGAGACCGGTGCTCGATATGGAGTCGGGTTGGCACCATAGACGACTTCGATATCTCGAATTCATTCGGCAGCGAATGAGAAAACTGCGGTCTGTGTTCGTCTGCTTTCGGAGGCGATGGGAGCAAGATGATCGCTGTCGTCGCGGCGTACCTCCCCAGCCTAAGACTTATGACATCTCGCTAAGTAATCCTGAAACGCCTATGCCGGCTTGATCCCCGCTCGTTCCATTGGCGCGAAGCGCCGGGAGCAGGGGAATTGTGGCCGGGATGCGAGAACTGAAGAGAAATCGCGGGCACCTCACCATAGAACTGATCAATGTCATATCGCCAGATCGCGGACGCGGGAACAGTCTACAGTCCTCGACGCGTCGCTTTATTCCAACAGCGCGGGTTCTCACAAGATCATTCTGTCTACCGATTTTTTTGGTTCTTGCTGGACATCTTCTCAGCGTCGGCGTCGCCGGTCTTGCCATTCAATTGCTTCTGGGGTTTTTGATAAACAGGTTTTCGGTCCGGTGAATCGAGGACGGATGGAAAGGTATTTCAGCAACATTAATGCCGGTCGTTAAGCATCGACGTATGATGATATATAGCAAGGAGAGGTGATATTTTATCATGCCGGAATTAACGCGCCAAGCTCTACAACCTTGTCTGGACCAAGCCGCTGAGAACAATCGCTCAGGAATACGGGCTTGACCCGATTCATTTGGCCAAAGCCTGTGATGCCTGTGACGTAGCCCGGCCTCCGGCGGGTTATTGGCAGAAGATGGAGCACGGCAAGTCCGTTCAGAGGCCGCCACTCTCAAATGGAACGTTTGGCCCCGAAGATATCCCGGAATTGAAACAACGAAATGTCCAGAACGACCAATAGTGATGAGATCAAACGGTTCTCTGAAACACGCTAGCGATAACGCGGAGCACAGCGGCATAGAAATGACCGGCGCCAAGGTCTGGGACCTCCAGCTTGAACCCAATCTGGTACTGATAAGAATAGCGTCGAACTGGTGGTGACGGTGCTTCGAGGCGCCCACATGGGGCTTTCAGGTGAAATGCCCCTCCAAGCCAAGGACGCGCTTGCTATAATCCCTAAGTTCACCCTGCGCGCCGGTATTTCCGGTAGAATGGCGCGCTCGATATCGAGCTTCGTGCACAGATCAGAAACGAACGTGTCACGTTGCGCCATGCCGCCTGTGCGAAGCGCACTTGCGCTTTTGTAAAGGCGAACTTCTGGCCGCCTTTCTGCCTGCGAGTGCCTTACAGAAATCTTCGGCATCGATCTCGCGACCGTGCGCCGAAAGCAGGGCAGGGAGGCTGAATCGGAGAGCCGCTGGCGATGGAACATCGTAAGACGATCCTCTCTGGCCGGCTGTCTGGGCTTTTCCGGGACCGGTGATGCAGAGAATGCCGGCGCAGAGCGGTGAGGGCGGCGGATGCGGCCGGAGGGAGAGGGGGGAAGGAGAGTTCGTGGCGGATTGTGGTTGTCGGAGAAGGCTCCGGCCGATCCGCCACGGAGAAACAATATGGCACAGGCCATCCAGAAAATCACGCTCAATGCCGGGCGTGACATCCCATTCAACAAGCTCGTTTTGAGCCAGCAGAACGTTCGCAAGATCAAGGCGGGCGTCTCGATCGAGGAACTTGCCGAAGACATTGCCCATCGCGGACTGCTGACGAGTCTCAACGTCCGCGCCGAGATCGATGCTGACGGCGCCGAGACCGGAATTTACCGTATCCCGGCCGGCGGTCGTCGCTATCGCGCGCTGGAACTGCTGGTCAGCCAGAAGAAGCTGTCGAAGACAGCAGCGGTTCCGTGCATCGTCAGCAAGGGCGAAACGCCTGAAGTCGAGGACTCGCTCGCCGAAAACATCAAGCGCGTAGATCTTCATCCGCTCGATGAGTTTCGGGCCATCATGAAGCTCCGCGAACAGGGGCTCGACGAGGAGGAGATCGCCGCACGCCTCCATATCTCGGTTGCGACGGTGAAGCAGCGTTTGCGGCTGGCGTCGGTCTCGCCGCGGCTTCTGGAGATCTACGCGAATGACGAGATGAAGCTCGGCCAGGTCATGGCATTCTCGATCACCAATGACCACGCTCGCCAGGAGCAGGTTTGGGACACGGTCTCGCGGTCCTATAGCCAGGATGCCAATTACATCCGCCGCATGCTGACGGAAACCGCGGTCCGGGCCGCCGATCGCCGCGCCACCTATGTCGGCATCGACGTTTACGAGGCTGCCGGCGGTGTCGTCATGCGCGATCTGTTCGAACCGGACAATGGCGGATGGCTGCAGGATCCGGCGCTGCTCGAACAGCTCGTGATCGAAAGGCTGACCGCCGACGCGGAGGCGCTGAAGGCCGAAGAAGGCTGGAAATGGGTCGAGGCGGCCTTCGACTTCTCATATGGTCATACCTCCGGCCTTCGCCGTTTCTACGGCAAACAGGCGGAATATACGGAGGAAGAGCTTGCTCGTCATGACGCCCTGAAGGCGGAGTATGACAAGCTCGACGCCGACTATGCCGAGACGGAAGACTACTCCGAGGAAACAGAAGCTCGACTTGAAGAGCTCGGGAATGAACTGGATGCGTTGAACGACCGGCCCTATGTCTTCGATCCGGAAGACGTCGCGCGCGGCGGCGCCTTTATCTCGCTTGCCGGCAGCGGTGAACTGAAGATCGAACGTGGTTTCGTCCGGCCAGAGGATGAGCCCGCTGTCGAGGCGGATGACGCTGATACCGATGACGGAGACGGTCATGGCGGAAAAGACACCGTTGCTGCCTCGGTGAACGGTGGCGTTTCGATCAACGGCAAGCCTGCCGGCGTTGAAGAGCCGGAAGACGACGACGGAAAGCTTCGCCCTCTTTCCGATCGCGTCATCGAAGATCTGACGGCCGCCCGCACCGTCGCTCTTCGCAATGCGCTGGCGAACGATCCTGTGATGGCATTCGTCGCCGCGCTCCATGTCGCCGTCCTCAAGATCTTCTACAGATACGGGGCGGACTCGTGCCTGGAGATCACGCTCCAGCATACCACATTCGGTCAGGCACAGGGGCTCGGCGATACGGTCTGGGCGAAAGAGATCGAACAGCGGCAGGAATCGTGGGGTCATGATCTTCCCGCGAACGCTGACGAGGTCTGGGACTATTTGGTCTCGCTCGATGAAACCAGCCGCATGGCGCTGTTTGCGCATTGCGTCTCGCTGTCGGTGAACACCACGGTCCAGGCATGGAACAAGCGGGGCAAGGAAAACATCCATGCCCGACAGCTCGCCCGTTCGCTCGGTTTTGGCATGGTGGAAGCGGGCTGGACGCCGACGGTCGACAACTACCTCGAGCGTGTGACCAAGGCGCATATCCTGCAGGCGGTCCGCGAGGCAAAGGGCGAACAGTCGGCACAGCTTATCAATCATCTGAAGAAGCCCGACATGGCGCGCGAGGCGGCCCGTTTGCTGGAAGGCAGCGGATGGCTCCCCGAAGTGCTGCGGCTTCCGGTCGCCGCAACGACCACGGTCACTCAGGTTGATGCGACGGTGACCGACGACGGTATCGAAGACGATGCCGCCCAACCTGACGACGTCGATCTGCCGGCCTTCCTGACCGGGGACCAGGATGCGGAGGAGGTATCCACCGATCCGGACGACGACGGTGATCATCTCGAAGCCGCCGAGTAACCACGCCAAAGCCCGCCCTAACGGAAGCCCGGACGAGAGCCGGGCTTCCGTGTTTTTCAGGAGCGCCGTCATGCCCGCTTACACGATCGAAACGACCTATACCCTGCCGATATTTCGGCATGGCACCTACATCGCCGACACGCCGGAGGAGGCCTGCAAGGCCGCGCTCGTCGACGACAACTGGGAATCTTTGCAGAAGGATTATGATGCCTCCGGTGAGGTACACGTCACCGGCATTTGGAAAGGCGAAAAGGCTCATTATACCGGATCATCGATCCCCGTGCCGTCCCAGTTCGACGAAGCGGTCCAGCGTCGTGCCGACCACTTCGAGATATTGCTCGGACTGCTGAAGATGATGGTCCACGATGCACATGCGCCGCGAGCTTCGCCGTCGTACTGGTTGGCCAAGGCGGCGTGTGCAATCGCGCGAGGTGAGGCAATTCTCGCCTGTGCAGCCGATCCCCAAGAGCCGATCGACGCATCGAGGGCAAGCCATGTTCTTGCGCGCTTGCACGAAGACCGGGTCCGCAGCGCGATAGTCGCGGTACTCGATGTCGATGACGGCTTCGGATCACTTTTGACGGATTCGGTGACCGACGAAGAGATCCAGTCGGCTTGCGAGACCACCATCACAATGGTGGATCTCTCCGACGTGGTGAGTAACGCCGAATTTCACGCGGCAATGACAGCGATCCGGTCTGCGGCCCGTCGTCTCCATCCAGATTGATCGCAGGTGGACCGCTGAAACTTTTCGAGCGCGGCCGGCGCGGGTGGGCGTTGGTCAACCGGGAAGAGGAGGAGAGGGGCCGGGAGAGGGCGAACCAGGCGGTCGGTCGAGAGAGGGTCGCCCGTACTGACCCACTCGCCTCTCTGGAGAAAGATCGATGTCTGTATTCGAAACTGGCCCCTAATCCGCCGCCATTGTTCCTGACGAGCGCCGTTTAAAATTCCTCCCGACCCTGTTCGGGCGCTCGCTGCTGATCATCGGCGAGAACGCTGTTTACAGCCTCATGGAACGGCTGAGCCCTCTCGACTACCGCGGCGGGTTCTGGGACTTCTATGAGCATCAAGGTACGCCGCTGTTTCTGGCCCCGCGATCCAGATCGCGCTTTCGAATCACCGGCGAAATCACCGGGTTTCAGGAGGACGTATCGGCGGGGGCTGCGGGGATTATCGCCACGCTTTTTGCTTTCTCGCATCTCTCCTTCCGGCATCCGTCCGACCGTCTCTTGGAAGCCTATGGCCGCCTCTATGTTTATTCAGCGGAGCATCCTGAAGCCGCACAAATTATGGAGGCGATCGACTGAGGTATCAATGTGCGCCTGCCTCGAGGGCGTAGCTATCCAGCAGTCTGAGTGGATCGATCCGGACGGTGTGCCGCCCGGACGAGCCCTCCCGTAATCGGGAAAGGTCGAAACTGATGACGACATTCGAAATCCGCGCATTCGTGACCATCTCGACCGGTCATGTGACCGCCGCAACCGCGAAAATTCTCGACATTACACCCTGCGCGGAATGGCCCTGCGTCGGAGGGAGCTACGCCGATTACGGCTGGTTCTTCTACGCCCATGATGAAAACGCCGGCGTGGCCGACCAGCGCATTCCCGATGATCTCTTTGCCGTCATGACATGGGCGCGCCAAAAAGGCTTTAGCCATGTCCTGTTCGATCGCGATGCAGAGCAGGTCGAGGATCTGCCTTGGCATCACTCGTGACGCCAGCGCGTCGGGATCGTGCTATTCAGCGCAACCGCCGTCGTTCGAGGAAGGATTGCATGTCTCGCCGACCGTCGACGATACAACAAATGACCACATCCTCTCCGATGATGCGATGGATCATCCGCCAGGGCTTGTGATGTAATTCCCGGTATTCGGTGATGCCGAGGCCCGCCAATTCCTTGGGAACATTTCCCGGGTGGGCAAATCCTCGAGCTCCAGGTAGGATTCCTCGATTTCGCCCCGATTCCGTCCCGGGTAGCGAGGAAGCGGTAGAGATCTTCGATGTCCCGTTCTGCATCCTCCGCAAAGAGAACACGATACGGCATCAGGCTTCGGGCTTCGCCAAGCGCGCACGAAGGCGCGCAAAGGTCTCTTTTGCGGGGCGGACCTTCCCGTCTTCTACCTGCTTGTTGTCAGTGCCAGCACCTTCAAGAGCGCCAGCGTCTCCTGCGTCTCTTCATATTGCGTGACGTCTTGAAGCACGGCTTTCGCCTCGCCATGCAATGTGATCACCACCGGCTGCCGGTTATCGGCGAGCTGGCGAATGACCTCCGGCGCATGAGCCTTGAGGTAGCTGATGGGCTTGACCTGTTCCGACAGTTTCATCGATCCGATCTCCTTTTGACCAGAATATAGACCTTTATCGTCCGACCGGAAGCAATTGTTGCGCAGTCGCAAGAGGAGGGGAGGGCCGTTTGCGGGGTGGCGGTTCCGGAAGGCCGGAGAGAAGGCCTTCGCGATCGCCTGCATCGCGGTGCCCGCCTGACGGCAATGTCACCTAATTCTTCCTTCATCAGCCCGGTTGGCCGCGAGAGCGGTCAGCCGGGCTCTTTCGTTACAGGAGACTTCAGCATGAACACCATGACTTCCAGTCCCTCGCGAACCCAACGACCGGCGTCGTCCGGTTTCAAGGTCGACATCTCCCGTGGCGAGCGCATTGGGCGCGTGTCGTCAGAATGGTTCTCGCGTCCGGACGACGAGCGCTATCTCTCGCTCTCCGATCTTCATCGCGCCGTCAGCGCCAGAACCGAGCAAGCGCGTGTTCGCACGATCGAGACCGCTGAAATCCGTGTCGAGGCGACCCGCGACAATGCCGAGCGCTTGTCCCTGATCGTTCCTGGCGGGCGTGAGGCGCTGGCACCGACGCACTGGAGCTACGGCCAGCTTTGCAGCCTGGTCGGTGCGCCCGCGAGCTACATGCGCCAGCTTCCCGCGCCGCTCGCAGCGATCAATCTTCAGCATGGGCTCCTCAACCCTAATACCGAAATGGTGAAAACCCTGGAGATGGATGACGGCCGCCTCGAACTTCGGGCGGTGACCGGTCCGGAATACGGCCGGATCTGGGACAAGGATCTGATCGCCGCGATTATGAACATTGCTGGAGACGGCACGGGCGACACCATCTGGAAGGTGCCGGGCTTGCTCGACTGGTCGACCATGACCCACAATCCCTTCGTCGACATTACCAAGGATACCACGACGCTTTATGCCAGTGATCGCGACGTGTTCGTCTTTCTCTGTGACGACACCCATCCGATCGAAGCGGGCCGCCTGCCGAACGGCGAACCCGATTTGTACTTCCGTGGTTTCTATGCCTGGAACAGCGAGGTCGGCTCGAAAACGCTTGGAATTGCGAGCTTTTATCTCCGCGCGGTGTGTGCCAATCGCAATCTTTGGGGCACCGAAAATTTCGAAGAAATCACCATCCGCCACTCGAAATTCGCCGCACAGCGCTTTGCCCACGAGGCCGCTCCGGCGTTGACAAACTTCGCAAACTCCTCCCCGGCACCCTTCATCGCCGGCGTTAGGGCTGCCCGTGAACGCGTCGTTGCCCGCAATGATGAGGATCGGCAGACGTTCTTGCGCCGCCGGGGTTTCTCCAAGGCCGAAACGGGCAAGATCATCGAGACCGTTTTGTCCGAAGAGGGTAGGCCTCCTGAGAGCATCTTTGACTTTGTGCAGGGTATCACCGCGCTGGCGCGGGGAAAGTCGCATCAGGACAACCGGCTCGAACTCGAAGGCAAGGCGAAGAAACTGCTCGAAAGCGCCGCCTGACCAAGACAGCCCAACGTAAATCCGCATCCATCCCTTTCATTACCCGGCCATCGCGCCGGGCTTTCTGTTCTGGAGAACCTAAATGACAGATTTCTCATTCCACGCCGAAGTGGCGGCAGAGCCATCGAAAAGGCCGGTCGGGCTGCGATCAGACGCTGAGATCGGCGATATTCAGGGTCGCGCCAGCGTCCGATCGCTGCTCGGCCGTGCTCGCGTCGATCACGTCAGCCATTTCATTGGCGGCGACCTGATTGCTGGCCTCTTTCAAGTCGATAGTGCTCCAAATCGAGTTTTGTTGTGTGGATTGACGACGTCGGTTCTTGAACTCAACGACAAACGGCTTTTTATCTGGCTTCATAATGCTCCGGCTGACTGTAGCGGATGAATTTCTCCGTAGCAGGTGCTCTTTCGCTGTGTCCTGTCAACGGTCGGTAGCGCGCAACCCGGATCAAGGGAGCGGGGGTATTTCGCCGTCCGCTACACGCCAGACCCACGGTGTGATTTCCGGTCGCGTTTCGATCATATCGGCAAGGGCGTGTTCATAGTCGTCACCGGCGGTCGGAGGGACGATAAACATTGCGACGGGTGCCGGCTTCTGCTCCGGCATGATCACCGACACGATCGGCGCATCGCGCGGCAGGTTGAAACGCAGCCCCTTGACGGTCTTTCGCTTCAGGTGACCGAGCTTTTCCAGCAACCTGAGCTCGTGAATATCCTCGAACGGGAGCCAGTGATCATTGACCACCATCAGTGCGATCTCTTCCACCGATGCGATGCCAGCAGCGGAAATGCCGAACGTGGCGATGACGATCAAATGGAAAGCCTCGCTCGATCGCCACAGTTCGAACTCGGTCTCATAGCGCGTCGCCAGCCGCCGCCATGCGCCGTCCTCGATCATCAGCGGGAAAGGCGTGTGTCGCACGATGATTTTCTGGCCTTCGCGCGCCGGGGAAAACTCCTTCACTTCGGCCACGATCATCATCAACTTCCTTGGCCCTGACTTCGTCGCCTGCACGCCCTTTAGTGCCGCCGCCCGCCTTGCGGCGATGCCGCCTCTGTCCTCCGGTTGAAATACTTCCGGCACGTAGAGCATGTCGATAAGAGGGCCACCTCTTGCCGACATCTGTGACGCAGCAGTGATGAGACTGGAGCGAACCCGGCCCCAGCCGCGACGGCCTTTCCAGGTTGAGCGCCATTCCGTCAATTCGCCAGCCTCCCAGAGATAATGAAGCATTGCCCTGAGCGACAGCTTCTGTGGCTCGCTGTGGATGCCGGCTTTAGATGATTCAGCCGATGCACCAAGTGCTGCACGCGGTCCCCGTTTCGTAAGCGAAAAATCCAGTTTCAGGTCGGTCTTGCCGCTGGCATCGATCTGGATCGCATTGCCGATCAGCGGGCCGAGGCCGGAAAGCTCGTAGGGCGGCTCATAGGAGGGGCAGGCAGGATCATGGTCGCGTCCCGATAGCGGCATCCGTTTGATGAGGTACTGGTCCTCGACACGGGCGATGTACATTGGCACGGACGGATCCTTGCACATGCACAATGGTCGCAAACGCTGCTCGTAGGCTTGGGCGAGAAATTCCTGCAATTCAGGCCCGGTTTCCTCGGTGACATGATCTCCGATTGCAAATTTCCGCATCCCCACTCTCCTTGTCCACCCCCGAATCTATATGGCCACTGTACATTATACTGCCGAAAAATAGTCAGTAAAACATTGAGAGGCTGTAGTGTCGCTAGCGCGCCAGCCATGAAGGAGCGGGAAAAAGATTTGTGAAAGATCGTACGCTAAGGTTAAATGAAATGTGAACATCCATCGCGGGCTTGCGCAATGGTCTGTCGGCTGGTGCCAAATTTTCTTGCGATCGCCCAAATACTCATGCCGCTCACCAGATCCTTGAGGATATCCTACATTTGGTCATCACTGGGAAATTAGGCGTTGCCCTGAGAAAATTCAGTCAGTCGCTTCGAGAGAACCCGACACACCGCCTCATAGTTGTCAGGGTTGTCGACAAGCCGATCAAAGGACTCGACGTCCGGGAACAGGGCTTCAAGATCCTCGAAATATGTGTGTGACCATCCTGTCCCGTAATATTTTCTGGCGAACTGCGCCCCTCGTTCCGACAGGTGCTCCGGCTTGAGCGAGCCTTCCGTATAGCGATCACAGAAGTCGCGGAATGCTTTCGTGTTGCGCACGTCGGATTTTGGATAATTTTCGATGGCCTCTCGGAAGCCGTCAGAAAGCAAATCATTGGCGCGGCACCACGCAATGAACCATACAATAGGAATGCCGCTGGCCGTTTGCGTTTCAGGCGACATGTAACTTTCAAAAAAATCCAACGGCCTGTTTTCCATCAATTTCTCCCCTTCGGCGAGAAATTGCTTCAGCAGATCATCCATGTACTTCTCCTTCAACCAACTGGGAAAGATAAAAGAAAGCCCGATAAGGCTCACGACCCAGCAAGCGCCATTCGACAATCGTCCTTCGCATGGGCTCCCGCAATTCAACACTGTCGAGGCACGAGACAAATGCATCGAATGCCTCTTTCGTCTCCGTCCCGACAAGTTCCCTCGACGGGTAGTTGATCCGTTCAGTCGCCGTCTTTGGGTTGATCGCCATCATCGTTTGATAGCAACGGCCCAGGGCCGAGAAATATCGTCGATGGTCAACCCTTCCCAAGGCATTCTCGAACGACTGCAGCATGACGTGTCGATGTCCGAGATGAACGACAGCAAGAGTTCTTTTATGTTCTTCTCGTCATCGGAATCAAAGTCTTCATCGACAAGATGGCTGAGGGCAATGTCCCGCATCCGGGAGGGATGTTGATTGCGAAGATTGGTAAGGCGGAGATGCCAGGCCGATGGAATGTTGACGGTCATAGGAAGCTCTTGCGTGCCAATTACCGGGCGATGGCAGTATCATATTTGTCTGAAATCGCACATCGGCGATATCCATCATGACTGCTTGACGCTGCCTCTAATTTTCGCGACGGCACCCACGTAGCAAGTTGATTTCTGGGCTTCCTTCTCGGTATACGGAGTAACAAGGACCATGTTGTTGGCTTCTTGAGCCAGAGCCTGTTGACAGCGCCGCGCGCCTGCGTGTCGCCGCGTGCTTCCAATGACCGAGCCGGAGATTGCATGACAGACCAGGATATTACACCGCTGCTTCTCGATGCTCTCGGCAAGCGCATTGACGACCCGGCCGCTCTGAGGCTTGCTGAGGCGATCGGCAAAAAACCGTTCAAGAATGCGACGCCGACAAACACCATCGACCTTGAAAACCGGAAGCTCGGCATCGAACTCGCGGCACGAGCCAGCATTACCAGCCGCTCCTATTTTCCGCCGCGCAAGGACGGACGTAGCTGGGTCACCTGGGTCTCGCATGCGTTCATCTATCCGAAGTATCGCGGCTCGCTCCCGCCCGGCTTCGATTGGCAAATGGACGACGCTGCTTTGAGCGAGCGTTTCATCCGTCGAATCGAGGGTGCGGTCGAGGAAGTCCGGTTCACGCTGCCGGCGCCGCGGGAAGGCCTGAGAGCCAAGGCCACGCTCGGCTCGGACGGACTACCCAGGTGTCTTTTGCTGAGCGTTGTTGAAGAGAGAGCTTACGCAACGATTTATCCAGGCGGCAATCCGCAACTTTCGGTCGAAGACGCCTTCTTTGCCAGTTGGTGCGCGCTGAACGGCATCCTGCGCGAAGGACGTCTCACCGACGAACAACTGGCAGCACTTCGGGAGCGCCAGTTGACACCTCTGGCTTTTCTCTCTTCCACTCTCGGAGGCTTGCTGTGGGAAGGCGACGTGCGGCCAGAACATGATTCTTTCTGCCACGCCTATATGAAGCGGCTGATGAAACCGCAGAACGTCTCGGCGCTGGACGATGTGGCAGCGGTCTTCGGCGATAGCAACAACTGGCGCAAACCTGGCGAAGCCATGACTGAGGATAGCTGGCAGAATTTCGAGCGGATCGCGCCGTATTATACGGAAAGGCTGGAGCAATGGCGGCGGGGAGAAATCCGCTCCAAGGTCGACTGGCCGTCAGAATCGGTGGCCTGAATGTTCATGCAGATGTTGAGCGATTGCTACCGAAAGATCGAGATGGATCAATCCTCGTATTGAACAGGGCGGTCATGATGGTTGCTTCGGTGGACGTCTGGGCGGTAGGCCGAAAAGACACGCTCAAGTGGTTTGAGCGTGTGGTGAAGCGAATCTACGAATTGATCAGTCGGAAAGCTCACTTGGCCGAAGCATGACTTGATAAGCACCCCGATCAGGTTGTCTGGGGACGCGCGCATTCTCGGTATTAACGTGTCGCTGAACGCAAGTTGCGTGAGAAACGATAACCGGCTCATGAAGCCCACCAGTTCAATACCAGAAATGGGCGTGGGGCATCGGGGACAGATACGAAAATGTCGCCACGGCCGCAGTGTTCTCCGCAGCGCATTCCCAAATAGCGAATTTGTACGCTGCGAACTGGTTTGTCGTTATCAGCAAATATTGCTGCTCTCCCATCCTCGACCAGTTCGAACACCAGGTACGTCCAGTCGGCCCCGGCAGTTCCATCGGCTCTTCCGACACAGTCGCTTAAACGCGCCTTCGGTTTGAGCGCTTCAAGCAGCTCTGCGGCGCGCTTGCCTCGAATCTCTCCAATCCGCTTGACTTCGCTCGGTGATTGACGCGGAGACGAATTGGCGAGAGTCTCAAGATCCAGGTGCGATAGCGCCACTGAAATTGGACCGAACGAAATCTCTGCGCATGGAGAAGGTGTGGCCTCCAGCAAGCGTATAGTTTGAATTCGGTCGACATCACGCCCAGACACGGGCCTTCCGGATTCTGCCAATGTTGAACCAGAACCGCCGATGAGCAACGCGAGAAAAACCAAATTCGTTTTACGGGCTAAAATCATAGTGTTTCGGGCAGTTGAGGAAAATCAGCCGATGTCACCATGACTGAAAAATTGTGCTTGAATTCATGGTCTCCTACGTACGTTCGTGCGATTTTACCAAACCAGGTGATCTTGAAACAATTGGAATTGTTGATCCGGTCGAATTTGATTTTATGCTTGGCAACCGTATCATGGCCAAGCAGGTATATCTGGAACGCGAAATCATTTCTGTCTGTTATCGTTTCCGGGTGGGGGTCTATCAGCAACTCGAGGCCATCGAGAAACTCCGGTGTATATTCATCCTTGGGGCAGATTCGAAAACCGCCATTGTGCCAGTCGTCCGACGACAATATGCAGGATTGATAGTTTTCCCAAGAGTAGGGCGCGTCCCAGTCGCTGACGTAGTTCGAGCTTTCCTTGTCTTTTATCTCGCGCTCTGAATTGTAATTTGCTGTCTCGAGATGAATGTCGAACCATACATCTCCTTCAATCTCTTTTGCTGACCACGAAAACGCGACGATTGGATGGCCCTCTGGCCAGGGATTACCTTCAAAGTAGATCCTGTTCGATTCCATATCACCTTCCTCACCCGATTTGTCTTCGTTATGAACCATCTGTCACCTAATCAGATCTCGTTACCCTCTGCATTGCGCAACGGCTTTCTGAATTGTTCAGGGAACAACGTGATCAGGTCCGCCGCTTTGGGCAACTCGGCCCATGAACATTAAACGGGCACGGATATACGGCGGCGAGATTCGGATCTCAGCGTTCGACCAAGCTTTATACCGTCATGCAGCAAACTCGTTTCGCGTCAGTTTCCTGGAAATCTCGTCGGCCGACATTGGCTTGCCGACGAGATAGCCCTGGAACTGATCACAGCCGGTGTCTCGCAAGATCGCTGCCTGCTGCGTGTTCTCGATACCCTCGGCGGTAACGGGGATGTCGAGAGCCGTTGCCAAGGCCACCGTCGCCCGAAGAACGTCAATCCCGTTGGCGTTCTCCTCGACGCCCGATACAAGCGATCGATCGATCTTCATACGATCGAAGCCGAATTGGCGTAGCGCGCCGATGCTCGCATAACCGCAACCGAAATCGTCAAGCGCGAACTTGATGCCAACCCGCCGGAGCTGATCTATCGACCGACGCGCCTGCTCGGGATTAGACATCAGTACGCCTTCGGTTATCTCCAAAGTAAGGCGATTTGGGTTGAAATCAGCCTCCCGGAGCACAGTGATCACCTGCGCGGCGAAATCCGGATTGCACAACTGGATGGGTGAGACGTTGACCGACAAGGCCAGTTTAGGCCAACTCTTTGCGTGGCGGATCGAGGTTCGCAGCATGTGAACACCGAGAGCATCGATGAGACCGGACTTTTCCGCGAGTGGAATGAAGACTTCAGGGCTGATGTTCCCGACAGCACTTCGCCAACGCGCCAGCGCCTCAAGTCCAATGATCGCACCGGTCGACGCGGAAACGAGGGGTTGGAAAACGGGTTCTATTCTTCCGCTGTTTATGGCCTCCCTCAATTCACCTTCCATATCAGCGATGCGTTGGCGTTCTCGATCAAGCTCCAGATCGTACGCAACAGCATGACCCTTGCCGTTCTCCTTGGCGCGGTAGAGCGCCATGTCGGCCCTGCGCAGCAGTTCCAACGGCGCAACATTCCCCGTTCGAGGTGCAACCCCGATACTTGCCCCGACTTCAATTGTCCGCCCGTCAATCCTGAACGGCTCGGCAAAGAGTGCGAGGATGGCTTCTTCTATCTCGCGGCGGTCGATCGATCCGACCTGCACCAACGCGAACTCATCGCCACCGAGCCGCGCCGCTGCCAGTATTTCCGGATGACAGGCCCGCAGCGCGTTGGCGACCATGCAGATCAACTCGTCCCCAACCGCGTGTCCCCACGCGTCGTTGACGGCCTTGAAGCCATCGAGATCGATCAGGTAAAGCGACACCTCTACGTTTTTGTCCATATTCTCTAGGCTGTTGAGCAGCCCATGCCGATTGAGCAGGCCGCTCAGTCCATCGTGGGTTGCTTCGAAACGAGTTGCGTCCACCAGTTGCCGCAGACGTCTCGCCTCGGACACGCCCGCAAGAAGGACGGCCACCAGAAACAGGGCGAGGATGCCCGCCGCTGTAACCACGTCAGAATAGACTTTGTCAAAGATAGCGTTTCCGGGAAACCTGCTCGGCCAGACGATGTGGGCAATGGCGACACCGTCTATGTCCTTGACCGGCGCGCTTAGAAGACCCGGCTCTGGTGTCGATTGGAGGCGTAGACCGTCCAGTTCATGCTCGTCGGACAGCGTATCGAGAACGTCCGGCGTAAGTTCTTTGAAAAAACTCAGGACGCTAAGCTTGGCAAGTTCCGCGCTGGTTTCGAAGGGCTGGATTGCCTGGGATGCGACCAGAGCGACACCATTCCCTGTCTTGAAAAAATGGACCAACGGTCCCTGCGTCGGAACTGCTGCGGCCTCGGCTTGTCGTCTGAAGGCATCTCCGAAATAGACATGCGGCTCGAATGGTTGCCCCTTCGCATAGGCGGACACCGTGCCACCGTCAGGCCCGGTGACAATAACGCCGTCATAGAGCAAATAATCCGCGCTTGTTTTCCCCCAATTCTCATAAGCAAAGTCCACGGCCCCCGCCGCTGAACCAATGGCAGCGTAGGCATCGTCCCAAACCGCGTTGTCCGTCGTCGTCGCAGCCAGTCGCTCCGACACTTCTTCGACAACTGTTTGGGTCATATGACTGGCTCGGGCATCGTCAATTTCATTTGCCGAGCCGGTCATCGTGGTAACGACACGCGCTACGAGGCCAGTGAGCACGAGAGCAACAGCGACAAAGGAGACTGTTACCGCGATGACGGAATAGGTCTGGGCGCGAACACGCTTAGGGGGCCTGTTGAACGGCATGAAGAATCCGAAAATGGAGAAATGATAATCGCACAAGATCGGCTTAGGTGATCTGGGCTGCGTTTGGTTACGTGTGCTCTGTGATACAAATAAAGTACCCTCTGAGCGCAGGCCTTGCATCAGAATTCTTCCCATGAATTCTCAGCGATGGCAGCGCTGCCCTGCGTCGGATAGGCCTTGGCGAGTTTGCCGTGCAGTTCGCGCGCAGGAGAACTTTGCGGCCGTGATGATTGGCGTGCCGTTTGTTGCGGCGCATGCGCACGCTGCACCTTTCCGATATTGAACTCGCTCAGCATCTGGGCGATGCGACCGACCTCCCGCACAAGCGCATGGCTTGCGGCGGTGGATTCCTCCACCATGGCGGCATTCTTCTGTGTGCCTTGGTCCATGGCGTTGACGGCAGTGTTGATCTCCTGAAGCGCCGCCGCCTGTTCGCGTGCGGCCTCGACGATCGAGCCGATATGCCGGTCGATCTCTTTGACCTCCTCAACGATGACGGTCAATGCTTCTCCGGTATCCCCGACTAACGAGACACCGGCCTTGACCTGCTCGCCGGAGGTATTGATCAGCTCCTTGATTTCCTTTGCTGCCTTCGCGGAACGCTGGGCAAGCTCGCGAACCTCCTGGGCAACGACGGCAAAGCCCTTGCCAGCCTCACCGGCGCGAGCCGCTTCAACGCCGGCATTCAGCGCCAGCAAGTTCGTCTGGAAGGCAATCTCGTCGATAACGCCGATGATATTGGAGATTTCGCGCGACGAGCTGTCGATCGCTCCCATCGCCGTGACCGCCCGTTGCACGATCTGGCCGGACTTTTCGGCGCCCTCACGCGCCTTGGCTACCAAATGGCCCGCCTCTTCAGCCCGTCTGCTGGAGTCCCTGACGGTCGTGGTAATCTGTTCAAGCGCGGCGGCCGTCTCTTCGATCGAAGCTGCCTGCTGTTCAGTCCGCTTGGAAAGATCGTCTGCGGAGGAACGAATTTCCTGCGAACCAGCGTGAATCTGCGAGGCCGCCCCATCAATCTCGCTGATGGTGCCAGCCAGTTGATCGAGCGCGTGGTTGAAATCGTCCCGCAGCCGGTGATAGGCGGCAGGAAGGTCGTCGGTGATACGGTAGCTGACATCCTTGTCGACAATGGCGGACATGGCTTTACCGAAACAGTCACTCACCAGTTTCTGCTCGCTCGCGATGGCGTCCGCCTGGGCTTTCTGCTTGGCGACTTCCGCTTCATCGATATAAACAGAAATGGCTAGATCCATGTCGAGCATTACGGCCTTGACCAGGCTTGCAAGTGCCTTGCCGAAGTCCGCTGGCTTCATCGTCTTTTTGGAAAACATTCCGCCTTTGGGAAACACCTCTTCGACGGCGCTGTTGATCAGGTGATCGAGAATGATCGCGTAGCCGCCGATGTACCATTGCGGCTCCAGGCCAATCCGCGCGTGAACGGTGCCGATGGTGCGGACCTTGTTGACATAATCGTCGTTGAAGTTGCCGTCGGAAATGTTGACCCAATGACCCTGTTGCGCCCCCTTGGCCCGGGCGATGTGCTCGTCGGCGGAAAAGAACTGCTTGACCTCCGGACTGTTGCGAAGCTGGGCATAAAATTTGTCGAGGCCATGCGGCAGTTCGCGCTCAACGAGGCTCTTCAGGGAACGAATACTGGCCCGCCCTTGCGCGTTAAGCTGCATGAATTCGAGACGACGCTCGATATTCTGGCTTTTCGACGGTGCATCGGTCGATTCGGAAACGGAGCTGCGGTGAGCATGATGAGCGGTATGCACATAAGAATGATTCGACATGACATCCTCTGGGAGATGGGTTCGGCAAATGACGTGGTGCGGGAGTGCCGCTTCCGAAGCCTGCCGTCATGGCGGTGAATGGTGCAAACCGCGCCCCATCGGATACCCCTAGAATGGGGGGGATGATTTACAAAGTGTAAATCTTATCGGTAGGGTGCAATTGTCGTGCGCTGATCGGATATTCATTTCGCATTTTGCATTCCCGACCGCGTCAGTTTAGGAACGAAGCAATCGAATACATGCATGCTTACCCTGCCGCTTGCTTGGTGTTGGCGTATCGTGCCGAAAGGCGTGAAATCGGACCACCGTGCTCCATTTCTCAGTCTTGAGCGGATTTTAGACTACGGACCGATCGAACTTATAGTCATCCGGCTCCAAACTCGGTCATGTATTTGCAGTTCGTTTCTTGGTATCTGACGGATTTTCACCATAGACAGCCCGATAGGCTGGCGAAAACCGGCCCAAATGGAAGAAACCCCACTTCAGACAGATCGCTCTGACGGATTGCCGGTTCAATGGATCGAGCAGGTCGCTGCGGACGGCGCGCAATCGAAGGGTTCGCAGATACGCGGCAGGGGTCGTTTCCTTGAAGGTGCGAAATCCGATTTCGAGCGCCCGCACCGATACACCTACGGCCTCGGCCACTGCCGACACCGTGATCGGCTTCGCAACGTTCGCTTGCATGAAATCGATCGCATCGCGCACATGCCACGGCGCGATCAGATGCGTTCGCCTCTCCAGACGGAGCGAGAAGCGATGCGGGATCGTTCGGACCACCACGTCGGCCAGCGTCTGACCCAGATACGACATGGCCAGCGGCGATTGCAGCAACGGTCCGTTGTTGTACATGCCGGAAATAATTGTCCGCACGAGATTTCCGAGAAGTTGTCCCTCTGGCGTCGAAAAATCTACCATCGGCGATAAATCCAGTGAGCCCTCCAAGGGTACTTCGAAGATTAAGGAAACGGCCTGCACGATAATTGACCAGTCCAAACGTAACACGTTTGATATATGTGGCGCTCCTCGTACGGAAAAATGATCGGCTTCGTGATTGTTGACCAAGACCAGCCGTTCCGGGCGGCCTCCAATGGTGCGTTGACCCAACGATACGTCGATGGCGCCCTCATTCACCGAGAGGATCGACAGCCATTTCGCCGTCTGAGGCACTGCCTTGACACGCCATTCATTATGATACTGGCCCGCAACCAAGGTCAGAGCACCGTTCGTCCAGATATCCGTACTCCATTGGAAGCTTTTGGCTGGACCGATCGGTGAAGCTGCGAACGAGCCGAACTGTCCGGTCAGGGTATCGACCATGCCCTCAAAGGTCGATCCGTGAAAGCGGGGCATGAACTTCATTGCTTTATTCTGAGGCATGTTGGCCAACAACTTTGCTGAAATAAATGTCAAACGATGAAAAAAGCAGCCGCCGTGATTGTGGGCGTTGATTTTCGTTTGAAATGAGCAAAATTCATGCCGAGGTACGTACATCAACCGGCTGTCGATCAGATGACAGATGGGCAATGATGTGACATTTCAGGGAACGCTCGCGACTTGATCCCTTACGGCCCCTGCGACACAATGATTATGCTCCGCGATGCAGCGGACATGCGGTGGTCCTTTCCTGGGACGACCTGCGACCGGTCACCGCGGTCATGATGACCAGACCGGTCGCAAATCCTCACAAAAGAGCCTTTCTAAGCTGCAGTCAGGGTAAATCGTGGACTATGTCCGGTCCATATGCGGGAGGGTGGCAACCGAGAAATCGTTGCGCGGAGTCAGTGCCAGCCGGTTCTCGAACCACGGCGCGCGGCCTGATCTTTTGAACCAGGATCAAGCACACCCACCATTTCCAGGTTCCTGAACCAGTGGCGTGACCGGATGAGATATCCGTATTTGCAATACAGTATCCGTTTCGCGCAGCCGAATGCCCTGCCCTCCCCTAAAGGCAATGTCCCGTTAAGATTCATAGGTGATGTGTCGCTCACAGCGACGTGCCTACCGGCTCGCTATGCTGTTCGATCCACTGAACCTTTATATTCCGCCCAAATGATTTGACGCGGTTCTTCCATAAATCGGCAGGACGCATGCGCCTTCCTGTCTCTCGTCAAAAGTACTGCAACCAACCCGCAGGCAGTAAGAAGTCTTCTCATGAAACAAGTCATTGAAGCCCCATTTCGCCAAGTGCAACCTGACAATCCATCCGCCCGCACCGATGGGTCCAGGATTTCCTCTCACGGATATCCGCAGGATGCGTTCGAACATGCACGCACCGAGTTGCTGGGCATAACAAACTACCTGGAAGCCCTGTATGCGCAAATTCAGCGTGCGGCCCGAGGCGGACAGAATCTCTCACTCGTGACCGATGCCGTGTCGGCAAACGACGGGCAGTCTTTTTCATGATCCGTATCGCTGCCGGACCCAGTTCTTACAGGAACACCTCCAAGACGAGAATCGCATTGGCCAGGATCAGGGCGCTGGGCAACGATCGGACCGGCGGCATCGCGATCATGGCCGCCTTTTGCCTGCCGATCATGATCGGCTTTGCTGCGCTGGCTGTCGAATACGGATACGGACTGCTTGTACGGGACGAGAACCAGCGCACCGCCGACCTCGCGTCGTACGCCGGAGCACTTGCCTATAACGAGACGAATTCGGAAGTGAAGATGAAGGCAGCGGCACATCGTGTGGCGCAGCTCAATGGAGTGGATGCCGCCAGTGTTTCTGTTTCGCTCGCAGCGTCTCCGAAAGACGCGCGCGTTCAGGCCGTGCACGTCACCATCACCACGACGAACACGCTCGTTCTCGCGCCGGTCCTTGGTGTCAGCCCGAAGCTTGATATAGGAGCGGAAGCCTATTCCTCAATCGGCTCTTCGGAGAATGGCTGCATCATCGCTCTCGACAAGTCTGGATCGGGTGTCACTCTATCAGGCGGCGTCCAGGTCGGAGCAAGCAAATGCTACGTAAACTCCAACAGCGATCTCGTCGCCCCATGCGGCACCAAGATCACGGCCAAGGAAGCCACCTATTTTGATGGCTCCTCGCAACCCTGCCCATGGACCAGCAATATCGTGCGGGCGGATGGCAGCCCGGCGCCTGTAGCGAACCAGTACACCAGCGATCCTCTTGAGGGCCATGCGGGTGTGGCCGGGCTCCACCAACGTTTCGCTGTCAATCGCAACGCCTCTTGGCCAGGAAGCGTCTCGGTCCAGAAGAAAGGCGCCGACCTGTTGTTCGGAGACGAACCACCGAAAACAACGGCAGCCGCGATCGAAGCCATTGGATGCAAGTACGACCCCACGAATTTCAACGAATATTACAAGGACCGATGGGATATCACCTGTTCGGGCTCCACGATCAACATTGGCTCACTGATGGTCAAGGGCAATGTCCAGGTGAAATTCAACGTCTCTGGCAGCAAAAATACGACATATAACTTCTCGGGGAGAATCCAGAACGATTTCGGCACAAAGCTGGAATTCGGAGCTGGCACCTTCAATGTGGCAAAGGGTGTCTATGGTGCGGACCTGACGTTCGGAGCCGGTTCCTTCCATGTCGGAATGGGCGACGAGAAATGCGGTGATGCTCGTTATAGCCTCTGCGCCTCCGGGAAAGTCACCATTGATGGGCCGAGCGCGTTTGTTTTCGACGCCGGGTTCTACACTGGCGCCGGCGCGACGCTCAAACTTGGCGACGGCACGTCCAATAGCTACACGTTTGGGAAATCCAGTGGCGACAATGCGATTGGACTCGATGGCGGCTCCATAACGGTGATGGCAGATGCCAGTAGCGGCAAGGGTGCGTTCCGCCTCAACGGCGACCTGAACGGCGGTGGCGGTGGCAGTTGCATCACCATTCCCGCCAGCGCGGAACATGACATATCCGGCAACGTCAATCTGGCCGGCGGCGCCAGGCTCGGCACCGGCACCTATACGGTTGACGGGTACTTCTCAGTCAATACCGGGGGATCCGCCTGCAGCGACAACATTGCCGTTTCCGGCAAGAATGTGACGATCGTCATTTCCGGTATCGACACCCCTTCTGACTGGGAATGCAAGGACAAGTCCTTTTGCCTGACCGGCGGCAACGCGATTACCCTTACCGCACCGCAGTCGGGTGACTATGCCAATCTGGCAGTGATCGGCCCGCAATCGTCGAAGAACACGGCCGGCGCGGAAATCACGTCAGGCGGAAGGGGTAAAATCTCCGGGGCTTTCTATTTTCCGAACGGGTTGATCGACTTCGGCGGCGGCGGCCAGATCGGTGACGCTGCGACCGGCTGCCTGCAACTGATCGGTGCAAGCATTTCACTATCCGGAGGTTCACAGGCGATGTCGGAATGCACCCTGTCAAGTGGCACTGGTAAGGTGGCGCTGGTCCAATGAACTTCATTCAAATCTCCGTGGAAAGAGCTATGAGTATGTGCGCTCGTCTAAGGCAATTCGTCAGCAAAGATCGCAGCGGCAACGCTGCTATCGAATTTGCGCTGATAGCGCCGATCCTCACTATCATTCTGGCAGGTAGCACTGATTTGGGATTGCTGATCTTTTCCCGCTTTCAGCTTGAGGCCACGATCTCGAACAGTGCGAGCTACGCGATGGTTCATGCCGATCAGGTCGACAGCAAGAGCGGTGAAGATCTGGCAACGAAGATCGCCACAATCATTGCCAGCGAGGACGCTTCCGGTGAAGCGACAGCTTCAATCGTCGTCAACAACGGTGCAAAGGCAAGTTACGCCGGAAACAGGATAAAGCTCGGCGGCGCAGCAAGCCAGGCAAATGCATGCTACTGCCCAACCGGTACAGCGTCGTCGCTCATTTGGGGCCAGCAACAGTCATGTGGCACTCCCTGTCCCGACGGAGTGCCCGCAGGCAAATATGTCGCGATCACCGCAAAGCAGGCATATGCGCCACTGTTCTCCAGCTACGGCTTCGTCAAAGACGGCTTCATCTACGCCAGCGCGATCGTTCAAACACAATGAAGTCCGCCATCCAAAAACTCTGGAAGTCGCGCTCCGGCGCTAGTGCGGTGGAGTTTGCGTTGGTCATGCCCCTGTTTTTGCTGATGCTGTTCGGGATGATCGAGTTCGGTCGATTGTTCTGGACCAGCCACGCTCTTCACGACACGGCGATCGCGACGGCGCGCTGTATGGGCATTCCGCAGATCGAATGCGAAGATGGCGACGTCTACAGCCCCTCCAAAGCGATAGCCTTCGCGAGGGCAACGGCAGCAGGCTGGTTTGTTGCGTTGGACGCAGCGTCGATCACGCTTGATCACGACGCGAGCTGCCATGGCTTGGCGGGCTTCTCGCGGGTGAAGATTAGTCATGAATTCAACACCCTCGTGCCAAATTTTTTGACGTCACTTGCCGGTGGAACCAAATTGCAGGCGGAAGCCTGTTACACAAATCACTAAAACTAGCTATTGAAGATCGTTTGATCCCATGGCCTTCCTGCGTTCTGGCGTCAGCGAAACACCGTCAAAGAGCTGCGGAGGTACAGCGCTATTTTCGACTTTGCCGCGCTCCTTGGTGGTCATCCCACTCCCAGCCGAAACGCAACCCGAGCAATTTTCACCATCGGTTTGTAAATTACCATTTGGACCACGAACTGATGAAGCGTTTGCAGGGTGATCCCCAGTTCGGCCCATAGATCGACGACCTTCGTTTCCCGCGTTCCCATCGACGCGCGTCGCTGCACTCGTTCGTCCCGGTATATTGATCCGTACGTTTTATGGCACGGGTGGAATCGTCACCGCCTTCGAAGGTCCCCATGTCGATGTCACGGTTGACGGATGGGAATATCGGCATTTCACGATCGCCTACGTGCCCGCCGCCTATGTCGCCCTGGAGGGAGAGAGGGGCCGGAAAGGGGGACCTGCCGGGGCTTGGAGAGCGTCCGGGTGGGCTCGTCCTTTCCTGCTCTCGACAGGGTTTTCCATGAACGTGATCTCGACCCCTGCTGCGAACGTGGCCGCCACTTCGCTTGTTTCCGCCAGTCGCGCGGAAAGTATTCTTATGGCCAGCCATGAGCTTCTGCCGTTTCTCGAACGCGGCCATGCCATCGGCGCAGCCGATCTCCGCACCATCCTGATGAACGCCTTTGGCGGCTCGGATGCCGAGGGCTTCTGGTCCTGGAAGGACGCCTATGAGGCAACGGAAGTGGCGCAAGTCCATTTCTTGCGCAAGTTCGGCGGCGCGATCGGCTCCCGCGCGAACGCGCCGCAGGCAGCGCTTGCCATGCTCAACAAGGTTGCAGGCTTGATCCCGACCCACACCCGGCGTTCAGAGGAAAGCCAGCAGCTCCAGCAGTTTTCCACGCCGATACCGCTCGCCTACGTCGCGGCCCGTGCCGCAGGTCTCATGGCCGGCGACATGGTGCTCGAACCGTCGGCCGGAACCGGTCTGATGGCGATCTTCGCGGAACTCGCTCGCGCGCGACTGTCTCTCAACGAATATGCTCCTGTTCGCCACGGCCTTCTGAAGCATCTCTTCACGGGTTCGCCGGTCACACAGCACGACGCTTCCCATATCGACGACTATCTCGATCGCGCGCTTCACCCGACCGTCGTGTTGATGAACCCGCCGTTTTCCGCCGGCGTTCATGTCGAAGGCCGGATGGTCGACGCCGCATGGCGTCATCTCGCCTCCGCCTTCGCGCGGCTTGCCCCCGGCGGCCGGCTGGTTGCAATCACCGGCTCCAGCCTTTCTCCCGACAATACCAAATGGCGCGAGGCCTTCGTCCGGCTTCAGGACCGCGGCACGGTTCTGTTCAGCGCCGCGATCGATGGCAGCATCTACGCCCGCCACGGCACGACGATGGAAACCCGCCTGACGGTCATCGACAAGATCGCCGCCGCCGATCCGGCAAAGCTCGTTGCATCGCAGGGCGTGGCGCCCGATCTGGAGACGTTGCTCACCTGGATCTCGGGCCTTCCGCCTCGCTCCCCATCCACCGCGCCGAACTCCATCGGCGCGCTTTCCAACGGAATCCTGAGTGCCTGTGCAGCGAAGATGGCTGCCCGCAAAGCGGCCGACACGATGCGCCCTGCGGCGGTGATGGCTCCAGCAAACCGCCCTTTAGCCGCTCATGCGTCGCGTCCGGCGTCCTCGCCGGTATCCCGGATCGACGATGAAGTCGTCGAGCTGTCCTACGAACTGCGCGACGAAGCGACAGACGCACGCGCCGATGTCGCCGATGGGATCTACGAACCCTATCAATTGCAGGCGATCAGGATTCCGGATGCAAGACTGCATCCGGACAAGCTGGTCGAATCCGTCGCGATGGCATCGGTCGCCCCGCCCAAACCGAGTTACCGTCCGCATCTGCCAAAGCGCATCGTGTCCGGCGGCGATCTCTCCGACGCCCAGCTTGAAAGCGTGATCTATGCCGGCGAGGCCCATTCCGGTTATCTTGCCGGCCACTGGTCCCTCGATGCCAGTTTCGACAATTTGAAGGCGGTCACCCCGGAGACCGAAGGCGCTGTCCGCTTTCGCCGAGGCTGGTTTTTGGGCGATGGCACGGGAGCCGGAAAAGGCCGCCAGGCCGCCGGCATCATATTGGACAATTGGCTGAAGGGTCGTCGCCGGCACCTGTGGATCTCGAAATCCGAGACCCTGATCGAGGATGCCCAGCGTGACTGGGTGGCACTCGGCCAGGAAAAGCTGCTGGTGACGCCATTGTCACGCTATCGGCAGGGCAAGCCGATCAAGCTCGATGAAGGCATCCTCTTCGTCACCTTCGCGACACTGCGCACTGATGAGCGCGAGGGCAAGCGCTCGCGGGTGCAGCAGATCGTCGACTGGCTGGGTCAAGAGGCGGGGAGCGGCGACGCCGCGACAGGGAGCGCAAAAGACTTCGACGGCGTCGTCATCTTCGATGAAGGGCATGCCATGGCCAATGCCGCCGGTGGCAAGTCGGATCGAGGCGAGAAGTCTGCCTCGCAACAGGGCCGGGCCGGTCTGCGCCTTCAGCGCGCCCTGCCGAATGCCCGCGTTGTCTACGTTTCCGCGACTGGTGCATCCGAGGTGGAGGCGCTCGCCTATGCCGAACGCCTCGGTCTCTGGGGTGCCGCAGACTTTCCCTTCTCGACCCGGTCCGAGTTTATCGCGGCAATCGAGGACGGCGGCGTGGCCACGATGGAAGTCCTGGCCCGCGATCTCAAGGCCATGGGCCTTTACGCCTCGCGATCCCTGTCCTTCGAGGGCGTCGAATATGATATCCTCGAACACGAACTGACCGAGGAGCAGGTCCGCATCTACGACTCCTATGCCGAAGCGTACCAGGTCATCCACAATCATCTCGATCAGGCACTTGAGGCTTCGGGCATCACGTCGAGTGGCGGTACCCTCAACAGGCAAGCCAAAGCCTCCGCCCGCTCCGCCTTCGAAAGCACCAAGCAGCGCTTCTTCAACCATCTCCTGACGTCGATGAAGACGCCAGCGCTGATGAGCGCCATCAAGACGGACGTGGAAGAAGGCCACGCGGCGATCGTCCAGATCATATCCACCGGCCAGTCCCTGATCGAGCGCCGGCTCGCGGAAATCCCGACAGAGGAATGGAACGATATCCAGGTGGATGTCACGCCGCGTGAGATCGTCGCCGAGTACCTCAACAATTCCTTCCCGACCCAGCTCTTCGAGGAATATTCCGACGCCGAAGGCAATCTCCTGTCGCGGCCGGTCTATGACGCCGATGGCAATCCCGTCCTGTGCCGCGAAGCCGTTGCACGCCGTGATACGCTGCTCGAACGGCTTGGCAGTCTTCCTGCCATTCCGACCGCTCTCGACCAGATCGTCCAGCAATTCGGCACTGGTCAAGTGGCCGAGATCACCGGCCGCGGCCGCCGCATCGTTCGGCGCGAGGATGGCGGCACGATCGATCGCTTTGCCGTCGAGAGCCGGCCGGGTAGCGCCAACCTCGACGAGACCCGCGCCTTCATGGACGACGAGAAGCCGATCCTGATTTTCAGCGAGGCAGGGGGAACGGGACGATCTTACCATGCCGATCTTGGAGCGAAGAACCAGCGCTTGCGGCTCCACAATCTCCTCGAAGCCGGCTGGCGGGCAGATGTGGCGATCCAGGGGCTCGGCCGCAGCCATCGCACCAACCAGGCGCAGCCGCCCCGTTTCCGCATGATCGCCACCAATGTGAAAGCCGAACGGAGGTTTCTGTCGACGATCGCAAGGCGTCTCGACACGCTCGGCGCTATCACCCGCGGGCAGCGCCAGACCGGCGGACAGGGGATGTTCCGCAGTGAAGACAACCTCGAATCCCAATATGCCCGGGACGCGCTGCGGCAGTTCTACAAGCTGGTCCATACCGGCGGTATCGAAGGTTGTTCGCTGGAAAAATTCGAAGCGATCACCGGTCTGTCGCTGAGGGACGAAGAGGGCGGTCTCAAGGATGAACTGCCGCCGATCCACACCTTCCTGAACCGCATGCTGGCGTTGACCATCGCCATGCAGAACCTGCTGTTCGACGCCTTCGAGCAATTGCTGGCCGCCCGCATTGAGGGCGCGATCGCCGCCGGCGTCTACGACAAGGGTCTTGAGACACTGACAGCGGATCATATGACGGTGAAGGACCGGCGGCTGGTCTACACTCATCCGGTCACCGGCGCTCAATCACACCTCCTGACCATCGAGCGTATGGATCGCAACAGGCCAATGCCGCTTGCCGATGCTCTGAGCCTCGCCGCGCGCGATCCGCACGCCGTTCTGATGATCAACGGCAAGTCCGGCCGCCCGGCGATGCAGGTTCCGACCCGATCGGTCATGCTCGACGACGGTTCAATCCAGCCACGCGTCGCGCTCATCCGGCCGATGGACGAGATCCGCTTCGAAGTGCGCCAGCTGGAAGAAACAAATTGGGAAGCGACGGACGAACAGAGCTTCTCCGCCGCATGGGAGGCCGAAATCGCCGACCTTCCGGAATTCTCAGTGTCGACCATGCATGTGGTGTCGGGCCTGTTGCTGCCGATCTGGAAGCTGCTGCCGCAGGATTATTGCCGGGTCTATCGTCTCCAGACCGATGACGGCGAGCGCATTGTGGGACGTCTGGTCTCCCCGGAGGGGCTGACGCGGCTTTGCCGGAATTTTGGGCTCGACCAGACCGAGGTCGTCAGCGCCGCTGAGGTCTGGCAATCGCTGCTCGGCGGCTCCTCTGTTGTCGCGCTTGCCGGAAACATGACGCTGCGGCGTGTCCGGGTGATGAACGACTATCGCGTCGAGCTCACCGGCTTTTCCGATAGCATGCGCGACAGGCTGCGATCGCTTGGTCTGTTCTCCGAAATGATCGCCTGGAAGGTCAGGTTCTTCATCCCGACCTCGGATGAGGGATTGGCGATCCTCTCCCGTTTGATCGAGCGATATCGCATCGTCGACGTTGCTGGCCGGGGGTAGCTGCCATGTCGTCCGCGTCTGAACTGGCGGATCGTCTCGCGCGCAATGCCGAGGCGTTCTGCCGTCATTATCTCCCCGCCGGCCGCAGGGCCGGCAACTACTGGATCGTTGGCGATGTCGCCAACAACAAGGGTAAGTCGCTCTATGTCCACCTCTCCGGTCCTCGCATGGGAAGGTGGGCGGATGCGGCGACGGCTCAGTTCGGCGATTTGCTCGATCTCATGCGGGAAACCTGCGGGCTGGTAGATTTCCGCGACGTGGCCGATGAGGCGCGGCGTTTTCTGAACGAACCCCAATCCGGCCCCGCGTCGCCCCCCGGCCCCCCCCCCCGCCCAGGTCCGCCGGTGGGCAGGCCGGCAAACGAACGCGCGCAGCGCCTGTTTCGGATGACGCAGCCGCTTGCCCGTACGCTGGCAGACAGCTATCTGCGCCAGCGGGGCATTCTACGGGCGGCTTTGCATCCCGCGCTCCGGTTTCACCCCTCCTGCTACTATCGCGATCTTGTCACGGGCAGGACGAGCAGCTTTCCGGCGCTGATCGCAGCGGTGACCGATCCCTTCGGAACAATCACCGGCGTACACCGCACGTATCTCGATCGCTGTGGGCTCGATCCGGGCAGCATCGGTAAGGCGCAGGTGGACACGCCGCGGCGTGCTCTTGGAGGCTTGCTCGGCAATGCCGTACGCTTCCGTTTCTCCGTCGATTGCCCCGTCCCGGTCATGATCGCTGGCGAGGGGCTCGAAAGCATCCTGTCGCTGTCGCATGTGATGCCTACCATGCCGATGGCATCAGCGCTGACCGCCACTCACCTTGCCGCCTTCCGGCCACCGGACGAGTGCGAGCGCCTCTACATTGCGGCGGACGCGGATGCCGCCGGCCGGCACGGCATCGAGGGATTGAGCCGCCGGACGCAGGCGCTCGGCATCCTGCCGCTTGTGCTCACCCCGCAACTCGGCGACTTCAACGAGGATCTGCGCCAACTCGGACCGGACCGGTTGATCGCCAATCTGCGGGCGCAGCTCGCCCCGGAAGATGCTCAGGTCCTCCTGTCTGCGTGACGGGGCCGTGATGGGGAGACGGGGAAGGGGTTGCGGCGGCGTGGTTGGGAAGGCCGGTGCTTGCCGGTCGCCGCCCGGATGGGCGCGCGCCCGCGGGCCTGCCGGGAGGCGACCCTTACCATGCGGCGGGCGGGCCGCCAGCCGCCGCCGGAAAAGTTTTTTCCCCGCACCGGCTCTCCTCGCGCATCGGCTGCTCCGAAAACCGGTTCCCACTTTTCGGGCCGATACGGAGCCGGTGCTCCTCGCGGGGCAAAAAACCTCCCCGGCGGGCCCCACTGCTTTGCGTGGCCGCAGCGCGCAGCGCAGCGGTTCTGGCCCGCCTCCGCATGGACAGGGATCGCCGTCAGGCCGCGAGAGGCGCGGCCCCAACCGACGGAGACCATCATGAACCTCATGCTTCCCAACGACGACGGCTTCGAGCCACACCACACCTCTTCCCCGACCGACCGCTTCATCTACGAGATGCAGCTTTACGGCCATCGCCCCTTCCAGGACGAGCCGGATCCACGACCTCTGCCCGAGGAGCCGATTGTCCAGTCGGCGCTGACCGCGATCTTCGACGCCCTGTTCGAGATGCTTGGCGATACGCGGCTGGAGCCCGATCTTGAAGACCTGCTCTGGTCGGTTCCCAACCTTTTCCACCGTGCGGGCGAACGCATTCAGCGCGAGCTTCAGCGCAATGAGGATGCCCAGCGCACCGGCCAGCGCGAGCAGGATGGCTCGGAGGTCAAGAGTGTCGAGCTGGAGCGCCATATCGCCGAAGGCATCACGCTCCTCGAACGCCGCAACGCCTTCGAGTTCATGCGCGACTTTGCGGCCGACCTGTTCGAGGCGCAGACAGGATCGGCCTGGCGCCCGCGCACCGGCTCCAAGGTCAGCCATGCCAACATGACCGCGGCGATGATCGACAGCCGTGACTTCCTGTCGGCCCGCAGGCGAGCCGAGACCGAGGTGCTGATCCCGGCCGGCACCAAGATCGCCTTCGGCGGCGGGATGGACTATAACGACCATGAGCAAATCTGGACCGCCCTCGACAAGGCCCATGCCAAGTATCCTGATCTGGTCCTGCTGCATGGCGGCTCACCGAAGGGAGCCGAACGCATCGCCGCTTGCTGGGCCGAGGCCCGCAAGGTGACGCAGATCGCCTTCAAGCCTGACTGGACGAAACACGCCAAAGCGGCTCCGTTCCGCCGCAACGATGCGATGCTTTCGATCATGCCGGCGGGTGTCATCGTCTTTCCCGGCTCCGGGATTACCGGTAATCTTGCCGACAAGGCCCGCCAGTTCGGCATCCCGGTCTGGCGCTTCGGCTGAGACAATCTGTAAACGCCCTTCAGCGGCCGTTCGGTTCAACCGCAGCGGCCTCTGAAATACTCCCAAGTCATCATGTGGCCAGTGGTCTCGGCCTGTCGCGCGCAAGGGGAGCCAACGTTGACCCTGAAGGCACTGGCCGGGTATGGTTGATGTCGCACGGTCGGATGCTATAGTTCGACCAGGATATCGTGCGACTGACGAGGGTGCTATGCCGAACTCTGTTTCATCGTTTGAACAACGACGCTCCTCTCTTCGTCGAGCAGAGATATTCGTCATGTTTCCATTCCGCACGGCCGTCGTGCTTGGTGCTCTTGGATTCGCTTATTTCGCGCTCGTTTTGAGGCCGCAGGAAAACCCATTGTGGCTGGAGACCGCAGCAACGGTCGGCGCGTGGATTCTTGTCCTGGCTAGTATTGTCCGCTCAGTGATAGCACTGAGGACCTCGCCGGACGGACGCTATAACCGTGGTGCGAGCATAGCTACGGCGTTGATCGGGACGTTCATATCGGAACTGCCCGGGCTGAAGCACCGATATCTTGAAATGAGGTTCAGTGATCCGGCCTCATCAATACGCTTCCGTTTTCCATGGCGGATAAAGCATAGCGCTGTTTCGCCGTCGCTCCGATTTATCGAGGTCCTGCTTCTCGCGGTGTGGGCAACGCCTTCCGTGCTGATCCTTCTCGCCTTCGGCTTGATTGTCGGCAATGCCGATCTATGGGGACCCGCACTCGGACAGCCTGCTTTTGCGATCACTATCGCTTTCGGATGGATGATTGCTATTCTGAGCGCTATCGCGGTTTTGCTTGCTGTGATCGACGCAATGTTTCTGCTCTTCGCCGAGGGCATCAAACCGGATTTTGCGAACAGAGCACACCGGATAGGGCACTGGTTAAAATCTCTCCGCTGACAGCTTCATTCAATTGACCAGTTTTCAACGCGCAATCCGTCCACGCGGTTGAACTCACCGAGATTGTTGGTGACGAGCATCAGGCCCCGGGCCTTGGCCTGACCTGCTATCAGGACGTCGTAGGGGCCGATAGGCGTTCCCTTTGCGGCGAGAGCCGCCCGGATTTCCCCCGCGACAAAAGCGTCGCGTTGATCGAAGTCGAGGATCGGAAAATCAGCAAATAACAGGCGCAATGTTTCCAGGTTGTGTTGGACCTTTGCGCTCTTCTGGGCTCCAAAATACAGTTCATGTGCGACGATCGATGGCAGGCCGATCGTTCCTTCGGCGCTCTGAAACACCCGATTGACCAACATGTCCGATCGACGGCCAACCAGAGCAATGACCGCATTCGTGTCGAGAAGATGCGAAATCACGGAAACACCGTATCAAGCTCCGGCCGGTCCTGTGGTTTTGGCTGCTCGCGCCCACCTTCCATGAAATCGTCGCTCACGCCGCGCGCCATCGCTGCTTTCAGGGACGACCACGCGTCACCACGCTCAACGTGCGGGCGCAGAATGAGTGCATCGCCCTCCTGCGTTATGTCCACACGATCGACATCGAAACGAAATTCTTTCGGCAGGCGAACCGCCTGAGAGTTACCGGACTGAAATACGCGGGCGATATGGGGCATGCTTCGCTCCTCCTTGTATATACTGGGATGTATATACGCCGTTTCTGCCCTGATTTCAAGCAATACAGGCTCAAGATCGACATGCGGGTTTTGTGACGTACAGGGCATGTCAAATTCCAACTATCACGTTGGGCACCGCGTGTGACGTGAAAGGTGCTGAGCATTGATAATAGTTGATAAATCGAACATCCTTTGCAAACGCATTTGACAGAGGTTTTGACATGATCAGTACCGATTTGGGTAAACAGCTCGAAAGCTATATCCAGCAGCTTGTCGATACGGGCCGTTATGGCTCCAGGAGCGAAGTGCTATGCGAAGGCGTGCGGCTTGTGCAGGGCAGGGAAACAAAGCTGGCCGCACTCGATGCGTCGATTATGCGCGGGCTGGCCGATGCTGACGCTGGTCGCACAAAGCCGGCCGATGGAGTGTTTGACCGCCTGGAGGCCAAATATCGTGCGATGGCTGCACAGATGAACGGCCCACATGATCGTTGAATTTTCCGGCGGGGGAAGCGATCTAGAACCCATCGTGCATTACATCGCCAACGATAGTCCGCGCCGGGCGCTCTCTTCGTACAGGAACTGCGCGGCAAGTGCGAAGCATTGGCATACAATCCCTTGGCGTTTCCGCTGGTGCCCCAATATGAAGGCTACGGCATTCGCCGCCAGGTGCATGGGAACTATCTTATTTTTTATCGGGTAGACGCCGAACAAGTGGTCATTGTCCATGTCTTGCGTGGTGCATCGGACTATGCTGTCGCCTTCTTTGAAGGATAGGCTGACGCGGAGAGATTTCGGCTAACATCAATTGTCGAACCTATGAGATGAAGACAAAGTGGGCCTTGCATTTTCGGCAATTTGTGTACACATTTCCCACTCAAACGGAGCCTCGTCATGCCACAATCCCGACAACAGACTTCTTCCCCCCGTCGTGTCGGTGTGCGCGAGTTTCGCGGCAACCTGACGTCCTTCCTGAAACAGGTCGAGGATGGTCAGCGGTTTGTCCTCACCTCCCATCATAAGGTCGTCGCGGAAATCGGACCGCCGTCAAAGGACATTGTTGTTCGCAAGCCCGGCGCGTTGCGCGGGAAGATCAAGGTTGCCGAAGACTTCGACACCCTGCCGGCGGACGTTGTGGCCTCGATGGAAGACGAAGCGTGAGGCTACTTCTCGATACGCATGCCTTGTTGTGGTGGCTGAACGACGATGAGAAGCTGGGAAGCCATGCACGTCGCCTTATCGGCGATCCTGAGAACGATGTCCTCGTCAGTGTCGTTTCTTTGGGAAATCACCGTGAAGCTGCGGATCGGCAAGCTCGATGCCGATATAGAAGAGATTCTTGCGATCTTGCCGAATCAGGGTTTCGATCGGCTGGATATCACAGACGCGCATCTTGTCGCTCTTGCTGCTCTCCCGCTTCATCACCGCGATCCCTTCGATCATCTCCTCATGGCCCAGGCCGTGACAGAGGAGGCGCATTTCGTTTCGCAGGATCAGAATGTCCCGCTCTACGGCATTCCGTTCGTGACTTGCTCGGATCCTGTCACCTTGTGATCACCGATGGGCCTGGCTCCGTCGACGAAGCCGCCCCAGTTCGCTCGACACTGCTGGCCTGCCGGCAGACCGTTTGCCAGAGGGTCTCCACCTTCCGGTGTCCAGGCGATAACCGGGCAAACCAGCAAAGATCGCGGATCGAATATCGGGCGGGCGCAACGCCACCAGACGTTGCCGCAGGGTCGGCAATGGACAGAACGGTCGCTGTACCGATCGTCCCGTCTGCGAAGGAAAGGCGAGACGGGAACGTCACCGCATGCCTTTTGAGCCGGAAGCGGTCGCCATGAGGTCGTGTTGCCCTGGATGCTGGCGAAGCGCCTGATGGAACTACGGCTGCTTTGCACAGCGCCCGGGACCGGGCAGCCACGATGGTTCTCTTGCCCTTCGATTGCTCCGAACCATTCCCGTTGTATGTCGCTCGTATAGACGACCGCCCGCTTTTGCGGCCAACCCCTGAAGGGGTAAGACTCGCCCGAAATTTTTGCAAAATTCTATTTAGGTTTTTTGGCTTGGCGGAAAATACAATTTTGCAAAATTTTCAGGCGAGCTGACCGCAGCCGCCGGCCGTCTCTTCGTGCGCCATCGGGAATGGTCCCGAGCAACCGAAGGAGACAATACCATGGCCACCACGATCGCAACCCTGACGCAGAAGACCGACGGCAGCCTCGAAGGCGTTTTCGCCACCATCCGGGTCAACGCACCGATCGCCATTGTCCCGAATGCCCAGAAGGCAAGCGAGGAAGCGCCCGATTTCCGCGTCATCCACCGCCGGACTGGCTTCGAGATCGGCGCGGGCTGGAACCGCATCGCCCGCCAGACCGGCGAGGAATACCTTTCGGTAAAGCTGGAGGCGCCCGAAATCGGTGTGATCTTCGGTAATCTCGCACAGGCCCCCGGTGGCGATCCGGCGAAGAAGGTGATCCTCTGGAACAACCCGAACTGAGCAGGCAGCCGGCCCCGAGCGATCGGGGCCGGCTTCGGCATTTTGGCGCTGACCGATCCGCTTTGTCATGGGAGCGAAAGCGGGCATCGAGCCCCCTTCCGCTCCTCCGGTGCCAAACGAGACCAAACTTTGTCTGCTCAGTTCGTCCAAGGGTGCCATGGCGACTCAAATGCCTCAAGGACGAGCGGTCCCCCCAATTTTCAGCCGCAGCCCCTGCGGGACTGCGTCAGAAAATCGGCTCCCCCACTCGCCGCCTCCGGCGGTCGCGTTCCGCGCTCCTTGACGCCTCCGGCCCGCCATGGCCGCGGGCGGCGTCTTTCACAAACATCAAGGAGATGACCAATGTCGATCGATCAGCACATCGAGGAATTGCGCGCCGAGCTGCGAAATGCCGTCTATCGTAACGAGCGCCGCTGGATTGAGAGGGAGTTGGCGAAGGCACTGACCGAGCGCGAGGCGCTCTGGGCCGAGGAGGCCGTCTGGTGGGCGGAGCAGGAAGGCCGTATCAGCAGCGAGCCGCCCTTTTAAGGGCGGCATTTCCTTGCTCTGGCAAGTGCACAAATGCTGTTAATGCTGTATTTTACAGCAATCTCAACAATGACAGGAGATCGTTATGCCTCGTTCCGTTGGTTCCTATTCGACCAGTGACCTTTCCCGCAAGTCTGGCGACATTATCGCCGAGGCGCTGCGCCATCCCGTCACGATCACCCAGCGCAATAAGCCACGCCTCGTCCTTCTCAGCATTGACGACTACGAGCGGTTGATGCGTCAGTCGGATGCCCGTGCCGTCGGCACGATCGAGACGATGCCCGACAGCCTTTTCGACGAGTTTCAGGGAGCTGTCGAATCCTATGTGCAGGAGGACGAGAAGGGCCGGTTATGAGCTTTGTCGATATCCAGACCGCTACCGTCATCCGCTATGCCTATCTGGCTTTGTCGGCTCGAAGCTGCGAAAAAGGCCAACCTTACGAACGAAAAAAGAACATCCTAAAAAGCTCACGTGGGACATTCCTGAAATTATACACGCTAAGGACAAACCTGGGCCGAGTAGAAATGGAACAGAAAACCAACACAAGCGGCAGTGAGGTCTGGCCAATCTCCTAACATTCGCGACGAAATCGACAATGCTGATTTTGCAGGAGAAAATCTGTCGCAAAAGTCGGGTGCGAAAGTCAAAGTTTCGCGACTGATATTTGCGACAGCTTGGTGGCCTACCTCGATGCGACGACGACCACGCCAGCGCCGACCATGACACCCCCGGCTGTCCGGTTCACGCGGCGCACGACAGATGGTGTCCGGAGCAGCTTGCGCGCACGGCCGGCGAGGATGACATGACCGCCGATCACCACGACCTCGACCGCTAGGATCACGGTCGCCAGCACCGCGACATGACCGAGCGTCAGCGAAGCGCCGACCACATTCGGTAGGAGGGCGATGTAGAAAAGAGGCATCTTCGGGTTGCCCAAGTTAAGCGCGACGCCGGTTGCGAAGATCGCAGGCAGGCCGCGCCGCTGCGAAGCAGGTTGCAGGTCCGGCACGACAGGTGCGACCGTCCAAAGTTTGATGCCCATCCAGATCAGATAGGCCGCACCGGCATAGCGCAGGATCGTCATGACGATCCCCATTTCGGCGGCAATGACCGAGAGGCCGAACGCGGAAAGCGTCAGGAAAAGCAGAATGCCGACGACGGTTCCGGCCCCGTAGGCAATGCCAGAGGCCGCGCCGTGTGAGATCGTGCGAGCGACGATCGTCATATTGTCAGGGCCGGGACTGGCGGCGAACACGGAGAATGCCGCCGCGAAGGCAAGTAAGGTCGAAATATCCATGGAACCCCCGAAAGTTATGATTATTTACGGGCTTTCAGGATACGCGGTTTTCTCCGATGCGGAAGGGGATGGAGCGAAAATCAGTATTCCCGCGACGCTGGCTGAAGGGTGGGCACACCCCTAGCAATCGGTCCCGCGCTGTTGGGTGATCGCCATCGCGAACACACCGTTTCCGACGCTCCAGTCCGAATAATCATTCTCGTGCATGAAAATGAAAACATCCTTGGGAGACACCGCCGCCGTCGCTTCGAGGTTTCGGGTAATGGCTGCATAGAGCGCACGCTTCATGGCGTCGCTTCTGCCCCTGCGCATCGTGATTTCCACGACGATCAGATTTTCGGAACGGGCGATGCCGTTGAAGCTCCGGTCATAGAAGAACTCGCCGTCCCTGTATTCAGTCACAAGGTTGAACAGTTCGTCCTTCGGCATTCCGATCCCTTCGACCAAAGCGTCGTGAATACCCTGGACGATACTGCGCTTGCGATGCGGTTCGGTTCCTTGGGGAAGAGCGGTTCTGACAAATGGCATGGTTCAACCTCAATGATTTGACGATTGCACCACTAATCACAATGGAGCTGAGGAAAATATTGACATCTTGGCCGACTTAATGTGAATTTAGATCACATGAAAAATCGTAAAAACTTGCCAGTTGCAGCGTTGCGCGCGTTTGAAGCCGCCGCGCGCCATGGTCGGCTCACGGCCGCTGCGGAGGAACTCGCGGTGACACATGGAGCGATCAGTCGCCACGTCAGCCATCTTGAGGCATTCATCAGTGTGCCGCTTTTCGAAGGCCCTCGAAATCGCCCTAGGCTCACAATGGAAGGCCGTGTGTTCGGCTTCGCCCTAACCGCTGCGTTCGATCAGATTGAGGACGCGATTCGTATTGTCGCGAAGGGCGACGACAGCACGCTGGATGTCGCGTGCCTCAGCACTTTCGCCATGCGTTGGCTAATTCCGCGGCTTCATGACTTTACCGCCAAATATCCGCGTTATGATGTACGGCTCGCGACGGACGATAGGCTACCGCGCACGCTGATCGACGTACAGATTGCGGTTTTGCCGCCGGGCGCCTCGATTCCGGATAACTGCTCGCTCCTGTTTCAAGAGCAACTAGGGCTCGTTGTCGCGCCGTCGGCTGCGACGGGAGAGTTGCATTGCGTTCGGGCCGGCACGGCCACGCTCCCTCGACTGGAAACGCGAACACGCCCCCATGTCTGGCACGAATGGTCGCGCCTCGCGAACCAGGATGAGCAGGACGCAGCCCTTGCAACGAGGATTTTCGACCACTATCACCTGACCATCGAGGCGGCGCTGGGCGGGCTCGGCGCAGCAATAGCGCCGTGGCATCTGGTTGCGGGAGACGTCGTATCCGGTCGGCTGGTCGCGCCCTACGGGTTCTTGCATAGCGACTATCGGTATGTCGTGAAAGTTGAGCGGCCCGGGCGGCGAAAGATAGAGCATTTTGTCGAATGGCTAAAAGAGGCAATCGCGGATTTTCCGGCACCCGCGCCTTGAGCGACATGATCCGACTTTTGCGAGGCACAAATGTCAGGCAGACCGTCCCAAAACTAGCTCCCCGGGGCATCTATTTGGAGTGGGGCAGGTTCACAAGCTGTCAAAGATTGCTGAGGCTACGACAACCTCTGTTCCTGCCAAGCCAGCCGAGCAGAACAAGGTGGTCTCTGCCGCCGACGTCCGTCCGAGCGCTGTTCCCGCGATTATATCAGAGAGTTCCACCACGCGTTGCTCGTTGCCTGAACCGGTGAGGAAGAAGGGCGATGCGTAGGAACGTGTCTGTTCGGAAGAATCGGTTGCTATGATCTTCGCCGCATCGGCAATATCAAGTCCAAGCTCGTATGCCTTTAGGGTCTTCGGGCCGATGGTATTGATATGAGCGCCAAATCTCAAATCGGAAGCGGTGACCACCGGTTGGTTACTGGATGTGGCGCAGATGACTATATCGGCATCACTTACGGCCTCTCTGACGCTCTCTGCAGGTCTTATATCTATACCAAGCTCAAGCTGCATTTCCCGGGCGAAGACGGCGCGATTTATCTCATTACGGCTATAAACCCGAGCGACTGTGATTTCGCGAACTGCAGCGGCAGCTGCGAGTTGGGTGCGCGCTTGGAGTCCACTACCCAACACGCCAACGATATTAGCCTCGGGTGAACTGAGATGCCGAATGGCCAATCCTCCGATCGCACCGGTCCTGATAGCACCCAGCCGCTCCCCGAGGATGATCCTTTTCAGCCTGGCGTCGTCTGCAGACCAGACGGCAACGATCTGGGAGTGTTCGGACCCATCGAATGTCTCGTAAACCCGAAAGCCTGCGAGTGGCCTCTCTCCAAGAATACCACCTACCGTAAAGACCAGATCCCCAATTCCCGGAAACGATACGTGATGTCTTGGCGGCGACACTGCCTTACCATGAGCGCGAGCGAGAAAGGCCCCTTCCACGGCATCGATTGCAACTTTCATGACAGAGCTACCTACCAGGTCCTCGTCTTTCAAGATTATTGTCACGGCAAAAGCTCCAATTCGTCGAATAGTTTGCAACCTCAAGCGGCCTTGAGGTCAATAGTCTCGAATAGAATTACTTTAGCAAGATTCCCCCCTCTGGTGGCTTCATGGTAGAATTTGGTATGGCACATTTATCAGGAATTGACCGTTCCCAGATGCTGCTTCTGCCGGAAGCGGTTGAGGATTATGTTGGCCCGGACAATCCGGTTCGCTTCATCGAGGCTTTCGTTGACGGCCTCGATCTCGAAGCCGCTCGCTTTGTGAGAGTGGCGGCAAAGGAGACTGGTCGTCCGGGCTTTGATCCTGCCGATCTCCTTAAGTTGTACGTCTATGGTTACGTCAACTGCGTGCGATCGAGCCGCCGGCTGGAGGCGGAGTGCCATCGCAACATCGAGGTGATTTGGCTTCTGCGCCACCTGAAGCCGGATTTTCGCACTATAGCGGCATTCTGGAAGATCAACCGGTCTGCATTTCGGCAGGTGTTCCGGGAGTTCGTCATCCTGTGCCGCCAGCTCGATCTGTTTGGGAAAGAGCTTCTGGCAGTCGATGGCACGCGCATCAAGGCGGTCAACAACAAGGATAGCAACTTTACACGCGGCGCGCTGACCAAGTTCATCAGCGAGGCGGATGAGAAGTTGGCCGACTACATGAAGCGGCTCGATGAAAGCGACGCCGACGAAGAGAAGCTGGGTAACGGCAATGGCTGTGGTGCCGGCGGTGGCAAACTTGCGGAGAAGATTGCGGCTATCAAAGGCAAGCGCGATCGTCACCGCACCTTCTGAACCAAATATGGATGCCAAAGTGTTCAACAGTGCCTTATCGGACTCGTTGAACATCGAAATCAGAAAAATCTCGATGCCAACAGAGTTCCGGCACTGAACAGCGCAGACCATCATTCATCCAGAGAGTTTTTGGACGGTCTGCAGGATTTCTGCGACGGAGCCCCACTCGTTTTCGCTGCGATGATCGGCCCCACGCCGGGTATCGCTGTCAGGCGCCGAGCGCTGTCGTCTTTTCTCACCGCCTCAAGGATCTTTCGATCGAGCCTTTCAATGCGTGCCGTCACCGTCTCGATTTGCTCGACGAGCTCTTCCAAAGCCATTCGCGCTTCAACCGGCAGTCTCAGGTCACTGTCGTCGCGCACTATGGCGGCAAGGCATGATTCCGACCAGACTGGTCGCTCTGACAATGCCCAGTTCGGCAAGATGAGCTCTCAAGGCGTTGATTGCCTGAGTGCGCTGACGGATGGGCAGATCTCGTGCTTTGAGCACCATTCCGGCAGCCTGCTCGTCCGGTGTTTTTGCCGGCACGTAGCGCATGGTCGACCTGGTGACTGCCTCGCAAATAGCTTCGGCGTCTGCCGCGTCAGTTTTGTTGCGTTTGAGGTAGGCTTCACATAGGCAGGCGGCATCAACCGAACCCTATGCCCCAGAGCCTGAATTTCCCCGAGCCCAATAATGCGCGCTGCCACAGGCTTGTGCGAAAGAAGTCCAGCACCTGAGACCGGCGGAGCGCGCGACGCACAATCACACTTCCATCCGAAGCAATGCCGTGAACCTGAAAAACGGTTTTGGCCAAATCCAGCCCGACTGTGGTAATCTTTTCCATGGAGCGGTCCTTCTTCTTTGTGGCGTTTAAACACGACCACGTTAGGCACTTGATGCCGTTTGAGAAGGGCCGTTCCACCTCATCAGCTTCGAGCCGACAGGGCCTATCTGTGGGCGCGGCAGGCCCGCGCGGGAGAGACCGAAGGGCGCAAGGACCGGCCGGTCACCGTTGGTGTCCGGCTTCATCGCATGGATGGTGATTTTGTGCTTTTCTTTCCGATCACCACCAAGGAGCCTGAGAAGTCGCGGTTTGCCCCCGAGATTCCCGACATCGAGAAACGTCGTGCAGGTCTCGACGCCGACCGGCGTCTCTGGATCATTCTCGATGAATTCAATACAGATATTGTCGGCAGATCTTTCTATCTGGAGCCGGAACCGCCGGTCGGGCGCTTCAGCAAGGCTTTCTTCCTGCCGCTCCTGCGTGAGTTCATCGCCCGCCGCAAGGATCTCACAGAGATTAGCCGTTTCCGGTAGCGTCAATGGTGCGATAACCGCGGCGGCGCTTTATCCGCGCGAGGCGCTCGAATGCCTGCGCCGCCTCGTCCTTTCCGTCGAAGGTCTCCATCTTCGACTGGCCATTTGCGCCGATACGGCCCCAGTTTCGGATGACCGAAGCCCCACCGAACAGCGTCGGCTGAATGGCGATAGAGTAGTACCGCCGCATATTCTGCGACTGGTCGATGCGGCGAAGATGAACTGTTGCTGTATCTTTGTCCTTCATGGCCGGAGTCTCGCTTTCTTTGGAAGCAGCGTCCAACGACTTCCTTGAATCAATCCGGCCCGACCGATTCATTGCGGTGATGATTTGTGGGTTTGTTCTGCAGAAGTGTGCCGGTTGCTCCCGAAAAAAAGAGTGGGCGAGGCCTTCGGGCACGGTTCAGCACTTACTACGGGTCGAGCTTGACGAAACGATTGGCCCTGGCGGCCGCGTCCATGTCCTTTCGCCGAAAATAGATCGCGCGACCGCAGCGGATCGGGCTATGCCCCTGCACGATGATGATCTGCTCGTCCTTGCGCATCGACTGCGTGATTTCGTGCGGCATGATGAGCGGCCGCCGCTGGAAATTCACATTCTCCGATTTGCGCGACGCGCTGTTCTTCATATCCCAGCCGATGTTGCGGGAACTGCCCTTGACCTCGACCGTCATTTCTCCGCATTGCGCCGAGACGTTGCGCGCCGTGTCGAGCGCCTTGATCGCGGCGTAACTTGCGAAGGCGCAGCCATCGATCCATGACACCGCGCCGTCCTTCCCGAAATGCCGCTCAAGCTGACCGACCGACTGATACATCAGCATCATCGATATCCCGTACTTGCGGCCGCGATCGCGCGCCTCTTCGAGAACGCGCATGTAGCCGAGCAGGTCGACCTCATCGAGCATGAACAGCGCTCGGCGTTTGAACCCGCCGTCGGCCTCAATCATCGCATTGATCAGCGCGCCGATGATTACCCGGCCGATACCCGGATAGGAGCGCAGGATCGGCGCAGGGATATTCAGGAAGACGTCCTTCTTTCCTCTGACGATATCGCTCGATTTGAAGGCATTGCCACACACCAGTGCGGCGTAGCTGTCGAGCGACAGCCATTGCGTATCCTTCGACGCCGTCGAATAGACGCCTGAGAATGTCTGCTCGGTCATGTTGGTGAAGACGCCCAGGGTTTCGCGGATGAAGACTGAGGCCGAATTCTCCTGAATGTCGCGCAGCATGGCGAGCACCGACGGCTCAGGTTCGGAAACGATCTGGCGCAGGCTGCGTAGGTTTCGCCTTCCGGCATAGTCCGGCGACAGCACAACGTGGGCGAGCAGCCCGGTCAGAAGATTGTGCGCCTGGCTCTGGAAGTACGAGCCGGTCGAACTTTCGAAGCGCATGCTCTCCGACAGGAGCATATGGGCGACGCCGACGATATCTTCTTCCTTTTGCTTCGACGTCTCGATGCCGTCGAGCACGTTGAAGCCCATGATCGGGTTCGTCGGATCGAGCACCATGACCTCGCGGCCGAGGACGCGGGTGCGATGCTCGACCACCATGGGCGCTACCTCGGTTGACGGATCGAGGCAGATCAACGGCCCGGTGTAGCGCAGTGCCGTCGGCACGACATTGCTGGTTGTCTTGTATCCACCCGATCCGGCGAAGAAGAGCATATGGGTGGAATCGAAGTCTTGCTTATAAGTGAGGAGCGGGGCCTTGCCGCCCTGTCCCCATGTCGAGCGATCGTTCGGATCGAAGGGCAGCTCATGGACGATTGCCTTGTCGACGCGGTAACGCTCGCCGACGACAATTTCGCCATCCGGCGGAAAGAGGTTTCCCGTGGCGGACATCGAAAGCCAGTCGGCGTCGCCGAAGGTTGCCCGCCGCGCGCGTTTGACCTGTTCGGGCACGACGGTGGAGATGCGGGCCGAGGCCGCGACCGCCATGAACCCGCACAGCGCTCCCACCACGACCACCATGTCGAGATAGGAAAGCGCATAGTCCAAACTGACGATCCCGCGCTCGACGGAAGGAGCGAGACGTCCGTATTCTCGCAAGGCATAGAAGCCGACGACGCCGAGAAAGCACAAGAGGCTCACCATGGCGATCGGTCGCCGACGATGCATGGGTAGCGCCCAAACCGTCAACAGGCCGGCGAGCGGTCCGAACAGAAGCGCCGGTAACGGAGCTGCGCGTAGGAACCAGTATTCGGTCTTGCCGGCCATGCCAGTCGCCAGTCCTGCCCATCGCCAGCCGACGATATGGACGGTGATCGCCGTGACCACGATCGGTACGAGCATGAGCAAAAGACTAGGATGCAGCTTTCCCTTCAATGCCACTCCAGCATCTCCCCGGCGCGCGCGACCTCTCCCTCGAGTGCCGGGGCCTTGAACGCTTCTCCGCCGATATCGCGCAGCCGCCGGTGTTCGGGAGAGCCCGCCGTCACGCGCGCGAGTTCAAGCAGACCGCCGAGCAGAAATGCCCGGTCGGCTTTCGACAGGCCTGCCTTGACGACGATGCCGCCAAGCAGGAATTTTTCCCGGGCTTCTTGTTTCCGGTCAGCCGTCATTTGAAACCGCCTGCGGCGTTCCAGCCCCACCATCTGCTGGTCGACGCGCCGGAGCAGATGCGCCAGCAACCCCCTTTTTCCCCTCTTTGCGAAATCGTGCGGCGATCTCTTCGAAGATGCGATCGACCTCCTCGTCAGCGATCTCCATCTCCGCTAGCCCCGACTTCGTGGCGGCCCGGGCGAAGCGCTCGGCGGATTTAACTATCAGAGAACGCCTGCGTTCGCGCAGCTTCTCGATCTGAACATCGATATCCAGAATTGACGATTTCGCGGCCATCCACGGTTCCTTTTCCCTGCAACAAAGTTCCGATTTCCTTTTTAACTAACTAGAATACGATAGTCAAATAAGCTACCTTGTGCAAGCCCCCAAAACGTCGATGCCGGAAATCCGGCTTGGGCCGTCTTCCGGAAAAGCGGTATCGGCCCTTCGGTTCGATCGGTTTAAGGGCGCAATATACGTCGCTGTCGCGACGTGCCTGAGAGGTTCGGAGGCCAGTCGTGGCGATCATGTTCGTCAGAGCGCAGGTGATCGGAAGGGGAGCGGGGCGCAGCATCGTCTCGGCAGCCGCCTACCGTCATCGTGCCCGGATGATGGACGAGCAGGCTGGAACGTCCTTCAGCTATCGGGGAGGGGCGTCCGAACTCGTGCATGAGGAGTTGGCGCTGCCCGATCAGATACCCGCCTGGCTGAAGACCGCCATCGACGGTCGCTCCGTCGCCAGCGCCAGCGAGGCCTTTTGGAATGCGGTTGACGCCTTTGAGACGCGAGCGGACGCGCAGCTTGCCCGGGAACTCATCATCGCTCTTCCGGAGGAACTGACGCGGGCAGAGAATATCGCTCTGGTGCGCGAGTTCGTGCAGGAGAATTTTACATCGAGGGGGATGGTCGTGGATTGGGTCTATCACGACAAAGACGGAAATCCGCACATCCATCTGATGACAACGCTCCGACTGCTGACGGAGGAGGGATTCGGAGCGAAAAAGGTTGCCGTTCTGGGAGAGGATGGCAATCCGCTGCGCGTTGTCACACCGGACCGCCCGAACGGCAAGATCGTCTACAAGCTCTGGGCCGGCGATAAGGAAACCATGAAGGCATGGAAAATTGCCTGGGCGGAGACCGCCAACCGACATCTGGCGCTTGCCGGCCATGAGATCCGTCTCGATGGGCGCTCCTATGCCGAACAGGGTCTCGACGGGATCGCGCAAAAACATCTCGGCCCGGAGAAGGCGGCACTCGCCCGCAAGGGCGTCGAGATGTATTTTGCGCCGGCCGATCTTGCCCGGCGTCAGGACATGGCGGATCGGTTGCTGGTGGAACCGGAGCTTCTGCTGAAGCAGCTCGGCAATGAGCGCTCGACGTTCGACGAAAAGGATATCGCCAGGGCGCTGCATCGCTATGTCGACGATCCCGTCGATTTCGCCAATATCCGGGCGCGCCTGATGGCGTCGGACGATCTCGTGACCCTGAAGCCGCAGGTGTTCGACCCTGAGAGTGGAAAGGCGGCGGAACCGGCCGTCTTCACGACGCGCAATATGCTGCGCATCGAATATGGCATGGCGCAGTCGGCGCGCATTTTTTCCGAGCGCAAAGGTTTCGGGGTTTCTTCGCGGAAAGTTGCTGCCGCGGTCGATACCGTTGAGACCGCCGATCCGGAAAAGCGGTTCCGGCTCGACGCGGAGCAGGTCGATGGGGTCCGTCATGTCACGGGCGAGAGCGGTATCGCGGCGGTGGTCGGTCTTGCCGGTGCGGGCAAGTCGACGCTGCTGGCGGCGGCGCGCGTTGCTTGGGAAAGCGACGGTCGCCGTGTCGTCGGAGCAGCGCTTGCCGGCAAGGCGGCCGAAGGGCTGGAAGACAGTTCCGGCATCAAGTCACGCACGCTGGCGTCATGGGAACTGGCTTGGGCGAGCGGGCGCGATTTGCTGGAGCGCGGCAATGTGCTGGTCATCGATGAGGCTGGCATGGTGTCGTCGCAGCAGATGGCGCGCGTGCTGAAGGCCGCCGAGGAAGCTGAGGCGAAAGTCGTTCTGGTCGGTGATGCCATGCAGTTGCAGCCGATCCAGGCCGGTGCTGCGTTCCGGGCCATATCGGAGCGGATCGGCTTTGCCGAACTCGCCGGCGTTCGTCGCCAGCGCGAACAATGGGCGCGCGACGCCTCCCGGCTCTTTGCACGCGGTGAGGTCGAGAAAGGCCTCGACGCCTATGCCCAGCACGGCCATCTGGTCGAGGCGGACACGCGCGATGAGATTGTCGCCAGGATGGTTGCCGACTGGACGGAGGCGCGCAACCGGGCGATCGAGGCTTCCGTTTTGCAGGGCAGGGAAGGCCGCCTTCGCGGCGACGAGCTGCTCTTACTCGCCCATACCAACGAGGACGTGAAGCGCCTGAACGAGGCGCTGCGATCGGTGATGATCGACGCCGGCGCGCTTGGTGATTGTCGCTCTTTTCGGACAGAGCGTGGCGAGCGGGAGTTTGCCGCTGGTGACCGGATCATCTTTCTGGAAAATGCCTGTTTCGTGGAACCCCGCGCCAAAAGCCTCGGTCCGCAATATGTGAAGAACGGCATGCTTGGCACGGTCGTTTCCACCAGCGACAAACGAGGCGATGCCTTGTTGTCCGTCCGTCTCGACAATCGCCGCGATGTTATGATCAGCGAAAACAGCTATCGCAATGTCGATCATGGCTATGCCGCCACCATCCACAAATCCCAAGGGTCGACCGTCGATCGGACCTTGGTGCTCGCCACCGGCATGATGGACCAGCACCTGACCTATGTATCGATGACGCGGCATCGCGACGGCGCCGACCTCTATGCCGCGAAAGAGGATTTCGAGCCGAAGCCGGAATGGGGATGGAAGCCGCGCGCCGATCATGCGGCTGGCGTAACCGGCGAACTCGTGGAAACGGGAGAAGCAAAGTTCCGGCCCGATGACGAGGATGTGGATGAGAGCCCCTATGCCGACGTCAGGACGGATGACGGAACCGTCCACCGTCTCTGGGGCGTGAGCCTGCCGAAAGCGCTGGAAAAGGGGGGCGTCTCGGAGGGCGACACCGTGACGCTGCGCAAGGATGGTGTCGAAAAGGTCAAGGTCGAGATTACGGTCGTTGACGAGAAGACCGGCGAGAAGCGGGCCGAGGAACGCGAGGTCGACCGCAACGTCTGGACGGCCAAGCAGATCGAAGCCGCGGAAGTACGCCAGGAGCGCATCGAGAAGGAGAGCCACCGGCCGGAACTGTTTGGGCGTCTAATCGAGCGCCTGTCGCGCTCCGGCGCGAAAACCACGACACTCGATTTCGAGAGCGAGGAAAGCTACCGGGCGCATGCGCAGGATTTCGCGCGACGGCGCGGGCTCGATACGCTCTCCCAGGCTGCAGCCGGAATGGAGGACGGCGCTTCTCGGCGGCTGGCCTGGGTTGTGGAAAAGCGGGAGCTGGTGGCGAAGCTCTGGGAGCGCGCGAGCGTGGCGTTCGGGTTCGCGATCGAGCGGGAACGGCGTGCCGCCTACAATGAGGACCGGGCGCAAACTGTTGCTGAAGGAGTTCCAGTCAGCGGCCATTATCTGGTCCCACCCACCACCCAATTCGCTCGCGGTGTGGATGAGGATGCGCGGCTGGCGCAGCTTTCATCGCCGGCCTGGATGGACCGGGAAGCGATCCTGCGGCCCTTGCTGGAGAAAATCTACCGCGATCCGGTGGCCGCCCTCTCGACCCTCAATGCCCTGGCGTCTGACGGTGGCGTTGAACCTCGGACGCTTGCCGAGGATCTTGCCGCAGCACCGGATCGGCTCGGCCGACTGCGCGGTTCTGATCTGGTGGTCGACGGACGCATAGCCCGCAATGAGCGCGCGGACGCGATGGCCGCTCTGAGGGAATTGCTGCCCTTGGCGCGCGCCCATGCCACGGAATTCCGCCGGAAGGTCGAGCGCTTCGGTATCCGCGAACAGCAACGACGCGCCCATACGTCCCTGTCGATCCCGATGCTGTCGAAGCCGGCAATGGCACGCCTCGTCGAAATCGAGAGAATCCGCGAACGGGGCGGGGACGATGCCTACAAGACCGCTTTCGCCTATGCCGTCGAGGACCGCCAACTGGTTCAGGAGGTCAAGGCCGTCAACGACGCCTTGACTGCACGCTTCGGCTGGAGCGCCTTCACCGCGAAGGCCGATGTGATTGCCCAGCGTAACATCACCGAACGTATGCCGGAAGATCTTGCGCCGGAGCGCCGGGAGAAAATCCTCCGCCTGTTCGCCGCCGTCAGGCGTTTTTCCGAGGAACAGCATTTGGCCGAAAAACAGGACCGTTCTAAGATCGTTGCCGGCGCGAGCGTCGAGGTAGGACAGGAAGCGATACCCATGTTGCCGATGCTCGCCGCCGTGACCGAGTTCCAGACGCCGGTGGAAGAAGAAGCGCGCAACCGTGCTAGCACGGTCGCGCACTATCGTCACCATCGCGCAGCCCTTGCCGAGACCGCGACGCTCATCTGGCGCGATCCTGCAGGCGCGGTCGGAAAGATCGAGGAGCTTGTCGGACAGGGCTTTGCTGGCGAGCGGATCGCCGCGGCGGTCAGCAACGATCCCTCTGCCTATGGTGCGCTGCGTGGCTCCGATCGCCTGATGGACAGGCTGCTCGCCCCCGGTCGCGAGCGCAAGGAAGCGCTCCAGGCCGTACCGGAAGTTGCCACCCGCGTGCATTCGCTCGGCGCGTCGTGGGCGACAGCCCTTGATGCGGAGACACGAGCTGTCACCGAGGAGCGCCGGCGCATGGCGGTTGCCATCCCAGGGCTGTCGCAGGTGGCCGAGGATGCCCTCCGGAAATTGGTGGCAGATGTGAACAGGCAGAACAAGGACAAGGAAAAGAACGCCAGGCGCGGTGTTGCTGCGGGTTCACTCGAGCCACGTGTCGTCCGGGAGTTTGCAGAGGTCAGCCGGGCGCTCGACGAGCGTTTCGGCCGGAATGCGATCCTGAGGGGTGAGAAGGATACCGGCAATCTCGTCTCACCGGTGCAACGCCGCGCCTTCGAGGCGATGCGGGACCGTCTGCAGGTGCTGCAGCAGGCGGTGCGGGCAGAAAGCACTCAGAACATTATCGCCGAGCGCCAGCGTCGCACGATCGAACGAGGCCGTGTTTTCACCCGATAGGAATCGGCGGGACGGGATCGAAACGTTTGGTGGAAGATCACAAACGTCGCTGCGGGGATTGATTGCGTCAAATCGAGGCAGCTGGCAGCTGCTCGCGACGAGGCCTGCGCCAAGCACAATATTGCATGACGCTGGTCCACTTGGTGGTTCGACAGCTACGCCCTGCAAATCTTCTGTATTGATCCGAGGGAGCCAATGGACTTCATTCTCTCATGTCCGTTGTCGCCGCTCTCGGGAATTGCCCTGACCGGTCCCCTCGTGCTGGTAGCCACGTGATTGATCTTGCGGGTCCGGGTGCGAGCTGCCACAAGCGCCCTTCGATCAACGTTTGAATGCCGTAGAACGTGAGCAGGTCTCCGGCGGAGACCCGTACGATGAGACCATCGCCAGCGACTTGGATGATCGCACACCCATTTTCGAAGTTCAGTTGCCTGTCCTTATCTCCGTCGATGATCGACAAGCAGATATCTGTGCTCTGCATGCAGATTTTCTTCGCGATGGCCTGCGCAGCCTCCAGCTCAATGAAGGCCTCCGAGACGTTTTGATACCTCATTCATCCTCCGTCAGAAGTGTCTCCCTTCGGCAATATGTCCAATATACAACATGCGGGACGACCAGCGGGGTATGGAGGACAGCATGCAGTTGGTCCTGATGACGGGAAATACCCACAACCGTGCTCGCTCATATGAGGGATCGCCACGCGGTTGGCATGCCTGGCCGCTACGCCGAGCGGCGGGCGGCGGGGGATCTATAAGGATCGCTTAATGGGAGGCTTTGCCGTCTTTTGCAAGGTCGGATTCAATCCCTTCGACCTCGTTGCTCCGCAGACCTGTGTCCAGTTCATGGCCGGCATAGGAGATAGGCAATGCCATAGGCCGGCGGAGCATCGCTGCTACGGTGGTCAGACGTGACCTGACGGCTTCCACCCGCGTCACGGGCTCGTTCGAAGTTGCTGGTCTGAAGGTCACCGATCCCCGCGATGTCGCGCAATGAGGTGACGACGACAGACTTGCTGCTTGGTTGTTGCACAGGAATAAGGGGCGCATGTGCCAGGGCGGTCAAGACTGTCCGGCAAACGGCAAACCCGGGGCCCTGCAGCATGCTATTTCGGACGTTCAATTGCGGTCCTGTTTCCGAGCGCGTGCTTTCGCAATAGTGGATGCGAGCTGGCGGCCGATCTCGATGATGTCATCACGATTGGCGGTTGGGTCCTGGTTGCTCCAGGCCAGTCCAAGGCCGATGCGCAGATCGATCTCCTCCACCGCCTTTAAGCGGAAGTTCCTGTTCGGCAGGTTTGACGCCCATTCCGGAACGAAGCCGACACCAACACCTGCGGAAACGAGAGCTATCAGTGAAAGTGTGTCGTCGCAGGTGTAGACGATCCGGTCGGAAAGATCATGCTCACGGTATGTATCTAGAAAGTACCGCTCCGTGTAGGACAGGTTCGAACGCGAGAAGGAAATGATCTTCTGGCGGCGCAGGTCTTCTAGCGTGACGGTCTCGGCTTCAGCGAGAGCGTTGTCTTTGGAGACGGCGAGTAAATACCGCTCCTCTGTTATCGCCTGCCATCGCAATGCGCCGTTGTTGTCCAAAGGCCGGACAAAACCGATATTGACCTGTCCCCGCTCAATATCCCGTACGATGGACTCGGTTGTGCCGTTACGGATATGAATGCGGATATCCGGATAGCGGCGGCCAATTCGGGCAAGGAAATCAGGCAGAACACCGAAGGTTGCCGGGTGGATTGTGCCGATAGTGATCTTGCTGGCAGCCTTGCCCGCGACCGCCTGTGTGATCGCGCAGCTTTCGTCGACATCGCGAAGCAGTTGAACGCAACGCTCGTAAAAAACAGAACCTGCCGGGGTGAGTTGTACGCGGCGTGTGGAACGAATGAGAAGAGGAACGCCCAGTTCCTTCTCGATCGCCTGGACTTGGGCCGTGACTGCAGGCTGGGCGAGGTTGAGCCGGATGGAGGCGCGCCCGAAATGCAGTTCTTCCGCGACGGCAACGAATGTGCTCATTTGGCGCAGATCCATTTCAGTTCCTTCCGCCGGACGCGCGATTAAGGTCGAGGCAGGCCTCTAATTCCAACAGGATAGAGTGGTCCGTTGCCTTGGTCCAGATGCAACATTGATAGGGCAGCGCGATTAATGGTTGCTGAAGGCGGTTTAGCCCCGCATAATGTCGAAGTAGGTGGATTGGGACTACGACAATGTGGAGTAGCAATAGCCTGCCGATAACGGCTAGGATACCCGTTCAGAAGAATCGATGGTGAGGCCATGAAAACGGATATCGGACATCTTCCGCAGGCAAAGCAGTGCGAACTGGAAAGAGTCGTCCGGATCATCCACGAAGAGTTCGCCGGCATTGTCGAGCGTTCGAAGTCCGAGGCCAAAAAGGACGGGCGGATCTATAAAATCATCCTGTTCGGTTCCTACGCCCGTGGCACATGGGTCGATGAACCGCATACGTCGAAAGGCTATCGATCGGATTTCGATATCCTCGTCATCGTCAGCAACAAGGAACTGGCCGACCCCAAATACTGGGACAAGGCGACCGACCGGCTGATGTGGGACAAGGAGATCGAGACACCGGTCGGTCTCATCGTGCATGGCGCCCGCGAGATCAGCAACTTCCTGCATGACGGCCAGTACTTCTTCGTTGATCTCGCCCGCGAAGGCGTCATCCTCTACGAATTCGATGACCGGCCGCTGGCTGAGCCGAAACCGCTCAGCCCTGCCGATGCGCTCAGGGTGGCGCAAGAGCATTTCGATCTCCACAACCAGGAAATCGGTGACCTTCTCGCAGGTGTCGGCTTCTATCTGGAGCGAAATAATCCTCGGCGGGCCGCCTTTGAGCTCCATCAAGCTGTCGAATCCGCCTATTCCTGCTACCTTCTAACGCTGACCAACTACTCCCCGCCCTCGCACAACCTCAAATTCCTGCGCGGACTTTCGGAGGATCGTGATCGCCGGCTGGTCGACATCTGGCCGCGTGACCATCAGCGTTTTACGGCATGGTACAACATTCTCAACGAGGCCTACGTCAAGGCGCGCTACTCGAAGCACTTCGAGATTTCCGGTGAAGCCCTTCAATGGCTCCAGGAGCGCACTGCGGAACTTCATGCCCTGATCGAGACGCTCTGCCGGGAGCACATCGAAAAGCTTCAGCAGGCCGTGAAAAACGATAGTTGAGGCTAGTCACCTGAATCTGAAGTTCGGCTCATTGTTTTTTGGCAGAAGCGCTTGACCGAGGCGAGTATTTGGTCGGCGGATTTGACCCACTTGTATGGGATGGGGGTTTCGATGAAGGCGTCGATGTCGGCCTCCAATTCTGCAGTGGAACGGTGTACGCCGCGCTGCAACTGCTTTCGTGTCAGCTCTGCGAACCACCGCTCGACCTGATTGATCCAGGAGCCGACGTTGGCGTGAAGTGAACATGCCAGTGTGGGCGGCGTGCGAGCCAGGCCTTGATCCTCGGCGTCTTGTGGGTCGCGTAATTGTCCATCACCAGATGCACGTCCGGTCCCTTGGGCATCTCGGCGTCAATCCGCTTCAGGAAGTCGAGAAATTCGGTCGCCCGGTGACGTTTGTAGCACTGGCCGATCACCGCGCCAGTCGCAACGTCGAGCGCGGCGAACAGGGATGCCGTGCCGTTGCGGACATAGGTATGGGTGCGCCGTTCGGCGACGCCCGGCGCTTTCAATCTAGCGCAGGGGCCTGCGGGCGCGGGTTGTTTGTCTTTTCGGCGTTAGCTTTGAGAGCGGTTTTTAAAGCGCCAGGATTCGTTCCCGGTTTCCACGATCTCGCAATGGTGTGTGAGCCTGTCGAGCAGGGCGGCGGTCATTTTGACATCGCCGAATACGGCCGGCCTGCGCGAACGGGAGACAGCCAAGCTCGTCCATTATGACGAAGTCGAGCCTGGTGATGAAGTCGGCGAGCCGGCCCTGTTTTCCATTGCGTGCTTCCGTCTCAAGCCGATTGACGAGATCGACGACGTTGTAGAAGCGCCCACGCAATGCATTCGAGACACCCAGGGTCGTAGCCATGCCGAGACGTCGTGCTTCGGTTGCAACTTCCAGGGTGATCGGGAACTCACAGATGGCAGCACTGAGGTCTTTCAGGAAGTTCACCTTTTCAATCGAGTCGTCGTCGTGGGAAGCGAGAGCAATCCCATGATCTTTCGCGAGCTTGGCAAGGCCGTGGATGACATCGATCGCGTCGGTGGCACACAGTGGCCAACGCTAGCGAACGGCCGGATACAGGCGCGGAAGCCACCGCTCGATGATATCGACCGGGAAACCGAGACGCACCTTGCCCTTTGAACTCGGGGACGTGAGCACGCCGCAGTCCAACAAACTGGACAACACGGTTCGGGCCTGGCGCTCTTGATATCCGGTCAAAGCCTGTGCTTGCGAGCGTGCGAACTCTCCCGTCAGTATGGCCTCGCGCAACAGAGGCCAGCTGCCCTTGGGAAGGCGCTGCATCTGCACCTCCTCATTGCACCACACCTCGACGCGGTTCAAGAGCTCCTCAGGTTTGAGGAGCTCTTCCATGAACGTGACTTGATCGAGACAGCACGAGAGGAAGAAGGCCGTGAACTCGGCAAGGCCCGCCTCAGTGAGGTTGCCACGTCCATCCAGATCGCCGCGTCTTGGCTGATCAGCTTGGGAGAGCAGACGCTTATAGTCGGAGATGTTTCTGGCAAGACCGCGAGACACAGACCAGAGCTCCGAGCCAATCCCAAGGTCGCGCAGCAACGCGTGGGAGAACAGGCGAGAGACACGTCCGTTGCCATCGAAAAATGGATGGATCCATGCAAGACGATGATGAGATGCCCCAACCCCAACGATCTTCTGGAGTTTAGACAGCATCTTGAACGAGTAGCCTTCAACGAACCTTGCGAGCAGCGGTTCAATCATCTCCGGTTCGGGAGCGATGTGTTCGCCGACTTTGACGTGCCGCGTTCTCAGCTGCCCCGGGACCATAATGATTTCTTCGCCGGTATCGGAATTGCGAACAAGAAGCAGGTCATCTGGCAGCCGGCGGCAGAACTCGCCGTGCAACCAGCAGATGCCGTCGAGCGACAGCACAGGGAAGGGCATTTCGTCCCTATCGATAAGCTGCTGCACTTCGATATGGGCCCGGGCCTCGAGCTGAAGGTTGCGCTTCTCCGGTTCTCGAGCGAAATCGCCCGCCATGGCCCGATCGATATCGATTGGTAGCGTGTTGTGTCCCTCGATGAGATTTGAGTAATAGCAGTTCATCGAGCGCACGAGATCACCGACGGAAGCACGCATGATGGGATGAAGTCGCGCTGCGAACCGACTGGCAACTGACGTCAGTTCGATCGTCAGATCTTCAAGTTCCCGGCTGCTGTCCGGAAGAAGGGGCTCTATGCTTGCGAGCGTAACCATTTTTGCCGCTTTCTATGCCGCTATAATTCTGTTTTGGAACATAGCGATAGGGCAACATTTCGGCAATACATTTGCCGGTCTTCTTGCCGATCGAGTTTTAGCCCTTTGTCTGCATGTTCTGCCGGGGAGAAAACCTAACTATCAGCGATCCGGGATAACGAACACTTCTTTCGCGGATGACGACGACGGATACAGCAACACAACGTACCTTAGATCAGTTTCAGCTTTGTGGCCAATGCAGTCGTCTGGGGAAGGGTGACGGTCTTAAGTTTCTGTCGAATGTTCTTCATGTGAAAATTGACGGTATGATGTGTCATGTTCTCAAGGAGGGCTATCTCTTGGGTTGTTTTCCCTTCAGCGGCCCACTTGAGCACCATTGACTGCCGCGCCGTCAGTTCGATGGCCGGTGCTCTGATCGATGCCGCCTCGGTTGCCTCCACGCACATGTGGAGTAACCCCACAGCGTTTGCACTCAAAACGGGTTGCAGTTGGTATTTTTGGGGTAAGGCCACATCACCGGAGAAAAGTGAGAGGGTGAAGAAACCGCTGAATGGCGCCATCACGGGCATGCATATGCCGGCCCTGATGCCCGCCTCGTCGGCACTCGAATAGAATGTCTGGTGGGATCTGCGCGCAACTTTTCCTTCATGCTCAAAATCAAAGACGAATGGCGCCATTATTTCACGGGCATGGGTCAGGACTGGATCGATCCTGTCGAAATGCTCCTGCCGATATATGTCCAGCCACTCCTTTGGGGCATTGGACAAGAGGGAGTTTCCCAACCCCGGGTGACGGACAGTCACCACATGATAAAAGTCAAACCCCAGTTCCCGGGTCAGGTGATCAAGCAGTTCGGCTGTCGCCCGACTGGTTTTCATCATGGATGTCGTATCGATCAATTTGCGTAGCCAAGCGTTCATCTCGCGTCTTATCCCACCGGCTCGAGCGGCGCTTTTGCCATTGAGCGCCATTGGAGGGTCCCGAGATTCTCGATTTTCGCCGGCCTTTTGACATGGTCCAGGCGTTGGAACCTTTGTACTACGGCCGCTCCCGCAGCCTTGGGCAAAGAGGGTGTGTATAAGGGGTGTGCAATTCGAAGGACCGTTCGCATTTGCTGAAGGGTTTCGTCTGAAACGTCGAACACGCCGCAACACACCGGGACCCGGCCGTAACCGTCAGCACGGCCAATCTCCTCCACGATCAATCCCGCTCGCCGGTATACTCTTTCCATTGACGGCTCGTAATTCGACATAAGTGTTTTGATGCCATGCGCGAAGGAGCATTCGAACAAGGCCAGCAAAAGGAACCCAAACGCTCTTGATGGGCTGAGTGTCGGTTGAGACTCTTTGAGGAGGTCGACATCGAGACACATTCGCGTCCCCTCCCATGCGACGGGAGACACCAGATTCTTTCCCGCCAACGTTCGCCTGAACACATCATGCAGCAATGTCGGCCCTGTCGTCGGCATGAGCCGCACCGTGCCATAGAGATGTCGTGCGTCCTTGTCACACCAGACCAGGTAGACGGCGCCCAAACCGTCATAAGCGTCCCGTTCAAGGCCGCGATGCACATCGACCTGCCAGCCAAGACAATCGTGAAAAACCCGCTTCCGCAATCGGAACGATTGCTCCAGCAGGCCCGCGTACCGGCGATATTGATAGGGTTGGATAAGAAGGAACACGAGCAAGCCTCCGATCATGTGTCGGACAGAATGCACGTAAATCCCGGGTTGCCCATTGCTACGGATGGGCACAAACAATTGAGGTATTGCGCCGAAAGTTAAAGGTCTATGGCTGTTGTGCCACGGGGTGGAAGGCCAGGTTCGAGCTGCTGAATCAAATGGTGATCAGCCTGAACTTCATCGCCTGAACGGCGGCCGATGAAATAGTTGCGCATCCGAGCTTCAACCGGCCAGACTTGAGGTAGCTCCTTGCTGTATGCTCGGAAATACCGAGAATGAGTGCAATATCCTTGTGGTCTTTTCCGCGTGCCACCCACGACAGGCACTCCCGTTCACGGGCGCTGAGGCCCGGAACAGGGTCTTCTCCTCCATGAATCTCCGTGATCGCCTTCATATGAATCTGATATGCGATTTCGATCCAGTCCGACCGGTTACCTGCAACGAGTTTGTCCCAGCTTTTCGGGTCGTATGCCGCATTGACGGAGAAAATCGCGCGCCGGCCGACCCTGTCAGTAATGGGGATCGAATAACCGAACTCTCCGACGCCATGTTGCCAGGCGTCATCAAAGAACGCTGCAATTTCGGGCGTCATTTCGAATTCACGCCAGTCGAATGGAAGCTGCCGCAAAAAGCCCTGTTGCACAACAGGATCCACCTGGACATATCGCTTCAGGAAATACTGTGCGATCCATTCCGGACTGTAGGTTGACTGAACAAAGGGTGCATCTAGGTCGCTGATCACGGTTGCGGTCAAATGGTAGGTGACGAAATCTATGTCGTAAATTTCCTGAACAGAAAAAAGGGCCTCATAGACTGTGGGGGCATCTGTGATTGCCTCGATGGCTTCAGTGAGATTCGCAGATACTGTTTTCATTCGGGAACCCTTTCCGATGTGAGGGGGAGGTGTCACGGCGCAGAACGAGAAGCATCTCGCTCCCCACAGGCGCTCAGCGGACAACGTGCCGGCGTTTTTCGACCACCCCGCGTCTCATGTTCTTGCCGTTCATCTTTCGGTCGAAGCCGTGGCAGGCTGTTAGCGCGTCTCGACTTATTGTTCGGCTGTCTGCGCAACTTTGGCGGAATGACTGGTTCGAAACAGGCACCGTACCAACATTTTTCCAGGTTTGGTCAGCGCCTGCCGCTCGGTCGCCATATGTGGTGCGTTGAGAGTCGTTGCGATAAACCGTCGTGGTCCGGCACCAGCATCGTTCCGATGCGGCGATGGAACCTCCAACCACGCCGCAGCTATGACGTGGTAATTGGGATATTTATTACCCGTTGGTGGTGAAATCCGGTTGGGCAGTACAAATCGCCGTTCCGTACAGGCGTCTATCGTAGTTTGGGTGATGCGATGATTATTCAATGATAACGCCACGCTTGCGATATCGGCGCCAAGCGTGGCGTATGAAGCCATTCCGACGCCCTTCCTGGCATCTTTCCTCTTCAATCTGTTCAAATGTCCATCCTTGCTATGATCGCCTTGTGCGCAACAGGCACAGGCAACCTGTGTTGGCAGCCATCATCTCCCCGTCGGCAAAGCCAAATTTAAAACATGTCACATTACGTCATATTTGGCGACTACTACTTCTAGTAGTCGATTTTGCAGCCAAATTGAGGGAAATTGATATATCGATGGTAGAGAAAATGGCTCAACCCAGGGAGCAACCGCCTTGCGTTCCCGGGCTGCTGCCGGGGCAAAGGGCATTTCATGAAAAAATTGATCCTGATCGGTTCGGTTGATGCGGACTTCTTTCTCCTCCTTTCACACATTCTGGAAGTTGAGGGTTATCAGGCTCGAATGGCCAGAGGCGTCGAGGACATGTCCCATCTTGCCGACGATCACCAGGTCAGGGCTGTACTGCTTGACTGCCGGCCTGATCCCTTTCCGGCGGTTGAGGTGTGTGCCAGGATCAAGGGGAATCATCGCACGGCGAGCGTTCCCGTCCTCGCAATCATTGGTGCGGGCGGCGAGGGGCAATATGTCGATATGCAGCGGGCCGGCGCAGAAGAGTGTTTCGTTCGGCCCTTTGCGCCGATCAAGCTGCTTGAATACCTGCGCAAGTCTGCGCTCAGCCGGACCCTGCCTCGAGCGCGATCAGGTCAGCTATCCTACGGCGGCATCGAGATTGATTTCGAGCATCATCGCGTTTCAAGAAATGGTCTGAACATTCACCTGGGACCGCTGGAATTTTCTGTCTTGTCCTGTCTGATGGAGCGACCGACCGAGATTTGCCGGCGCGCAGAACTGATAACTGCAGTGTGGCCCGGCCTGCATCATGTCGAAGAGCGCACTCTGAACGTCCATTTAGGCCGATTGCGAAAGAGACTGAACCGGAACGGCCAACCCGATCTTATCCGCACCGTCCGGGGAGTCGGCTACATTCTGGAATCCCCTTCGCCTGAAGCTCCAGCCGCTTTTGGAGACGATCGCAATGTCTAATCGGCTCGACAGGATCATACGCGGCGCTTGCGTGATAACGGGAGATGGCGCCACATTTCATGAAAACGCCTCCATCGGTATCGGCGAGGGCAGAATTGCGTTCGTCCAGCCAGGAAATATATCCGCCAATCCTGACGAGGTCGATGTCATCGACGCACACGGCCACACGGTTATCCCGGGCGTTATCAACGCGCATGCCCATGGCTGCGTTTCAGGACCATCCATGCCGAGCGGGTCGTCCCCTGTCGATGGGCAAGCCATTGTCTGGAACAGGAACAGACACCTCCTCGAGGGGACGACCACGTTATTGAATGTATGCGGTTTGGCGTTGTCTGATGAGGCGTTTGCGGGCGATGCACATCCGCTTGATGTCCATATCTCCACCGCTCACACCCCTTCCAATATCGAAGCGGCCCTGGCGATCGATGGCGCCGGTCTATCCGAACGGCATCGACATGCATCCATCGACGAAGCTTTGTCGCAAGGAGCAAAAGCGCTTGGCGAGGTTGGCGGGGGGCAGACACTCGGCGGAGGTGCGCAGGAATATCGGTTCATTCCCGAAGCAATGAAACGGATGACGGGACGGGAAGTGTCGCCTCTGGTTTCACGTCAGTTGCGAAATGCCGTGGTCGGCCGATATCTTAAAGTCGAGGACGGGGTTTCCGATGACGAATTGCAGTCGATACTCGACGAATGCGGTCTGTCCGATGTCTGCAGCGCGCGAACCGTGCGTCAGGCCATTCTCGCTTCCGTGATGCCACCCGTCGATCTTGCGCTCAGAGGCTTTGAGGAGATGGCGCAAGAGGCCGCGCGTGTCGGCTTCCCGGCGATTTTTCACAATTCTGCTCCGTCGGTCCGGCGCCTGATCGAAGTCGCCGAGAGATATCCAAACGCAAACATTGTCGCAGGTCATTCGAACCATCCGATGTTTCTAGCGGATGAATCCGTATCGTTCGCACACCAACTGCGAAGACGTGGCGTCACGATCGATGTCTCAACGCTCGACAGCATCCAGACCCGTTGGCGGAATAACCCGGCGAATTTCGACGCGCTTATCGAGGACGGATGCGTCGATACGATCTCGACTGACTATGCCGGCGGACATTGGGACAGCATCCTCCTTGCAATCCAGCGCATTGTTCACAAAAAGCAGATGTCACCGGCTGCGGCTGTCGCATTGGCAACCGGGAACGTCGCACGCACCTTTCCCCAATTGGCCAGCGATCGTGGTTTGATCGAGAAGGGGAGGCGCGCGGATCTCGTGATCGTCGATCGCGTCAATCTGGGTCGCGTTCGCCACATCATCATCAATGGCAAGGTGGTGGTCTGGAATGGAACGATCAATGGCAATGGTTCGGGCGCTTCTACGGCCAAGCGACGTGATCAATAATCACAGGTCGGCCGAAATCTCTCGCAGGAACGGCAGAGGATCACCGGATTTGAGCTGGTCAATTGCCCTGTCGAAAACGTCCTCACGCGCTGCACTCATTTTTCCTCTGCAAACCTGCCGAAACTTTTCCTTGAGTTCGTCCCAAAGCATCGGTCGGCCCGCATCGCCACGCGCCATCGTGGTGGTGGATGGTATATCGCCCGAAGGCGTGGCCAATGTCACCCGCGCCAATGTTTCTGCCGGAAACTTTTGGTCGATCTGATCATCGACCGTCAAGGTGACGGCACCAGCAAGGGAACAGATGTCCCGGTCATAGAGAAGTTGCTCATCGGTGGGCGCGAGCGCGGAGGCGCCGTGACGGATGGCCGCTGCCAGACAAAACGGCAAACTGTATTGCGCCTCAACAAGTGTTTTCGGCATGACCTTGTTTTGCAGCCGCTGAGCCCATTGAAACGTGTGGACCTCGATTGAAAGCACCTCTTTCGGCCGGAGCCTCCGACTTTGCATCAGGTCCAGTGTTGCATCGATGGCGGGATGGATATAGCGGCAACACGAATACGGCTTGAAATAGGCTCCTAATATTTCCCAAGTCCGGCCAAGCCCGTTCCTGATACGCTCCCCATTGAAATAGGATGCGTGATCGAGAATGTCTTCCGGACCCGTAAATCCCTCTTCGGCCAGTTCAAGTGCGGTGAGGCCGGTGACGACGCTCCACGGGATTCCCTCTTTCGCATGATTTCCGGTAAGCTTCGAATAGCCGGAACTTCCGTTTGCGGCCTGATTGGGGGCCCATACACCGTTAATCGCCAAGGCATTGGCGAGACGATCCCGGCCTGTGCGATGGATACTGCCGGCTGCAGCGACGGCGCCGTAGCCGGCCCAGAGACCGCTTTGGCGACTTTTTATGTTTTCAGGGTTTTGTGCGGCGGCGATCCGGACGGCGATCTCGTAGCCGGCGACGATCGCAGCGACGAGTTCGTCCGGGTCGATTGCACGGTCCGCGCAGGCGGCCAGAACAGCGGGGATCACCGCAGCACCTGGATGTCCCCGCGCTGCACGATGTCCATCATCGAAATCAAGGGCGCAGACAGAAGCCGAATTGGCAAAGGCGGCGCCGGTAGTCGATAACCGACGGTCCGAAAACCAGAGAGGTGCGTTTCCGGGACCAAAAATTCGGGTTGCAACCAATCTGGCGCTGGTCGACCCGGTGGCAAATTTGCCGGCGAGGGCGCAGGTCGCGGCGTCGAAGAGGCAGCAGAGCGCCTTGTTCCTGACCTCCACAGGCACGGCATCGAAAACACGGTCAGCAATGCATTCGGCAAGAAGCTTCGTCATATACATGGGAGCATCTCTCAGTGGGTCGCTTCCGCAACCGTCGCTTCGCCGGCGCTATCGTTTGTGATGCCCGACAAGGTCTCATAGACATGGGCGGCCACATAAAGGTCCAGCATGGGCAGACCGACACAAGTGATGTGGACAGGTTTTTCCTGTCCGATTTCCGAAGGATCCATGATCGCCGTGATTGGACGGATGCCCAGCACGGATCCCAATTGCTCCAGCGTCGTCCCCTTTCGCGAGAAGTGAAGCGCAAGGCTTTGCGAACCACGGCGCGACACCATCGCCACGTCGTCACACAGAACACGACCGCACCGCAGCGCCCGTTCCAGATGTGCGGGGGGTGTTTCATCCCCACCCAGATGAAGCACGGCAGCGTCGCCTATCTCACTGGCCTCGAAAACGGGAGCCATCGCGTTTGATGCAGTAATCACAAAATCGCATCGACCGAGATCGAGGTTGTCCCGAACAGGCATGATATCGAAGGTTACCGTCTCTCCCAGCGATCTCGCGAGCCGTATGGCTGAGTCAACTGTCCGGCTACGGACAAGGACCTCGCGAACCCTCTGCCCATGGCATCGATCAAGCGCCAGTATAATTTTCTCGGCAATTGGTCCTGCGCCGAACAGGAAGACAGACACATCCCGACGGGGCGCTAGCAATCGCTCAAGAACAAGCGTCGCATAACTCGCCGTCCGGGCGGCGGATATGTCGGTTCCATCGAGCAGGCAAAGAGGAAGAAGGGTGAATTTGTCCATGAGGACAATCGTGGACCGTGACCGTGGAAGACCGAGCTGGCGATTGAGGGCGTTTGCGCCAACGATTTTCACTGCCCCGTAGCGGCCGTTGACGCTTGAAAGGCAGGACAGCTTCCAGCCAAGGCGCTCCTCCAGCGAACCTGCATCTTTGATCAAGGGATGTCTGTCGATCTCCCCGGGCGTGATGGAAAGCACCGATTTCGTGCCGTAAGTGGAACCACGGGCAATGTCGTCCCATGCTTTGCCGGCGACCTCATGGATGATCTTTCCATCAAGCAAAGCCCCGTCCCTGGCGATCTCTGTCGCGGAGTAACACGGTATGTCTGACAGGCTTGGACTGATAATTCCTCCATTCATGCGAGCTCCTCCTCGAACATCGAACGAGAGGATTTCAGCAGGAATTGGCGGGAAATAAAGCCAAGATTAGCTATCTTTTATGCAACATTATTCATTCCGGTTATATAGGACTGTCCCCAGATTGAGGCGCGCCTCCTGATACGCGGATCGTATCCAGCAGAAACCGCAGGTCGTCTTTCAACTCAAGCTGCTTGAGGAACTGCAGCATTTCCAGTCTTCCGTTTCCGTGCAAACGCCCCGCAGACAGGCGCAAAAACTTCTCCTCCAGAAACGAAGGCGCAAGCGGATTGGCAGCATCGCCCTTTGCAACCTCGACAGTGGCCTCCAAGACGCGGCCGTCGAGCAGGTGAAGACGAACCCTTGCCGCGTGGTGGTGGCTCGATCGATCCGTGGACCTCAGAGGAAAGAGCCGGATTTTTGCCGTCAGCTCGCGCACTGTTTGATCCAGGAAGCGCGAAGGCGCAAACCATTCTGGACCAGCCGCGTGTCCGAGCACGCCCATGGCGATTGCAAAAGGTGCGCTGAACTGGGCCGCCCAGATATCGCGGGGTTCGGGATCATTGAACGGGGCACGGCAGACGATCTCGGAAGCGAAGACCTCGATCTCCCTGACGTCACGACCGGTCCCGTCAACAGCACCGAGGACGAACGCTTCAACAGCAGCTTCGACGCTGCTTTGAACGATCCTGCAGCAGCTGAACGCCTTAAAGCCGACGGTTCGTATTTCGTAGCGAATATCGGGACTGATTTTGAGCCGCGACGGGTCGACGCCGTCCGCCCCCGCCATGCGCCAGAAACCGGTTTCCCCTTCGAAAACGTCAAGCGGCCCCTCAAATCCTGCACGAGCAAGAAACGCTGCGTTGACACCGCCCATTGCTGCGGTCGCAAAATTGTTCTTCGCCATTGTCGGTGTGGTCCCGTAAACGGTCTTCATGACCGACGCAACGGGTGCATTGACAGCCGCGATTGCCAGGGCATGGGCCGCTTGCCGATGATCGAGTTTCAGCAGTTTCGCCGATGCGGCGGCTGCGCCGAATATTTGCCAGGTGCCGTGGCCATGGACTGTCTTGCGCGGCGTGTTGTGGACGAGCGACATACCGATGCGGCATCCCACCTCATACCCGGCGACGATTGCAGCAATCAGGTCGCGCCCTGTGGAGCGCGAGCGGTTGGCAAGCGCGAGTGCGGCAGCAACCACTGTTGCCCCGGGATGCCCCTTCCAGTAGATGTCATCAAGGTCAAGGGCGTTGGCCAAAGTCGCGTAATGAAATGCCTGCCAGGCGGGATCCTGACAGGGCGCTTCGGCGGACCCTCCGGCGATATCCGCCGACAGCCGTTCCAGACCCGGAGCGACCGGGGATTGATGACCGCCGAAAAAGCACCCGACGGAGTCCATCAGGCAGAGCTTTGCTTTCTCTACCACGTCCGACGGAAGGTTCTCAAAACTCGCATTCACGATGTACCCGGCGAGGGTCTGCGTTGCGGGGGTAGTCATGGGGCCCTCTCGACTATCAAAAGGAGGCAGGGAGATCTGTCTTGTTGCAGCAAGTCGAACATAGCCCATTGCAGGCAACATGTTCGACTGCCAAATGTTGAGCTGTTGGTCCCGGCGTTTCAGCGAGACCTACCCGGGAGGCTGCGTTCGGAAACTGCTGACGATGGCGCGCCATCGGAATAAGCCGGCGCACATCATGTATTCGCTGGCTGTCCAGCCGTGCCGCCGCAATGCCCGTTCCGTCCGAGGCGCGGGCGATGACTTGCCCCCAGGGATCGCAAACCAGTGAGTTGCCGAAACACTGCCGGGTCTCGCCACCGGCGGCAAGGTAACTGCCCCACTGGCCGCACGCGGCGAAATAGACCTGGAACTCGATGGCGCGGGCCCTGCACAGGACCTCCCAATGATCCTTTCCGGTCTGCATAGTGAAGGCAGCCGGCAGAATGACAAGATCGACCTTGTTCTCCGCAAGTTGATCGAACAGGCGGGAAAACCGGAGGTCGTAGCAGATAGCGGCTCCGATGCGAAAGCCGCCAGCCTCGTAGACAAAAAGGTCGTGCCCCGGTGCGACTGTGGCGGACTCGCGATAGGCTTTGCCGTCCGGAGCCACGATGTCGAAAAGATGAATCTTGCGATAGCGGCCGGCTTCCCTGCCTTCGGGATCGAACACAACGGTGGTGTTGTATATTCGCTCTTCCCCGGGGACACGCTCGAGCATGCTGCCGGCGTGGAGCCATAATCCGTGCCGGCAAGCAAATTCCTGTGCCATCCGGTAAGCAGCACCACCGGGCATGTAGTCTGCTGCCGCGAGCTTTTCCGCGGGAGTACCGCCCGACCAGTCGAAATGCTCCGGCAGGACGATCAGATCCGGCACCTCCTCCTTGACGGCCTTGAGCATCAAAGCCTGCGCCTGACGCAGATTTGCCCGGCGATCCGGCTGGGAGTTCATTTGAATGAGCGATATTTTCATTGGGAGTGTCTCTCATCATATGCGAAGATTGAATGGCCTGCCGCAAGATGGGCACGTAGCCGGGCGGACCGTTCTTGACGCTTCAGTGCAGCCTCACCCAGGCTGCGCATCCGTGAACGGTCTGCGACAAAGATGCCGGAGTTGTCGGCGAGCACCGCGAAACCGGGAAGGACCGCCGTGCCGGCGCAGGCGATGGGAACATTGATGGATCCACCAATCCGGAATGTCCGGTTCGTGGTTTTTGCCGAGACTCCGCGGCACCAGACCGGCAGGCCTGATGCGACAATTTCCTCAACGTCAGTGCACGGGCCGTCCACGATAATGGCAGCGGCACCGCGCGCCTTTGCCGCTGTCGCGACACCGCCGCCGACACAGGCGATGTCGTCCCCATCGATCCTCGCGATGACGAGAACATCTCCCGGCTGGAGAAGGTCGATCGCCTTGTAGATCACAACGCCGTCGCGGCCTGGAGCCGCGACGGTGAGAGCTTGTCCGATGACCTTTGCGGAGCAGACCGGGCGGAGACTCGTGCTGAGAAAGCCGAGATATTCGGTATGTCCGATGGTTGCGGTCTCAACATCCTGCAGTAGGGCGCAGAGATCCGTCGGGAGAGGAGGCTCTCCCTTTTTTGTCCGATACTGTTCCATGATTTAGGTCGCTTTGCTTTTGTCTGAAATCAGACCGGACGTTCGCCGGAGGTCGTGGTCCGGTGCATGATCCGGATCGTGTTGGGGTCGAAGGAATCCCGACGATGCATGGTGCAGCGATTATCCCACATCATGATGTCGCCTTTCGTCCATTTCTGAACAAAAACCTCCTTCGTATCCGTCGCATGGCGCCACAGGCGCGTCAGCAGATCGTCGCTTTCATCAAGCGGCATGCCGACAATCCAGGCACCCTCGGCCGTTCCTCCAAGATAAAGCGCTTTGCGCCCGGTTTCGACATGGGTCCGCACCAGCGGGTGGACGATACCGCTCCACTCACGGAAATCGCTGGTCCTCGGCTCCCGCTTGCCGAGCCGCAGCTTGCCGGTCTTGTCGTAGACATTCTGGAAGAATATCTGCCGGCCGTCGATTTCCTTTCGCACATCATCAGGCAAGGTGTCGTAGGCCTGATAGGTGGAGAGAAAATAGGTGTCTCCGCCTTCAGCCGGCACCTCCACCGCCCGCAAAATGGCGCCGGCTGGCGGGCGCTCGTAGAACCAGGTGTCCGTGTGCCAGGTCGCCTCGCTGTTGCCCATGGCGCCCGACGGTTTGCCGTCCTTCATGGTGTTGGCGATCACCAGAATTTCCTTGTGGGTGGGGTGTCCTCCTTCCTGCAATTGCTTGGGGTGGATCACGAACTCCCCGAAATGACGGGAAAAGTCGACCTGCTGCTGGTCCGTGATATTGGCACTTCGGAAGCGAAGCACGCCATAGTGGAGCCAGTATTTGCGAACCTCTGCAATGTCCTGTTCATCATAGTCGTTGAAGTCGAAGCCAATGATATCAGCACAAACGTTGCTTCCGCCCTGGACCGCTGAAATTCTTCGAGTATTGAGCATATGTCTGTTCCTTCCTTGGGAATTTCGTCTCTACAAAGGAAGAGTAGCGCTACTGATTGGTCTGTCTCCAATATCAATTTTAGTTAATTGATATGGATTAACGATTAATTCTAGCCTTCGAGAAGCTGCACGGCGTTGGGATCGATGGACAGAAAGACGGATTGCCCGACGCGCAGGTCAGGCAGTCGCGTCGAGCGCACAAGCGACTTGAGCACAGTCCTGTTTGACAGGGTGACAAAGCATTCCCGGTAGGCGCCGAGATTGACGATCCGTGTCAGGGTTCCGTCTATCCTGTTGACCGGGGAGGGCAGGTCCTCTTCCGCAGGCGTGAGGCGGACGGCCTCGGGGCGCAGGCAACAGTAGCGGATGGGACCTGGATTTTCCGAGAGTGCGGCTGTCAGTGCAAGACCTTCTTCGAGCACGACAATTGTCGATCCCCCTTCCGGTCTCAGGGACGCAACCGGCAGAAGATTCGACTTTCCGATAAAATCGGCAACGAAACGAGATTGCGGATTATCATAGATATCATCGGGCTTGCCTTCCTGGGCCACAAGACCTCCATGCATGACCACGATGCGGTCGGACATGGCCATCGCTTCGTCCTGATCGTGGGTGACATAGATGAAGGTCATGCCGAGTTCTTCCTGTATCTCCTTGAGCTCGATCCGCATCGCCTCCCGCAGTTTGAGGTCGAGGTTGGACAGAGGTTCATCGAGAAGAAGCAGGGACGGTTTCGGCGCGATCGCCCGGGCAAGCGCCGTCCGTTGCTGTTGGCCGCCGGACAGTTCTTTCGGATACCGCTCTTCAAAACCCTCAAGATGCACCCGTCTGAGTGCTGATTGCACCTCGGTCTCGGTTTTCGTGCGCGAAACTCCCTTCATCTTGAGGCCGAAGGCGACATTTTCGGCGACCGTCATGTGAGGGAACAGGGCATAGTTCTGGAAAACCAGCCCGATCCCGCGCTTCTCCGGGGGAACGCCCAACTGGCTGCGTCCCCTGATCCTGATGTCTCCACCGGAAGGATCGGAAAAGCCGGCGATCATGTTCAGGGTGGTTGTCTTGCCGCACCCGGACGGCCCCAGAATGCTGACGAATTCTCCTGCCGGAATGGAAAGATCGATATTGTCGACGACCCGATTGGCTCCATAGCTCTTGGAAACCGCGATCAGTTCTATGTCCATTGTGCTCATTTGCTTCCACCATGTATCTGTGTTGAAAAACCGCCGATCCGCTCGAACAGGAAGACGGCTGCGAGAATGAATAGGAGGGAGGCGACGTTGACCGCCGCCAACACCGGGTCGAGGCTGTATTCAAGGTGATTGATGACGGTGATGGGCAGTGTCGTTTCGCCAGGCCGGACAAGGAAAACCGACAAGGGGATGTTGTTGAAGGAGAGAATGAAGGCGAAGGTCATTCCTGAAAACAGGCCGGGTTTGATCAGGGGTAGCAGGATGTAGCGGATCCTTTGCAACCTGTTTGCGCCAAGAACACGGGCGGCAAGATCAAGCCTTTTGTCGACATTGAACATTGCTCCTGCGATCATCCTCACGACGAATGGCAGGGTGAGTATGACGTGGGCCATGATCAGGCCGGGTGTTCCGAGAAGACCGTAAAACCCGGTCGAGGAAAGGAACAGGACGATTGCGACCCCCTTGACGATCTGCGGGACGGAAAGGGGAGACAGCAGGAAGGACATGATCGCGGCATGTCCGGGGCATTTCTCGTAGGCGACCGCAAACGCTGCCAGGAGGCCGGACAGTCCGCTAAGAACAGTCACGATCAGTGCCAGTTCGACACTGAGCAAGAACGGATCGATCCAGCGGTTGCTCATAAGCGCGCCATACCATTTCGTTGTCCAGAGTGCTGGCGAGAAATCAATCTTTGCCGTCGGGCTGACGGATGCCACGAGCACGACCAGCAGCGGCAGGGTGATGAACGCAAGGATAAGCGCCAGCGAAGCTTTGAACATAATCGACAGAAAACTGTTCACGTCTGTCTCCTATAGATGCAGCTTGTTGTGGAGGCGCGCTTCAATACGCGAGCCGATGAAGACTGCGACCAGCATTGCCAGTAGCAGCACATTCGCCATCACGGCGGCGAAGGGCCAGTCGATGTAGAAGAGGACCTGCTCGTAAACCATCGTAGCGAGGACCTTGAAACCCGCGCCGCCGAGAAGCGCCGGCGTGGCATAGGCACTCGCTGCCATGGTGAAAGCGATGAGCAGAGAACTGACGATGCCCGGAATGGAAAGAGGCAAAACGATATGGCGAAGGACAGCCGGGCGAGAAGCTCCCAGTATCTGGGCTGCCTTTTCGAGATTGGGATTGATACCTTGCAGGCTCGTCAGGAGCGAAAGCACCCCAAAAGGCAGAACGACATGCGTCAAACCGGCAACGACACCGAACATGTTTTTCGATAACGGCAAGGGCTCGGTGATCAAACCTGCCCATATCAGCGCGGAGTTCACAAAACCACGGTCTTCGAGGATCACCAGCCAGCCGTAGGTGCGCAGGACCACGCCGGCAAGCTCCGGCGCGATTGCGAGCGCAAAGATAACTGTCCGCCAGCGTGATGTCGCACGTGCCAGATAATATGCGAGCGGATATGCCATCACGGTCACACAAATGGCGACCAGTGCCGACATCAGCATCGTGCGACCGAGACCGGCCAGCATCAGATCATCAGAGAAGAACCGCTGATAGTTGGCAATTGTCCATGCTTCGTCATCGGCTCCTTGAAAACTCAGCCCGATCATCATGCCCATGGGCAACGCAAAGAAGAGTAGAAGCACCGTAGAGGGAGGCACCAGAGACAAATAGGGCCGGAGCGTAAAGGCCCGACGGCGGGGAGGAACAGGAGGTGACAGAAGTTCGATCGTTGTCATTGTCGCCCCCTTATCGCGCCACGGCGATCACTTCACGCTCCCAACGGGCTCCCCATTCCGGCAGCTTGGCTGCGACGGCGGAAAGGTCGGGGAGAAGAAGCGTCTTCAGGTCGGCTTCGGTTGTAATCTGACGTGCCCGGACTTCATCGGGGACGTCTATGTCAGTCCTGGCGCTGCCGACCTTGTAGCCCGTGACCCATGCTTCCTGACTGGATTTCTCGAGAAAGAAGTTTACGAATTTATGCGCCATTTCCTTGTTCCGGGCGCCGACCGGCACATTCAAGGTAGCTACAAGTGGGATCGTGCCTTCCGTGGGCCTGACGTAGTCAACGGGCAAACCGCTGTCGACGAGGAGTTGAGCACGTCCGTTCCAGAACGGCATGGCCCAGACCTGCCCGTCTTTCAAATAGGTCTCCATGACGGAAGAGGACTGCTCGAAGCCGATTGATTGCCGGGCAAGTTCCCCCATCGCCTTGAAGCCAGTGTCGACGTTGTCGATAAGATCACCACCGTTTGCGACGGACATGATCTCCATGAGATAAGCCGCCATGATGTTCTGGAACGTTGGAAGAATGACCTTACCTTGCAGCTCCTCGCTAAAAAACGCTGACCAGGAGGTGGGTGCGGAAGTGAGCTTGTCCTTGCGCCATAGAAGCGAAAGGTACTGCACTTCGTGAACGGCCCCGCAAGCGCCCGCTATCCTGCTGATTTCGGGATTGAGCTTCGCAATATTCGGCACGGTTTCCGGTGAAAATGCATCCAGAAGACCATCCCGGCAGCCGTCCAGCGATTGGGAGGCAGTCATGACGACAACGTCGAAGCCTGGCCGTCCGCGGGTCGCCTTGATCTTTGCATAGTCCTGCGATGCGGACCCCACGGCGTCATAAATGACCTTCACACCGAACTCCTTTTCGAAGGGCTCGATGATCCGGCTGCGGATGATATCTTCGTAAGGCCCACCATAACTGTTGACGATCAACTGCTCTGCGGTTGCAGCACTTACCATGCTGCTTGCCGCAATAAATATAACAAGCAAGATTCCACGTTTCATCGTTCGCCCTCGTAATTTGATTGATTTCTCGGGTTTTCCGGCAGATTTTGCGAAAGATTTGGCGGTCAAATCTAATATTAGTTTTTAATTATTGATCGTATTTCACGAATAATGATGTTCCCGATATTCTGGGAGCCGAGTAGACGATCAATGTTACCCCGCATATTGTCTCCAGTCAGAAAGTTCTCGTCCTCAGAAACAGCCGGACCCGTTTTCAGGGGTGCGGGTAAAAGGAGAGAGAAGACTGGGGAAGCTTTGCGAAGATCGCAAAAAAGACCGAACCAGAAACGGTACCGGACGTCATCACCTTGAGTACGTGCTTCTATGGCGCACCACGCCGCTATGGTCGCGGCCTGCAGGCCATAGAGATCGCGCAGCATCTCAAAGGCGACAGCGGCGTGTATTCCGTCGCACACTTCAACGGGTGAGAATGGCAAAGATGGCAATGCAGCAGTTTGTTCTGACATGACGACTCTCCATTGAGAGTCCGGCCGAGTTTGGAAGTCGCTTGTGGCCGGACACTGCCTTGGCGACCTTCGCCGTCCGGATGCACATCGACTGTCATGTCAGGTCAAACGATAGATCAATCTGCCCGCAGGGTGAAGCCAATTTTCGTCAACTGGCGCACCTTTGATCGATCATTGAAGCGAGGAGACGATCTTTTTCTGCTTCACTCAACATCAATGGCACGAGCCCGACTGACAAGGCGGCGGAAGGTTGCCTGTCTTCTCAGCCATGCAATCGAATTGGTCATGGGGGTTGCCCCGCTGAAAACATGCGAGAAGGTTGGAACATGAGTCAGTTCTCGGTGGCAATCAACACCATGCTGAAGCCGTCAAATAATCAGAATAGCGATGGAGGGGCATTCCCGCCCTGGAATGCGGTCAATACTTCCGGAAAACCGGTGGGATTTGACATCGTCGGTACTGCGCTCTGCGAGCGCGCGGTTTGCAAAAAAAAGAACGAGAAGCTTGCTGATAGATTCAACGACGCCATTTGGGCGATAGCGAAGGACGGCACATTGAAAGAGATGAGCCTCAAGTGGTTTGGGGCGGACCTCGTTTCGCGGTAGCGTCAGAGAGCGCAAAGAGAACCTTCATGCTTAGGTGTTTTTCATCACATATCGGCCCAGAACTTGCCGTCCTTTATTTTTATGAAATCGGCTTCCGTTAGTCTCAGTGCGTCGCGGGTGCCACCGGGGCTGGAGTTACTCCAGGTGTTCCGTGCTGCTACTAACGGTCCAATGCACCGAAGCACGACGGCGGACTGCTCTTGTCCCGACCCAATACGCAATTCGTTTCTTAGCGACTGACAACAACATGTATCTCATTGAGACACGCTTAGGCGTTGATTAACGGAAAACTCAATGCAACTCAAACATGACAATTTTACTCCTGTTAATTTCTCATTGTTGGTGCAATGATGAAATGCAACGTAAACATGTATTTTTCGTGCTTGTACGGTTGATAGTCAGGAGACGCGCATGAAGCCAAATCTTTCTGAATTTATTGGAAATACCCCCTTGGTTGAGCTGGAACTACCTTTTTCTAGCGACAAGTTTCGTATCTTTGCGAAGCTGGAAATGTTCAACCCAGGTGGAAGCATCAAAGATCGTCCCGCCCTGCATATGGTAAGCCAAGCTATCCAGTCCGGGAAAATCAATCAAAGCGTGCATCTTATCGAGAGCTCGTCTGGCAATCTGGCGATCGCGATGGCGATGATCGCGCAACAGATGAAGCTCAAGTTCACGGCGGTTATTGACCCCAATATCACCAGTACCAATCGAGCCCTGATAGAATCGTATGGAGCGTTCACAGAACTTGTCACGGAGACAGACGAGGAGGGTGGTTATCTTCATACCAGAATTCGGCGCGTTCAGACGTTGCTGCGAGAGGTGCCAAATTCGGTCTGGCTCAACCAGTATGCCAATCCCGATAACCCTGCTGCCCACTACCATGGCGCTGGAGCGGAAATCGTCGGCGAAATGCCTGTCGAACCGACGCATGCCTTCATATGCGTCAGCACCTGCGGTACTATCATGGGCCTTACCCGTCGGCTGCGCGAGGCCTGGCCGAAAATCCGGATCATCGCCGTGGACATTGCAGGTTCCGTCATTTTCGGTCCTTCGCGCGATCGCAGGCGCATTCCAGGGATCGGGGCCAGTCGTGTTCCTGAGCAACTGGAGCTCAGTGAGATAGATGAAGTCGTTCTCGTCAACGATTTCGAATCTGTCGAGGCATGCCGTCTCCTTGTTCGGGAAGAGGGCCTGCTCGCCGGAGGATCTTCGGGTTCGGTTATTGCGGCAATTCAGAAACTGGCTCCGCAGTTACCGAGTAACGCAGTTGTCGTGACCGTCCTGCCGGATCGGGGTGAGCGCTATCTTGACAGTGTCTACAATCCGGATTGGTTGCCCGCACGAGAACGGGTTCATCGCCCCCTTGAATCATCCCACGTCGTCCTGAGACGGGATCCGGTTCTCTTACAAAACGCCTCCTGACCAGCGGCATCTGCGTCCTAAATCTACCAGGAGACCAAAATGAACATGATTGAAACCATCCGGTCACGGGAGGGCGTCGGCGCTCGTCTTCGCTTCCTGTCACGACGGGATATTGCTGCGGTTGGCGGCGACCGCTCGGATCTTTACATGGAAGCCGTCGAAGAAGGCTTCCGCCTCCACGCCAAAGGTGACTACGCTCAACCTTTGAAACCTTATCTCCGCAACCCGAACTCCGGGCACATCGCCGATCGCATCATCGCCATGCCAGCCTGGATTGGCGGCGGAGATCCCATTTCCGGGCTGAAATGGATCGGCTCGAAACACGATAATCCATCTCGCCGCTCCATTGATCGGGCAAGTGCTGTGATTGTGCTAAACGACAATGAAACGCATTTCCCGATTGCCGTCCTGGAAGCGGCCCGCATCAGCGCGCTGCGTACCGCTGCGGTCACCGGGGTCGCTGCCAGGCATCTGGCGCGGCCGAATTTCACCGACGTGACGGTCATCGGTTGCGGACCAATCGGGCGTACGCAAATCCAGATGTTCTGCGAGCAGTTCGCGAATGTCAGGCGAATCCATATCTTTGATCGTCAGCCTGAGGCAATGGCCGGATTGACCGAGTGGTTGGCCGAAGCTTTTCCTTTGGTGCAGGCCGTTCCGCATCCCGACGCACGCTCTGCGGTTGAGGCGGCCACCGTCGTCGTCACCGCCACGGTCACCGATCAGCCTTATCTCAGGTTCGAATGGCTTAGACCGGGTACATTTCTTTCCAATATCTCCATCATGGATGTTGAAAAGGAGGTCTTCTTACGCGCGGACAAGGTGGTCGTGGACGACTGGGACCAGTGCAATCGTGAAAAGAAGATCATCAACCAGCTTGTCGAGGAAGGCTCTTTCTCTCGCAAAAAGCTGCATGCGGAAATTGGGGAAATCGTCAGCGGCCACAAACCGGGCAGGGAAAATGATCACGAGATCATCCTGCTCAATCCGATGGGGATGGCGATCGACGATATCGTCTGCGCCCGTGCCATTCTGCGTCGGGCGGAGGCTGCCGATGCAGGGATACTGGTGGATCTATTTTGATGAACTACATATCCCAGATTCCCAAACACAAAGAGGATAGCAATGCGATCCTCGACGATCTCCTCGATCTGCTCTGGACGGAAGATGTCGCCGGCTTGCGTAGCCAAGCTCTTTCATCGCGGCAAGATCGTCATGCCACAGTCGTCATCGGCGGGAAGGAAATCACAATCCGCCTGCAACCCGATCGCTGGCGCGGCGGGTGGCGGCCGTTGGGCATTGAGCATGCGCAGACGTGCAAAACCCTCGATCCCTGCGAGTTGCTCTGGCTGGTCCTGAACGCTCTTCCGGAAGTTGGTGTGCCGGTCCTTGACAGGACGATGAGGCAACTCAGCCAAAGTGAGAAGAATGCAGATCTCGTTCAGGCCACAGGCTCGTCCCTTTCAAATGCGGGCAGGCAGGCCGGTGCGCTGGAGAACGATCTTCTATGGGAGCGAATGGCAGCGTGGCGGGATCGCCCCTTCCATCCCCTGGCGCATTGCCGTGGTCGCTGGGGCGCCCGAGAGATCGAGGACTATGGCGCCGAATTTGGCAGGTATTTTCCGTTGCGCTGGTGCGCCGTGGAGAAAAGCCATGTTTTTGCGTCGCCGCGTGTCGAGAGGGGTGGACCTGCCGCCGCCATTCTGGACGCCACCCAGTTGGCCCTGCTTGATCTGGAGCTGGCCCGTCTGGGAATAGACACGACACACCAAGCCTTACCACTCCATCCTTGGCAAGCCGACCATAGCGTTCCGCGAGAATTTTCTGAGGAACTCGCCGATGGACGGATCACCATGCTGGATTTTCAAGGCCCCCTGGTTGCCGCGACGTCGTCGCTGCGGAGCGTCACGATTCCAGGCAAGCCCGGATGCCACCTGAAGCTCCCTCTTGATGTAGAAACCCTGGGTGTTCGCAGGTTGCTAAGCGCCCAGTCCCTTTGCAATGGCCTGAAGGGTGCGGACCTCCTCACCCTGGCGCTGGCAACCCGGCCCGGTCTTGGCCGGGTAGCGCGGCTTGCCGACGAAACGCAGTTCTGGACTTTCTCCGAATTGTCGGGAGATGTCCTGGAACCCAGGACCGCTTATCTTGGCTGTGCGGTCCGCATCTTCCCGATCAGCGACGGTGCGAGTCTCATCCCCCTTGCCGCGTTTGCAGTTGCGCCAGCCAGCGGAATTCCTCCCGCTATCGAAGCCGTTCTGCAAGCCCGTCGCGACAATACGCTCGAGGGTTTCGTCGTCGAACTCTTCGACCTCCTGACCGGGTTTGCAATTGAAGCGCTCGCCAGCGGCTTCATTCCCGAAATGCACGGGCAAAACGTGCTCGTGGAGATTTCGAACGGACGGCCCTCGGGAGTGATCCTGCGCGATCACGATACAGTGCGGTGCCATGCCGCAGGTCTTACAGAGTGCGGACTTCCGGTTCCCGATTACATCATTAAAGATCCACGCCGTGCAACCATGTTACTATCGCAGCCCGAAGACCTCATTGCATACGGTCAAACCCTGCTGTTCGACGTGGCCTTGCGTGCGATTTGTACGGAGCTGGACCGGACCGGTGCACTCGAACTCTCAAAATCACGCCGCCTGCTGCGCACGAGCGTAGAGCATCATCTCAAGCACATCGAAATGCCGTCCGAGATGCGGGATCGGCTGAGATTTAGCTTGCTCGAGCAGCCTGACTGGCCATTCAAGCAGATACTGACCCCATTGCTCGCGATGACAGAGCTCGGACTTGGCATGCCGAGCCGCCTGGGTCTCGCCGGCAATCCGCTTCGCGATTTCGAGTGAACCGATGATCGCAACCAGATTCAAGCGGGCATCCTGGCGGCTTGTGCTCGCCGTACAGTTTGCGACCGTCGCTGCGCCTCTGGCCGTGCTGCCGTTCCTGTCCCTGCACCTCCAGCGACTATCGGGGGCAGGGACCAAAGATATTGCACTCTGGGCCGCAGCGATCGCGGCCGCCCCCGCGGTCGGTGCAATTTTGTCTACGCCCGTCTGGGCTCACTTCGCCTCCTCCTATCCCCTCGGCAGACTGATGGGTCTGTCATGCCTGCTGAATGCGCTCAGCGCTTTCCTCCAGGCGCAGGCAGGCACTGTGGTGCTTTTTGCGCTAGGCCGCGGCATCCAGGGACTGACCGGGATCGGTGTCCTTCTGCTTCTTGCGGTTGAGCATAACCGTACGACCGGCCGAAAAGGCTATTCGGGTTTGCAGCAGGCATTGGCTGCAGGCTGCATAGCCGGACCCCTTCTGGGAGGATGGGCATTTGAGCATGATGCGCTTCAGGGTCTTTTGATGGGGTTTGGCATATTGCTTGTCGCCCTGAGCATTTTATGCGGACGCGCGTTCCATGATGCAGGACTTGTCGAGGATGACACGCGCTCCCCTGCTCTTAACGGGCGGCTGCCACCAACTGCCAGCCGTACGCTTGTCCTTTCCGGTCTTCTTGCAACCGCCGGCGCTTTCGGCTTCATGCCGTTTTTCGCCGACTGGGCGCTGGAGCGGGAAAGCGCGGTTCTGACGGCAAGCCTGGTCGGTTTGCTTCATGCCGGAAGCTGGGCAGCGGCATTTGTCGTGCTTCCGCTGTGGGGACGCTGGATCGATGCGGGCCGGGAAAGAGCGGTCATGCGCCTGTCCACCGCGGGCTCCCTGGTTGCGCTTCTCTCATTGCTTGCAGGATCGACCATTGTTTCGATCTCCCTGTCGCGGATCGTTCACGGAGCCTTCAACGCGGGCCTGGCTCCGTCGCTTTTTTCTTCTCTTGGACGCTCCAGGCATCGCGTCCTCAATCTCGCGGCGGGGCGCACCGCCATTACTCTTGGCCAGGTCATCGGTCCGGCGATCTGCGGGCTCGCCGTATTTGCTGCCGGGAACGACGGCGCATTGCTCGCTGCGGCTCTACTTACTCTTCTCGCATCAATTCTTCTCTACCTACAGCCGGAGGCTAGACGCCATGACGTTGAATGACATGACGATCAGACTTGCAATGCACCGTGAGCGCAACAGGCTTCTCAACACGTGGTTACGGGAGTTTCGGCCCGACCTTCTCCAGACGATTCGCGTCGGGCACGAGGTCGAAATCGCCGCTGGCGATGTGGTGATCACCGCGAAATGCGAGCATTTCTCGCCGGCTGGTTTTCATCGCTTCGGCGAGCGGGTTACCGTCAACGACCAGAGCGGATTGCGAGTGATTGAAGACGCCTCCGAGCTCGCTGCCATTCTTTTGAAGACGCAGCGAGGCGCATCGAGCGAAGACATCGAAGATATCCTTTACCGGATAGGCCGCTCTTCGTTAGCAAGCCGCGAGCATGCGATCTTTCTGTCGACCGCAAAGGCCGGCATCTCTGCGGTCGCACTGGAGCAATCGCTGTGGTTTGGGCATCCGTTTCATCCGCTTGCGAAAAGCGTAGGTGGTTTCACGAAAGCCGACACGGAAAAATATGCGCCTGAGCGCGCAACCCGCTTCCAGCTTCGCTGGCTGCTGGTGAAGCGTCGTCATGTTGCGGAATTCGAGAGTGACCGCCAGCGCCTCGCTCCCATGGATTTACGCCTGCGGGCTGCCTCGGGCCTGTCGGCAAGCGACATGCGCGACGATATCCTCTTTCCATGTCATCCCTGGCAGGCAGCGCGCCTGGAAGGAAACCCGGACTTTGCAGACCGGATACGATCGGGAGAAATCAGGATCACGCAAGCCACGGGCGATGCGGCCGTTCCGACCTCTTCGGTGCGTACTGTTTGGTTTTCGGATCAAAATCTCTTCGTCAAACTGCCAATCGAAGCACGGATTACGAACTTTCCTCGTGTAAATACCGATGAGCAAATCGCTCGCAGCGTGGCAGGCGCACGGGCAATTGCAGCGGTCGGGCCAGCCGTCGCGCGGGCCGGATTAACTGTGCTGGACGAGCCGGTCGGGCGTATTGTGCAGAGCTGCAAGGCAGGTCGTGGTTTCCGGTATCATCCCGAGACGGGATATTTGCTGAGGGACGCTGATTTTGGCAAAGGCCCGTCCCCTCTAGTTGTTGCCGGCCTCCTGGAGGCCAACCCGGCTAACGGCAAGCCAAATCTAGCAGAAGTCAGCGGACATTACCTGCAGGACCGCGAAAGCACTCATCGCTGGCTGACGGCGTATATGCGGATATCGCTCATCCCCTTGCTGCGCCTTTTCAGCGATACCGGCATCGCGCTGGAGGCGCATAGCCAAAACAGTCTTGTGCGCTTCGTGGATGGTTGGCCAGACCATCTCTTCATCCGCGATCTGGAGGGTATCGCGGTCGATCGGAGTGCGTTCGAACGCCGCTTCAGCGGCGAAGACGCTGCGCTTTTGGATCATGCCCTCTTCTATGATCGCAAGACGGTCTGGAGACGGTTCCTCTACTACGTGGTCGTCAACCATTTCTCCCACGTCGTCGCAACGGCAGCCGAGGTTTCCGGCATTGACGAAAGCGATCTATGGGGCAAGGCGAGGCGGGTTCTGGAAGAGGTTTCCGACTTGGCGGCCATCGGCGAACTTCTGGCGAGCAGCCAGCTCCCTGCGAAAGCCAACCTGTTGAGTTGCCTCGGTGGATACGCCGATACGCCGAGTTACGTCCCTGTACCCAATCCCTTGCTGACAGGGAAGACCACAGCACCTTCCGATATCCGTCACACTATATTTGAGGAGGCGACCCCATGACGATCCAGTTCCAGGCGAAAACAGCACAAGTCTCCGCCCATGCCTTGCCGGATGCCCTGCATGCTGCGGGGAGCCGGGTTGTGTCGCAGACGCTGAGCGCCTTTCTCACCGAAGGCCTCTTGCCGGATGCCGCGATTTTAGTCGCTCCCGCAACCGGCGGGACAGGGGAAGTATCGATACAGGCCTCCGACGGGGTGATCGTCTATCGCGCTCTTGTCAGGAGAACCGTCGCCTATGACCGATGGCTGGTGGAGGACGGCAGTGTCTGGCGGCTGAAATCGCAAGACGGCACCCGCTGCGACGATCCTCTGCTGCTTCTGGATGACCTGTTGCCTCTCGTCGTCGGCGACGCTTCGACCCACGAACGCTTCCGCGACGAAATCCGCAGGACATTTCTCAACCACACCGAAGCGTTGATTGCCAGTCGGCGTCGGGGAGGAGCGCTTGCCTCGCAAAGTTATGACGCAGCGGAGGCCAATCTTACCGATGGCCATCGCTATCATCCCAGCTTCAAATCCCGAACAGGTTTTTCACCCAAGGAAAACAGAAGCTACGGTCCGGAGTTTGCCAACGCTATCAAGCCGGTCTGGCTGGGAGTGCACAGGGACTTTTGCGCCAGCTCGTCCATTGCTGTGCCTGGAAACCAGGACCGACTTTTGCTCGCTTCCGCAGATGCACCCATGCTTGATGAGGATTTTCACATCCTGCCGGTTCATCCATGGCAATGGGAACGGGTGATCGAAGCTGCAACGATTGTCGAACGTGCCACTGGCCAGATCGTCTTTCTTGGAGAAGCACGGCACGACTATCTGGCTCAGCAGTCGATCCGGACCCTTGCCGATCAGACTTTGCCGGGGGCTTCCTCCCTCAAGCTTGCGCTTTCCATTCGCAATACCTCGACGGCGCGGACGCTGGCCGCTCACACCGTCCTTAATGCTCCGATCATCAGCGCCTGGCTGGAAGATGTTTTGCGCGGTGATCCATATCTTGATGCTTCGGGCACGATTCTTCTGCTGGAGCGTATGGGGACGACGGTGACCGCGCCGCTTGTGCTGGACAGGGGCGGAGATCTTCGCGGCGGTATGGCGGCGATCTGGCGGGATCCGGTACATAAATATCTTCGCGTGGAAACCGAAGCGGCATCGCCCTTTTCGATGCTGACCCATCTCGACGTTGACGGTCGCCCCTCCATCAAGCCTTGGATTGACGCCTTTGGCATGGAGAACTGGACACGTGAATTGTTGCGTGTTTCGGCAGTCCCCGTTGTGCATCTGCTGACGGCCCATGGCATCGCCTTGGAGAGCCACCAGCAGAACATGCTCCTGGTTCATCGAAACGGCTGGCCCGTGAGAGTTGCTCTCAAGGACTTCCATGATGGTGTTCGCTTCATACCGGAACGGCTGCGTGCCCGAGCGCCGGCCCTGGTTGCGACGCCAGCCGAACATGCCATGGTCAATCCAAATTCATATGTCGAGGCAAAAGATTCCAGAGACGTGCGTGACTTCATGTTCGATGCGCTCTTCGGGGTCAATCTCGCCGAGCTGGCATTCTTTCTCGAAAGACACTTCGAATTTAACGAACGCGCGTTCTGGCGCATGGCTGCCGGTGTCATCCATGAACACCTTCAAAATAACGAATCGGCAGGCAAAGGTGCAGTTTCGTTTGGCCTGTTTGACGATGAAGTCCTTGTAGAAGATCTGGCGCGGCGCCGGCTCGATACCGGACAAGTCCCCCCTCGAGGCGTTCCGAACCCACTGATCCATGCTGGTGAAAGCGGTGAGGACGCGCGATGCTGACCGGGCGAACAAGGTTGCGCAATCTCCTAGATAACGGCAAAGCGGCGGGCGGGTTGTTCCTGTCGGTCCCCGCACCGACCATCGTTGAGGTGGCTGCTGTCGCAGGATTTGATTTCGTCCTCATCGATCTCGAACATACGCTGATCGACGGGCGAGAGCTTGAATTCCTGCTGGCAGCAGCGGACCGATCGGGCATCAGCGCGTTGGTACGCGTTCCGGACGCGCGCTCGGATCGCATCTTGCAGGTTCTTGATGCCGGGGCGGCTGGGATCGTGGTGCCACGATGCTCCAGCGTTGAAGATGCCAGGTCGGCGGTGGCACGAGCACGCTACGCGCCGCTCGGCTTGCGTGGTCTGAATGCGGGCCGTCTGGGCCGGTTTGGAGATTGCGACCTCGTGGAGTTTATCAACAAGCTGGATCGCGAGACCTTGATCATCGCGATGATCGAGGACCGGTCGGGTCTGGACGCCGTGGACGATATCGCGCGGATTGAAGGCATCGACGCAATCCTTCTCGGGGCTGCTGACTATTCTCAATCCATCGGCCTTCCGTGGCAGACAACCGCTCCGGAAGTCATTGACGCCGAGGCAAAGGTGGCTGGCGCGGTGAAAGCCGCAGGCAAGCATTTCTTCGTCATTCCTCGCCGTGACGAGGACGTGGAGCGTCAACTCACCCAAGGCGCGCTGGGTATTGTCGCGGCCAATGATCGCGGAATTTTGCGCCAGGCATTGACGCGGTCCGATCGGAGTTGGCGCAGCAAGTGCCTCTCACAGGTTCAAATTTCCAAGGAGAACGTATCGTGACGTATTTCAACCCTTCGCGTCAGCTTGTCGAGTCGCTGGTCAGGCAGGACCTTCCCGCCTGCGCCTATATCCACGATCTGGACGGGCTGGCGAGGCACGCCCGCGACATCGTGTCGAACCTGCCAGCGCAGAGCGAGTTCTTTTACGCCATCAAGGCGAATAGCGATCCGGCGGTACTTTCGACGCTGGCGCCGATCGTCGCCGGCTTCGAAGTCGCTTCGGCAGGAGAAATCCGCAAAGTGCGGCAAACCGCCGGCCCAAAGGTCCGTATCATCATGGGCGGGCCGGGGCGAACGGAAACTGATTTCATCGCCGCAATCGATCATGGAGTCGAGCGGGTCCATATCGAGAGTCTTCATCTCCTCCATCTGGCGGACATGGTGGCGGCCCGGGCCGGCATAAGGCTTCCGGTTCTGTTGAGAATCAACATGGCCGGCCCCGTTCCGGGCGCCACGATTACGATGGGAGGGCAGCCGACGCAATTCGGCATCGATGAGGCGCAGGTCGATGAGGCGCTTCAGCTCGTCAAGTCATGCCGGCACCTGCGCTTCGATGGCTTCCATCTCCACACCATCTCCAACAATCTGGATGCCGATGCGCATGCCATCTTCTGCAAGGAGGCGTTATTGAGGGCGCGCGATTGGGCCATGCGAAATGGGCTTGAGGCGCGCGTCATCAATCTCGGTGGCGGCTGGGGAGTGGACTATGCCAATCTTGACCGAAGATTCGACTTCCGCCACCTCACTGAACAGCTTGCCGGCAGCATCCCTGCCGATAACACCGTGCTGCAGTTCGAATGCGGGCGCATCGTCGTCGCCTATTGCACGGTCTACGTTGCCGAGGTCATAGATGTGAAGACAACTCATGGTGAAACTTTTGCGTTGCTGCGGGGTGGTTCACATCATTTCAGGCTCCCCTCGGCCTGGCAGCATCGCCACCCGCATAAAATTCTCAACGGTCGCGCCTGGCGACGGTCATGGCCGCGTCCCACGACCGGGAAAGCAGTTGTGACGTTTACCGGTGAACTGTGCACGCCGAAGGACGTCTTGCTGCGAAATGAAGAGGTTCACGACCTTGGCGTCGGCGATATCGTCTGCTTTCTGGCCGCAGGTGCCTATGGTTGGGACATTTCCCACCATGACTTCCTGAGCAATGCTCATCCGGAAAGGATATTCCTGAACGAGTCTGTCTCCAACGGTGACGAAAGGCTGATTGCATGACCTATTCAGAGTTGCTCCTGGTGCCGCCATCGACCCTTTCTCCCCATGAGGAAATCATTCCCGATCGCGTCGCTGAAGTGACCGATCTTCTGATCCGGGATCAAAGCTGGACCAGCCCGATCTGCATTGAGCGCACAAGCCGATGCATCATGGACGGGCACCATCGTCACGCCGCAGCGTTACGTCTCGGACTAACGCTCGTGCCGGTCGTCACGTTCGACTATGAGAACGTGCGGCTGGGGAGCTGGCGGCCCGACATGTCATTCGAACCCGACGAGATCGTCGAGCGCGCCCGGCGCGGCATTCTGTTTCCGCATAAATCGACGCGCCATGTGTTTCCACCGGTTCGGGTCGTGCCGGTTCCGTTGCATCAGCTTGTCATGCCCGGCGTAGAACGAGCAATATAAAGGGAGCCCCAATGATGGCCGTCATCAAGCCGACGGGTATTTCGACCGGCGCAAACAGGGTCCGTCCGAGACAATCGGCGATGATCATCAATATGGCTCCGATGAGAGCGCTGGCGGCCATCAGGTCGCGATATCGCCCCGGACCGAGGAGGCGAGCCGCATGTGGCGCCATTAACCCAACGAACGATACGGGGCCGAAGACCGCGGCAACCGTGCTGGCGCACAATGCCCCGGCCAGGAGATGGGCCCATTCCGCCGCCCGAAAATTCAGCCCGAGACTTGATGCTTTCGGCCGGCCCAGTGCCATTATGTCCGTAAGCGACAACAGCAGATAGGAAACAGGCACGATACAAATCAGGGCGCCGGCAAGAACCGTCAGGTCAGTTTTGCCAATGCCATAAGTTGATCCGGCGAGCCAGGTCGCGGCCTGACTTGCCTGAAAACCAGCCATGATGACCAAGGCGGTTGAAGCGGAGGCCGCAAATGCCGCCAGCCCAAGACCGATGAGCGCCATCGCCGACGGGGCGAGATTTCGCCGAAGCCCGAGGCTGGCAACAAAAACCGTGGCGGCAAGACCGCCAGCGACTGCTCCTGCCTGAACGCCGGGAAAGCCAAGTTCGGGAAAAAAAAGCAGTACGGCGACAGCGGCAAGGCCGGATGTTTGTGTGATGCCGATCAGTTCCGGACTTGCGAGCGGATTGCGAACGACCCCCTGAAGAAGGAGGCCCGAAAGCCCGAGAAGCGCGCCACCCAATGCCGCGCCGGCAACGCGCAATGTGCGGAGTTCCAGGATGCTTTGCAGGTCTGTGGAGGGCACCCCGGCGAGGAAGGTCAGGGCGCTCCACGGCGAGATGAAGCGATTACCGCTGACAAGCCCCGCAATGCCCGCAAGGAGGAGCAGGATGACAAGAAAGGCGGGATGAGATAATCCGCGCAGGGCAGGAGCTGCCTGGTATCTGCTGGAAAATTCCGATGTGGTGCGATTTTCCTGTGCATGGCGCCAGGCCAGCAAGATGAGAACCGGCGCCCCGACGAGCGCGATCGGCACACCGACCGGCAATTCGATTGTGCTGGCCGACAGGTTCAGCACAAGAAGATCGGCCCCGACTGTCAACGCTATCCCGACGATCACGGCTGCAGGCAGCAAAAGGAGGTGTTTGGATATTCCCGCCAGACGTAGCAAGTTGGGCGCCACCAGCCCGACAAATACGACCGGTCCGGCGAGCGTGACGGCGAGCGCGGACAACCAGACGCCGAGAGCAAGCGCTATTCCGCGTATCAGAAGCAGGTTCTGCCCGAGCATTCTCGCGGTATCATCGCCGAGGCTAAGAATATCGAATTGTCTCGCAAGCATTAGCGCCACCAGAAATACCGGACAGAAACCGGCCAGAGCGCTGATTGCTGCCTGCCAATCCGTTTGAATGAGGCTTCCTCCGCCCCAAAGATGAAGGCTCGCGCCAGCCGTTTCATTCAAAAGTGAGATCGCCGCTGCTATCGCTCCTGCCATCAGCGATACCGCCATCCCCGACAAGGCAATCCTGACCGGCCCGGAACTGGCCCCGGAAACTGTCCAGGTGAGCCCGCCTGCCAGAACCCCACCCACGGTGGCTGCCACGGCGTGTGGGACGAAGAGGGCGAGGGCGGGCACAACAGTAACGAGTGCAACGAACAGCTGTGCACCCGCCGTCACACCAAGAATCCCCGGCGATGCCAGCGGATTGCGTGTGGCTGCTTGAAAGAGCGTTCCGGCTACCGCGAGACACGCGCCGGTCAAAATGGCCGCCAGTGTCCGAGGAAGCCGAAGATAGTGCAGCATCATACTCGCTGGATCATCGGCCGATGCAGATAAAATGCTACGGAGGATAGTCGATATCGACGCTTCGATGCCGGCCGAAGCGTGTAGATGTACAAGCGCCAGCGCTATTGACACGCAGGTTGCGATCACAACTGCGGGCGTTACCAATAGCCACTTATTCTTTGAGGAAGCGATCATCCCTGCTTGAGCGTTTCTGCCACTTTCGCGGAAAAGGCCTCGGCCGCCGGAATGCCGCCGAAAGGCCAAACCACGTCGGTCAGGCCAAAAAATCTGCCAGCACGCACAAATGGCATGCTTTGCCAGAGCGGGTTTCTTTCAAGCCTCGTAAGGCTGTTATCCGCACCGATCGCGACGCCCAGAAACGTTACATCACCAAGAGCCAGCAACCGCTCTGGACCGACTGTCGTGAAGCCAAAACCTTCCGATGGCCCGTTCCAAGCGTTCTGAAGTCCCAGTCGCTCCAGCAGGCGGACGGGAAGCGAGTTCGAGGTGAAAAGACGAATATTGTTAACCCCGGACGGAAACTGGGCAAATACGATCTGCCGCGACAGGTCAGGGACTGATGCGAGTCGTCCGGCCCCCTTGGCGAGGAAATCGTCAAGACCGCGAACCGCATTGTTTGCGGCATCGCGGCGTCCAACTTTTTCGGCAAGCAACCGTAGTTCGTCAATCATAAGGGAGAGCTGGTCGCCGTTCTCCTTGCCGGTCCGGGTATAGTCGTAAAGGACCGTTTGGGCGATCTTTGAAAGTTGCGGCTGGATGCGCTCGTGTCGAAACTTGACACCCAGGATAAGATCGGGTTTCGCCGCGATGATTGCCTCAAGAGAGGGTTCCTGCCGGCGTCCCATATCCGCCGTTCCGATTGCTGCCAATTCCTGCGCGTCGGATGAAGTCTGCCCAAGATACTCCGCAAGATCGGCGACACCGACGAGAGGCAATCCGAGCGAACGAGCATGATCAGCATAACGCCATTCAAGGGCGACGACACGCGGCAGCGCCATTTCTGCGATCAGTCGCCCGGGGCGGAAGGCCGAGGCACAGGCGGCGCAGGAAAGAGCGGAAATAAATTTGCGTCGATTGAGGGCGATCATGTCGTTTCTCTTGGATGATTGGGAGCCCAGCCACGCGACGGAACGAGGAGCGGCGCTCCGTCGACAGGGTGAGCAAGCCGCAACATGTCGATGCCGAAAACACCACGTATGAACTCGGGCGTCAGGATGCGCTCGGGCGACCCTGTTGCGACACAGCGCCCCTTCGAAAGAACAATGACGTCGTCGCTATAGGCCGCTGCCTCGTTCAGATCGTGCAGAACCCAGCAGACGGTTAACTGCCGTTCAATCTGAAGCTTGCGAACAAGCTCCAGTATCTGAATCTGATAACGAAGATCCAGGTACGTTGTCGGCTCATCGAGCATCAGGATCTGCGTCTCTTGCGCAAGTGCCATGGCAATCAGCGAACGCTGACGCTCGCCTCCCGAAAGCGCTCCTATGGGGCGGCTGGAAAGATCAGTGAGATCGGTGACGACGAGAGCCTCCTCAATGACCTCTCTGTCTCGCTTGGTCTCGGGCCGCCATATGGCACGGTGAGGGTGCCTTCCGCAGGCGACAAGATCGCGGACAGATAGCGCTGCGGGCGGTTGCATATCCTGTGGAAGAAACGCCAGCCACCGCGCGAAGTCGCGGCGACTGAAGGACGTAACATCACGACCTGAAAGGGTAATTTGCCCGGTTGTGGGTCGCTCCAGGCGCACCAGAAGTCTCATCAGGGAACTCTTGCCGGAGCCGTTCGGACCGACCAGAGCCGTGATTTTCCCTCCCGGTATCTCGCAGATGACCTCATTGAGAATGGTGCGACCGCCGGCGACGAACGAAAGCCCGGAACCGACCAAAGACGCGCCCGAGGAACATTCGGCTGTGCTGACCTGATAAGATGCGGCTACCATTCAACCTCATATGCGATTTTGAACGTTGTACCCGGCGATTTGATATGGCTCGTGTTGTTCGAATTTCTCAACAGCTGCGCATAGACGTTGTAGTAATCTTCATTGAAGATGTTGTCGATACCGAGACTGAGCTTGCCGCGCTCCAGCTTAAAATCACTTGCAAGGTTGAAAATCGCAAAGTCTTCCACCTTCGCGCCGCCAAATGCCACGCGGTCGTTGAAAGCGTCGTCGCGAGATCCGCTGTAGACGCCGTCGAGGCGCAACGACCACCAATCTGTCGGCATGTACTCGACATAACCTGTAACCTTGATCGGCGGAATGCGGAAACCGTCCAAAGCGATCTCGCGTCCGGTTGCGGTCGTTCGTTCACCATGCGTGTAGGTAAACGTTCCCCCGGCCGACCAATGGTCGTTGAAGCGGTAACTGGCCGCCAGTTCGATGCCCCTGATTTCTTCGGGATCCCGATCCTGGATGAGAATGAAGTTTTCCGTGCGCAGGGCGCCCAGCTCAGACTTGCTCAGGAAGGCTGCGGCACTCCCGGTGAAATCTCCGACCGACGCCCGAATGCCGACTTCGTAGTTGTCGTAGCTGAGGGGACGGATGTTGCTGCCCGTGAGATTGAAACCGCGCGGGGCCTGGCGAAGCTGCAGGCCGATGTCCGAGAGATCGTAGGACTGGGAAAAATCGGCAAACAAACTTATGCCGTCGATGAACTCGTAATTCACGCCGATGTTATAAAGCGCGCTGGAAAAATCGAGGCTGCCGCCTGCAATCGGATCGCCGATGATCGTTGTAAAATTGTCTACGGAGAAATGGGCCCATTGTTGTCGCACACCGCCACGCACCGTGACGCGATCTGTCGGTTTGACCTCAAGCTGGGCAAATAGCGAATACTGGTCGAGATCGAAAGGCGGTGTCCAGAGCGTCGTTCGCGTGCGATTGAAGACAGTTCCCCTGCTAAGGTCAAAAGCCGTACCATCAAAAAGATCGGCTGGGCCGACGGAGCTTTCCAATTGCGCATCCATTCCCCACATCAGATTGACGGGAAGTTCGTCACTGAGAGGAATGGGCGTGTTGAAAACAACGCTTCCGCCGTAAATGTCACTTTCGAAATAGGATTGGATGATCGCCGCGCGATTGCGAATGGCGCGCGCATCGGAAGGATAAAATCGCGATTCCGCTCTGCGGGCGAAGGCCTGGGCATCCAGTGTTCCGCCGAGAATATCCTCGTGTCTGTAGTCTATCGTTCCTTGAATATTGAACAGTCCGCCCTGTTCGTCGAGTGACAGTCCTTTCACGGCGCGAGCAGGAACAGTACCGGGCGGCAAGCCTGCAACGGTTGTGTCGGCCGCATAATCGCTGTCCTGCCTGATTTTCTTGACAATCAGCGAAGCGCCAAGGCTCTGATCATCGAAATGATGGCGTACCCGCCCGAAAAAGCTGCCGGAGACAGTATCGAAAAGATCGCCCTGGCTGGGCTCAGGCGCTATGCGGTCACCCTTGGCGTCGAATAGCCCGCGGTTGAAGTCACCTGATGCCGAAAAAGCAAAGTTGGTGTCCCCCGAGCTTCCTTGCACAGATTGCGAAAAGCGCGCATTCGCCCCCTGACCGCCGAAATTGGTGAGGCTGTTGCCGGTCTCCAGGCGTGATTTAAACCGTGTCTCGCCGCCGCCCTGGAGCGTCGTAATGTAAATGATGCCGCCTGTCGCGCCATTGCCGTAGAGAGCGGAGCCCCCATGGACGACCTCGATCTTCTCGATGGCGGAAACGTCAACATTGAACAGATCGCGGGAGGTGTCACGGTTGAGTTTCTGGGGAACACCATCAATAACGACGAGGGCGCTGCGCCCGCGTAGACCTTGACCGTATGTGGTGAAGGCACCGGTATACAGCGCCAGACCAGGGACTGCTTTTCCCAGAAGATCCGGCAAACTGTGCGACGTCGTGAGGAGTTTTTCGATATCCTCTTTTTCCAGAATCGTGACGTTGCGGGTCAGGCTCTCGGGAGCATTTCCAACACGATCGGCCTTGATCGTAATCGGCGCAAGGACGGTGTCGCCGCCGTTATCTTGTGCGAATGCCGAGAAAGTTGCGCTGCACAAGGCAAGTGTGGATACCGAAATTGAAAACAAAAAAGTCTTGGATAGCAATGATAAGTCCCCCATAATTCGATGGCTGTTACGAGCGCCACTCGCTCAGTAGGTTATTTGCATTCGGCCTGGCTCGTTCGGCTGGCCTTCGCGTTGGAGTGCCCAAAGGAAAAAGACCGATCAGCCGTTCGTGTGGATCGAGACCCATGATCTGCCTGACCCGTTCCGAGGAGCAGGGCCAGCCAGTAAGCCAGATCGAGCCGAAGCCTTCCGCGTGGACAGCGTGTAAAAACGTCGTCGCGACCGCACCTGCGCAAAGCAGTTGGTCCAGTTCGGGGAATGGCGCCGCTTTATCGGGACGCCAAACCAAAAACACTGTAGCCGGCGGTCCGATCAGCCACGCCCTCAACCGGGAGATCATTGCCGATTTCACGCCTTCGTTCTGTTCTTCAGCATCGTGCGCGCGAAGAAACTCTTCCAGGAGATCGCTAGCCTGATGATCTCTTACAAGAATGAACCGCCATGGCACCAAATTACCGTGATCTGGGACGCGGCTCGCGAGCATCAGGATATCGTTTAGTTTTTCATCGGATGGGGCGGGCGCACGCAACAGGGCAGGCGGAACGGAGCGGCGATTGCCCATATCTGCTTTTGAAAGCTCACTTGGCCAACTTTGATTTTTGGTTGAAACTTCCATATGGCGCAGGCCCGTTTTTCAATTTGTGCGGGCGCATAAAAGAGACGGATGGTATCCATGTCAATAAACTTGATGAAAATAGTCGTGTAAAGATTCTCGCTCAAACGAGTTGGTGAGGCGGAACTGCAACTGCCGAGCTTCCGGCGTATCTCCGGCAGATCCTTCCGTGCCTAGACGAATAATCAGATTGCTTTCATCAATGCCAATTTTCGGCGGTTTCACGAAAGGCGTCTAGGCGCAGTCCGCACCCATCAAGATGGGATTGAGCCGGACGTAATCAATCATTCGGTGTATGTCGGGGTCGCAACGATCAAGCGTTCTTCATATCCCTGATCGTTTCTTGCATCTTTTCGATCTCCGCCGTGATCTTGTTCGGATCGGCCTCACCGAGGAACGGCATGCTGGGGAGAAAGAGTGAGTTTTTATCCGAAGCCATTTTCTCGACCGCCTGCTCGATTTGATGAAGCTGACGGCTGGCCCGCTCTGCATAGTTTTTCTGACAAACGTTGGGACGCCACGCGCGATTGAGGACTGGAGATCGCCTGTCGCGCTTGCGGAGGTCCTCTTTTGCTTGGTCGAATTCGGCGCATGCGGTTGCCGCCTCGGTGAGCCTCTTCGGCAAGTCATCCTTTATCGACGCCAACTGAGTCTGCGCATTCTTGATCGCCTCTGCGGCCTCCTGAATTCGCCTCCGCTGCTGGTCTTGTTCCTGCTTGGCAAGTTCGGCCTCACGGCGCTCGTTCTCACGCGCGGCAAATGCCTTTGCTTCTTCCTGTGATTTTGCGCGGACGGTGGTCAGCCGCTGGGCAAATTCTGCTGTCTCAACGTGTTCGAGCTTTAAGTTTTTAGGGTTCAGAGCTGGATCACGCAGGCGCTCGCTGATCGTCTGGCGGCATTCGGTCTTCAGTTGGCCAAGCATTTCCTGTGGCATATCTTTGAAGACTGCCTCTTCCAGCCCTGAAAGAAGGCGTACGCATTCCTCGGCCTTTTTGGGGATCGTTTTGGGCGCATCGGCACTTGTCGAGAACAGGGAGGTGGAAGAAAATAACAAGAGGATTTGATCATCGCTCATTTCCGGCGCGGATTCGGTGCAGCTGGAAAGAGATAGTCCCCAAAAAAGAGTGATGGCGATTGTGGACACAAGGCGCTTCATATGCAGATCTGACCTCGAATTATTATTTTACTGCAGGTTGTATGAATTAGATGACCGACCAATGCCAGCCTCTTTTGAGATTTTGTGGCATGGGAACTCCGGAAGCTCCGTCGGGCGTTAAGCGGAAAGCATTTGCAGCCGCGCCACGCCTATATCTGTATAGGCGACTAGAGTGAAGTGTCCTGTTCTTTCCAATTCGGACGAGAACACCGTCTGTCGTGGGCGAGCGGGGCTGACAACGAGGATCATGAGCGATTTTGGCATCCTGCGTGAGTGCAGATCAATCACCCATCGGGGATGCATTTCAATGCATATTGGACGTTTTTCTGCTTTAAATTGGCCGAAGTGTGTATTAATAATAGACGGACGATGGACCGACTACGAACCAGCCGAATACTCATCGAGCGCAAAGCGTATTCTCTGGTTGAGACATCGCTATCCGATACGCGCGTCGTTCTTATTGCCGGCCCTAGACAGGCGGGAAAAACGACGCTTGCGCGGCAATTTGAAGGCCCCGACCGGGCCTATCTCACTTTGGATGACGCGGGTACGCTGCAGGCTGCGCGTGCCGATCCTGTAGGTTTCATAAGAGGCGTCGACCGCGCTGTGATTGACGAGGTGCAGCGGGCTCCGGAACTGATGTTGGCGATCAAGGAAAGTGTTGATCGTGACGAAACGCCAGGGCGTTTCTTGCTGACAGGTTCTGCAAATCTAACGGCCATCCCATCCATAGCCGACTCTCTGGCGGGTAGGATGGCAGTCATTCCGCTGCTACCTCTGGCGCAGGCGGAGATTCAGTCTGCACCGGGTCGCCTTTTGGATCGGCTGTTCGCGGGAGAAGCGCCGGTTGTAGAGACGGCCGCCGCCATTGGGACGGATTTGATCGACATTGTTGTAAGAGGGGGATACCCTGAGGCAATACGCAGACCGACACCGCGTCGACGGACTGCCTGGCTTGAGGACTATGTTGCACTCATTCTGGACCGTGACGTGCGAGACATCGCCAATATTGATCAACTCGATCGGATGCCCCGTCTTCTGAACATATTGGCCGAGCACGCTGGGCAACTGGTCAATCATTCCAGCTTTGGTTCGGCGCTCGGGCTATCGAGTGTCACGACACAGAAATACGTTGCGATCCTTGAACGATTGTTCCTGATAAAGACACTGCCTCCGTGGTCGAACAATCGACTTAGTCGTCTAGTCAAGACGCCGAAGCTGCACTTCATCGACACGGGATTGCTGGCGAGTATGCGAGAAGACGAAGCCGAACGGTTGCGGCTGGACCGCTTACGCTTTGGTGCTCTGTTGGAGAGTTTTGTTGTGTCGGAGTTGATGAAATTGGCGTCATGGAGCGAGCGACGCGTTTCATTCTCTCACTACAGGACGAAGGATCAGGATGAGGTCGATGTCGTTATCGAAGATCGGCGTGGTCGTATTATCGGAATCGAGGTTAAGGCGTCGGCAACGGTGAGAGCGCAAGACTTCCGTGGACTGCGCCAACTGCAGGAGGCTGTTGGTGACCGGTTCGTGAGGGGGCTGGTGTTGCACGATCATGATCGCGTGACGCCGTTTGGTGAAAAATTGCAGGCAGCTCCCACGTCGGTTTTATGGACGATGTTGTGGCGGAGGAGTTGGAATGTCCGCCGATTTGCAAAGTAGAAATGTCCGGTTTCCGTGTCCTGGCCATTTAGACATGCGACACTTGCTCCTCCGATCAGCCCCCGGCCGACCCGGCTCTCCGGTTGCAAGGAGAGGGCGGGGGCGGGTGATGAACACACCCATTCGGCTTTAGCTTCCTCAGTAGCAATTGTTTCGTTGACGGTTGATACTCTTCGGTGAATCGATGAGGTCGGGGACAAGGTCAGAGGATGCTTCCGCAAATTGAACTCACAGGCGAGGTCGATGTCATCGCTCTGTCGCCGCTCATACGGGGTATAACCTTGAGCCTGTCCTATGCCGCGACGCAAGGAGGCATAGGCCTGACTGCTACAGGTGCCATGAACCGTAAGTTCGTGCACTGGGCTGCCACCCATTTTGAATGGCCCGACTACACAGTCACCGATCTCTATAGCGTCAATAAGGTCCTCAATGAAGACGACGTGCCACCGCTTTGGGTGGTGCGCGACATGATCCGTCATCTCAAACTGCTTCGTCGCAAGAAAGACGTGCTGTTGCCGACCAAACGGGGCAAGGAGTTTCTGGCAAGACCACAGGCCTTCTTCGATCTGGTCGCCACGGATTATCTCTATTCCTACGTCCACGACGCGGAAACGGAAAAGGAAGTGCGTGACCGGCTACGCTGGTGGCGCATGTTCCTCAATCTGCTCAACATCAAGGCGAGGTCAGGTTGCTCACTGAACGAGGTCGTGAAAATCCTGTACCCAAGCGTGGCACATCTGTCGGACGCCGAGATGACAATCGAGGCATGGACCTTGAAATCTGGGATCCGCTACGGCGTCATTCGTCGCTTGTGTTGGCTGGGGGTGCTCTATGAGGCGAAAGAAGGGTTAAAGCTCTTTCAGGATGGACCCTTCCACAAAACACCACTCTGGGCCGCGTGTTTGCAATTGGAATCTGACACGCAAACCGATATCGGCGTGCATTGACGGAGCGACTTTCACTCCGCCGCAGGCGGCAACGATAATCGCTGGTGACGACGCGCAATAACCTTCGCATCGTTCATGAAGTCCTTCCGTCGGCCGGGCTTGCGAGCGCGCGGCGTGTAGCCGTTCTTGTCGCTGTTGCTCTTCACCGTCGGCTTTTCCTGCTCGTCCTGGCGCTCCTTGATATACGCAAGGACATCGCCAAGCCGCTTGTTCTCGGTGATCGCCGCATGCGTCACGCGCTGATCCTTGTCGAACACCGTGTAGGGCAGGGAATGTCCCTTCCAGCGCACGTCGAGGCGACCATCGGCGTAGGCATAGCTCTCGACATATTTGCCAACCAGGCCGCGCGTGACGTCGTTCTCGTCCAGCATGATCCGCCGGCGCTCATAGGAAAATGTCAGCTGCGATCCGACATACCGCTGTTCTCGCTTGCACAGGATCTCTCGCAATCGATCCGGCGCCAGGTTCATTGACCGATGCAGGTCATCGGATCGGGCAGGGCAAACCGCAAACCGTGCATTATAGTCATCGATGAAACCGGGTACGAACGCATTGCCAGCCTCCATACTGTCGATGCCGGCCAATCGCAGTTCCTTGACCAGACGGTCCTGCAGCGTCCGATTCATTCGCTCGACCCGACCCTTGGCCTGGCTCGAATTTGCGCAGAGAATCTCGATATTTAGCTCACAAAGCGCTCGCCCGAACTGGGTCATGCCCTGGCCGCCTTTGGCATCCTTCTTTGCCACCCGGAACACTGAATGCTTGTCGGAATAAAAGGCAATCGGTGCACCGTGCTGCTCAAGATAAAGCGCCAGTGCCTCGAAGTAGGTGAAGGCACTTTCTGAACGCACAAAGCGCAACTGCATCAGCTTGCCGGTCGCATCGTCAACGAACACCAGCAATGAACATGCTGGCCCACGGTCTTCGAACCAGCGATGCTCCGAACCATCGATCTGCACCAACTCACCATAAGCCTCGCGTCGCAGTCGCGGCTGATGAAACGTTCGTCGTTGCTTGCGCGACAGCCATAAGCCGGCATCGACCATCCAGGTACGAACCGTCTCGCGTGATACATGCAGGCCATCACGTTCGAAAAGCTTCTCGGTCGCCAGGGTCGGACCGAAGTCCGCATAACGCTCGCGAACAAGAGCTACGGCGTAATCCCGAACGCTATCCGCAATCCGGTTGTTCGATGGTCGACCGATCGCCTTGTGCCGGATCGAGGCTGCACCGTCAGTGCGCATTCGGTCCAGGAGGCGGCGGACCTGGCGCTCGCTCAGATCGAGAACATGTGCCGCTGATACCATCGTCATTCGGCCGGCCATGACTTTCGACAAAACCTCGATCCGCTGCAGATCGCGCTCGCTCATCGTAATCAATCCCATCTGCAATCTCCCAGACGTCAATCAGACCCGGGGAGTGTGACATTCCAACTTTGCAGAAACAGGACACTTTAACTTTGCGGCTACACGATGTAGATCGCGTAATCTATCTTATGGAACATCTGGGCATGGGCATTTTCATAAAATTCAATCGGTTGTGAAAACGGAAACCAAGAATGGCCCAAATTCTAGCTTGCTCCTTTTTCCCAACCTGTCGAGCGGTTATCCGGAATTACCTGTCCTTCTCAGTCTCGCCTTCTATTATCATGCACGCGACCTAACGGTCATCGTTTGTCACGTAGTGTTGTAAAGTCCATAGCCGATCCAGCCTGGCAGGATATCGAATACCAGCGCCACATCGGATGGATTACGCGGGATCAGTTGTTGAGATAGGTCTTGAGGAAGCTGCGCGTCCTCTCCTGTTGCGGCCGGACGAAAATTTCGGAGGGCGGGCCTTCCTCCACCACCAGCCCCTTGTCCATGAACAGCACGCGGTCGGCGACTTCCGCAGCAAAACGCATTTCATGGGTCACGATCAGCATGGTCATGTGCTCTCTCGCCAGTTGTTTCATGACCTGGTTGACCTCTTCCACCAGTTCCGGGTCGAGAGCGGAGGTGGCTTCATCGAACAGCATGACTTTCGGCCGCATGGCGAGCGCCCGGGCAATAGCAACCCGCTGTTTCTGGCCGCCTGAGAGCATGGAAGGATAGGCCGCCGCCCTGGCATCCAGCCCCACCTTGGCAAGTAGCGACATGGCAAGCTCCGTTGCCGCGCCTTTGGCCATGTTTTTGAGCGTGATCGGCCCCAGCGTGATGTTTTCCAGTACGCTGAGATGCGGGAACAGGTTGAAGTGCTGGAAGACCATGCCCATGTCCTGGCGCACGGCATTGATATGGCGTTCGAAAGCCCGGCCCTTGAGCGGCTGGTTTACCTGCACGCCTTCGAGATAGATTTCTCCGGAATTGACCGTTTCCAGATGGTTGATGGAGCGTAAGAGCGTGCTCTTGCCGGAGCCGCTCGGCCCGATGATCGCAACGATCTGGCCCTTTGTGACCGAAAGATTGATATTCTTCAGAACTTCGAGTTCGCCATAGGACTTTGCGATATTACGTACGTCCACAGTGGGCTGGATTGCGGGCTGGGCCATCGGCCGGAAATTGCTCATCGGATAAACTCCATTTTTTTGTCTGCCCCGCGCAATGCGAATTCCAGCGTCACGTTGATCGCGTAATAGATCGCTGCAGCAACAAGATAGAATTCGAAGGGACGATAGGTTTCGCTGATCGCCTGCTGGGAGGCGAGAACCATTTCCGAAACACCGAGAACCGAAACCACGGCGGTGTCCTTCAGCATGGCGATCATGTTGTTGCCGATCTGCGGCAGCGCGCGCACCACGGCCTGCGGCACGATGATGTAACGCAATGTCTGCGCCTTGCTGAAACCGATGCTGCGGGCGCCCTCCGTCTGGCCGTTATCGATGCCGAGGATGCAGATGCGGATGATATCGGCATTGTAGACGGCGAAATGCAGCCCGAGGCCGATGATGCCGGTCCATATTGCCGGTATGTTCACACCGATCTGGGAAAGGCCGTAATAGATGAAATAGAGCTGCAGTAGCAGCGGCGTTCCCATCAGCACCCAGCTGACGAAAAGCACGGGATATTGCGCGATACGCGGCGCATAAAGCGTGGCGAGCGCGATGAGCACGCCGCCGGCAAAGCTGATGACGGCGGCGCTTGCGGCGATGATGACCGTCCACAGCGCGCCGGTGAGGATCGCGGCGGCAAAGGGCGGAACAATGGTGAAATCCAGCATGGAATACCTCTTATTTCAGCGCAAAACGGGCATCAACCGCGTCGATCAGGCGGGCAAGCAGATAGACCAGCACCATGTAGATCGCTGCCGAGACGGCGAAGATTTCAAAGGGACGATAGGTCGAGCCGATGAACCGCTGGGCGGTATAGGTCAGTTCCACGACGGAGATGGCGGAAACCAGCGATGAGCCCTTGAGCAGCATGATCGCGTTGACGCCGATGGATCGGATCATCAGCCGGCCGGCCTGTGGCAACACCACGAGCCGCATCGTCTGCCCAAGGGCGAAACCGATCGAACGGGCCGCTTCCGTCTGTCCCTTGTCGACGGTCAGGATTGCGCCGCGCATGGCTTCGGCAAGATAGGCGCCGACATTGATGCCGAGGCCGATCGCGCCGGCGGTGAAAGGGTCGAGATCGATACCGATCTGCGGGCCGCCGAAATAGAGGATGAAAAGCTGCAGCAGGCAGGGCGTTCCGCGAAAGACGCTGACATAGGCGCCGCCGACGAAGCGCAGAAGCTTCGAGCGGACAAGGCGCGCCGCTGTCGCCAGCGTGGCGAGGGCGAGGCCGAGGGCCAGGGCAAGCGCGGTGATTTCAAGTGTGACGAAAGCGGCTTCCAGAAAAAACGGAAAAACCTGCGTCATTAGGGAGAAGCCCATTGTGCCTCCTCTCGAACTGAGAAAGGAAAGGGAAGGTCCACGGCCGGACCCTCCTTCCATGATTTATGTCGGGGCGGCTGTCAGCGAATGTCGCGACCGACCCATTTCATCGAAATCTTTTCGTAAGTGCCGTCGGCACGCATGTCGTCCAGCGCCTTCTGGATGGCGTCCTTGAGTTCGCCGCTGTTCTTGCGCAGCGCAATGCCGATGCTGTCGCCATTTCCGGCGTCTGGAATGGCGATTTCGCCTACATTCTGGCCGCTGCTTTTCGAGGCCACGAGAACGGGAATGGAATCTGCGGCGATGGCGTCGATGCGGCCGGCCTGGAGGTCGAGCAGTGCTTCCGACAGAGCTTTGTATGTCCGCACGGTCCAGCCGCCGTGCTGGCGTGCCCACTTGTCGCTGACTTCACCGAGGGTGACGCCGACGCTCTTGTCCTTCAGGTCATCGAGCGATTTCGCCGGCGATGTTTCCGGGACGAAGACGGCCCTGCCGCTATGGTAATAGGGGCCGGCGAAGGCGACGGCCTTTTCGCGTTCCGGCGTGATGGTCATGGACCCTACGACTGCATCGTATTTGCCGGAGATCAGGCCGGCGATAATGCCGTCCCACGCCGTCGTCACCACAACCGGTTTCACGCCAAGGCGCTTTGCCAGTTCATTGCCGATATCGACATCGAAGCCGACAACTTCGTTCTTGTCGTTGACGAAGCTGAAGGGCGGAAAGCTGCCGCTCATGGCAAAGCTGAAGGTGCCGCGTTCCCTGACCTTGGCCAGATCGTCGGCGGAAGCCGGTAAGGCGGCTGCCAGAGCGGCGACGGCCAGCCCGGCAAAAGCTATTTTCTTGAGGATCGACATGGGGAAACTCCGTATAAAAAGCGTGCAGCTATCTGGCTGCGGACAGCGGAACGCGCTGCACGAAGGTGAAAAACAACGGTGACTGCCTGTTGAGGAAACACCCTTTTGCCGTTGCGGATCATAGGGACGGCGCGGGGCTCCTTCCGGCGACAGGCGTCAGAACATGAGCAATGATTTCTTTGTTTTTGTCTTCATGAGGAAGGCCCTCCCAAGCCTTTGGATGACGAGAGATGCGCTGGTGGTCCAGTGTGAAGGGACCGATGCGGCATCGATTAAAATAGTCTAGCGAAGTTGAACGGCTATAAAAAATGGCATTTCAGCGCATTTTCTGACGGTATTTTGAGCGATTTGTATAGCGGAATTGTTGAAATCGACACTCGCTCAAAATTCCATTGCAAACCTCTGTTATCTTGGCGTCAGGTGAATACCGGCAAGCGTGCAGCGCACCGAACCGCCGGCTTTCTCGACGGTCGGTATGTCGAGCGCCACCGGAACGGCGCTTTCGCGGATCGTGTCGATCTGCGCCTGAGTGAGCGAGGCGTAAGCAGTGGAGGAAAAGGCGATGATGCGGCCGTCCCGTCCCTGCAATTCCAGCGCATTGCCGGCGAAATTGCGGATCTGGGCATTGGTGAGGGCGATGACCCGTCGCCCTGAGCGTTCAAGCCGGGCGACGATTTCAGCACGCCGACCTTCATCGGTGATCATGTCGAGACCGATCATTGTGTAATCCGTGCCGATGCACATCAGGACATTGGTGTGGTAGACCGGCACTCCCGCCTCGTCACGGGCATCGAATACCATCGGCTCGAAATTGAAATGGGTCGAGAAGCGCTCGAGTGCGATCGGATCGGTGCGGTCGGAGCGCACGGCATAGGCGACCCGGTCGATATGATCGAGTACCATGGCGCCTGTGCCTTCCAGAAAAAGACCGTCCGGTTCCAGGCCGGAATAATCGATGATGTCCTGAACCCGATAGCGGCTCTTCAACATCTCGATGACATCCTGGCGACGCTCGCGCCTGCGGCTTTCGGCCTTCATCGGATAGATGGCGACATGGCCGCCGGCATGGGTGGAAAACCAGTTGTTGGGAAAGACGGAATCGGGTGTTTTCGTGCCTTCGTCTTCAAAGAGATGCACCGTCACGCCATGGCTTTCGAGTGTCTGCGCCGCACGGGTGATTTCCGCATGGGCGATGGCGCTGAAGTCCTCACCACTGTCTGGTGTTGCCTGAAAGCGATTGTCGGCGGCGGTCTCGGTATTGACCGTGAAATGGTGTGGCCGCACCATGACGACGGCGGCCGGAGCTTGAACGGAATAGGTTCTTTTCATCATCCCGCTCCTCAGGCCCGCGCACGTTGCAGCATGCCGAAGAGGTCTCGCGGATCATCGGGATCGGCGATGATGTCGATGTCCTGATAGAAGCTTGAGCCTTCGAGTTTACCGCGCACGTAACGCAGGGCGGAAAAATCCTCTATGGCGAAACCGACGCTGTCGAACAGGGTGATCTGGCGTGTGTCCCGACGGCCTTCGGCCTCGCCGAGGACCACTTTCCAGAGCTCCGTTACCGGATAATCCGGGTCCATCTGCTGGATTTCGCCCTCGATGCGTGTCTGCGGCGGATATTCGACGAAGGTGTCGGCGCGCAGTAGGATATCCCGGTGCAGCTCCGTCTTGCCGGGGCAGTCGCCGCCGATGGCGTTGATGTGCACGCCGGCGCCGATCATATTGTCGGTCAGAATGGTTGCATATTGCTTGTCGGCGGTGCAGGTCGTGATGATACCCGCCCCTTCGATTGCGGTCTGGGCCGATTTGCACGGGATCACCGTCAGGCCGCTTTCCTTCAGGTTGGCGGCCGTTTTTTCCGTTGCGCGGGGATCGATATCGTAAAGGCGCACCTCCTTGATACCGAGCACGGCTTTCATTGCCAGCGCCTGAAATTCCGCCTGGGCTCCGTTGCCGATCATCGCCATGACTTTGACGCCCTTCGGCGCGAGATGCCGGGCGGCCATTGCCGAGGTGGCAGCGGTGCGCAGCGCCGTCAACAGGGTCATTTCCGTCAAAAGCACGGGGTAACCGGTGGACACAGCCGCGAGCAGGCCGAAGGCGGTGACGGTCTGAAGCCCTTCCGCCATGTTTTTCGGGTGTCCGTTCACATATTTGAAGCCGTAGATTTCCCCGTCGGATGTCGGCATAAGCTCGATGACGCCCTCGCGTGAATGCGAGGCGACACGTGGCGTCTTGTCGAAACATGGCCACCGGAGAAAATCCGCCTCGATGGCATCGGTGAGTTCAACGAGCATCTGCTCTATGCCGATGTGATGCACCAGCCGCATCATGTTCTCGACGCTGACGAAAGGGATAAGGGCCTTTGAAGACGGGGACAGGGGCATATGGGCAACTCCTCACTTGCGAGAGCGAAGATAACGGTCGGGCCTGTTCAACCGAAATTGCAGAAGCTTGTTGTTTCTGAAGTCATTTTGAACAATATGTTCAGTCCAATTGTCAATTCGGTCAAACCCCCATGAGCATCGCAAAATACATACCGGATGAACTCGACCGGCAAATCATCGCTCACCTCAGGGTCGATGGCCGGGCGTCGCTTGCCAAACTTTCCGATGCGCTGGGTGTCGCGCGCGGCACGGTGCAGAACCGGCTGGACCGGCTGACGGAAACCGGCACGCTGCTCGGTTTTACCGTGCGGGTGCGCGAGGATTATGATGATCGTGCTGTCCACGCGGTGATGATGATCGAGGTCATGGGAAAATCGACCACGCAGGTCATCCGCAAGCTGCGTGGCATTGCCGAGATTTCCTCGCTCCATACCACCAATGGCAACTGGGATCTGGTGGCGAATATCCGCGCCGGCAGCCTCTCGGATTTCGACCGGGTGCTGCGGGAGGTCCGTATGATAGACGGCGTCTCGAACAGCGAAACCAGCCTCTTGCTGAGCAGCGTCTGATGTAGACAGCGCTAACTCGACAGGCCATTCCCGTATTTAATCCCATTGGGAGCAAATTGAACCGCCCTCTAGCCCTTGAGATCTTGCCGGCGGAGCCCGCCAAGATTTTCCTCACGCGATGCGCTTCGACGGCAATCTGCGACCGCCGCCTTCGGACTCTCGATGAGATCGGTCGCCTGCTGTGAAGATCGAACAGTACGGCATCTCGATCGTCTTCAGTAGGCGCTTGTCCGACCGCGAAAACAAAGATTGACTATAGTTTCAGGTTAGCAACCATGTTCGTTGACAGGCATCGCCATCCCGCCGACGACAAGACTGCTAGGTCCTGTTGACAAAGTATGGCAACCATATCTTTGCAGCGGCTAGGGCAAGGAATGCTGAGAAGGATTTTCGTGTCTTGTCGTATCGGGTCGCGACGCGACGGAACTGCTTGAGGCGGTTGA
>NZ_JADQWB010000016.1 GCF_015704895.1 Agrobacterium leguminum | reverse complement strand
GCTTGTCCAGAAATGGCTGTAAAAATGCCGAAAGCTCCGTATCCCAATCTGCCATATCGCGCCCCCAACGAAGAGAGCACAGATCATCTCAAACCAGCCTTGCCCGAATCTGCCAAAGTAATGCTAGCTCGGAATAGTAGGCCTTGCAGCTCTTCTCGATTGTGAAGGCGAGTCGCGGCCCTGCCCCAAAACCAATAAGCCCTTTCCCGGAAGCACTATTTGAAGCGACAGAAGATCCGGAGAGCTTCCAGGACGCATTGGTCATCCATAAGGGTCAACATTCCAAGCCGATTGACACATCGACGTTCCGTCTAAGAACCTTGATGCATTGCTGGATATGTCGTCACTCAAAAAAAGCGGACCGCATTAAAGTGAAGCATGCGACGCGTGAGATTCCCGACAAGCCGAAGCAACGACGCATCAAGGTGAACCAACGCTAGGCAAGCAGAATCATAGAGGGGAACCAAAAGGAAGGTGGCTCCAGCTTAGAGAGTTTGATCTGGACCCTTCAAAGTGGATCAGCTGGCTGGAATTTTACCGCTTGCCCTCCGGGTTGGTGGCTAGCACGACGGAGTATGGCATGCCCAAACGCGCTCCTTCATTTCGTTATTCCGCGCCATCCCCCCTGAAGTTACCCCGCATACCCAGTTCCCGGTATGCCTGGAGAAATCCGCCTTCCGCGGCCCTTGAGCGCGAAGCCGCGATTGATATCGTGCGAACTATAGCGGCAGCATATGTATTGAGGAGTACGCGGCCGCTTTCGGGGAGGATATCATGAAGTTTCTGCTGGCCGTTTCGCGCGCCATCGATGCCGCCAATTCAGCCATTGGCAAAGGCATTTCCTGGCTGCTTCTCGCAGCTATTTTCATCAGCGCCATCAATGCCGCCATGCGCAAGGCGTTTTCGATGAGCTCCAACGCCTGGCTTGAATCGCAGTGGTATTTGTTTTCCGCCGTGTTTCTGATCGCCGCCGCCTACACACTTCTTAACAACGAGCATGTGAAGGTCGATCTGGTCTACGGAAATCTTCCGCGCAAAGGGCAGCTGTGGGTCGACATTCTCGGGACCATTTTCTTTCTCATGCCCTTCTGCCTCATCACGGTCTATCTCTCCTGGCCGGTGTTTCTGCAGAAGCTCGCTTCCGGTGAGGTTTCAAACAACACGGGCGGCCTCATTCAATGGCCCGTCTGGGCGCTGATACCGATTGGCTTCAGCCTCCTCGCCATTCAGGGCGTTTCGGAACTCATCAAGCGTGTCGCGATCCTGCGCGGCGATATCCCCGATCCGGTTGCCGAGGCTGACGCCGCGGCGGCAATGCTCTGATCGAAGGAAAAAACAATAATGGCATTCATTGCGGAAAATCTCGCGCCCATCATGTTTGCGGCGCTCATCATCGTGCTGTTGCTCGGTTATCCCGTGGCCTTCGCGCTAGCCTTTGTCGGCTTTTTCTTCGGCTTCATCGGGATCGAACTCGGCCTGCTGCCGGCGACGCTGTTCCAGGCCATTCCCGATCGCATATTCGGCCAGATGTCGAACGAAACGCTGCTGGCGATACCGTTCTTCACCTTCATGGGGCTCATTCTTGAAAAGAGCGGCATGGCGGAGGATTTGCTGGACACGATCGGCCAGCTGTTTGGACCGGTTCGTGGCGGCATCGCGTTTGCCGTGATCTTCGTCGGGGCAATTCTGGCCGCCACCACCGGCGTCGTCGCCGCCTCGGTTATCTCGATGGGCCTCATCTCGCTTCCTATCATGTTGCGCTATGGTTATGACCGCAAGGTCGCCGCCGGCACGATCGCGGCTTCCGGCACGCTGGCGCAGATCATCCCGCCCAGCCTCGTGTTGATCGTGCTGGCCGACCAGCTCGGCCGTTCGGTGGGCGACATGTACAAGGGCGCGCTCGTTCCGGGTCTCATGCTCGTGGCGGCCTATGCGCTTTATATCATCGTGACCTCGATCATCAGCCCCACGAAAGTCCCAGCCCTGCCGCTGGAGGCGCGGACCCTGCGCGGCACCAAGCTGCTGCTCAAGGTCATCACCTCGCTGGTGCCGCCGCTCGTATTGATATTCCTCGTGCTCGGCACGATCTTCCTCGGGATCGCCACTCCCACGGAAGGCGGGGCCATGGGTGCCGTCGGGGCGCTCGCCCTTGCGCTTGCCAACCGCAAGCTCAATTTCGGCCTGATCCAGCAGTCGCTGCATGCCACGGCAAAGCTGTCGTCCTTCGTGCTGCTCATCCTGCTCGGCGCGCGCGTCTTTTCCCTGACCTTCTATGGCGTGAACGGCCACGTCTGGGTCGAGCATCTGATGACATCGATTCCGGGCGGCGAGATCGGCTTCCTGATCGTCGCCAACCTGCTGGTCTTTTTCCTGGCCTTCTTCCTCGATTATTTCGAGCTGGCCTTCATCATCATCCCGCTGCTGGCGCCGGTCGCCGATGCGCTTGGCATCGACCTGATCTGGTTTGGCGTGATGCTGGCGGTCAACATGCAGACGTCGTTCATGCACCCGCCCTTCGGTTTTTCGCTGTTCTTCCTGCGGTCCGTCGCACCGACGCGCGCCTACAAGGACCGGATCACGGGACAGACGATCCAGCCGGTCACCTCGTCCCAGATCTACCTGGGCGCCATTCCCTATCTGTTCATCCAGCTGACCATGGTCGTCATCATCATCGCCTTCCCCGGCATCGTGATGCACTACAAGTCAGGCGCCAAGGTGGCGGATCCTTCGTCCGTCCATATCAACGTTCCCATGCCGAGTGCGGGAACGGACGCCGATCCCTTCGCCAATCCTTTCTCGGCACCTGGCAACAGCGCACCGAGCTTCGGAAAGCCTGCCACCCCATGACAATCGGCCGGGCGCAAAAGCGCCCGCCGCAACAAAAATCGCTGACGTTCAATAGGAGGAGGTAATCTATGAAGGTCAACCCAGGTCGCAGACAACTCTTGTCGGGCGGCGTACTTGCAGGGGCTGCTGCGGCTGCTTCGGCACTTGCGACACCCGCCATAGCCCAGTCTTTGCCAACCGTTCGCTGGCGTCTCACGTCCGGCTTCCCGAACAATCTGGACACGATCTATGGCGGCGCCGTCGTCATGGCCAATGCATTGAAGGCGATTACAGGCGGAAAGTTCGAAATCCAGGTCTTCCAGGCCGGTGAAATCGTTCCCGGCGCCCAGGCCATCGACGCCGTAAAAGCCAATACCGTCGAGATTTCCCATACCTGCGGCTATTATTTCACCGGGAAAGATCCGACATTCGCCATCGGTTCGACCATCCCCTTCGGCCTGAACGCCCGCCAGCAGAACGCTTGGCTCTATCATGGCGGCGGCAACGAGGCTTACAACGAATTCCTTTCCGACTACGGCGTCATCGGCATTCCCGGTGGAGCGACGGGCGCCCAGATGGGCGGCTGGTATCGCAAGGAGATCAAGAGCCTCGAGGATATCAAGGGCCTCAAGATGCGTATTGCCGGCGTCGCCGGACAGGTGCTCGCCAAGCTTGGCGCGGTGCCGCAGCAACTTCCGGGCGGCGACATTTATCCGGCGCTGGAACGGGGCACCATAGATGCCGCGGAATGGGTCGGCCCCTATGACGACGAAAAGCTCGGCTTCTACCAGATCGCGCCTTATTACTATTATCCCGCGTTCTGGGAAGGTGGGCTGACGATCCACTTCTTCGTCAACAAGGACCAATATGCAGCACTGCCTGATGAATACAAGGCAGCGCTCGACGCCGCCTGCAAGGCCGCCAACATCAACATGCAGGCGCTGTACGACGTCAAGAACAAGGATGCGATCCGCTCGCTGGTTTCCAAGGGCACGCAGCTTCGCCCGCTGCCCCGCGACGTGCTCGACGCCGCCTACAAGGCGACCTTCGAGCTTTATGACGAGTACACGCAGAAGCATCCCGCATGGGCCAAGATCTATCCGGGCTGGAAAAAGTTCCGCGACGAGAGCTTCGAATGGTTCCGCGTCGCCGAATATACCTATGACAGCTACGGCTATGCCATGCAGACGGCCGGCAAATAAGCCGACATAGACTTTACCGAGGCCCCTGGATGGCGACATTCCGGGGCCTCAACCCTTAGCGGCTATTCTTTGATAAGCCCGTTATCGATCGCATAGCGGATGAGACCGGCAGTCGTCGCTATGTCCAGTTTCCTCTTGATATTCTTGCGGTGGGTTTCCATCGTGCGCTCGGCGATGTCGAGCGCCAGGGCAGCATCGCGATTGCTCTTTCCGCGCGCGATCAGCAGCAGTACTTCCTGCTCGCGTGTCGTCAGCGCCTTCAGCCTGCCGGAAGACCCCTCCATCAGCACATCGCGAACGCCAGAGGAAAAATAGGTGCCGCCGGCAGCCACGGTTTCGATTGCGGCGACTATTTCTTCGGTCGCCACATCCTTCAGAATGTAACCCGCCGCACCATACATGACCGAGGTCGATATATATTCCCGGCTGTCATGCATCGACAGCATCAGCACCCGGGCGGAAAGCTGCTTTTCCTTGAACAGCTCCAGGGCATCGATGCCATTGATCTGCGGCATGTTGATATCCATCAGCACCACATCGGGCCGCGTGGCGACAGCCGCGTCGATACCGGCCATGGCGGACACCGCGGTTCCAACGACTGCGAGATGCTCGTAAGTCTCGAGGACGGCCCTCAACCCATCCAGAACCAGAGGATGGTTGTCGATCAACAACACACGGATCGGATGAACGGTCACTCCGCGGCCTCCTGTAAGCCGCTATTGCGATCCTTCATGGCGGTGATGGGCAGCACCGCCCGCAGAACGGTTCCCCTGGCGGAGCTTTCGACATCCAGCCTGCCCCCGAAATGCGTCATGCGTTCCTGCATGTTTCTCAAACCGAGCCCCTTGCTTGCCGGCATCCCGTTCTCTGTCCGAACGGCCGGAAAGCCGCGGCCATTGTCGCTGACATCCATCTGGACCCGTTCATCGCGGCTGGAAAACCGGATGGCGACCTGCGTCGCGCCGGCATGGCGCTCGATATTGGTCAGCGCCTCCTGTGCGACACGGTAAAGCGCAACGCGTGCCTCCGGGACAAGCATATGCTTGAAGGCCACGGATTCAAGCGTCGCCGCAATTCCCGTGCGTTCGGAAAAACTCGAGATGAGGGATTCCAGAGCTGCCGTCAGCCCCAGATCGTCGAGGACGCGCGGGCGAAGATCATGCGAGATGCGGCGGACTTCCTTGATCGCTTCGTTCAGCGCAATGGCGCCTTTGCCGATTGCCTCGACAGCGCCGACATTATCCGGCGTGACCTTGCGCCGCGCGAGATCGATCGCAAAACGCACGCCGACGAGATTTTGGGAAATGCCGTCATGCAACTCCCGGGCAATGCGCAGACGCTCCTCCTCCTGGGTATCGATGATCCTTTGCATCAATTCCTTGAGTCGGCCATCCGCCAGCCGCTGCTGGCGCAGATTGAGCAGCATGCAGGTGGCAAACACCAGCAATACGGCGGGAACCGCAAACAGGGCGACGATCAGGAAGTTCCAGGTGATTGAATGCCGCAGCTCCTCCTTCGCCGCCGCCGTCGTCGCAAAAACGTCGTCGAGGTAAACGCCGGTACCGATCATCCAGCGCCATTTGTCGAGGCCGGCCGCAAAGGAAAGCTTGTCGGCCATTTTTTTGGTGGAAGGCTTTTCCCACTTGTACTGGACCAGCCCTCCCCCCTTTTTCGCCTCGACGATCAGATCGTAGATCACCCGGTTGCCATCGGGATCGTGGAGATCCAGCCAGTTGTTCCCCGGACGGAAATTCTGTCGCGGATGGACCACGTTCAGCCCGTCATAGTCATAGACGAAGAAATAGCCGTCAGTGCCGTAGTCGAGACCGGTCAGGATGCGCTTGACCTCTTCCTTCGCGGCCTCGTCATCCGGTCCTGCCCTGTCATAGACCGAGCGGATCGCCGAAAGGGCAAGATTGGTGAGGTTGAGGAGTTCAGCCTCCTTTGCAGCGAGCATGTTGCGTTCGAACGCATCGATGCTCGTGCGCGCCAGCGTCATGGACTGCCACGTGATCAGCGCTGTAATGACGATAATCGCAAGAACGAGAGGCCCGATGGCCAATGCAAGGATCTGGTTCCTGAGTCTCATGTGGCCCTCCGTCACATTCGCTCTTACTTACCCTCAATTGACAACACTTCGCACGTCAAGTCGAGCGCGTAAAAGCGTATACTGAGCGAGTTGACCTGAGATTGACCACTCAACCTTGGCGTAGTGGGCAGTCGGAGCATCCTCGACTTCGAGGAGAGTGACCGCTTTGAGGGGCTGAAAATATCGGAGCATTAACGAATAATATAAAGTGAATAGCCCCAAGATTTGTAGACGCCTTCTTTCCTAATTTTGAGGCAAGAAGAGCATCATGAGCAAATCGAATTTCAGCGAAGAGTTTAAGCGCGACGCGGTGCGTCAGATCACGGAACGGGGCTATCCGGTTGCGGAAGTTTCGCAGCGGTTGGGTGTCAGCCAGCACTCGCTCTACGAATGGAAGAAGAAGTTTTCCTCTTCGTCTGGCAATCAGGCCAGCGACCAATCCGAAGAGATCAGGCAACTCAAAAAGGAACTGGCGCGGGTCACCGAGGAGCGCGACATATTAAAAAAAGCGACCGCGTATTTCGCCAAGGATGCAAAGTGAAGTACGCGTTCGTTGCCCAGCATCAACAGCGCTTTTCGGTGCGAATGATGTGCCGCCTGTTGCGCATCCATCCCAGCGGGTTTCATGCCTGGCTTCGGATGCCGTTGAGCAAGCGTGCCTGCGAGGACAAGCGACAAATCGATCTGCTCCAGACGGCTTGGGAAGAGAGCGGCAAGGTCTACGGATATCGCAAGCTTCATGACGATCTGCTCGATCAGGGCGAGACATGCTGCCCTAACCGGGTTGCCCGTCTGACACGGATTGCCGGGATAAAGGCTCAGATCGGCTACAAACGCCGTCCTGGAATTTACGGCGGCAGGCCTTCCATTGTCATCGACAACACTCTGGACCGTCAATTTGACGTTGCTGCTCCGGACAAGGCGTGGGTCACTGATATCACCTACATCCGGACCAACGAAGGATTCGCCTATCTCGCTGTCGTCATCGATCTCTATTCCCGCCGTGTCATCGGCTGGTCGATGCAGAGCCGTCAGACAACGGATGTCGTGTTGCAGGCGTTGCTGATGGCTGTCTGGAGGCGAAAGCCAAAGGAAAAGGTTCTGGTGCATTCGGATCAGGGATCGCAATTCACCAGTATGGACTGGGCATCGTTCCTGAAGCATCACAATCTGGTTCATTCGATGAGCCGACGGGGCAACTGCCACGACAATGCCGTGGCTGAGAGTTTCTTCAATCTGTTGAAGCGGGAGCGGATACGCCGAAAGGTCTATCGCTCAAGAGACGAAGCCAGGCAGGACGTGTTCGACTACATCGAGATGTTCTACAACCCGAAGCGCAAACATGTCAGAAACGGGATGCTGTCGCCCGTCGAGTTCGAAAAGCAGCAGAAAACCTAACCTGAGGGTGTCTACGAAACTCGGGGCTATTCATACCATCCAGGCGTCCTAGCGCTCGCTCAGCCAAGCTGAGGCGCTCTAGCAATGAAAGCACATCAATCGCCGGCTCGGGCGGCAATGGTGGGGGACGAACGCCCGCACTGTTTCACTGGCAGCGACCGTCTCGACGAAACAACCCAGGCAATTTTTCCCAATATCAGCCGCGCCCCTTATTTAAGCAAGACGCATTTCATTTAATTAAGCGACCGACGTAGATAAGCGCGCTTAATTAACGCGCCGACATTGAACTCCTGAGCTTTGGTCCAGGCGGCACAGGCGCCTAATACGATGATTTGGCGCCGTTAAAGTGACAGCCTGATACATCCTTTGTTAAAGCTCGCCTCATATTCCCGCTCGCCCTCGGCACTGGTGTCGAGAGAAACGGAATGAGCATGATCAAACACGACCTTTCATCACGTCATTTTCAGCGAAAAATATCCCAGTTCTGCGAACTGCGTATCGCGCCGATCACATCCAGGCGGGTGCCGGAGAACATCCGGCCCTACCTGGTCAGCTTAATCATCTATCGGAAATCGCCCCCGCTTCTAAATGGCCATATCGACTGGACGATGATCAGTCAGGCCTGCGGGATCGAAGCCGAGTTGATGGCAGAACTGAAAAAGCAGCTCCGGCCAGGCCTGGATGCAATCATCCGCTGGCTCGGCGCACCACCAGTGGCCGAAGAACGACGACCGCCAAAACCGACAGTTAGCTCGGGCAAAATGGCGCCCGCCAGGAAGGCAGCTTCCGCACGCTCCGCCCGACAGCCGCAACGCTCGGAGACCGACGGTACCTTTGTCGGGTCTGCGTCAACATCGCGCGGCCCTGCACCAAAACCGATAAGCCCTTTCCCAGAAGCACTATTTGAAGCGACAGAAGATCCGGCGAGCTTTCAGGACGCATTGGTCTACCATATGCGTCGGTTCGGCGACACATATTGGCAACTCCACCGCGCCGTTGTTCATCTGGATGAGACATTTGATAACAAGACGCTGCTATCCTGGATGCAGGGGGAGCGCGTGTCCCGCTCCGTTGCCAGCTTTAATATCCTGCGCCGCATTGAGCGGCGCTATCGGTTGCAGGATATTTTAAGGACAAGCTGCCGCACCAGGCGCGCTCGCTTTATGGTCATGATCTCGGCGATATCAGCCCGGCTGAGCGGCGCAGGATTTCAGTGCATCTGCCAGATGACTTCAGTAGCCTGCCCTTTACCAAGCGCGAGGAGATTCGCCATTGGGTGCGCCGGGTGATCATTTCCGGATCGACAGAGTATCGCCGATATCAGGCAGCAGCCAGCAAGCAACGTTATGCCATTCGCTTTCCCGGTGTCACTTATGGCGGAAGTTCCATATCACCCCGGTCCTTGGCATCTGCAGTCGGCGCCAATCAGAATCCAATGATAGAAAACGATGATCCGGATTTGCTCTCCGGGGTTATCGATGCGCCGCCAAGGCTTGCAATGGAAATGGCAGACCTTATCCGTTTCAAAACCTCGACCCTGACTGCCATTGGCTTTCAACGGAATGGCGTCTGGGGCGAGGAAACGGCCTCTCAGAAGATAGAACATCTCGGGTTGATGTTCGGCGCACTAGCTTCCTCGCCAAATAGCGCAGTAAGAGGTTTCGGCGTACCGCTTAGCTGCCAAAATCCTCAACCAGGTTTGGGAAGCTGCGTAAGATCGAATGAGATACTCGGCTCGGATTGTGATGACAGTCTCCGTCCGAGCCGACCTCTTCGTTTCGCCTTGAACCATATCGAACCCAAGCACCTGGCAGACCAATCCAGATCCAATTGATTTCCTTTATTAAATTGGATGTCGCCCTTCTCACTAATGGTTGTTTTCCCGCAACAGGACTCGGGACTTTTCTATTTCATCGGCCGGTAGAATGCCGAACGTGCGATGGACCGCCGCTTGATATTGCCTCTGGACGGCATCAACGCCCGTTGTGATTGCGCTCCTCCAAGATGGACCTCTGCCCCACGCTTCGTGAAGAGCATCTGCCAGATCTCGGCCAGCTCCGGTTTCCTGCAATGCCTCAAATAGCGTTCCGGCCTGACGCAAGTCCTTTTCCTTCTTTGCCCTCCCTCCAGCATCATCTTGACGCCGGCCGGCCACGATCAGTTTATGGACGGCGAACCGTGACGGATCGGGCACCACGACCGAAACACCGGCACCATGCAGCAAGATCGTTCGCACCGGATCGCGTATAAGGAAATCCATGTATCGGAGAGGTTCGGCAGACGCGCCGCCCAGAGCCGGCATTTGCGCCGGTTGATCCGCGTAATCTTCCGATCCCCGGTTTGTCGTCAGGAACTCTACTCGATAACCGCTCGAGTTGCGGAAAGCATTAGAGCGAGGTGAACCGGAAACATGAGGGACGGCCCGGAATGACGGATCGATGGATTGAAGGAGAGCGACAATCGGTGGAATCGAATCCTCGACCTCGCTTGATATCGCGTAATCTTGTGCCAGGTCCGCGTCACCTGTCAGGATCGCAGCCATAGGCAGCCGGATACCGAGATGGGCCGCATAACATTGGAAAGCGACTGTGCCGACGAGGACACCACGGAGCCGGAATAAACCGGCTGATGCCAATGCCTCAACAACTGTGCCTGTGAAGCGATCCGGAGCAATTAGACCCGCTTCGCGTGTCAGCGCCGCCACTATCTTTCGCCGGTTCTGGTAATCATCCTTCTCACCCCTGAAGGCTTCAACCCGGGTTGTGATTTCATTATCATCAGTAGGGCCGACATAGCGCCGCTTTTGACCACCATTGCCGTCCGGTTGGTCGAAATACCAGTATGAGCGGCTATCGACCTTGACCGAGACAAAGCGACCAGTGGGCGGAAAATCGGCTGACCATTGCGCATCAAAAGTCCGTTGCTGCAACTCCGCGACCATCGTCCGGAACATGAGGTCGATCTGCTTCATTTGAGGCGCCCTATAACATTTCCTCAAATCTAGTATAGTCGATCGGTTTGCGCAAGCCAGCCCACCGAAATGCGACTCAGGGACCCGAAATTTTCAACGGCCAAAATCATTAATCCTACGAGGCAAAAGCGATCTGAAACAATTGGAAATTCCGCGTCACCTCAAAGGAACCGTCAACGTCGAAATACAAATATTTTTTTGCAATTGAAGGAAAAGAACCCATCACCCCTACTATTTCCCCGCCACGCGCACTTCACGGCAGATATGAAGGCGCGCGGCCTCCATGCCTAGCTCTTGAAGGGATCAGAACCGACGACCCTGCTATTGCAAACTCCCTCAGCAAAGATCCGCAGACCAACCAATAACTTGGCTTAACTGTACGACTGACTTGGGACCGATTTCGCACAGACCGGCTTGTAAAATGCCAAGCGATAGCTACCGTTCTTGCTCTGAGCTGAGCCAGCCTTCATCTTCTCGATCTGCGAGGATATCGCGCTTATGACAGCCCCGAGGCAAAAAGGACAGATTCCTATGGAGCAGCTGAAACGCGCCGAACGATACCTCGCGAGGGTTCGAGCAATTTACACCGGCACCTTCGCCCAGTCCCATGATCAATGCGACTACGAAGACGACTTGCTTTCGTTCTTCATGCATTGCTATCACATACGAGACTGGATCGTTCATCTAAACAGCGTTGGTTTAACGGCAAAGGATGTCGATAATTTCATAAACGCCAATCGATGTCTTCAGCTCTGTGCTGACCTATGCAATGGAACAAAGCATTGCAACCTCGATCGAGCGGCCAGAAGCGGAAGTCAACCCCGCGTTTCTGGCAAGGCATACAAGGCGTCAACCTGGTTTACCGGCTCCGAGGGTGGTGAGGTACTTCGGGCAAAGTACGTGATCGTCACTTCCAATGGTTCAGTTGATGCCCTTCAGCTTGCGGAAGACTGCATGGAATGCTGGTCCAAATTTGTCGTCGAACTAGAAACGAAATTCAATCAACAATCTGGAGGTTGATCTTGCGAGGGACGTCTGAATAGTCTGTCCCTGCCGCTTCGGCTAAGTGGTATCACGTTTTCTGCTACTCACTCACAGAGAACACGGTAGCGTTTATGGGACAGTTAGGCGAGAAGTAGTTCGATCCCCGGAGCGGGAGAACGACCGAACTATAGTAGACGGCGCAAGGGAGGGCCCCCCCTAAAACTCGTTCCAGAATTTTCTAAACGCTTCCATGAATGTGTTGTAGTTGTCAGGCGACCAACACACGGAATGCCCATAGCGGAGCAGCCAATGGATACCATTTGCGCAGGTTAACTGCGACTTGTCGGACAGGTTATAGATGTGATTGAAGCAGTTGATGACAGTTTGTTGATAGCTGGTGCCGAAAAGGCTATCCGGCACATTCCAAAGCATCCCTTCTAGGAAGTATGACGGTGCAACACCCTCTTGCAGCCTACCGTTTGCGAGCATGCGGTTACGGATGTTCTTGAAGATGCGGACGGTTGGCTTGAAATAGCTATTTGTTTGCTGGTGCTTCGCCGTGCAATTGGCCGAATGCTGTTTGGGATAGTTGACAATCTTAGTACCGTCCTTGGTCCAGAACACGATACCTTCGCGATAAATTGGTTGACCGTAGGCCGGATAGCTCGCGTAGTGGCGATGTTCAGCACAAGCGAGGACATCAGCATCCCGGCGGTTTGCATTACCGGGCACGTAGATGGCCTTGCCGCTTCCATCAACGCCATTTCCATAATTCTTTGTAAGCCACTCCGTCACCTCCTGCTTGAATTTGGCGAGGGAGTAGTCCGCCTTCGTCCAGCCTTTGTCAAAGTTGGCTTTATCATTCGCCGAAAGCTCGCTGGTGTCGGAATAGTAGACTGAACTCAGGCGAATGACGATGTCCACGTCACTGTCTGCCCATACGTTCGTATCGTTACCGTATGAGCCCTGAAGGAATGTGTCGAAATTCTTTGGGTAATAGGGGGAGCCGGAATCGTTCAGGACAGCGCTGATGCTCTTGTAGGTGGCGGCTGACTGCTGGACGCTGCCTTGTGCCGACCACGTTTCCAATTGTGCTTCATCGACAGCCATTATCGCATCCTTTACAGGAGGAATTCTTTTAGGGTTGGTTCAACCTTCGCGAATGACTCACGTCCGCGCTGTCGCAGAATATTGAGCTTCTTAAGATCGTGTTCGAAGAGATCAGTAGCCATTTCCGGCTGCTCGAAGGTATCGCTGATCCTAACTGTGGGCACGTCCTTGAACAGGATCGCGCGAAGCTGGTCCATTGACTGAGTATTGATCTCCAGCGTCTTCTGGAGAAGCTGGACGCTCTGAAGGTATTTTGCCCAGTACATCATGCTGAACATCGATTTTTTCGGGCTAGGGTAAACACCGACGCCGATACTAATCACTCGCAAATCCTTGTGCGCGAGATTCAGTGCACGGGAAGCGTCCGCGATGGCATAGAGGGTGGGGTTGTTTGCGCAGTAGCCCCCATCAACAAGCTTGACCTCGTCCCCGGCGGCGGTAGTCACAGTGGTCGGCTCGAAGAACGGAAATGCAGAACACGACGCCCGTACAGCATCGCCAATTTTTACACCGAATCCAGGCTTGAATGTCCCCTTGCGGCCATGAGCCTGCTCGATACTACCTTTGAAGATCATGGGCCTCTCAATCACCCATTTCGTAGTGACGACGCCTACGGCGGTCTTCACGTCATCGAACATAGCGTCTTTGAAGATTTCTCGGGCCAACTCAGCCAGTTTGGCCGACTTCTCGGATGGCTTCTTAAGACTCATCACATCGGGCACGAACTTCTTATACAGGTCGTGGATTTCGCTGATCGACATCCCGAGCGCGATCATCGAACCGATAATAGAGCCAGTACTTGTGCCAAAGATGAGGTCAAACCGCTCGTGGAGGCGGCAACCGATCATGCCTTCGATCTCTTCGAGGACGCCCAGGCTATAAAAGCCTTTGGCGCCGCCGCCATCAAGGCTGAGAATGCGATATGGCTTGGTCCGCTCTTCCCCTTTGGTCACGGCTTAGCTCCCTCGCTCTGTGTGGCTAAAGGGCGATTGCTGCAAGGAACATAATACCACCCTCTACTCGCTGACGGATGCTCTGGAGCTTGGCAAAGCCATGTTTCCCCGCCGCGCCGTGGGTAGCCTCGTTGAACACGTGGAATAGCTGAAGGATGTCATCGATATCCTTTTCCACAAAGCCCAGCATCTCGGGAGAATCAGCGCCCTTTCTTTTCAAGAGATAACGAATCTTCGCACGACGGCTCGGTGTTCCGTTGGGGGTCTTGTCGTAATTGCTGTCCGCTGCAATCACGTCGGCATTATCCGCCCACTTTTCGAGAATCTCGGTGAAAATTTCCCTGACGCTGGTGCAAAAGTGACGAGCGGCGTCTGTATTCATGGGGTTAAGGGCGTAGAGCGCGCCCTTCCAGCGGTCGCAAAGGTCTTCAGAAAATCCAGAAAGGTATTCGAGGATGCCGCTTTCATCCATTTGTTCCGGCGTCAGCGGTGCTTCGGATGTGAGTGCTTCGGCCACATTGGCGCTGTTGCTAGCTTCTTTCTCGGTCAATTCGAGAAGGTCAGACACACCCGGTGAATATTGCGCCGACCGTTCAACGCGCTCGAAACTGTCGTAAACATCGTAGGCGGAGTTCCGCACTTCAACATAGCGGGTGGTTGTCGATGCTTGACTTTTCAGCGAGGCGATTTGCCGAGCGAGAGCCTGCCGATTTTGATGAACCTTTGCGTTATGGGAATTGACCGCTTGATTGTATTTCCTGACGGCTGCTTCGTTCTTTTGGTTTTGCTGCCGTACAGCGCGATTGTAGTCGTTGACGACCTGCTGATTGTGCCGATTGACACGGTCAACTTCGCGGTTCACTTCGCGGACGTATTTTTCGGCAGCTTGGCGATTAGCTCGATTGACACGGTCGACCTCGGCATTGTAACGCCGGACCCAAGCATTGTACTGCTGCGGAGTCATTCGCCGCGTCATCAGCGCCCCCTTTAAAAGAGATTTACCCACTGCCTAGAATTTAGTCAGCGCGGTGATGTGTTGCAAGGGATGGTTGCTTAAGGTGTGGCAATATCCACTGCAATTTGCGAGCTTCCTGAAATTATCGGGTGCGGCGCTCATCCAACGTTTTTCTACAGTTTCTTGCGTGATTTCGGTTCCGGGTGAGATCTTCCTATCTTGAACGCGATCGTGGATAAGATTGATTGCGTCAAGATCGTTTTCGAAGGCCCCGCCTTTGATTCAGACTTAGATGCCGCCCTTCGTGAGAAGGCCACAATAAAATAGGATTTTAGCGATGGCGAAAAGCCGCATCGACAATCACCTCAAGGAAGACGCTTCTGAGCTTCTGGTAGCGAAGCTGCTTCCGGAGGAGTGGGTTATTCGCAAGCTGCATCCGGACTATGGCGTGGACGTGTCGATCGAAGTTTTCGAGCGCCAAGGACAGCAGATTCCAACCTTGGGAGAATTCCTGTTTGTTCAACTCAAGTCAACGACGTCGCTAAAGCGCGGCGTTGAACAAATCAGACCACGGGGAAATGTTGAAAAAGCTCTCGACACTCAGGACAGAGAAGCAGAGCATGAGCTCGACGTTCTACGATTTGTCATTGACACCGACACGATTGATAATGCGCGTCTCATGGGACCATCGACACCCCTTATGCTATTCGTTTGCGATCTCTCTGAGAACGAAATCTATTACGTCTGCCTGACCGACTACTACGACAAGATCATCGAACCGCGGGCGATCGACCTCAGCGGGCAGAACTCCATCACAGTGCTAATCCCGGCCGCAAATAAGCTAACCGATCCAAGATCTGTCCAGGTAATGCAGTTCTACGCGGCCCGCGCAAAACTCTACGGCATGTTCAACTTGGCGCAGTTCCAGTATCGCGAAGCTCGCTGGATTCTCCAAGAGCTAGCAAGCCATGAACATGTTGAGAAACTAGAAGCTAATTTCGCGATGATCGAGAGGTTCGCGCGGCGTCTACGTGCCATGCCTATCTGGGAGCGTGACATCCCATGGCAGTTAATGCGGGACTATAGAGCCAGGCTGGACTTGATCATCAAGAGCATTGAGGCCGATACGCTCGGGCTTATATTACGGGGTCTCGAAGCGTTCATTAAAGGCGACGATGCTGCCCTTACACCGCTCAAGCAATTCCATGGGCTTTGCATGCTGTCTTGGGAGCAGTTTTCCGCCATTGGCCAAACGTTCGAGGACATAGTTCGCGAGTGGTTCCTTCCAACATGGGTTGGTCAACTTGGAAGTGGTGAAGAACCATATTTTCGCGAAATTCAACCACAGCCCTCCAAATAGAATGCTCTGAGGGCGCGGCAAGCGGAGGACACGTATTACCGAAGCCGCTATTAGCACTCCTCGCCTGAGCCGAAGTGTCGCCGGCCGGGGCAGGCGCTACGGCGAGCGGTCGCTATTGACGATCACCACATCATCCGTAGCGGCCGAAATGAAGACACAAGATTGCCGTCGGCGTAGGCACAAATGACAGCAACTTACTCGTGAAGGGACGCCAAACCGCAGCCCAGATATCAAACTAGATGCGTAGAGACGACAGTACTCGTATTTGCCCTTTTCCCCTATCCGATTTCGGTGGTGCTCATTGTGAAGCATGGCCATCCTCAATGGATGCCAAGACGTGCATCTATGCTGTCGGAAAAATAATACGAGCCTGCGTACCGATTTCCTGAAGGAGGTAGAGAAGTCCACCGCCATCGACCAACTCGATAGGCTTGTCAGACGCGAAATTAAACGCGTCGGGTCCATATCCGCTCGTCGTGACCAAAATGCCTTTGTTCGCCCCTTCGTTCATCATCGTTCCATAGAGGTCTCTTACTGCCGACACGCCGACGGTGTGCCGATAACGCTTAGCCTGGATCACAACCTTGCCGCCCAATATCGGTCTCTTGTCATAGGCGATGCAGTCCACGCCACCATCTTTGGACGAGCGGGTGAGCTTCGATTCGAGTCCCATCTGGCCGAACAGGTTTGCGACCAGAAGTTCGAATTCCCCCGGGGTTAGATCCATCAGGTTCGGTGCAGAGCTCAAGCCGGAAACAAGGTCTGTCTGGTCGATAAAACGGGCATCCGTGATGTCAAACTCGACAATGGGTTTTACAGGTTGGGCCTCGGTGGCATGCCTTGACACCGCCGCACCAAGATTTCTGAGGCATATCGCCTTGTCGACCCGAGCCAGATTGATCGCGGAGAAGATTTCCTTGGTCGTCCTTACGGAGATCAGATGTGGCTGCACATCGCGGCCAGTCGCGGGGTCGACTGTGTGGATGAAGCCGTTGAAGCAGCATGTGTCGACCGCCTGCCCCTGATCCGCCTCGAACACCTCGTGCAACGTTCTAAGCGCGATGCTTGCAATTACATCCTGGTATATTGACTTAATGTCGGCCGGTTTCCGCGGCTTTCCTTCGATCACATCACGCGCCTTCACGAACCGGTACTCAGTGCATTGGGGTACGATTTCCGATGTCGGCAGCTCATACTCGATCACCAACTGTTTCGATGGAGCCGAATAGCCGATTGAAAAAGCCCTTGGGAAACAATCCGGGTAATTTGAACGCTCGAGAACCATTGTATTGTAGGCAATCACTGCATCGGGATCGAGAGCGAAATAGAGATCCTTGAATGCGTCGACCTCGGCATTTCGTTGAGACACTTTCAGATTGAACGCATTTAACTCGCTATCATGCTGGCTCGTTAAAGAACGCACCTGATTCAAGCGTTCTGCCTCGTTTTCATGCCAAACCGCCAGATCGGCCGCATACCGATTTTTTGCCTCATCGACTGCTCTCTGATAGCGCTTATTGGCGCCTGGCACGAGCGATGCAAGTTTGGACGGCTGGCGCGCCACCGCGAGATAACCCTCTAACTGCGGCTGTTGTGCTGCCGTCTCCAGGGCTTTATTCAGTTTTAGTACAGGTGCTGATTGGCTTACCCGGAGACTGTCAAAGTCCAATGTATCGTCAATCGCCAGGGTGTCGTTTAGAATATCTTCCAGCTCTTGCACTCGATCAGCGATCTCGGAAGTCCGATAATCTGCTTCCTGTTGTCGGTCTTCGACCTTGCGAAGAGCCGCTGCTTTCTGAGCCTCCCGTTGAGAGACGACCTGCTGCCGCTGATATAGGCTTTCATCCCGAAGCCTTTGCCGCTCTTGTTTTTCGGCCTCTCTGACCTGTCGTTTGCGGTTCGCGGCACTGACACGTTGCTGCCGTGCTGCTTCGCGGGCCATCGCCATAACAAACTTTTCCAACCCACCCCGTCGCGCCATATTCCAATTCCCCCTGAAGCGATAAGCCTCGACATAAATCTCCAGCCTCAGCTGGCAAACACTCGTTACAATTTCCGGACTGGCATTGATCGTATCAACGTCTGGAAGCTTTGACCGGCACCAGACCACGCCGCCTGAGAGCCGACCACGTAAAGGTTCTGCTTCGCCCGGGAAATCGCGACGTTGAGAATATTGGGCGGGTTGCCTGCCCAGACGCGCGCCCTGTGCTGGCCGGGTTTCGGAGCGCCGAGCAACAGGATAACAGTCTCCGCCTCACGGCCCTGGAATGTGTGGATCGTCCCGACGCGATCTCTGACCCATGTGGCGGCGTCTTCGCCGATCGCGTTGAACAAATCCTTCTCGCGCTCCAGCCGCCGGCGCATTTCCATTTCGATAATCTTGAACGGTGATATGACGAATACGTCTGGAGAGACGATGCCAAGCATCGCAATCTTGCGCATCATACGGACCACTATCTCGCCTTCTCCGGAAGACCACTTGGTTTCCGCGTCGGCGTCGATATCGAACCAGCATGAAGGCCCGAACGCTGCACCAATCTCTCCGGGATCGGGCTTGGCAACGGCATGCACCATTTGTCCGTCATAGGCGATTGCATTTGACACCGAAAACATCGGATCCTGGCATCGCCGATGTACAAGAAGGGGAAATCCAACCTTTCGCAGACCGGCATCTGCGTTGAACGTCGACTGAAATGATGAACCGTGATCCGCCAAAGTCTGCACGGATGCAGTTGGGGCAGACCACCGATCTGGATCAACGTTGAAGAATTTGCAGATCTCGACGTTCAGCTTCTCGGGTAGCGAGACCACTGGCGGGACCTGGAGCGGGTCCCCGACCACAATACAACGTTTTGCCCTCATGATCGCGCCAACTGCGGCTTGCGGCACGGCCTGACCAGCCTCATCGACCAGAAGCCAACCAAGGGCTTCCGAACCCAGATCGCCAAACATCGTATTGACGGATGCGAAAGTGGTCGACACAGCAGGAATAACCATGAAGAGGGTTGACCAGAGATCACCCAGAAGCGCTTTGTGCGCCGGGTTCGCCAAGGCCCCGGCGGTAAAGGCGCTCATCAAGATGTTAAGGTTATGAAGAACCTTCTGCGCAGAAGCATCAACGAACGCTTTCTGAACGTTCAATGCTTCCGCAAACAAATCCTCGCGTTTGCGGTGCAGGCTATCCGGAAGCCAGGGAGCAGCTAGATTGATCACCTCGTGAGATTGAGCGAAAAACCTGTTGTCAATGATGCGGTCACCAAGCACCTTTCTCGCAGATTCAATAGTTTCGAGGTGATCAGCGATACTCGATCGGAGCGCGCTGAGTTCCTCGTCAATCCGATCGAGTTGCTCCTGCCGCCGGCAAAATTCCGCCTTGGCGGCTTCAAGTACTTTGGATGCGTCCGTCCATCTCGCTCGCGCTCTATCGCAAAGGTTGTCAATGTTGATCTTGCGGGTCTGCCAGCTTCGCCAGGAAGACGTCCCGAACAAACGGGCAAAAAATCCCGGACGGGCAAAAATATGAGCGTGCGAATCTTGCTGCGCCCGATCAAACTCCGCCTGTGCCGCGGCAAGCGCCGTCTCTGCATCCCGCTGCTGATCGCCGGCGTGTTTAGCAAACGAAACCAGTTGCTGCCGTTTAGCCGACATCGCGACAACAGCGTTTTGTGCAACAGGCAATAGTCTGCAGGATTTCCGAACCTGCTCGATATCTGCAAGGTCTTGATCGATCTCTTTGCGCAGGGTCCGAAACCGATTGCGCGCCTTTCGCCAATTCGTAAGGGCTGCTGCTTCACTGACAGGCGGCGTCTCATTCGTCACGACCGACGGGATTTCGCGACGGATTACTTTTCCGTCGTCATCCTTGATTTCACGCAGGACGTCATCACCCTTGGCCGCTTTCAGATAGATACGGAAGCCACCATCCTCATGCCACCAAAAAGTCTGCTGAAAGGCAGAGCGTTTTCCTCCGTTACCCAGGACGGCCGCGATCAGTCCCCAGGTTTGCTTCTGTGTGACGTTTGAATCCTCGTCATCCTCAACACCGAAGCGTCGTGGGTTTGCGACAAGGTCGCTGATCGAGCGCAGATAGGAAATCTCATCGGCTCGCCCATTGTTCTTATGAAGCGGCAATTCTTCGCTGACGTTCTGGACGGCTTTATTGTTGCTTGAGGCAATGACAATCTCATGCCCTCGCAACGTTGGATCTACCCGGTAGAAATGGAAAAACGCATTGCCGCCCACGCCCATTTTCTGGCCTGTCGTCGAAAATGCGTCAGCCGGCTTTTCAAACTGCACCATGGCCGTTGCACGATCGAGTACACATCCAACGACAATATCACGCAGCAGCGTTGTCTTGCCGGTTCCCGGCGGCCCATTCACACCAATCAGGCCGGCTTTATCGCCCAATTCCGCTCTGGCAACATTCACCGCAGCTTGTTGCAGCAGGACGAGTGGATGGTGACCGCTGGAAGGCCAGCGGGCTTGAGGCATCTTGGCAGGCGCGACGTATGGCTCGATCGTCGCCGGCGGTGCCAACACATCAACTGCTTCCTTAACCTTCGAAATCCCAAGAAATCGGCTGAGCCCCTCCCCTTGCTTGCCGGATGACACGAGCTGCGATGCAAGGCCGATATCATCGAGAAAGAAGGAATTGAGAAGTGAAGGCTCAGGTGGCGTCCTCGAGTTGAAATGATGGAAAACCTTGAGCGCGAAGGATGGTGCCTCAACAAGATCACGAGGAACATCGAACTGCCCCACCAGCCACTCGTGGGCTGCAGTGATCGTGGCGGCATCCAAAGGCAATGTATTGCCGTCCTTGTCTTTTCGCCGGACCAGCTTTTCCAGTTTCTCCAACACCGATGCCTGAGCAACTGGCCAGTTGCCAAGCTGGCCGAGATTAAGGGCCAATGCTTGCCGCAGAGCCCAGGCAAAGCTCGATACCGCGATGGCGTTCTCATCCAGAAGATAACCTTCTTTGTCGACGAGGACAGCCGCGATGACCGCCTTGCGTCCATCTGGTCTTGAACGCTCTTCATCCTCACCAAAAGCTTCCACCAAAAGGTCTGTCGCACGGTCCAGGGTGATGCAGCCGAGAACAACCTGAAAGTACAACCGATGTTTGGGCTTTGCCTTGAGGCCGCGTTCCCACGGAAGCCCCGCCCCGACCAGGGGCACTATTCGGCTTCGTTCTCCAGACGCCAGGTCTTCCGGCCGTTTGTAACTTTGAGGCGATAGTGCCTCCAGGGCCATCCAGGCAGCCAGTATCGAGGAAGGATCGTCTTTTCGCCCGCTGGGCTTGAACTCTTCCAAATCTGCCAGTTTCGAAACAGATTGGGGTACCGAAATTTGCGATGGTTGTTGTATTGATGGACTGGAATTTCGCCTCACCACCGTAGCCGGGTCCGAAGCACCTACTGGGAGGTTTCCGCCACGCTTTGAACTTGACAGCTGTATGAGAGCAGTATCAACCTCTTGACCGAGAGTCGCAGCCTTCTGGACAGTTCGTTTCGAAAGTTCGAAGGCCAAGCTCTTCAGTTCCGTTTCATCGTCCCTGAATTGTTCGAATAAGGCTCTGAGCTCGACAATGGATTTCTGTAAATAGGGCCGCTGCTGCATGTGAATTTCCGTGACAACTCCAGAAGCAATCGCTTATTTAGAGTTGTATGTCGAGAGCGTTGGTTAAAGTACGCGAGCCCTGAACAAGGTCCCCCAAAGGACTCCCCATTACAGTTGCGGCAAATGCATGATTTTAGGGCTTAATATCTAGCACAACGATTGCCCGTTTAGGCGCCGAAAACGGTAATTTATATCGGCCGATCATGCCAGTATATCTAAGGCGATTTCCTCGATATTCGCATTGTGCAGGTGCTTTGCGCTGCTTAATTCGGACGGCAGGTGCTCGCCCACGAAATAACTTCGAGAGGCGAGATTGAGCATAGGGATATCTCCGTGCGAATCCCCCGCCGCCGCGACGGCATCCCTGTTGATACCCAATTCGACAATCAGGGAGTTCAAATAGCTGGCTTTATCTTCCGGCCAAAAATGAACGATGGTCCCTTTCTGTTCCCAGCCGGCACCGATGGCGCAATCTGCACCCAGTTCTGAGGCGAACCAGCCGACAGCGAATTCCCAAGTGATGGACACAAGGGCGATCTTGACTCCGGCCTCTTTGAGGCGTGCAAACCCTTCTTTGACACCCGGAGCTAGACGAAGCTCCGACAGATGTCCAATCAGGGCAGCCCGGTCAAAGGGGGCATACCACTCCAACATTGTTTCACGTCCGGCGGCAATCTCATCTCGGGAGCGGAAAAGCTCGAAAGCGTCCATTTCAACCGTACGGCCTAGTTTCCGGGCAATACAGCCGCAGACATTTTCTCCCCGCAGAATGGTTCCGTCTGCGTCAAACGCAGCTAGTTTGATGGCGCTAATCTTCTGTCCCCTTCATGCTCGTTGGTGCCCACAGACCGGGGTAAAAGAAGCCGCCTGCCACAACGTCTCCGGTTGGCGCTAAACTGACATCCGCCCCTTTGCCAGACGAGCCCCTTTTATTTCGCCTTGAGTAGATTCGAACTCAGGACCTCGCGCTGGCACCATTATCAAGGTCCAAGGGAAGTATCGCCCTGCGAGGGTCAACTAACCTCGGTTCCATATCGTGCCACCATCGCCCTCGAGAGTGATAACTGTGCCGTGGGGTATGGACCGCGCCGCCAGATCCTTCATCATCTCATTTGCCAGTGCTGGCCGTGCCGGAACCGGTACGATCCGCTCATGATAATTGGACCCCTCCAACAGGTCGCCGCCAATGACCACTGGAAGTAGGTCTATAGACTTGAGGCGACCCTCAGCGTCGAAATGACACGTGGCAATGACGCTTTTCCAGACGTCGGGATCGGTCCAAACGACTTCGCCTTCCTCCAAATGAAACAGGAAGTTGCCAAGACCAAAGAAGATCGGCGCATCACGATAGATTTCGATCGGCTGCAGCACCGGTGCGCCATGGCTGACAAACGCGCCGGCGCCTGCATCGATACAGGCGCGGGCGAGCATCTGAACCCAGCCAGGAACCTCGCGCCAGCTCGGCTCCCAGTGATGATGATGGAGATAGGCGATGACGAACGCACCTTTGGCGGCCGTCTCGCGGATCGTCGAAAGATGGATGTCTATACTTTTCTCGTCCACCAGTATTCGCCGCTGGTTTTCCTCGGCACGGCGAAAGACAGTACCGTAGAAATCCATATCCTGTGCATCGTTGAGAACGCGCGGATCTTCCGGCTGTGTGTAATTTGCCCGCTCCATGGGGGTGCTTTGAAATGTCTGCTGGATGCCGGCCAAGAACCCAAACGTCGCGGCATCGACGTCAAAACGCCGCGAGACGTCGAGATGGTTCACACCGGGCCTAGCCGGTCGCCTCGCCGTCGCATCGGCGGCATACATGTTCGAGGGTCCCGGTCCCGCATCCGCGGCGACAAGCGCCACCTCCCTGTCGCCGAACATCCTGGTCCCTGGCAGGCGCGCATGGGCAGCGTCGACGCCGATACCCGCATGCAGAAAGTCCCTCGCTGCCACTTCCTCCAGGGTCGATAATACGCCGGAAGGCCCCAGATCGAAGGCATGATTATTGCACAGCGCCAGCGCGTCGAAGCCGATATCCTTCAACGTATCCAGCACGACCGGGTCGGAACAGCCGAAATAGAAGCCCTTCATGGGCCACCCGCCATGCCGGCCATAGATCGTCGTCTCCAGATTGGTGAAGGCGATATCGGCCCGACGGATCACCCGCTTGATCTCGTCGAAGCCGCTATCGACGACCTCTCTGACATCGTGATGAATGAGGGATTGGCCCGTCAGGACGAGCGTGAACGGCGAAGACATGATGACAAACCTAAATGGTGGAAGGAAACAGGCGGCCAGCAGCGCCGCCCGGAACTATCGTGAGAGGGTCACTTGGGAAGCTGCGGCGCGATATCCATGCGGAACCACTTCGTGGCGATCCGGCTGATCGCGCCATCCTTGATGCTGGCTTCCAGCACCGCATCGAAAGCGGCGGTTAGATCGGTATCGTCCTTGCGCAGGCCGATCCCCACACCCGGACCCCAAGTGCCACCGGAGAGCTGTGGGCCGAAGAAGTCCACATCCTTTCCATCCGGCGTCTCGATAAAGTCTCGCCAGACGAAGAAGTCTCCCAGCCCACCATCGACGCGCTGGGCGACAAGATCGAGTTTGAGGTTTTCCTGGCTGTCATAGCTGCGCACTTCGGCGATGTCGCCGAATAGCTCCTTCACCACCGCTTCGGAATTGGATGATCGAAGAACGCCAAGTGTCTTGCCGGTCAGACTTTCCCGCAATTTGGCGACGGCCTCTTTCTTGGCGTCATCCATGTCTGTGAGGTTGAGCTTTGCCGTGACATCGCCATGCTCGAGCCCCAGGTTGCGGCGCATAACGATCTGGTTCGGCCCGACGGCGTAGGGCTTGGAGAATGCAATCGATTTCTTGCGTTTTTCGGTGATGGACATGCCTGCCATGATCGCATCGTATTTCTTCACCAGCAGGCCCGGAATAATGCCGTCCCAGTCCTGCGCCACGAAGGTGCATTCGATCTTCATTCGCGTGCAAAGTTCCTTGCCTACGTCGATGTCGAAGCCGACGAGCGCACCGGTTTCGTCAATATAGTCCCAAGGCGGCGATGCGCCTTCCGACGCAATGGTGATCGCCGTGCGCTGCCCGGCCTGGCCCAGGCCCGTACCGAGCACGAGCGCGGCCAGTATGAAGCTCAGATGTTTTCTCATGTTCATTCCCCTTTTTCTTGGTTGAGACGCGAAGGATGAGCGGCGTAGCACCGCACAAGACTGTCCCTGAGGCCGCAACTGACACCAACCTCGTCGGTATTCCAGGCCGCTGCGATCTCTGGCAGCGTGATCCGGGATGTACCCGAATGGCCGAGCAGGATGGCTTCGTCGCCCAACTTGATGTCGGGGACGTCGGTGACGTCGATGCGAAGATGTTCAAGATGGGCAGGAGGCACGATCGGCACACGCCGCCCGCCAACGATCGCTGCTGATCCAGGCGCGAGCCGGCGTGGCACCCCATGCCCCCAGCCGATTCCAAGGACCGCGAGACGCATGGAGGCTTGATAGCCTGGCAGACGCGGACTAGGCCCCAAGCTGTCGTCGCACTGTTTGAGCGCAATGATCCGCGCCTTGATCGCCGACAGGGCTGGGCGCGTGACCAGATCACGCCCGCCAAGTTGCGGGCACGCCACGCCGAACAGAAGGGCGCCGGGATCTACGGCGTCGAAATCAAATTCCGGATGCCTTATCATGGTGTCACTGCTGGACACCATGACGGTTGCCGGCAGACGCCCGCTTGCTTTCAGCCGTTCGAGGATCGGCGTGAGACGCGCCACCTGTTCGGCTGCAGACGAGCCGGCCTCGCCGAATTCGCTGAGATGTGCATAGACCCCGTCCAAGGTGATAGCAGGTTCTGTCGCGCACAGATCCAGCAGACGCTCGAGACCGGCAGGCGCGACACCGGCACGCCAGAAGCCGAGATCCACCTTGACGAAAACTCTGAGCCGCACACGGGTCAAAAGCCAGCGCCGCAAGTCTTCCTCGCCAGAAATCGTAATGGTCAGGTCGAGATCCCACACTAGATCGACCGCCTTGGGGCCAATACCGGCATACATCAGGATCTGCGCTGCCGGTACCGCCTTGCGCACCGCAAGGGCGTCGCGAATGGACACCACGCCAAAGGAGTCGACACCCTCGGTGGCGAGGGTCGCGGCCACCTGGCCTGCGCCGCAGCCATAGGCATCCTGCTTCAGGCAAGGCAGGATCCTGGTCGTCGGACCGACGACGGCCCTGATGGCGCGGTAGTTGGACGCGACGGCGGACAAGTCGATCTCGCGCCAGGCGGTCTCGCCGGCAAGAATGCTGTCCTGACGGAGACTAATGTTCATAGCGCACCTGCTTGAGAACTGCGCGGCCGGCACGGGCCTTCGTTCGCGGAGTATCTGTCAATCGAATCTCCAGCGCTCGCAACAAACGTGTGAAGATGATGGTGAGGCTGAGATACAGAAGGCCCGCGGCGATGAAGATCTCGTACGGAGCAAAAGTCTCCGCAACCAGCTTCCGCGACAGCCCTGTTACTTCAAGCAGCGTGACGGTGCTGGCCAGCGAGGTTGCTTTCAGCATCCCGATCACTTCATTGGCGTAGGAGGGTAAGACGCTTCTGAAGGCGATGGGAAAGACGATCCGGCGCCTGATCTGCATCGGGGTCATGCCGACGGTCTCGGCCGCCTCGACCATGCCGGGCGACACCGCTTGAATGCCGCCGCGGAAGATTTCTGTCATGTAGGCGGCGCCGTTGAGCGAGAAGGCCAGCAGGCAGCACCAGAACGGCTCGCGCAGGAACACCCAGGCGAAGCTCGCGCGAATAAACTCTATCTGGCCGAGGCCGTAATAGATGATGAAGAGCTGGACCAGCAGCGGCGTTCCGCGAAAGACGTAGGTGTAGACGAGAACCGGGAGGGAGAACGTTTTACGTGTGGATGCGCGCATGAAGGCAAGCGGAACCGAAAGAGCCGTACCGGCGCCCAGGGAGGCGAATGTCAGCAGCAGGGTCAGCGGAATGCCACCCGCGAGCACGATCGTACTGTCTAACAGGAGTGCGATATCCATGGTGTCGCTCCTCAGCGGCCGGGCACGGCAAACCGCCGTTCTAGAAGGTTGAAGGCGACCAGTGCTATGCTGGTCAACACGAGATAGAGAGCGGCCGCGGCGAGATAGAAAGTCAGCGGCGCCCGCATCGAACCCGCCGCGATGGAGGCGACCCGCATGATGTCGGTCAGCCCGACGATCGAGATCAGCGACGTCTCTTTGATGAGAGAAATCCACTGATTGGCCAGCGCCGGCAGAGCGATGCGCATCATCTGCGGCAGGATGACCAGCATCCAGGTCTGCCAGGGATGCATACCCAGCGACCGGGCCGCCTCGACTTGTCCTTCCGGAATGCTGAGAACAGCGCCGCGAAAGATCTCGGCCATATAGGCGCCGGAAACGATGGTAAGTGCGACAACCCCCGCCAGGAAGGCGTTCACCTCCACATACCGGCCGAAGAGAGCGCTCATCGCAATGGTTCCGCCAAAGAAGATCAGCAGAATGACCAGCAGTTCCGGCACACCGCGGACGATCGTCGTGTAGCAGCCGACGGCAGCGCTCAGCGGTTTGAGCGGCGACAATCGCCCTGCTGCAGCGGCCAGTCCGAGCGCCGTGCCGAGCAAGCCGCTGACCACCGCCAGCAGTACGGTCGTCTTGAGCCCGTCAATGAACTGGATTGCAAAACCATCCATGGGGTTGACCTTCTATCGATGAGAGGCGAGGAAACCGCGGAGACGATCGGATGCCGGCGACAGGAAGAATTGTGGTGGCGGCGCTTCTTCCTCGATCAGCCCACGATGCATGAAGGCCACCCGCGTCGACACTTGCCGTGCAAAGGCAAGTTCGTGGGTCACGATCACCATCGTTCGCCCCTCGCCCGCCAAGACCTCGATGACGCGGAGCACCTCGCCGACGAGTTCAGGGTCCAGCGCGGAGGTCGGCTCGTCGAATAGCAGCGTCAGTGGCTCCATGGCCAATGCGCGTGCGATCGCCACACGCTGCTGCTGGCCGCCCGAGAGATGCCGCGGATAGGCATCGGCCTTCTCGGATAGCCCGACCTTGGCGAGGTAGTGATGCCCCAGATCCGCTGCGGCGCCGCGCCGCATTCCCTTCACGTGCACAGGCCCTTCCGTGACGTTCTCGAGCGCGGTCTTGTGCGGCCAGAGATTGAAGCTCTGAAACACCATGCCCATCGAGGCGCGGATGCGGCGAACCTGCCGTTGGTCGACGATCGAGGCAGATGCGTCCTGCCAGGCGGCTGGCCGGATGGCCAGCCTCTCGCCGTGAACCCAGATATCGCCGCGATCAGGGACGGTCAGTAGGTTGAGACACCGCAGAAGCGTGCTCTTTCCCGACCCGCTGCTTCCGAGGATCGAAAGAACTTCGCCGGGCCGGACATCCAGGCTCACCCCCCGAAGGACATCGGTGGGGCCAAGACGTTTTTCGATGCGGTCCGCGCGTATGCCGTGAGATGACGCTGGTTCAAGAAATGAGGCGCCGGACGTCATGGGTACCGCCGCAAATGCGATGCATTCCCTACAGGGGATCCGACAAAATTCGGGCACGATAAAGCTCTTGTTGCGCGCATGGAGCGGCACCATCCTCTTGCTTCTTCAAATTTCGAATGATCGGAGCGATTTCCGCTCCTCCGTGCCGAATGCGTCCTCGGCCGCGTCTGGGTGTAAAAATTGCTCCGAAATTCGGCAGGCGTCAATTTATAAGCAAGATTATTTTCTAATAAGCCACGCTTATAGGATAACAGCCATACTTCGCCAAATTTGCATATTGGTATAAGCTCTGCTTTGCGCATAAATGGATTTGCACGTTCCGGGAGTTCCGCCATGGTCGAAATTGCAGGCACCGGCATTACGCTTCGGCATCTTCAAATCCTGCGCGAAGTCATCAGGGCGAGGTCGGAACGTGCGGCAGCGGCAGTGCTCGGCATCACGCAACCCGCCGTCAGCCAGCAGCTCAAACAGCTCGAGGCGCTGCTCGCCGTGCAATTGTTCGTACGCGACAAGGGTCGGCTTCTCCCGACCGCACAAGCGACGGCGCTCTTTCGCGACACGGACGCAACCTTTGCCCAGATGGACAGGATCGCCAAGACGGTGACCTCGATAAAGGGTATTGACAGCGACACGATCAGCATTGCCGCGCCTTATGTGTTCTCAATGAAATTGATTCCGGATGCCATACGCGCGCTACGCTTGCGTCAGCCGGTTCATGGAATTCAGCTCAAGTCAGGCAGCTATCACGAGATCGCCGCGCATGTGCTCGAAGGGCGGGCGGACATCGGGCTCGCCCGCCTGCCGCTTGACGAGAACGTCTTCGACTGGCGCCCCGTCGCGACAGCGACGAATGTTTACGTCTTCTATCCCGGCCACCGGTTCTCCGGGAAGGACATAATTCGGCCGGAGGATCTGATCGGCGAACCTTTGGCGGATGTCGAGCCACAGATGCACTCACACCAGATGAACGAAAATGCGCTGCGCTACATGGGCGAGGAGCCGCATCTGGCAGTTCAGGTAGATATCATCGGCCAGGAGATAAACTATGTAGCCGCGGGCCTCGGCATCACGAGCAGCAATACTTTTGCCGCGCGCCAGTTTGCAGCCTTCCCCGTCGAGTTTCGTCCATTCGAGCCTAGCGCGCTCTATCACTACGTTGTCTTCTGGCAGAAAGGCCGACGGCTCGGGCCGGTGCTGCAGGAAACGATCGACATCATTGTGGAATGCGCAACGGCCGGAGGAAGTACCACTCAAAAGGCGGAAAAGGCGAAAAGCAGTTGAAAGGAATCGAACCTGAGCCACCTCAATTGAGGGAGAAACTTAAATTTATCTCATTGAGATCCCTGCGATTTCGGTAGAATTCTGTGAGATGAACAGACTTGGACACTCAAATCCTTCTCAATCTCTTCGAGTTGGTCGCGCCACCAATATATAGCCTCTCGTAAAAGCTCCTGACCATCCATGTCCAGAGTGTCATGAAAAAGGCCATGACCATCAGCTTCGACGCCAAATTGGTAAGCCTTCAACAGATTGTTGCGCTCGTCCTCGATGAAGTCCCAAAACACCCAATGGTGCGCTCTCTGCGCCTTCCATTCTGCCCATTTAGCATCGATGGTCACTTTGTGGGCGGCCGAGATGTCGATATCAACTTTAGCCAATACATGACCAATAACGCGGAGCAACGTCACTTGGCTCAACCACATCATTCTCCATTCCGGATGTTCGTCGTCAATCTCTTGATGGTTGAATGAGAAGTAAATTCCTAAAACTTCCCAAAATGGCTCCCATGCCGCGAGCGTAGTCCGTCCCATTTTCTTGACAAACAGATCGTCGCGCCCGTTAGCGATATGCCTTCTCATTGCATCCCCACGATTGTTCGGCTTCCTGTTTTTTCGAGAATATGTCGATCAATGTTTTCTTTTACCGTCGTCTCTTCATTCACCTGGCAATAGAACAGCAATGGTGATTTTGGCGCCGATGTATTGGCGGCTCGGTTTTTGCACTGAAAAACTCCTCGTTCTTCGACTTAGCATTGAAACACGCACGCCAAGACGATATGCAATCTCTGGGCGAGGGGATAAAGTGCTACCAAAAGTTAGGCTGCTGCAGATTGGCGATATTCACCTAGTTTCCAACGCTGGCAACAAGGCCTTCGTGGACGACAAGGACACCACGTTTCCTCTGAATCTGAAGAACATCATTTCGCGCAGCCCAATCAAAACTGTTTTCCGGCGCATCTTTGAGATCATCAAGGAGCAGGATATTGACGCAGTCCTGTTCATGGGCGATCTGACTGATTACGGCAAACTCGACGGCTATGAAGCCTGCTCAAAATACATTGCTAGCGCACTGCAGATCGGCTCAAAAGGTCTATATCGCGATATTCCAGTCGGCATTGTTCCCGGAAACCATGACATAAACCGCACCCTGGCCCTTAAACCCGGCATAAGCACGAAATTCACGCCTTTAGTGGAAGCCCTAACTGGTGCCGGCCTGCCCCCCTTGCCCGTCAATAAGGCGATGCATCGATCAGTCGAAAAAGGCAACGCTCGCATCGAGCTCTTTCTTCTCAACAGTTGCTGGGGCTGCGGTGAAGAAAGCTACATTCCGCCCGAATTTCGCAGCCAGATTGCTGCAGCAATGGAAACGGTGATGGGCGGGCCGGACTCCGACGCCGCGATTAGGGCGTATTATGATCGCCAGTTAGACACGCCAGCGATCTCGGAGGAAACGATCGAAAGCGTTGTGACGAAAATGGAAGCCCTTTCGGGCGCCGCTATCCCAGTGCTCGTCGCTCACCATAACCTGCTTCCGCAACGACGGCCGCGGCTCGCTCCTTACACTGAGCTCGTTAATGGCGGCGCGCTGCGTGGCGCCCTCGGGGAGCTCGGACGGCCGGTGATATATTTGCACGGCCACATCCATGAGGATCCTATCGAGGTGCTGCAGCTTCCAGGCGGCTTTCCCGTCGTCTCGATCAGCGCACCCGATATTCCCAAAGGCTTCAATTTGCTCGATGTTCTGTTCGGAGAGAATGCAGTCCCGCTTGCCTGCCACGTCACACCCTACAGGGTCGACAAATCAGGGATCTTGAAGCGCGAAAACACGATCTCAATCGCCCTAAACAATGGACGCAAGCGGAGTTCCGATCGCAACACCGGCATTATCTACGGAAAGATTTTGGAGGTCGGCCAAATATACTGGCCCGAACTGACCAAAAATTTTCTCGATGAGGCGCACGGCTTGGACGAACAGCGCCTGACGATCATCGTCGAGCAATTGCAGGCTGAAGGCAGTATCACGATCGACAACTACGATCTGTCGCCGACGCACTGGATTTTGAGAGCGGAGAAGTAGGTGGCAGCCGTGGTGAACCCTTTCCGGCCAACGCGATGGGAGCATGAGAGTTCAGGCTCTCCTCTAATATGGTTCACTCCAACAGCCGCGCATTTGGCGGCCGATAAGTCGGTTTTCGTTTATGGAAGCAGAGGGAGTGGCAAGACCACGCTTCTTAGGAGCATTTGCTGGGAGGATCTGCTGTCCAACCCTTCTCTGCGAATCCAGAAGACCATCTCCGACTTCAACCACATCGGCGTCTATTTACGCTTGCCGGACCACGTTTCGGGCTCAATGGGCTATATGCGCTGGTCCGAAATCTTCCCGGACTCGCCGCGCCCTGACTACGAATTCTTTCGCTTCTATTCTCTTGCTCTCGAATTGATCGCCGTGGAAAAAGCACTTTCAGCTGCTCACACCTTGCGCGTCGAGAGCATTTTGACCCTTTCGGCAAGCAGCGAGCTTTCGATCGTAGCGAGCACGACGGCGGAGTTCCCGGAAATATTGTCTTTCACTGAGCAGCCACCGAAAACCTTCGTCGATCTGTCGCGGGCGCTTCGCAGCATGGTTAGGCGAATGAACGAGGCCTGCGGGCGCGGTTACGTTAAGAGCTTGGTCGATAAGCTGCCGGCCTGCGAGCCGAATGAATTCCTGTCTTTTGTGATCGAGCGCTTGTCTCAATCCATTGCCCACAGCAAGCTCGCCAGCGCCCAAAAACTTGGCTTCAAGTTTTGTCTCGACGATTGTGAGGTGATGAGCCCGCTTCAGAGAAAATCGGTCAATACCCTGGTACGCAAGAGCAAGTTTCCGATCTCGTGGGTCATCTGCTCGGTTGGAGAGGCGGTTGAGGCCGGAGAGACGTTTATTGATGAACAGCCCTTGACCGACGCCGACCGGCGGGTCGTGTCGCTCGACGATAGGGACCGGCCAGAATTTCAGGCCCTCTGCGAAGCCGTCGCCAGCCTGCGAGTGTATTTTTCTCAAGAGCAAGATCGGCGTCCAGCGGTTACGGGTCCCGAGGTCGAGCGCTATTTCTCGCTTAAAGCACGCCTCGGCACGGTGGTGGTGAACGACATTATCGAAACGATGATCTCGCGCTCGACGAGCCCGCTCGCGCGGCAGCTGCGCGAGGCTGCGGAATTCCTTCACGGACTCAATTTTAGCCAATACGGGCTTGAGCTTACGCCTTCCGGGGCTCTGCCTTACTATCAGGCCTATGTGCTTTGGCACTGGACCGGTCAAAAGGAGAATTTTTCAGCGGTTTCGCGCCCTGCGGATTTCACCAAGATTGCAAAGAACGCAAGGGCGATGAAGGCCAGAAGCCAGCAAGCCTGGATGCGACGCAAGAGTGTAGGCGCGATGCTCCACATTGCAAACCGGCTCGGCTTCCGCCGGCTACCGTTGTCCGGAGTAAGCGTAATCACGTCGCTAGCCGACGGCTCGATCCGCGATTTCCTCGAGATCATGGCGGAGATTTTCGACCGCTTCGCGAAAGACCGCGGTACGCTTTCCTCGGATGAAATTCTACAGAAATTCGCCCGCTCGGGATCGAAAATCTCTGCCAAGACGCAGACCGACGGCATCTACGCCTCCAGCGAGGCTTTCTATGATGGCATCGGCATACTGACCGACTCGAATGCAGAAGCCGTTATGCGCTTCATAACGGTCCTTGGGCGTCTCACCCACCAGCTCCAAGCGAATTTCGAGGACCCTTCGTCTCTGGCAACGGCCGAGCGAGGGCTGTTTTTCATTGATGCGGCCCGTAGCTATCCGGCAAACGCAATCCAGATCGAACTTATCAACCAGATCATCCATCGCGCCGAATTGTCAGGATATCTGCGCGCCACTACGTCTAAGCGGGGCGCCAATACCGACGAAGACGACCAAGCCCCCAAGATCTCCGGCTTTCGGTTGCATCGCCGTTTCGCGCCTCGTTTCATGTTCTCATACAGAGGCGCATACGAGCCCGTGAAGCTGACTGAGGACACCCTGTATCAGGTTTGCATAGGTTCGCCTGAAATCGATGCAGATGAGTGGGCGAAGCAGTTCGCACGCCGATCGACGTCGAGTTCGCAGCTGACACTCCCCTTGGCTCAAGAGGCTCCGAATTTCGATGATTGACGAGACGCCTATCGGGACGCTCAGCATATCACAGACGATCCTCGGCGATCACAGCATCCTTCGTGCACAATATGATCTCGTGATCGGGATTGTAAGTTGGGAGACTCGCTGTCACGCCTGTAGTTCGCTGCTCTCGGGACGCAGCGACGAAGTTTTGATCATCCATTTTGCATCGTCTGATACTGAAATGGGAGGGCGCAAAAGCGGACATCGCGCCACGATTGAAGCAGCGATTCCAAATTGCAGGTTTCTCGACCTGGAGAGGTCTGCTCAGTTTACGGACAACGCCGGGAAGCTGGAGCAGGAAATTTTCGCGGTAGCGCGCAAGAAGGGCCGGGCTTTGCGGGTACTCATGGACATGACATGCATCCCCAAACGCTATTTGCTTTTCTTGCTTGGATTGGGATTCCGCCGAGAACTGTTTACCTCTATCGACCTCGTCTATGCGGAGGCGGAAAAATACGAGATGAGCGCTGCGCCCCTAGATGCTGCTGGCCGAGCGCTCGGTCTGATCTCGGAAGGCGAGTGGACGACGTCACAGATCCCCTACCTGGAATCCGAAGATTATGTCCCTGATCGAAGGAACCTCTATATTTCAGTTGGCGCCGAGCTAACGCAAGCAAGCCCTATCGTCGACCGTTTCGAGCCGAACGGCCTGGTCCTGTATCACATTACAGAAGGGCATCTTCGACTCCCTTCATCGGTAATCGACAGGGAGCGGCCGGCGCTTCAGCAACTGACGGCGTTCCCAGGCGTCAAGCAGGAACAGTTCGAGCTGCACGAAATTGCGGCCGTCGCCCTTAGCGTTCTACAAAACCGTTCCGCTGGCACCACGTGTTTTGCGATTGGTCCCAAGACTCATGCGGTCGCGTTTGCAATTGCAGCGCTCGCCGACGATCAAATACAGGTCGTTTGCCGCACGCCGACCACATATGTCGTCAACGAAGTAAAGGCTTCGGGCACGACCTATTTCTATCGCATCAACGACCGCTTCGATCCCGCCTCGTTCTGGAGCCAATGAGATTGGGCATTCGACTTTTCCCATAGCTTCAAACGGCTAAGATGTGCGCACGCTTGCCGGAGTCCGGAGATACAATGCCCAGCCTTACAGAAGAACAATCACTCGAGATCAAGGAAGCTCGCGATGCTAGGAAGCTGACACGCCGCACGGTATCCGACGGACTTGAGGATATCCTCTATCAAGCCATTCCAGTTCTCGACCATGGGTTTATACGTGTTATCGATTACATGGGCGATGACGCCGCCGTCGTGCAGGCGGCGCGCGTTTCCTATGGCCGAGGCACCAAGAAAGTTTCTGAAGATCGTGGTCTGATCCACTATCTGCTCCGCAATTGGCACACGACGCCATTCGAAATGGCGGAAATAAAGTTTCATGTAAAATTACCGATCTTCGTCGCCCGCCAGTGGATCCGGCACCGAATGGCTAACGTTAACGAATATTCGGCACGCTACTCTATTCTCGATCGCGAGTTTTACATTCCTGACCCGGAACATTTGGCAGCGCAGTCGGTGCAGAACCGCCAGGGCCGCGGCGAGGTCGTTGGGACCGAAGAGGCAGGCCAGGTCCTGCGCATTCTCTCCGATGACGCGCAACGCAACTACAATCATTATCTTGATTTGCTAAACCACGACGAAGCAGGCCAACAGATCCGCGATGACTACCAAGGTCTTGCACGCGAGCTTGCGCGAATGAACCTGTCACTCAATTTCTATACCCAATGGTATTGGAAAACCGACCTGCATAATCTCATGAACTTCCTTCGACTGCGCGCCGATCCGCACGCGCAGTATGAGATCAGGGTATATGCAGACGTGATGTTGGACGTTCTGCAAAAATGGGTGCCGCTGACCTACGAAGCGTTTCGCGAGCATCGCTTGGAAGCCGCGACCTTTTCAGGAGAGGCTGTCAAAGCGCTTCGTCGCATGCTTGCCGGAGAGACGATTGAGCAGTCCGATACGAAAATGTCGAAGCGGGAGTGGGAGGAATTTCTCGCTAAGATACAAGTAGTTTAGACCGAAATAGCCGTTCATTATTTTATCACTCAAAATTTGGGAGGCTGTTGTGGTGCTCACCGAGCCTCAACCAGTGGGCACTCTCGGAACGGGCGGTGATTTCCTCCAGAATTTCAAACGAAATTTTGATCTCGTTCAGGTTTCTGTTCTTAAATCATCGGAATTGTGCTCTGATAAAACCTGAAAACCCATTCGCTGTTGCGAATGGGTCCCCACCTCGGGCGTCTTCTTGCGGAGACGAACAGGAGTTGCCTCTTGAATGGCATCACGCTTACGATCAGCTTACCTAACCAAGACCTGAGGTGCAATGACTTCCTTAGCCGCTGCAATCGCACGTGACTCCCGCGGACCTACTGCGCTTTATCTGCTTACGGACAGCCGGATAACCTGGATCGAACATACAGAACGGTGGGATGCGGGGCGGAAGACCTTCGGATCACCAGTCAGCGCTGATGTCTTCGGGTATTGCGGCGACGCGTACTTTATGCCGATGGCGCTGGGCCAGGTTCTCAGTATGGTGGCGTGTGGGGTTATTAACCTGAACACAGCTACATCAGAAGAGCGGCACTCCATTGTTCTCAATCAACTCAAAAACTCGCTCGGCCGAATCTCAACCAAATACGCTTCCAACGTGACGCTCTTCCACGGTGCTCGAGACGGAGAGGGTATGAAGTCAACCTTTCGGCTATGGCGAAGTGTATATCGGCCCGCTCCGAAAAGCTGGTCGGATAGTGAGCTCCCAGTTGAGAACCGGTCCTACCTCGCAAAGATCGATGGCACGGGCAAAGCGACCTTGCAAAAATTTGAAGCCAAAATGAACGAGACGGCTGCATCAGGCACGAGTAGGGCAGCCATTCACGCGTTCTGCAAAAGTCTCAAGTCAGCAGAGGACCCTTTCAGTGGTGGCGCTCCTCAGATGGTAGGCCTATGGCGCATTGGGTCGGCCAAACAGTTTGGATATTACTGGCAGGGACGCTTCTACATTGCGGGCATGGAGTGCCCCAACAGCGCAGGCCGCGAGAATATCGACTGGTTTAACGAGCTTTTTGAGCGTTGCGATCCTGAAACGGGGCTCCGGCGCGAAGGAAGTGCCAATCACAAAACATCGCTGAAGGCATGACGCCGATCTGTGATCGGAACGATGTTTGCCCGTCGGCGCGATCAACTTCAATGTTATCACCACATCTGCCGACCACTCCAAGATAGGGTCGATCCGCATTCCGCCGAGCCAGTATCGTCGGTTGCGGCGGCCGGTACGACCTCCGCTTCAACACCGGTAGCTCATGCTGCGATACCGGCTTCACGCACGACGCCGTAGAGCTTGCCGCACATCGGAAGGTATTTTACGTCTCTCGACGTCAAACGCCATGAAACCTGTGAACTGCAAGTATTCAGACGGAAAAGTTGCTTTGCTATTCAGGATTGAGGCATATTCTCGATAGACGATGTTTTCGACTGAGGGGCCTCACCGGCTTTCACGAATTTGGGTCTACGAATCGACAATACTGCAGCTGCACAGGCCGCAGGCTACATTCTGCAATTGGATCGCGCTCTTTACCACCTCGCTCATGCCGCCGGCGGAGACGTGGCGGTCGCGGTGGAGCACGTCGATGATGTCGCCGTCGTTCGTGACGGCAAAATCATTTTGCTTGAACAAGACAAGAGTACAACCCGAAGTGAAGCTCGACTGCTTGGCGATCGGACCCGAGCGATCTGGAGAACATTGCAGATCTGGTTGCGGCATGCAGAAACCATAGACGGCGCGCACTGTCAGCGCTACCTGTTCTTCGTGAATCACTGGGTGTCTTCGCCGATCGCACAGTTGATAAAGGAGCGCGGTTGCGGGAAAGCGAGTGTTGCAGATATCGTGGGAGCGCTGCGCAAAGCCGGTTCGAAGCGCACGACCGCAAAGGTCCAAATCCTGATCGAAGACGTTCTGTCCCGGTCTGATAGTTCCCTTGCGGACCTGATTTCCAAAGTTGAACTTGTCGAAGCAACAGATCTTGAGATCGATCGCAGATCAATCGCAAATGGCCTCGGGCTCAACCCGCGTGCCGACGCGGCCGATATTTTGGACGGCCTCTTCGGTTGGCTGACCAACCGCGTTCGGCTTGAATGGTCAGAGGGCCGTCCCGGCTTGATAACTCGCGACGAAGTACTTGTGCAAAGTCATGCGCTTCAGGCAAAGCAGGCCAAGAGCCGCTTCCTGCCCCGCGCATCCGGTGAGATCGAAATCGACGATGAATTACGCAAGGGTCAGTTGTCCCGCAATTTCGTGGAACATCTTAGCCGCATTGATGCCGAAGGTGAGGATATCGTACAGGCGGTCGATCATTTTCTGAAATTCAACATTGAAAAACATCGTCTGGTTCGAGCCGGGGACGTACCTGATGCCGAGTGGAGCCACCGCTCCGATCGCCTTCGAGAGAGATGGGCCGGGCTCATGCGACGACGCCGGCGCGAGCTGAAAGGTCAGCGGAATTGCGATATCGGCCAAACCATCCTCGCGGACGTGACCTATGATCACCGGGAGGTCCTCGATGGGCACTCCTGTGAAGAGCTGTATATGACCTCCGGTCATTATCACCGGCTTGCCGAAGAGGATGAGGTCTGGTGGGACCCGACGTTCCGAAAGGCAGGTAAGGATGAGATCTGATCACGAGGAGCTGTTGGCGAAGAACCCGGCATTGCTATCGCGCATATTCTGGCATCTGGCTCGCAAGTATAGCGACACTGGGGCGGGAAAAGCGCCGGCCCTTCCTGTCTTCATCCTGAGCGCGGGACTGCTCTTCCATCGCGAAACCGTTGAGAAAATCCATCGCATGAATTTTGACAGTCAATTTTTGAAGGTCGTCGCAGAGCGACCCGATCTTATTGGTGGATTGCAGGCAAGGGTCGAGTCGTCGGCAAGGCCTGCGTTCTTGGCATTGCAGCTTGGGGTGGCCACAGGGCTTTTGCAGCGCGATGGCGGTGGAGGGTTTCCTACTTTCCGCGCACTCGGAGCGGCCGACCTCCCGCCAGCGCTCCGCGATAATGATTCCTCACTGGGCGCTATGATCCTGGCTGGAAAACGCCTCGGCGCTTGGTTCGCACTTGAGCCCTTTGAGACGATCCAGAGACAACTGACTGTGGAGTTCTGAGTCGATGAAATTATTTATAAAATCGATTATCATCTGGCCGGAAGATCCCAATCACGATCCCCGAATTTTAACCTTTGACACGTCTCGTGTCTCTATCGTGTCCGGCTGGAGCAGCACGGGCAAATCGTCCATCGTTGACATCATCAACTACGTGCTCGGGTCTGGTAACTGCTCCATCCCAGTTGGCGTTATCCGTGATCTCTCATCATGGTACGGACTCGAAATCGAAACTGATGCGGGACGGATGCGGATTGGAAGACCGAAGCCAGCTGCGCGACAAGTCTCGGACGACATCTGGCTACAACAAGGCAGCGACACAGAAGCCCCCCTTCCCCGGCGCCCGACACCGACGACCAATGTCACAAGGCTGAAGGCGATGCTCGATGCATTGTCCGGGCTATCAAATCTTAGTGTCGTTCCAGAAGGCGCGCAGGACCGGGCAAGCTTTCGAGACATGGCTTCATTCAATCTTTTACCACAACACATCGTCGCGAACCCCTATACACTCTTCTTCAAGGCTGACTCCACCGATCACCGCAACAAGCTACAGCACATCCTGCCGCTCGCCATGGGCATCATTACCAACGAAGATTTGGTCCGAGCCCACAGAATTCGGCTTCTTCGCGATGAGCTACGCCGCGTAGAGACCGAGCTACGTGGAAGGCGCAATGCAATCGACAATTGGCGTGCGACCGCACATGGAGCATTCTTTCGCGCTCAGGAGCTCAGCCTTCTGCCCGCTGGCGAGCCACCGAGCAACCTCACCGCGTTGATTGAACTTTTGCAGAATGTCGTAAATGCCGGTGGGCGTACCGTCGCAACGGCTGGCCGGGTCACGGCGGCTGTAACGCGTCTTGATGAGATCAGAAACAGAGAGCAGGAACTCGATGCGAAAATCGGCTCCGACCGCCGGCGCCTCCGTAAGCTTCGGAGCCTTTCCCGGTCTGTAGGGGATTATGCGGAGATCCTACAGGAGCAATCGGCAAGCGTCGTAGGTATAGGATGGTTTAAGGCACGAACGCATTCTGACAACTGCATCCTCTGTGGCTCAAGCACGGAGGCCGCCAAGCAGGCGCTTGCGGAGCTCGATGAACCCATCGCCGAACTCGCAGCCCTATCAACGGGCACGGCATCTGCACGCCCGATGGTTGATCGCGACATCGTCACTATCCAAGAAGAGCTGCTCAAGGATGAGCGTGAACTCCTTTCCCTGCGCCAAACGAGAGCCGCATTTGAAGCGGAGGTCGACCGAGAGCAGGGCAAAAGCCAGAGCCTCGAAAACGTCTATCGCTTCATCGGCTCGACAGAGCAAGCTTTGAGGCTACTAGGCGAGGTCGAGGGCGAAGGCGGTCTGACTAGCCGGGCAGAGGCCTTGCGGAAGGACATTCTTGTTCTAGACCAACAGTCGAACCTCGAAGAACGAGAGAGCCGTTCAGCCCGCATCCATAACCAGATTTCAAACTACATCCCGAAGTTCATCGCGGCTCTCGGTGTCGCTGGCGCCGAGGGCAAACCAGTCCTCGACGAGAGGGAACTCAATCTTCGCTTCGAGCGAGAGGGAGCAAATAGAGCAGATTTTCTCTGGGAGATTGGTAGCGGTGAAAACTGGATGGGCTATCATTTGGCCGCGCTGCTGGCCCTTCACGGAGTTTTTCTGAGCCGAGGATCCAACAATCCGGTGCCTTCATTCTTGGTTATCGACCAACCAAGCCAAGTCTACTTTCCAAGCGATACGTTCGACAGTTTCGTCGAGGGAAAAGATGCGGAGGCAGAGCCTCATTCCACCTCGCGGCGTCGCCATCTGACGGACATTGAGAGCACGATCAGGATTTTTTCGAGCCTTGCCAGAGCACACTCAAGATTCGAAGGTCGGCTTCAGATCATCGTCCTTGATCATGCCGATCACCACGCATGGGGTGAGGTGGAAGGCGTCGTTGGAGCCGCAAACTGGCGCGATGATGAGGATTTTCTCATTCCTGCAGCCTGGATACCTGATGGTTCTAAGGATGCGCGAGAATGACCACCCTGGTGCTTGCGATATATCGTTTGGCTGTGGGCGGCCCTTCGGGAAGCAGTAGAGGGATTTAACGTTAAACGATGATGAAAATGTGAAGGGTTAACCTGTGGCCTCGCTGCGACAATCTGATTTTAATCAACGAGAAAGGGCCGACGGCGGTCCATTTCTCCACATCTACGTTCCTGGCGAGGAAGCAAACTTCGTTGAAGTCTATATCAGCGATTCCGATGACCCGAGCGGCGGCGGTGACAGTCGTCTTCTCCTTCGAATATTCCCGGATGCGTTATTCGTGCACCCAATTCACGTTGGGCAAGGCAGCAAAAATTACCTGCAGCCAAAATACGGATCTCTCACCGAAGTCGTCATCCCACGCTCTACACTTGCGCCCTATAAGCTTCCACAAACGGTCGACGACGTGGACGAGCTCCTTTCTTCCCTTCCGAAGGGTTTTGAGACAAACTGGCGGCTCGGTCTTGGGCTGCTCTACGAATACCGTTTGATTTGCCGGTCGGTCGCGAGCATCCCGGGGGTCAACACGTTGGTCGTTCACGGCCAAAGTGGCGAAAGAGACGCCATCATCCGTCTGCCGGAATACGTTCTTGGTATAAAGAGGTTTCACGAGCTCCGGCGCGAGATAACCCGGACGACCACTCATTTCCGGCGCGAAGCGCGTCTGGAAAAGCAAAGGCGTGTGCATAAGACCCTCTTGCAGTCAGCCGACCCAGTCCGCTTTCCACCGCCCGAAAAGAAGATTAAGCCCGACTCGATTTCTGACCTGACAAAGGGAGGGACGGTGGTTGCGGGCCTGTCCAAGCGTGACAGACGAGCGGCGGTCCGGCTGGTTCAAGGCAGCGTCGCGACGTTGGCTAAAAGCGAACCACAGACATTGCTGGCTCTTAAGAGTGAAATTGAGCTGGTAACCCTCCAGCAATTGATTGAACGCTTTCAGGAGATGCTGGGCAAAGATTTGCCGGAAGCGCGCTGGCAAGAATTTCTGAAGAGCAACCCATTCATCTTGAGCATGGCCTTCTCTGCGCCGGCGATAATGATCCAAGAAAATGCCTATGTTGGCGGCAAGCAGTTCTACGGGGGCAACGGGAAGTTTGCAGACTTTTTGATGGCGACCGCATCAAGTGGGAATCTGGCGCTCGTTGAGATTAAGAAACCTCACACCGACCTTCTGACGAAAACCGCTTATCGTGGTGCCGATGTTTTCCCGCCATCGCAAGAATTGAGCGGAGCCGTATATCAAGTCTTAGATCAACAGAGCCAACTTCATAAGAATCTACTCACATTCAAGGACGAAATACAGCGCAACGACATTCATGCCCATTCGATCCAATGCATCGTCATCGCCGGAAAAACGCCAGAGTTGCCACACCTTCGAAAATCATTCGAAATTGTAAGGAATTCGTACGCTAACGTGACAATCATCACATTCGATGAACTTTGCGCGCGTTTAATTGAGATACAAAAGGCGCTATCTCCTCCAGTTGCCAAGGACATAAGCACACCTTGGTCAGATGGATTTTGAGTTTCGTGGCAAGCGACCAATACGGTTGTCGGAACACATCAAGCATGCCGCCAGAGGTCCTCAGCATCAAGAATAGTTTCGCCGTTCACCCTCGCCACATCGTCTCCTAACATGTCTTCGAGCCATTCGATTCGGTGACCGCGCGCGGCACAAGTCGTAAAAAAGGCTCGCTGCTGAGCGCGCGTCAATGCCACGTAGAAGGCATTCAGTTCTCCCGGGCTTTCCTGATCGAGGCTGCGCCAACTCCGATCGTCGAGGCCAAAGAAGATCATCGTATGAAATTCCATGCCCTTGCTCTTGTGCACCGTCATCAATGCAATCTGATCCTTGCCTTGCAGACGATCGAGTGCTTCTAACCAAGTCCTGGCACTCTCTAGGCTTTCTCGTAGTAGCGCGACGAGGCCTGCCTTGACACGATCAAAGTCGCGATCACGCTGGTAAGAAGCCGAAAGCGTTCTAATCTCCTGCTCGCCAACGTTATCGATTAAGCGCTCGACGATCTCCCCAGCCAATTCAGCGCTTGCAGGATTATCTCGCATGTATTGTCGTGTGCTTTTGATCAGTGCCTCAGCGCGCGCATTGAGACGTTGCTGCGCGGCCTCATCGTCATCGATGGCGCCGCTTAGCCTTTTCAAGTTATTCAACGTTTGCGACCAGGCGGTCCGATCTCTTCGGACAGCGCCCAGTAGCATGAGCGGGAACAGCATCTGCGTAAGTGGCTCAACGAGGGTATCCTGAATGGGAGCGCCGCCGACGTTCCGAGCCAGATTGCGCAAGCTAAGCCCGTGTTCAGCAAGCGCTGGTCGCAATTCGTTTTCAACGTTGTCCGCGAGCATTCGCACCAGAACCGCAAACTGTTCGGACGGCAATTGGTTTTCAATGATTTCCCTGGCCAGCCATGCAGCGAGTGTTGTGATCTCCGCTGCGCGGTTGTCGAAAACCCAGATCCCACTAACGTTGCCGGCTACCGCTCGAGCACGCCTCGCCACCACTCGTTCGACATTGGGGTTGATCTGCCGCGCAACGCGATGCTGGACAGTAACAAGATCGTCATGTGAGCGCCAATTGGACAGAAGCTGTATTTCCCGTGGATTGCAGCTCTGGGAAAGTGTTGCGAACGCATCTGGCAGCGCGCCTGCAAAGCCCATAATGCGCTGCTTGCCGTCGCCGACAGCGGTAAAGATTGTGGTGTTAGGGTCAAACGCATTCATAAGAATGCCGAACTGCGCCGGCGTAGCATCCTGAAATTCATCCAGAAAGACGAATGGATAGGTATTGCGCAAGGCGCGTGCGATCCTCACGTTAGATCTGACGAGATAGTCTGCGAGCCGGTTTAGCATCGCGAAGGTCAAGTGGGTGGTAGGACCCGCAAATTGCTCCTCCCAGTATCGCTCGAGCGCACGCTTTGTTTGTTCAGGAGCGTTTAGAGTCGCAATCGGAAGACGAGCCCGTTCTACGTAGCTTGTCATTTGTTTTGCGTTGATCTGTCGGATATTGGACCGGCGAAGAAAGTCATTGATAATCGCGGCCGTTGGAAAGGTGATCTCGTAGTTCGCGGGCGGACGGTGGTCCGCCGGTATTGCCATGCGAAACTGATCCACTAGTCTTTTTGTGAATGAATCGAAGGTCAACGAATGGAAGCGACGCGCCTGCGCCTCTGCGCAGCGCCGCTCGACGCGTTTGGATAAGGTTTCCGCCGCATCCCGCTTAAAGCTAATCGCAAGAATACGCTTCGGAGCCGGGCAAAGTCCCGTTTGGAGAAGATATGCCGCCTTCTGCGCGAGGAACTCGGTTTTGCCCGCGCCAGCTCCAGCAGTAACAGCGACATTCCGCTCGGTCTCGCGCAAAGCCTCCCACGCTCTGTCCTCGATTTCATCGATGCCTTGCGGTCTCCAGTCCTCCGGTCGCACGCGCGTCATGGCAGTATGGTCCTGGCAACCTTGTCGACGAGATCTCTAAGTTCAACCGGCGCGTCGCTCCGCAGCCGCGCAGCCTCGATCGTTGCCAGAGCCATGATGTGGGACTCGGGTTTGCTGTTCGAGAGAAACAAATATGGGTACCAGATAAATGAAGCGTCATAGCTGTCGCCGAAATCCTCGTAGAGCTGCGGATGCCCATCGGTCTTGAGCGTAACGGCCCGCTTCCTTTCCAGATGCTGCCTACCTCGTCTTGGGCCGCGTCCGCCTGAACGGGCGACCTGATAGTCGCCCGCAAACAGTTGAAGCATCGCAAAATCTAGGTCTATCGGGCTCGAGAAGTATACGTTTTCCTTTTGCAATGCCTTGAGCCAAATGTGATCCTGGTCTTCGTCGAGCAAGTCGGCATCGCTGATGTCGTCCATGTCGCTCGGGTCGATTTCGCCGCTACGGACGTACTGGTTTCGCGCCATGTTTTTGCCGACCCTGGCGAGTTCGGCTACGACCGATTTGATAGCGTTGGCGCCACCATGTTTGCGCCCGAGGTCGAGATCGAGCAGTGTCGCATGAGGAACATTCAAGCCATTTAGCAGCCGCCAAAAGTGGCGAACGAAACGTCCACCCAGTGGAACGACAGGCACGAAAGACGGATCAATCGGAAATCCCATGGCCTCGGCAAGCCTCGGCAGAACAAGTGACTCGGAATCGCCTTCGGCCAAAATCACGAATCTTGCGAAGTAAAGTTCTGGGTAAGCTTTGACGGCCAACCGGACATATGCGTTGGCCTCTGTCGTTTCGGGCGGGAGAATTATTTCGCGCACCGACGATTGACGCATCTCATCATCGAGCCGGCAGTAGCGCACCTCGTTCGCCTCGATCCTGGCCAATATGCTGGCGCTGTGACTCGCGATGGCGACCTGCGCGTTCGTCATTCCCCCGATTTCTCTGGCCTGCAGCATGATTCGAGAAAGGAAGAAGGGCGAAAGGCTGTTCTCCGGCTCCTCTATTACTAACAAAGTCAAATATGTTCTGCGAAGCCGTTCGTGCTCAAAGGGTGCGCCATCACCTGCCGCCAAAGCGTCTTGTTCGATCTCGAGTGTGGCCGCAGTGAGGGCAATGTGGAATAACGAGCGCTGGCCATCGCTTAGTTCTTCAAGGCCTAACATGTAAAATGGGTCTTCACCCGCAAACACAAATTCTGCTCGACGCACGAGGTCGCTCATATTGTGGTCGAGAAGCCTTAGCGCGGGGTTGGCATTCGTGTCGCCCCGATCGACCTGTTGCCATCGCCGTCTCAGGCGTTCGGCGATAAACCTCGCGGGAAGTTCACGATCGAACTGCTGCTGGATTTGCTCGGATCCTCGCGACACTATCTCAGTGAGCTCCGGGGACCATTGTGCAGCCTTCCAAAGACGTCCTTTAAGCAGGCTCGTCACCTGATCAAAGGCGTTTCGAGTGGCGGGCACATAAACAAGCTGGATGAAATTCCGCTCTGCCGCCTGCACTCTTGGACTTTCGTCCCAATCGAAATCATCTCCCAGCGTGTGAATCCACCGCATCTGCTCATCGACAAAACCTTCCGGAGTTCCGTCATCAGTCCAGGTTGCCTCAAATCGGATGCGCACTTTCAGTGGTTCATTCTCACCACCGATTGACATATTGTTGAACACTTCCGCAATCGCATCTTCGTCATCCTGATCGACGTTTGGAAAACCAAACAAACAGTCAATGGAGAGCGCCGCACCGGATGTGATATCCTGCACACCAGGGCCAAGATGGAAATCTCGCTTGCCGACCTGTCGCTGTGCTGCCGTCGTCCCAAACATTTTGCTCAGGGCTGCAAAAATCGCCGTCTTGCCAGCGCCATTGTTGCCCACAAACGCAGTCACGCCTTGCTCGAAATTGATGGCCTCCGCATCAGGCCCAAAGCATCGGAAATTCATTATCTTCAAGAGTTCCAGTTTCACCAGTTTCTCCCCAACTCTTTCGGCAATTACCCAAGTTATTACCCAAAACCCAATGGTTTCTGGATTGACCGCAAAGAGCCATTTGTACCAGTTTTCCCGGCAGGTCGCGATCGCGCCAAGAGTGATTTCAATCGGATTTCAATCGCTTGAAATTCTGCGGTGCGTTGGTTAACGCTGAACGTATATTTGTAGAATGTGAGCGAGAATCGCCAATAGAACGAACACCCCATTAATATAAACTGGCGGGTTCACCATTGTCTGCTCAATGATTAGATTGAGGTACTCGCCACCGAATCTAGAGCGGCCGCCGAGCTTAACGAGCTAGCTGAGACGGCTCTCAAATCACTCCCCATGCCCGAAACCTCCCCCTCCCGGTCATCTCCCTCAAGCCGAGCTCCAAAACAATCCGCCGCGCCGCCTGCGGCGTGACCTCGAGTGTCTTCGCCACCATCCCGGCCGACACCAGCGGTTTTGCCATGACCAGCTCAACCAGTTCCGGCAGTTTTGACGACGTCCGGCGCCCCTCCAGCTTCCGCTCGAACATTGTTCGCGCCAGCATCAGCCGGTCATGCTCTTTGATGCCGATCTCGGCGGCCGCCAAAAACCCGTGCGCGATGGCCAGCAGCCGGGTTTCCCGATCGCGATGCCGGCGCCGATCGACGGGAATGGTTTTCAGGCCAAGATTGATGGCGGCGAGATGCGCGCCGCTGGTAATGCCGGCCTGGCGCAGGATCGAAGCGGTCAGCAGCCGGCCAAGCCAAGGCGCATGCTGCAGCACCGACAATTCGTTCCAGGCATCAAGGGCAACGATCGCCTGCAGAACCGGCGGCAGATCTTCGACCTGCCGCAACACGCCGCGCCACTCTTCCAGGCGCGCGTCCTCGTCCCAGTCGAGATCGTAGACCAGCGGATCGGCCGGAGCCCGGTCGGGCTTCCTGGCTTGTTCAATGGCCGCCTCCGATCGGGCGAGCACCGCATCAATGGCGGCGTAGTCGACACCGGGCAGATCTTTGGCGTCATCACCATCATCCCCCTCCCCTTCCCGCTCGATCATTTCTTTAGGCTCGACACGACTGTCGTCCGCGATGCTATCAGATCCGTCCGATGGTCCAGGCCACGCCTGGGTCTGTCGCAGGGTTCGGATACCCTCTGCAGACAACGCCCAATCCGGCAACTGCGCAGCGATGCGCCGGCGAGTCCGAAGAACGTCGCGGGCGATTGTCAGCTCATGGGTGGGGGTGCGGATGTCGCGGGTGGCGTCGTGAAGGACGAGATCTTCGAGGTGCACGAGTTCGCCGTCGATCCACAGCGAGGCGCAGGCGTCGGCGAAATTTTGGCGCTCGATCCACCCGCTTCCCACCGGCGAGCGGGCGATGCGCTCATCGAGACGGGTGAGCGCGACACCGGCGTCGAAGACCGGCCGCATCAGGGCTGTCATGCTGATTTTCGCGAGATCGTAAGTCATTGAAATCATGGTAAATGATTTGCCAAAGGAACTCTATCTAAATATTGCAGTTCCTCACATGGTATGATTGCGAGATGACGCTATAACCATCGATAAGTTTTCATTATCGATGGTTAATCGACAAAGCCAGCGAATCCAGCTAATCTGGGCCAAATAACGCTCCCTAAAGGCTCCCAAACATGGAAGATCGCGTCCATTTCGCCCTCGAAAAGCTGCTCAATGTCGCCCATCAGGATACCGGCCAAGGCCGTCGCGTCGCCAACTTCATTCTCGCCTGGTGGAATGCAGAAGTACATGGCGGCTTCGACCTGACCGATCTCGCCAATGTCGATCGCGAGGTTGCCGACGACATGGTGACGGTTTTCACCTTCCTCGCCCGTGAAGACGGGCTCATTTACCCTGACGCCTACAGGCCAGAGATCATTCAGATCATTCGCCGCTGGCGGCCACATGTCGAGATCGACTGATGGCGACCCCAAAAAAACCAGCGTCGCTGTCGCCGGTCGAACGCCGTGGCGTCGAACTCGATACCATCGCCTCGGTGCTACCGATCGAGCGTCGTGACGAACTCGCGGAATTGTTGACCGACCAGGATGTCGAGACGCTGCGGCACCTGGTCAACGAAGGCATGGGCGCGAACACACTTCGGGCCCTGACTTCCGATCTCACCTATCTCGAAGCCTGGGCTTTGGCCGCGACGAAAAGATCACTGCCCTGGCCCGCCCCCGAGGCGCTGCTTTTAAAGTTTGTCGCGCAGCATTTGTGGGATCCGCAGAAGCGGGTCGACGATCCCGATCATGGTATGCCGACCGATGTCGATGACAACCTGCGCAGCCAGGGGTTTCTGAAAGCCGTCGGCCCGCACGCCCCGGATACGGTGCGCCGGCGGCTGGCCAGCTGGTCAACTCTGACGAAATGGCGCGGGCTTTCCGGTTCTTTCTCCTCCCCTGCCCTTAAACAGGCGATCCGGCTCGCCCTTCGGGCCACGCCACGGCCACGAAAACGAAAAAGCGCCAAGGCGGTGACATCAGATGTTTTGGCAAAGCTGCTGGCGACCTGTGCCTCAGAAAACCTGCGGGATCTGCGCGACCGGGCGATCCTGATGGTCGCCTTTGCGTCCGGCGGTCGCCGGCGCAGCGAGATGTCCGGGCTGCGGGTCGAACAGCTGGTTGTCGAGGCTCCGGTTGAAGTCGCCGACGGCCCTCCCCTCCCCTCTCTCGCCATTCATCTCGGTCGGACCAAAACCACGTCCGGTGAAGAGGACGATGTCGTTTATCTCACCGGCCGGCCGGTTGAGGCGCTGAATGCCTGGATGGCGGCGGCAAAAATCGACAAGGGCAGCGTGTTTCGGGGGATTGGGCGCTGGGGCACGGTGTCTAAACGAGCGCTTGATCCGCAATCGGTCAATGCCATTCTCAAGCAACGGGCAGAGACGGCTGGGTTGGACAGTGGGGAGTTTTCGGCGCATGGGTTGCGCTCAGGGTATTTGACCGAGGCTGCCAACCGGGGCATTCCCCTCCCCGAGGCGATGGAGCAATCACGCCACCGATCCGTTCAGCAAGCATCCAGCTATTATAACAGTGCTACACGCAGAAGCGGGCGAGCGGCCCGATTGTTGTAGGATCGGGTCTCACTGTCAGAATTGCCAGGGCGAGATCAATTCGAGCCCTGTTGTCTCGAAACCTTTGAGGTTTCGGGTCGCCAACCGGCCAACATTGATCCGCGCTATCGCCGCGATCATGCCGTCCGGAGCCGACACCCCTGCCGCGCAGCGTCTCCCATGATATCGCCATAGGCCAATGCTGCTTCTTCCGTGAAGGCAAACATCTTGTCGGAGAACCGGCGACGCCAGCTCACAAGTCCCTCTTCCAGGCGATCTGCGCGCTGATCCGGCCTGATCTTTTGAATACCAAAAATGATCTCAGCAACTGCAACCGTCGGCAATGCCAATTCGGCGTCGTGACGAACCAGCCATGCTATAACCGCAGAATCGAGAGCTTTCTTCAAAGTCTCCGACATCACATTCGTGTCGAGAAAAATCAAAGCTCGACGCCTTTGTGAGCGCGTCTGCTTTCATCGATGATACTGTCGAAATCGATATCCGTACCCGACTGCGATGAAAGACGGCTATAGAATTTCGCAGCGGGTTCACGTCCCGCCTCACGAGCCTCGTAGGTTTCGAGCGCGCGCTCGACAATATCGGCAATCGTGCGATTTTCTCGGCGGGCAAGCTTGTGGGCAAGGTCGCGCGCTTTGGAACTGCGGACAGATAGTTGCGGTGTTACCATTGAATACTCCTTCGTCTGAATCCAATCGAACTTAAATTGAGACAGCCATCAAGATGGCATATGCCATCTTGATGGCTTTCAGGCGTTTCTGATATTTAGCCCTGCGTTTTTGCCATCATGCATGTTCGTTGCGCCTGAAGACCAACACAAACGCCACACTTTAAGCAATTTCTGCCAAAGACGGCCACCAGAACGCATTTCATGCTGGCTATCTGATGGCATCCATCGACCGTCGCATTTCGAGCCTGACGACGTTGTATTCCGATCATGGGCCCCGCTTGCAACTGTTCATTTTCTCGCGCATTCCTTATCTGTACAAAGCACCTGAAAACGCGTGAGAAAACCATGGTAAAACGGCCAGGCGAAAATCCATCGTCAGCACCCAGACGGCTTATCGGCTATGACGCGTCTCGACCGACGATCAGGTCCATGACGCTCAGATGGACGAGTTGCGCGCCGCCGGCTGCGAGTGGATTTTTCAGGAGCACGGATCCGGCGCGTCACGTGCCCGGCCAGATGGGGGAGCGGCCCGCGCGCGGTGGACGCAAATGGCAACCGTCGTCAGTCCGCCACCTGCTGGATGAGGCGCAACGGATCGGCCTTATCCGCCACTGAGCACGAAATGCAGAGGTCGTCGTTTTACGCGACCTGTTCGGTGGGAGCGGCTCCCAGCGTTGCTAGGCCGTAGACTCATAAACTCGGAGCCACAGGCGGATCGAGGCAAGTTGAACCATCGCGAGAAAGCTCTCGGCTATCTTGTCGTATCGGGTGGCAACCCTGCGGAAGTGCTTCAGCTTAGAGAAGAAACGTTCGATGAGGTTTCGCTCACGGTAGAGCCATGTGCTGAAATATGGTTTCGACCGTCGGTTGGCTTTGGGCGGGATATTGGCGAACGCGCCCTTCTCGCGGAGCGATGCTCGGATGCGATCAGCATCGTAGGCCTTGTCCGCCAGCACGATTGTTCCAGCTACAACATGGTCGAGCAGATCGTCGGCAGCTTGTCCGTCATGGCTTTGCCCAGCGGTCAGGCCCAGCCGGATCGGAAGGCCTTGTCCGTCCACGACCGCATGAATTTTGGTCGTGAGCCCGCCTCGGGAGCGGCCGAGACAATTATCTCGATCCCCCTTTTTTGCCGTCGCAGCCTGTTGGTGCGCGCGAACGGAGGTGCTGTCGATCATCTGGATGTCGCCATTATGGGCGGCGGCAATAGCATTCATCATCCGCTCCCATACGCCTGCCTTCCGCCATCGCGCAAAGCGATTGTAGCAGGTGGTGCGTGGACCATAGCGATCAGGCAGATCACGCCACGGCGCGCCAGATCGCAGGACCCAGAAGATACCGCTCAACACGCGCCGGTCATCGACGCGAGGCACGCCTCGTGGCTTGTTAGGTAATAGCGGCTTAATCATGCGCCATTCAAAATCTGTCAGGTCATATCGGCTCATGGTGAGCCCTGAACCAGAAATCGTCGCGATGTGAAAGCGTAAAAGCAGAAGATGACCTCGCATTGGAGGCAGCTCAATGCTATCGTTCGTGCAATATAAAATGGGGCAAGACAATCATGGATTTGGCAATTCCCAGCGCAGCGAATCTCAGCCTGTTCGTCAGCGCCACACTGGTGTTACTTATCGTGCCGGGACCGGCAGTTCTTTACATCTTCGCGCGCTCGGTCGAGCAGGGTCGCTCTGCCGGCCTCGTTTCGATCCTTGGCATCCATACGGCCACGCTTGTTCATGTTGTCGCCGCCGCCGTGGGGTTGTCGGCGCTCCTGGCGTCATCCGCGCTCGCCTTCAGCGTCGTGAAGTATGCCGGCGCGGCCTATCTGATCTGGCTTGGCCTCAAAAAGCTTTTTGGCCCCTCGGACATTCCTAACGTTGAGGGCGGTTTACCGACACGGAGCCGCATGCGCCTCTTTCGTGAGGGCTTTATCGTTAATCTCCTCAATCCGAAGACAGCACTGTTCTTTCTGGCTTTCTTGCCGCAGTTTGTTGAGGTCAACCGTGGCCATGTGGCTATGCAGATCGCTTTTCTCGGGCTTGTTTACACAGCGATTGGCGTTCTGACGGACAGCTCCTACGCACTTGCCGCCGGCACGGCCGGCAAGTGGCTGAAGCGCAGTCCCGTGTACCTAAAGGCTGAACGCTGGGTCAGTGGTTTCGTGTATATCGGTCTTGGCTTGACGGCCGCTTTCGCTGGCAATCAAAAGAAATAGACCGTTCGTCCTCCTCTGGAAGTTGCCCTAAACGGCTAGCACGTCGGTGACGATCTGGAACGACGGCACGTCGTCGCAAAAATCAGATAGCCGTTCGCGTTTATGGGTTCACGACCTAGATAAGGTCACAGGCGATCGATCTGTCGGCCTCCGAATTCTTTCCAAAACTCTACGAATGCCCGGAGCTTGGGCAGGATCTGTTTCCTGCTCGGAAAGTAGATAAACAAGCCGGGGCTTTCAGGCATCAAGCCTTCCACGCATGGCTCCAGCAACCCCTGCCGGACGAGGGGGGGGCTCGACGACCGACGCAATGTTGTAAGTGAGACCGACGCCGATATGCATGTCGCCAGCCGGTTGACTGTCAGCGGGCCTTTGCCATCCATGGAAAAACTTAGCGGATCCCCTTGTCCGGATCGCTCCTTGAACATCCAGCGGTAGACCGCCCCCCGAACAGCCGGACGTTGACGCAGGCGTGCTCACTGAGCTGTTCCGGACGTAGCGGTTTACCTCTGTGGGCGGAAATACGCCGGAGATCCTAGGACAGTCAGCGGCGAAGGTTCAGTGAGCCTTACAGCCACCATGTCTTGCGCGATCACTTCGCCGATGCGGATGCCAGCGTCGTATCCCTCAGCGACGATATCGACAAAGCGGTCTTCAAACACCAGCTCCAGCTCGATACCGGGATACGCGGAAGAAGGTAATCTCGGGTTTTCCGCTGTTCGCAGAGTCGCTCCAAGGCGTTAGCCCGCCCTTCCCTTCTCGGCATCATCGGTCGCCTCCATCGTCGCGATGAGCAGGTCGGCGTGACGGACCTTAAAAAGTGTGTCGGCGGCGCACGCGACAGGTGCCAGGCCGCCGGAGCAAATCAGCTCGGCCAATCCATCCCGATATTCGAACCGGAAGTCGTATCGCGTGAAACACTTCATGCAGGAGAAGCGCAGGCAAACTCGGTGGATGGGGCAAGCCACGGTCTCGGAGCGCGGCCAGCGTCTGCGAACGTATTGATCGCGGCCGCCTTGCCGATCGCCCTCCAGGCAGGCGGGACAAATGCCGCGCGATCTGAACTGTCCGACATTGCCAAGTGGGGCGGCGTGCCTGGAAAGTGCAAGCGCCTCGACCACGGCAGGTCGGATTCTACAAGCGCGGCTACATGTATTTCATCGTGACCTTGAATAAGTCCCTTCAGTCGACGGCATGTTCATTTCTTGATACCAGTGGGTGCGGTCTTCACTGCTTGGCTTGGAAGGCACCTCTGGAAAACCTTGTCAGCTGACAAGGTTTTCAAAGCGCTGAGTCGCCCTTGTTAGCCTCCAAAGCCAACGGAGTTGCACCGAGAGAACCCGGGCGAATTAGGAATCAATTGGCACGCCGCACCAAAAACCTTGTCAGCTGACAAGGTTTGCAAAAGTGAAACATTCGCTTGGAACGCAGCTCAGGTGGAGCAGGAATGCCGAAGAGCTCAATATTGCCTTGCGAAAAACACCGCTTGGCATAGCTCGGCCACAAAAGAGAGCCGACATACTTTCGCAGGGACGGGGGAGGGGCCACTGACCGGCATGATAGTACGCTGCCAAAAGAGCCACTTCCCAAGTGCCGGCATGTCTACGATGTGGACGAACAACGGGCTCAATTTTGGCACTCCACCAAGGTGAATCTCTCCGGTCGAGCGCGAACCAGAACGGCGGTATCAGCCGCCGCAAACCAAGGCGGCATAACCGCGAGCCCCCGGCAACGCCAGAAAAGCCGTTGCGGGATGACGAGGTTCGCCGCGACCGTGGAACTCTTCAAACTCGCCCGGTGTCATTTTATTTCGCCGTAAACGGGAAATGCGCCGGGAACGTCCGAAGCGCCAGTTCTTTAACAACGCGCAACTGCAAGATAGCCGGAAGTGACTTACCCGTCAGTGATACCACCGCGTGGTCAATACCGGAGAAGGGGAGGGGCCTGCAACGGTATGCCTCTCTCGTGAGGCCTACAGAAGCTTTCAACACGCCGCCAGAATACACTTGTCTGCACGGCGCACCAAAAGATTACTATTCCGTCTGCGGTGACGAGGAGATCGAATCCCTTTCCAAACCGGTTGCCCCTGATGGCTGGTGCGTCTTCGACAGTATCGACCCAAGGGCCGCACGTTGGTCCTGCGATGATTGAGGACGTCGCGGCCATGCCACAAACGGAAGCCACGTGGAAATCCAAGGGCCAGGGGCGACGGTTAATGTCAAATGGCCTGCGTGGAAGCGCGTTCAACGATCTCGGTTTTTAGAACCACCTTGCGGGCGGCCCGATCTTCGCCATTTAATCGCTCAACTAAGAGCTTGGCCGCTGTCGCTCCCAGTTCGTAGACGGGTTGCCGCACGACAGTAACCGGGGGGGTGGTTACAGATGTCCAGTCCGCGTCATGGAACGACACCAGAGATAGATCCCCCGGAATATTTAATCTCAATTCACGATGTGCCTTGAACACTTCAAGACCGATTATACTGTCCGATGCAATGATCGCCGTCGGACGGTGTCCCGACTGGAACATTTCGATAATGATCCGGTGCGTGCGTTCCGGTGTAACGGCCCCAACCTTCACCCAGTCCTCCATACCGATAAGGCCAGCCTCACGGCAGACACCAAGATACCCTTCGATGCGGCGCCGCACCGAACCGGTGCTGATGTCCCGCGGCGTATGGAAGCGATGATCCGGTGTGTCACAGGCTGTAAGATAGGCGATGCGGCGGTGGCCAAGTGTGATCAACTGGCGGGTAATACTCTCCGCCGCATTCTGGTCGTCGGCGATGACAGTGTCTACGTCCAGCGCCTCGCCGCACCGGTCGAGTAACGCGAGTGGCAAGCCGGACCGGATGGCTTCCCTGAGGTGATCGACATCGTTCTCCTTGGCAGGGGAGACAATCAAGCCATCGACGCGTTTGGCAAGCAATGTACGAATCGCGGCCTTCTCCGCCGTCGCGTCCTCGCCCGAATTGATGAGAATGACGGTAAAGCCCGCCTGCCGGGCGATATCCGTGATGCCGCGTACCGCGAGGCTGAAGAAGGGGTTCTCGATATCCCCCACTACGACGCCGATTGTGCCGGAGCGGCCCGTCGTCATGCTGCGGGCAAGCTCATTGGGGCGATAATCAAGGGAACTTGCGGCAGCTGTGACAGCCTCGCGCACCCTGTCGCTGACAGTTCCGTAGCCGCCCAGCACGCGTGCAGCCGTTGCCTTCGAGACGCCGGCCCTGCGTGCGACGTCAGCCACGGTGACGGAAGGGGTTTTAGAGAGGCTTTTATCCATAAACGGTAGCCTTACAAGAGAACTTGACGAGTGGCAAATGCGAAGATAACAATTGCCAATAATCAAAGAGACCGGTCTCTTTATTATTGAGACCGGTCTCAATAACAGAAAAAGACTTCCGACATGCGAACTGCATGGGCCGGGCAGGCGACGTCGTGTCGCTTTCCGGATGGGACCTGTGCGCCTTGAATACATCGCAGACAACGACACCAGAGGAGACGAAACCAATGCGATTTACCGAAGCCTTCACTTCCCCCTTTGCCAGAATCCGCGCCACCGCCATCGCGGTCACGCTTGGTGTCCTCGCAGGCGCAACGACCCCGGCGCTTGCCGACAATCCACTTGGCCTCATTGATCCCACCACCATCAGTGTCGGAACGATGGGTGACGCCAAGCCCTATGCCTTTACCACTGCCGACGGTAACTTTACCGGTTTCGACATCGAGCTTTTCCTCAACGTTGCCGGACGCCTCGGCTTCAGGAAGGAGCAGGTTGTCTTCACCGGTCAGGAATTCTCGGCGCTGATGCCGTCGGTCGCCAACGGCCGCTTCGATGTTGCGGCCGCCGCAATTGGCACGACGGCCAAGCGCAAGGAAACCGTTGATTTCTCCGATGGTTATCTTGCAGGTTTCCTCAGCGTGCTGACTTCGGAGCCTGGCATCACCGATGCAGCAGGCCTCAAGGGCAAGCGTCTCGGCGTCGTGCAGGGCACGCTGCAGGAAATCTATGCAGAGAAGAACTTTGCCGGCACCGATCTCGTCAAGTTCCCGGACAACAACTCAGCCGTTTCTGCGCTCAACAACGGCACGGTCGACGCCCATTTCCTCGATTTCGAGGCGGCAAAGGACTATTCCGCCCGTTACCCGGCGCTGAAGGTCGCGGTCAATATTCCGAGCTTCGATGCGCCTGCCGGCTTCGTCATCCGCAAGGGGAACGATGCATTGCGCGAGGCGCTCGACAAGGGCCTGAAAGAGGCCATGCAGGACGGCACCTGGAAGAAGCTTCATGAAAAATGGTTCCCCGGCACACCGATGCCGGCGGCATATCTTCCCAAGCAGTGATGCCGCCTTCCGGTCCGGCCTTCACCGGTCGGGCCGGCCTTTCTTTCAAGGGATATCCTGATGAACTGGCTTGAAAACCTGCGCCGCAGCTTCCTCGACTGGAATGCCATGGCCGAAGTGCTGCCGACCATGATCACGGTCGGCCTGAAGAATACGCTGATCCTGGCTGCGACCTCGACGGTGCTTGGCGTCGCCATCGGCATGATGCTCGCCATCATGGGCATTTCCCGCTCGCCATGGCTGCGCATTCCCGCACGTTTCTATACCGATATTTTCCGCGGCCTGCCGGCCATCGTCACAATCCTCCTCATCGGTCAGGGCTTTGCCCGCATCGGCCGCGAACTCTTCGGCCCGTCGCCTTATCCACTCGGCATTCTGGCGCTCAGCCTGATTGCCGGCGCCTATATTGGCGAAATTTTCCGGTCCGGCATCCAGAGTGTCGATCGCGGCCAGATGGAGGCGTGTCGTGCACTGTCCATGAGCTACGGTCAGGGCATGCGCCTCATTGTCGTGCCGCAGGGCGTGCGCCGTGTGCTGCCGGCCCTCGTCAACCAGTTCATCGGCAACGTCAAGGATTCGAGCCTTGTCTATTTCCTCGGGCTTCTGGCCTCCGAACGCGAGATCTTCCGCGTAGGACAGGACCAGGCGGTGGTGACGGGCAATCTTTCACCATTGTTGCTGGCGGGCGTGTTTTATCTCATCGTCACCGTACCGCTCACCCATGTCGTCAATGCGATCGACAATCGCTTGCGGATGGGCAAGCAGCGTCCCTCCGTCATCACCAGTGGGCTGGAAGAGGTCAGTGAACTCGACAGTGCGGCCCGCGCCTCCGGTGTCGCCTTCAAGGGTGGCAGCCTTGATGTGCGCCGTCTCGGCATGGCCTACGGCGACCTCGATGTGCTGAAGGGTGTCGACCTTTCAGTAAAGCCGGGCAGCGTCACCTGCATCATCGGCCCGTCCGGTTCCGGCAAATCCACCCTGTTGCGTGGGCTCAACCGTCTGGTCGAGCCGAAGAGTGGCGATATTCTCATCGATGGTGAAAGCATTCTCGCCATGAAGCCGGAAACGCTGCGCCGCAGGGTCGGCATGGTCTTCCAGCATTTCAACCTCTTTCCGGATCACACGGCACTGGAAAACGTCATGCTGTCGCTGACGAAGATCAAGGGCCTACCGGCAGCCGAGGCCGAGCGCATCGCCAAGGCAAGGCTTGCCGATGTTGGTCTTGCAAGCCGCCAGCATCATCGTCCAGGCGGTCTTTCCGGCGGGCAGCAGCAGCGCGTCGCCATTGCCCGTGCGCTTGCCATGGAGCCGGAAGTTATCCTCTTCGATGAGGTGACGAGTGCGCTCGATCCGGAATTGGTCAAGGGCGTGCTCAACCTGATGGCCGAACTCGGCACGCGTGGCATGACCATGGTCGTCGTCACGCATGAAATGGGATTTGCCCGCCGGGTCGCCGATCAGGTCGTCTTCATGGACGAGGGGCGCGTGGTGGAAGCCGGCACGCCGGAGGCGATATTCGATACCCCGCAGAGCCCGCGCCTTCAGCGCTTCCTTGCGGAAGTGCTCTGAGCGTCGGGAGGAGAAAAAGATGACACGAACGATACGATGGGGCGTACTCGGTTGCGCAGGAATTGCCGCAAAGGCGGTCATTCCCGCCATCCAGTCAAGCCGTCTGGGGCGCGTTGTCGCAATTGCCTCGCGTGATGCCGCCAAGGCGAAGGAGATGGCGGCCCGCTTCGGCATAGCCAGGTCCTATGGCAACTATGAGGATTTGCTTGCCGATCCGGAAATAGATGCAATCTACAACCCTTTGCCCAATCATCTGCATGTGCCCATGACGATCAAGGCGCTGGAGCAGGGCAAACCCGTTCTCTGCGAGAAGCCGATCGCGCTTGATGCCGCGCAGGCGGTGGAACTGGCGACTGCACAGAAGGCGGCGGACCTGCCCGTCGCCGAAGCCTTCATGGTTCGCCACCATCCGCAATGGAAGAAAGCACGTGCGTTGATCGCGGAGGGGCGCCTTGGTGAGGTCAGGGCCATCCAGACGATCTTTTCCTATTATCTCGATGATCCCGGAAATGTGCGTAACCAGGCCGATATCGGCGGCGGTGGTCTGTTCGACGTCGGGTGTTATGCCATCAACACGGCGCGTTTCCTGTTCGACGCGGAACCGCTGCGGGCAATCGCTCTCATAGAATGCGATCCCGTCTTCGGCACGGACCGGCTGACGAGCGGGCTGCTAGCGTTTCCGGAGGGAAAGCAGCTTGCCTTCACCTGTTCCACGCAACTGTCCCTCACGCAGAAGGTGACGGTGCTTGGAACGCGCGGACGTCTGGAAATTCCCATTCCTTTCAATGCACCCGCCGATGAGCCGACTGTCCTCATCTTCGACGATGGCCGTGATCTGGCCGGCGGCGGACGCGAGGAGATCGTGATCGGCCAGGTCGATCAGTATCGCGAACAGGCCGATGCATTCGCTGAGGCGGTTCTTTCCGGAAAGCCACTCGTGACGGGGCTTGGCGACGCGATCGCAAACATGAAGGCGATCGACGCCCTTTTCCGCTCCGCCGCCAGCGGCCGCTGGGAAGAGCCCTGACTGCTTCACACCATCCCTATGATAATTGATTGAAAGCCAACCCCATGACCGACAACACCATCTCTTCAGCCGTCATCATCGGTGCCGGTATCTTCGGCGTTTCTACCGGCGTGCAGCTTGCGCGGCGCGGCATCCAGGTCACTATCCTCAATGACGGCCCGCCCGCCAACGGTGCCTCCGGCCGTTCGCTTTCCTGGCTAAACTCGGCGCGCATGCGCTCGGAACCCTATCATCAGTTGCGTATGGCCGGCATCGACCGGTATCGCACACTCGCGGCGCAGAACCCTGATGCGGAATGGCTTCGCTTCGATGGAGGGCTGACCTGGGATGCGGATGATGAGCGCAACGAGATCGACGCGGCCTATCGCCACGAGGTTTCGCTTGCCTATGATGCGCAGCGGCTTTCCGCAGCAGAAGTCGCCGGCGTCGCGCCCGGGCTCGATGCAAGTGCAATCACTCCGCAGGGCGCCATCTTCAATCCTGGCGTAGGCTGGGTCGATCTGCCGAGGTTGATCGGAGTGCTTCTGGAAGAGTTTTCCACACTCGGAGGCGTTCTGGTAATGGACCAGGGTGCCGCGCGGGTCGTGCTCGAGGGTGGTCGTGCCGTTGGTGCGGAAACCGCAGAAGGTCATCTCCATCGGGCCGATGCTGTTGTGCTCGCGACAGGCCCGGCCGTGCCGAAAATGGCTGCGGAAAGCGGACAGACAATCGGCGACGGGACACCGGTCGCGCTTCTCGTGCAGACCAAACCGCTCGCCCATCCCCTGCGCGCTGTCCTCAACACACCGCGCGTCGCTGTTCGCCCCGCGCCGGGTGGCTCCTTCTCGCTGGATGCCGACTGGGCGGCCGATGAGGGTGTGACAGTGCGTGCGGACGGCACCTATGAGATCGATGACAGCATTGTTGCCGAGCTTCTGGTGGAGGCTGCCAAGGTGATGGAAGGCAATCCGCAACTCGAAGTCGCTTCGATCGGTGTTGGTGGGAAACCGATCCCGGGCGACGGCGAGCCGGTGATTGGAGCCATCAAGGCCATTCCCGGCTATTACGTCGCCTTCAGCCACAGTGGCGCAACGCTTGGTCTTATCACCGGCGAGCTGCTGGCCTATGAGATTGCAACGGGAGTGGAACATCCGATGTTGGCGACTTTCCGTCCCGAGCGTTTCGCGGGCTAGAACCATTTTAGGAAGATTTCCGGAGGACGAGCCTGCCGAACTAACGGCGGGCTTATTTTGCGGCATACACCAATTATCGACCGGACGTGGATTGATCTTGTTCCGTTCACCAGTTCGGTGAAGTGAACGGGACGGGTCGATGAAGGGCAGGGCGGGTGGTGATAACTGGCATGGCCGTCTTCCTGACGTGAGCAGTTAACCGCCTCACCACCTTGACTACGGTTCCGAAGTCCCAGGCTGCGGCCGTCATAGATATCACCTCTCCGCCAACCATCATCCCGTGGCTTTCACCTGGTGACCGCCAGCTCGCAACAGCGCCATAAGTACCGGACCAAGTGAAAATTCACCACGCTTTGCCTTGTTCGTCAAATTCCTGAGATACCCGCCCGGTGAATTGATGTGGCCACCACGTTCCAGAATGCAGGCGATAGTTACCGCGGCATTCTCTGGACCCATTATCTCACAGGCTTCCTGATATGCGGAGGGACTAACCCCAAGCATTGACCTGACAACCACGGCGGCGGTCATGAGTTCGCGCCAACTCCCGATTTGGCCCCCAGGCCCATAGTTCGAAATCTCCGGGCAGGCTCGCAATACAAGGCCAATAGGAAAAGCCTTGATCGGCACATGGCCCGTCTGCTTGTTCTCGCCCGGCTTCGCTCCCTGCTCGTTTCTAGAGCTAGGTTCAAGTTCATTAGGAGGGTTGGTATTTGAATTCTGTATATGACGCTCAATTTGAGCATCATTGGTGATCATTTTTGAAGAAAAATCGCCAGAATTCAGGAGTTTGAGGATATCCGCTCGCAAACTGCCCATCTCGGCACCCAGATCGCCAAGTTCATTCAGTGTCGGGTTGCGCGGAATTCGTCCGACGAGCATAAGATATCGCTCTTCAAGCCCGCCCCAATCGCCTGAGGCTCCCTCTTCAACGCCAGCGGTGATCAGCTTTCGGATATCGCGCCGGCAGATCGTCAGGCTTTCCTTCGCTCTTCTGAAGGCAATTCGATCAGCGGCAACCTGCTGAGCCAGGCATGCGAGTTCCTCAGCACGCATAAGAAGCGGGGATATGTCGAATCCGAAGGCGTGTTCGATTGATCCCTCGTCATCCTTTCGAGCGTAGCGCTTGCCGTTCGCACTATCCTTGCGGATGATTAAGCCGGCCTCAACGAGAAGAGCAAGATGCCGACGCAAAGTGGCACCTGCGATGCCATGCGCGCGAATTGACAGCTGAATGTTCGACGGGAAGACGACGAGCTGCGCGTCCTGGCGCAGTTCATTCTCGGGATAAAAGCTGAGGAGAGCGTCGAGCACCGCAAGGCTACGATCCTGCAGACCGAGCACTTCTCTTGCCTCCGATGCATCACGAAAGACTTTCCATTTGTCTGCCGACTTGCCTTCCTCGATCTTGGTCGTGGCAATCTGCCGCTTCACAAGCGCAAGGGTCACCGGCCGCCGCCCAAAGGGCGTCGTCACTTGTCCACCTTCCATGTCCTCACCTTTCAAAAAGGCAAAAGATCCACGCTCACCAAAACGATGCCAAAGACTCTTGACTAGGATTCATGGAAATGCGATTCTCAAGTTCTCACACAACGAGAAGGGCTTCCATGACGGCAACGTTTCGGGGGCCTTTTTCTTTTGCGCACTTTCCTTCCGTAAAATCATTTCGAAGCCTGCCAGTCAGCTTCGATTTAAGTCCTGGATCCCCTCACGTGCGAACCGCTCCACCAGCGTAGGCAGTTCGGCTTCGATAAAATCGAGGAATTTTGCTCCGGCCGGCGTCTCCGCCGAAATGCGAATGTCCTTGGGCGTGCGCAAGTAACTGCCAAGCGGCTCGCCCGCGGCACCGGCAATCTTCTTGCCGTCCTTCCGGGGCTCTGTTGCGGGTTTCAGGGCATTGAAGGCGGCTAGAAACTTCTGGTCTGACCCCAGCCGCTTCTCTGCGGCGGCTGACAGCACTCTACGCAGTTCTTCGTGCAGATCAGCACGTTCAGAAAACACCTTCGCGAATTCTACCCATCTCGGACGGCCGACCTTGGCAGCCCGACCGATCGCCTCGATGATATCGAGGGGAACTGAGCGATAAACCGCCCGCATTCGCGCAAGCTCCGGATCATCGATCGACAATGCCGCCTTGATATCGCGAGGCTTCACGTCGGCGTCATCCATACGACGGGCGAACAGGGCGCGCTCGACCCAGCTCAGATCCTGACGATCGGCATTTTCGATACCCTGCGCGATGACAAGCTCGACATCGGAAATCTCGACCTCGATCGCCCTGACCGGAATTCCGAGATCTTTGGCTGCCTGCAGTCGACGATGGCCGTAGATCACCTGATAGCGATCCGGTGAGGATGGTGACTTGCGGACCTGAATGGGAACTTTCTGACCTTCGGACCGAATAGAGTTCCTGAAAGTCTCGAAGTCCGATGCATCGTCGTCCGGAAGACGATCAGGAAAGGGGGAGGGATCGACCATTAACGGATCGAGTTCCCGGATCGCACCGCCGCCCGATTCAACAAGCGCCTTCAGCCGGTCGCGTTCCGATTTGATGTCGTCGATTGCCCGATGTGCCGCACCGATGACGCCAGCGCCCACACGTGCGGGTGCTGGCGATTGTTGCGGGGAGGCAGAACTGTCCGTCGACAGCCGGTTTTCGAGCTCCGCCGACAGCAGTCCGAAATTTGCAACGATGGATTTACGCGACGACTTGCTGGTCATGTGCGTCCCCAACTGATGTTGATGAGTTTCAATATCGCCTCGTTGACGGCGTCCACCGCCTCGCGTGCGCGTTTGTGCGTATCACGGCCGATCTGGCCCATCTCCAGTTCGTAAATGGATCGCTTGGCAAGTCCCGCTGCCTCAACCGCCGTGCTTTCAATCAGCGTGGGTAGAAGCACATCAGTTCCGAACAGATGGCGCATCATAGCCACGACCTGCGACTGCGGCGCATCGTTCGGATCGTGGCGGGTGACAAGATACCGGATGAAATCCTGATCGAGCTGTGCTCCACTCTCGTTCAGCACGCTGATCAAATCGCCCATCATCAACAGGAACTGGCTCATGGAAGCCACGTCAAGCATCGCCGGATGTACCGTGATAATCATGCTGGTCGCAGCATAAATTGCACTGAGCGTCAGAAACCCCAGTGACGGAGGTGTATCGAGGATAACGACATCGTAATCTTGGTCGACCTCCGCAAGTGCGAGCTTCAGGCGCTCAAAGAAGATTGCCCCGGAGCCTGATTTTTGGGCCAGCACACGCGGTGTCTCGTGCTCGTACTCCATGACTTCGAGATTACCGGGAATCAGGTCGATACCATCGAAGTACGTCTTGCGAATAATATCGCGGATCGGGCGACGCTCGGCGTCGTCATAACGAAGAGCCGCATAGATAGTCTCGTTGGCGCCGACATCGAATTCGGGCTGCGCACCGAAGAGAGCGGAAAGCGATGCCTGCGGATCAAGGTCAAGTGCAAGGACGCGATAACCCTGCAATGCGAGATAATGTGCAAGATGAACGCAGGTCGTGGTCTTCGCGCTGCCGCCCTTGAAGTTGGCGATCGCGACGACCTGAAGATGTTCGCCCTCGCGTCTACGCGGCAAAAATCTCAGCGCCTCTGAAGGCTTCTGGCTGGCAAAGAATTCGCGCAACTCGTTTATCTGGGCAAGCGTATAGACGCGATGATTATTCTCCAGCCGACCGGGAATCGGACCGCGTCCTTCGCTCGACATGAGCTTCAGGGTGGAATCGGGTATGGACGTCAGCTTGGAGACTTCGTTCGTAAGGAAGGGCCTCAAGCTCTTCTCCGACTTCGGAGGATACATGCGGGTGCGAAGCTGCTGCAATTGCTGTGACAGAAGGCCTGCGTGACGCATGATCTTTCCACCCGCGTCTTCCTTCTGACTGATCGTTGCTTCTACGTTTTTCGCTATCGCCATATTGCCCCCTTGGCGGGCATCCTTCGGTTTGCCGACTGTTGCCCGCCAAAGATACAACACGATTCTTGCCGCACGTCCAGTCGTTTAGAGTTAACAACGCCTTAACAGACCGCTCTTTCGAAACAGGGTTCGGTTAGCCAAAATCGAAATTTAACATTTGTTTTTATGTATTTAGAGAATAACTCTATAGGGAATCGATACCAGTTTGTTCGAGGGCTGATTATCCAGAACAACGATCTTCGGAAATACGTTCAGCGCGCTGTAGCTTTGTCCAGATGCACGCGACTCAGAGGTAGCTCAGTTTGTCTGAGCAGTTTTGCGGGGGCTTAAATAATAGTCACCTCTGTCATGCTGCGGCGTGTTATGCATCGTCCGAGGGGCGCTACGATGAAGTCGTTCTTTTTCATCACAAGATTGGCGGCGGCGTCGATGGGCTCACGCCGCCAAGCACTCTTTTGGTCAGATAGCCACCGAATGAAAAGCCTCACGCTCTACGGAACATTGTTTTCGCGGCTTTTCCGACATCCCGCCCAATTCGCCATTTTCGTATTCCCATTCCCAATCATTCGGAAACGGGGAGACGTTCTAGATGGAGGTGTCATGCGGCCTGCGATCGCAGTGCAGAAGTGTATCAAGCTGAGAAGAGCCTCTCGCCAAGCGTGAACACAGGTTTTGCCATTGCAGCCAAGGTATCTTCAATGTCAAGACGTATGCTTTCCCATAAGGGGTACTTATCGATGGTTGATCATCCAACTCAAAACCGTACCATGTGAAGAACTCTAATATCTCTATAGAGTTCTCATAAGAAATCATTTACCATGATTTCAATGGCTTACGATCTCGCGAGAATCAGCATGAGTGCACTGATGCGACCGGCTTTCGACGCCGGTGTCGCCTTGACGCGTCTCGATGAGCGCGTCGCCCGTTCACCCGTCGGCGCAGGCTGGATCGAACGCCAAAATTTCGCCGATGCCTGCGCCTCGCTGTGGATCGACGGCGAACTGGTCCATCTCGAAGACCTCGTTCTCCACGACGCCACTCGGGACATTCGCACACCCACCCATGAACTCACCATCGCTCGTGACGTCCTGCGCAGCCGCCGGCGGATCGCCGCGCAGCTGCCGGAGTGGGCTTTGTCCGCGGAGGGTAGCCGAACCTTGCGACAAACGTCGGACATCAATTCGGTGGGCGCCGACGTGGGGGAGCCGACCGGCGTCATCCGGCGCGCAGTCGCGGCAAATGCGGAAGGGGAGGGGGAAAGCAGTGACGAAGCCGAAGGGCTTCCCGGCGTCGATTATGCCTCCATTGATGCGGTGCTGGCGCGATCGGAGGCGGCGATCGAGGAGGCAAAACGTCCCGGCCGAGCCGGCGGAGGTCCCGCCGAAAAGGATCCAATGATTTATGATCTCGACTGGGACGAGGATGCCCGGCTCGACGAATGGCGCATCGTGCTGCGCCAGGCCGAACACCTACCGGCGGTGCTGCAGGCGATCGTCGCCCTCGATGCCTGGAACGAACTGTCGGTCCTGCAGCATGCGCCCTGGCTCGGCCGACTATTTGCTGCGTCGATCCTAAGGGAAGCCGGCATCACCACCGGCGCCCATCTCGCCGCCATCAATCTCGGTCTGAAAACCATTCCGGTCGATCGGCGCCGGCATCGCGATCGAGAAACCCGGCTGCTCGCCATCGCCCGCGGGCTGATCGCGGCCGCCGAGATCGGACTGAAAGAACATGACCGGCTGGCGTTGGCTCGAACACTGATGGAGCGAAAGCTGGAAGGGCGCCGGACATCTTCAAAACTGCCGGAACTGGTTGAGTTGGTGATGGCCAAACCGCTGGTGTCGGCAAAAATGGTGGCGAAGACGCTCGATGTGACGCCGCAGGCGGCGCGGCGGATCGTTTTGGAGCTTGGGCTGCGGGAGATGACCGGGAGGGGGAGGTTTCGGGCGTGGGGTGTAGTTTAGGCAGCTCAATTCTCTGTGGCCTCGCCCTCAAATCGGTCGCCGTCGCTGCCAGTGTGCTGGGCCAAGGTAAGGAAGAAGCCGCTATCCGCGTCATCAATTTGCTGGCTGGTGCCTGCGACGATCGCAGGCCATTCGGCAAGCTGTTTTTCTGGCCACATGTTTGTTGGCGCGCCGATCCGGGATGATCGAAATCCCTTTCGTTAAGGAGCTTTTCGACCGCCTCGGAATTCGTTCGGACGACGGCTTTGCCTCGATCCGTGATCTGGTCGATTCTGTCATGCAGTACAGGCGTGCAGCACGCCGTCGCGCTGGCGGGACGCGACTTGCATCGATCTGCAGACCGGCAAGGTAAGTGACAATAAAATTTGAGGAAGGGGCTACAGGCAGGCGCAAGGAGTCCCTAAGATCTATGCTTCACCCCAGCAGCACTTTGAGAGCCTTAGGGGCATCCGACGAACCAGGAGGCTGTACCATTGAGCATCGATATCACCCCGCAAGAGGCGATGAAACGCCTGGAACAGCACTTCGGCTCGCGTGAAGGTGTCCTAACGCACCAACTGACAACGTTGTCGACCTCCGGGCAGCCTGTCGACATCACGTTCTATCGACGCAAGCCGCTCGTGGATGTTCGGGTCAGCACCAAGCTAGGAGCCGCTCGACTCTATGGGCTGGAAAGCCGCCTTCCGAGGCTCTTGAGGAGCATCGAGTTTTCCAACGGTGCCATCGCCGGCCTCAGTGAGATCTGGACGGTGAACCCCATGCCGATGGAGGGATTCACCCGAGAGGAATTGGACTCAGTCGATCTTGCTCAAGCAGAGGAGCGCATGGGACCTGGTGGCGAAACGTTGAGGAAGATGATCCGCAAGACGTATCACTGCAAGAGCAGGGCCGAGGTCGACTATTACCTACGCCGCTGGATCGCGTCCTAGCGAGGCCGCGACGTTCACGGCGCCAAAATTTCACCTTGATTTCGGTCGAGCTGATCGCGGATCCGTTGCGGCATCTGCCATTGTGGCGGCGGCGGGTTTTGCTTCAACTCTGCTATGAGGCGCCGCTGATTTTGCAGTTCCTGTTGGCCCCGCTGATCGAGGCCGCTCTCGTAGGGGAGCAGGCGAGCCATCTCGGCTTCTGCTTCATCAAAAGCGCCGCAGTAAGCGAGAACCACAGCATACTGGCTACGGACCGGAATGACGCGACCCGCGAGCTTTAAGCCAAGGATTGTCGGCATCAGGTTTCTCTCGATGACGTCTCGCGCACCGATGTAGTCATGCCGTTCAACGAAGTCATCCACCAACTCCTGACCGACCCTGACAAATGAGTCCAATGAATGCGCCATCGAATAGAATTTGAGCGCGTGGACGTGAGCAAGGCCGGGATGATTTCCTGTCGCCTTAATTGCCTTCGCTTGTAGGTCCAGCGCGTCGGCTAGATGCTTGAGATCATCGGTATGGCTCTCATCGCCCTTCAGCAGCGGGAAAATTTTGTCCGGGTTGTTTCCCATCACGTCGCCAAGCCTAAGACCAAGCAGATCATAATATTCAACGATCAAATCGAGAGTCGCGGTGACGCAATCATCCACGAATCCCAGTTCGAAAAGCGCATGCGCGTAATTGTACTTCGCCACGCGGAGGTGCTGCGGGGTTTGTGGCAGAACGCGGCTCAGCTCGGCCATCGTTGCCCTGACGGCGAGGATATCCTTGGCGCGAGCGGCGAAAATCATACGCTTCATGCCGACGGCGAGACGTTCCGACAATCCGAGACTGTTCCGGCGAACGAGCTCGTCCATGCGATCGAGCTTGGCGCGAATGCCCGCGTCATCGCCCTCCTTGAAATGCGCAAAGGCCAGCCCGTCTAAAGCCCAGAAACGGTCCTCCGCTGGGACCTCGTCTGATTCCGCAACCTGATTGAGATATCCGGTGATCTCCTCCATGTAGCCCAACTCATGGAAGATTTCGTCTGTCGCCATTTCGACGAGCGGCTTGATATTGCTCAGCGCGACGAACATGCGGAGCAGTAGGAAGACGCGCTGACGATCGTGGCCTCTGGGGAGCGCCATCATAAGTAGATCGCGGATCGCTTCCTGCGCTTTCTTAACCGTATCCGCTCCGCAACGATCGAGGTGAGCACGACCCAACGGCCTCATGGCGTCGTGGACTTTGAAGCGATCCACGCCGAAAATTTGAATCGCGCCGGTGAGGCGCAGTCGTCGGAATGCGGTGGCAGCGGCGGACTTCTCCAAAGCGAAAGTCCCCTTGAGAACATCGCTGGCTTCGGATTGATTGAGCGGAACGTCGCTGAGGCTGAGCGCAGCGAGGACTTGACGTTCATCGTCACCGTAACTCTCGAACAACTCGGCCAGGATCAGCTCCTGGGCGGTTTCGACAATGTGCGTGCGTTCCTCAAGGGCGGCACAGAGCCGAATGACCTCTCCATCATAGTTGTTGGCGGCGATCTTCAGCGCGTTCTGCGTATAGAGCGGTAGCCCAGCCGTAAGCTTGAGCAGGCGCTCGTAGCTCGAATAATCACCGCGGCATCCGTGTGATGAGCCTTCGGCTGCCGCAGTTTCATTGGTCCAGCCCAAAAGTGGTTCCGCTTGAACGCCCAACGTCGCTTCAATACGAGCGACAGCAGCGTTCGGTTGCGCCAACAGGACGAAGTGTAGGTGGGGAGAGGCTTCGACCAGCGAAACCAGGTCGGCTGCGGGCACGCGATGTGCGTTGTCCAGCACCAAGGTGGCGGTAAGATTGGTCTCCGCGAGGTGACGCCCGATAGCGAAGAGGATTTCCGTGCCCGTCGCTCCGGGCAGCAGAATTTCGCCTAGCTTGCCGCTGGTCTTCCCGAATAGGCGCGCCGCGAGCTCACGAGCGACAGCACTGGCCAAGGCTGGCCCGGAAATGTCGGCGACGTCGTAGTACGCCAGCCTATCGCTCGTGTGCAGGGCGGTCTGCGAAACCCAGGAGGTCTTGCCGGCTCCAGAGAAGCCGGTGACCAGTCGAACGCGGCGCTCGGTAACGAGCGGAGGTTCTTTGTCTTGTGGTCGGTATTGAAGAGGCGGCGCCGGAAAGTCCTGCAGTTGAATCACCAACTGCTCAAAGAGCTCCGACAGCTCCTGCACGATAAAGGTATGGTTGGGGTTCGGTTCGATCCCCGCCGCGGCCGCCATTATCCTGCCCGCGAGCTTCCAGACAAGCGTTTCCGGAGCCAGAATTGAAAAAGGCAAAGTGCTCGCTGCCGCGCGGCAAGCCCCGAATCCATCCGAGACATTGTTCCATGGCGCGGGCAGCGCTTCCTCCGTCGCGGACAATTTGCCCGGCCAAAGCAGCACAACATCAGAGGGCCAAGCTTCGCTTTTGAGGCGATCCGCTAGCTGGGGACCTGGGGCAGTGTTGGATACGATCACGAACTCGGCCCTGCCGCTCCTTCGGCCCTCCGCATGCTCAGTGCGAATGGCATCGAACCGTGACAGAGCACCGTCTATGTCGCTGAAAATAAGGTGTGAGCTTCTTGTTTTGACCTGCGCATACACGCGCTTGTCCGAAAACACGAGTTCCACGTCTTCGTCATTCTCTACCACGATGTGGGTGACGCCGGTGGCGCCTGCTTGAAACAGGCAGGCCACGGCATAGAGATGTTGGTAGAGGAAGCCGCGATGGACGGCTTCGATACGCGCAAGCTGGCGGCTGTCCAGATTGAAATTTTCGATCTCGGTCGCGCTCGCCATGTGTTTCAGATGTTCCCGGCTAGGTAAAATATAATGCTTGGTAATTCTCTATCGCTGATTGCGAAGAGAGATGCAAATCATAGACAGTACTATCCATGACGCGACTGATTCGGACACGATGAAATCAAGCAGACAGTTGCGCAGAATGGCAGCGGGAACGACAATGCACCCAACGCATGCTCAACGACAGCGGGAAACCCTCGAACAACGATTTGAGTTGGATGAAGCCTTCCTGTCTTCCCCAAATACTGCTGCGCTCAAATCAGCCGTGATACGCGCCAAAGATCGCCGGAATGGCGACCCCGTTGTTCTCAAGTATTGGTCGAAGACCGGAACCGCGGTTGACTCAGATCTGCGAGAACTTTGGCGGCACGAAATGCGTCAAAGTGAGCGCGTTAGATCTTTCCCTCGCGCAGATGAAGTTATTGTCGATGTATCAGGCTCGGGAGAGTGTGACGACGCATTCTACATCATCATGCCGAGCGATGTTGCGCCTCTCGAATACGCCTCGCAGTTTCTTCGTTCCGACCACTGGTTACGTGGGCTACATGGAGCACGGCAACGGTCCTTCCTCTGGAAGAACTTGCGCCGTCTGGCGGAAGCCCTTGGGGCGGTGCATGGCCAAGGTTTGGTTCACGGGCGAATAGACCCCAGAGCTATCTACTCTACTGGTGCCGCTACCAAACCAGACTTCCGGCTCGGCGGTTTCGAGTTTTGTCTTCGAGTTGCGGAGCTCAATAGAGCGCCCCTGAAAGTGATCGCGAAAAGTCGTCCGGTCGGTTCGGTTATTTTCTCCTTCCTCGATGACTGGCGTGCTCTTGGCAATGTCGTTGCAGATCTGGTCGGCCTAACGGCGGGATCCCTTGCAGAGGAAGAGGTGCAGTTCATCGCAGGTCGAACGAAGATAGACCTTCGGCCATCTGAAATTGACCTGATAAGATTATTGTTTGAGCCGGAACGGAATCGCATTCTGGATGCTGTAACAGTTACGGGTCGAATTGACGCCATTCTCAACGAATTGGATGCAGAGGTATTTGCCGGGAATGGGCGCTATGTGCTGGCCCTTCGGCTTGGACAAACAAGTCGCCTCTCGGCAACATTGCATGCAGCCTCTGGTGATGCGTTCGACACCGACGATGCTGATTCTCAGGTCGATTTTGTTCGAGCCGATCTCGAAACGGGCGCCACGTTGACACGCACGCCGAGAGGCGATCTCCTGCTGATGACCGAGAGCCTGGTTTATGATCTTCAGCCATTGCGCGTTGCTGGAACTGATGAAACTTGGAACATAGCTTCTTGTAACAACGCCCGTTTCAGGGACGACGTCATTCTTGGCCGCCGCGAAACGATTGACCTTCCAGAGCACCGGGTCGAGATCATCCGGTTTGCGGCTGCGACGGGACGTTTGAATGAATTGCGCTCTGATGCTCTTGATTGGAGTGCTGCGTTCGAGATAGCCGCCGATGATGATCCCGGGCTCGTTGTCCGACGTGGCCTACTTCTCGCACAGATTGCCGAAGCGCTGTTTAAGGTCGCCGAAATCGCTCCAGTTGAGTTGGTGGGGCAGCGGCAGCAGGGAAACAAGCGGATCGTCGAGATTGCAGCGAGTGATTCAGAGCACCGGCTGCGTCTTTCCGAGGCGCTGAGCGTGGATGAACCACATAAGCTCTTGCGACGGTCGTTCGACCGGGAGGAGGCCGACGTTGATGCGGAATGGCAGCTAACTGAAGCGGCCGGCCTTGGGATGACGGTTCGAGCCGCTGCCAACGTTCGGTTCATCCGTCCAGTACAGAAGAACAACCGAAGGCTTTACGAATTCCAAGTTCTCGACGGTGTCCTTCCCCCCAATGCTCAACTCCATCTGCGTAGGGTTGATGAGACAGGCACAGAGCAAGTGCTTCGACGGCGGCTCAGGATGCTGACGGTGCTTTCGACACAGTCGGAACTTGCCAATATGATTCTTGATCCGCGGGCGAGGCTGCGGTCCTATGAGGACGATCCTCTTATCGAGGACGAGCACTTCGGCAAGCTGGACAAGTCGAAGCAGGACGCGTTGCGCTCGATTTGGTCAACCGGTCCGGCACAGTTGGTCGTTGGTCCTCCCGGTGTTGGGAAAACCAGGCTGGTCACAGAAGTGGTACGGAGAGCTTTAGCTGGAGATCCCACGATCCGCCTTCTCCTGAGCGCTCAGGCGCATCAGGCCTTGGATCACCTTGCGGCGTCAGTCCAGAAAATGTTGAAAAAGAATGGATTGACCGACGATGTAATTTTGGTTCGATCGAAAGCGGATAACGGCGCTGACCTTTCAGGAGCGCAAACCCCTGATCGGGCAAAGGCGTATCTGAAGGAGCTAAATGACAGCCCGCTCCTTAGGCGCGCGCCGCGCGCCATTCAGCAATCATTGCGTGAGCTTACCGCAGCTGCTGATGTCACAGGAAATCTACGGACAAAGCTCTCAGCGACTACCTTGCGCGAGCGGCGTTCATTCGAAGCACTCGTCCTTGAATCAGCGAACATCCTGTTCTCGACCACAAACTCGGGGGACCTCGCGCGATTGATCGAGGACGGCGTTCAGTTCGACTGGACGATCGTGGAAGAGGCTGCAAAGGCGACTGGACCTGAACTTCTCGCTCCGCAATTGCTTTCTATGAGGCGGTTGCTGATCGGGGATCATAACCAACTCCCGCCCTTCGATACGGACCGGATCGCGGCGTTCCTCGAGGACCAAACGCGAGTGAAGCGGGCTTTGGCAGAAAGTGATGCACTCATCGGCAACATATTCCGCGATTTCGGTTTGGATGATCTCCGGGATGCGATCGAGGACGATGCGGTGCTCAGCGAGGTCAGCGCTTCGGCGCGTCGCATGTTGTTATTGTTTGAGAGCTTGGTGACCAACGAGCTCGATCGGCAAAGGCGATCTGACCAGCGCCGGCGGCGTGTGGCGACGGAGCTCCTGGAGCAACACCGGATGCACCCAGCCATCGCAACCGTAATTTCGCAATGCTTCTACAAAGGCACGCTCGACACATCAAAAGAGCGCGAAAAAGAATTCTACAGCGAGGCGCCACCATTTGTGATTACGGACGAGCGGCTGCCCGCATCTCCGATTGTTTTCATAGACCTTCCTTACGTTCAACGAGAGGCGGGCGCCGAAGAACAGCGCCCCACCTATCACAATCCAGCGGAGCTGCAGGTCGTGCTCTCTGCCTTAGGAATGCTTAGAGCGGCTCCAACAAAACCGACCGAGCCTGCGACCCTGGCCGTTCTTTCGCCCTACAACGAGCAGGTCGAACGGCTGGGGCGTGCGATCGAGGATGGCTTGCAAAGCAAATTGACGAGCCTGATTGACTTCAAACCGGGAACAAACGCGCCAGGTTTTGAAAGCACAGTCGATTCGTTTCAGGGCAGCGAAGCCGACGTCGTCGTTGTTTCTTTGGTCAGGAACAACGACCATGTGGGGCGAGCTGCGCTCGGAATCTTACGTGATCGGCGCCGCATGAACGTTTTGATGAGCCGAGCCAAATGGAAACTCATTATTGTCGGCAGCATGGAATTCCTGCGCGTGCAGGGGCGTCGGTATCGTCGTCACGACAAAGATGATCGAACCGCTCCAGCTTTTCTGGCGAAAATGTCGGAGGTCTTCGACCAGTTGGCGAAAGAGACGCTTCCGGACGGGAAAACGCCTAAGTTCACTGCGGTGCCTTGGGACTCGTTCAGAACGGACGAAACGTCATGAGCGACAAGAGCGCCGTGCGTGTCGCGGTACCGGTAAAGCTAGCGCGTCTCAGGGTATGGGTCGACAAAGGTCGTCATTGGAGCGGCGTCGACCGCCTTATACTATGGGCGCTTACGGTCGAGCCTACTACCGCCGGTGAGCTTGCCAAAGTTGCCTGCATCCCGGCGCGATTGATTACGGAAATCATCCTTCGCATGATGCGGTATGGATGGGTGGAGTTGGCGGCTGCGCCTAGGGGCGCTTCATTCCGGGCCACCGAGGCAGGTCGTGAAGCTGTTGAGACATTCGAGACATTGCCGCCAGTCACGCGCCGAGTAGCTCGTAGGATTTCCTTTTCGATGGAGCCATTCGCATGGACAGCATATGGACTGCGCGATCTGAAACCGTACCGCCCTGCCGAGCTTGAGGTAATTGAGCGTGAGCACGATGTCCGGCGTCTAGTGATCGACGGGGGATGGGGGCGATTGTCTAGCTTGGAGCTTTATGCTGCCGCAGATCAGGTCGTTGCTGACGACGAGGAACTGTCCAGTATCGACTACAGCGCATCGGATGCCATCGACCAGTTTGCGCTATTTACCGTGATTGGCAAAAGGATCAAAGGGTTGCCACCTGATCCGCCGGAATCGCTTGTTGCGGCAATCAATCGGGCAGCAAGCGAGAAAAAGTCCGGCACGGCGATGACGATTAAGCCGCTGCAGCGGGCGGGAGCAGCAACCACAAGCAATGGCCGTATTCGTACCGTCGCACTCGAGCCGGATGACATTGTCTTGAGCGGAAAGGACCACAGAGATCGTCTTGTGGAAATTCTTCGGCAGGCGCGCTCCAGGGTGATCATGCACTCGACGTTCTTGCGCGAGGACGCATTTATCGAGCTACAAGAGGAATTCGCGAGGGCCGCGAAACGTGGCGTCGGGATTGACATCTTTTGGGGGGCAGATCGCAACGAACGAGATCGCCTTGCCAATCTCGAGGCTGCGATCGCGATCAACCACCGGATTACAGCGGACAATGCGTTGCGGGGTCGAGCAAGGGTACATTTGTACACGACCCGCTCGCATGCCAAGTTGTTGATCGCGGACGCCACAGGACGCGCGCCAGGTGACTATGTCGCCGTCGTCGGATCATGCAACTGGCTGTACAGCGGATTCAATCGCGTAGAGACGTCGATCGTTCTACGGCATCCTCTCGCCGTGGCCCGAGTAGCTCAGGAGTTTGCCGAACTTGTCTTTGGTATCACCACGAGTTCCGACACCGCGTCCGATTTGACTGCATTGGCTCGTACGCTTCGGACGCACCCTGCAGCCGATGGTGAAGCAGAGCTACAACTCCTCAGAGGGGACGAACATGCCGAGTTCATGCGTCTTGCACGTGAGACGGCCGACCAGATGATTATGGTCGGTGGCGACCGGCTCGGATTGGCGGCGGAAGCTCGCACGATTATTCCGATGATGGCCGCCGCTAAGCGGTCAGTCAAAGGGGTAATTTGCTACTCCAAGCCTTCTGGCCCGGTCACGCACAGAGACGCAAAGGACCTCGCGAGCATCGCGCACAAGGCTGACGTACGGCTCGTACAGATCGAAGATCGCGAGTTGCACGGGAAATTTCTTCTCTGGGATAACGATCATCTAGTGATCACGAGCCTGAATTGGTCTTCTGCAGACACCCGCTCAGACGCACCTCTGGGCGAAATCGGCGTCTACATTAAGAGTCCGGGGATCGCGGCGGATGTGCGGCGCCGGTTGATCGAGGGATGGCCATCTGTCGATCCGCTGACCCCCGTCACTAGATCACGAAAAAGAAGAGGCAAACGGAGGAAACGATCCTCACAGCGAAAATAAAACTTTTCGGGGCACCCTATTGGACCGAGTTCAATGAGTCCTTCGGACGATCGAGATTTTCACGTCGGTTCACCTCTGCTTTGTCTTCGACTGTGTTGTCCATCTTGTATTATTCGGTGGCAAGCGGGGTGAACATACTAAGCCTGAATCAGGTGATTGGGAGGGAATTTGAATAATCCGGGTGGGGCTGAGGGCCCGAAGCAGACATTTAGGTTCATTCGTGGTGGCGATGCCGATGATCGCGAATATGATTGGGGTGAGGGCTCTGAAATCGTTCGCAAGGCTCTGTCGGAGTCGTTGAACGCGAAAAATGTTGCATTCCTGCTTGGAGCGGGGTGCTCGTCGTTGCGTATAGACAATGCCGAGGTTGGTATTCCGACCATGGCGCCGCTTGCCGCGGAATTTACGAAGGTGCACGAGCAGGATGTAGTGGGGCTCCCTACCAATGCTGAGCGCAAGGCGCTCGTTGAGCAGCTAGGCATCGACATCGGCGCGGAGGAATATGCGCGCAATCTCGAACGCCTGATGGAGTTGCTTCACAGTCTGCGCTTTTCGCTGGGGCGAAGCTCGCTTGACGTATCGAAAAAGCAACTGATCATTGTCGAGTCGATCATCAAGAAGGTCCAGGCATTTCTTTGGGCCAAATGCACCAAAGGGGCTTTCGCCAAAGGCGATCGTGCCGTCCTGAACCTGTATGAGACCTTCTACCGCAAGCTCGTTCTCCGTGATCGCTCATTGCCTCGGCCCTGGGTGTTCACGACCAACTACGATCTTTTCAACGAGACAGCGATGGACAGGCTTGGCCTGCCATATGCAAACGGGTTCTCCGGCGTTGTCGAGCGCCGCTTTAACCCTGCGACATTCCGGTATGCACTGGCCGAACAACTCGATCTGACCAGCCGCAAATGGTCAGCGGTCGACGGTTTCGTCTATCTTTGCAAAATCCACGGCTCGATCAGCTGGACAGAGGATGATCACGGTCTATTCCCGATCAGGGAAGCCGCAGCGTCTGAAGAGCCTGGTAAGGTGATGATCTACCCCACGCCGGCGAAGCAGAATGCCAGCCTCGGATCGCCATACGCCGACCTTTTCCGGGAATTCCAGTCACGCGTCGTTCGCGAGCAGAGTGTTCTATTCACGATGGGATATGCGTTCGGTGACGAGCACATCAACAATATTATCTACCAGGCACTGACGATTCCGACATTCAGGCTGGTGATCTTTGTCGATCCCACTCTTGGGGGTGACATCGCCAAGCTGAAAGCCCTGAACGATCCCCGGATCTGGATCATCGGCGGCGAAGGCCCGGAAGCCGGGCGCAAGGCGCATTACTTCGACACCATTATCGAGCAGTTCCTTCCACAGCGGCCGAGCGAGCGCATTGACGATGCTGTGCGAAAGGTTCTGGAGGCGATGGCGCCTCCTCCAAAGAAGAAGGAGGAGGGGGAACAATGAGCCGCGACGATCGTAAACGGGCAATCGGCAAGGTGGTCTCGGTTGCGGCCGACAAATTTGTCGTCGAGATGCATGCCGGCACCGACAACTTCACGGTCGTCGGTTTCGATGATGTCCACTATGTGGCTCGCCTCGGTTCATTCTTGATGATCCCGGTGCAGACGGAATACGTCGTTGCCGAGGTGGTCGGGCTACGCGAGCGTGATGTAGGAAATTCCGACCGACACGCCGGTGATATGGACAAGGCGTCATCGGCAAAATTCCTGGATGTCGTGCCTGTCGGGATGCTTCCTCAAAAGCCGGGAGAGAAATTTCGGTTCGGTGTGTCCATATTTCCGTCCCTTTATGCCGATGCGCTCTATGCCTTGGATGCCGAGCTTGATCGGGTGTTCGAAACGGATGTTCCAAGCGAGCCTGCACCCAAGAGAGGCGAACTGCCGGCTATTCCTCCAGAGGCGACCCGGTTCCGCGCTTTGACGATCGGCCGATCCGTCATTTTCGACGGCTACGATGTGAAGGTTCGGATCGATGAGTTCTTTGGAGGCCACACAGCCGTCCTCGGAAATACGGGCAGCGGCAAATCTTGCACGGTCGCGTCCGTGCTTCAGTCGCTGTTCGATAAACCCGACGAGCATCACGCTCGTGGTGCAACGTTCGTGGTGTTCGACGTCAACGGGGAGTACGCCAACGCGCTAACTCCTTTGGCGAACGGTAGTGGGATTGGGGTTTCCCATATGATTCTTGACGGAACCGCTGCTGAGGGACGTTTCCGGTTACCCCACTGGTTTCTTGAGCAGTCGGAGTGGGAGTTGCTTTTGCAAGCGAGCGAACGCACCCAGGTGCCAATTCTGCGCATGGCGCTTGGTCTCTCCACGCTGTTTTCGGGGGGGAATGCCCAGGAACTCAATGGGATCAAGAATCACATCCTCGCGACGTGCCTCAGCCAGATTTTGCGTGACGACTCAGGGAGCCCGTCGAAGCACGATCGGATGGTTGGCCTTCTTCAGCGCTTCAAAACCCAGCAGATCAACAACCCGACGATTGCCCAATTCATCAAGATCAATTTTGGGCAGATGGCTAATCCGCAAGGGCTGACAAACTATCTGCTCGGTGGAGCGCAAGGTGGAGGGTTTATAATAGATGGGTTGAAGATGCCGGCTTATGCGTCTCTTCCATTTGAGTTTTCCGCCCTCGGTGAAGCGCTGGATCTCGCAATCCTTTATGAGGAGGCGCACGGGAACCGGCAGATTCGGGATTACTGCTCGCAAATGCTCACCAGGTTCAAATCGCTCGAAGAACGGACAGAGTATGCTTTCCTTCGACATGAGCTGCAGGGCGGTGGTGATGTTCCGTCTATGGGGACCTTTCTGTCGCGACTGCTCGGCCTGTCGCAGAATGGAGCGGGATGGCTAAAGCAAAATCAGATCGTGATCATCGACATGAACGCGGTCGAAGATGAAGTGGTGGAACTTGTGGCCTCGGTCTTGGCGCGGATGTCTTTTCGGCTTCTCCGGCAGGCAGACCCGCGAAATCGGTTCCCAGTGCACCTGCTGCTGGAAGAGGCGCACCGCTATGTTGCATCTACGCCGTCGCGCTATGCGATCGATGCCAGCCGTGTCTTCGAGCGCATAGCGAAGGAGGGACGAAAATATGGTCTTTTCCTCCTAGTCGCATCTCAGCGACCGAGTGAGCTGTCGAAAACAGTGCTTTCGCAATGCTCGAATTTTGTGATTCACCGAATCCAGAACCCGGACGATCTCTCGCATATTCGACAGATGACGCCGTTCATCTCAGACGCCGTCCTGAAACGCCTTCCGTCGCTGCCAAAGCAGCATGCCCTGGTTTTTGGAACCTCCGTCAATCTTCCAACGACGTTTAAGGTCCGCGATGCAGTTCCGCTTCCAGCGAGCGACGATGCAAAAATCCGTGATCTGTGGTTCCACGAACAGGGACGTTCGGCCCAGGTTCGCATCGCTGTGCCACCTGTCCAGAATGTTGGTGCGGGGGGCGTATTCGATTGATGATCGATGCCTCAAATCTGGAAGAGTTAGCGGCGGCGATAGAGGCCAGCTCCGACTACCGGGTACTACGGCGCCTTCGCCCGCGCGGGCCGGTGGAAGGATACGACGTTGCCGAGACACGCGTGGGCTTGATGGTCGACGTCGAGACGACAGGCCTCGATCCCGATCTGGACGAGATTATCGAGTTGGCAATGGTGCCTTTTCGGTATGCGCTGGACGGCACTGTTGTGGAGGTGCAAGAACCCTTCGACCGTCTCCGCGAGCCGACGAAGACGATATCGCCTGAAATCACCGCGTTGACCGGTATTTCTACCGCCATGGTTTCCGGCAAGTCCATTGATCCAGATGAGGTTGCCGCTTTTGCTGCATCGGCTGCTGTGGTGATCGCTCACAATGCCGCGTTTGATCGGCGTTTTCTGGAACGCTTCAGCCCAGTGTTTTCAACCAAACCATGGGCCTGTTCCATGTCGGAGATCGACTGGGCAGCTGAGGGGTTCGAAGGCACCAAGCTCTCGTACCTCGCGATGGCCCTGGGTTTCTTTTACGATCGGCATCGCGCCGCAAATGACTGCCTTGCCGCCATTGAGATCCTCGCACGAGAACTGCCGAGGGCGCGCACCCCGGCCCTCGTAAGGCTGCTTGATCGTGCACGTCTACCAACCTGGCGGATATGGGCCGAAAACTCGCCATTCGAATTCAAAGATCTCTTGAAGGCGCGGGGATATCGATGGAACGGCGAGGGGAACGGGAAGCCGCGATCTTGGTATTTCGATGTTGCTGACGCTGAAAAGGATGCCGAAATATCCTACCTTCTGCATGAAATATATCGATACGAAGCAGATATTAGAACTGTTCGTGTCACTGCTTACGATCGTTTTTCTAGCAGAGTCTAGGCGATGAATCTTCTCGATTTCATATTAACATGGGCATTCCCTGATGAGTCTGAGCGCGAATTGGCAGTGAGCTAAATCTATTTTTGTTGGGGGCATTTGTGACTAATCCAGCCGTGAGGCTTTCTCAGTTGCACGCTTGGCGTCACGAAACCGAATTGCGCAGTTTACAGCCTCGGCTCGATGCTTATTGGGCAGTCGATAGTAATAGGCCGGACGGTACCGACGCAGAGCGGGAAAACTATTACCGGCAGGTGGTGGCGCCTCACGAAGACGCCTTTCTCGCCGATTTCCCTCAAGGCGTGCCGGAAAGAACCGCCTGGGAGGTTATCTTGCGCGAGGGGAATTGGCGCTCCGTGCTCAAGAGTTGGCGCCACGGTGGGCAACAGATATTTAAGTTTGCGCCCGACTTGTTGGCAATGCTGGCCGATACTGACGTGAATGAGTTGCCCGTCCAGAACCTGCGAATGCCGTACGATACGTTCTATGTCGCTCTTGCACCGGGGCATTTTTTGCCCAACTACAATCGCGACTGGGTGGTCGATGGGTTCTATGTCACGGCTGAAATTTGCCTGGTTGACTCTCTCCGGTTGAGGCCCCGTCCTCCGAACGAACTGATAGCTGAGCAGAGAAAGCAATGGGCGGATCTTGAGCGAATCCCAGGCGCTCTGGAGAGTCTGCGTAAGGACGACTCCGAAAGTTTTGCAAGCTTTGATAGTTACATTGCGAAGCTGTTGGCCGAAAATGCAGCTGCCCAACAGCTTTACGACCGTTACCTGCTAGATCCCGATGCGGCGATGGATGAAATCGCTGCAAAGGTGGATATCCCCGGTTCGGGCGAGTGGCGCTCATATTTGATGTTCACGGTGAATTTCACGTTCCGTCGGCGTGATCTTCCTCCGGCGTCGCTTTCATTGACCGATCTTTTGGGCCAGCCAACGCTCCGTGCGCACTACGATTTTGTCTCGCACCGCAATACGGTTGCAGATGGCATCGAACGCGGTCGTCGATCGGCAATTCCAATGGATACCTTTCGAGAAGAAGACGGGCATCCTGATGATCTTCGCAACGTGATTTCCGACCCAACAGTTCTGGAGGAGGTCACGCGACTGGTGTTCAACCTCGTCTGCTATTTGAATTATCCCGAGCGCGATCAGGAAAAACGACTAAGCGATCCGCGGGTCCACGAAAAGGTAACGCGGGCGAAAGGCAAAGCAAGAAAATTGGCCGAAGCGCGAGCACGCCAGGACGGTTGTCGCTGGATTAATTTCTGCGGCTATCGAACGTCATTCGATAGGCGAAAGATGCTCGGCACTTCGGCCGTTGGCCATTGGCGCCGGGGACACTGGCGGAATCAACGGTTTGGGAAGGCGCTGACAGAAAGCAGGTTGCTTTGGATTCGGCCAACGATGGTTGGGGCCGACAAAGATATCATTGATAGCCGTCCGACGGTTTACGAGGTGTCCCAATAGCGGGCGCCTCGGTCGCTAAGCGGTGGCCTTTTGCTGTGTAGGGCCGATCGGGTGCGGAGCTGCTCGAACGCCACGACAAGCGCCGCAAGGAGAGGTTTGTTGGTTCAATCCGCCTTTACCGGGATGCAATAATTAGAATGCGGTCGATGGGGATGGTTTGTCGCGATGGCAGGGAAGCAGTTCAAGAGGACACTTAAACGAGCCATCGACCTGGAGACGATGCTTACGATTTCAAGCGATGCCTTGATGGGGATGCCCAAAGACGACTACCAGGTTGTCAGGCGGCTTGCGACCAGAGCCCGGCTGGATCGTCGACCGCGTTATGTTTGCGGCTTGTGCGGGCATGCGGTCTACGCTCCACGTGAAGGTCGAACCGGACAGCCTTACTGGAAGCATCATCCGGGTGGTCCTGAAGACTGCTTATGGTGGACCGGGACGCCATCCGGTGTGGACGTAGTCAGTGCGCGGCAGTTTGACGGCGCTCAAGAGAGTCCGTTGCATGCGAAGATCAAAAACATCGTTGCTGAACTCCTCTCAGAGGATCGCCGGACCAAGCCGGAAAGCGTGGTCGTCGATGCATACCTCATCACCGAAGGGGGCCGTCGGCGCCCGGATGTGCGCGCAGTTTATGATGAAGCGCCAATTGTCGTCGAAGTTCAACTCGCGACGACCCAGATTCCGATCATCATCCAGCGTGAAGATTTCTATGATAGCGAGGCGTATCGGCTCCTGTGGCTGACGTGGAATTTTGAGCCGCCGGCGACAAACGGACGACTTCTCAGTTCATTCGAAGACATTTTTTATTCGCACAATAAGAACCTGTTCTCGATGGATAACGAGACCGTTCAGCTCTCACGGCAACGGAACGAGGTCATTCTTCGCGCTTTCTGGGTCCGGGAGAATTTGTGGCAATCCAAGCTCGTCGGTCTTCATGAATTGAATTGGCTTTCGAGCGGCCGCGCTTTTGCCGTGGCACCTGAGACCCGTTGGCACGAGGACTTCTTAGCTCGTTGGCGTGCGGCAACTGGTGGCCATGGGACTCCGAGGCCCGAACGAGGGACGCTTCTTGCTGAACTGGCTGAAAAGCTATCGCTCATCGATGTCGACGACCGCACACTCGAGGAGGCTGATATCGACTCCTTGATCAATTGTTTGCTCTCCCTGCTTGACGGCTACCCGGTAGGGTCCCGTCAGAAGAACCTTATGGAGGTGTTGAATACATTTCTCAACGTGGAGCGGAGGCATCGGTTTGCGCGCCTCATCCGGCGATTTGCCGAGCTTGTGGATAGGAGAGACATTCTGGAAACAAAGAGCGTCCAGAGCAAGCTGGCGGTTGCGCTCAAGGCGGCGCAGGACGATCCACAAAGCTTGACGGGGCGTATTGCTCTGGCGCTCTTTCCAGAAGCGTTCGCCTCGAGGCACAAATCGATGGAGCAAAGGTGACTTCGATTCCTCGGTGAGGCGTTGATCCGTAAGCGGGGCGCCACCTTCGTCCACGCCACCAGATCGGTGATACCGGTTTCATCCTCGAGCGTGATGGACATAACGTCCCCGGAAACGCCGGGACGCTACCGAATGAGTACGGTGCGGCAGGTACACAACTACGCTAGTTTGATGCAGGAGCACGATGGTATACTAGATCTGTGAAAACGATATAGATGCCGCCGTTGTCAATCAGATTGATCTCATGTTCCGAACTATGTTCGCTGAACTTCAGCAACAGGCATTCGATGACGATTGGGCGGAGGACTTCCCCCCCGCCAGGTGAGTTCTCATTGGCAATCGACACTGGTAACTTTTCCCCAAACGATCTAAATATATTGAAGCACTTGGGGCCTAAATCTAATTCGTCTCTTACGTAAGGCGCAAATTGAGCTTGTCCTTCAACGCCTGCGGTCCCACGCAAACAGCCTCAATTTGCTCATCCGAAAACGAAAGTGTTTTCAGGAAATGAAGCTGGAGCAGCGCCTCCATCTTCTCGCAAAGCACATATAGCTGCATTCCATCAGCCGACTTGTGCTCCGATTTAGGGTCATAGTGCGTCAGGTAGTTTCGGGTGTCCACTATCAACCGGACAAGACGCTTTCTGTCTGCATCGCTTCCAAACCGATCCTTGAATGGTTCGAGAATCCGCTTCAGTCGGTTTGCAAGGCTGATCTCATTGGCGAAAGCCAGCTTCTGTCCAATCCACTCCTTGTGCGCGTCAGGAGCGGCCTTAATCAGAAGGTCCTTCAAGGCGCCGAAATCGGCGGGGGCCATCGCGGTTTCAGTCGAGGTTCGACGGTGCAGCGTTTCAACAGCCTGGGCGAGAGAAAGAAAACGTCCCTCCAGAAAAGTTTGTGACCCTGCTCTCGTTGAAAAATAGAGGTGCAAGACCGGCAGGATTACATCGTACAACTCGAACCAACTGGCGAATATCTTCTGGGAATTACCCTGAAGATCGAGGTAGCGATACAACATCCGGAAGCTGTCAATTTTGGGCGTCTTATCGAGGTGGTTTTTCGAACGGTAGTACAAGTCCATCTTGGCTGGTTTGGTTTTACCCTCGCCAATCGGTTCCGTGATGCCTTTATTGATCGCCCAGACTTCCGTCACCGACACCGTGGTGTCGACGGCGAAGGATACAAACTCTCGAAGCTTAGTAACGATGTTTGTAAAGAAGCTGGGCTTCTGCGGTTCCCGGGCTGATATTTTCAGATAAGCCGAGGCATTTATCTCTGCATGCTTCACGTCGGTCATGGACGGCATGGTGTGTCCGAAGCCAACGGACAACGTGAAATCATCGCCTTCATATAGGGTAATCGGCTCGGGGCGACGGTACTCGACCGAGTAAACGAGTGGGGTATTAATTAACGACAGGGAAAGCCCTGAAACACGAAGCCACTCCTCGAAGCCTTGGACAGAGGTGTACTGCTCGTCGAAAAGGATATCCTCATCGGCGTCGAATGCCACACCCAAAATTGCCCAGGATGCTTCGACTTTCGACTTGATGACACCGCCGAAACCGTAAGGCAGCTTGCGATAGAAGCAGTGCTCAAGAGTGAGCATGCCTTCCTTCTCAATCTGGCCGACCACGCGTCCGATGGTCATCGTCTCGTCCATAAGGTCCTCGACGGACCCGGTCGGGCCGGAAAAACTCCCAAGGATTTCGAGATGAACCTTTCCGGCTTCTGAAATCGTCAACGTTCCCGGTGCTCTGTAGTCCTCCTTGCCGGGAAGCCAAAAGAAGCCTGATCGTACCAAAGGCTCTTTAATGCGCATAAAACCCCTCTTCGAAAGCCTTTGGTCGAAGCACAGCCAACGGATAAGCCTGTTCGCCCCCGATCAACTTCAATGGCAGCCAATATAGGAAGCGCTCTTAGCGATTGCACCCCTATCAAAAAAGGAGGGCCGTCTCTGGGGTGAGACGCGAGCCAGTTCCTTCTTCAGCTGCCTGATCTCCTCAGCCTCGTCGTTGCAGGTACCTGCAGCGATATCAATGTCTGGAAGCGCTTCTTTGTCGTTCATGCCCTATCTTATTCTGATAAAAAGTATTCACAAACAATGGGCGGCCATGTGTCAAATCACGACGCATAGCAGGCACGACCGAATATAGGCGCTGATCCCACCCTGAGAGGGGATCAAGATCCTGCAACTACTATATAATCTGGCACCAAGTGAAAATCGGAATAGCAGGGTCTCAGGTTCACATCCCTTCAAGGCGAAGAAGACGTCAGCTATCGATACCATCCTGATGCCTGCCGCACAGAAGACATCGCGCCGGCGGTGGCGTCATATCGCCTCTGCACCGGTCGAAATCAAAGCAAGTCAAGCGGTTTTTCCGTCTCGAGCATTGCTCAGCTCCCCTGACCGGCTTCAGCGGTCGCCAAACCTTTCGCCCTTGCAGGCAAAACGTGTCTGCCCGAACTAAACGTGGAGCCTTGCTGTCGATTTGCGCGGGATCAAAGTTGGGGCTGACACGAGAATTTGGTTTTCGCGGACAACAGTTGTATGCGTGAGCAAGTCGAGTGCGTTGGCCGCGATCTGATCAAAGGGAACGCGCAGTGTTGTGAGTGGTGTCGAGAGATGGCTGACGATCGGGATATCGTTGTAGCCGACCAGGGAGACGTCATCCGGCACAGAGAGCCCCATCTTGTTCAATGCCGAGAGAGCGCCGATCGCCGTATTGTCGTTGACGGCAAAAATTGCAGTCGGTGGATTGCCAAGTGCCATGAGCTTCGCGACCGCTTCTGCTCCCGACTGGATACTGAATGTCGACGGGATGATCAGGCCGGGATCGATTGCAATTGATGCCTCTTCAAGGGCCTGCCTGTATCCGTCGACGCGTCCGGTCGCGCTGGATGCATAGTCTGGACCCGCAATCAAGCCTATCCGCTCATGGCCCAAATCCAGTAAATGACGCGTCGCAAGATAACCACCGAGCCGATCATCGCCCACGGCAGAGAGGCTGTGACGATCCGTTCTCAGCGCCAGTACAAAGGGGACACCCCGTTCTCTTAGTTCATCGGGGAAACTATCGTCATCGCGCGCGGTGGATAATATTAATCCATCCACACCTCGATTGAGAAGCGACTCCGCTGCCAAGCGGTCCGCCTGTGGTTTATCCTCGGTCGTCGCAACGATAGCAAACCGTCCGGTCCGGGCGCAGGCTTTGACGATTGCCTCATACAGCATCGCCATGACGGTATCCGTTAACCGCGGAACGATGACGCCGATCGTCATCGTGCTACCGCGCCGTAGGCTGGCAGCTGAAACATCCTTCACATAACCGAGTTCCGCGGCAATCTTGCGCACACGCTCGGCAGTTTCGCTGTCGGACCGCGGCAGTCGCTCATCGAGGATGCGCGAGACAGTCGATTTCGACACTCCCGCCGCAGCGGCAACACTGTGAACAGTCACACGCGGTTGTCGAGGACGCTCTTTTGATTCCATTGTCTTTTTTCCATTCCACGTCTGTTGCCGGGCGCACGCCGAGTACATTGCACGAAAAAGCGGTTGACTCCAGAACAATTTAGATCGATAACGGGAACGTTCCCATTAACGATCCCGTCTGCTGGTCAATTAAGGACAGCAGCTGATAAGGAGGAGAAATCAGATGCAACCCATGGATCTTCGCGGCCTCAGCCCGGCACCCGTCACCGCTTTCACGCGTGATGGTGAGGTCGACTACGCAGCCAATGCAAAAATCGCCAAGTGGCTTGCCTCGATGGATGGCGTAAAGAGCCTCGTCATTCTCGGCCATGCCGGCGAAGGCACGTTCCTGACTGAAGACGAGCGCCTGGAACTCATCCGCGTTTACGTGGACGCTGTTGGCGGTTCGCTGCCCATCATCGCCGGTATTACCGGGGAAGGTACGCGGGTGGCTGCAGTAGAAGCCAAGAAGTGCAAGGCTGCCGGTGCCACCGGCGCGCTCGTTTATCCTAACCACGGCTGGCTTCGCTTCGGTTTCCAGAAGGGTGCACCACAGGACCGTTACAAGGCGATCTGGGAAGAATCAGGCCTGCAGGAAATCCTGTTCCAGTATCCGGATGTGACCAAGGCGTCCTATGACCTGGATACGCAGCTGGCAATCGCCACCCAGCCCGGTGTCGTGGCGACGAAAAACGGCGTGCGCAATATGAAGCGCTGGTATGTCGAAATCCCCGAGCTGAAGAAGGCCAATCCGAACCTGCAGGTCCTCAGCTGCCACGACGAATGGCTTCTGCCAACGATGTTCGATGTCGACGGTCTACTCGTCGGCTATGGCAATATCGCGCCCGAGCTTCTGATCGATCTGATCAAGGCGGGCAAGGCACAGGACTATCCGCAAGCGCGCAAGATCTTCGAACAATTGCTGCCGGTGACCCGTGCGGTCTACCACCGTGGTTCACATATGGAAGGCACTGTCGCCCTGAAACTCGGCCTCGTACACCGTGGGGTTCTCGATCATGCGACGATCCGCGAGCCTTTGAAGAACCTCGGCGAAAAGGCGGAGCAGGAAATCTTTGCTGCCTTCGAGGCAGCCGGCATCGGCCGCGTCGAGCAGCTGCTGGCCGCTGAATGATCTTTTGCCGCCCCCTGCATGCGCTCGGGGCGGCAAGCCAAAGGGGCGGGCCTGAGCAAAGCAGCAGGTCCGCACCGGAACAAGTTTATCTCTGACAGGAACGCCGAAACATCGTAGCAACAACGCAGGGAGCGTATCCGTAGCCGGGAGCGAGAAAGGCGACGGGTCGAGGAGGAAATCATGAATATCATGCAGCCACAGATGGCTGACGCGACGGCTGTTGCCGATCCGCAGGCCGACATCAGCGCCCGACTGGAGCGCCTTCCTATCACAAGAGAAGTTTTTTGGGCGCGTAACATCGTTGGAGCGGCGACGTTCTTCGACGGTTATACGGTGATCGCCATAGCCTACGCGATGCCTGTTCTGGTCCGCGAGTGGGGGCTCACTCCATCTCAGACAGGAATGATCCTGTCGATGGGATATCTGGGGCAACTCATCGGCGCCATCCTGTTTGGCTGGCTCGCGGAAAAGATCGGTCGACTCAAAGTCCTGTTGTTCACCATTCTCCTGTTCGTCAGCATGGATGTTGCCTGCCTCTTTGCCGCGGGCGCGGGCATGATGATGGCGTTCCGCTTCGTGCAGGGGATAGGCACCGGCGGCGAAGTGCCCGTCGCCAGCGCCTACATCAACGAGTTGATCGGGTCGAAAGGTCGCGGTCGCTTTTTCCTGCTCTACGAAGTCATGTTCCTGCTCGGGCTCGTCGGCGCTGGTCTGATCGGCTACTTCATGGTTCCGGTTTATGGCTGGAAAGCAATGTTTGTCGTCGGTCTGGTACCTGCCATCCTGATGATCCCGTTGCGCTGGTTCCTGAAAGAATCTCCCCGCTGGCTGGCGGCGACCGGGCGGTATGACGAGGCCAACGCCATCGTGACACGTATGGAAGAAAGCGCTCGAGCCTCGGGAAAAGAGCTTCCCGAACCTCGGATCATCACAACATCCGTCAAGCGTAAGTCCGATTGGAGGGAACTCTTCCAGGGGATATACCTGAAGCGCACACTATCGATCTGGGCGATGTGGTTCTGCGCCTACATGGTGGCGAACGGGACGATTACGTGGCTGCCGACGCTCTATCGCCAGACTTTCAATCTGCCGCTTGAAACAAGCATTCTGTATGGTTTCATGACGTCAGCAGCGGGCGTTGTGGCCGCCGTCATTTGCGCATTGCTGATCGATCGGGTGGGCCGTAAGCGGTGGTATACGGGTGCGCTGCTTCTTGCTCCGGTACCTCTCGTCATTCTCGCGTGGCTTGGTGCAACATCGCCGATGCAGGTCCTGATCCTGGCGGGCCTTGCCTACGCCATCGTGCAGACGGTGACCTTCTCGCTGTATCTGTATTCGGCGGAAATCTACCCGACGCGCTTGCGGGCTATCGGCACAGGGACGGGCAGCGCCTGGCTTCGTCTCGGCTCCTCCGCCGGCCCGATGCTTGTAGGCTTCTTGATGTCCTCCATGGGCATCCAGTATGTGTTCGCGACGTTTGCCGTCATTCTGGTCACTGGTGCCGTTGTGACAATGCTGTTTGCGGTGGAGACCAAAGGCAAGGTTCTCGAAGAACTGTCTCCGTAAGAGAAAAACGGCCCGATATTAGCTGGATTCTGACCGTCCCTTGGTTCGCCAGGGACGGTTTCTGCTTGAATCGTTGTGGGTTCACATCTTTTCAAGGCCAAGGCCAAGGCCAAGGCCAAGGCCTAGAGGAGGATAGCAACTATTGTGTCCTTGCAACGGATGCGCGTTCAACAATCTGCGTTTGCAAGACCACATTGCGGGCTGTTTTCCTGTTGCCATTCAGTCGTTCCATGAGCAGTTTCGCCGCCGCTTCGCCGAGTTGATACACTGGCTGGCGAATGACAGTCACGGGCGGGGACGTCACGCTGGTCCAGTCCGCATCGTGAAACGAAACAAGTGACAGATCATCCGGAATAGAAAGTCCGATCACCCGGCACGTTTTGAACACTTCGAGCCCGATGACGCTGTCCGACGCGATGATTGCCGTCGGACGCTGCTCCGATTGGAGCATTTCGGTTACGATGCGGTGCGTAGCCTCTGGTGTTGTCGCACCAACGCGCACCCAATCGCTCATTTCCGGCAAACCCGCCTCTTGACCTGCGTGGAAAAAACCTTCGATGCGCCGTCGCACCGAGCCGGTATCGATGTCGGCCAGAGTGCGAAAAACATGGTTTGAGGTGTCGCAGGCTGTAAGATAGGCGATGCGGCGGTGGCCAAGTGTGATCAACTGGCGGGTAATACTCTCCGCCGCATTCTGGTCGTCGGCGATGACAGTGTCTACGTCCAGCGCCTCGCCGCACCGGTCGAGTAACGCGAGTGGCAAGCCGGACCGGATGGCTTCCCTGAGGTGATCGACATCGTTCTCCTTGGCAGGGGAGACAATCAAGCCATCGACGCGTTTGGCAAGCAATGTACGAATCGCGGCCTTCTCCGCCGTCGCGTCCTCGCCCGAATTGATGAGAATGACGGTAAAGCCCGCCTGCCGGGCGATATCCGTGATGCCGCGTACCGCGAGGCTGAAGAAGGGGTTCTCGATATCCCCCACTACGACGCCGATTGTGCCGGAGCGGCCCGTCGTCATGCTGCGGGCAAGCTCATTGGGGCGATAATCAAGGGAACTTGCGGCAGCTGTGACAGCCTCGCGCACCCTGTCGCTGACAGTTCCGTAGCCGCCCAGCACGCGTGCAGCCGTTGCCTTCGAGACGCCGGCCCTGCGTGCGACGTCAGCCACGGTGACGGAAGGGGTTTTAGAGAGGCTTTTATCCATAAACGGTAGCCTTACAAGAGAACTTGACGAGTGGCAAATGCGAAGATAACAATTGCCAATAATCAAAGAGACCGGTCTCTTTATTATTGAGACCGGTCTCAATAACAGAAAAAGACTTCCGACATGCGAACTGCATGGGCCGGGCAGGCGACGTCGTGTCGCTTTCCGGATGGGACCTGTGCGCCTTGAATACATCGCAGACAACGACACCAGAGGAGACGAAACCAATGCGATTTACCGAAGCCTTCACTTCCCCCTTTGCCAGAATCCGCGCCACCGCCATCGCGGTCACGCTTGGTGTCCTCGCAGGCGCAACGACCCCGGCGCTTGCCGACAATCCACTTGGCCTCATTGATCCCACCACCATCAGTGTCGGAACGATGGGTGACGCCAAGCCCTATGCCTTTACCACTGCCGACGGTAACTTTACCGGTTTCGACATCGAGCTTTTCCTCAACGTTGCCGGACGCCTCGGCTTCAGGAAGGAGCAGGTTGTCTTCACCGGTCAGGAATTCTCGGCGCTGATGCCGTCGGTCGCCAACGGCCGCTTCGATGTTGCGGCCGCCGCAATTGGCACGACGGCCAAGCGCAAGGAAACCGTTGATTTCTCCGATGGTTATCTTGCAGGTTTCCTCAGCGTGCTGACTTCGGAGCCTGGCATCACCGATGCAGCAGGCCTCAAGGGCAAGCGTCTCGGCGTCGTGCAGGGCACGCTGCAGGAAATCTATGCAGAGAAGAACTTTGCCGGCACCGATCTCGTCAAGTTCCCGGACAACAACTCAGCCGTTTCTGCGCTCAACAACGGCACGGTCGACGCCCATTTCCTCGATTTCGAGGCGGCAAAGGACTATTCCGCCCGTTACCCGGCGCTGAAGGTCGCGGTCAATATTCCGAGCTTCGATGCGCCTGCCGGCTTCGTCATCCGCAAGGGGAACGATGCATTGCGCGAGGCGCTCGACAAGGGCCTGAAAGAGGCCATGCAGGACGGCACCTGGAAGAAGCTTCATGAAAAATGGTTCCCCGGCACACCGATGCCGGCGGCATATCTTCCCAAGCAGTGATGCCGCCTTCCGGTCCGGCCTTCACCGGTCGGGCCGGCCTTTCTTTCAAGGGATATCCTGATGAACTGGCTTGAAAACCTGCGCCGCAGCTTCCTCGACTGGAATGCCATGGCCGAAGTGCTGCCGACCATGATCACGGTCGGCCTGAAGAATACGCTGATCCTGGCTGCGACCTCGACGGTGCTTGGCGTCGCCATCGGCATGATGCTCGCCATCATGGGCATTTCCCGCTCGCCATGGCTGCGCATTCCCGCACGTTTCTATACCGATATTTTCCGCGGCCTGCCGGCCATCGTCACAATCCTCCTCATCGGTCAGGGCTTTGCCCGCATCGGCCGCGAACTCTTCGGCCCGTCGCCTTATCCACTCGGCATTCTGGCGCTCAGCCTGATTGCCGGCGCCTATATTGGCGAAATTTTCCGGTCCGGCATCCAGAGTGTCGATCGCGGCCAGATGGAGGCGTGTCGTGCACTGTCCATGAGCTACGGTCAGGGCATGCGCCTCATTGTCGTGCCGCAGGGCGTGCGCCGTGTGCTGCCGGCCCTCGTCAACCAGTTCATCGGCAACGTCAAGGATTCGAGCCTTGTCTATTTCCTCGGGCTTCTGGCCTCCGAACGCGAGATCTTCCGCGTAGGACAGGACCAGGCGGTGGTGACGGGCAATCTTTCACCATTGTTGCTGGCGGGCGTGTTTTATCTCATCGTCACCGTACCGCTCACCCATGTCGTCAATGCGATCGACAATCGCTTGCGGATGGGCAAGCAGCGTCCCTCCGTCATCACCAGTGGGCTGGAAGAGGTCAGTGAACTCGACAGTGCGGCCCGCGCCTCCGGTGTCGCCTTCAAGGGTGGCAGCCTTGATGTGCGCCGTCTCGGCATGGCCTACGGCGACCTCGATGTGCTGAAGGGTGTCGACCTTTCAGTAAAGCCGGGCAGCGTCACCTGCATCATCGGCCCGTCCGGTTCCGGCAAATCCACCCTGTTGCGTGGGCTCAACCGTCTGGTCGAGCCGAAGAGTGGCGATATTCTCATCGATGGTGAAAGCATTCTCGCCATGAAGCCGGAAACGCTGCGCCGCAGGGTCGGCATGGTCTTCCAGCATTTCAACCTCTTTCCGGATCACACGGCACTGGAAAACGTCATGCTGTCGCTGACGAAGATCAAGGGCCTACCGGCAGCCGAGGCCGAGCGCATCGCCAAGGCAAGGCTTGCCGATGTTGGTCTTGCAAGCCGCCAGCATCATCGTCCAGGCGGTCTTTCCGGCGGGCAGCAGCAGCGCGTCGCCATTGCCCGTGCGCTTGCCATGGAGCCGGAAGTTATCCTCTTCGATGAGGTGACGAGTGCGCTCGATCCGGAATTGGTCAAGGGCGTGCTCAACCTGATGGCCGAACTCGGCACGCGTGGCATGACCATGGTCGTCGTCACGCATGAAATGGGATTTGCCCGCCGGGTCGCCGATCAGGTCGTCTTCATGGACGAGGGGCGCGTGGTGGAAGCCGGCACGCCGGAGGCGATATTCGATACCCCGCAGAGCCCGCGCCTTCAGCGCTTCCTTGCGGAAGTGCTCTGAGCGTCGGGAGGAGAAAAAGATGACACGAACGATACGATGGGGCGTACTCGGTTGCGCAGGAATTGCCGCAAAGGCGGTCATTCCCGCCATCCAGTCAAGCCGTCTGGGGCGCGTTGTCGCAATTGCCTCGCGTGATGCCGCCAAGGCGAAGGAGATGGCGGCCCGCTTCGGCATAGCCAGGTCCTATGGCAACTATGAGGATTTGCTTGCCGATCCGGAAATAGATGCAATCTACAACCCTTTGCCCAATCATCTGCATGTGCCCATGACGATCAAGGCGCTGGAGCAGGGCAAACCCGTTCTCTGCGAGAAGCCGATCGCGCTTGATGCCGCGCAGGCGGTGGAACTGGCGACTGCACAGAAGGCGGCGGACCTGCCCGTCGCCGAAGCCTTCATGGTTCGCCACCATCCGCAATGGAAGAAAGCACGTGCGTTGATCGCGGAGGGGCGCCTTGGTGAGGTCAGGGCCATCCAGACGATCTTTTCCTATTATCTCGATGATCCCGGAAATGTGCGTAACCAGGCCGATATCGGCGGCGGTGGTCTGTTCGACGTCGGGTGTTATGCCATCAACACGGCGCGTTTCCTGTTCGACGCGGAACCGCTGCGGGCAATCGCTCTCATAGAATGCGATCCCGTCTTCGGCACGGACCGGCTGACGAGCGGGCTGCTAGCGTTTCCGGAGGGAAAGCAGCTTGCCTTCACCTGTTCCACGCAACTGTCCCTCACGCAGAAGGTGACGGTGCTTGGAACGCGCGGACGTCTGGAAATTCCCATTCCTTTCAATGCACCCGCCGATGAGCCGACTGTCCTCATCTTCGACGATGGCCGTGATCTGGCCGGCGGCGGACGCGAGGAGATCGTGATCGGCCAGGTCGATCAGTATCGCGAACAGGCCGATGCATTCGCTGAGGCGGTTCTTTCCGGAAAGCCACTCGTGACGGGGCTTGGCGACGCGATCGCAAACATGAAGGCGATCGACGCCCTTTTCCGCTCCGCCGCCAGCGGCCGCTGGGAAGAGCCCTGACTGCTTCACACCATCCCTATGATAATTGATTGAAAGCCAACCCCATGACCGACAACACCATCTCTTCAGCCGTCATCATCGGTGCCGGTATCTTCGGCGTTTCTACCGGCGTGCAGCTTGCGCGGCGCGGCATCCAGGTCACTATCCTCAATGACGGCCCGCCCGCCAACGGTGCCTCCGGCCGTTCGCTTTCCTGGCTAAACTCGGCGCGCATGCGCTCGGAACCCTATCATCAGTTGCGTATGGCCGGCATCGACCGGTATCGCACACTCGCGGCGCAGAACCCTGATGCGGAATGGCTTCGCTTCGATGGAGGGCTGACCTGGGATGCGGATGATGAGCGCAACGAGATCGACGCGGCCTATCGCCACGAGGTTTCGCTTGCCTATGATGCGCAGCGGCTTTCCGCAGCAGAAGTCGCCGGCGTCGCGCCCGGGCTCGATGCAAGTGCAATCACTCCGCAGGGCGCCATCTTCAATCCTGGCGAAGGCTGGGTCGATCTGCCGAGGTTGATCGGAGTGCTTCTGGAAGAGTTTTCCACACTCGGAGGCGTTCTGGTAATGGACCAGGGTGCCGCGCGGGTCGTGCTCGAGGGTGGTCGTGCCGTTGGTGCGGAAACCGCAGAAGGTCATCTCCATCGGGCCGATGCTGTTGTGCTCGCGACAGGCCCGGCCGTGCCGAAAATGGCTGCGGAAAGCGGACAGACAATCGGCGACGGGACACCGGTCGCGCTTCTCGTGCAGACCAAACCGCTCGCCCATCCCCTGCGCGCTGTCCTCAACACACCGCGCGTCGCTGTTCGCCCCGCGCCGGGTGGCTCCTTCTCGCTGGATGCCGACTGGGCGGCCGATGAGGGTGTGACAGTGCGTGCGGACGGCACCTATGAGATCGATGACAGCATTGTTGCCGAGCTTCTGGTGGAGGCTGCCAAGGTGATGGAAGGCAATCCGCAACTCGAAGTCGCTTCGATCGGTGTTGGCGGGAAACCGATCCCGGGCGACGGCGAGCCGGTGATTGGAGCCATCAAGGCCATTCCCGGCTATTACGTCGCCTTCAGCCACAGTGGCGCAACACTCGGTCTCATCGTGGGCGAGTTGCTTGCTTTCGAGATTGTTACAGGAACCGAACATCCCATGCTCGCGACCTTCCGACCGGAGCGTTTTTCCTTGAGTTAAGTCAATTTCAGGCGGATATTAAGATGATGCGCCCCGGCCTCGTGCTCCTCTGGAATGCCGATGATCTGTTCGTTCGTGAAAAGGCTACGCTTCGTACCTTGACCCTCTCAATCGACAAGATCTTACTTCAAAATGGACTATTTTAACGGGGTAATAGTCAGCGATGCCGCTGAACAGCAAGACAAATGTCAATAACGCACCTTCAGGCTCCGCTCTATCGCTCGCTCCTTTTCATGAAAGGGCGAATAGACGACAATGAGATATCTGTGTTGCTAATGCGTGGAGCGCATACTCAAAGATTAGACTGTCAGCGTTCAAACATCGCCTGCATCGTCTGCCGCCCCTCGCTGTCCGACACCCACAGTTCCGTCCCGGTATCTCCGTGTCTGGCATTGACGGCAAAAGTAGCACCATCAAACAATGGTGCCGTGGCGCGGAAAGTGAAGCATTTGGGCAAATTGCGGTTCGCCATCTCATACGCCATGCGCAGCATCAGGTTCGCCTGTAGTGGACCATGGACGACCAAGCCGTCGTAGAATTCTTCGTTGATGCAATAGTCGCGATCATAGTGAATTCGATGGCCATTGAATGTCACAGCCGAGTAACGAAACAAAAGGGTCGGCGTACCCGCAACGAATTGCTGTCTGTCGGCGGGAGGGTATTGGTGTACGGTGGATGCGGCGCTGGTTGCTTTGGGCATTTCTATTGCGCGATAGACGATGTCATGTCGTTCGTTCAGCGCAACCCCGCGAGATGTCGCGTATTCGTGCGTCACGGTGACAAAAAACAGAGATCCAGATCGTCCTTCTTTGAACACCACGTCGGTGACCCGTGACTTGCGTTTCACTTCATCACCAACAATAAAAGTGCCTGAATAACGGAGTTCACCGCCGGCCCACATCCGTCTGGGCAGCAGGATCGGTGGGAGGAAGCCACCTCTCGCTGGGTGACCGTCGGGTCCGAGAGATGACATTTGGGTGATCTCAGGTGACAAGCACCAATGTATTCCGATGGGTGCCTCGTCACCCGGTGACAGGTCTGGTTCCTCATCGAGGATAGCGGCCAGCGAATTCGCCAAACGCGGTGTGATCACATCAGTCGTTTCTCTCGAGGACCCAATCCAAGTCCTGAAATGCTCGATATCATATTGACGTGGCATGTGAACTCCAAAAAAGTAAGTTGCTTAAATTAAGCAGCATTTACGTACAGGACGATCTTTGAAAAAATCACGGTCAGACTATGCTGACCAACGCTTCGACGAAGATTTTACCGGTTGATCGTCAAGACTACAGAGCCGGTCGTGCGGCGGCCTACGAGATCAGTATGTGCTCGTGCAGCTTCAAGCAGCGGATAGGTATTGCCGACATTGATCTTCAATGCCCCCTTGGCAATCATTTCGAAGACAGCCGACGCACCTGCTTTGAAATCCGCTGCATCGGCTGTGTACTGACTGACGGTTGGGCGCGTTACAAATATGGATCCCTTGTTCCGAATTTCGGGGAGCGAGACCGAACCGACGTCTCCCGATGGCCAGCCGAATGACGCAAGGAGCCCAAATCTTGCAACGCTGTCGAGTGAACCCGCGAAAGTCGCCTTGCCGATTGATTCGTAAACTACAGAGCACTTCTTTCCTTTGGTAATTTCGTAAACCTCTTTCGCGAAGTCGTTTTCCTGCAGAATCGGGAAATCGACGCCTAACACCTTACCGAGCTTCAATTTCTCCTCGGAGCCAGCAGTGCCGATAATGACAGCCCCGAGATATTTGAGCCATTGTACCAAAATTTGCCCGACGCCCCCCGCGACGGCATGGACTAGGACGAAATCACCAGCTTCAATCTTGCGTAATCTTGTGGCCAGATACCAAGCGGTGAGGCCGCGAAAGATCGCGCCCGCTGCAATATCTGCTGGAATTGTCTGGTCGGGAAGACGAAATACGCGCTCGGCTGGCACCGTGCGCATCTCCGCGTAAGCGCCTGGATTGAACCACGAATACACAACGCGGTCGCCCATCTTCAATCCGTCGATACCAGCGCCTACAGTTTCGATCGTCCCGACGGCACTATAGCCCAACCCCATCGGCGTCTGTGCGGACATCTGACCAGAGCGAAGCTGCGTATCGATGAATTCGACGCCTACTGCCTCCTGTCGAATAAGTACCTCACCAGCTAAGGGAGGGGCTGCCTGGAACTCCTCCCACTCAATGACTTCCGGTCCGCCCTGTTGACGCACGATTGCTCGTTGATAAATGTCTACCAAAACGAAATCCTCCACTAACGTTTCAAACTGCTTCATACGGTCAGTGACCGTTTGAAAACGTTAAGCTATTTGGAACGGCATCAAAAGTATATAAATGGAAGATATTGTTTTGTTTTATCAATCAATATGCGGGGCCCATTCATTAATCTATTTAATGAATGAATACCTCTAATAATTGCGTTTGTTTGGGCGAAACGTCGACCCTACCATCCTCATACCGGATAAGCGGAAGCGCTATCCGGCGGTAACCGGCACGGCGGCCATGAGGAGTTCGGCAGCTGATCGGTAATGTTGTGGCATTATAGACCTACAAATTTCGGGAGAGACGCATGGCACCGACAGCCAAAACGAGTGAGCCAAAAGCATCCATTGTGAAGATCGCCGGTGCAAGTTTCATCGGGACAGCAATAGAGTACTACGATTTCTTCCTGTTCGGCACCGCAGCCGCTTTCATCTTCAATAAGATATTCTTTCCCAACCTTGATCCTTTGCTCGCCACGCTTGCTTCCTTTGCGACATTTGGCACTGCCTTCATCGGCAGGCCGCTGGGGGGCATGATATTCGGCCACTTCGGCGACCGTATCGGACGAAAGCGGATGCTCGTCGTCAGTCTCTTGATCATGGGCGGTTCGACGGTGATGATCGGGCTTTTGCCAACCTACAGCCAGATAGGAATCATTGCACCTGTCTTGCTCGTCATTGCACGTTTTCTGCAAGGCCTCGCCGTCGGCGGCGAATGGAGCGGAGCGGTGTTGATGGCTGCTGAACATGCACCTGCAAACCGGAGAGCATTTTACTCATCCTGGACACAGTCGGGAGCACCGACGGGCCTTGTTCTTGCGACCGGATCTTTCTGGCTGGTGCAGCAACTGCCCGAGGAGCAGATCATGAGCTGGGGTTGGCGCCTACCATTTCTCGCTAGCGCGTTTCTGGTTGGTCTCGGTCTGTGGATACGGGTGAAGATTTCCGAAACACCTGCGTTCAAGGTTATAAAAGACGCGGGTATGGAGGAGAAATTTCCTGCAGGACAGGTGTTCAAGACTAGCTGGCGGCCTCTGCTCCGCGTCATTTTCGCGATCTGCGGATGCAATGTTCTCTACTATATCGTCAACGTCTTCATCATCAAATACGGCGTGGACAATCTCGGCCTTACACGTGACGTCCTGTTGAAAGCGATTTGTTTGGGTTCACTCATTCAGATCGTTACCATCCCTGCAGCCTCATTGCTTGCAGATATGGTCGGAAGAAAGCCTGTTTTGCTGGTCGGCAATCTTGTGCTCGGTTTAGCCGCTTTCCCGATCCTCTCGCTGGTCGACCAAGGCAGACCCGAGGCAGTCTACATGGCGCTAATCCTGTCGATTTCCTTCGTGCATGCCATATGCTTCGGCCCGCTTGCGGGATTTGCAGCTGAGCAGTTTGCAACAAGGTTGCGCTATAGCGGCTCTGCTATGGGGATCCAGATCGGTGGCCTTATTTCCAGCGGACCGGTACCTTTTGTCGCAACCGGCCTGGTCTCATGGGGCGGAGGCTCGTGGCCGCTTGGCATTTACATCATTGTTGCAGCCGCCATTTCATTCGTCGCAATTCTGACGGCGCGCGAAACATTCCGGGATGGAAGCACTGCGGAGTACGAAAATCGGACGCCCCAAAGATCTGCCGTCCATGCAGTGACCTGATCAACGCAAACACTAGGTCCGATATGTGACACTGCCGATGAAATACCAATCGCTGATCGTTCGTATGAGCGATTGGTTTAAATTATTGAAACAGTATTGTGAGCTGTAGCGCATTTATTGTGCTGACCAAATCGTTTGAGATGATCAGAGCCAATCTGGCCTCGATGGAAAATACGAGTTGGAGATGAAGATGAAGGCATGGCTTTTAAGAGATTTCGGGTTAGATAACCTTGAGTTGGGCGAGGTTCCGACACCTGAGGCCAAGCCTGGCGAGCTCTTGATCAAGGTCGGTGGAGCTTCGCTGAACTTCCGTGATCGGGCAATCGTGGAAGGCTTTTACGAACCGCATCTCGTACCCAAACCGCTTATCCCAGTGAGCGACGTTGCCGGTAACGTTTTTGCGGTCGGTGACGGCGTTACCCGTTTTAAGGTCGGTGATCGGGTTAATTCTCATCCTTTATTCGCGATGGCTCGACGGTGCTCCCAGCCCAGACGAGCCCATCTACCTGCTTTGGCTCGCCGCTTCCCGGCGGTCTCTCGGAATATATGATCATTCACCAAGACAGCGCAGTTTCCGCACCGGAAAACATGACCGACGAGGAGGCGTCGACGCTGCCAATCGCGGCTTTAACGGCATGGTACTCGCTGGTCGATTTCGGGGACCTTCAATCAGGAAAGACCGTGCTGGTACAGGGCACTGGCGGTGTCTCGATCTTCGCCCTCCAGATCGCTTCCGCCTTGGGCGCTAACGTGATTGCTACATCGAGCCGTGACGAAAATCTTGTGCGGGTCAAGGAAATTGGCGCGAAATCTGTCGTCAATTACCGAACTGATCCCAACTGGCATGAAAAGGTTCTCGATCTGACTGATGGAAAGGGCGTTGACTTACTTCTCGATGTCGCTGGAGGCGAGGGCCTCAATCAGTCAGTGCTGGCGACGAAGGTCGCCGGAAAAATCGCCAAGATCGGCTTCCTGGCCGGCCAGTTGACGACCTGCAGCTCATGCCTGTCATCTTCCGTCAGACACAATTCGCGGCATTGCAGTCGCGCCACGAAGCTCCTTTGATCGGATGAACCCGTTCCTGACCAAGCACGAAATTCGGCCGATCATCGATCACGTACATGATTTCTCTCAGGCATGGGACGCCTACGAGCATCTCGCACGCGGTGCATTCGGAAAAGTTGGCATAAAAGTTGCCTGACGGCCCTACCACGACAGATGGCAAGGCGGCAGGCATTCGAAATGCCCACCGCTATGCACAGTCCTTATTGGGCTGTCCAGCCGCCGTCGACTCTGAGGCTCGTACCAGTGATCATCGCAGCTGCGGATGATCCCAGGAAAAGTGCGGCAGCTGCGATATCATCAACGCTTGCCAACTGACCCATCGGGATTTTGGAAAAGAGGTAATCTTTTTTTTCCTGCGTATCGACGATCCGGCGCACGAGCGGTGTGTCGACGAAGGTCGGAGCGATGCTGTTCACACGAATTCCGTGCGGGGCGATTTCGACAGCGAGTGCTTTCGTCAATCCTTCCAGCGCGTGCTTGCTCATGCAATAAGCAGATCGGTCCGGTGAACCCACATGCCCCATCTGTGATGTGATGAATATGACGCTTGCCTTTCGGGCGCGATCGGGGTCTTGAAGCATCTTTCGTACTGCTGCCTGCGTAACGAGAAAGGTGCTTCTGATATTCAGATTGCAAACAGCGTCAAGATCGGACTCTGACGTCTCGATGAACGGCTTTGGAATGTTTGTACCTGCATTGTTGACAAGAATGTCAATGCCATTGGTTGCGGCGATCCGCTGCTGCATGTCGGCTGCGTTGGTGACATCGCATTCCCAAACGATCGGAACCTGACCGCTCTCCATTTCGATACGGCGGGCAACCTCGTTCAACGACGATAGTGTCCGCGCCGATAGTATGACCGAAGCGCCCGCTGAGGCAAACGAGAGCGCTATTTGTTCGCCAATTCCTCCACTTGCACCGGTGATGAGCGCGACCTTCCCGTCAAGCCTAAAATCATGTTGGTTCACGCGTGTCTCCTCCCGCACAATGCTTAGATCGATCCCTAGACCGTTTCCGAAGTTCTTCTCTCCCATTCATGGGTAGTCAAACTCAACTCATTCGGCAATTCGATTTATATCGCGGATTGTTAGAAATAAATAATCAGTTAATCGATAGGCCTGACTCGTCGGTCAGCTGAGGTATTGCGGATCATTATACAAAAAAGCCAATCAAACGCTCTGTTATTTGAATTTGAAGAAATAATGTCATTCGTCTAGCTCTTTGGTGTCATGCGACTGGATCGGGAGCGATGGAACATGGACACCCCTTTGACGATGGAAAGACAACACGCTTACACAGCGGCCGGCAAAACATCGACCGGCAAGGGGCCATTGGCGAATGTCCGGGTGCTTGATATCGCGACATTCGTTGCCGCACCTTTTTGCGGAACTATCATGGGAGACTTCGGGGCTGAGGTCATCAAGATCGAACAGCCCAAAGGCGGCGACGCACTGCGTCAGTTCGGCACGCGCACCGAATGCGGTGACAGTCTTGTCTGGTTGAGCGAGGCTCGCAACAAGAAAGCGGTGACACTGGATCTAAGGACACCGAAGGGTGCGGACATGTTCCGGTCGCTGGTAGCCGAATCCGACGTCGTGCTTGAAAATTTTCGGCCTGGCACTCTGGAAAAATGGGGGCTGGGATACGAGGATCTTCGCAAGATAAACCCCAAACTCGTGATGTTGCGGGTTAGCGCCTATGGGCAAACCGGGCCGAAGAAAAACGAGCCTGGTTTTGCCCGAATAGCTCACGCTTTTGGCGGATTGTCTTTCCTCGCCGGAATGCCGGATGGTCCGCCGGTCGTACCAGGCTCAACGTCGTTGGCCGATTATATCTCTGGAATGTGGGGCGCAATCGGCGTTCTGATTGCGCTGAAAGCCCGAGATGAAAATGGGGTTGGCCAATTTATCGACATTGGTCTGTATGAATCCGTTTTCCGGCTGCTTGACGAAATCGCACCGGCCTATGCCAAATACGGATTTGTTCGAAACCGCCTTGGTCCAGACACTGTCAACGTGACGCCACACAGTCACTACCAGACCAAAACCGGTGATTGGGTCGCGGTAGCCTGCACAAGCGACAAAATGTTTGAGCGGCTGGCCGTCATGGTTGGACGACCCGAGCTCGCCAGCGATCCCAATTTTAAGACATCGGCCGCAAGATATTCCCGCATCGACGAGGTCAACGCCATCGTGAGCCGATGGTTTGGCGAGCACGACTTGGAAAGCGCCATGATAACGTGTGAGAAGTTTGGCGTGCCTTGTGGGAAAATCTATTCGATTGAGGATATCTTCAATGACCCTCAATACGAGGCTCGTGGCAACCTTATGACGGTCGATGATCCTCGCGTTGGTGAACTGGTGTTGCCGGCAGCCGTGCCTCGACTTTCTGAGACACCGTCGGGTTTTCAGTTCGCGGGCCGTGCTCTTGGCGCAGATAACATTGAAATTTACGGAAAGCTTCTCGGGTTGGATGCCAACGATGTGCAAGCCTTATTGGATGAGGGGGTAATTTGATCTCACTGTAGAAAAGAAAGACCGGTTTCGACGATCGTCACCAGTGAGGATTTTCGTGCTGAAGCAAGAGGCAAGCAGGTTATAGGCGCGCTCGCAGCCATGAATAGGGAAGAGGATATCAGGATGGACCAGAACCAAAAGGCAGACGTCACCCACTACGATATGTTCATCGGAGGCAAATGGGTACAGAGCGCCAGCGCGGAGAGGTTTGAATCCACCAACCCGTACGACCGAAAGGTGTGGGCAACTTTCCCTCGTGGCAACGGCGAGGACGCTGCTCGCGCTGTTGCTGCCGCAAAGGAGGCATTCCATTCCCACGAATGGGCGAAGATGAGTGCGACGAAACGTGGACATCTTCTGCGCCGTTTCGCCGATCTCATTGCGAAGAAAGCGGAGCATCTAGCCAAGATCGAAACAACCGACAACGGCAAGCTGATCAACGAGATGCTGGCCCAAGTCAAATATGTTCCTGAGTGGTTCTACTACTTTGCCGGTTTTGCGGACAAGCTTGAGGGCAAGGTCATACCGATCGACAAGGCAGACACGTTCAACTTCACGCGCCGAGAACCCCTGGGTGTTTGCGTTGCAATTACGGCGTGGAACTCCCCGTTGCTCCTTGCCGCATACAAACTTGCACCAGGCTTGGCTGCAGGCAACACCTTCGTACTCAAACCGTCAGAATTCACCTCTGCTTCTGCGATCGAGCTTGCCAAGATTGCCGAGGAAGCCGGACTGCCGGCCGGGGTTTTGAACGTTGTCACTGGCTTCGGGGCGGAGATAGGACAGCCGCTGGTCGATCATCCGGATGTCGCCAAAGTCGCTTTCACGGGCAGCGAGTTCGGCGGGCAAAAGGTATATGAATCCGCAGCACGAGGCTTGAAGCGCGTGACGCTTGAGCTTGGCGGAAAGTCCCCGAATATTGTCTTTAACGATGCTGACCTCGACAATGCGGTCAAAGGTGCTATTTCGGGCATCTTCGCAGCATCTGGTCAGACTTGTGTCGCAGGATCGCGGCTTCTGGTTCAAAAGTCCATCTATGACGAGTTCATCGAACGCGTGGTTAACTTCGCGCGTACTGCCCGGATGGGAAATCCGTTGGACACGCACACTCAGGTAGGACCGGTGACGACCGAACCGCAATACAAGAAAATCCTCGAATACATTGATATTGCCAAGAGTGAGGGCGCTACGACGCTTCTTGGCGGAGGACCGGCTTCCCGCCCGGAATGTGGCAACGGCCAGTTCGTCGAACCAACTATTTTCGGTGACGTGAACAACAATATGCGCATCGCCAGAGAAGAGGTCTTTGGCCCGGTACTATCTTGTATACCCTTCCATGATGAGGAAGAAGCGATCTCGATCGCCAATGACAGCCCGTATGCTCTCGCGTCGGGGGTATGGACCAACAATCTGCGCCGGGCGCTAGTAATGTCGGAGCGTTTGGAGGCAGGTACGGTTTGGGTGAACATGTACCGGGCCGTCAGTTACATGTCACCCTTCGGCGGCCACAAGCGGTCCGGTGTCGGCCATGAGAACGGGCTCGACGCCATTTATGATTATACCAAGACCAAGAGCGTCTGGATGAGTACGTCGACAGAAACGCCCGACCCATTCGTGATCCGCTGAGGGCACGATTATGTATGATGTGATTATCATTGGTGCCGGTTCGGCGGGGTGTGTCTTGGCGAACCGCCTTTCGGCGGACCCCGGTAAAAAAGTGCTTCTGATTGAAGCCGGTCCTCCCGACAACGGTATATGGCTAAAAGTTCCGGCTGGAACCCCTCGCCTTTATGGCGACAGCAGAGTCAACTGGCGCTTTAGCACAGTACCCGAGCCTGGTCTGGACAATCGACGCATCTACTGCCCCCGCGGAAAAACGCTTGGCGGCAGCAGTTCGATCAATGGATTGGTGTACATGCGCGGGGTTCGATCCGACTACGATTATTGGCGGCAGCTTGGAAATGTCGGCTGGGGATGGGAGGACGTTCTTCCTGCGTTCAAGAAAACCGAGACATTTGAAGGAGGGCCGTCTGACCTGCGTGGCGCAGGCGGTGAACTCGGCGTGTCACGGCTGACAGAACCGCACAAGAGTTCGCGCTTATTTGTTGATGCCGCGGTGGCGGCCGGCTTGCCGTTCAACGCCGATTTCAATGGCGATCAGCAAGAGGGCGCTGGCTTCCTTCAGTATACGACCAGAAATGGTGTGAGAAGCTCGGCGGCATCCGCCTTTCTGGACCCTGTCCGTCGGCGGGCAAACCTTCGGGTTCTGACCAGTACCAACGTCCACAAGCTCCTTATGGAGGGGCGGCGCGTCACAGGAGTTCGGTGCGAAACGAATGGAAGAGAAGAAGATTTCTCAAGCCGTGAAGTCATCTTGAGTGCTGGCGCAATCGGTTCTCCGCAATTGCTGCTTTTGTCCGGGATAGGGCCTGAAGCTGATCTGCGTGGCCACGGCGTGGACGTTGTCCACGATCTGCCCGGTGTCGGGGCAAATTTGCAGGACCACATCTACGTCCATATTCTGTCACGCGTGCTCGCGGAGTATTCGATCAACTCGTATATACGCAAGTCTACCTCTGTCCTGAAAAGCTGGATGCTGTTGCCGCAGGTACTTCAATACGCGTTCACCCGGACTGGTTTGTTGAATTCGGCTGCGGCCCAGGCAGGGGTTTTTGTGCGCTCGAACCCGGAAGCCGTTTCCCCGGATATTCAAGTGCAGTTCAGGCCATTCAGCATGTTCATAACGCCCGAGGGAGCATTTGGATCTGAAGCCGACCCAACGGTTACAGCGTCATGCACGGTGTTACGTCCAAAATCACGTGGCAAGCTCTCTCTTGCCTCGAAAGATCCAACGGCGAGCCCGCAAATCCTGTTCAACTACCTAAAGGAAGACGCAGATCTCGATACGCTGGTTGCAGGGGTGAAATGGATCAGGAGAATTTTTTCTACCGGTCCGTTTGCGGACATTGTTCGCAAGGAAGGATTGCCAGGCGACGAAGTTAGGTCCGATGGCGATCTCGCAGCCTATATCCGAGCGAATGCTCAGGCCATGTATCATCCGGTCGGAAGTTGCAAAATGGGTTCCGATGCGATGTCTGTCGTCGATGATCGCCTGAGGGTGCGCGGATTGAGCGGGCTCAGGGTCGTTGACGCCTCCATCATGCCCGCGATCGTTTCCGGCAACACCAATGCGCCAACGATCATGATTGCACAGCGTGCTTGTGAGATCATCGCTGAAGATTGGCGTTTGCAATCTGGAACGAAGCCGGCTGCCTTGGCGGTAGGTTAGAACGCACCGATCAAGCGGCCGTTCGGCGAGTGTGCTTTGTCGCGCTCCTCCTTTTACTCGCAGGACGCTGTCTGTCACCATCTTCTGCTGATATGTGTTCTCGAACCAACTGTGCCAGACGTGCTGCCGCCGGAGGGAATGCCCTGCCACGCAGTTTGATCAGCGAGACCTGACGAAAAAGCGGCGGATCTACAATTCTTTTGACCTCGTATTGGTTGCTCTTGACTTTCGGCAGCGAGACGCCGGTTAGCACCGCGATCCCCAGCCCAGCCTCGACCATCGAGATAAGTGTCTGAGCCTGCGAGAACTGATGCTTCGTATGAAGTCGAAACCCTTGCTCGTTCATCGATTCCTCAAGCAGTGATCGCAGGGCGCTGGCAGAATTTAAGACTAGAAGAGGTTTGTCAGCAAGATCCTGCAATGTGATCTCCTCACCAACCAAATCTCCACTTTGAGACGCTGGGACGAGCGCGAACAAGGGGTCATCGAACAATGGTTCGAAATCGAACTCTGGATAAGGGACCGTAGGCCCTATTGCGAAATCCACCTCTTCCTCACGCAAGGAGGTGAAAAGCTCTGTAGGATTGAGTTCGCGCAGTACGATTTCGATTGTCGGATAGTCTTTCTCGAACATGGCAAGAATTTTGGAAAGCCGGGTCGCAGCAATCGTTGGGGAGCATGCCAAAGCGATGCGGCCCTTTCGAACGTCAGCTGTCTCATAAATCGAACGCAGACATGCCTGCACTCCCTGCATAGCTTGCTTCGCACTCACCAGCAGAAGCTCACCTTCTTTCGTCAGCTTGACCTGCCTCGTTGTCCGGTGAAACAAAGCGACGCCGAGCTGTTCCTCCAACTGTTTGATCTGTGTGCTGACTGCGGATTGGGATCTCAGGGTTTCTTCTGCTGCGAACCTGAAACTTTTATGCTCGGCAACCAAGATAAACGTGTGGAGTAGCTTGAGATTCACGTTTCCGAACAGTGATTTCGCAGTGTTGGACATGAGAACTCCTCTTTTTGCGCCTATTATACACATAAACACAATAATAGTTCGAATAAATTAATTTGATAGAATGATGATGCTCGGCTACCCGTCTTGCATGTTTTCTCGAACACGAGAGATGCCATGAAGCGGAGAGAGTTTGGAAATTTCCTCGAGGATTTTACCCCAGGGAAGCGGTTTGAGCATTGGCCAGGTCGGACGATAACCGAGGCCGACAACATCCAATTCAGTTTGATGACGATGAACCGGCACCCATTGCACTGCGACTCTCATTTCGCAGCTCAGACCGAATTCAAGAGCCAGTTGGTCAACAGTGGCCTTACACTCGCGATCGTCCTCGGAATGACGGTCGACGACATCAGCTTCAACGCTATCGCCAACCTCGGATGGAAAGATATCACTCTTTCCGCTCCAGTCCGTCCCGGCGATACGATCTACGCCCAATCCGAGGTGATCGACGTCCGACAAAGCCGGTCGCGGCCCGGGCAAGGCATTGTCACAACGCAAACACAGGCCTGCCGACAAGACAGCACCGTCTTCATGACATTCACGCGGATGTGCCTAGTGCCGACGAGAGCGGAAGCCTCGGCAATGGCCGAACGCAGCGCGAGGGCTGAACAGTGATCAATTCAATCTTGACAGGTGCCAGGGTCATCGAGAGTTCGGCTTTTATTGCAGCTCCATTGTGTGGTCTCCTTTTGTCGCAGTTTGGTGCAGACGTCATTCGCATCGACAATATAGGCGGTGGTATCGATTATAATCGCATGCCACGTCTCGATGGCGGCCGCAGCTTGTATTGGACAAGCTTAAACAAGAACAAGCGCTCCATCGCGATCAATCTTCGCAGTACGGAAGGGCGTGAAATAGTCCGAAATCTGGTCACTGCGCCAGGACCGCAAGGCGGAACGTTGTTGACCAATGTCGCAGCGTCTTGGTTGAGCCATTCTCAACTATCGGCCTCCCGTCAGGACGTAATTTCCTGCACGGTCGAGGGAAACTTCGACGGCAGCACTGCGGTTGATTACACAGTTCAGGCGGCGACCGGCTACCCTTATATGACAGGAAGCGCAGAGGGAGAGCTGGTGAATAATCCGCTGCCCGCCTGGGATGTAATTTGTGCGCATCACGCAGCAACCGCGACTATCGCGGCGATCGTCAACCGGATAGCAACCGGATCGGGCGCTGAGATTCGGATAGCGCTTTCAGACATTGCCTTTTCGACCCTTTCGCATCTGGGGATGCTGACCGAGGCGACGCTGCTGCCACAAAGCCGAGAAGCGACGGGCAATTTCATTTTCGGTGCGTTCGGTCGTGATTTTGAAACTGCAGACGGCCGCCGTGTTATGGTTGCCGCGATTTCGTCGCGCCAATGGGCAAGTCTCGTTGATGCCTGTCAGGCTCATACGCGACTCGAACAGGTCGAACGAGAATGTCAGGCTAATTTCGCCCGCGAAGAAGATCGCTTCCTGCACCGGGAGAGCATCGCTGCCGTAATTGAGGATTGGTGCAAGGCCAAGGCATATTCCGAAGTTGCAGAAGCCTTCGACGGACACAAGGTGTGTTGGGGAACCTATCAGACCATAAAAGAAGCCGCTGCAAGCGATATTCGTGCCTCCGTATCGAATCCGATGTTCCAAGAGGTGATGACACCAGGTATCGGAAATCATTCCGTGGCGGGATCTGCCATTCGCGAGAGCGCTCACGGTCCTGCGAATGTGCGTCCGGCTCCGTATCTCGGAAACGATACGCGAGAGGTATTGGGGCAGGTTCTTGGCATCGGCACGCAGGGATACGACGACCTGATCAATCGCGAAATCGTCGCCGGACCCGAAAAGGATCCATATTATGCCGGCTGACCTATCCTTTATTGCGCCGCTTTTTGTGCCTGCAACCAGGCCCGAACGCTTCCTGAAGGCAGCCCAGAGTGGCGCAGACGCGATTATCATCGATCTCGAAGACGCTGTTGCGGACGAAGACAAGGAGCGAGCGCGGGATAACTTGGATAATATCCCAGAACTTGACGTGCCGTATATCGTTCGCGTCAACGGTGTCGGGACAAAGTGGTTTGAATCTGATGTGAAAGCCGTGAAAGAATGTGGCGCGGCTGCCGTACTGCTGCCGAAAGCTGAACTATCCTCGATGACAAACCAGATCGCCGACTGGCTGTCACCACTGCCAATACTCGGCTTGATCGAGACACCGCTTGGCGTAACGCAGGCAGGTGAGATTGCAGGACAAGGACTGGTTGCCAGGTTTGTGTTCGGTCCGGCGGATTTTTATGCCGAGATGGATGTTGAACCAAATGCAGCAATGACTGCGCATATCATGCGTGGACTGACACTGGCTTCAAAAGCTGCCGGCATCGGCAGGCCAATCGCTGGACCGTGCTTCGACTTCAGTTCAAAGCAAACGCTCGTTGAAGAATGCTGCCAAGACCGGTCTTCCGGAGCTGCTGGAAAGCTGTGCATTCACCCGACTCAACCACGCATCGTCATAGCCGAGTTTTGCCCAAGCCAAAAAGAAGTTGAGTGGGCGGAGCAAGTGTTGGCGGCCAGCAGTAGTGGTGCTGTTGCCGTAGGCGGACAAATGCTTGATGGACCCATTTTTGCGCGGGCGCAATCGATCATTGCGAAAAGCCGAAAGGCAAAAGCGCCCGGTTCAAACGCCAACTGACGCCAGACGGCACAACCGTTAATAGGCGTGCGGTATGCTGCCGCGCGCCTCGTCGCAAGGCGATTTGTAAACAGAGGAGAGATCGGTGCCAATTTCAAAGATTCTCGTCGCCAACCGATCCGAAATAGCGATCCGCGTTTTCCGGGCAGCGAACGAGCTTGGGATAAAAACCGTTGCGATTTGGGCGGAGGAGGACAAGCTGTCTTTGCACCGCTTCAAGGCGGACGAGTCCTATCAGGTGGGCAGGGGTCCGCATCTTGCCAAGGATATGGGGCCGATCGAGAGTTATCTCTCGATCGAGGAGGTTATCCGCGTGGCGAAGCTCTCCGGGGCGGACGCGATCCACCCCGGTTACGGCCTTCTGTCTGAAAGCCCCGAATTCGTGGAGGCCTGCAATAAGGCCGGCATTACCTTTATAGGGCCGACGGCGGATACGATGCGCCAGCTCGGCAACAAGGTGGCTGCGCGCAATCTGGCGATCTCGGTCAACGTCCCCGTTGTTCCCGCTACCGATCCGCTGCCGGACGATATCGCCGAGGTGGAGCGCATGGCCGAGGAAATCGGCTATCCCGTCATGCTGAAGGCCTCCTGGGGCGGCGGCGGACGCGGCATGCGCGCCATCCGCAGACGAGAAGATCTGGCCCGTGAGGTGACGGAAGCCAAGCGCGAGGCGAAGGCCGCCTTCGGCAAGGACGAGGTCTATCTCGAAAAGCTGGTCGAGCGTGCTCGCCACGTCGAAAGCCAGATTCTCGGCGATACGCATGGGAATGTCGTGCATCTGTTCGAGCGTGATTGTTCGATCCAGCGCCGCAATCAAAAGGTGGTCGAGCGTGCGCCCGCGCCCTATCTCACCGAAGCGCAGCGCCAGGAACTGGCTGCCTACTCCCTGAAGATCGCTGCCGCGACCAATTATATCGGCGCCGGCACGGTTGAATATCTGATGGATGCCGATACCGGCAAATTCTACTTCATCGAGGTCAATCCGCGTATCCAGGTGGAACATACCGTCACGGAAGTCGTGACCGGTATCGATATCGTCAAGGCGCAGATCCATATTCTCGAAGGGGCTGCGATCGGCACCGCGGAATCCGGCGTGCCGCGCCAGGAGGATATCCGTCTCAACGGCCACGCGCTGCAGTGCCGTATCACGACGGAAGACCCGGAACATAATTTCATTCCGGACTATGGCCGTATCACCGCCTACCGTTCCGCCTCTGGCTTCGGTATCCGTCTGGATGGCGGTACTTCCTATACCGGCGCTGTCATCACCCGCTATTACGATCCGCTGCTCGTCAAGGTAACGGCCTGGGCGCCGCAACCGGATGAGGCGATCAACCGCATGGACCGCGCGCTGCGCGAATTCCGTATCCGCGGCGTGGCAACGAACCTCACCTTCCTCGAAGCCATCATCGGTCACGACAGCTTCCGCAACAATACCTATACGACCCGCTTCATCGATTCGACGCCGGAACTGTTTGCGCAGGTCAAGCGTCAGGACCGCGCCACCAAGCTTCTGACCTACCTTGCCGACGTGACCGTCAACGGCCACCCGGAAACCAAGGGCCGCGCCAGGCCGTCCGAAAAGGCGGCAAAGCCCGTCGTGCCTTATATCGATGCGCCGACGCCCGATGGCACCAAGCAGTTGCTGGACAAGCTTGGCCCGAAGGGCTTTGCGGACTGGATGCGCAATGAAAAACGCGTTCTGGTTACCGATACGACCATGCGTGACGGGCACCAGTCACTTCTGGCCACCCGCGTTCGCACCCATGATATCGCCCGCGTCGCCAACGTTTACGCCAAGGCGCTGCCGCAGCTTCTCTCGCTGGAATGCTGGGGCGGTGCGACGTTCGACGTTTCCATGCGCTTCCTGACGGAAGACCCATGGGAGCGTCTTGCGCTGATCCGCGAAGGCGCGCCGAACCTGCTGCTGCAGATGCTTCTGCGCGGCGCGAACGGCGTGGGATACAAGAATTATCCGGACAATGTCGTCAAATATTTCGTCCGCCAGGCCGCAAGGGGCGGGGTCGATCTTTTCCGCGTCTTCGACTGCCTGAACTGGGTGGAGAATATGCGTGTCTCGATGGATGCGATTGCCGAGGAGAACAAGCTCTGCGAGGCGACCATCTGCTATACCGGCGATCTGTTGAATTCGGCGCGTCCGAAATATGATCTCAAATATTATACCAACCTTGCCGCCGAGCTTGAAAAGGCCGGAGCTCATATCATCGCCGTCAAGGACATGGCGGGCCTGTTGAAACCGGCCGCCGCCAGGGTTCTGTTCAAGGCGTTGCGTGAGGCGACCGGCCTTCCGATCCACTTCCACACCCACGATACCTCGGGCATTTCCGCCGCGACTGTTCTTGCGGCTGTGGATGCGGGTGTCGACGCCGTCGATGCCGCAATGGATGCCTTCTCCGGCAATACCTCGCAGCCATGCCTTGGCTCGATCGTGGAGGCACTTTCGGGATCGGAACGCGATACGGGTCTCGATACCGAATGGATCCGCCGCATTTCCTTCTACTGGGAGGCTGTGCGCAACCAGTATGCCGCCTTCGAGAGCGATCTCAAGGGACCGGCCTCGGAAGTTTATCTGCACGAAATGCCGGGCGGCCAGTTCACTAACCTCAAGGAGCAGGCCCGTTCGCTGGGTCTCGAGAGCCGCTGGCACGAGGTGGCGCAGGCCTATGCCGATGCCAACCGCATGTTTGGCGATATCGTCAAGGTGACGCCATCCTCCAAGGTCGTCGGTGATATGGCGCTGATGATGGTCAGCCAGGATCTGACGGTGGCCGACGTTGAAAACCCTGACCGCGAAATGTCTTTCCCGGAATCGGTGGTGTCGATGCTGAAGGGCGATCTCGGACAGTCGCCGGGCGGCTGGCCCGCAGCCCTGCAGAAAAAGGCACTGAAGGGTGAAGCACCCTATACGGTGCGTCCGGGCTCACTGCTGGCGGATGCCGATCTCGATGCCGAACGGAAGGTGATCGAGACCAAGCTGGAGCGCAAGGTCGATGATTTCGAGTTCGCGTCCTATCTGATGTATCCGAAGGTTTTCACGGATTTCGCGCTGACAGCCGAGACCTATGGCCCGGTTTCGGTGCTGCCCACCCATGCCTATTTCTACGGCATGGAGGATGGCGAGGAACTGTTTGCCGATATCGAACGCGGCAAAACGCTTGTCATCGTCAATCAAGCCTCGTCCGGCACGGATGACAAGGGCATGGTGACGGTGTTCTTCGAGATCAACGGCCAGCCGCGCCGCATCAAGGTGCCGGATCGTGCCCATGGCGCTTCCGGCTCCGCCGTGCGCCGCAAGGCAGAACCCGGCAATGCCTCCCATATCGGCGCGCCGATGCCGGGCGTGATCAGCCGGGTCTTCGTCAATCAGGGTCAGGAGATCAAGGCCGGCGACGTGCTGCTTTCCATCGAGGCGATGAAGATGGAAACCGCGCTTCACGCCGAACGCGACGGCAAGATCGCAGAAGTTCTGGTGCGCCCCGGCGATCAGATCGATGCGAAGGATCTTCTTGTGGCATTTGGAGATAGGTGACGAGATGGAGAGAGCGTGTCAGAAGGCTATTGATCCAGATCCGAAGAGATGGGGTGAGACCATTCGAGCTGTGCGAATATCTGCTGGATACGGGCTGGCCGAGATGTCGATTGCGACCGGACTTACCGCCACGGAAATTCATACGATCGAAGAGGGCGGCGATGCTCGCGAAGAAACCCGTGCTCGATTGTCGAGCGTCGTAAAAAACCTCGCGAGGTTCTAGCCAACTACCACCGTTCATCGTTCCCATGAAGGCTGCTCGTGTTTGACGGGCGGCCTTTGTGTTTTGGCGGTACCTACCCGACACAACCAATTATGCAAATAAACAGAAGGGTTAAAGCTATTATTGAAATTGTCTGAAATCTAGAAGCCGAATAGAACTTTTGTCAGGTGCCGTACATCAATGCGGCAGAGGAGGAACTAATGCTTCAGCGAAGGGAGATCGCTGCAGGCAATCGATCGGAGACACGCTACACGTGCGAGGTCTTGCCTGGTCGCTTGCAGCTATCGGAGGATTACCACCAAATCAGGCGTGTGCTTGCGCAACTCGGAGGGGTATTGCTCCTCTATAAAAGCGCGTCGGCGAATACGCAAATCGGGATCAGTGTATCGATCAAGGAGCACTCGCTTGCTCTAAAAGAGGCGATCGACAACCTCGCTGCATGCCGAACGTCGCGTGAACTCGAGCCCGTTGTGGTTAATTGCCGAGAGGCCGCCACCCTTTTGCTCGAAGCCTGCACCCGCATCGAGGCCGGTCTGTCCTCTTCAGGTCTCCGGTTCCATAAGGCGTTTGATGCGTTGGATTTGCTCAAGCGAGCATATCGTCTTTTGGCCGTTGCCGCCGACGATCAGGCGGGGATGCCTATGGTTTCCTATTGCAACTGCTGTGCCGGCATTGGTCTCGCGACCCGGCAGGCATTTTAGTAAATGCGGAGGCGAAATGAGCGACTATTCCATGTGGGTGCTAGAATATGGCCAGACCAGAGAAGCCCCGAAAAGCGCAATTGTTTATGGCGCACACAATCAAGGCAGCATCCGGTTGCCATATTGCTATACGGTCATAAAGGGCCACGGCCACATCGCCATGATTGATGTCGGCTACAATTACTATGATCACTCGAAAGCATTCGTTAACCGGTTTGGTCCGACCGACTGGCATAGCCCAAAACAAGCGCTGTCGCTGATCGGGTTGGCGCCCGAGAACATCGACACGATCTTCCTAACCCATGCACATTTCGATCACATGGGTAATCTGGACGACTTTCCCAACGCTCATCTGTACGTCCAGGAGGAAGAGGTCGCCAAGCAGGTATGGGCTATGTCGTTACCCTCGCGGCTGCAGTTTGTTTCGACCGGAACAGATCCCCAGGACATTCTCAAATGCGTTGATCTCGTGCGGCAGGGCCGAATTACCATGCTCGATGGTGACCGGGAAGATGTCTTTCCTGGCATCGATCTGAAGATCACGCCGGACACTCATTCACCGGGTCACATGTATGTGGTGGTGCGCAATGACGGTGCCAGTCAATCTCAGGACAAATGGGTCTTTGCCGGGGACCTCGTCTACAGCAAGTTCAACCTGCGCAGTCCCGGCACACTGGTCGGTCAGGAGTGGATCTACGCTCCGGTTGGCCTTGCGACCGGCAGTAACACGAAATGTGTGCTCGCGATCGAAGAGATGATGAAACAGGTCGATTACGACGAGAAGCGCCTGATTGCTGTCCACGAGGCTGATCTCGCGCAGCAATTTCCGTCGCGCATCGTGGAGGATGGGCTTCGCATCATCGAAATCTGCCTTGGGGATGGGGAGTCATCCAGGATTTAGGGGAATGTCTTCAGCAAAGGGAGGAATGTATGAAGAAGTCACTCGCAGTTGTAGCAGGGTTGCTGTGCACGCTTGGTCTGGGCGTCGTCGACGCTACGGCAAAATCGTCAGACGGAAAATGGAAAATCTATCTCAGCATGAGCTACGTCGGAAACGACTGGCAGACCGAGTCGGGAAATATCGTCAAAGCCATGGCGTCCAGCAAGGATCTCAAGGACAAACTCGACTTCGAGGTTCAGGTCGCAGGAACAGACGCCCAGAAGCAAATACAGCAGATCAACGCGATGGTGCAGTCAGGCGCTGATGCCATCATCATGTTTCCGATCTCGCCGACAGCATTGAATGCCACGATCAAGAACGCATGCGCGAAAGGTGTGAAGGTCTTCACGTATATTGCGGAGGTGACCGAGCCCTGCGCGTACAACCTCGTCATCAACGAGATCGACGCTGGCGCAATCCCTGCCGAATGGATGGCCAAGCAGATCAACTACAAGGGCAATATTGTGATGGTGACGGGCGTTCCGGGAACGTCCGTCGATACGAAGCGCAATGAAGGCGCAGAAAAGGTTTTCAAAAAATATCCCGATATCAAGATTATCGCTCGGGTGGTTGGCATGTGGAGCCAGGCAACAGCTCGTTCCGAGCTTACAAAGCTGACGGCGACAGTTCCCTGGGATCAGATCAACGGTGTTTGGACACAAACCGGCTGCTACGCAGCGGGCGCCTTGCAAGACGAGGCCGGTATTCCGGACGACAAGAAGGTTCCGTGTTCCGGTGAAGCGTCGAACGGCGACCGCGTGCAGATGCTGAAGACCGCCGAAGGCATCGAGGGCGCGACCGACAGCTATCGGCCGATGGGATATCCGGGCCTTACCTACGCGGCCCCGCTCTTTTATGGAGCGATGCAGCTCAAGCGGGCTGTTGAATTTCTTGAGGGTGGCAAGGAACCTGCCCACATGGACGTACAACCTTTGCCGTATTTCGTTAGTGATAGGGAAAAGGATCAGCTGAAACTCTGCAAGGAGGGGACCTGGAAAGAAATGAACGAGGGTTGCAACGTCTTCCAGCCATCGCTGATCAGCAATCCCGCCTGGTTCTCCGGTCTCTTTTCGCCAGACCTGCCGCAGATCGGTGTTCAGGCGGCTTTGAACGCCAAGCCTGAATATTAAGCGATCCTTGATCGAGCGGGCCTGCGTCGAAGGTGAAGCAGGCCCGTTTTTGACCCTCTTTCTCATTCGTCTCACTTGAGGTGAAGTCATGACCGCCCAACAAAACCACACTCTCAGGGTTGAGGGGATACAAAAGCGCTATGGTGCGACGCTGGCATTGGATGAAGTAAATTTCACCGTGTCTAAGGGCAAGGTCCACGCTCTCCTTGGCGAAAACGGTGCCGGAAAATCCACACTCGTCAAGCTCCTGAGTGGTCTGGTCCGATCGGACAAGGGTACGATCGCACTGAACGGCAAAGTATTGGAGCTTAAGAATCCGAGAGACGCGCATTCCAGCGGGATTCGCACGGCTTTCCAGGAACTGACGCTTTGCCCGGATTTGACCGTGGCGCAAAACTTTCTGCTGCCCAAACAGCCAAGCTATGTGTGGGGAACGCTAAAGCTTCGCGAAGGCGAACGCCTCGTCCAAGACGCACTTACTTCCCTCGGCATAACAAGCGTCGATCCTTCCGAGGAAGTAAAGACGTTGGATCTTGCAACACGGCAGAAGCTCGAAATAGCGCGTGCTGCCTATCATCGGCCGCACCTAGTTCTGCTGGACGAGCCCACGGCGAGCCTTTCCGGACCAGATATCGACTGGCTACATCGGATTGTCTGCGATCTGCGCGATAATGGCTCGACCATTCTCTTCATTTCTCACCGACTTCCCGAGGTAAGGCGCTTTTGCGACACGATGACCGTCTTGCGCAATGGACGTTCGGTTCTCGACGGCCCGGTCGACCAATCGAGCGATGATACGATTATCGAGTCGATCATCGGCCGTTCTCTGTCGAAAGCATTCCCGGCAAAACTCCCGGCACCAAAAGACAACCCGGCCGCTTCTCCTGTTCTCGAGGCACGGGAGGTTTGTACGGGCAAGGCAGTTTCAGGCGTTTCCTTTGAGCTTCACAAGGGTGAAATTCTGGGCGTAGCCGCTCTTCAGGGGATGGGCCAACAGGAACTCTTCGAGGCACTCTTCGGCGCTGTCGAAATAACGAGCGGGATTTTGCATGTCCATGGACGCCAAACCAAGCTTTATTCTCCGCGTGATGCACTTTCACCAGATGTCGGTATCAGCCTGGTTCCAGAAGAGCGAAAGACCGATGGCCTGTTCCTGACAATGAACGGAAAAATCAATGCGACGTTGCCTGTACTTTCGAATTTCTCGACGCTCGGTGTGCTCGATACGAGACGAGAACTGAAATCGGTCAAGCGACTGTTTGAGCGAGTTCAGGTCGCCGATCGAGCTATCTCCCAACCCATGTCGGCGTTCAGTGGCGGGAATCAGCAGAAGGTCGCGATCGCCAAGTGGTTGATCACTGAGAGCCCAATACTTTTGATGCTGGATCCCACACGCGGTGTCGACGTCGGGACAAAGCACGAAATCTATCTGCTGATGCAAGAGTACGCGAAGGCAGGAGGTGCGGTGCTTTTTTACTCGACGGAAATCGAAGAGGTCGTTCACCTCTCCACTCGCGTGCTGGTCATGTATCGGGGAAAAATCGTCTCCGAGTTGCGAGAGGATCGTTCGGAAATATCTGAGCACGCGGTCATGAATGCCGCGCTTGGAAACAGTGTCTCGTTTGCGGCCGGGAGTGTCCATTGATGGCGATGATGCGGGCAGCAGAAATGAATACACAGCCCATGGGCGTTTCCGTCACCAAACGTCGGGGCCGATCGTTATTTGATCATCTCAAGCAACGGTCGGATTTACTCGCGCCAGTGGCATTGCTGGTCCTTCTCTTGGCGATGCAGATCACTTTTAGTCCGACCTCGTTCGGCTACTTCGATCTAAACTACATTTCTGCGGGAGGATGCGCTCTCGCGCTTGCGGCATTAGGCCTGACGATCATCGTCATTGGCGGCGGACTAGACCTGAGTGCCGGCGCGACGATCTCACTCGTCAACATCATTCTAGCGACGCAGATGCAGGACACTGTGGCGTCCCAGGTGAGCTTCGGTTTCTTGGCACTTCTCATTGGAGGATTGGTTGGCGCTTTCAATGGCTTCTTTGTCGCTGTCTTTCGCATCCCTTCGATCATTGTAACGCTTGCTTCGATGTTCATCGTTCAGGGGCTCACGTTGCTCGTTTCCGAATTTCCGACCGGAACCGTGCCCGAAGGTTTCAAGGAAGCTTTGGCAGGCAGCGCGATCCCGAGCATTCTTCCGATGCCGATTGTCATCATCGCAGTGTGCGCTTGCATTTGGCTCTTGCTGCGCCACAGCCGCTTCGGAACCGCTCTCTACGCAATAGGCAGTGATGCGGAAGGCGCAAAATACGCCGGTGTGTCCGTGCAGTGGACCAGGTTCTTTTCATTCGTGATCGGCGGAATTTTCTACGGCGCTGCTGGCGCGTTTATCACTGCGCAGACGGGGGCAGGCGATCCTCTCGTGGGCAATCCCATGCTTCTTACAATCTTCGCTGCGGTCCTGGTTGGCGGCACCTCGCTTGCCGGTGGGCGAGGAACAGGTCTGGGTGCGATCGCTGGGGCATATGTCTTGCGGACGCTCTCGAACATCCTGCTTGTAGTCGGTGTCTCATCCTACTACGGAACCCTGGTCGAGTCGTTCGTTCTGCTGTTCGCGACGATGATACAGATGCTTGGCAAGCGCGGATCGATGCAAAGTCTGCGTGACCTCACAGGCACGTTCAGATCGTTGTGGGTCAGGCAGAAGCTCATGCCGGCCGCCAAGGTCACTCTTACCGAGACGAGTGTGAAAATCGCGACGGGGCTCGCCATCAAAGGCGGACCGGCCAAGGCGCGCTTTGATCTCTTGCGCATGTCTGCTCCGGCAATCCTGGGACTGCTAGCGGTACTGATTGCTACGATCCTAACTTTTGGTCCCGAACGGGTCGGGAGCCACTACTTCCTGTCGTTGCTGGTTCTATCAAGCTTTTTGATCGTCTTGGCCTTCGGACAGGCGGTCGTGATCATTTCGGGTGGTCTCGACCTTTCCTTGCCCTGGACTATCGCATTCTGCGCTATCCTGATGACATCATTGGCAGGAGAGGGATTGCCGGCAGGTGTCGTAATTCCTTTGGTTCTGATGACCGGCCTCGCGATTGGAGCGTTCAATGGAATCCTAGTTGCCTTGTTCGGGCTTCCGGCCATCGTCGTAACCCTTTGCACCAATGGGATATTGCAAACTGCGGCGCTCATATACTCCAATGGAACCCCTTCCGGCTTCGCGCTGCCGGTCGTTCAATGGTTCATGACCAAAAACGTGTTCGGCACCAAGCCTGTCGTCCTCTTTCTCGTCGTTTTTGTCGTGGCTGGCATCTTCGCTCTGACACGCACGTCGTTCGGCCGGAAGCTGTTTTCCATCGGCAGCAATCGCCGAGCTGCCTATCTGTCGGGCATAAATGTGCCGACGACGACGATCCTTGCGTTCATGGTCAGTGGGGGGTGTGCGGCGCTTTGCGGTCTGTTTCTGGCCGGATTTGACGGTCAGGCAACGCTCGGGATGGGCGATCCTTATCTGCTCCCATCCATTGCGGCCGTCGTTGTCGGCGGCGCGGCCGTAACGGGGGGCAGGGGGCATTTTCTGAGCATAACGCTCAGCGTGCTCTTCCTGATTTCGCTGCAAATTTTGCTTGCAGGCTCCAATTTACCGAACGCGGTGCGCAGCATCGCCTTCGGAACCGTCATCATCGCGGCGGTCATTTCATTGCGCGAACGTCGCAACAGCTGATCACCAACTCGCCCCAATGCATTTCTGGAGGAATATAAATGCTTAATGGTAAAATAGTCATTGTTACGGGTGGTGCATCGCCACGCGGGATCGGGCGCGCGACTGCCCGGCTTCTGGCCGCTCAAGGTGCTGCGGTCGCAATTATTGATCTAGATGAAGGCAAAGCGCAGGAGGCCGCGGCCGAACTCGGTGATAAGCATCGCGGCTATGGGTGCGACGTGACCGATCCGGAGGCGTGCAAGACGGTTATCGGGCGGATTGAATCCGATTTCAGTGATGTATTCGGGATCCTGACTTTTGCAGGCATCAGTCGTTCCACCCCCTTTTTCGACGTCAGTTCAGACGAGTTCGATGCCGTTATGGCGTGCAATGTCAAAGGCACGATGAACATTTGCCAAGCGGCCATGCCTTTGCTGGTTCGCAACGGTGAGGGCTCGATCGTGCTGGTCGGGTCGATCGCAGCCCAACGAGGCGGTGGCATCTTCGGCGCCACGCATTACAGTGCTTCGAAAGGCGCTGTACAGTCCTTGGCCAAAGCGATGGCACGCGAATTTGGGCCTAAAAACATACGCGTCAATGCGATCGCGCCCGGTCTGATCGAAACCGATATTTTTGAAGGTAAGCTGACAGAAGAGCGCAAGACGGATATTGCCGCGACCATTCCCATGCGGCGCGTCGGACAACCAGTTGATGTTGCCGGTGTCTGTGCATTCCTGATGTCAGATTGGTCGAATTACGTGACTGGCGTCACCCTTGATATCAATGGCGGGCTTCACATTCACTAGTCCTGAAGAGTTAGATCGAATGTGGCCTGCCCACCGCAGGTGATAATATCTTAAATCGAGCAACCGGTATGCGTGGTAAGCAACCGGTTGTTTGTTTTGAAATAATATAACAAAAATTTGCCAATTGGACCGCTCACTCGGATAGCTGGAGCGTCCTATTTAAAGACTTCGTTACATCACCCTGCAATGGAAATGGCCGACTTGGCACTTGGTGAAAAGTGCTGACCGCAGTCTCTCGTTTCAGGCGATTTCCGATTCCTGCCACAGCAAATGGAGCGTGACGCCGGCTCGACGGTATCGCGTGGAGGGCCGTCCCATTCGCCGGAATAGTCGATGCTCAAGAACGTAGTCCTCGTCCAGGCCCGGAGGTAGCGGCCAGACCGCAAGCCCGGCTTCCTTTGCCCGAAGCAGGTACGTCGAAACCGATGTCTTGCTCATCTTCAGCCGCTCGGAAACGGCACGTATCGATAATCCCTGCTCGAACGTAAGCCGCAGGATCGATCGGATATCCTTCACGTCAGTATGTCTCGCTTGCTTCCGCCTGGCCATCATGTCCTCGCTCAAACCAGGAGGGCAAAGTGCCAGATCGGCGCTCACGAAAATCGATCTAAATCCGCCGCGATAACTGTCCGCGACATACTGAAACCCGTACTCTGGGGCTTCAAGGCCTCGGAGCTGTTGCCGTCTTGCAGAGTAGTCTCATAAGCTTCATCGCTCCCTTGCCCACACTGAAGATGCTGGAGGCGCAAGGCGTATCAAAACGCCGCCTGGTCGCAGTCATGGCCGCGGTATTCGCATCGGGACCGGCCAAACGCAACCTATCCTCTCGCGATACTTGGCTTGGGCGTCTGGTCCACTATCGCGCTCTCTATTGTGGGAGCCCTGATCGCCTCTGCTTCTACTTACTGGGTTTTCGCAAGATGTCTCTCTGACGAGGCAAAGCCCCCTCTGGGGTCACTGGACGAGTGCGTAGTGCGGGTTTCACAAAGTCGCGGACACGCATTTCAGTAAGTCGCGGACACCAATTCCATTAAGTACGGGACAGTGATTTCAGTAAGTCGCGGACAGCTATAGCGACGGATTTAGATCGATTTTCGTGA
>NZ_JADQWB010000015.1 GCF_015704895.1 Agrobacterium leguminum | reverse complement strand
AAACGAGATCAATCACCCCTAACAGCAACCAGGCTGGCGGAATTCGATCGAGCCCGCTGTCCGCGACTTAGCGAAATGCCTGTCCGCGACTTGCCGAAATCGCTGTCCCGATTCACCGAAATCCGCATTCCTAGCAAATCCAACAGAATTTATTGATTGGAAGCATAGACAGTCATCAGAATATTTAACTAAAGTAAATCTTGAAAAAAATGATACATTTATACTTAGCTTACTAAGAAATATTCCGGAATTAGATTTCGATTCTATCCACATCGCACTTTCAATATCCTCAGAGACGATTGCAAACATTTTACAAAAGCTGATTCTATTGCATGTACTTGAGTCTGACGGAGATCGTTTTCGAATAGCCCCCGCGCTACGCGTAGCCGTCGAGCGGGATTCTCGAATCAAAATGCCAGGAAAGCTTCAGGCCGACGCAATAGCATCGGTGGCTCGCTCTTTGAGTATTCGCCTTGAAGAGGGTACGGCGCCTATCTCGCTTGTAGACTCGGCCGTTTTGGCGACTGTAGAGAGCGGCAGCAGCTTAACCGACCTAACCGCTGCATTCCTATTGCCTTCTCACTACGTCTGGCTTGCCAAGCTGCGATATGATCAACACCAGTGGAGCGAAAGTATTCGATTCGGTTTAGAGGCGCTCAAAGGCGAGTCTAGGCTTTCAAGTAACGGGCTTGTCGCGGCGTGCCGTTTCCTGTGTCTCGCAGCAGCACGCACCGGAGCCGATGACGTATTCGACAGCGCTATCGCAAAGCTACGCTCTCGCGCTAATGATGATTGGGCGCATAGCAACGTCTCTTATCTTGAAGGTTTCCGGCAACGGATGAGAGGCAGGTTGCCGGCGGCTCAGGACCTTTTTCAGAAAGCATACGACTCTCATCATGGCAACGTTTCAGCAATGCGTGAATTGGCGGCGATTGCGCTTGCTAGGGGTGACTTAGATAAAGCAGAAGGCTTAGCTCGTGAAGCGTACAGCTTTGCTCGAACGAATGCCTATCTTGTCGATATGTTGCTGACCGTTTTAATTAGAAAGCGCACAGTGGGAGCAGCGACAAATGAGATCGAGGATCTTTTTGGCGTTCTTGAGAAAGTAGGCGAGGAGAATGGACGGTCATTTTACACTACGCGCAGGGCGGAATATGAATTTTTGTGGGGAGATAAGAAAAAATCTGCCGCTCTTATAGAGCAGGCCGTTGAAAAAACTCCTACAATATTTGAAGTAAGGCGCCTTCAAGCTGAAATATATCTAAAAGTTGGCAATCGCAATAGGGTTGAGCAAGCACTTCAAGCAATGACGCGAATGATGGAAGACAGAGAGGTTTACGACAGAAGGTCTAACTACAGGCTATATCTCGAGACTAAGGCACACTATCTAGTTGAAACTGGACAATACACTGAAGCGAAAGAACTATTCAGCGACCCCGCTTATTTTACAACGGAAGAGCGCGCCAAAGCTGTTAAAGACATTGAAATCACCGAAGCCTTCGTTAGCAGACGGAAGCGCAAGTAGTCATATCCATGTCCGGATCGATGCTTTTTTCAATATTCAGGCAGGACAGATCGCCGATAAGAACGCCATTAGCGAGGTCATCTACAATATCATCAAGAGCGTGCAAGGGACTGCTCAATCACATCTGACGCGGACGGCATTATGTCTTGTACGCACCAGGGCGCGGGATAATTAGTGCTTGCGCCGATATGAAAAGCATCGAAATACCGTTTGCTTATTTCACCTTTTCCAACGCCTCCAAAATCTCATATGCCGCAGAAACCCGCTCCTCATTGGGATAGTTTTTATTGGCCAGAATGACGATGCCTAATTTCTGCTTTGGTATGAACGCCACATAAGCGCCGAAACCATTGGTGGAGCCGGTTTTGTTGATGAAGACGTCCTAGCGCGGTTTCATGGGTGGTGAAATTTCAGAGACCGGGACAGTCTTGAGCAGGGCGCCGGAATTCAGCTCTCGCAATGTCTTCAGCTGCGCGGGATGGGCATATTGCTCCCAGACCATGTCCTGCGTCATGGCGCCGACGCTGAAATATCCCGTATGGGTGTTGGTGAGCGCCTGCTGGATTTTTCCGTCCAGCTTTTCCAGTCCCATATTCGCATTGACGAAACGGATCATGTCCTCCGCTGTCGATCTGACGCCGTAGGCTTCCGAGGAGAGAACAGCCGGTGTCATGCGGGCGGGTTCGCCCGTTCGCTTATAGCCCTGCGCGTAATCGGCCATCTTTGCCTCGGGCACCACGGTGAAGGTGTTTTCCAAGCCCAGCGCGGGGAACAGCGTATCTTTCATGGCGCCATCGAAACTTTGGCCCATGGCCTTTGCGGTGATGTATCCGAGCATTCCGATGCTGGGATTGGCATAGGTTCTGTGTGTTCCGGGCTTGTATGAGGGTTTCCAGGCCTTGAGATAGGCCAGCAACTGCTGCTCCGTCTTGACGTTATCCGGCACCTGCAACGGAAAGCCGCCGGCGGTGTGGGTGCCGAGTTGCATCAGCGTGACATCGCCGAAGGGCTTGCCCTTCATGGAGGGAAGATAATCTTCCACCTTTCCGGAGAGCGAAAGCTGGCCATTCATTTCGGCATAGGTGCTGAGGGTGACCGTGAAAGTCTTGGAGATGGAGCCGAGTTCGAAAAGCGTCTGCGCCGTCACCGGCTGGCCCGAGCTTTTGGACATGACGCCATAGGTGAAGACGTGGCTTTCACCGTCGACACTGATACCAACGGCAAGGCCGGGAATGCCGTTTTTCTCCATGACCGGTTTGATCGCGGCATCCGTTATCGCTTTCAGCTTCGCATCATCGGCGGCGAGCGCCTGCGTGAACAGGCCCGTCGAAAGCAAAGTGGCCAGTGCGATATGTCTGCGATTAAATTTCATCTTTCGCGTTCTCCAAAACCTTGGGTGGATTTTCAGCCCGTGGGCCGTTCCCAGCGAAAGACGTTTAACCGGCCTACATTGCACGAACAAACCATGATATCTCGGAGGAGACACAAGAAAATCTAGGTCTTGAATGGTTCGGCAATTTCTTCCCCTGAACGGCTTACGGGCTTTTGAAGCATCGGCGCGGCACCTGAGCTTCACCCGCGCGGCCATCGAATTGTGTGTGACGCAGGCGGCTGTGAGCCAGCAGGTGAAAGGGCTGGAAAAGCGGCTTGGCGTTTCGCTTTTCCAGCGGCTTCCGCGCGGGCTGAAGATTACCGCCGAAGGCGAGGCCCTGCTGCCGACGGTAACCAGCTCCTTCGACCAGATGGCGGCGACGCTCGACCGGATCGAGGCCGGGCAGGTGCGCGAATTGCTGTTTCTGGGTGTTGTGGGAACCTTTGCCGTGGGCTGGCTGTTGCCCCGGCTGAAGGCATTTCAGAAGCAGCATCCCTTCATCGATGTCAGGGTTTCCACCAACAATAACCGGGTGGATATGGCGGCTGAAGGGCTGGATTTTGCCATTCGTTTCGGCCAGGGCTCCTGGCATGGCACGGATGCCTTTCGGCTATTCGAGGCGCCGCTCTCCCCGCTCTGCACGCCGAAACTGGCGGAGACGCTGAAAACGCCCACTGATCTGATGGAAGCGACGCTGCTGCGCAGCTACAGGGCCGATGAATGGAGCAACTGGTTTGCCGCGGCCGGCGTGATGCCCGCGGCGCAGGTGAATGCCGGCATTGTTTTCGATACGTCTCTGGGCATGATGGAGGCGGCCCTGCAGGGGCTGGGCGTGGCGCTGGCGCCGCCATCGATGTTTTCGCGGCATCTGGCCTCCGGCGCGATCATCCAGCCTTTTCCGGTCACCATTTCGCTCGGGAGCTATTGGCTGACCCGGCTGCAATCGAAACCGCCGACACCCGCCATGCAGGCCTTTTCCGACTGGATGTTCGACAGCATCGGCGCTGCGGGATAAGGCTTATGCCAGGGCGAGCAGAACGCCGCCGGCCGCGCAGAGGACCACCACGGCCCATGGCGGGGTTTTCCAGATCGTCAACAGGATGAAGCCGGTGAGCGCCAGCGTGAAATCCTTCGGGGTGAAGATGGCGCTTGTCCAGACCGGATCATAAAGCGCTGCGCCCAGAATGCCGACAACGGCGGCATTTGCACCGCGCATGGCGGCCTGTGCCAGAAGGTGTTTGCGGAACCCTTCCCAGAAAGGCAGCGCGCCGACCAGTAGCAGCATGCCGGGCAGGAAGATCGCGACAAGGGCGATCGCCGCGCCTGCAACGCCGTTGGGCTGTGGCCCCACCACCGCACCGAGATAGGCGGCGAAGGTAAAGAGCGGGCCGGGCACGGCCTGGGTTGCGCCATAACCGGCGATGAAGGCACCTTCCGTGACCCAGCCCGTGGCGACGACTTCCGATTGCAGCAGCGGCAACACCACATGGCCACCGCCGAAGACGAGCGCGCCGGCGCGATAAAAGGCATCGAACAAGGAAAGGCCCTGTGACGCCGCGACCGCCGCAAGCAGCGGCAGGAGGCCAAGAAGCAGGGCGAAGGTGGCGAGTGCAATGTATCCCGCACTTTTCGGCACCCGGAAAGCGAGATGGGTGGCCTGACGCGCAGCATCGGCGCGACAGAAGACAAGCCCGGCGAGCGCTCCAACGGCAAGCGCCAGGATCTGCCCGAAGGCGCCGGCGACAAACACGACGCAGACGATGCCGGCAAGCGCGATGCTGGCCCGCTCACGATCCGGCGCAAGGCTTTTTGCCATGCCCCAGACCGCCTGCGCCACGACGGCGACGGCGACGATTTTCAGCCCATGCAGGAGGCCGGTGCCGACTGGCCCTTCGATGGAGGCGGCGACCATGGCGAAGAAAAAGAGGAGAATGGCGGATGGCAGGGTAAAGGCCGTCCAGGCCGCCAGCGCACCGAGTGGGCCTGCCCGCAGCAACCCGAGCGCAAACCCGACCTGGCTGGAGGCCGGGCCGGGAAGAAACTGGCAGAGCGCCACGAGATCGGCATAACCAGCTTCGTCGATCCATTTGCGCCGCACGACCAGCTCATCGCGAAAATAACCGAGATGGGCGATAGGGCCGCCGAAGGAGGTGACCCCGAGCTTCAGGAAAGCCGCAAAAACCTCACCGGGTGTGCCGTGTCTCTGGCTGTGCACTTCGGTCTCTATGCTTCGCGTTGACGATTTCACAAAAGAACTCCCTGCGTGCAACGGCTCGTCGTCAACACATATCAGCCTCAAAACGGTTTCGGTATCAGACACCATTATGACAGGGATATGAAGGGGCTGGCGGCACCGACGCCGGAACGTTGCGATAACGTTCCGGCGTCGTCTGGCGATTATCCGGCGAAGGACCTATCTCTCGGTCGGCAACAGGTCGGCGAAGTGCGAAATCCAGCCATTTTCATCGGTGCCGCCGGAAAAACCCGTTGCCTCCCAGATGATGTGATGCCTGTTGCTGCCGTTATGAATAGTCACCGCGGCGGCAATGGGGGTTGGGGATCGCCACGAAAAGTTGCGGTTCGCCCCGGGCTCGAGATGGCTGAGGGATTTGAGCTGGACATCGTCGAGGAAAAGCACCGTGCTCATCTGCGTCTCATAGAGGTTTTCCCATCGTGCCTGCGCCAGCGCATTCGCTGCCGCAACGAGAAGATTGCTCTCTCCGACGGGATCGGCCAGGGCCGCCAGGCGCCAGGCGGCGAAGATATTGGCGATATCCCCCGTGCTGAGCCCGAGGCTTGAGAGGAATTCGATGGTCTGCGCATTGCCGAAAGCATCATAGCCCGCTTCGCCGAAGGGGCGGATATGCTTGACGACGAAATTGCTGAGAAGTGGCATGTGTATCTCCTTTTTTGGACATGAGCCACCTGTTCCCGGACGTTGACGTGCGGGATCGCATGGTGGGATTTTGTGTTGATTGGGTGCCGGATATCTCCGGCAATCGAGGGGAATGCGGCCGGCCTGCCGGCCTAGCCGAAGGTGATGGCGACACGGGCCGGCATTGCCAGAAACTCCTGCAGGCCGATGCGGGTTCTGGTGCCGCCCCGCCTGGCCGGCCATGGATCGAGGGTATGTAGCTCGAGATCCTTGCCGTTCACGGTGTAGCCGTAGACGAGGTAGTAGTGGTACTCCGTTCCGATCACGAAGACGCGGTTGTTATCGATCTCGTGTCTGACGATATCGGCTGTCAGGCCATTGACGAAGTGACCGCCCGTCGTGGTGTGATCGAAAGCGTTCCACTGGCTGGAAACCAGCTTGACGACATTGCTGTTCGCATTGGCGCCGCCCTGTTCATCGATGCCGGCGGATTGATCCAGAATCTGCGCCAGCTCCCAGCGTTCCTGAACCTGCGGATCGACGGTGGCAAGCGCTTCGGTGTTGCGCCTTGCAATCTCGTATTGGGTGGCGGCGGGAAGCCCGTAATAGGCCCGCACCATCTGCTCAACGGCGGCAAAGCACCAGGCGGGGGTGTCCTGAGGCACCAAAACGGGAGGTTTGTTGACTGTCGGCATGGTCTTCTCCTTTCTGAAAATGACGCGGCATAGGGCGCTTCGATGGCGGCCGGATGCCTGTCGTTGTTTGGTGAATGTCAAGGTTTCGACGGCCGTCCTGCCGGCATATGCACCGGCAGGACATTGCCCATGATCCCATGCCCGAGGGGACGTGTTCGGCCGGGACCATGGAAACGCTTCCTGCCGGGCCGGGACAGGAACGGCAGGTTCTCAGGGGATCAGGCGGTCTTGCTCAGATCCTGACGATAGGCCTGCAACGACGCGATTTTTGCGTCCGCGGCGGCCTCACGTTCGGCGACGATGGCCGAGAGCTTTTCCGCGACACCCGCCAGATATGCCGGCAGCGCGCCGCTAGGGATATAGGTGCCCTGCAGCTTGTTGAGCGTCGACCATCCGTCCGCAAAGCTGCGGTTGAACAGGTCAGAGACGATCACCACCGCATGCCACTGGGCGCTCTGCCTGACGAAGAACTCGTCGACGGAGCGAACGAGCTGGGCGAAGCGGTTCTTGCGAATGACCTCCAGTTCGGCAACATTGTCGATAGCCTTGATCTGGTGCTCGGCATCATCCGCAACCGCCTGCATGAAATCGGCGAAGCTTTTGAAGAAGAAGGCGACTTCCTGGATGATCTCCTTCATGCGTTTCAGCGCCGTGATGCTGACATTGAGCGATTGAACCGCAAGCTTGATCTTGTCGTCCTCGGCCTGTTTTCCTTTCAGGAGCGCATTGATCTTTATGAGCTCAGCGGTCTGGGTGCGGCGTTCCTTCTGATATGCCTCCGCCTTGTCGATCATCTGCATCTGGATTTCACGCAGGCTCGCCGCTTGCTGCTGCTGCTCATCGGTAAGCTTGCCCAGCCCCTTGTCGAGCGCGTCGAGCGAAGCCTGCAGGCTGGAAATCAGCGTCTGCTGACCTGCAATCTTTTCCTCCTGCACCTTCAGTTCCGCAGCGCGCGCGGTCAGGCGTCTATCGAGTTCGGCAAGCTCGACCGCTTTGCTCGATTTCGGATCCGCACCCTCGGCGTCCTTCGCCAGCGCCGACCTGTTGTCCTGCAGCACTTTGATATCCGTCTTCAAGGTGTCGCGTTCTTCCTCACTTTTGCGCAATTCGGCTTTCTGCTCGGAAAGTTTACTCTGCGTTGCGGCCGCATCCGCCTTGTCGCCGCCCGTCGGCGTGCGGGAGCCGCCACCCTGCCCCCGCCCATCAGCGCCCTGACCATCCTTGGACTGTCCCGAAAGCGCGCCACCAACGGAAGAGGCCAGCATGGAGGCTGGGCCACCTGCGACCATGGCGATGGCGGGAACGACGCCTGAAATCATCTGCGCCCCGACGCGGACGATCGACATGATAAAAGCGCGGTCTTCTGCCGTATTGGCCCGCTTTTCATATTCGCTGGCTTTCTTTTCGAATTCCGCGACCTCCGCCGTCAGTTCCTTCACGAGCGATTCAAGCTGCTCGCGCCGAGCGTCAGCCTCCCGGATCTCCCGCTCCATCACCGCCTTGTCTTCGAGACGCCGGCTCAAAGCCGTTTCGCTCATGCTCGTCGCTTGCGTTATGTCATCGATGATGGCGTCATAGGTCTTAGCAAGGGAAACAAGGTCGTCACGCACCTTCAGTGCTTTGTCGCGGATACCTTCTGCCAATTTTATCAGTTTGTTGGAGACGAACGCCTTGACCTCGGCTTGATCATTCCCCTCCTTGACATCGAGCCAGTCCGGGAAAAGAAAGGCGATGGACTCGCCGATGCGGCTGGCCGTATCGATCGCTCTTCTCATGACTATTTCGCTTTTCTGCTGCGAAGCAATCAACCCGTTCATGATCGCGGTGATGCGATTACGAATCTTGTCCTCCTCCTGCGGCGTGGTGTTGTAGGCTATGTAGAGGAGATCGATCGCATTGTCGGTATCACGCTTGGCGCGCTCGACATCGTAGGTCCCCTGGATCTTATCGACATAGGATCGGACGAGCGCCGTATTCGACTTGGGAAGACTGAAGCTCGGCTGCGAAACAATCGCATCGACGTCGGCATCGATCGCGCTGTTGATCTGGGCGGCCCGACTTTCAAAATTAACGACATTGTTCATTTTAAAGACTCCTGTTGATGTGTGGCTGGTTTCCGATAGGCATGTGATTACTCAGGGCGAGCATCGACGCTTCGCCTCGTCCGGCAGGTCAGCTTCGGTGGAGGAAATGAATTGCGGTACGCCATTGGTCAGACCCGCGACTTCCTCGGACAGCCGCGTCACCTGGCGTATCTGCGCATCGTCGGGATTGACTTCACGCGCATCCTGGAGGGCATTGTTGAAGGTGCCGACCTGGATGTTGAAGTCCTGAACCTTGACGTTAATGGTGGAAATCGCCGCCTTGAGCTTGATGATCTGCTCTTCGAGCTGATTCACGGCATTCTGGTTTTCCGCGCGGCTCTGCCGCGCTGACTCAAGCTGGCGGCGATTGTCTTCCAACTGTTTGTGAACGCCCGCAAGGGCTTCTTCTGCACTGCGCAACCGGGGCTGCGCGGTACGGAGGTCCCGCTCCGCATTGTTCATCCAGCCCAGCGCCTTGACCGCGGCGTCACCGGCCTGGCAGATCCCGGGCAGGAAGATCAGCACCTGGCTGCAGATTTTTACTCTTTTAGCCTGCTCCTCCATTTCCCTTCGCGCTTTTTCGAAAGCGGCATAGCGCGTTTTGACATACTCGCTCTCAGACCGGACCTGCTCCTCATAACCTTTCACGCTGGCTTCGGATTGCGCCACCTGCCGCTCCAGCTCGATCTGCAGGGACAAGGCCTGCCCCAGCGCCGCCTCGCGGTCGGCGCTGAGCTGCTGTTGCGCCGTCAGATGTTCCATGAGGCACACGGATCGGCGGCCGAGCAGCTCGCGGCTCGCTTCCGCCTGTTCCAGTTTCGACTGGAAAGCCGCCGTCTGCTCGGCGGTGAGGGTGGCCGCGTTCGCAAGGGTCGGCTGGCCCATGGACGGGATATCGAATTGCATTGCGAAGGCCGCAAGACCGGCAAAAACGACATGTTTAAGTTGTATCATTTCAACCTCCTCTGGAGAATTGGGGATGAATAAAAGGCATGACGGGCTCCATGCGCCGCCCGGCATCGCTGCCGACCGTGCCAGAGACATGGCAGTAACATTCGGATATCGGGCGGCTTCGGACGCATCGTCTGCAACGTCATCAAGACCTAAAAAGCAACCATCAAAGATTGCATTCAAGGCAAATGGACGAAAGATTCCGCGTCCGACACTTCATTAAATTATGCAATAAAAACAGCATATAACGCTATTGTCAGCGCTACTCCCGCAAACCGTCTCAAAAGGGAACACATTTTTACGCGCCCTTTAACATTCAATTTATGAGAGTATTTTTTAATACCGCTCAACAGGGCCTCGGGGGAGTGCAACAAAATGCACGCATCTTCCGGAGCGGAACCTTTCGGCTGTCACGACTGCCCTGCGCGGCCGTCGTCAGCGAACAGAACTCACGTTTTCGAATTCGCCATAAAGTAGCAAATAGCAAAAAACCACGGGAGAAAGGTATCCGGAAAAGCAGGCGCCCCAGCTTCAAAGACGCACCCGAAAAGGGACTTCGCCCGGCCTCGGCCGGACATGCTTCGAGAGAGGCTGGGCTTACTTGCGAACCGAATCCTGAACGACGATGCCTTTGGTGATGCTGTCGCCTATCTTTGCACCCACATATCGACAGCCTTCAAACAGGAGCAGCGCCTCGTTCGCGCGCTCGGAGACTTCGGCGCATTCGCCACCGTCATGTGCGCCGTGGGCATCGCATCGGTCCATGGCGGGCAATTTACGCTGGCGGCGGTTCAGGCAGTCGTCGTTCCGCCCGGCTGGGCATCCAGCCGCAGGACACGCGCACTGATCGACTGGCTGGAACTGGAAAATACCGCGCAGCGTCACCCGTCCGGCGACGATAACCGCGAGCGGCCATGGTCGCTAAACGGCTGGATTATTTCGGCAATCGAGGCGCTTGCCAGCACCTATCGCATCGCGGCCTCGCCATGGGAACCCCTCCCGGCAATGGAGAGGCCTGCGGAGGAAGCCATCGGAACGGGCGTGCTTATCGACGGCGTGAGCTGGTTTCTGCGGCACGCGCAGGATTTGCCTTTTCTCTCAGAGGAAATGCGGATGTTCCTTGGGCATGCGCCGGGTTTCCCGATCCTGTTGGACCTGCTGTCCGCCGCGAAAACGGACGCGTGCGATGCGACGGGTTGCGTGTTCTCCCGCAAGGCGACGGCGCGCGCCTATGGGGTCAGCCGCGCCCATGTCACGGCCATACTCGCCAGGGCCGAGCGGTTGAACATCTTGCAAAGAAACGGACCCAGAATAGTTCTGAGCGACCTGGCATTGCAGAACGTCCAGCGCGATCTGGCCTATCAGCTAGCCTTCGTCATTTTATGGGCGGAGGCGGTGAGAACGTCTCCGCCGTCTGCCGATGCCCCGGAGAGCCTGTCCGGCCGGAATGGCTCCAGCAAGCCACGATAGGGCTTGGCGAGCGGTGTGGCATAGGCGCCGCGCTTGGCGGTGGACAACCCCATGGACACCAGCGATTCCGCCTGCTTGACGGCCGCCGCGACGCCATCGACGACCGGCACGCCGAATTCATGGCGCAGTTCGGCGGCAAGATCCGCCATGCCGGCGCAGCCGAGCACGATCGCCTCCGCCCTGTCCTCTTTCAGGGCCAGCGAGATTTCCGCGCGCAGCCTTTCACGAGCGTTCGAGGCGGGGTCTTCCAGCGACAGGACCGGAATATCGGCGGCGCGCACATTGCAGCGGGCGGACATGCCATAACGGTGGACAAGGTGTTCCAGCGGCAGCCGCGAGCGTTCCATCGTCGTGACGATGGTGAATTTCTGCGCGATGAAGGCGGTGGCGGAGACCGCCGCCTCGCAGATGCCGATAACCGGAATATCGGCGAGAGCCCGGGCCGCATCGAGCCCGGTATCGTCGAAACAGGCGATGATTGCCGCGTCGGCTCCAAGCGCCGGCGCCTTTGCCAGCTCCAGCAGCAGGCCGGGCACGGCGAAAGCCTCGTCGTAATAACCTTCGATGGAGACGGGGCCCATGGACGAGGTGACGGCCAGTATGTCCGTATCGCGGCCGGCTATCCGCGTCGCGGCGTCGGCAATGGTCGCGGTCATGGATTGCGTGGTGTTGGGATTGATGACGAGAATGCGCATTTTACGTTTCTTTATCCGCGTGAATGGCGGCGATTGAGCATGACGATCAGGCCGAGCGTGGCCGCGATCACCAGGAAGGAAAACAGGGTTGTAACAGCACCGAGCGCATAAAGCACGGGCGTCGTGACATTGGTGGTCATGCCGTAGATTTCCAGCGGCAGCGTGTTGTAGGTGCCTGACGTCATCAATGTGCGGGCGAACTCGTCATAAGAAAGCGTGAAGCCGAAGAGGCCGACGCCGATCAGGCTCGGCGCGATCATCGGCAGCACCACATGGGCGAAGGTCTGCCAGGAGGATGCCCCGAGATCGCGGGCCGCTTCCTCATAGGACGGCGAAAACCGGTTGAAGACGGCGAGCATGATGAGCACGCCGAAAGGCAGCGTCCAGGTGAGATGCGCGCCGAAGGCGGACGTATACCATGACGGCTCCAGCCCGAGCTGCTGGAACAGAACGCCGATGCCGAGCGAAATGATGATCGACGGCACCACGAGGCTTGCGACCGACAGATAGAACAACGGCGTCGCACCGATGAATTTGCGCCGGAAGGCAAGGCCCGCCAGCAGCGAGACAAGCACGGTAACGGCCATGACCATCAGCCCGAGAGCGAAGGAACGGCGGAAGGAGCCGCCGAAATCGCCGACGGCCTGCTGTTCGAAAAGATTGCCGAACCAGTGCAGCGAAACGCCGTTCAGCGGGAAAGTCAGGCCGCCATTCGGCCCCTGAAAGGCGAGGATGAGGATAGCCGACAGTGGGCCGTAAAGAAACAGCACGAAGAGGGCGAAAAAGAAGGCGAGGATATAGAATTCGCGGCCGCGTTTTTCCTGATGCATGGGATCAAAGCTCCTTGCGGATATCGACGATGCGCAGGATGCCCGCGACCATCAGAAGAACGAGGATGAGCAGGATGACGGCGTTCGCAGCGGCGGCCGGATATTGCAGCAGCGACATCTGGTTCTTCATCATCAGCGCCACCGAGGCGCTCTGGCCGCCGGACATCACCTGAACGGTGGAGAAATCGGCCATGACCAGCGTGACGACGAAGATGCTGCCAATCGCCATGCCGGGCTTGGCAAGCGGAATGATGACGTTGCTGAGCGTCTGCCAGCCCGTCGCACCCGCGTCACGCGCCGCCTCGATCAGCGATTTGTCGATGCGCATCAGCGTGTTGAAGATCGGCGTGACCATGAACAGCGTATAAAGATGCACCATGGCGAGCACCACGGCGAAATCCGAATAAAGCAGCCATTCGATCGGTTCGGGAATGATACCGGTTCCGACCAGGGCGCTGTTGACGAGGCCGTTTCGCCCAAGCACCGGAATCCAGGAAATCATGCGGATGATGTTCGACGTCAGGAAGGGCACGGTACAGACGAGGAAGAGCACCATCTGCATGGTGGTGGTGCGGATGTGGAAGGCGAGGAAATAGGCGACCCAGAAACCGCAGAACAGCGTGATGGCCCAGACCACGGCGGCATATTTCAGGGTGTTGAGATAGGTCTGCCAGGTGACCCAGGAGCCGAGCGTTTCCAGATAGTTGAACGTCACGAAATCCGGATACATCTGGGCGAAATCGTAATCCCAGAAGCTGACGACGGCGATCATGAGGATCGGCAGAGCCAGGAAAAAGCCGAGGATCAGCAAAAGCGGTGCGGCCTGAACATAGGAGACGAGCTTTTGCGGCAGCGCGAAGCTGCGGGGCGGCCTGTCCTTTTTGTCGCTGACGCCGATGAGTCTGACCGTCACCATCATGAAGCCTTTCGCTGGATTTGCTGAAGCACCGGCAGCTTTCGCACCGGGCAATGTGTCAGGCAAAGCTCTCTTCAAACGCGACGTCATCCTCGGGCTTGTCCCGAGGATCCAACCACGTTTGATGTGGTGGGTCGTTAGATCCTCGGGACAAGCCCGAGGATGACGGAGAGTTTAGAGGCTCTGTTGCTGTCAAGACCGGCAGCCAACGCCACCGATCTTAACCGTTTCGGGTACTAAGCCGCGATGAATTCGTTCCAGCGGCGGACCATGTAGCGGTCTTCATCCATGACGGAGTTCCAGCACGCGACCTTGCCCATGCGTTCCTCGAAGGAGCCGCCATCGCGCACCGCGCCGGCCTTTTCCATGACCTTGCCGTCGGGCGCGATGATATCGCCCTGCGCCGGCTTGCCTTCGACCCAGTAGCCCCACTCGTCGGCGCTCATGTGCTCCTTGGCCGTTTCCATGGCGGCGGAATAATAACCCTGACGGTTGAGGTAAGCGCCGACCCAGCCCGAGGTGTACCAGTTGATATATTCATAGGCCGCATCGAGTTTCGCGCCCGAGAGGTGCTTGGCAAGGCCAAGACCGCCGCCCCAGGAGCGATAACCTTCCTTCAGCGGCTGGTATTTGCAGGCGATGCCCTTGGAACGGACCGCGGCGACGGCGGGCGACCACATGGACTGGATGATGACTTCGCCCGAGGCCATGAGGTTGACGCTTTCGTCGAAGCTCTTCCAGAAGGCGCGGAACTGGCCGTCCTTCTTGGCCTTGATGAGGAAGTCGATGGTCTTGTCGATCTCCTCCTTGGTCATGTTGCCCTTGTCGGCATATTTGATGTTGCCCATGGCTTCCATGATCATCGCCGCATCCATGATGCCGATGGAGGGAATGTTGAGAATGGAGGTCTTGCCCTTGAACTTCGGGTCCATGATATCGGCCCAGCTGGAGATATCGCGGCCGACGAGATCGGGGCGGATGCCGAGCGTATCGGCATTGTAGATGGTCGGGACCATGGTGAAATAATCGGTCTCGCCCTTCGCAAATGTCTTGTCGCCAGGCTTTTCGACGAAACCGACCGTGTGCGGGGCCGTGCCCTGCGCCACGACGCTGTCCGGCTTCAGCTTGCCGTTTTTGAACAGCGGCACGATCTTGTCGTAATATTTCAGCTTCTTGATTTCCATCGGCTGGATGACGCCGGCCGGATAGACCTTCTTCAGGATCCAGTATTCGATATCGGCAATATCGTAGGAATTCGGCTGGGTGACGGCGCGCTGGGCGGCGGCGTCGGAATCCGTCGCCGTCATTTCGAGCGTGATGCCGAGATCGGCCTTGCACTTTTCGGCAATGGCGTTGAGGTTCGACACACCCGTGCCGAACTGGCGGATAGTGATCGGGTTCTGCGCCCAGATGGTCGGGAAGCCGGTGATGAGGCCGGAGCCGATTGCCGCACCCGTGGCGGCTGCTCCCGCCTTCAGGAGGCCGCGGCGGGACAGGCCCTTTTTGCTGTTGGTGGTATCGGTCATTTCAAAGTTCTCCTCTGGTTATTTTTGGGGTCACTTCTCTACCCGGCCGAGCACGATGGCATCGGCCGCATTCCATGAAAGCGGTATGGCGTCGCCGGTCCTGACCGGGTTTTCGAAGAAGGCGGCATCGCTGAGGATGACGTTGAAATCCTCGATGCCCGCGCCGGTTACGGCGATCTTCACGCTTGCGCCGCGATATTCGACATTCGAGACGATGCCGGTGAAACCGAGGCCCGGCTGGTCTGCTTCACCGACGCGCACCCGGTCGGTGCGCACGGCGATATCGACCGCGCCGTCATCCGGGGCGACGCCGCTTGCCGTGAAAGTGCCGCCGCCCGCCACTTCGAGCGTGACGAGATCGCCCGTTTTTTCCCGGTAACGCCCGGAAATGACATTGTGGTCGCCCATGAAGCGGGCAACGAAGGCGGTGGCGGGATGCTCGAACACCTCGCGCGGGGTGGCCGCCTGTTCGATGCGGCCGTCATTCATGACGACGATGATATCGGCCAGCGCCATGGCCTCTTCCTGGCTGTGGGTGACGTGAACGAAGGTAATGCCGAGCGAGGTCTGCAGCTTCTTCAGCTCGGCGCGCATGCGGATCTTGAGAAACGGATCGAGCGCCGAAAGCGGCTCGTCCAGCAGCAGCGCCTCGGGATCGGTAATCAGCGCACGCGCCAGCGCCACGCGCTGTTGCTGGCCGCCGGAAAGCTGGGCCGGACGGCGGCTGGCATAGGGTTCGAGCTGCATCAGCCGCAGCATCTCGAGCGCCTTCGCCCGGCGGGTTTCCTTGTCCACGCCCTTCATCTTGAGGCTGAAGGCGACATTGTCGACGAGATCGAGGTGCGGAAACAGCGCATAGGACTGGAACATCATCGCCGTGCCGCGCCGGGCGGGCGGCAGATCGGTGACGACTGTATTGCCGAGCCGGACATCGCCGCTGGAGATGCTTTCGTGGCCGGCAATCATCCGCAATGTCGAGGTCTTGCCGCAGCCCGACGGGCCGAGCAGGCAGCAATAACTCCCGGCCGGAATCTTGAGGCTTATCGCATGCACGGCGGTGGTGTTGCCGTAAATCTTGGATACGGACGCGATGTCGATTGCTGCGGCTTTGCTCATAAACACTCTCCTGCGACGTCTTTGTCATGCAGGAGCCGTGCCAATCGGCTTAGCCATTGATGTAAAACGATATTTTTCTGCGCTTCGGAAAGCCTTGCGCGGACCTGCCCAATTTTACATCGATTGTTTTCGATTCATTGCAGAAATTGTATGCAATCTGCGAACCCGAAATATCCCGCGCTTCACCCGGCCTTGAACCGGTCGAAAGCGGTGAGATATTTGACGGTGGGATCGGCATCCCAGCGGTAAATTTCGGTCCGCAGGAAATGAAGTTCCTCTTCGAGCTTTTCCTCCGGCAGTTCCACCCACCAGGATTTCGGCCGGCCATCGGAACCGTCCGACCAGCGATAGCCCCGCTTTTTCAGATGATCCTTCATGTCGAACGGGCTGTTTTCCGCGTAGAGGCGCACCCTTGAGCGCCGGCTCGCCTCATGGAGTTCGGCAAAGGGCGTGCTGCTCTGGCCGGGGCGCGTCTGCTCCAGCACTTCCAGCAGGGCGAAACAATCGTCCACGGCGCGATGGCCATCGTGGAAATAGCCGGATTGGCCGATCAGATAACCGAGCTTGTTGCCCTCGAAACCACGCAAGCGCCAGTCTATTTCCGAAACGGAGCAGGCCCATGCCTTGTCCCTGAAGATCGGCGAGAAGGCCTCGCAAAAGGGGCGGTCGAAACCGGCATTGTGGGCGATGATCAGATCGGCATGGGCAATGAGGGAGGTCAGCCGGTCCATGTCTATCGACTGTCCCGCGACCATCTCGTCGGTAATACCGGTCAGGCGCGTGATTTCTTCGGGAATGGCGATACCCGGCTGCCGCAACCCGCCATAGATGCCAGTGACATCGCCGATTGTGCCGTTATCGTCGAATGTGAAGGCGATGACGCCGATTTCGATGATCTCGTCGGTGCGATGGTCGAGACCCGTCGTTTCCGTATCGAGGATCACACCCTGACGGGCAAACTCCGGCCTTGGCCGATCGACGACCGCGCGCGGCTGCAGCCGGCGCAGGACACGATAATTACCGGTGGATTCAAGATATGCGGCAAGGGCCTCATCGTCCGTACCGGTCTTTTGGGCCGTTTCGCGACCACCGGCTTTTCGCCCTCTTTCAGCCTGCGGAAGCCGCGCTGCCGCGGGTGCGAAAAAATCCAACTGGGAGGTCATTATGCGCCTGTCCGCCTTGCCCGGAAATCAAGATTGAGTATTCCAACATATGCGCACAGGCTCACAGTAACAACAGCGGTCGCTCTCATCCACAGAAACGGCATATCTCACGGGGTACAGTTAAGGGTTGCGGCTTCAATTTACGATGGTAAAAAAAGCGCACCGTTCCCGTGTTTCAGGAGAGAAGAAGAATGCCGCTTCCATCGCCTTCCAACCCGAAAACGCTCGCTGACCAGAGCCGGCTGAAGCTGTTTCCGCTGCAAAGCGGGCCGCATTTCGCCAATGCAGGCCTTACCAACGGGGCGAGCGGCATTGTCTTTACCGGCTATACGCGCGATGCGAGCCTCGACAACGAGGCCTTCTCCTGCTGCGGCAGTTACACCCTGCGCAATTCCGTCCACGCCGCGATTGCCGGTACGACAAGCGACAATTGCACGGTCTTTGCCCTGAAGAGCATCATCAACCAGCGCCCGTGCCTCGCGGTCGGGAAGTTCGACCCGGATGGCAAGCCGCTGGCATTGTCAAAGTCGGAATTCGAAGAGGTCACCAAACCCCTGTTCCAGTTCGCGGACAAGGTGTCGCCGATTCTCGGCAGCGAGCCGGCGCCGGGCATCCAGATCCGCAGCGGCGACGCCTCCTATAATTATCAGGTGGACGCACGCAGCGGCCGCTTCCGCTTCACCTATAAGGACGCCATGAACGGCGGGCGTTTCGGACCTTCGGCCGACGGCAATTTTTCCCTGGAACATGACGGCCATCGGCTCGCCAGAATAAGCGCCGGCGGCAGCTATAGCAGTTCGGACAATTCGATTGCCGCCTCGGCCTATCGCGACATCGAATCCCGCGGCTTCGAAACGACGGTGCGCAGCGGCCAGGCTTCCGCCATGTTCGGAAGAACCTACACGGAGAGCGCCATTACCCGCAAAATCGGCGTCGGTTACGGCGACACCTCGTTCCGGCGCGAAGATACGCCGGGAGGAACCATCAAGGAAACCCTTGGGCACAAGCTGGACAAAGTCACGCTTGAAGTCTCCCGCACGCGTGACCGGGCGAAGGGCACCGAATATATGTTGACCATCAAGATGGAGCTTTGAGGCTTCGGCAACCGGAGCGACCGCGACAGCGGTTCCTCAGGAAGCCTGCCTGTCGAGAAGGTTTTCGCAATTGGCCGGATTGCCGATGATCTCGCTCGTCCTGACGATGGAGGCGGCATCCGCGGTTATCTTGATGATGCAGTCGCGGCGATGTTCCTTGATCTTCATGCCCTCGGTTTCCGAGACCTGCGCCTGCCCGTCGACGGTCTTGACTTCGCGCCTGTTGCTGAGGCCGGCATAGGTCTCCCTATCGACTTTCAGCCAGTAGGATTCGGTTTCACCGTTTTCGATGATGACCTTGTTCGGGCGGCCAAGCCGGGCGATTGCGGCCTCGCGCGGTTGCCCCACGAAACCTGCGACAGTGCGGGAAATCTCCGTCTCGCCGGCGCTGGTGCACGCCGCAACGACGACCAGCACGGCCGCCAGACATCCTCTTTCAAGCCATCTCATTTCCAGATCATTCCCTAAAAAACGTCACCGGCCCCGGTTGTCGGCCAGCGTCCGGGGGCAAATCTAGGCACGATCATTTTGCACGGAAAGATGGAACGGCCGCAAAGCCGATCAACTTCTTATGATCAGCCCTGTCGCGGGAAGCCGATTTACCGGTCCGGCGCGCGCCGCTTTTACCTGTTGCGGAACACGGTGCAGGGAACGCCCGCCCGCCGGATATCGCCACAAAGCGCATTGGCTTCGGCTCTGGTTTCCCGGCCGATGCGGGCGGCAAAACGCGGCCGCGAACCGAAATTCCCGCCCCGCTGCCGCACGATCAAAGCCCGCTCGGCATTTAGCGGTTCCGAAAGCTGCAGGATCGCCCGGGTGAAAAGCCGGTTCGCCACGGCCGGATTATAATGCGCCGCAAGCTGCACGCCCCAGGGTGCCCAGTCGGCCGAGGCAATGAGAACGGGATCGTTCATGGTGCGGGTGTCGGCGAGACGCACGCAGGCATCGAGAAAGGAACGGTTGTCATCCAGCGCCGGAGCCGCCTTTTCCGGCGGATTGTCCTTCCATGTCTCCACCGGATAACCGGTGATCGCGAACACATAATCGCGGGTTTCGGTGGGCAGGCGACCGTTGGCGATGAAGTTCCGCAAGCCCGCCTCCCCCGCATTGTAAGCTGCGGCGGCAAGGCCGAAATTGCCGAACTGCACGTTCAATTCGGAGAGATATCGGGAAGACGCCTCAAGCGCGGCGATGATGTTGAAACTGTCTTCGAGACCGCGCAACCGCGCCGTTCCCGGCATGAACTGGGCAATGCCCTCCGCCCCCTTCGGACTGACCGCATTCGGCCGGAACAGGCTTTCCCGCCAGATCAGCCGGGCGAAATAATCCGGCGGAACGGCATGGCGGGCGGCGAGCACCTCAATGGCATGGCAAAGATCGTTATTGTAACTGCCGGCATTGATGCACAGGTCCGGCGCGACATCATGTGTATAGGCGCAGGAGGCTTTTTCCCCGGCGGGCTGTTCGGCTCGCGCCGCGCCGAAGGCTGCGGTCAGCAGACACAGGGCAAGAGCCATGCGGCTTGTCGATATCCCTGCCAAGCGAAAGTCCCCGAAAATTCCAGAAGCGATGTGCCGATTATCGGCCAATCCGGAAGATATGCCCAGCTTTCCGGCTTGTCATCACGTATCGAACATCGAATGGACTGGCGTGATCGGATGGGAAGGCAAGTCGAGCCAATCACGCCGACGTCATCCTCGGGCCTGTCCCGAGGATCTGCAACGTATTGATTTTATTAAACGTGATTAGATCCTCGGCACAAGGCCGAGGATGACGCCGAGAGAATGTTGATACTCCGCAGCTGACTTTAAAGGGTGCTGCGGACCGTCCGGAATTTAAACCGGACGACAGTGGCACAGTGCCGATGATGAGAGAATGTGGGCTCACCACCGGCTTCAAAGCAACTGAGGTCTCACTCTAGAAGTCCTGCCACTCCTCATGCTTGACGGCAACCGCAGCGGAACCGCGCGCCGCAAGCGGGCGGGATGCGCTGCGATGCGAGCTCACCGGCGCGGATTGCTGCTCGAATCCGCTACGCGCGGAGGCGGAGGAGCGCGGAGCGTCCTCGAACCGGAATTGCCCGAGAAGTTCGAACAGGGCCGCCGCTTCCCGCGCAAGGCTGTGGCTTGCGGCGGTCTGCTCCTCGACCATGGCGGCGTTCTGCTGGGTGCCCTGATCGACGGTGTTGACCGCCTGATTGATTTCCGCAAGCGCCGTGGACTGTTCGCGTGCGGCATCGACAATCGCCACGACATTGGTGTTGATATCCCGCACCTGCTCGGCGATTTCCTGCAGGGCCGAACCCGCCCTGGTGACGAGGCCGACGCCGTTTTCCACCTGCGCGCCGGAAGCATTGATCAGGCTCTTGATTTCCTTGGCGGCCGTTGCGGAACGCTGCGCGAGTTCGCGAACCTCCTGCGCAACCACGGCAAAACCCTTGCCCGCTTCACCCGCGCGGGCGGCTTCCACGCCTGCATTCAATGCCAGAAGATTGGTCTGGAAGGCGATTTCGTCGATCACGCCGATAATGTTGGAAATCTCGCGCGATGATTTTTCGATCTGGTCCATGGCGCCGATCGCATCGCGCACCACCTGGCCCGAATGTTCCGCATGGTCACGGGCACGGGCGACGATCTTGCCGGCCTCTTCGGCACGGCGGCTCGAATCGTTGACGGCGGTGGTGATTTCTTCGAGCGCGGCTGCCGTCTCCTCGATGGAGGCGGCCTGCTGCTCCGTGCGTCTGGCGAGATCGTCGGCAGCGGACCTGATCTCGTTGGAACCGGACGAAATGGCGCCGGCATTTTCAGACACCAGCGTCATGGCCCTTTTCAGCTTTTCCGAAGCCGCGTTGAAATCCGTGCGCAATCTTTCAAGCGAAGGGATGAAGGGTTTGTCGATGCTCTGGGCAAGATCGCCCTCGGCCAGATCGGTGAGGCACTGCGCCAGCTTTTCGACGTTTTCGACGCGGCCGGTCACGTCGGTCGCGAATTTGACGACCTTGAACACCTTGCCGTTGAGATCGAAGATCGGGTTATAGGACGCCTGAATGAAGACCTTGCGGCCGCCCTTGCCAAGCCGCATGAACTCGTCCGCCACGAGATCGCCGCCGGCCAGCCTTTCCCAGAACTGCTTATATTGCGGCGACTGCGTATAGGCCGGTTCGCAGAACATGGAATGGTGCCTGCCCTGCACTTCCGCCAGCGAATAACCGAGCGCGGCCAGAAAATTCTCGTTTGCGGTCAAAACGTCGCCGTTCGGGGAGAATTCGATAATCGCCTGCGCCCGTGACAGGGCATCGATCTTACCCGCATCTTCCGCCGCCTTCAGCTTGCGGTCGGTAATATCGGTGGCGATCTTGACCACTTTCACCGGCTTGCCGCGACGAAACACCGGATTGTAGGACGCCTCGATCCAGACTTCCCGGCCGCCCTTGCCGATACGCTTATATTGCCGCTGATCGAACTGGCCGGCCGAAAGCTTGGACCAGAAGGCCTTGTAATCCTGCGAGGACACGACCGCAGGTTCCACGAACATGCTGTGGTGCCTGCCGACGATTTCCGAAAGCTCATAACCGAGCGCCCGACAGAAATTCTCGTTGGCGTTGAGAATTTTTCCCGAAAGATCGAATTCAATGATGGCCTGGGATTTGGAAAGCGCGGCGAGAACCGCAAAAGCATTGGCACCACGATCAAGAATACTCACGCGCGTTTCTCCGATGAAAAGGGATGATTTCTATTCAAAATCATTCGTGAATATTATGGTTACATTGTTAAATAATATTTAAGGATAAAGTTGATGTTCGTCATCTGAAGTTGCAGATACCGTGGCAGTGTGTTGCCTGCCGGTTTTCTCTCGCCGCCTTTTTTTGGGAACGTTCGGCGCATGGTCGCATTCTATACCGAATGGGGAACCGGCAATGACCGGCGAATTTCCGCGCCGGCACCACGACGATTTCAATTTGGGAGGAACACACAAATGGAAAAGAACACGATCTGTATCTGGTACGACAAGGATGCCGAGGCCGCGGCCAGATTTTATGCCGAAACCTTTCCGGATAGCGCGGTAACCGGCGTTCACCATGCGCCGAGCGACTATCCCTCCGGCAAGAAGGGAGATGTGCTGACGGTGCAGTTCACCGTGGCAGGCGTTTCCTGCATCGGCCTCAATGGCGGGCCGGTCTTCAAGCAGAGCGAGGCTTTCTCGTTCCAGATATCGACCGAAGATCAGGAAGAAACCGACCGTTACTGGAACGCCATCGTCGGCAACGGCGGCGAGGAAAGTGCCTGCGGCTGGTGCAAGGACAAATGGGGCGTTTCCTGGCAGATCACGCCGCGCGTGCTGATGGACGCCATGGCCGCAGGCGGCGCGGAGGCCAAGCGCGCCTTCGACGCGATGATGGATATGAAGAAAATCGACGTCGCCGCCATCGAGGCTGCACGTCGCGGTTGACTGGAGGAAGCTGTTCAGCAACAAGTAGCGAGGCGAGCCAAAAACAGGAAGATACTGATAAATAAGCTTAAATGCCGGTTTTCCGTATTTGTCGCACTTTTTTCGCCGCGCAGAATCGGCTGCGCGGCCAGTCATCATAAAACGTTCAACAAACTGTAAGCCATCCGTCAAAGACGGCTGTTAGCAGAGCCCGTGGCTACGTGCCGGGGACATGAGGTCCTTGCCGAGCAGGCCATCATTCCATCAACGGGGCTCAACTCATGAAATCTTCCGCTCTGACTTCCTTCGTGGCCGGCGTCGCCATCGCCGCCGCCTTCGGCGCCACCGCCGCCCAGGCAGAAAAGACCAAGTTCGAATTCTGGTACGGCCTTTCCGGCGATCTCGGCGACCGCGTCCAGGAAACCTGCAAGAAGTTCAACGACTCCCAGGCCGAATTCGAGATCGTATGCACCTCGCAGAACGATTACGAATCCACCCTGCAGAACACCATTGCCGCCTATCGCGCCAAGAAGCAGCCCGCCATCACCCAGATTTATGACGCCGGCACGCTGGACATGATGCTGTCCAAGGCTTTCGTTCCCGCCAAGAAGCTGATGGCCGACAATGGCTACAAGATCGACTGGAACAATTATTTCCCCGGCATCGCCAATTATTACGCCACGGCCGCCGGTGAGCTGAACTCGTTCCCCTACAACTCCTCCACCGCTGTCTTCTATTACAATGTCGACGCTTTCGAAAAAGCCGGCATCACCTTCAAGCCCGACACCTGGGAACAGGTTGAAGACGCTTCCAAGAAGCTGAAGGCCGCCGGTTTCGAATGCCCGCTCGCCTTCAACTTCGACACCTGGATGCTGATGGAGCAGTTCTCCGCCATCCACAACCAGCCCATCGCCACCAAGGCCAACGGCTATCAGGGTCTGGACGCGGAACTGACGATCAACAAGACCAAGTTCGTCGATCAGGTCAAGTTCTTCAAGAAGATGCAGGACGAGAAGCTGTTCGTCGTCAAGACCAAGCAGCTCGGCATGGACATCCTGCCCGCCTTCACCTCGCAGACCTGCCAGATGTTCATGTCCTCGATCGCCAGCCACGGCACCGTCGGCAAGTCCATGCCGGAAGGCGTCAAGTGGGACGTCGCCATGCTCCCGATCTGGAAGGGCACGGAGCGTCACAACTCGCTGGTCGGCGGCGCTTCGCTGTGGGTCATGGCCGGTCGTCCGGACGCCGAATACAAGGGTGCTGCCGCATTCCTGAACTTCATCGCCCAGCCTGACATGGTTGAGTGGTGGTCGACAGTCACCGGCTACATCCCGGTTACCAAGACCGGCTTCGACGCCATGAAGGCCAACGGTTTTTACGACAAGGCCCCCTATAAGGGCCGCGAAAAGGCCATCGAAAGCCTGACGTTTACGCCGCCTTCCGAATATACCCGCGGCATCCGCCTCGGCAACTTCACGCAGATCCGCAAGGAACTCTCGACCTCGCTCGAAGCCATCTTCATGCAGAACGCCGATGTCCAGGCCGAACTCGACAAGGCCGTCGAGCGCGCCAACACCGGCCTTCGCCGCTTCGAAAAGACCTATGAAGGCGCCAAGCTGAACTAAGCGTTCTTTCATCGCCGTCAAAGGCCTGTCCGGACAGTCGTTCGGGCAGGCCCGCCGAAATCTCGAACCCTGCCGGACTCCAATGGAAAAGCGTACCGTCTTCAAAAGCACATGGCTGCCTGTGCTCTTCGCCCTGCCGCAGTTTCTGCTTATCCTTCTGTTCTTCTATTGGCCGGTCGCGGCGGTGCTGAACTGGGCATTCACCCTGGAGCCGCCCTTCGGCGGCCAGGCGGAATTCGTCGGTTTAGCCAATTTCATCGAAACCTTCGGCGATCCGCTCTATTGGCAGTCGATCCTCACCAGCCTGATCTTTGCGGTCGCCGGTCCGTTTTTCGCGATCCTCATCGGCCTTGTGCTCGCCCTTGCGGTCGATCGCCAGCTTCCCGGCTCCGGCTTTTTCCGGGTGCTTTATATCCTGCCCTATGCGATTGCCGGTCCCGCCGCCGGCATGGCCTTCCGCTTCATCCTGTCGCCGGAACGCGGCATCGCCGCATCGCTGAATTCCTGGTGGCCCGATATCTGGAACCCGGCCAAATACGGCGAGCACGCGCTCACCCTCGTCATCGTCATCTTCATCTGGAAATGGGCGGGTTACACCTTCATCTTCCTGTTCGCCGGCCTGCAATCCGTGCCGCGTTCGCTGACGGAGGCCGCCGCCATGGACGGTTCCGGGCCCATTCGCCGCGCCATCGACATTCAGGTGCCGCTGCTGGCCCCGACCCTGTTCTTCCTCACCGTCATCATGATGACCGAGGGTTTCGTCGGCGCCGATACGTTCGGCATCGTCGCCTCCACCACCGAGGGCGGCCCCAACCACGCCACCGAAGTGATGGTGTACCGCATCGTCAGCGAGGCCTTCGAGGGGCTGAACTATTCCGGCGCCTCGGCGCAGAGCCTCGTCCTCATCGGCCTCATCATGGTCTTCACCTTCATCCAGTTCCGCTTCGTCGAGCGGCAAGTCCATTACAAGTGAGGCGGCGATGATCCAGCGCACACCCTATGCCGACGCCCTGACCTATGCGATCATGGTGGCCGGCTTCTTCCTGCTCATCGGCCCCTTCATCGTCGTCATTTCCGGCGCCAGCCAGTCGGTCCAGCAGGTCAACAGCGTCCCTTTCAACTTCATGCCGCAGGGCGAATTCTTCACCAATGCGCAAGCGGCCTGGCAACGCGCCAATCTCGGCAACGCCCTCCTCAACAGCATGATCATGGCGACGCTGGTGACCGTCGGCAAGGTGGCCCTTTCGGCCTTCACCGCCTTCGCCATCGTATTCTTCCGCTCGCCGCTCAGGCACCTGTTCTTCTGGACGGTGTTCATCACCCTGATGCTGCCGCTCGAAGTGCGCGTGGTGCCGACCTATTCCGTCGCCGCCGATCTTTTCCAGCCGTTCCGCTCCATCCTCGGCCTGTTCGGCATTGAGGTCACCTTGGAATGGAACCTGCTGAACTCCTATGCCGGCCTCACCCTGCCGCTGATCGCCACCGCCACCGGCACCTTTCTCTACCGGCAGTTCTTCATGACGATCCCGGACGAGCTGGCGGAGGCCGCGCGCATGGACGGCTCGGGTGCCGCGCGTTTCTTCGTGGACATGCTGCTGCCGCTGTCACGCACCAACATGCTGGCGCTCACCACCATCATGTTCGTTTACGCCTGGAACCAGTATCTGTGGCCGCTCCTTATGGTCACCGATCCGTCCTACAAGACGGTAATGATGTCGCTGCGCGCGCTTCTGCCCGCCGATGACGGCACGCCGGACTGGAACGTCACGCTGGCCGGTTCCCTCATCATCATCCTGCCGCCGCTTCTCGTCGTGGCCTTCCTGCAACGCTGGTTCGTCCGCGGCCTCGTCTCGTCCGACAAGTAACAGCGCGGCTTTCAACAACAAGGTTTCCCATCATGGCTCAGATCGATATCCGCCAGGTCCGCAAATCCTATGGCAAGACGCCCACCCTGCACGGCGTGGACCTCACCTTCGACTCCGGCGAATTCGTCGTCATCCTCGGCCCGTCGGGCTGCGGCAAATCCACGCTTCTGCGCATGATCGCCGGTCTGGAGGACATCACCTCCGGCGAGATCGCCATTGGCGGGCGGGTGGTCAACACGCTGGAGCCGCGCGAACGCGGCTGCGCCATGGTGTTTCAGAACTACGCGCTTTATCCGCATATGTCGGTGGCCGGCAATATCGGCTATGCGCTGAAGGTCGCCGGCGTTCCCAAGGCCGAACGCCAGCGCCGCATCGAGGAGACCGCAAAGATCGTCGGCCTTTCCGATTATCTGGAGCGCAAGCCCGCGGCCCTTTCCGGCGGCCAGCGCCAGCGCGTCGCCATGGCCCGCGCCATCATCCGCGAACCTGCGGTGTTTCTCTTCGACGAGCCGCTCTCCAACCTCGACGCCAAGCTGCGCGTGACCATGCGCGCGGAAATCCGCAAGCTGCACCAGCGCCTCTCCGCCACTTCCATCTTCGTCACCCACGATCAGGTGGAGGCCATGACGCTGGCCGACCGGCTGGTGGTGATGAACAAGGGTAATGTCGAGCAGGTCGGCCATCCGCTGGATATCTATCACCGCCCGGCCAGCACCTTCGTTGCCTCTTTCATCGGCTCACCTGCCATGAACCTGTTCAGCACGAGGGTGGAGGTGGAATCCCCCGCCGTGATGCTGCATGGCACGCCCGTAAAGCTCTTCCCCGAAACCGCGCTGGAACTGCGCGGCCGCGACGTGACCGTCGGCATTCGCCCGGAACAGTGTGTGGTCAGCACGGATGGCGCCGGCGTGCCGGCAGTCGTGGATTTCGTCGAAGAACTGGGCTCGGGCCGCATCGTCCATGCCGATATCGCCGGCGAGACCTTCTCCGCCGCCATCGGTGAGGACCTCTCGGTAAAACCCGGCCAGCGCATCCACCTCGATCTCCCCGCCGCCCACCTTCATTTCTTCGATCCGGCCACGGGAAAACGGATCGAAACCGAGGGCGCCGTCGAAACCACCCGCATCGGCAACGAGAAACTGCTGGCGGTCTAGAAGATTTCGCGTGAACGGGGGTTCGCGGAGGAGTGCCCTGGCCTTCTGTTTTAACGCATTGTCCGGACGTGAAAGCGATTTCGCTTTTTACTCAAAAGTGCTCCGGCGACCGCGCAAAGCGCGTCCGCTGCAGTCTCGGATATAGTCCGCCGCACGGGATCGGATTGGGCCGGGCCGAGTCCGGCCGGATTTGGGAACATTATACTACTGGCGGCTTTCGGCTTGCGGCTTGCGGCTTGCGGCTTGCGGCTTGCGGAACGCACAAATTACATCAGGAAATTCAATCAAAATTCTGAATTTGCGATATTTTATCGTAAATAATTGCTTGGGGAATATCCACCACCAGCCGTCTTGCCGTGGCCACGAGCTGCTCCACCTCGAAGATAACCGGCCGGCCGGCCGCCGTCACGAGGCCCCACTGGAACGGGATGTGGAACGAGAGCGGTATGACGCGAACACCCTCCACCGGCAGGCCCCAGAGGGTAATCGATTCGACGATTGCGACACCGAGACCCATGCGCGCCAGCGAAAGCGAAACATAGGTCGCATTGCTGTCGATCACGGAGGAAAGGTCGACGCCGAGGCTGGAAAGCACATCGTTGATCCGCATGCGCAGGCGAAAGGGGTTTGCCGAAGCGATGAGCCGGTTTCCGGCAAGGTCTTCGGCGGAGATGACCGTTTTCCCGGCGAGCGGATGATCTTCCGCCACCACGGCCACGCACGGCACCTCCCCCAGCCAGTGAATGTCGACACCAGGATTGTCGAGCGGCAGGCTGACGGCGCCGAGATCCGCCGTGCCCGCCATCACCGCCTGCACGACATTTTCCGAAGAAATGCTCTGGAGATGCACGTGATCGGGAAACCGGTCGGCCGGCAGGGCGGCGAGCGCCCGTGGCAGGAGGCTTGCGGCAATCGCCGGAATGGAAGCGACCTCGATGGCCGTGCGGCGCGCCGCGTGAATGCGCCTTGCGCTTTCGCCGATCGTTCTGAGACCGCCGAGGAACAGTTCCGCCTGCGCGAAAAAGGCGACGCCCTTTTCGGTGGGCGTGATGCGGGGACCGTTGCGGTGCAGCAGCGCGAAGCCGATTTCACCCTCAAGGTCCTGAATGAGGCGCGTCACGACGGGTTGAGACTTGCCCAGCGCCTTGGCCGCGCCGGTGATGCTGCCGATCGACACCACGGCCACGAAAGCCTCGAGCTGCCGCGTATCGAGATAGTCAGACGCCATTTTCCACTCCGCCCCAAGACCTGTATTCAAGACCTGTGTTTCTGCCTCATCGTCACCAAGCGCTATACCGGCCCGCGATCCTCATGGCCAGCCGGCAGCCAGAGCGCCTCGCGCCCGTCGAAAGGATCGGGAGTAACGCCAAACCCGGCCGGGCCCGCCCGCAGAACCATTGGTTTTTCGGCACGATATAGCGGCCACTCACCATTCGGGGCACGGGGCCGTTCGTCCTTTATGAAAGAGGCCCACAGATCGTGGATCGCTCCTGCGAAGCCCGCATCCGCCACCCGCTGGCGCTCGGGCAGTTCGCGGCCATTCGAACCATCGCGATACCAGACCGAGCCGACCTCCGCCCCGTGCGGCGCGCCCAGCTCATCGGCCTCCAGCGGGCCGTAGAGATATTTATAGACCGGATTGAAACGGGCATGCAGCCCGGCGAAACGGATCGCCGGAAGCTGGAAGACGAGATCGCCGGCAACCGCGCGCCAGATGCCGCGTGGGCTGTGGCCTGGCAGAGCCCTTCGATAACGCTCGACAATAAGGGAGCCGGTGAGGCCACGCGGCAAAACCCGCTCATGCAGCAATTCCGCACAAAGCGCGAAATCCATTTTCGGCTGCGCCGTCGCATGGGTCACATATTCTCCCGTCGTGCAGCCGATCATCATCGGCACGGCGGCGATGCGGGCTTCGCGTGCGGCAGTTTCCGGATGTTCCGGCAGGCTTACCCCATCGACAACCGGGACGAAGGGCACGCCGAGCATCGAGGCTGCGCCGTCGCGGACGAAATCATGCTGCTCATAGGACTGGTTGCAGAGATCGCGCTGAATTTCGAGCAGCCGGTGAATGGGCAGGGCTGCAAGCGAAGCCTCATCGGCATTTGCAGCCTCCAGAAACCGGCGCGTCAGTTTGGCGGCATCCTCCATCGAGGCGATGCCCGTGCTTGCGCCGCTCTGCGGCATGGCCCGGTGGAAAAGCCCCTGCGCGCCCGGCATGGCCATCAGCGCCGCAACGGCAAAGCCGCCCGCCGAGCGCCCGGCCAGCGTCACCCGGTCCGGGTCGCCACCGAAGGCGGCAATATTGTCACGCACCCATTTGAGTGCGGCGACAAGATCGAGCAGACCGCGATTGTCGGGCCTGCCTTCAAGATGGAGGAAACCGAGCGCGCCAAGGCGATAATTGACCGTGACCTCAACGATGCCGCTTGCCGCGAAGGCGCCGCTCTGCAGCACCGGTTCATTGGCGGAACCGACCGCGTAACCGCCGCCATGGATCCAGAACAGCACGGGCGCCCTGCCCGCCGGATCGGGCGTGCGAATATTGACGGTGAGGAAGTCCTCGCCGAAGGCCAGTTTCGAGGTCGCGGCAGTGCCCACCGGGCCGTAAGTGGGAATTTGCGGGCAGACGGGGCCGAACCGGGTGGCGTCCCGCGCGCCCTGCCATGGCGACACGGGCTGGGGCGCTTCAAAGCGGCGTTCGGGCGTGACGGGCGCGGCATAGGGCACACCGAGAAAGGCGTGAATTCCGTTTTCCAGACTGCCCTGCAATGTACCGGCTGCCACTTTCACCATCGTCATGTCACAGCACCTTGCGCAGCCCGATCAACCGCTCCACCGCCACCACGACGATGACCGAAATCAGGATGAGGATAACGGAGAGAGCAGCAATCTGCGGATCGGTGGAATATTCCAGATAATGATAGATTTCCGTCGGTAGCGTCGAGGATTTGACCGAGACGATGAAGAGCGAGATCGTCGCCTCATCGAAAGAAATCAGGAAGGCGATGACCGCACCGGCGATGAGGCCGGGTCGGACCAGCGGCAGGGTGATGCGCCACAGCACCATGGCGGGCGATGCGCCATGAACGCGCGCCGCCTCCTCGACACGCCGATCCACCGCCATCAGGCTCATGGTGATGGTGCGCACCGTATAGGGCGTGGTGATGCCAAGATGCGCGAGGAAAATGCCGGTATAGCTATCCAGCAGGCCAAGCGGCCCGAGCACCAGCATCACGCCGACGGCGAGCACGATATGCGGCACGAGGAAGGGTGCGAGGATGAGGAAATTGATCGCCCCTTTGCCGCGAAATTCGTGCCGTGAGAGCGCCAGCGACAGAAGCAGCCCCGCGAAGATCGAGACGAAACCGACAAGAAGACCGATACCGAGGCTGCGCCAGAAGGCGCCGATGAATTTGGCATTGGCGAAAACCTTGGCATAGGAGCCGAAGGACAGGCTTTCCGGCGGAAAAGCCAGATATTGCCGCGTATCGAAGGAAATAATCAGGACGACGATGATCGGCGCCAGAAGAAACAGGTAAAGCAGTGTCAGCAGAAGCGCGTGGGCAAGACGTCCGAATTTTGCGTCCATGGCCGGCCTCACGTCTCAAGCGCGCGCATGGCGCGCTGATAAATTACGATCACGCTGCCGAACAGCACGAGCAGCAGCACCGAAAGTGCAGCCGCCAGCGGCCAGTTCAGCGTCACCGTCGCTTCGTTATAAACCTCCGTGCCGATGACGAAGACGCGGCCGCCGCCCATCAGGCGCGGCGTGACGAAGGAGGAAATCGCCAGCACGAAAACGAGAAGTGCCGCGGTGAGAACGCCGGGCAGCGAAAGCGGCAGCACGATGCGGGTGAACACGCGCAGGCGGTTCGCGCCGAGCATGGAGGCGGCTTCCTCCAGCTGCGTGTTCAGCCGGCCGAAACCGCTCAGCATCGCCAGGATCGCATAGGGCATCAGGATTTCGATCAGCGCGACGGTCGCGCCGAAATAATTATTGGTGAGCCGTATGACACCATCCGTCAGCCCGGAGGATTGCAGCGCGGTGTTGATGACGCCCCGATCCCCCAGAATGACCATCCAGCCATAGGTACGCACCACCGAGGAGGTGAGAAGCGGCGCGACGGCAAGCGCTGTCAGCACGCCGCGCCAGCGGCTTTGGGTGCGGGCCAGAAAAAGCGCGATGGGATAGGAAAGAACGACCGCGAAAATGGCGACGTTCACGCCGAGATAAAGCGTGTTCCAGGCGATCTTCCAGTAAAACGGGTCGAACAGCACGGTTCTGTAGGATTCGAGCGTCCAGTCGCCGCCGCGAAGGGCGGCCATGGACGAGGAGGCGAAGGAGGCGCGCACCAGCCAGATGAGCGGTAGGAGAAACGTCGTCAGCAGTGCGACGAGGCCCGGCAGAAGCAGGAGAAGCAAAACGCCGCGATGCGACGTGCCGCCACCGGAAGTATGGCTTGCCGCCGCCATCAGGCCGCCTCCCCGATCAGCGTCACATCCTCCGGCGCAACCGACAGCGTCACGCGCTCGCCCTTTGCCGGCAGAGCGGCGGCATGGGTGGGCAGATCGGCCTGCAGGCGATGATCGCCGGCGCGCACGCCGAGCGTCAACATCTGCCCGCGATAGGTGACGTGCTCGACAATGCCGGAGAAAGCATTGACGCCATCGCCAAGCAGAAAGCGATGCGGACGGACCAGAAACCGCGCTTTCTGGCCGACCGGGACAGCGCCCGAGAAATGCAGGAAACCGAGACCGGGAATCTCAGCCCGCCCCGGCGCAACCACGGTGCCCGTAAGGAACGAGCCGGCGCCGATGAAGGAAGCGACGAAATCGGTTTTCGGCCGGTCGAAAATCTCCCGCGGCGTGCCGATCTGCTCCAGCCGGCCTTCGGACATGACCGCGAGCCGGTCGGCCATGGACAGGGCCTCATCCTGATCGTGGGTGACGAAAATACTGGTGACGCCGGTGCGGTTCTGGATATCGCGGATTTCATCGCGCATCTCGTCGCGCAGCTTGGCATCGAGATTGGAAAGCGGCTCATCGAACAGCAGCAGAGCGGGTTCGATGACGAGAGAGCGGGCAATCGCCGCCCGCTGCTGCTGGCCGCCGGAAAGCTGGGAGACGCGCCTTTCGCCGAAGCCGGAAAGCTTGACCAGATCGAGCGCCTTCGCCACCCGCTCCTTGCGCTCGGATTTTGCGATGCCGCGCATTTCCAGCCCGAAGGCGATGTTTTCGGAAACATTCATATGCGGAAACAGGGCATAGGCCTGAAAGACCATGCCCATATTGCGCCGGTGGACCGGGGTTGCGGAAATATCGCGACCGTCCAGCCGGATTTCGCCCGAGGTTACCGGAATGAGGCCGGCGATCATGCGCAGGATCGTCGTCTTGCCGCAGCCGGAAGGCCCCAGCAGCGCCAGCATTTCCCCGCGCGGCAGGGAAAGGCTGACGTGATCCACGGAGGGCTTGAGGGCGCCCGGATAGGTCTTCACGAGATTGTCGATCTCGACATGATGATCGGCCATGGCGTCCTCTGCTTCCTGTCTCAATTCGCCGCGATGACCTCGCGGTTGATCCGCTGTATCCACGCCGAATATTTGTCCGCCACGAAGTTCCAGTCGAGAGAAGACTGCGCGGCCTGGGCCTCCTTGCTGCCATAGATGCGGGCGGCGACGGGTTCGCTCAGCGCAACCTTGCTGTTGACCGGACCGTAGAAGCTCTTTTCGGCGAAGGTCGCCTGCGCCTCGGCGCTCAGCGCATAATTGACGAAGAGTTCGGCGGCTTGCCTATTGGCGGAGCCTTCGACCAGACCGATGGTGTTCGTCTGGCCGATGGAGCCTTCCTTAGGCAGGGCGATCCCGATCTTGCCGCCCTGCGTGTCGTGCAGATATTGCGCGCGGCCATTCCAGCAGATGGAGAGATCGACTTCGCCGCTCTGCACCACCGCATAACAATCCGGCGCAGGTTCGAAGGTCGAGACGCTCGGCGCGACCTCCTTCAGGAAATCGATGGCCGGATCGATGGAGGTCTTGTAGTCGCCGCCCTTCAGCTTGGTGAGGATCGGCAGGAGAATGACGCCGCGCGTATCGGAAAGCTTGGCGGCGATCTTTCCCTTGTATTTCGGATCGGCGAGATCGGCCCAGCTTGTCGGCGGCTCCTTCACCGCGTCGGTATTGTAGAGGATGGCGAGATTGTCCTGCGAGAAGGCGACGGCGCGGTCGCCATCGATGCGCGCCCATTCCGGCTGTTCGGCAAGGTTCGGCACCTTTGCGGCATCGAGCCTGGTGAACAGCTCTTCCTTGTTCGCCTTGATCGCCACCGAAACGTCGATCAGGGCGACATCGACCTTCGGCTCGGCGCGCTGAAGGGTGAGCAGCGCCAGCGTTTCGGCCGAATTTTTGCTCTGCTGATAATTCACCTCGATGCCGGGATGTTTGGCCTTGAAGGCGTCGATGATGAATTTCTGGTAGTTATCCGCAAAAACGCCGGAGAAGCCGACGATGTTGACGGTGCCCTTCGTCGCATCCTGTGCGAAGACGGTGCCCGAGAGCGATGCGATTCCGGCGGCAACGATGCCGACGACGAGAGCGGCCTTGCGGCGCTGATGAGCATTTTTCATTTCAGTTGCCTCCGTTTGTTTTCGATATTGTCAGTTTGCGGGCCGCCAGGCGGCATCCAGCACACGCAGCCAATTCTGGCCGAGAAGTTTGAGAACGAGCGTTTCGCTCCAGCCGCGCGCCAGCATGCGGGCGGTGATGTTGGGCACCTCGCCGATGCGCTCGATGCCCTTCGGCTTGGAAATCTTGACCGTCGCGAATTCCGTCAGCGTGCGGGCCGTGCCCTTGTCGCGGTTCGCCCAGAGCTGCCAAGGGCCGGGACGCGGCCGCTCCTGCGAAAAATCCGTGCCGATGCCGACATGGTCTTCGCCGACGAGATCGATGACATAGGCCATGGCGTCGAGATAATCCTCCACCGTGGCGTCGTTTCCGGCAGCAAGTCCCGGCGCAAAAAGGCTGATGCCGATGATGCCACCCTTCTCCGCGCAGGCCTTGAAGAGTTCATCCGGCTTGTTGCGCTTCACATCGCGCAGCGCCCGCGGCAGCACGTGCGAGATGCAGACCGGCGCTTTCGAGCGGGCGATGACATCCGCCGTCGTTCTGTCGCCGACATGGCTCAGGTCGCAGAGCACGCCGACGCGGTTCATTTCCGCCAGCACCTCGCGGCCGAAGCCGGTCAGGCCGCTGTCGTTTTCCTCCAGATATCCGGCGCCGGAATAGTTCTGGGTATTGTAGGTCAGCTGCATGATGCCGACGCCGAGATCCTTGAAGATTTCGACGTAATCGAGCTTGTCCTCGAGCGGCGAGGTGTTCTGCCAGCCGATGATGATGCCGGTCCTGTTCTCGGCCTTGGCCGCATGAATATCGGCGACCGTGCGCACCGGGCGGATAAGGTCGTCGTTTTCCCGCAGGAAACGCTTCCATTCGCTGACATAACCGATGCCTTCGCGGAAATTTTCCCAGATCACACTGGAGACATTGACGGCGGTGAGGCCGCCGGCGCGCATGTCTTCGAATATCGACCTGCTCCACTGGCAGGTTTGCAGACCGTCGATGACGATGGCGTCATTATGGAGTTTTGCGGCATCGGTCATGCGGATGTCCTCACTGCGGATTGCGAAAGCTGCTGCTTGAGCGCCCCAAGGGCGCGGCTGACGAATTCCAGACGGTCCTGCCCCCAGAAGAGTTCGCCGTTCACCACATAGGTCGGCGTTCCGAAAATCCCGAGACGTTCGGCCTCTGCCAGATTTCCCTGCCATTCCGCCACGATGTCTTCCGGCTGCGGATCGCGCACGAGGGCTGCACCTTCCGAGCCGAGGACAGCCTGCGCGATGGTGCGCAGTGTGTCGAGATCGGCAATGTCGCGCTCTTCGCTCCACAGGGCGCGCTGGATGGCGAAGGACAGGCTGATCGCATCGAGCCCGGCCTTCTGCGCGGCGATGACGAGCTGTGCGGCCCGTTCGATGGTGGCGCAGGGGTAAAATTTCGGCGTCAGGTTGAGCGGCATGTCGAGATAACGCCGCCACCGGTCCAGCTCCACAGCATGATAGCTCTGCCGGGCATCCGGACGGCTACGCAGCGGAATGCCGCCATTGGCCTCGATGATGCGGATGGGGCGCAGCACGATTGCGGCGCCATGTGTGCGGGCGACTTCCACGGCTCGTGGCGCACCGAAATAGGCCCATGGCGAAGAAATGCCGTAAAATATCTCCAGTTTCAGCGCGGCTTCAGCCATTGGCATGCTCCTTGATCCTGTCCTGCGCGTCCGCATCGCGCCATTCCTCGCCGGTGATTTCAGCGGCGTCGTGGTTCATGAAAGTCTCGAAATGACGGGCGCGGTCTTCGACGAAGAAAGACCTGGCGATGCCCTGCGCCAGACGCTCAGCGCCCGGGCTGACGGCCGGAATGCCGCTGGTGATTTTCCCGTGGGAGGGAACAGCCGGATAAGCGAAGCAATGGATACGGGAAATCGCCTCCGCCTCGGCGGCCGGCAGACCCGGTTTCGGCAGAAACTCGAAAGCCGGCCCGAGATAAGGATAGGACGCCAGCGCGTCATTCTCCTCATCGGCCGGCGGCTGATAGGCGTCACGCCAGAGCAGGACGCGGCCGCTCAAGGCGGTAAATTCCGGCCGCCGGGCGAAATCGACATCGAAGCCGGTGGCGAAAATGATGAGATCGGCCGAATAGCGCCCCTTCGGGGTCTCGATTTCCACCGCATCGCCCACGTCCGTCAGGCTGAGAACGGGACTGCCCAGATGGAAGAACGCATTGTCATGGCGCGAGACCCGGAGGACGCTGTGGCGCGGCGGCGGAATCTGTGTGCGCTCCGCCTCGACCATAAAGGCCCAGCGGTCGGCATCGGGCAGACCGATATAACCGTGGGTCATGCCGAGGCTGGCGATACCGCCGAATTTTTCAACCCGGGGGATATCGGTCCTGCGAATGAAAAGATCGACGCGGGCCGCCCCCGCCTCCAGTGCTGCGGCTGCATTGTCCATCGCCGAAGCACCGGCGCCGACCACCGCGACACGTTTGCCGCGCCAAACGCCCACGTCGAATATATCGCCGCTATGGCGCACGAAGCGGGCGGGAACCGTTTTCGCCACATCCGGCAGCCGCGGCGCACCGAGGCCATCGAGCCCCGTCGCCAGGATCACCCGGCGCGCCAGAACTTTTGCTGGACCTTCCGGCCCCAGAAAATCGAGAGCGAGCAGGCCATCCTCGCGCAGAACGAGACCGGCAAGTTCGGTTTCGTTGCTCACCGGCAGCGCCAGCACATTGCGGTACCAGACCATATAAGCCATCCAGGCTTCACGCGGTATGAGCACCATCTCCTCATAGGCGCGCGCGCCGAACTGCGCCTCGAACCATGCGTGGAATGTCAGGGAGGGTACGCCGAGCGCCGGCCCGGCCAGCTCCTTGCGGGTGCGCAATGTCTCCATGCGCGCACTGGTCACCCACGGGCCTTCCCGCCCGCTGGGCGCCCTGTCGAAAGCGCGGATATTGTCGATCCCGGCAAATGAAAGAGCGGCAAGCGCGGTCAACCCGCAGAGCCCGGCGCCGATGACGGCGACATCCAGCACCTCGGAACCGTTGCGAGAGGTGCGCGGCACCCACGGCTTTGCCGGTCGCTCAAGCAGGGCGAGTTCCTGCGCAAGCCTCGCCTCCAGCGCCGGCAAGCCGCCTGCATTCACAGACAATGCGTCGGTTTTGCGATCTTCCATCATGTTATTTCTGAATTAATGAGCGTTAAAAATTCTATTTAAGCATTATAAGAAACACAGAAGCGGAAATCCGGAAAGCAAAAATCTTCTAATCATTTGCAGTTTTCGGCAAATTTTCGCGCGAGCGGCAGGGAGTGAAGCTCGGCCCACCGATTCTTGCGCTCGACGGGATGGAAACGAGACCGGCGCGGGTGACGGGATCATCGCCAAATGCAGAATTTCAGCAAAAATCTTTCGGTTCGGAAATCATAATCGGAATAGTCTTTGCCGCGCCAATCCCCCGGCGGGGATATCGTCGCGACGAGCAAGGGCCTGCCTCGGCTGAAGCCTTCCGCAACGCGCCGCGCAAGCCAAAACATCGATGAAAGTGAAGCCCAATGGCAAATGATCGCAAACTGCATCTCGGCGCCTTCATGCGGCCCGTCAGTCTCCACACGGGTGCATGGCGTTATCCGGGCGCCTTCCCGGATGCGAATTTCAATTTCGCCCATCTGGCGCGCTTTGCACAGCAGCTCGAGGCCGCGAAGTTCGATGCATTCTTCATGGCAGATCATCTGGCGGTGCTGAACATGCCCACCGAGGCGCTGCGCCGCAGCCACACCGTCACCTCCTTCGAGCCCTTCACCCTGCTTTCGGCCCTCGCCGCCGTCACCTCCCGCATCGGGCTGGTCGCCACCGCCTCCACCACATTCGACGAGCCCTATCACGTCGCCCGGCGTTTCGCCTCGCTCGATCACCTCAGCAACGGTCGCGCCGGCTGGAACATCGTCACCACGTCAAATCCAGACGCCGCCCGGAACTTCGGCCGCGAGGAACAGCCGGATCATGCCGAGCGCTATGGCCGCGCGCGGGAATTTTACGATGTCGTCACCGGTCTCTGGGACTCTTTTTCGGATGACGCCTTTATCCGGGATGTCGATAGCGGGCTGTTCTTCGATCCCGACAAGATGCATGTGCTGGACCACAAGGGACCGGAGTTTTCCGTGCGCGGACCGCTCAACATCGCGCGCCCCGTGCAGGGTTGGCCCGTCATCGTGCAGGCCGGAGCTTCCGAGCCGGGCCGCCAGCTTGCCGCCGAGACGGCAGAGGTGGTTTTTGCCGCAACACCCACGCTTGCGGCGGGCAAGGCTTTTTATAAGGACGTCAAGGACAGGACTGTCGCGGCGGGCCGTTCACGCGACGGAATTGTCATCCTGCCGGGCGCTTTCGTTCTCGTCGGCGACAGCGTCGAAGAGGCCAAGGCCAAACGCGCCCGGCTCGACAGTCTCGTCCATTATGACAGCGCAATCGCCTCGCTTTCGATTGCGCTCGGCCACGATGTTTCCGGCTTCGATCCGGATGGCCCCCTGCCTGATATTCCGGAAACGAACGCTAGCAAATCCAGCCGTGAAAGGGTGATCGAGCTTGCCCGAAGCGAGGGCCTGACGGTGCGCCAGCTTGCCCAGCGGCTGGGCGGTTATGCGGGTCTTGCCTTCGTCGGCACGCCAAAGACCATCGCTGACGAGATGGAGCAATGGCTCCACGAGGAGGGTTCGGATGGTTTCAACGTCACCTTCCCTTTCCTGCCTGCCGGCCTCGATGACTTCACGACGCAGGTGGTGCCGGAACTGCAAAAGCGCGGGCTGTTCCGCAAGGACTATGAGGGGCCGACATTGCGCGACCATCTCGGCCTGCAACGACCGGCCAATCGTTTTTTCAGCTGAATAAAGCGCCGTCGCGCCGATTGCGCTCCCGGTAGGGAGATTTTCCACGCCGGTCGCAAAGTTTGGCATGAGGTTCCAGAAGGGCGGATTGACCTCAAAAACACCCGCCCATACCCTTTAAATACACAAAATACATAAATTAGGTGAATTAATATGAAGGCTGAACATTCCCGCCGCCAGATCCTCAAACTCGGCATTGCCGGCGCTCTTGCCGCGCCGCTTGCCACGGGCAAGGCACTGGCCCAGAGTTCCCCGGAATTTCCTGCCGAGCTGAAGCTGGACTGGGGATTTTACTCCTCCCATACGCTGCTGATAAAGAACAAGGGCTGGCTCGAGGAGGCTTTCAAGGATGTCGGCACGAAGATCACCTGGGTACAATCCCGCGGCAGCAACAATTCGCTCGAATTCCTGAAGGTCGGCTCGACGGATTTTGCCGGCTCGGCCGCACTTTCCGCCTTTCTCGCCCGCGCCAACGGCGTGCCGCTGAAGGTGATCTATGTGGCGAGCTGGGGCGGTTCGTCAATCATTCAGGTGCGCCCGGATTCACCCATCAAAACCGTCGCCGATCTCAAGGGCAAGACCATTGCGGTCACCAAAGGCACCGCGCCCTATTTCACCCTCGTCCGCGCGCTTGACCAGAACAAGCTGTCCATCGACGACCTCAAGGTCGTGAACCTGCAACATCCGGAAGGGTTCAACGCGCTTCAGCAGGGTCAGGTGGATGCCTGGGTCGGCATCGATCCGCACACGTCCCAGGCCGAGCTTGCCGGCGACCGGGCGATTTTCGACGAGCGCAGCTGGCGCGACGGCAGCGTCTTCAGCGTCTCCGAGGAGTTTCTGGCCAAATACCCGAAAGCGGTCGACAGACTCCTCGGCGTCTGGGTGCAGACGCAGAAATGGATTCGTGAAAACAAAAGCGAATTCATCGATTTCGTCACGCAGGTCACCGGCAACGATCCCAAGATCACCCGGCTGACAATCGAGAAGCGCGACTGGAACAATCCCGTTCCGGGCGAGGAATTGCTGAACTCGATCCGCATCGTCACGCCGCTTCTGGGTGACGACGTCCTGCGCCCCGGCGTCAATGTCGACAATGTCCTGTCCTCGCTGAGCGATCCGGCACCGGCGAAAAAGGCGCTTGGCGCATGAATTCCCATCCGCGCGAATTCCAGCGCGTGAAACAGACTGCGGGACAATTCCCTTCCCGATTGCCGCCTGTGCAAAGGGTGGGGAATTTCCTTGGCCGTTTCGACCTGCGCGGCGCAATCGTGCCCGTCGGATCGCTGTTGCTGCTTGAGCTTTTCGTTCGCCTCGGCTGGGTCAGCCCCTATGTGCTGCCGCCGCCTTCCGAACTTTACGACACGTTCCTGCGGCTTGCGGAAGGTCCCCTGTGGACGAATGTTGCGGCTAGTACCGCCCGCGTCTTCGTCGGCTTCGTCATCGGTTCCCTGCTCGCCATCGTCGTCGGTTCGCTCGTCGGTCTGGTGATTGCCGCCGAACGTTATCTCGAGTCGACGTTTCAGGCGCTGCGGGCAGTCCCGAGCCTTGCATGGGTGCCGCTGCTGATGATCTGGTTCGGCATCGGCGAAACCTCAAAAATCGTGCTGATCGCCAAAAGCGCGTTTTTCCCAGTCTATCTCAACCTCTTTTCCGGCATCCGAAATGTCGATCGCAAGCTGGTGGAGGTGGGCGAGATGTATCGCCAGCCGCTGCCCGTGCTGGTGTGGCGAATTTTCATTCCCGCCTCCCTGCCACATCTCTTCACCGGCCTGCGTTATGGGCTGTCGCTCGCCTGGCTGAGCGTCGTCGCGGCCGAACTTCTGGCCGCCTCGGAAGGTATCGGCTACATGCTCTCCGACGGGCGGGAGCTTTCGCGGCCCGATCTCGTCATGATCGCCATCATCTGCCTTGCGGTGCTGGGCAAGATTTCCGACAGCCTCTTCAAGATCGTCGAAGACCGCTGCCTGCGCTGGCGCGACACCTATCCGCTTCAGCAGGGAGGACGCCTGCGATGAGTTTGCTCGATGTCGATGTGCGCGAAAAGGCTTTCGGCGATACGGTGGTCCTTCAGGATATCCAGCTCACGCTAGGCGATGGCGAGGCGGCGGTTCTTCTCGGCCCCAGCGGCTGCGGCAAGAGCACGTTGCTGCGCATCGCCGCCGGCCTCGACCGGCGTTTTTCAGGCACGGTCAGGGTTCAGCAGGACGAGGAGCAGGCATCGAACTCACCGCCCATCGCATTCGTCTTTCAGGAACCCCGCCTGATGCCCTGGCTGACGGTTGCCGAAAACATCGGTTATGCGGCCGGCAGGAAATATGATGTCGGGCGCGTGGAAAGGCTGATCGACGATGTCGGTTTGAGTGGCCATGGCGGGGCGCTGCCGAAGGCTCTTTCGGGCGGCATGGCGCAACGTGTGGCGATCGCAAGGGCGCTCTATACCGAGCCGCGCATTCTGCTGCTCGATGAACCCTTCAGCGCGGTGGATGCTTTCACACGGATGAAATTGCAGGACCTGGTGCTGAAGCTCGTCGAACAGCGCGGCATCTCCTTCCTGCTGGTCACCCACGATATCGACGAAGCGCTCTATCTCGGCGACCGGATTTACATGATGGGCGCCCATGACGGCCGTATCCAGCAGCGGATAGAGGTGGACGCACCGCGCCCGCGCGACCGGCGGTCTCCGCAGCTCGCAAACCTCAAGAACGAGGTGCTGACCGCCCTGCACAATGCCCACGTCATCTGACGGCTGCGGTTTCACCCGAATAATCGGCGTGAAGCTGGCAGGCGAGGCTGAGCAGCGTAAAATCGGCCGCATCGGCAAGCCTGCGGCCGGTCAGCGTCTCCACGCGTTGCAGCCGCTGATAAAGCGTGTTGGAATGAATATTCAGCGCCTGCGCCGTGCGGGCGACGGACTTCCCCTCCTGAATGTAACGCGAAAGCGTTTCATGCAGGGTGCGATGTTTGGGATCGCGCAGCAGCGGTGCGAGAATCTGCCGCGTGAATTCAAGAATATCCTGCCGCGCCCTGCCCTCCAGCAATAGCTCCACCCCCATGTCGCGGTGGCGCAAAAGCCCCGATTGGCCGCGTCGCAGCAAAGCCTCGCTTGCCTGCGCAGCCAGATCGCGCGCGGCAAGATGGCCTTCGTTCGCATCGTAGATCTCGCTCGCGCCGATGCAGATGGCCTCTTTGCCGGCAATCTCGGCAACCGCCCGCAGGTTTCGCTCAAGTGCTGCGGCGGTGGAGGCGGAAACCAGCATGACGATCTGCTCGTCCTCGTGAAAAATGAGGGAATTCGACGCCGTCATTGCCTGCTGCAAATCGGATTGGGACTTGTAGAGGGATAGCTGCGGATTGGCCGAAACATCGCGCCTCGGCCCCCGCGCCACAAACACCTGATGGTAACGATCAAGCCGAAAGCCCTGATGGCTGCGACGGCCATCGGGATCGACGCCGGCGGCCAGTGCCTCGAAATGCGCTTTCCTGCGGGCATTCAGCACATCCATCCGCGACATGTCGTGCACGAAATCCAGCGCCACGAATGTCGCCAATGTGCCGAAAAGCACCTGATGGAAACCGGCATCGCCCGAGGCCCTGAAATGAAACTGGCCGACCGGGGCCTCCGCGACTTCCACCGTCTGCCGCAGCGTTTCACCGTCTTCCGTCCAGCCGGCGGAGCGATAGTCGAGACCAAGTACATTCTCGAAGCGGAAATCGACACGAAAAAGCCCGGCAACGGCATGAAGCTGCTCCGTCATGCCGCTGCCCGCCGCGAAGATGCGCAACAGCGCCTCATGCAATGCGACGGCACGGTCCAGTTCGGCATTCTTGCGGGCAAGGTCGCTGCGCATCTGCTCCAGCCGGCGCGAGGTGGCGACGGCGTTCTGATAGGCGAGCGAGCGCTGATAGGCGACCGCGATCTGTGTCGCCAGCGATTCCAGAACAGTCCTGTCGAAGACCGAAAAGGCGCCGTCGCTGGAAAAACACAGCGTCGTCAATGTGCCCAGACGTTTGCCCTCCGCCATGACGGGGACACAGAGCAGGGCATTCGCAATCTCCGACCGCTCCATGAAAGACTGGCTTTCGGGACGCATGACGCGGTGGGCGGCGATGATGTTCTGCCGGCCATTGTGAATGGCCGGCCGACCGGTGGCGAAAACTTCGCCCGAAACGGACTCGTTCGGTTGGACGCGATAATGGGTATAGTCGTCGGGCAATCCCTCATGCGAGACCGGAATGAGAAAACCGCTCTCCTCGTCGAACAGGCGAAAGACCCCGGCATCGCAATGGGGCAGCACGTTCATCACTTCGCGAAGGACGTTATGCACGATCTCCTTTTCATCCAGCGAATTGATGACCGCCGAATTCACCGAAGCCAGCATTTCGAAGGTTCTCGCCTGAAGGCCGATGACCGCTTCGTGTACAGCCTGAAGAATTCGGCCCACGACCTTCTCGCCGTCACCGTCGTGGATCTCAAACTCCGTCCGCTTGGCGGTATAATAGGAATGATCGACCGAAAGATGCCGATTTCCTTCTTTTATTTCAACGATATGGGAGATTCCGTCCGACAATTCCGGGCCGTCGGCATCGATGGTTCTGAGCTGAACGGCCTGCGATTGCACCATTTCACGCAGGATGGGATGCGCATGGAGATCGATTTTCAAGCGCAAAGACTCCTGTGCTAATGCACATTAAATTTCAGATTTTTATGGCGCTTTCAACATATGAATTTTTCGTGACGGTGACACAAACTTAAAAATCAAAAATAATGGGAACCGCTAAAATGCTTTCTGCGATAAAACGCCGCCATATTATCATTGGAATGCTGTTCGTCTGCTGGGTCGTCGGCTTTCTGGACAAGACCGCAATCAACTATGCGATCATTCCGATCAGCGAGGAATTCGGCCTTGGCACCGATCATCAGGGCATGATCATCAGCGCCTTTTTCCTCGCCTATTCGATGACACAACTGGTTGGCGGCTATCTTGTCGATCGCTTCGGTTCGCGCCGGGTATTGAGTTCGGCGGTGGCCGTCTGGTCGTTCGGCACGGTCGCCTCCGGCGTCGTCACCAGTGCGGTTGGACTGGCCGCCGCGCGGGCGATCACGGGTTCGGGGGAAGCGATTTTCCCGGCCGGGGGATCGGTCGCGATCACCGAGAATTTCGAGAAAACCCAGATGGCCCGCGCCAAATCGGTGCTGCAATCGGGCGCCTCCGTCGGCTTCGCGCTCGGCGCCATCGTCATCACCACGCTGATTTCGTTCTATAGCTGGCGCATCATGTTCTTCGTTCTGGGTTCGGTCGGCGTCATTCTGTCGATTGCGCTCTACACCGTTATGAAGCCGCGCTCGCAGACGCTGGCGGCACGAGACGCCGGCCCCAGGGTTTCGGAAAAGCAGCGCATCGCCGGATTGCTGAAAAATACGCTGACCTGGAAGATCGCCTCGGTCTATTTCTTCACCAACATCGTCTTCTGGGGCCTGCAATCCTGGCTGCCCTCCTACTGGGTGAAGGTCAAGGGCATGAGCATGGTGGAAATGGGCGCGTATTCCATGATCCCGCCAGCACTTGGTTTTGTCTCCTTCCTCATCTGCGGCTGGCTGCTGGACCGCTTTTTCCACCAGAAGGAAAAATACCTCATCTGCATCGGCTCTGCCGTGTCGGCGATCTTCATCTATCTGATGGCGAACGCGCAATCCATTCCGCTGGCCTTTGCCTATCTGTCGGTTTCGAACGTGTTTCTCAACGCCATCTCGATCAGCGTCTTCGTCAGCATCATGAAACACTTTCCGCAGAATTCGATCGGCACGGCCACCGGCCTCATCAATTCGCTGGCGCAGCTTGGCTCGTTCGCCTCGCCCATGCTCATCGGCGCCGTGCTTTCCGCCACGGGACAGAATTACGGAATCGCCTTTGCGGTGATCGTCGGCTGCGCCGTGATCGTCTGCGCCATCGCTGCCACCTTCCCTGCCATTCACGACAACAAAACCGTCGAACAGACCGCCTGAAGGAAGACCATGACTTATATCGACATCATCGAGCGCACCGTCGCCACCCATGCGGATAATCTGAAATCCGTGGCGGATGCCATCTGGTCCTTCGCCGAAATCCGTTACGAGGAAACAAAATCGGCGGCCCTGCTGGCGGACGAGCTGGAAAAAGCGGGCTTCGCCGTCACCCGCAATGCCGGCAATATCGAAACCGCCTTCGTCGCCAGCTATGGCGAAGGCCACCCCGTCGTGGCCATTCTCGGCGAGTTCGATGCCCTGACCGGTCTTAGCCAGGAAAGTGGTGTCGCCAGCCACACGCCGATCACCGAGGGTGGAAACGGCCATGGCTGCGGCCATAATCTTCTCGGCACCGGCGCGCTTGCGGCAATCCTCGCGCTCAAGGCCTGCAAGGACGAACTGAAGCTTGAAGGCACGATCCGCTATTACGGCTGCCCGGCCGAAGAAGGCGGCGGCGGCAAGGCCTATATGGCCCGCGAAGGCCTGTTTGCCGATGTGGACGTCGCCTTCACCTGGCATCCATGGGACGAAAACCTCGCTTACAATGCGCGCATGCTGGCCACCAACCAGCTCTATTTCACCTTTCGCGGCACCAGCGCCCATGCCGGGTTCGAGCCGCATCTTGGACGCTCGGCGCTCGATGCGGTCGAACTGACCAATGTTGGCTGTAACTACCTGCGCGAGCACATCATTCAGGACGGCCGCATCCACTATGCCATCACCGACACGGGCGGACGGGCGCCCAATGTGGTGCAGTCGCAGGCGCAGGTGCTCTACAAGGTTCGGGCGCCCAGAATGGATCAGGTCCGCGACATCACCGAGCGCGTCAAGGATGTCGCGCGCGGCGCGGCGCTGATGACTGGAACCGAGCTGCAGATCACCTTCGACGCGGCATCGGCCGATCTCGTGCCGAATGTGACGCTCGCCCGGATGATGCATCGGGAATTCGAAAAGATCGGCGTTGCCGCCTTTTCCAACAGCGAGAAGGACTTTGCCGGATCCATTCAGAAGACCTTCTCGGCCGAAGTGCAGACCCGCATCGCCAGACGCGGCAAGATCCTTTCGGAAGACCTGAACGGTTTTCAGGAAGAGCCAACCTTCCTGCATGGTTCAACCGATGTCGGCGATGTCAGCTGGCTGGTGCCGACCGGTCAGGTCTATGTGGCGACAGAGGCCTATGGCACACCGCCCCACACCTGGCAGATGGTGGCGCAGGGAACCTCCGGTTACGCCCACAAGGGGATGTTGCAGGCCGGCAAGGTCATGGCCGCCTCCGCCGTGCAGGCCATGCTCGATCCGGCAATGATCGCCGCGGCGAAAGCCGAGCATCGCGAGCAGTTGAACGGCGAAAGCTATGTGCCGCTGATACCGGCGGATGCGATGCCGCAGCGCCTGCGCTGAGGCGGAGGAGCGGCGTTTTAGCCGCCCTCAGCCCTTCACACCCGACGAAATCATGATCGCCTCCGTCACGCGCCGCTGGAAGATGACATAGGCGATGATGACCGGCAGGGCCGCCAGCATGGCGACAGCCATCAGCCGCGCATAGGCGACACCGAAAGCATCGTTGACCTGGGTGATGCCGACCGGGATCGTCATCATGTTTTCGGAGGTGACCACGAGGAAGGGCCAGAAGAAGGCGTTCCATACCGTAATGAAGGTCACGATCGCCATGGCGGTCGTGATGCCCCAGTTAAGCGGCAGATAGACCCGGAACAGGATCGTGTATTCGCCGCCGCCATCCAGCACCACGGCTTCGCGCATCTCCTTCGGCACGCTGTCGAAAAACTGCTTGTAGACGATGATGACGATGGGCGTGATCAACTGCGGCAGGATGATGCCCGCCCAGGTGTTGATGAGGTTGAGGTTCTTCATCAGGATGAACTGGGTGACGACCAGCGTTTGCGCCGGCACCATGAAGCTCGCCAGCACGATGCCATAAAGCAGACGCCTGCCGGGAAAGCGTATCTGCGACAGCGCATAGGCGCAGAGCATGGAAATGAACAGCACCGAGATCGTGACGATGACGGCCGTGCCGATGGAGTTCACATACCAGGTCATCAGCCGGGTATTGAATATCGCATTGAAATAAGCGCCGAGGCGGAACTCGTCCGGCAAAAGCGACATGTTGCCGGCAACGTTCTCATCGGCGCGAAGCGAGGTGACGAAGCTCCAGTAGAGCGGAAAAATCCAGACGAGGGCCGCCGAAAAAGTCAGCAGCGTCAGAACGAGGTTCTCGAATTTTCTCATCGGGCTCATGAATTCCTCCGGATGCGCAGCAGCTGGAACTGGAAAACGGAAACGATGACGATCAGCAGGAAAAGCACCGTCGCCACGGCAGACGCATAACCGCCATTGTTCATCTGGAAGGCCTCGCGGTAGACCTTGAGGAGCAGCACGAAGCTGGAATTGAACGGCCCGCCGCCGCTTAAGAGGTAGATCTGGTCGAATATCTTCAGTTGCAGGATCAGTTGCAGCGTCAGCACCAGCGCCGTGACCGGCCACAGAAGGGGCCAGGTGACGCGGCGGAAGCGCTGCCAGGTCGTCGCACCGTCCAGAGCCGCAGCCTCATAAAGCTCGGCCGGTATGTTCCGCAATCCGGCAATGAAGAGCAGCACATTGAATCCGTTCGTCCACCAGATGGTGACGACGGCGACCATCGGCATGACCCAGTAGGGGTTCTTGAAAACGGCGACGGGTTTGCCCGCCAGCAGCGATATGACCGGCTGGAGAATGCCGAACTGCAGATCGAGCATCCACGCCCAGATTTCGGTGACGACCGAAACCGGCAGCACATAGGGCAGGAAAAACAGGCTCATGGCAATCGTCTGCTTCACGCCCGAGAGGCGGCTGACGGCGAGCGCGATCATCAGGGCGATGACGGTCGTGGGCACGACGGTCAGAAGCACGAAATAGCCGTTGTTCTTGAGCGAGGTGACGAACAGGCGGTCGCTCAGCAGTTTCGCGTAATTCTCCAGGCCGACCCAGTTTCCCTCACCGATCAGCGGCGCGTCAGTGAAGCTGATGCGCACCATCTCTATCAGCGGATAAAGAAAGAAGGTGGTGAAGACCAGAACGAACGGCGTCACCATCGACAGCGCGATCAGCGATTTCTTGCGCCGGTTTTCAATCATAGCCATGGAATGTCTCCGGGAGCTTGCGCATTGCACTCTGCCCTCCGGCTTCAAACCGGAGGGCAGGCTGCCGATTACCTGAGCTTGCCCTGCAGCTCATCCTTGATCTGTTCCACGGCGTCGGTGCTGCTCATGAAGCCCTGAATGGCGGGGGCAATGACGTTGAGAGCGGCATCATAGGCGGGCGAAGCGACCCCGGTTATGGTGGTCTTCGGATCGAACACCGCCGCTTCCGCCAGCGAGGCATAGGTGGCATTCGGCTGCATCGCCCTGTATTCGCTGCTTTCGGTGATGGATTTGTAAGCCGGAATATGCCCGGCATCGGCCCAGCTGATGGCGTGTTTCTCCATCCAGCCGATCACCTTCATCACCGCAGCGCGTTTTTCGCCGGAGACCGTTTTGTCACCTTCATTCGGAATGGCGAAAGCATGGGAATCCGCCCAGGTGGCGCGCTTGCCCATCAGGGGCGGTACTTCCACCGCACTCCATTTGAAGCCGAGCTTGCCGTTCTTTTCCAGATCCTTGTAGGTCGGAACTTCCCAGACGCCGTTTAGCTGGAACGCGGATTTGCCGGCGGAGAAGAGCGCCACCGAGGCTTCATATTCCGCCTGTTCCGGGGCCCAGCCGTTTTCCCGCCATCTGGACAGGGTCTCGATGGCTTTTGCCGCCTTTTCGGCATTGTCGCCGGCGAGAACCTCCTTTTCGGTGACGAGTTCGCCGCCCTGTTGCGACAGCAGCGTATAAAAGACGCGCCACACCCCGCCTTCGCCACCCGATTGATAGGTGATCGGCGTCTGGACGCCATTGTCCTTCGCCCAGGCCAGCGCCTTCTCGAAATCCTCGATCGTCTCGATGCCGGTCAGCTTGCCCTCGGCATCGAGATAGGGCGAGCCTTTCAGAAGATCGGCATTGTAATAAAGGACAAGCGCATGGATATCGAACGGCACGGCGTAGAGTTTGCCGTTCTGGGTGGCCGCATCCACGGGTGCGCTGAAGAAGTCTCCGGTCTTCAGCCCCGCATCCTCGAGATCCTTTTCGGTGATTTCGCTCAGCACTTTTTCTTCAAGGCCGAGCGGCGCGCGTGACAGGTGATAGGTCATGATATCCGGCCCCTCACCCACCGCGGAGGCCGTGCGCACCTTGGTATAAAAGGGCACGCCCCATTCGAGCGTCGTTCCCTTGACCTGGATGTCGGGGTGTTCCTTGTTGAAGGCATCGATCAACGCCTTCATGCGCACGCCGTCACCGCCCGACAGAAAGTCCCACCAGACGATATCCTGCTTCGCGAGAGCCGGCAGGGCGCTGAGACCCAGAGCCGCACCAACAAGCAATGTCTTGATCAATCGCATCGTTCACTCCTCCCGTTTGATAGAACATCCCGTTGAGGGATGGTTTGCTGTTTCGAAAGACGCCTCCTCGCGCCTATCGCAACCGTCTGCCATCATCGTCGAAGACAAGGACATGGTCGGGCGAGGCGGTAAGCGATACCGACCGGCCATCCAGCCTTTCCCGCGTGCCCTGCCGCTGCACGATGATTTCCTTCCCGGATCCGGTGCGGGTATAGAGGTAGGAAAGATCGCCAAGCTCCTCCGCGACCTCGACGACGACCGGCAGGGCGCCCTCTTCCGCAATCGTCAGATGCTCCGGCCGAATTCCGATCTCGACCCGCTGGCCGGGGGAAACGGACTGGGCAAGCCGGGCCATGAGATGCCCTGCCGCGCCCTCGGGCGCGAGCGTCACGATGCCATCCGCCTGGGAGACGATATCGGCCCGCAGGAAGTTCATCGCGGGCGATCCGATAAACCCGGCCACGAAACGATTGTCCGGATCGTCGTAAAGGGTAAGCGGCGCCCCCGCCTGCTGCACGATGCCGCCCTTCAGAACGAAAATCCTGTCCGCAAGCGTCATGGCCTCCACCTGGTCATGCGTGACATAGATCATCGTCGCGCCCAGCTTGCGGTGAAGCCGGGTCAGTTCCAGCCGCATCTGCACACGCAGTTCGGCGTCCAGATTGGACAGCGGCTCATCGAACAGGAAGACCTTCGGCTGCCGCACGATGGCGCGGCCGATGGCCACGCGCTGCCTCTGGCCGCCGGAAAGCTGCGAGGGCCGTTTGTGCAGATGCTCCTCAAGCTGGAGGATGCGCGCGGCCTCGCCCACCCTCTCCGTCACCTCCGCCTTCGGCCGGCGGGCAAGACGCAGGCTGAACGCCATGTTCTCGAACACCGTCAAATGCGGATAGAGCGCATAGTTCTGGAACACCATCGCAACGCCGCGATCCGCCGGTTCGACCGCGGTGACATCACGCTCATCGATGGCGATGCGCCCGCCGCTGGTTTCCTCAAGGCCGGCGATCATGCGCAACAGGGTGGATTTTCCGCAGCCGGAAGGCCCCACGAAGACCGCGAAGCTGCCGGCTGGAATTTCCATAGAAACATCCCGGATCGCCGCGAAGGATCCGAAGGACTTGGCGACATTGTTGAGACGGACACCCATGGCCGCCTCACTGAACCTTCAGCCGCAGCACATGATAGGACAGCGCAGGCACCGAACCCTTCAGTGCCCCGTCCTCCACGGCGACGCCGCTGCCCGGCACCGGCACGACGCGATCCGGCTGATCCGGGCCGTTGCCGAGGCGCAGATCGTATCCCGCCATGGCAAGATGCAGGCTGAGAGTGGCGGATGAATAGCCGGTGAGGCTGACATCGATCTCTGCCGCTTCTGTCAGATGGCGGTTGAGCACGAAAAGTGTCACGACGCCTTCCGCTTCGTCATAAACACCGGCAACATCGAGATATTTGACGTCGTCGGCCGCGTTGCAATCGTAAGTCGGGCAATCGACGGCGACGTTCAGCGCGACGCCACGGCCATAAAGCGAAGCGAACTGATAGGGATAATAGATCGTCTGCCGCCAGGCCGGTCCATTCTTTTCCGCCCGGATGGGGGCGATGACATTGACGAGCTGGGCGATGCAGGCGATGCGCACGCGGTCCGAACGGCGGATGAACTCGTTGAGCAGACCGGCGACAAAAAGCGCATCTTCGAAGTTGTATGTCTCTTCCAGAAGTGCCGGCGCTTCCGGCCAGTCCCAGCTCTTGATGCGTTTGCCGTCTTCTTCGCGGATATGATACCAGACGTTCCATTCGTCGAAGCAGATGGAAACCTCGTTTTTGGCGCGCTTTTTGGCCTTCACGTAATCGATGACCCCGGCAATCGTCTGGATATAGCGCCCGGTTTCCTCGATCTTGCCGAAATAATTCAGCGTGTCGCGGCTGTTATTGCCGAAATATTTGTGTAGCGAGATGTGGTCGACATTCTCATAGCATTCCTCCAGCACCTCGCGCTCCCATTCGGGATAGGTCGGCATGCCGTCATTGGAACTGCCGCAGACAATCGCTTCAATCGTCGGATCGAAACCCTTGAAGGCCTTCGCGGTTTCATTGGCCAGACGGCCATATTCCACCGCCGTCTTGTGACCGATCTGCCAGGGACCGTCCATCTCGTTGCCGAGGCACCACATTTTCACACCGTGGGGCTTTTCCGCGCCGTGGCTGCGGCGCAGATCGCTGAGCGTGGTGCCACCCGGAAAATTCACATATTCGAGGAAATTGCGGGCATCATCCAGACCACGGGAACCGAGATTGACGGCGAGCATCATCTCGATGCCGGCCATCTGCGCCCAGTCGGCGAATTCGTTGATACCGATCTGGTTGGTTTCCTTGGAGCGCCATGCGAGATCGAGACGGATAGGGCGCTGGTCGCGCGGCCCAATGCCGTCTTCCCAGCGATAGGCCGAAACGAAGTTGCCGCCGGGATAACGGATGGCGGGAATTTTCAGATCCTGCACGAATTTCAGAACGTCCCTGCGGAAGCCGTTCGCGTCCGCCCGCGGATGGCCGGGCTCATAGATGCCGCCATAAATGGCACGCCCCATATGTTCGATGAAGGCGGAATAAAGACGATCGTCGATACGCCCAATCCGGAAGTCCCGGTGGACTGAAACCCGCGCTTTCATAAGGCTCTCCTCCCCTGCGCATTTATATCTAAAAATATGATATAAACCATATTTGATAATATAGTTGCCGAGGGAATCCGCGCCTGTCAACCGCGAAAATCATACTTTTGAAAATTGGCTGGATCAGCCTGCGGTGCGCAGGCGCAGAACGATGTCCTGATCGTAATTCCCGAAGCCGCGGCCAAATATATTCAGCCCGCCCGGATGTTTTGCATCGGCCTTGACCTCGATGCGCAAGCGGATGGAACGGTGGCTCGTCAGATCGATATCCGCCAGCGTCACATCCGAAATCCGGGTTCCGTCGACATAGGTTCCCTGCGCGGTGATGCGCCAGGTCTTGAGCATGCCATATTGGGAACCGGAGAGCTTCCACCAGTCCGGCGTAAACGCACCGCGCTTGTCGCCGAAGTCGCCGGGCGAGGTCCAGACCCCGATTTCCCGGCCGTTGACGGATAGCGTAATATCGGAAGGCCAGTTGCTGTGCGTTCCCGGCACTTCGGAGCTGACCTCCATCGAAAACTCGATTTCCTCGACTTCCCGCCCTTGAATCTTGGCGTTATTGGGAAATTGATATTCCACGAAGCCGGAGGTCAACCACAACAGCGCCGCCTTCATGCGGTCCGGATCCATGAATGTATCGGGCACATCGAGCAGGCCGATGATGCCCTCCGGCGAGCAGATGCCGCAGGGCGCGGTTACCGAACTTTGGGTATAAAGACCGAGCGGCATGGCGACCGCGATGTAATTTGATGCGACCGGTGCCTCGGGTTTGCGGAAGGAAACAATGAGTTCGTCGCAGGTGGCGAAGCATATTTTCTGGTTGCCCTTGCGCGCCTTGCGCGTTTCGGTTCGCAGCAGCCCCGCCTCCTCGAGAACGGCCACGCCGGCGGAAACGGTGGACTGGGGAAGCTCCAGCCTCTGCGCAATTTCGTTGACGTTGAGGCCGCTCGCCTCATGCAGCAGCTTCAATATCTGCACGCGGATCAACGAGGCCGCCGCTTTCAGGACATCGAATTCTTTTTCAGCATCAACGAGGAGGAAATTGGGCGCCATATTCTAATCTTCAGATTTATCGATCCAGATCAGAATTTCTGGCTTAAATGCCATGCACTTGTCCAGTGCTGTTTGTCATGCAGGCGCTTTTGAAAGGCATGAAGCGCCATTCACCCCTGACACTTCACAAAAAAGAGCACCGCCACACGGTCTCGACGCCGCGTGGCGGTGCCCGTTTCGTCGTCAGCCGCGCTTGCGCAGGGTCCGCGTGCCGGTGTCGACGAGGTTTTGCGCCGCTTCATCCACACTGGCGCGGCCGAAGGCGAGCGAATCGGCAATGGGGCGCATCACGCCACGGTCGAACTCGTTAGCGCCGATCGGCGCGGGTTCCGGATAGGTATCGAGCTTGCCCGACAGGCTTTCGATATAATCCACCGTCTTGCGCTCGGTCTCGTTGAGACTTGGCAACAGGGCCTCGCGCACGACCTTGGCCGGCGGCACGCCACGCTCGACGCCGAGCACCTTGCCGGCTTCCAGATCGTTGACGAAGAAATTGATGAATTTCGCCGCCGCTTCCGCATTGGTCGAGGTGGACGAAATGGACCAGATGAGGCCCGGCCGGTAATAATGCCCGGTCGGCTTGCCCGGCCCCTCGCCCGGCAGCATGCCGATGGACAGCGTTTGCTTGTTGAGTTTCTGATAACCGACAAGCTGGTTGGAATAAGCAAAACCGATGGCCGAATTGCCGAGCGTCAGGGCGTTGGATTCGATGGTATTGTCGTCACGCGTCTGGATATCGGCGGAAACGCAGAGCTTGTTCTCGCGCAGGTCCTCCCAATAGGCGAACCATTCCTTCGCATCTTCCTTGTTGAAGCCGATGGTGCCGTCCTGAAACAGCAGCTTGCCGCGCTGGCGCAGCCAGACATCGAAAACATAATGATAACGCGCGCCATAGGGCACCGCCCAGTAGTTCCGTTTTGCCGGACCGTTCTTCTTGAAATCGCGCGCCAGTTCCGAGAGCGCCTTCCAGGTGATCTGGTCCTGCGGCACGGAAACGCCGGCTTCCTTCAGCGTGTCGGCGTCATACATCATGCAGAAGGAATTCAGCCCAAGGCCGACGCCGTAAAGCTTGCCGTCGATGCGGCAGAGATCGACCTCGCTTTTGCCGAAGGTGGAAAGATCGAGCGACTTGCCGACGAACTGGTCCAGCTCCATGCAGGCGCCACGGCCGGAATAATCGGCAATGGTGGAAGGTTCGAGCTGGAAGATATCGGCGACGTTGCGCCCCGCCATCGATGTCGCAAGCTTGGTCCAATAGTCGGAACCGGCGATCATTTCGCCGCTGATTTCCGTCTGCGGGTTAGCCTTCTGGTAAAGGGCGATCACGTCGTTGGTGCGCTTGCTGCGGTCGGCCGATCCCCACCATACGCAGCGAAGCCGGGTCTCAGCCGCGGCCGCGCGAAAACCTCCCGCCGCCACGCCGAGACCGGCCAGCGCCGCCGTCACCAAAAATCCACGTCTGTCGATAGTTTGCATCTGCTCCTCCCGCGTTTTGCAAATTTTTCACTGACTACTTAAATTCTTGCAAATTTTCTTTGTTTGCAATATTTGCATCATATTAGATTTTTTTGCAAGCGCAGGAGACGATATGAACGATACGCCCGACATCAGCCGCCCGCGCCAGTCGGATATCGCCCAGCGCGCCGGCGTTTCCATCAGCACCGTCTCGCGCGTTCTTGCGGGAGAGAAAGGTATCAGCGCGTCGATCCAGACCAAGGTTCTGGGGGTGGCGGCGGAGCTTGGCTATCCGTTGCGACCGGTCGCAAACCAGACCGGCGGCGTCCCGCTGGAGGGCAAGAAAATCCTCGCACTCATGTCCGCCGAAAGGGCGACCGGCGATATCGGCGCTTTTTATCACGATATTTTCGACATGCTGCGCAGCCTTGCCCAAACGGACGGTTTCGAACTCGATATCCGGCTTTTGCACCAGAAACAGGTGGATGACGCGCTGACCCAGCGGGTCTGCGAGGTGGACGGCCTTCTCGCCATCGGCCTCGATCCCGAGGATGAAATCATCCACCGCATCACGCAGGGTGTGCTGCAACCGGTTCTGGTCAACAGCGCCGACCCCTCGATGATGCTGGACTGCGTCTCGCCTTCCAATTTTTACGGCGGCGCGCTGGCGGCGCGGCGGCTGCTGGAACTCGGTCACCGCAAGGTCGCCTATATCGGCCCGCATCATCGCCACACCATCAGGGAACGTATGCGCGGCTTTCGCCACACGATCCTCGAGGAAGAGGGAACGACCTATGAGGAGTTCCTGCTTTCGACGGCGGATAGCGGCTTCGGACAGGCGGGCGATGCGGTTCGCCAGCTATTGGCCAAAAACCCTGAACTCACCGGCATTTTCTGCATGAATGACGCGATTGCGCTCGGCGCGCTGGGGGCGGCGCAGGAGCTTGGCCTCGCCGTGCCGGACGATCTTTCCATTATCGGCTTCGATGACCTGCCCTTTGCCGAGCTTTCCACGCCCCGTCTCAGCACGATCCGCGTCGACCGTCGAGAAATCGCCCGCGAGGCGGTGGAACTGATGCGCCGCCGGCTGACGGAACCCTCCGCCAATGCCCGTCAGGTGCAGCTTGGCGTGCAGCTGGTGGAAGGACAGACGGCCGGCAAGGCGAAAAAAACGGGAAAGGCGGCACGCGATGCATGACACCATGAGTAAGCCCACCATGGCCAGATTCAATCCGCTGCATGGCAATCCGCTCAAAAGCCGCGCCGATGTCCGACGAGCGCTCGACGACAGTTTTGCGCCGCTCCTTCCTTATTTTTCGCCGGGTGGCGCAAGAGTGACGCTGAGCGGCACCGCCGCGCATTTCGACCGGGCGGCGGCCGATCTTGAAGGTTTTGCCCGGCCGCTCTGGGGCATCGCACCGCTTGCGCTGAGCGGCGATCATTTCGACCACTGGCCGCTTCTGGCACGGGGAATAGCCAACGGCACCGATCCTTCCCATCCCGAATATTGGGGCGACGTGCGCCAAAGGGATCAGCGGCTGGTAGAGCTTGCAGCCCTCGGTTTCGCGCTGCGGCTTGCGCCGCAGCACCTGTGGGAACCGCTATCCGACGCACAGAAAGACAATGTGCGCCGCTATCTGCTGACGGCGCGCGAGCGCAATTACGCCGATAATAACTGGAAGTTCTTCCGGGTGATGGTCGACATGGCGCTGGATCATCTCGGTATCGATTTCGACCGCGGCCTGACAGAAACATTCCAGAAGGAACTGGACGAATTCTATATCGCCGACGGCTGGTATCGCGACGGTAATTACCGCCGCATCGACCATTACATCGCCTTCGCCATGCATTTTTACGGCCTGATCTACGCGAAACTCAGCAAGCCTGACGATGCCTACGCCGCACGCTACCGGGAGCGGGCGCGCCTTTTCGCCGGCGATTTCGCCAGCTGGTTCGATGAGGATGGCGGCACGCTCGCCTTCGGCCGCTCCATGACCTACCGCTTCGCCTGCGGCGGCTTCTGGGCGGGTCTCGCTTTTGCCGATGAGGAGGCGCTGCCCTGGGGCGAGATCAAGGGGCTTTATCTGCAACATCTGCGCTGGTGGGCGAAAAAGCCGATTACCGACCGCGACGGCGTGCTTTCCATCGGCTACGCCTATCCGCAGCTCACCATGTCGGAAAGCTATAATTCAGCGGGCTCGCCCTATTGGGCCTTCAAGGCCTTCCTGCCGCTCGCCCTGCCGGAAAGCCACCCCTTCTGGCAGGCGGAGGAAAGGCTGCCCGAAACATCCGTAAAACCAAAGGCGCTCATTCATCCCGGCATGGTGATGATGCGGACCAGCGGCAATGTCACGGCGCTTTCCAGCGGGCAGGAAAACCTTTCCATGCGCGGCGGGCCGGAGAAATATGCCAAATTCGCCTATTCCTCCCGTTACGGGTTCGGCGTCGAAGTGGACGAACGCGGTTTCAGGACCAACGGTTTCGACAATATGCTGGCCTTCTCCGAAGATGGCCTGCATTACCGCGTGCGCGAAACCAACGAGAAGGTTCTGCTGGCCGGGGAAAGCCTGCGGGCGACATGGAAGCCCTTCCCGGATGTGGCGGTTGAAACGACGCTGGTTGCGGCTGGCGGCTGGCATATCAGGCTGCACCGGATCACCTCTCCCCGCCCCCTTTCGGTGACCGAAGGCGGCTTCGCTATCAACCGCAACGACGGCGACCGCGATGTTGTGCGCGAAGAGACCGGCCGGGCGACCGCCGATTGCGGCACAGACATATCCGCCATCATCGATCTCGGTTCGAGCGTTACCCGCCACGGCGTGGCGCTGAAGGCGCTGCCCAACACCAATCTCGTCAACGCCAAGACCACGGTGCCGCAACTGCGGGGCGAGATTCCGGCGGGCGAAACCCTGCTTGCCTGCGCAGTCTTTGCCGGGGTGACCGGGCCAGAAAGCGAAACAGCGCTGTCGACGGTCCCAGCACTTCCGGATATGGAGGCGCTCGACCGCCTGTTTGCGGAACGGGGCGTTCCGGTCAGCAGCATGGCGGCAGCGGGAGAGCCGCAATGACGAGCCCGCTTCCGCGTCTCAGCCTCGCCATGGACCCGGAGCGAACCCAGCATGTGCTGACACCGCAGGCGCTCGAAAGGCTGTCGCAGAGCGTCGATATTCTCGACACGGGGCGGATCTGCGATTTCCACGCCGCTTCCGTGAAGGAGCAGCTGGCGCGGACGGACATTCTTCTGACCGGCTGGGGCTGTCCGGATATCGGCGCGCGGGAGCTGGCGCTGATGCCGCGCCTCAGGCTGATTTCCCATGCCGCCGGGACGGTCAAATATTTCCTGTCGCAAGCGGTGTTCGATCGTGGCGTTACCGTGTGCAGCGCGGCGGAGGCGAATGCGCAGCCGGTCGCCGAATTCTCGCTGGCGATGATCCTGCTGGCCGGCAAGCGCACCTTCGGCTTCCGACGCCTTTATCTGGAGCATCGCGACCGCGCCCCTGTCGAGCGATTGCAGGCGCAGGCCATCGGCAATCTCGGCCTGACGGTCGGCATCGTCGGCGCATCGCGCATCGGACGTCGCGTCATCAATCTGTTGCAGCCCTTCGATCTCAACCTCATCCTTTTCGATCCGCTTCTAAGCCCTGCGGAGGCGGAAAAGCTCGGCGTGCAGCTTGTGTCACTCGAGGAGCTGATGGCGGTGAGCGATGTCATTTCCCTGCACGCGCCCTCCCTGCCGCAGACGCGGCATATGATCGGCGCGGCAGCGCTTGCCCGCATGAAGGATGGCGCGACCCTGATCAATACGGCGCGCGGCGCGCTGGTGGATGAAGACGCACTTCTGGCCGAGCTGAAAACCGGACGCATCGAAGCCGTCATCGACGTGACCGACCCGGAAGTGCCACCGCCGGACTCACCCTTTTACAGCCTGCCGAACGTGTTCCTGACGCCGCATATCGCCGGCGCCACCGGGCTTGAACGCGCAAGGCTCGGCGACATGGCGATTGCCGAAATCGAACGCTTCTGCCGCGCGGCACCCCTGCAACAGCAGGTGCGGCCGGAACATCTGGAACTGATCGCATGAGATTTTTCGAGCCGGGCCTCTGCTCCGTCACCTTCCGCTCCCTGTCGCCACAGGCCGTCATCGAGCTTGCCGCCGCAAACGGCATCAGGTCCATCGAATGGGGTGCGGATATCCATGTACCGCCCGGCAACCTTGCCAATGCAAGGGATGTGGCGGCGCGGACGGCGCAAGCCGGCCTCTCCGTCTCCTCTTACGGCTCCTATATCTTTGCACCGGATTTTGCGCCGGAAGATGTGACCGCCGTGCTGGAAACCGCAAAGGCCCTCGGCACCGGCCATATCCGCATCTGGCCCGGCAGCCGCAAACGGCCATCTGCCGATTACTCCCCCGGCGAACGCCGCGCGGCAACGGAAGCGCTGGCGACAATCGCCCGCCAGGCGCACGACTATGGCATGACAATCGGTCTCGAATATCACCCCAACTCGCTGACGGACACCCTGCCCTCGGCCCTGCAACTCATGCAGGATTTGCCGATGCCCAACCTCTTTTTCTACTGGCAACCCGCCCCCGGCCTGCCGCTGCAGGACGCACTCGCGGAAATATCCGCACTCGGCCCACGCATCTGCCACCTGCATGTCTTCGCCTGGCTCGCCGACGCCAGCCGCCTGCCGCTTCACGAGCGCGCGGATTATTGGCGGGCGTGCGTGGATGCCTTGCCGGAAGGCGACTGGAAAAAACCGGCTTTCGCGATGCTCGAATTCGTCAAAGGTGACGATGCCGGACAGTTCGCGGAAGATGCGGTGATACTTGGAGAAATTTTTGATAAGTCATAATCTCGACCGATCAATGTCTACTCTTACCGGTTAACGGGAGAAGGTTATTATACCACGGGTCAAAAGCATTACAGCGAAACCTCATGGCTTGCTCACGATTGAATGGGGAGACGGCGGCCAGTCGTCTGCTGATCTGACAGGGTGGATCGCCACCGGTGGAGGATTACTGGCTCCACTACTATCGGAGGACATCTGGAAAACCGCGACAATTGCAGATTATGGTGCGAGCGTAAAATGGGATGGCCAGAATCTCGAAATTGACGCCTACCATCTTTGCCAAATCGCCGAGAACCAGCAGGCACGCAGACGTTAAACTCACTTCGCCCTATAGGCGTCAATTGCATACATTAAGACTTGTTCCTTTTTCCTCGCTGCCTCAGATCGACCCGACATCAGACCTGCCGCAATTCCTTGCCAGCTGAAAAACCAAGGCATCGCTAAAACGATCGCTAGAAGTAGGGGAAGACCAGTGATCAACAAGAAAATTGTCGCAGCACTCTTGGAGTAAGCTTGCAATATTATATGCGGCAGCATCACTGGCGTCGCCATAACAAACCACCAAAATGAGACCACCAACGAGATTGGAAAGCCTGCCACGAGCGGCATCTGCTGCGCCTTGTTAAGCGCCCAAAGCTCACTACGATGACGATAATATGTGATGCGCTGCCATAATCTCAGCATTCGTCTCTCCAGTCTTAACTTTCACACTGGACAGATTTTCCTCGTTACGCAATCGGACCTTGCCACGTGCGTCCACCTTTGTTCTTCACGATCATCATCGACGCACTGTGCCCTCGGCTCGAGATGCAGCTTACCGAAGTCTTTGGTCGCGAAAGAACCTCTTCATCGCGTAAGCACGCAATCGCTCGAAAAGGCCTGCAAAGCCAATATGACTGAAGGGGGCTTTTCTCTTGTCATCTACTTTAGACGCTAAATACAAGTGTCATATCCGCCGCCCATCCGCCCCGAACAGATGCGTCTTCGAAAGATCGAATGCAAAGGGAATGGTCTCACCGATGCGGATATGGCGCTGGCCGTCCAGCAGCACGGTGGCGGGCTGGCCGTCGGGGGTCGCAGTGTAGACCACCGTTGAGCCGCCGAGATGTTCGACGAGCTGGATGGAGGCCTCACCCAGCGAGGCCGATTGCGCCTGCGGGTTCACATGTTCCGGGCGCACGCCGAAGGTTAGCGGTTCGCCCTGTTGCGCGGCGACCGGTTTTTCCAGCACGATACGCTGACCGGCGACCTCGATGGTGCGGTTGGAACTGTCGCCTGACGCCACTTTCGCGGAGAGGAAATTCATCTTCGGCGAGCCGATGAAACCGGCGACGAACTGGTTGGCCGGGTTGTTGTAGAGATCGAGCGGGCGGCCGACCTGCATGATGCGGCCGTCGCGCAGCACGACGATCTTGTCGGCCATGGTCATGGCTTCCACCTGGTCGTGCGTCACATAAATCATTGTGCTGCCGAGCGTCTGGTGCAGCTTGGCGATTTCGACGCGCATCTGCACGCGCAGTTCCGCATCGAGGTTGGAAAGCGGCTCGTCGAACAGGAAGATTTTCGGTTCGCGCACGATGGCCCGGCCGATGGCGACACGCTGGCGCTGGCCGCCCGAAAGCGCCTTCGGCTTGCGCTGCAACAGCGGGCCGATCTGCAGGATATCGGCGGCTTTCTGCACCCGCGCCTGTACTTCCGGTTTCTTGTAACCCGCCGTTTCCAGACCGAAGGCGAGGTTCTTGTAGACGCTCATATGCGGATAAAGCGCATAGGACTGGAAGACCATGGCGATGCCGCGCTTGGAGGCGGCGGTTTCATTGACCCTTTCGCCATCGATACGCAGATCGCCTTCGGAGATTTCCTCAAGCCCCGCGATCATGCGCAGAAGCGTAGATTTGCCACAGCCCGAGGGGCCGACGAAAACGGTGAACTCGCCCGGCTCGATCTTGAGATCGATGCCGTGAACGACCGGAAAGGCGCCGAACCGCTTGACGATTTTTTCGAGCGTAATGCTGCTTGCCATGCTGTTTCTCCCGACTGTCACGCCGCATGCAGGGCGGCAGCGACAGTGTTGATTGTCTTAAAATGCGTTCCCGATCCGGGTTCCGTTCAGCGTTTCATTCCGGTGGTGGCGATACCTTCGATCAGCAACCGCTGGAAGAACAGGAAGAACAGGAAGACCGGCACCAGCGACAGGTTGGACATGGCGAAAAGCGAGGTCCAGTCCGAGCTGCCGGTGGAATCCACGAAGGATCTGAGGCCGAGCTGCACGGTGTAGGTGTTGATGTCGTTCAGATAGATCAGCGGCCCGAAGAAATCGTCCCAGGTCCAGATGAAGGAAAAGATAGCGGCCGTCGCGAGAACCGGCAGCGACAAAGGCAGCATGATCTTCCAGTAGATGCGGAAGGGCGAGCAGCCATCCATGACAGCCGCCTCGTCCAGCTCGCGCGGGATGCCGCGGAAGAACTGCACCATCAGGAAGATGAAGAAGGCGTCCGTCGCCAGATATTTCGGCACGATCAGCGGCAGCGAGGTGTTCACCCAGCCCATTTCCAGAAACAGGATATATTGCGGGATGAGCACGACGTGATAGGGCAGCATCAGCGTGCCGAGCATCAGCGCGAACCAGAAATTGCGCCCTCCGAAGCGAAGCCGGGCAAAAGCGAAGGCCGCGAGCGAGCAACCGACCACGTTTCCTATGGTGGCAAGCACCGAGATGAAGAAGGAGTTCCAGAAGAACTGTCCGAAGCTCACCTGCAGCCCGGTCCAGCCGCGAATATATCCGCCGACATCCACCGCCGAGGGAATGAGCGAGGAAGAGCCGAACAGCTCGTCCTGCGGCCGGAAGGAACCCGATATCATCCACAGGATCGGATAGAGCATCGCGAAGGACGCGACGATCAGCGCCGTGTGGAGCATCACCGATTTCAGCGGCGAACGTTGCGGGCCCTGGCCCGGCCGGGGGGCGGTAACAGCATCAGTCATCGTAGTGCACCCAGTATTTCGCGCTGAGGAACGAGAAGGCCGTGAACAGCGAGATGATGATCACCAAAATCCAGGCAAGCGCCGAGGCATAACCCATGCGGAAGAAACCGAAGGCTTCCTGGTAGAGATAAAGCGTGTAGAACAGCGTCGAGTTGATCGGCCCGCCGGTGCCTTCGGAAATGATGAAGGCGGGCGTGAAAGCCTTGAAGGCATCGATGGTCTGGATCACCGCGTTGAAGAAGATCACCGGCGTCAAAAGCGGCAGGGTAATGCGGAAGAACTGCCGCACCTTGCTCGCACCGTCGATTTCGGCGGCCTCATACATGTCCTGCGGGATTTGTCTCAGACCCGCGAGGAAGATGATCATCGGCGAACCGAACTGCCAGACGGACAGGATGACCAGCGTGTAGATCGAATAATCCGGATTGGAAATCCAGCTCGGCCCTTCATAACCGAAGGCCTGCCACAGGATCATGTTGACGAGACCGTCAGAGGCGAAAAGCTGGCGCCAGAGCACGGCAATCGCGACGCTCGAACCCAGCAGCGACGGCAGATAGAAGATCGCCCGATAGAGCGTCAGGCCCTTGATGCCGCGGTTGAAGGCGAGCGCGACCAGCAGCGCGAAGATCAGCTTCAGCGGCACCGACAGCAGCACATAGGTAAAGGTGACCTGCATGGCCGCGGCGAATTTCGGGTCGGCCGTGGCGATGCGCACATAATTGGCCGCCCCCACCCAGTCCGGCGACTGCAACAGGTCGTAATTGGTGAAAGACAGATAAAGAGACGCAAGCGCGGGACCGAGGGTGAGGCCGAAAAAGCCAATCAGCCAGGGCAGCAGAAACAGGTAGGCGTGAATGTTGCGGTCGAAAATCCGCTTCACGCCGCCCCGCTTCGGGAGAGCCGCGCCACGGCTCTCCCCCACAAGAGTTTCAGATCGAAAGGCCATAAACCATCACTTCCGTTTGATAACGGTTTCGGATTCCTTGACGAGGCGGTCACCGCCCTCTTCCGGCGTGATCTTGCCGAAGCCGATTTCCTCCGCCGTGCGTTTGAGGACGAAGGCGAATTCGCCCGCGCCCGGAGGCGGCGCCGGCGGCAGATCGCCGACGCCGGGGGTAATCTCGGCAATATAGTCCACCATCGTCTTGCTGACCTCGTCGAGCTTGCTGCTCAACTGGCTACGCATGGATTCCGAGGCCGGAACGCCGCGCTCGACGCCGAGAATATCGATGCCCTGCGGTTCAGCCACAAGGAAGTTGATGAAACCGACGGCCTGCTCGATGCCGGCGCTGCCATTGGCGACGCTGATAAGCATGGAGGGTTTCAGATAATGGCCGGAAGGGCCATCCTTCGTGCTCTTCGGATAGGAGCTTATGGCAAGCTTGGACTTGTTGAGCTTCTGATAACCGACGAACTGGTTGGAATGGGCGAATGCCGTTGCCGCCTTGCCCGTCGTCAAAGGGTTGGTTTCGATGTTGAGCTGGTCGAGCGCCTGCACATCGGCCGGCACACAGGCGCCGCTCTTGCGCAAATCCGCCCACAAAGTGAACCACTTGGTCGCATCGGCAGGATCGAAGCCGATACCGCCATCCTGCGTGTAAAGCGACTTGCCGTTCTGGCGCAGCCAGTTCTCGAAGCTAGGCTCCACGCCGCTGGCATCGGCCGTGGCGTAATAGCCGGGCTTCGGCTTGTTCTTGCTGAGCTTGGCGGCGTTTTCGGCAAACTCCTCCCAGGTCTGGCCGATCGCCGGCGGTGTCGCACCGGATTTTTCCCAGGCCGCCTTGTCGAAGAAGACGGCGCTTGAATTGACGCCGAGATTGATGCCGTAAAGCTTGCCATCGACCCGGCCGGAATCGATGTTCATCTTGCCGAAATCCTCGATCTTCAGGCTCTTGCCGATATAATCGTCCAGCGGCGCCAGCGCGCCGCGACGGCCATATTCGAAGATATAGCGATAATCCATCTGGATCAGATCGGGCGCATTGCGGCCCGCAACCTGCGTGGCAAGGCGCGGCCAATAATCGCTCCATCCTGCGAATTCGCCGGCAATATCGAGATCCGGCTTGACCTGCTTATAGGCTGCTATCGCCTTGTTGGTGCGGTCGGCGCGCTCCTGCGACCCCCACCACAACATGCGAAGGCGCGCGGCCTGGGCCTGCGCTGAACCACCTCCCAGTGTTGCAAGCGACAGGGCCGCAAGCCCCGCTGAAAGCACACCTCTCCTCTGAAGCATCACGGGCATTGGCAACTCCTCCCTATTGACTGCCAATTGATGATGAACGTAAACGACACTTGCCGTTTTATAACTAATTGGTTACATGGGAACACTGATCGCAAACATTGTCAAGCGGGTGCTGAAATGGAAGAAACGACAAAAAACCAGCCGTCCGATCCGACCCCCGATGCGGCCATGGAGAAAACGCCGTCACCCAAGCGCAAGCGCGCGACGACACAGGTGCGAAACCCGGAAAGAACGCGCGCCGCCATTCTCGAAGCCGCCCGCCGCGAGGTGGCCGCCAAGGGGCTGGCGGGGGCTCGAATCGATGTCGTCGCCCGCCGCGCCGGCACCAACAAGCGGATGATCTACCATTATTTTGGCGACAAGGATGCGCTTTATCTCGCCGTTCTGGAAGACGCCTACCGCCATATCCGCCACACCGAGAGACGGCTTGACCTGGCCCGCAAGGCCCCTTCGGAGGGCTTGCGCGAGCTTGCGCTTTTCACCTGGCACTACTTCCTCGACCACCCCGAATTCCTCAGCATCCTCGCCACGGAAAACCTCAATAAAGCCCGCTATCTCAGGCAATCCCCGACGATTACGGCGATGCATTCGAACTTCATTTCGGAGCTGGAAGACGTTCTGCGGCGCGGCAGCAACGCGGGCGAATTCCGTGACGGCCTCGATCCGATCGACGTCTATCTGACCATCGCTTCGCTCGGCGCTTTTTATCTTTCGAACCGGTTCACGCTGTCGACCATCTTCCAGCGCGACCTGACAGACCCCGCCGAACTCGAACGCTGGGGCCAGCATATCGTCGACACCCTGCTTGCTGCAGTGCGGCCGGTCTGAGCCGGCCAAACCGAATTCCTCTTTAACAACAGCGACGACGCGCCATTCGCATCCGCGAAGCGCGTCGTTTTCTTTTGCGGCGCGGTGGAAACGCGAAAACGCAACCGTCGTCAGGCCATGAATTTTTCCTGTCAAAAACACCTTGACAGATCGCATCCTTCACGACCACAAATAACCAAATGGTTACAAATTGCCATGTTTGACGGAAGCGGCTTTCGGGAAGAGGCCGCCTTGGGAGGAAATTCATGAAACGTATCGGCGTCATCATGCACGGCATCACCGGCCGCATGGGTTACAACCAGCATCTCGTGCGCTCCGTTCTCGCCATTCGCGATCAGGGCGGCGTGCTGTTGAAGAACGGCGAAAGGGTCATGCTCGACCCCATTCTGGTCGGCCGCAACGGCGCGAAGATCGAGGAAATCGCCAGAAAGCACAATGTCGCGCGCTGGACGACCGACATCGACGCCGCATTGGCAAACCCTGACGATACGCTTTTCTTCGATGCCGGCACGACGCAGATGCGCGGCAGCCTGCTGGAGAAAGCCATCAAGGCGGGCAAGAACGTTTATTGCGAAAAGCCGATTTCCGACACGATGGAAGAGGCGCTGGCCATTGCACGGCTGGCCGAAAGCGCCGGCATCAAGCACGGCGTGGTGCAGGACAAGCTGTTCCTGCCGGGCCTTCGCAAGCTCGCCATGCTGCGCGACAGCGGCTTTTTCGGCAAAATCCTCTCGGTGCGCGGCGAGTTCGGTTACTGGGTTTTCGAAGGCGACTGGCAGCCGGCGCAGCGCCCCTCCTGGAACTACCGTCTGAAGGATGGCGGCGGCATCATTCTCGATATGCTGTGCCACTGGCGTTATGTGCTCGACAACCTGTTCGGTCCGGTGAAATCGGTGAGCTGCCTCGGCGCGACCCATATTCCGGAACGTTTCGATGAGCAGGGCAAAGCCTATAAGGCGGATGCCGACGATGCCGCTTATGCCACTTTCGAGCTGGAAGGCGGCGTGATCGCCCACATCAACTCCTCATGGGCGGTGCGGGTGCGCCGCGACGACCTCGTGACCTTTCAGGTGGACGGCACCCATGGTTCGGCGGTGGCGGGCCTGACAAAATGCTTTACCCAGCACCGCACCAACACGCCGAAGCCGGTGTGGAACCCCGATCAGCCGCAGACCATCGATTTCTACAAGACCTGGCAGGAAGTGCCGGACAATGTCGTTTATGACAACGGCTTCAAGGCGCAGTGGGAAATGTTCGTGCGCCACCTCGTCGACAACGACCCGTGGCCCTATGGCCTCATGGAAGGCGTGAAGGGCGTACAGCTTGCGGAGCTTGGACTGAAATCCTGGAAGGAACGCCGCTGGCTCGACGTTCCCGCCCTTTCCTGAGGAGGCGACGGTGAGCGAACTCAAGCTTCCGAAGGACGACCGCAGCATCGAGGTCTACAAATTATCCGGCACGCCGGTCGCGGTTGAGAAACGAAGTGCCGCGGATTTCAACCGCGTCGCCTTCGCCGCCGCCCATGTGGTGGCCGATCCCCTTGCCGATAACGATCCGTGGCTGACGCCCGCCATCGACTGGGACGCCACCTTACGTTTCCGTCACCGCCTTTGGGACCTCGGCCTCGGTGTCGCCGAGGCGATGGATACGGCGCAGCGCGGCATGGGGCTCGCATGGCCGCAGGCGCAGGAACTGATTTCCCGTTCGCTGAAGGAGGCGGCCAGCCGCAAGGATGCGCTGATCGCCTGCGGCGTCGGCACCGATCATCTGAATGGCGGCGGTTACGACCTGAACCAGATTGTCGACTCTTATCTCGAACAGCTTGATTTTGTTCAGGGAGAAGGCGGACGCGTGATCCTGATGGCGAGCCGCGCTCTGGCCGCTGCCGCCCGTTCGCCGGATGATTATCTCAAGGCTTATGCCAGGGTTCTATCCCATGCCGACCAGAAAGTGGTGATCCACTGGCTGGGCGAAATGTTCGACCCGGCGCTTGAGGGTTATTGGGGGGCTGGCGACCACATGGCGGCGATGGAAACCTGCCTTGCCATGATCGAAGAGAATGCCGACAGGATCGACGGCATCAAGATTTCGCTTCTCTCCAAGGAAAAGGAAATCGTCATGCGCCGCCGCCTGCCCGCCGGGGTACGCATGTATACCGGTGACGATTTCAACTATGCCGAACTGATCGCCGGTGACGAGAAGGGCCATTCGGACGCGCTGCTCGGCATTTTCGACGCCATAGCGCCAGCTGCTTCGAAAGCGCTGGCCAGCCTGAAGCGCGGCGCGGACAACGAGTTCTTCGATATTCTGGAGCCGACGGTGGCGTTATCGCGCCATATCTTCAAGGCCCCGACCCGCTTCTACAAGACCGGCGTGGTGTTCCTCGCCTATCTCAACGGGTTGCAGAGCCATTTCACCATGGTCGGCGGGCAGGAAAGCACCCGCTCCACGCAGCATTTCGCCGAGCTTTTCCGGCTTGCGGACAAGGCCAATGTGCTGGCCGAGCCGGATCTGGCAACGCATCGCATGAAGGCGTTTCTGGCCGTCCGTGGCATCGGGTGAAGCAAAATAAGGGGAGATACCGAGATGAGCATTGAAGGCCTTTCCATCAATTTCGCCACCGTGCGGCAGGGCGGAGACTTCGGCACAATCGTCGATGCCTGCCTTGCCCATGGCATCACCGCCATCTCGCCCTGGCGCGAGCAGGTGCATGGCGTTGGCCTTGCTGAAGCCGCCCGCATTGTCGAACAGAACGGGCTGCGCCTCAGCGGCCATTGCCGGGGCGGCTTTTTCCCCGCGCCCAATGCGGAAGGCCGCCGCCTCGCCATCGAGGACAATAAACGCGCCGTCGATGAGGCAGCCGCCATGAAGGCCGATTGCCTTGTGCTGGTCGTGGGCGGCCTGCCCGCAGGCTCACGCGACCTGAAAGGCGCACGGCAGATGGTGGAGGACGGCATGGCCGAGCTTCTTCCCTATGCGCGGGCCGCCGGCGTACCGCTCGCCATCGAACCGCTGCATCCCTTTTATGCCGCCGACCGCGCCTGCTTCAACACGCTGAAACAGTCGCTCGATCTCTGCGACAGGCTGGGGTCTGGCACCGGCGTCGCCATCGATGTCTACCATGTCTGGTGGGACCCGGAACTGGAGGAACAGGTGGCGCGTGCGGGCAGAAACGGGCAAATTCTCGCCCACCATATCTGTGACTGGCTGGTGCCGACCACCGATCCTCTCAACGATCGCGGCATGATGGGTGACGGCGTGATTGACCTGAAGGCATTTCGCGCCATGATCGAGGCCGCCGGCTTCCACGGCCCGCAGGAAGTGGAAATCTTTTCGCATCGCTGGCAGGCGCGCCCGATGGACGAGGTCCTCGCCACCGTGGTCGAGCGTTTCAAGACTGTTTGTTGATTATCCGGGAGAGAGACAATGCCTGAAAAGGTGAAACGCAAACGCTATGCGCTGGTCGGCACCGGCAATCGCGGCACCACCATGTGGGGCCGCGAATTGCTGGCCGGCTGGAGCGACTATGTCGAACTGGTCGGCATTTGCGACCTGAACCTGATGCGCGCCGAACGCGCCCGCGCCATGATGGGATCGAACGCGCCGCTTTACGACGATTTCGACCGGATGATGGAGGAGCAGCGACCCGAACTGGTGATCGTCTGCACACCTGACGACACCCATGACGACATCATCATCCGCGCGCTCGAAGGCGGGGCCGATGTCATCAGCGAAAAGCCCATGACCACCACCCCGGAAAAGATCGACCGCATTCGCGCGGCGGAGGCCAAAAGCGGCCGCCGGGTCGACGTCTCCTTCAATTACCGTTTCTCTCCCACCGCCGCCCGCATCAAGGAGCTGATCGACGAAGGCGCCATCGGCACCGTCACTTCGGTCGATTTCCACTGGTATCTCGATAACCAGCACGGCGCGGATTATTTCCGCCGCTGGCACGCCTTCACCGAACATTCCGGCAGCCTGTTCGTGCACAAGGCGACCCACCATTTCGATCTCTTGAACTGGTATCTCGATTCCGATCCCGTGGAAGTAAAGGGTTTCGGGCAATTGCTGCATTATGGCAAGAACGGTCCGTTCCGGGGAACGCGCTGTCGCACCTGTCCGCACAAAAGCGAGTGCGATTATTTCATGGATCTCGGCGCCGATCCTTTTCTCGATGCGCTTTATGAAGACCCTTCGGCGGTGGACGGTTATGTGCGCGATGCCTGCGTCTTCCGCGAGGAGATCGACATTCCCGACACGATGAGCGCCTCGATCCGTTATGCCAGTGGCGTGCAGGTTTCCTATTCGCTCAACACCTATATGCCGATCGAGGGCCATCACATCGCCTTCAACGGCCATAAGGGCCGCATCGAGATGCGCCAGTATGAAAAGCAGCCCTGGACGGAACCGCCGGCCGATGAAATCCTGCTGGTGAAAAGCTTCGGCGGCGGTGTCGAACATATCTGGGTGCCGCATGAGCCGGGCGGCCATTATGGCGGCGACAACCGCATGCGCGACATGATCTTCAAGCCCGGCTCCAACGACCGGCTGCGGCAGCGGGCGGGTTCGCGCGCCGGCGCCATGTCCGTTCTGACAGGCGTGGCGGCGCTGAAAAGCGCCCGTGAAGGCGGCACGGCGGCGGTGAAATCGCTGCCGGTTTAACCGCCTTCGTCTGCGGCCCATCGGCAGCTGGGCCGCAGACGGCAATTGCCAAAAAAGAACGGACGATATTCCGCAGATTACGCGCTTCTTCCATGCCGGTAAAATGGTCGCCGGGGGAAGAAAGAGTGAGTCATGTCCAGTTTTGAATCCTTCGTTCCGCTCATCATCATCGGCGTCAGCCTCGTCGTATTTTTCAAATGGGTCGGGCGAGATATGAACCGGGAAGAGAAAAAGCCGCGTTCCCGCCGCTGACGGCGGAAAAGCGCGCCCGCGCGGCGTGGAAACGGAACCCGCACCTTTTCCCCTGCGTTTTCCCTTTAAAAGGAGGACGCGACATGACGAAGAAAACGAAGCCGAAAACAGTCGACAAAGGGCCTTCCAGCCCGAACGACATTCCTCCCGCCGGCCCGCACGCCAAACCGTCCCTCACCGACTATGACAAGACGCCGGGCGCGGGCAGCCTGCCGGATGACGGCGCGAAAGACGTGTCTCCCGGCGGAGGTTGATGCGCGCGAGACCAAAGGCCGCGCCAGACCGGGCGCACGTTTGGGTCAGCGGGAAATAGCGCCGTGAACCAGATACTTAGCCGATGAGCGGTCGCTCGCCGGCGCTTTTTCCTTCAGGGCCCATTGCAAAATCAAAAATTGCGCCTATATTTTCCTCATCGACCATTGCTTGTGACGTCGTTCTGGAACGCTGTGTTCCCCGTCGGATTTCCTCTCAAATAATCGATCTTATCCCGCAAGGTATCGCGGGAACCACAACGATTCTACGAAAGGAAATCGTTATGAACACTGGTACTGTAAAGTGGTTCAACGCCACCAAGGGCTTCGGCTTCATTCAGCCTGACAATGGCGGCGCGGACGTTTTCGTTCACATTTCCGCTGTTGAGCGCGCCGGCATGCGTTCGCTGAACGACGGCCAGAAGATCAGCTACGAGATCGTCCAGGACCGTCGGTCCGGCAAAAGCTCGGCTGATAACCTTCAGGCAGCTTGATATTCGTCATTTGACCCCGCAGACCACGGATGTACTGGCTGCCGGTTAGAATGATTGTGAGAGGTCGGGTCAAAGCCCGGCCTTTTGTTTTTGGGCCAGGGAAAAAGCGCGTCCGCGAAGGGCTGCTGCCTGCCGCCAAAAAGGTTACCCGCCCCCGCCAGCCGTCCGATACCGCTCTTCCATAAAGGAGAATGCCATGGCCGCGTCAAAGGAAACTTTTTTCAAACCCGGCAAACTATCCGCACAGGACAGGGCGTCATTGACGGATAACGCCGCAAAGCAGATCATAAACGCCGAGGCCGACCAGCGCGCCCGCAAAACGGAACGCCTTCGCCAGCTTCGCGAAGCACAGGAAGCGACGATTATCGCCGACGCGCCGGTTTCCGCAAAAAAACGATCCGGCAAGAACTGACTGGCCGGATCTCCAGCATCGCCCGGTCGAACGGGCCTTGAACGGATTGTCTCATAGCCGCTCGAGGCCGTATCAATCCAACAGGAGGAGGACACCATGGCCAAGGGTCAATTGCGCAGCAACAAGGAAATCCGCAAACCGAAGAAGGACAAGACGAAAGCACCTGCCGCGCCGCCCGCCGGTTCGCAGGTCAAGTTCGCAAACGCCACGACAGCGGATGCCAAAAAGAAATAGGCGTCGTGCGGGCTGGCATGTCACGGCGAATAAAAGCACCGCCATGGATACCGGACTTGTTTTGGCCACATTGCCCATTTAAACAGCTCACATGGCAACTGCTGGTGAGCGCGAATGAAATCGACGTTCGCAGTTGTTTTAGTCGCTTCAGACTTTTGACCACGGATGTACTGGCACGGGTGTTGAGAGCGATATGAGGAAGGTCGGTGCAATATTGCCCCGGCCTTTTTTGTTGCCTGCGGCAGCGGCTGCTGCATCTTCCGCCGTCGTCAACGGAATTAACTTGCCTATTCCCCTTAATCAGCGCAGGCTTTTTCATCGGTAATTAAAGGGCGTTGCCGCCGTCAGGCCTGTTGCACCCCCAGCCCTGTCCCGCCCGTTGTCCGGCGGGAACGATCCGGAATTCACGCGACATGCATGACGGCACGGGCCGGAAACGGTTTCCCTGACGTCGCCCGCGTTTCAAGGCGTTGAAGCGTCCCCGCACCGCCTCTGGACGATAGCGCGACGCTCCGGCTTTTTGACCCCCACAGGAAAGGAGGACGTCATGTCTTCCGCATATGAAAATTGCATCATCACATCGCAGGACCTGAAAATGCTCCAGTCAGTGCTGGAAGGTCTCGGTTATGACAGCCACACCATGGATGACGAAGTCATTCTCTACAACAGTGCCGCCCGCAAGGTGATCCAGCTCTTTCAGGATGGCTTGACCGACCCTGCCGATATTTCGGAGGAAATGCTGTTCCTGTTCGGCGTTCACAAACATGAACGCGTCAAACCGTGGAAACCGCTGCCGCGTTACGCCATTCAGGGCCTGCCGCCTCTTTACCGGTGATGGGCTTCCTTCAAAATCACCGATGAAAATAACGGCTTGGCAAAAGCCGTATATCAGGCAACACTGAAATTGAGCGTCCCGCGCGCGATCAGGAGCGTCCCGGGAAGCTTGGGTATGGAATGTGCATCCGATGCGTTGCGGGACCATGACCGGTCTTCGCCAGACTTCGGTTGTTTCCCATGCCGGTAAGTTTTGCGTCTGCGTGGAGGTGAGTATGACGTATGACTGGAGCGGCCGCAAAATGCGCCGCATGCGAGCGGCGAAACTGACGATCATCAGCCTCGTCGCAGCTTTTGTGCTGACTGCCCCGATTTTCGCCCATTATTGAGGTTTTCAGCCGCGAGGCAGGGTCATACCGGCTGGCGGATTTCGCTCCGCTTTCTCAACCGGTTCTTCAGCCATTTCTGAACGCGCTGATCGTAATGGACCGTCAGCCACCATGACACGCACGTCGTGCCGATGAGGAAAACAATGCCGGCCGGCAAAGCGAGGTTTTCCCGGTGTACCGCGGGGATCAGAAGCTCCGTCCAGGCCAGAAGCGGAATATGCAGCACATAGACCGCATAGGACGCCGTGCCGAGAAACACCGAGACCATTCCCACCCCGCGCCCCGGAACCGTCTTGCTGGCGACGAACAGCAGCAGCGGCCAGACGATGAGGACAACCGCAAGATCGAAGAACGGCCGAAGCTCGCGCGACATCGGCACGGCCAGAATGAAACAGACCAGCAGAAGGCAAAGCGCCGCCTGAAAGGGTTTCAACTGCGGTACGCGATTGCGGAAACGGTAAATCAGCACGCCGGCAAAAAACGAGAAGAACACCCGCCCCATGCCGGCATACATTTCATGCCAGCGAAAACCGGCATGCAAACGGCCGAACTCGGCGGCGGCCATCATCAGCACAAGGGCGCTGACAATGAGCACCGCGACGGTCTGTTTCGTCGTAGCCCGGACACCGAAGCGGGCGTAAAACGCATTCACCACCAACTCGTTGAAAAGCGACCATGCCGGGCTAACGAGAAACAGCGCGCCGTTCAGGGTGAGCGTGAAGGGTGCCGGCAAAAAGAGCAGCCCCGTTACCAAGGCGAAAGCAAGCTCGCCGGGATCGATGGGACGATGCAGATCGTCGATCGGCGTCGGCAGGCCCAGCACGTAGAGGCAGATGAAATAGGCCGCCATCAGGACCAGCGCCAGCCCATAAAGAGGATAAAGACGTGCGAAGCGCGCCTTCATGAAAAAGCCTGGCGTAATCGCGCCTTCGGCCAGTTTCCGGCTATAGGCATGCGCGAGCACAAAACCGCTAAGCGCAAAAAACAGATCCACGGCGAGATAGCTCGAAGCCGTGCTTTTTCCGAACAGATCCTCGGCGTGGCGGTGGACGATGAAAAGAGCGGCCACGCCCCTTATGCCGTCGAGCAATATGAAGCGTTCCGGAGACGACTGGACCATGGCATGAGGCTCGGTGTGGCTGACGGATTTAAGGTTCACAGGCAACGAGCTTTACCGCGTTGCGGTTCACCGCTGCCAGTCACAAACTGTTTAACGTGGCGAACGTCCCATATTATTATGGAATACTAACGGGTGATCGACACCCTTTCGCGGCTGCGAAAGGCGTGCTACGTCCGGATGTCATCGATCTTCCGAACCTTTGACTCTGTGCCCTGTCCTTTCGAAACTTCAGCTTGATTTCGCTTGGATATCTTCGGCGCAAATTCAGATGTGGCGGCGTTCGACGGCAGGCAACTTTCGCGGAGTCTCACCATGTCCACCATTGCAGAACGTATCAGAAAAATCATCGTGGACCAGCTTGGCGCAGACCCTGCCACCATCGTGGACGAGGCCAGTTTTGCTGACGATCTCGGTGCGGATTCGCTCGAGACCGTTCAGATCGTCATGGAAATCGAAGAGGAATTCGGGGTGGAAATTCCAGATTCCGCCGCAAGCACGATCCTGACCGTTGGCGACGCCATCCGCTTCGTCGAAAAAAACAAGGCGTGACGGGCGGGGGATTTACCCCGCAGACAAAGCCGCGACGGGATCGAGCTTCGACGCGTTGCGCGCCGGCAGATAACCGAAGACAACGCCGATCAGCGTCGAGCAGACGAAAGCGGCGATGATCGACGCCGTGGAATAGACCATGGCGAAATTGCTGCTGAAGGCGGAAAAAAGCGCGCCGAAGCCGAGGCTGCCGAGCACGCCCAGCGCACCGCCGATGATGCAGACCAGCACCGCTTCGATCAGGAACTGCCGCAGAATATCGGTGCGCCGTGCGCCGACCGCCATGCGCACGCCGATTTCCGACACGCGTTCAGACACCGAAACGAGCATGATATTCATCACCCCGATGCCGCCGACCAGCAGTGAAATCACCGCAATGGCCGCAATCAGAAGGGTCAGCGTCTGCGTGGTGCTGGTGATGGTCTGGCGGATATCGTCGGTATTGAGAATGTAGAAATCCCGTGTGCCGTGCCGCTGGGTCAGAAGCGTGGTCACCGCCTGTTCGGCGATTGAGGCATCGACATCGTCGGCCACCTGCACCGTGATGCTGCGCAGCGACAGGCTGCCGAGAAAGCGCGACTGGACGGCGGTATAAGGCAGGTAGAGCGACAGATTCTGGCTTGAGCCGAAACCGCCCTGCTGCGCCTGCGTGACGCCGACGATGCGGGCCGGCACCTTGCCGATGAGAATGACCTGGCCGACAGGGCTGCCGTCGAAATCCGCAAACAGCGATTTGCGGGTATTTTCGTCGATCACCACTTCCTGCGCCTTCTGCGCGACGCTTCCGCCATCGAAAAAGCGGCCCTGCGACAGCTTGGTGCCCTTGGCGACGAAATAGCGCTCGCTGACGCCGTTCACCAGCGCATTCGCCTCCTTCGCACCGAAACGCACCGTGCTGGAGGTCGAGACCGTCGGCGTCACCGCCGCGACATAGGATTGCTTGGCAAGCGCTTCGGCATCGGAAACGACGAGCGTGGTGATCTTGCCCGACCTTATGTCGCCGAAATCCTTGCCCGCGAAGATTTCAAGCGTGTTGGTGCCGAGGCTCGATATGTTCTGCAGCACCCGCTGCTGCGACCCCTGCCCCAGCGCCACGACGCTGATGACCGAGGCGATGCCGATGATGATGCCGAGCATGGTGAGAAAGGTGCGCAGCTTGTGCGCCCGCATCGACAGAAGCGCCATGCGCAACGCCTCGCGCAGAGACGAAACGAGACCCGCAAGACTGGAAGACCCGCCGGAAACGGCAGCAGGTTTGGCATCGTCCTGCGGTACGGGCGTTGCATCCGTCCTGCGGTCGGAAATGATTATGCCGTCGCTGATTTCGATGATCCGGCCGGCGCGTCTGGCAATCGACATGTCATGGGTAACGATGATGACGGTGCGGCCTTCGGCATGCAGCTCGCCGAGGATGCGCAACACCTCGTCGCCGCTGGCGCTGTCGAGCGCGCCGGTCGGCTCGTCGGCAAGAATGATCTCGGCACCGTTCATCAGGGCGCGGGCGATGGAAACGCGCTGCTGCTGGCCGCCGGAAAGCTGGCCGGGACGGTGATCGAGGCGTTCCGCCATGCCGAGGCGGCCAAGCAGCCTTGCGGCATTGTGCCTGCGGTCGCCCTGCGTCTTGCCGGCATAGATCGCCGGAATTTCGACATTACCGAGCGCCGTCAGCTCGGCCAGCAAATGGTATCGCTGGAAGATGAAGCCGAGATTTTCACGCCGCAGCGCCGAAAGCGCGTCGGCATCTAGATTGCCCGTTTCCCGGCCCCTGATGCTGTAGCTACCCGAAGTTGGGCGGTCGAGGCAGCCGAGAATATTCATCAGCGTCGACTTGCCCGATCCGGACGCGCCGACGATCGCCACCATCTCACCGGCCTCGATGGTGAGGTCGATATTCTTGAGCACGCTGATCGTGCCTTCGCCGGAGGGATAATCCCGCCGCACGGTTTTAAGCGAAATCAGAGGTTCAGCCATGGTTCAAAGCCCCATCGGCGGGCCGCCCGGCCCCGGCATGGCGTTTGCGGTGGTGTCGGTGGAACGCTCGCCGGTCACCACGTGCTCATTCTCGGCAAGGCCGGAACGCACTTCCGCCGTGACCTTGTTGTTGAGCCCGATTTCGACCTTGCGCTCGGAAACCCTGCCATCGGCGCCGGCCACGCGCACGGCATAGCTGCCGTCGCTGTCCATGCTGCCAAGGGCTGCCGAGGGGACGGTCAGCACGTCCTTCGCTTCGCCGAGAACGATATGGACCTCCGCCGTCATATAGGTGCGCAGTTTGCCGTCCGGGTTCGGCACTTCGAACACGCCATTATAATAGATCGCCTCTGATGACGACGTGCTGGAAGAGGACGAGCTGGAGGATGAAGAGGTCGAGGAGCTGAAGCTGGAATCGCTGCGCACCGATTCCGGCGCCGGCTCTATCGAGGCGAGCGTCGCGTCGTAACGTTGCTGCGGCTCACCCAGCACGGTGAAATAGACCGGCAGGTCCGGCTTGACCCGCGTTACATCCGCCTCGGAAATTTCCGTGCGCACCGTCATCCGGTCGAGCTGGCCGAGAATGACGATGGTTGGCGCGGATTGGGTGGCGTTGACGGTCTGCCCTTCCTGGCTGACGATCGACAGAACCGTGCCTTCGATGGGCGCGGTGATCTTGGTATAGCCAAGATTGGCCTCGGCCGTTTCCACCGCGACCTGCGCTTCCTCGATCTGGGCGTCGATAGCTTCGATCTGCGCCTCGGTGACGGCGAGCGCCGCGATGGCGCTTTCGAAATCGGCGCGGGAGGCGGCGTTCTTCGACACCATCTCCTGCTGACGGGCGAGGCTCTGGCGGTTGAGAACAAGCGTCGCCTGCTTTTCCACCCGCTGCGCCTTCACGTTCGCAAGGGCCGCCTGCGCCGTGCGCAGGCTGTTCGTCTGGGTAACGGAATCGATTTCGGCGATTAGATCGCCCGCCTCGACCGTATCGCCGAGCGCCACCTTGACGGCGGTGATGCGGCCGGAGGCCTGCGCGCCGACGGCGACAAGGCGAACGGGTTTCAGCGTTCCCGTCGCCAGCACCGTCTGCTCGATATCGCCGCGTGTCACCGGTGCGGTTATGTAGTCGGGTGTGGCCGCCCGCGTATATTGCGAGGACAGCCAGTAGCCGCCCACAGCGAGAGCGACAACCGCCAGCAATGCGCCTGCCTTGCGTGCCGTTTTCATATTGATGTCCTGTCCAGCCGGTTCACTCGAAGGAAGAAACCGGCGTCATCTCGTGTTTCACGAGGATGAAACCCCTGTCCGCCTCGATCCATTCATAGGCAGAGGCGGATTTTCGCGCCGCGGCCTTGCGGCAGGTGCTGCGAAGACGTCTGGAATCCGTCTTTTCGCGCTGATCCTTCGCACAGGCGGGCTGACGCCGCTGTTCATCCTGCCGGGATTTGGCCGCCGGCTGTTGCACGGGCTTGTCCTTTGCCACGGCCACCGACCAGGCAAAGCTCAAACCAAAAGCCGTTGCCAGCACCAGATAGAAATATCTCATCATCGTCTTCCTGCTTGAAAATCACGCGGGGGATCGCAGGCGTGCGATCCCCCGGCTCCAGCCGTTGCCGGCTGATTTCCTCCTTTACTGGGGGGCAGATTAAAGGAGGAAACTTCGAATAGTTGCCTCAGCCCCGTTCCGCCTCGGGAACCGGCGGCCTCATATCGCCATGCGGGGGAGCAAAGCCGCCGCGCGCTGCGGGGCCATGACGCGGGCCGGGAGGCGGAGGCGGCATCAGCGCACGCTCGAGTTCGGCAAGCTTCAGCACCTGCTGCGGCGAAAGCTTCGGTTTCAGAGCGGCAACGGCGTCCTGCAGGGCTTTGGCCTTTTCCGCCTTCTGCGCGATGATGCCTGCCAGTTCCTCTCCCGCAAGACGCGGCTCGGGCTTGGCCTTGCCTTCACCCTGCACCGGCGGCGGCGGATTGCGCTCCGGACCGGGGGAAACGAGATCGATCAGCGCCGTGGTATAAGCGCGCCATGGACCGAGCTGCTCCGGCGTGACGCCGAGATAGATTTCGGCCGCCGAAAGCTTCGTCGCCAGCCCGAGAACATCCGGGCCGGGCATTCTGCGCATATGCGGCGGCAGCGGCCTTTCATCAGGACCACGATCCGGGCCGATGTCCGGGCCGAGATCGAGATTGGCGGGCGGCGGCGCAGCCTGTTCGGTCGCGCGGGGTGCGGGCGCATTCTCTTCCGTTGCCTGCGCGGCGGCGGAAACGCCGAGAATTGCTGTCGCGATGACGGCGGTGGCCAGTAGCGAGTTTCTCATCTTACCTTCCTTCCGTTTTCCAACATGAAAGGACGATAGGTGCATCGCGTTTCCGGCTTTGGTCCGAATGTTTCCGGGCTGCTTCCGCAAACCGCCTATTTGTAACCGAATGTTGCCAGAACGGCCCCGGAAAGCTTTCGTTGCAAAAATCCGCCGTTTCTTTTCAGCGCTTATGTATAGTGGCATCAAAAGGTTGGACGATATGACGACAGTTTCGGTGACACATATATTGATCGTCGATGACGATCCGGAAATACGCACATTGCTCGCGAAATATCTCGGCTCGCAGGGGTTTCGCGTGTCGATGGCCGCCGACAGGCGTGAGTTCGAGGAAAAGATCGCCAGCTCCGATCCCGATCTCATCGTGCTCGACGTGATGCTGCCCGATGGCTCCGGCCTCGATATCTGCCGCGATCTGCAGGGCCGCCGGCCGCGCACGCCGGTCATTCTCCTGACAGCGCTGAAGGAAGATGTCGACCGCATCGTCGGCCTGGAAATCGGCGCAGACGACTATCTCGGCAAACCCTTCAATCCGCGAGAACTCACGGCGCGCATCAAGGCCGTGCTGCGCCGCGCCACACCGCAGGAAGCCCCCCGCCCCTCATCCGCCGCCTATGGTTTTGCGGATTTCACCGCCGATCCAGAGCAGCGCTCCGTCGTCCGCGCCAGCGGTGAAAAGATAGATTTGACGGGAGCGGAATTCGATCTGCTGAAAGTCTTTCTCGACAGGCCCGGCCGGCTGCTTTCCCGCGATCAGCTTCTCGATCTCACGCAGGGCAAGGATCGCGGCCCGTTCGACCGCTCCATCGACGTGCTGATGAGCCGGTTGCGCAAGAAGCTGGACGCCGACACGCAAACGCCGATCTTCAAGACCGTGCGCAATGGCGGTTACCAGATGACGGTTCAGGTCAAAACCCTGCCGGTGCAGCGATGAGCTCGCTTAAAAACCGCATCACGGCGCTGATGATCGTCTCCATCATCGCGGTCATCGCACTTGCGACTTTTGTGGCGGACCGTACATTGCAGCCACCACCGCCCGACGCCACCATCGAGCCGCTGGCCCGCAGCCTCGCCTTTGCCGTGACCATGGCCGAGCGTGATCCTTCCCTGCAGCAGCCCGGTTATTTCCAGATCGAACAGAAGCCGCCGGAAGGCGATCTCGACGGCATGCTTTCGGAATTTCTGGAAAAGGCGCTGGCCCGTATCGGAGAGCCGCGCACCGCGATGGTCATTCGCTCGCCGGGAAATCCTGCCCCCGTGGCGGCTATCGCGCTGGAAAAAGGCGGCTGGCTGGTCGCGGAAATCCCGCATATGGGTCCGCCGCCGGGCGGCTGGAAGATTTTCGGCATGTGGATCGGGCTGATCATTCTCGGCAGCGCCGCCGTTTCGATCTTTGCCGCCAGCAAGATCACCCGCCCGCTCGACATGCTGGAAAATGCCGCCGCCAGCATCGGGCCTGACGGTTCGCTGCCGCACCTGCCGGAAACCGGACCGGGCGAAATCCGCGCCACGGCGCGGGCGCTGAACGAACTCGCCACTCGCCTGAAAGCGGCGATGGAAAGCCGCATGCGCCTCGTCGCCGCCGCCGGCCACGATCTCAGAACCCCGATGACCCGCATGCGGCTGAGGGCGGAATTCATCGAAAACGATGAGGAACGGGCCAAATGGCTGGCGGACCTCGAAGAGCTGGACGCCATCGCCGACAGCGCCATTCTTCTGGTGCGGGAAGAGGTCAGCCAGGACAGCGTCAAGACGATCGACATCGGCATGCTTCTCAGCGAAATCGTCAGCGATGTTTCCGATCTCGGCCATGCGGGTGCGCTCGACTTCATCGAGCCGGAAGCCGCCATGACCATCAAGGCGGCTCCGCTGGCGCTGAAGAGAGCCCTGCGCAACCTCATCCTGAACGCCGTTACCCATGGCAAGAAGGCGCATATCGATCTGACCGGAGACGACAGCGAAATCGTCGTGACCATCAGGGATGAAGGCCCCGGCATTCCGCAGGAACTGATCGGGCGGGTTTTCGAACCCTTCTTCCGGGTGGACCTCGCGCGGCGCAAATCAATCCCCGGCGTGGGTCTTGGTCTTGCCATCGCCAAGGAAATCATCGAGCGCTTCGGCGGCACGATCACCATTGCCAACCACAAGAAACAGGGCCTGATCCAGACCGTGATCTTCGCAAGGGCGGCGTGACGTCACGCCACTGAAACAGCCTGCGCCTGCGGCTTGGCCAGAAGCAGGCTTTCGGCATAGGCCATCATCAGCGGCCCAACACCCTTGGCATCGTCGGACACCACCGGCTCGGTCAGATAATATTCCGGCGTTCCATCGCGATAATTGCCCTCGAAGCCGCCAAGGCCCGCGACATGCACGATGCCGGTGAGGCGGGTCACGCCCTCTTCATCGGCTTTCAGCTGGGTTTCAAGAAGCGCCTCAAGCGCGCGACGACCCGCCGAAAGGGCGGCATTCGCCTCTTCGCCCTGCACGAGCTTCAACCGCACTGCGTGCAGCAAGGCATAGGCAAACATGGCCGAGGCGGATGTTTCCTCGTAATTGCCCGCAAGGCCCGGATTGTCGAGAACCTGCATCCAGAGCCCCGTCTCGGTCTGCCGTGCGACGATGCCGGCCAGAAGCAACCGCGTCTTGTTGCGAAGCGCCGCCGTCGCGCCGTCATCCGGCAGGATGGCCAGCGCGTCCACCAGCGCCATGGCGAGCCAGCCCACCGCACGCGCCCATATGGCGGGAGACTTGCCGCTTTGAGGATCGGCCCAGCGCTGGCTGCGGCTGTCGTCGTAACCATGGGCATAGAGCCCCCCGCTATCCTCCGTCGCCGCGAGCGCCGCTGAAAACTGCCGCAGCGCATCGTCGATCAGTTCCGCCCGGCCCGTCGCCCGCGCATATTCGATCTGGAAAGGAAGCCCCATATAAAGCCCGTCCAGCCAGACCTGATGCGGATAACGCTTCTTGTGCCAGTAATTCCCGGATGCGATCCGTGGATGGCTGCGCAGTTGCCCCGCCAGATGTTCCGCCGCAGCGAGGTAACGCGGATCGCCCGTTTCCGCCGCAAGGGGAAAGAGGATACGGCCGGCGAGGATATGATCGATATTATACTCCTGCGGATCGTAACCGGCGAGCGTGCCGTCTGGCGCTATCTGCGCATCGGCGAGACGGTGCAGATGATCGTTCCAGCGCGCTTCCCCTGTCGCCTCGAACAGCTGCTGCAGGCCGCGATAGACACATCCATCCTCATAACACCAGCTTCCGCCCTTGTAATGTTTATAGCGACTGGAGAATTGATCAAAATATTCAGTGGCTTTCATCGGTTTTCTCAATCGGAATCTGACACAATGGAAACGGAAGCATCGCTCAACAGGGCGGGATTATCGCAGACTATATGCGCCTGCTCGAAAACAATCGCCTCATGGCGCATGGGACGCACCCGGTCGGCCATGATCGGCGGCGTTGCGATGGCCGACGGATCGCGCGAGACGATGGTGAGATAGCGGATTGCAACGTTGCGGATGGGCGCTTCGGCAAGGCCAAGAAAAGCGCCGGCCGCATGGGAGAGATTGCGGATTTCGACCTCCTCCACGCTAATGCCGTCGATAAAGGGCGTGCCGCCATCGACCGGCGCCGGGTTTCGCGACTGCACCCAGTCGTCATGTCCATCGGCATCGCAATGGTAATGGGCATTGGCGGAAAGCGCGGTCTGCACGCCATCCAGCAGCACCCGGCGCATGGCAATGTTGCTGACGGTGCCGCCCCGCCCGCGCCGTGTCTTGAGGCGCAGGCCGCGATCCGTGCCGACCATGTCGCAATCCTCGACCGCCACATCATGCACACCGCCGGACATTTCCGAACCGATCACCAGCCCGCCATGGCCGCGTTCCATCAGGCAATGGCGCACCCGAACGCCGCGCGTTTCCGCGAGATGATCGTCCTCGCCACCGGGGCCGCGCTTTCCCGCCTTGACCGCGATGCAATCGTCGCCGACCGAAAAGCGCACGCCTGATATCGTGACGTTGCGGCAGCTTTCGGGGTTGAAACCATCGGTGTTCGGGCTGTCGTGGGGCGCAACGATGCTGAGACCGGCGGCAATCAAGTCTTCACAGCCCTGCGGATGGATCGTCCAGGAGGCGGCGTTTCGGATGGTGAAACCGAGCAGGTTTGTCTTCCGGCAGGAAACGAGATGCAGGCCGCGTGGCCGGCGCGCGCCATCGCGGGTTTCTTTCGGCCAGCTCCACCAGTCGCCGCTGTCGCCGGAGCCATCGAGCACGCCCCTACCCTCGATGACGAGATTGTCTGCCGCGATGGCATGAACCGGCGCGGCGAAACAGGCATCCGGCAAGCCTTCCCAGCTTCCGAGCATACGGCCTGCCTCATCGCGGGCAGGCAGGATCGGCCAGCCCCGGCGGGTGGAGGGCGCGCGCAGCACGGCTCCTTCGGCAAGGTGAAAGGTCATGTTGCTTTTGAGGCGTACGGGAAAGGCTGTCCAGAGACCGGCCGAGAGACGCAACGTGCCGCCCTGCGGCACCGCAGCCACGGCCCTCTCCAGCGCCTGCGCATTGGCGCGCGCGCCCTCTTCATCATCAAGCGCAACATCCGGCATGAGGGAAAATTCCGCAGCCTCGACAAGCCCGGCACAGGGGGCGGTTCTGAACTCCAGCCGCCCGAACCCCTCCGCTTCGAAGACATAGCGGGTATCCGGGGAGAGACCATGCAGCAGCGTCACCACGGTCGCGGTTTCGCCGCTCCTTTCGTCGCCATCCGCAGACGTCAGACGCCATGCCGTTTTGGACGGAAGGAAATATCGAGCGCCGGGCACGGCAAGGCAAAGCGCTGCCGTTCGCGCCGAAGACGCGATGATAAGGGGTTCGTTCATGCTCTTTTCTCGTCTTTGGTGCCTGTCCGGCCAAACCCTTGGCGGACATGCCTCACATCATCCGGCAGCCGGATAGGGAGCCCGCCGCCATGGAGGCGGCGGCGGGCCATTGTCGTCAATCGAATTTGGCGAGAACATCGTTGGTCGTATCGATGATCTGCTCGGCGGCCTCCTCCGCCGTCAACTGGCCATAGGCATATTCCTCGAGCGTATCGATAAAGCCCGAGCGGATTTCAGGATGTTCGTTGAAGGGTGACACCACCGGTCCCGATGCCGCCATGACGATGGCGTTGGCGGCCCGCACTTCCGGCTCGCCCTTGTCGCCCAGACGCGCCGCCGCAGCCTTCGATGCCGGCAGGCCGCGTGAGGTGCCGAGCGCATCGATGCCTTCCGGTTCGTTCAGCAGGCAGTTCAGGATTTGCGCGGCCGCTTCCGGGTTCTTAGAGTTTTTCGAGATCGAAAACACCATGGAAGGCTTGCGATAAACGCCTTCGGTCACGGCATCGGCAAGCTTCAGCATCGGGAACGGTTTCAGAACCTGTCCTTCCTTCAGCGGATCGGCATATTTCGAATAGGTCGAATCCCATTCATAGGAGCCGGCAATCCGGCCTTCGGACCAGGACGGCTTTTCATAGAGATTGACGTTACCGTCGGCCGCTTCCTCTTTCTGCGAGCGGATGGAGCCGGTTTCGACCAGCTTGCCGACGAAAGAGATACCCTCAGCCAGTTCCTCCGGCGTCCAGGCCACGCGGTTGGTCTTGGGGTCGACCAGATCCTTGCCGGTCTTCTGCACGACAGCCAGTGTCACCAGAAGCTGGGCAGTCTCCTTCACGGCATTAAAGGTGTAATAGTCCTTGCCTAGCTTTTCCTTGATGGTCTTGGTTGCCGCGAAAAACTCGTCCCAGGTCTTCGGAATTTCCACGCCGGCCTTTTCGAAGGTGGTGGCGTTGAAGAAAAAGACGCGGCCGGTGGTGGAAACAGAAAGCCCCTGCAACACGCCGTTCATCGAACCGGCGTCCAGATCGCTCTCGGCCCATTGCGAAAGATCGAGCGGCTTCAGCTGGCGCAGATCCGCAAAACCTTCGCCGTTCTTGGAAAACAGCGGCAGCCAAGGCCAGTTGACCTGAACGATATCGGCCTCCGTCTTGCCGGCCATCTGCGTGGTGAGCTTTTCCAGATAACCGTCGAAGCCGGTGAATTCGCCCTTGACGGTGTGGCCGTATTTCTCGCCGCAGGCGGCAATGGCCTTCTGGGTGGCGACATGGCGGCTTTCGCCGCCCCACCACGACATGCGCAGTTCCACAGCACCCGCCGCCGGGGCCGTCGCCATCGCCACATAAGCGGCACCGGCGAGCATCGCCATCATTCTTGTCATCGTCTTCATTGTTCTTCTCCTCCTCGAAAAATCAGGCACGCCCGTCCGCTCCTCACAGCGAGACGTTGCGGCCATCGGCCTTGTCGAAAATATGCAGCTTCTCCGGGTCCGGCTTCAGCCGCAGGATGCCGTCGCGCCCGAGCGCCTCGAATTCGGCCGCGCCAACGACGCTGACGACTTTCTGGCCGCCGAGATCGGCGTGCAGATAGACCTCGTGGCCCATGAATTCCGCATTGGTGAGTTTCGCCTGTAGAGCCGGGCCATCGGCTTTTCCCGCCAGCGAAAGATGCTGCGGGCGGATGCCGATGACGGCGTCTGCGGGTCTCGCCGATAGCCGTTGCTCCAGATGTGCACCGATGGGCAGGCGTTGGCCGGCGATGACGAACTCCGCCCCGTCGATTGCCACATCCACCAGGTTCATTTCCGGCGTGCCGATGAAACCGGCGACGAAAAGATTGGCGGGGTGGTTATAAAGCTCCTTGGGCGTCGCGACCTGCATGATGCGACCCGCCTGCATGACGCAGATACGGTCGCCCATGGTCATGGCCTCCGTCTGGTCATGGGTGACGTAAATGACCGTCGAGGACAGGCCTTCCGCCTTCAACTGACGGTGCAGATCGGTGATGCGCACCCGCATGGAGGCGCGCAGCTTGGCGTCGAGATTGGACAGCGGCTCATCGAACAGGAACACGCCGGGCTTCTTGATGAGCGCGCGGCCCAGCGCCACACGCTGCGCCTGCCCGCCCGAGAGCTGTTTCGGCAGACGGTCGAGCAGCGGCTCGATTTCGAGAATGCGCGCGACATTGTCGATTGCCTTTTCGATCTCTGGCTTGGCGACACCGGCGATCTTCAGGCCGAAGGCGAGATTGCCGCGCACCTTCATATGCGGATAAAGCGCATAATTCTGGAACACCATGGCAATGGAGCGCTTGCCGGGCGGCAGGTCGTTGACGCGCTGGTCGCCGATCAGGATTTCGCCGCCGGTGATCTCCTCCAGCCCCGCCACCATGCGCAGCGTCGTGGATTTGGCGCAGCCGGAGGGGCCGACAAACACCATGAACTCACCATCCTCGACCTCGAGATTGATGCCGTGCACGGCCTTGAAGCTGCCGCCATAGATTTTTTCGAGATTTTTAAGTTGAACGCTTGCCATTTTCAGCCCTTGACCCCGCCAGACGAGATCCCTTCAATGAAATACCGTTGCGCCGCGAAGAACACGATCAGCGCGGGCGCGATCGTCAGCACCGACATCGCCAGGATGCGGTTCCATTCGAAGGCTTCGGTGGTGTCGATGGAGAGTTTGAGCGCAAGGCTCACCGGATATTTGTCGACCGAGGACAGGTAGATCAGCGGCCCGAGAAAGTCGTTCATCGTCCACATGAACTGGAACAGGCAGACCGAGATCAGCGCCGGGGCCAGCATCGGCACGACGATGTAAATCAGCGTCTGCAGGCTGTTGGCGCCATCCACCCGGGCGGCCTCTTCCATGTCCGATGGCAGCGAGCGCAGAAACTGCACCAGCATGAAAACGAAGAAGGCATCGCCGGCGAGCGCCGAGGGCACCCAGAGCGGCAGGAAACTGTCCAGCCAGCCGAGATCGCGAAACAGGATATATTGCGGAATGCGGGTAACGACATTCGGCAGCAGCAGGATGGCGATGACAGAACCGAACAGGATCTTCTTCAGCGGAAAATCGAAGCGGGCAAAGGCATAGGCCGCCATGGTGCAGGAAATCGCCGTGCCGATGACTTTCGGCAGGATGATCAGGAACGAATTCCAGAAGAACCGACCGAACGTATAGGGCGTCGAAGTTTCCCAGCCGCGGATATAGCCATCCAGCGTCGGATTATCGGGGATGAAGCCGGCGCCGGAGAAGATTTCCGAATTGGTCTTGAAGCTTGCGCCCACCAGCCAGATCAGCGGATAGAGCATGACGAGACCGACCGCGAAGAGAAGCACGTAACGGACCGAGGTGGAAACGAGCCTCAGCCGCGCCCGGCGGGCCGCCTGCATGTCGTTTAGGGTTGCGATATCGGTCATGGCATCAGTTCCGCTTGTCGCCGGCGTAATAGACCCACTTCTTCGACGACCAGAAGGCCACGAGGGTCAGCACGGTGATGATGGTGAAGAGCACCCAGGCGATGGCGGAGGCATAGCCCATGTTGAACTTCTTGAAGGCCTCGTCATAGATGTAAAGAGGCAAGAGATAAGTGGACTTCAGCGGCCCGCCCTGGGTGATGATGTAGGGCCCGTTGAACTCCTGGAATGCCTGAACCATCTGCATGATGAGGTTGAAGAAGATCACCGGCGTCAGAAGCGGCAGCGTGATGAAGAAGAAGGTTCTCACCTTGCCCGCGCCATCGATGGCGGCGGCCTCGTAAAGCGACTTGTCGATGGATTGCAGGGCGGCGAGAAAGATCACCATGGCCGAACCGAACTGCCAGCAGCGCAACAGCGTGATGGTGAAAAGCGCATTGCCGGGGTCGCCGAACCAGTCCACCGGCGACAGGCCGATGGCGGCCAGCGCCATATTGGCAAGCCCCTCGCTTGCGAAGATATAGCGCCACAGAACCGCAATCGCGATGGAGCCGCCGAGAATGGACGGCACGTAGAAGGCGGTGCGGAAGAAGTTGATGAATTGCAGCTTATAATTGAGTATGGCGGCAATGAACAGCGCGAAGGCAAGCTTCAGCGGCACCGTCAGAAACACGTAGAACAGGGTAACGTTCAGCGATTTCATGAAGGTGCGGTCGCGGGTGAACAGCCGCTCGTAATTGGCCAGCCCCGCCCAGCTGGGATCGCTCATCAGATCGTAACGGGTGAAGCTGAGATAGAGCGAGCCGAGGAACGGGATGGCCGTGAAGACCAGAAGCCCGACGATATAAGGCGTCAGATATCCCAGCCCGAGGAAGCGCTGAGATTTCATAATGCTCCTCCCCGCGTCCCAGTGGAACGCGAATGACAGAATACAATTTCGTACAAGTGATTCTCCCGGAACGGTCGTCGGCGGGCGCGTGATGGCGCAGTTTCTCGCCGCGACCGATCTCCTCCCTCATTGATACGGCGCGTAAAAGCAATTTATGCGGTGACAAAACCAAATTTCCGCGCCAAGGTGAATTAACAAAGATGAGGAAAAAGATGGACGAAATCGAAGGTGGCATTCTGTCGTCCGTTCCGCCTGCGGCGCTCAACCTCAACCTGACGCGCGCAACGATCAAGATGGAGCATTCGCGCACCTGGCAGATCGACAAATCCAACCAAGTGGACGATCTCATCATCTGCCTGGAAGGGCGCGGGCATTATCTCGTCGATGGCGAGGCGCGGGTGCTGGAACCCGGTGACGCCATGCTGATTTTCCGGGGGCAGCGCTTTGTCGGCTGGAACGAGCAGGCCGTCACCTATCGCGGGGTGGCGCAGCATTTCACGCTGGATATTTACGGCCGCCACAACCTGATCGCGCAGATGGATCTGAAGCCGAAAGTGAAGCTGAGCCGCTGGGCGCTCTTGGAACCGCTGGTGCGCCACTACCGGCAGAGCGCCCCGCCCTCCTCCGTCACGCTTGGCCAGCATCATCTTTTCATGGTGCTTCTCATCGCCTTCATCGACGACGCCTTCCTCGGATGGGTCGACCGGCCGAGTTTCCAGCCGGAGGGGACGGAAGGCCTCGACCTTGCGGTGATGAAGGCGATCACCATGATTTCGGCCAATCCGCTCGACCCCGACATTGCCGGCCGGGCGACCGATGCCGCACCCTATAATCGCGATTATTTTCTGCGCGAATTTCAAAAACGCGTCGGACGAACCCCGCGTAAATATCAGGAGTTCAAACGCATGGAACGCGCCATGCATTTTCTCGAGGCGGGGCTTTCGGTTACGGCGGCGGCGGCCGAAGTAGGATATGGCGATCCCTATTATTTCTCGCGCATGTTCAAACGGACATTGGGGTTAAGCCCGCGCGACCATATGAACCGCATACGCCGCAGCCGGCACGGCAATCTCATGGCCTTTGACGAACACGAACAGCAGAGGCTGCTTGCCACTGAAACGGAAAAGACCCCGGCATAGCGGGGCCTTCTCGTTTGAAAGCGCTGGAATTACCGGAACAGTGACGGCAACCACAGGGACAGCGACGGAATATAGGTGACGGCAAGCAACACCGCGATGCTGGCCCCGAAGAACGGCCAGATCGTCCGCATCGCTTCCCGTATCGATATGCCGCCGACCGCGCAGCCGACGAAAAGTACCGTTCCGACCGGCGGCGTGTTGAGCCCGATACCGGCGTTCAGGATCATCACCACGCCGAAATGCACGGGGTCGATGCCGAAGGCCTTCACCACGGGCAGAAGCACCGGCGTGGAGATGATGACCATCGGCGCCATGTCCATGAAGGTGCCGAGCAAAAGCAGGATGACATTGATGACGAGCAGCACGATGATCGGATTGTCCGAAATCGCGCTGATTGCGGCAATCATCAGCGTCTGCACCTGCAGGAAGGCCATCAGCCAACCGAAGGACGCCGCCGTGCCGATGACCAGCAGAACCATGGCTGTCGTGCGCACCGCGCCCATCACCGCCTCTACGAAACCGCTCCAGTCCAGCTCGCGATAGACCAGCATCGCAACGAGGAAGGCATAGAGAACCGCGATGCAGGAACTTTCCGTCGCAGTGAAGATGCCCGAACGCACACCGCCGAAGATGATGCCGATCAACAGGATGCCGGGGAACGAGGCCAAGAGATAATACATCAGCTTCGAGAAGCCCGGGAACGGCTCGGAAGGATAACCCTTGCGTCGGGCAACGATATAGGCCGTCACCATCAGCGCCGCTGCAAGCAGGAAACCCGGAACGATGCCGGCGGTGAAGAGATCGGCCACCGAAACATTGCCGCCCGCCGCAATCGAATAAAGGATCATGTTATGCGAGGGCGGTATCATCAGCGCGATGATGGCCGCATTGACCGTGACATTGACCGCATAGTCCCTGTCATAACCGCGCTTGGCCATTTGCGGGATCATCAGCCCGCCGACGGCCGAGGCATCGGCCACGGCCGAACCGGAAATGCCGCCGAACAGCGTCGAGGCCACGATGTTGACCTGGCCGAGACCGCCGCGAAGGTGTCCCACGAGGCCGGCCGCAAAGCGGATGAGGCGATGGGCGATGCCACCGCGCACCATCAGGTCGCCGGCGAAGATGAAAAACGGTATCGCCATCATCGCAAACACGTTCATGCCGGAATTCATCTGCTGGAACACGACAATGGGCGGCAGGCCGAGATAAAGAACCGTGGCGAAAGAGGCAATGCCGAGGCAAAATGCTATCGGCGTGCCGATCAGCATCAGCAGGGTGAAGACCCCGAAGAGAATGGTGTAAGCCATCTACGCTGCCTCCTGCACGATCACATCCGCCGCAATCTCCTCGCCGATGGCGAGATCGACGAAACGTTCAGCCGCAAACAGCGCGATGAGGAAACCGCCGCCGATCAGCGGGAAGAAATCCGTGCCGCCCGGCCAGCCGAGAACCGGGATCGTCGCCGTCCATGTGCCCATGGAAAGCGAGGTGCCATACCAGGCCATGCCGGCGCCGAAGAAAAAGATCAGGGCAAGGCTGGTAAGGTCCATTCCCTTCTGCACGCGTGGCGGCATCATGTAGCGCAATATATCCAGCCCCAGATGCACGCTTTCGCGAACGCCCACCGCCGCCCCCAGCATGATGAACCATGACATGAGATGCAGCGACAGCGGCTCCGACCAGCTGGGTGAATCGTTCAGAATATACCGCGCAAAAACCTGCCAGCCGACGATAAGCGTCATGGCGATCATGCCGATACCGGCAATATAAAGCGACGCGTGGCTGAGCGCGCCGAGAAAGGGGCGAATGGCCCGCATGAAATTTCGCATTGTCTGTTCCTCCGCGTCAACGGCGACAAAAGAAAACCGGCCCTGTTCCCAGGGCCGGTTTTCCGCGCATTACTTGACCGCTTTCACCCGTTCCAGAAGGTCTTTCATCTTCGGATCGGTGACGAACTTGTCGTAGACGGGACCCATCGCGGCAGCGAATTCCTCCTTGTCGACCTTGATGACGTTGACGCCGCCGGCGCGGACCTTTTCTTCCGATGCCTTTTCGCGAGCGCTCCAGAGTTCACGCATCTTGCCGACGGAATCCTTGGCCGCCTGACGCAACAGCTTCTGATCTTCCGGAGAGAGCTTGTCGTAAGAGACCTTGGAAATGACGAGGATTTCCGGGTTCAGCGAATGTTCCGTCAGGGAGTAGTTCTTCGCAACCTCGTAGTGACGGGCGGATTCGTAAGAGGGCCAGTTGTTTTCCGCACCGTCGACGACACCGGTTTCAAGCGAGGAATAGACTTCGCCCATCGGCATCGGCGTCGGGTTGGCGCCGAAAGCCTGCATCATCGAAATCCACAGATCCGACTGCTGCACGCGGATTTTCAGGCCCTTCAGGTCCGCGAGTTTTTCGATGGGCTTTTTGGTGGTGTAGAAGGACCGTGCGCCGGAATCGTAAAAGGCGAGACCGATGAGGCCGTGCGGTTCGAAGGCCGCCAGAACCTCATCGCCGATCGGGCCGTCGACCGTGTTGTGCATGTGTTCCGTCGAGCGGAACAGGAAAGGCAGGCCGAGGACGGTGGTTTCCTTGACCAGATTGTTGAAGGGCGCGGCATTGACGCGGTTCATGTCGATGACGCCGAAGCGGGTCTGCTCGATGGTATCCTTCTCGCCGCCGAGAACGGAATTGTTCATGACCTGTATCTTGATGCGGCCCTTGGTGCGCTCGGCCAGAAGCTCGCCCATATATTTCACGGCTTCGACCGTCGGATAACCGTCGGGATGAATATCGGCCGAACGCAGGGTGATTTCCTGCGCCTTGGCGGAAACACCGGCGAGCGCGATCCCCATCGCGACGCACATCATGCTTGCAATCTTTTTCATGCTTTCCTCCTCCATTGTTGAAACGATCCAGCCCCTCCAAGGCTATCGGACCGATTTTTTCACACCCATCCGGGCCGGCATGCAAAGACCTTTCACTTTAAAAGGATGATGGGGACCTCCCTTCCCCAGCCATCCCGGATTGACCTATGCCGCCTTGACTGGCGGCAGCTTGAATAGCGCTTCCGGATTTTCCACCAGCGCGCGATGACGCGCCGCTTCATCCGGCAGCCAGCCGAGTATGAGTTCCGCAAGGCGGGCATCGTCGGGATAGGCTGCCGTTTCGCGGATGGAATTATGCGGCCAGTTGGTGCCCCAGACGATGCGCTCCGGTGCATGGGCGGCGATGACGCGCGAAAAGGCAGCGACGTCCTCATAGGGCCAGCTCTCGCGTGAGCTTTCGTAGACTCCGGCGAACTTGAACCAGAGATTGCCGCAGTCGATGAGTTTCAGAAGCGCCGCCATTTCCGGGCCATCGGTTCTGATGCCCTTGAAGAACTTGCCGTGGTGATCGAACACCCACCGCGAGCGGATGTTCTGAAGGCGCGGCAGGTGATCGAGCAGCGTATTGCCGTCGAATTGCACCGCCACCATCCAGTCGGCCGCATGCGCGCGCTCGTCCACGGCTTCCAGCTCGGACAGGTTTACCGCACCGCCCGGCAAATCCATGATACGCGCACCGACAGCGCCTGCGGCGGCAAGCTTTTCCATGTCCTTTTCGGTCGTGCCGGCATCGATGATGACCACCGCGCGGGCCGCCTCGCCCATTTCCGCGACACAGGCGAGCGTGTTGCCGTTATCGCGCTGATGGGCGTTACCCTGGGTGATGATGACCCGGTCGATGCCGAGCCATTGCATGAGGCTGCGATAATCCTGCGGTCCGGGCAGAGCGCCCGGCGGCAGGCCCGGTCCACCCGGCAGGGCGGGATAGTGGCGCAGATAGAGATGCATCTGCGTATCGACGGCGCCTTTCGGGAAAGCGGGCCGAGGCGCTGTGCCGCTCAGTTTTCTGACAAGTTCGCTCACGGGTCTGGCATCCTGAATTCAATCAATGCGTCGCGGTTGATCTCGATGCCGAGGCCGGGGCCGTTCGGGATCGTGACGACGCCGTTTACCGCCTCTATCGGCTCGCTCAGCACGGCCTGCCGGAACGGATTATAGGTGCGGTCGAATTCCATGATCGGCTCGATGGGGTTGACCCGCACCGGATCGGGCGTCATCGCCGCCATGAATTGCAGGGCGGCGGCAATCTGCACGCCCGTACCCCAGACATGCGGCACGATGCGCACGCCGTGCAGCGTGGCGAGCGCCGCGATCTTCTGCGTTTCGGAAAAACCGCCGCAGCCGCAGAGATCGGGCTGGAGAATATCCACCGCACCGGCGGAAAGCGCCTGCCACATGCCATAACGCCCGTGCCAGGTCTCACCGCCCGCAACCGGTATCGGCTGACCCGCCCGCACCCGGGCATAGGCATCGAGCTGTTCGGGAACCACCGGCTCCTCGAACCAATCGATACAATAGTCGGCGGCGCGGTTGCCGAGCGCGACGGCTTCGGTGACGGTGTAGCCGTGATTGGCGTCGATCATCAGCCGCATATCCGGCCCAATCGCCTCGCGCACGGCGGCGATGACGCGGAGGTCCTCCTCAATGCCGAAGCCGATCTTGATCTTGCAGGCGTGAAAGCCCTCCGCCCGGCGCTGCGCCATCTCCGACGCATTGTCTGAAACGCGGTCGACACCATCCCGCTTGAAGCTGCCGGTGGCATAGGCGCGCACGCTTTCGCGCCAGCGCCCGCCGAGCAGCATCGAGATGGAGGCACCGTAATGCTTGCCCTTGATGTCCCACAGCGCGATATCGACACCGGACAAGGCGGTAAGGCTGAGGCCGCGCTGTCCCTGATCGCGCAGGGCGTTATAAAGCACGGCCCAGATCTTTTCGGTCTGGCGCGGGTCCTGGCCGATGAGCCAGCCTGAGTAAGCCTTAACCACGGCGGCGTTGGGCCGCGCCGGGCCAAGGCATTCGCCCCAGCCGACGGTTCCGTCGTCGCATTCGATTTCCACCAGAATATGGGCGCGGCGGTCAAAACGCATGGATGCGCTTTCGAACGGCGTGTCCAGTCGGTGTTCGAGCAGATGCGTGCGCACCGCTGTGATCTTCATGGCTCCCCTCCCGCTTGTCTCGATCAGGCCTCCAAATCAGGCTTTGCGCTTGTGCGTGCCGATCAGGGCGTCGAGCATGCCGATTTCCTCATTGGTCAGGTCCTTCAGCGGCGCACGCACCGGCCCGGCATTGAAGCCCTGCAGGCGAACGCCGGCCTTGACGGCGGAGACGGCATAACCCTTGGCGCGGTTGCGGATCGCCATGAACGGATAGAAGAATTCCGTCAGGACACGCTCGCAGGTGGCGCGTTCGCCAGCACGCAGGGCGGCGTAGAATTCATTGGCAAGGCCGGGCACGAAGTTGAAGACAGCCGAGGAATAGGTGGTGAAACCGGCGCCGAGATAGGCTTCGGCAAACAGTTCCGCCGTCGGCATGCCGCCAAGATACATCAGGCGATCACCCATCTTGGCGGTGATCTGGCGAACGAGACCGATATCGCCGGTGCCGTCCTTGAAGCCGACGAGGTTCGGGCATTCGTCGCAAAGACGCGCCAGCGTATCGGCCTGCAGCACGGAATTGTCGCGGTTATAAACCATGACGCCGATGCCGACCGACTGACACACCTTCTTGATGTGGGCGTAAAGGCCTTCCTGCGGCGCATCGATGAGATAATGCGGTAGAAGCAGGATGCCGTCCGCGCCGACCTTTTCGACCGAGCGGGCGATATCGACGGCGATCTCGGTGCCGTAACCGCAGCCGGAAACGATGGCGGTCTCACCGGCCACGTCCTTGGCGGCGGAAACGATGGTCGGAATTTCATCCGGCTTCAGCGAGAAGAACTCCCCCGTGCCGCCGGCGGCAAACAGCACCGGCGCCTTGTAACCGGCAAGCCATTCGACATGCGCCCTGTAACTGTCCTGGGCGAAACGGCCCTCGGAATCGAAATGGGTGACCGGGAAAGACAACAGGCCGGAGCCGAGCGCCGCCTTGATTTGTTCAGGGTTCATGTTTGGTATTCCTTTGCAAATTCATTCACTGGAAGCCACCTAACCCGGTTGCCGCATGCTTGTCAACAATTCATCATACATGTTGTATGATGAATTGTTGAAATCTGTAACAGATTAGCGCGCCAGCCAGCCGCCATCGACATTGAGAATGGCGCCATGCACATAATCCGCCGCCGGCGAGGCAAGGAAAACCGCCGCCCCGGCTATATCGTCGGAATGGCCCCAGCGGCCAGCCGGAATACGCTCGAGAATGGCCTTGTTGCGGGCCGCATCCGCGCGTAGCGCCTCGGTATTGTTGGTTTCGATGTAGCCGGGCGCAATCGCATTCACATTGATGCCCTTTGCCGCCCACTCATTCGCCAGAAGCTTGGTGAGGCCGGCGACGCCATGTTTCGCCGCCGTATAGGACGGCACGCGAATGCCGCCCTGAAAGGAAAGGAGCGAAGCGATATTGACCACCTTGCCGGACCGGCCTTTCGCGAGCAACTCTTTCGCAAAAGCCTGGGTGGTGAAAAACAGCGCCTTGAGATTGACGTCCATCACCTCGTCCCAGTCGAGTTCGGAAAACTCGACGGAATCGGCACGGCGGATGATGCCGGCATTATTGACGAGAATATCGAAACCGGCGCCGGCAAAACTGTCCTTCGCCGCCAGCGGATCGGCAAAATCGATAGACAATGCGCTGGCCTTGCCGCCGTCCCTGGCGATCATCTCCAGCGTTTCATCCGGCGCGCGGCGGGCGGCGCAGACCACCTCCGCGCCGGCCGCGGCGAGCCCCACCGCAATCGCCTGGCCAAGCCCCGTATTCGCGCCGGTGACGAGCGCCTTACGCCCCTGAAGCGAAAAGGGATTCTTCATTTCAGGTCTCCCGGCTGAATGAAGTCCATGTCGGTGTAATCGACATTGTCTCCCGCCATGGCCCAGATGAAGGTGTAAGAACCGATGCCGGCACCGGAATGAATGGACCAGGGCGGGGAAATCGCACCCTCTTCATTCGAAATGAACAGATGCCGGGTTTCCTGCGGCTCACCCATCAGATGCAGCACGCGCGACTTCTCATCCATGCCGAAATAGAGATAGGCTTCCATGCGGCGATCGTGAATATGGGATGGAATGGTGTTCCAGACGGAACCGTCCTCCAGCGTCGTATACCCCAGCACCAGCTGGCAGCTTTCCATGACCAGCGGATGGATGAACTGGTTGATGGTGCGCTTGTTGGAGGTTTCGGTCGCGCCGAGCTTGACCTCCTTGCTATTGGCCAGCGTCACGAGCTTCGCCGGCAGGCTGCGATGCGCCGGGCAGGAGGTGATGTAGAATCGCCCTGCCCCGTCAAAGGTCACTGCGCCGCTGCCTGCACCGAGATAAAGCACATCGCCGCGATTGAGGGTGTAAGTCTCGCCGCCGGCGCTGACCGTGCCGGTCTCGCCGATATTGACGATGCCCATCTCGCGCCGGTCGAGGAAGGACGGCGTTTTGGTCTCTTCCACCTTGTCCAGCGTCAGCGGCGCGCCGTTCGGCACCGCACCGCCCATCGCGAAGCGGTCATAATGGGTATAGATCAGCCTGATTTCGCCGGAACGAAACATGTCGTTGGCGAGGAAATGCCGGCGGAGCCCTTCGGTATCCAGCGTTTTTGCATATTCCGGGTTCACGGCCTGCCTTGTTTCGACGGTCAACATCAAACTCATCCTTCATGATTGTTGCGTATGGCACATAATATATGTTATCCGCTTTTTGTACGATCTGTATGACAAGGTCAAGAGGCATAGGCATATCTCGACCACGCCAGGGACGTGCAACGCTGAGGGAGAATGGCAATGAAACGGCTTCTTGTTACCGGTGCTGCGGGCCAGCTTGGCCGCGTCATGCGCAAACGCCTTGCATCGATGGCCGAGACCATTCGCCTTGCCGATCTCGCCCCGCTCGATCCGGCAGGCCCGAACGAGGAGTGCATGCAATGCGACCTTGCGGATGCAGAAGCCGTTGACGCCATGGTTGCCGGTTGCGACGGCATCGTGCATCTGGGCGGCATATCGGTGGAGAAGCCGTTCGAACAAATCCTTCAGGGCAACATCATCGGACTTTATAATCTCTACGAGGCCGCCCGCGCCCACGGCCAGCCGCGAATTGTTTTCGCCAGTTCCAACCATACGATCGGCTATTATCCCCAGACCGAACGGCTTGGTCCCGACGTTCCCTTCCGCCCGGATGGGCTTTACGGTGTTTCCAAATGTTTCGGCGAAAACCTCGCCCGCCTGTATTTCGAGAAATTCGGCCAGGAGACGGCGCTTGTCCGCATCGGCTCCTGCACCCCGGAACCCAATAATTACCGCATGCTATCCACGTGGTTCTCGCATGACGATTTCGTGTCGCTGATCGAAGCGGCGTTCCGCGCACCCGTTCTCGGCTGCCCGGTCGTCTGGGGTGCGTCGGCCAACGATGCGAGCTGGTGGGACAATTCGCATCTCGGCTTTCTGGGATGGAAACCGAAGGACAATGCCGAGGCCTTCCGGGAGCACATCGCCCGGACCGCCCCCAAACCGGACCCGAGCGACGCGGTAGTCCGCTTTCAGGGTGGCGTGTTTGTCGACAACCCGATCTTCAAGGAGACGTGAAATGTCGCACGGACCTTTCCCGCGAAAAAGGCGGGATTGCATGCCGGGCCGCGAATGACGTATCGAGGAACGGTGCACGCAACCGACATTTTTTTAGAACGGCGACCAAGATGACAAAAGCGACAAGCTCCGAACCGGCAGCTCCACAAGGCAGAACGCTTGTGGTGAAGGTTTCGGAGGAACTCCGCAGCCAGATCGCCAAGGGCCGTTACAAGACGGGCGAACGCCTGCCCTCCGAAGCGCAGATGACGCAGGAATTCGGTGTCAGCCGTACCGTGGTGCGGGAGGCAATCGCCTCGCTGCGATCCGACGGTCTGGTCGAGCCGCGTCAGGGCGCGGGTGTTTTCGTACTGGAACCCGCACCCACTGAGCGGCGTCCCTTCCACAATGTCGATCTTGCGCGCGTCTCGTCGCTGATCGAAATGCTGGAATTGCGCACCGCCGTTGAAGGTGACGCCGCCGGTCTTGCCGCCATTCGCCGTTCGCCGGCGCAGGAGGAAAAGATCATCGAGGCCTTCGATGCCTTCCGCGCCAGCGCCACCAAGGGCGTGCCGACGGCGGAGGCCGATTTCGCCTTCCATCTCGCCATTGCCGAAGCGACCAACAATCCCCGCTTCAGCGAGTTTCTGCAGGTGCTCGGCCCTACCCTCATTCCGCGCCGCGCCGTGGCCGAAAACGGCACGGAAACCGTGCTTTCGCCCGCCGATCTCGCCCGGCTCGTCGGTGAACACGAAGCGATCCTGATCGCGATACAGGACGGCGACGAGGAGGCGGCGCGCAGCGCCATGCGCAGCCACCTGAAAAGCAGCCAGACGCGTTATCGCTCCATGCTGCGCGCGCCGCGCTGAGATTGCCTGTTTAAACCGCATTGCATGACTGAGGAGAACGATATGCAGCAGCTTCCGACCTTCCCCACCGTTTCTCCCGACGATGGCGTGGAGCGCACCGTGCTTTCCGAAGCGCCGGAACTGATGGTGGTCTCCTTCCGCTTCAAAACCGGCGCCGAAGGCAGGCTGCACAGCCATCCGCATGTGCAATCCACCTATGTGGCCAGCGGCAGCTTCCGCTTTTACCGCGACGGCGAAGCCTACGATCTTCAGAAGGGCGATAGCCTCGTCATTCCCGGCCATATCGAGCATGGCTGCCTGTGTCTGGAAGAGGGCGAACTGATCGACTGCTTTACCCCACGCCGCGACGATTTCCTCTGATCCGGCGGTCAGTCCGCCGATAAATCCCGCAGGGTGCGCGGCAGGCTGTTCATGCATTCCGCGCCGGAGGAGGTGACGAGGAACTGGTCCTCGATCATCAGCGCGCCGAGCCCTTCGCCATAAAACGGCGCTTCGAGCGCCACGACCATGCCGGGAAGAATGATTTCCGGATTGTCATGGGAAAAGAACGGCCATTCCTCGATACCCACGCCACCGCCGACGGAATGGCCGAAATGGCCGCGATAATATTCGCTGAAACCTTGCCCGCGCATCGAGGCCAGCATGGCGGCGTGCACAGCACCGAATGTATTGCCGGGACGAAGCGCTTCCAGCCCACGGGCAAAGGCCACTTCCAGCGCGCTGAAAACATCGGCGGCCAGCGGCGAGACCGGCCCCCACGAAAAACTCCGCGCGCCATCCGATGAATAACCATCGACCAGCGTGCCGACATCGGCCTTGATAAGCGCACCCGGCGTGACAACCGCCGCCATATCCGACAAAGCGGGTCCGACGGATATGTAATCCCAATGTCCACTCAGCGAAAACCCGGATTTCGCGGCATGGGCCTGTGCGCCGGCCTTCCAGGCGGAGGAAAGCCCGCCGAGCGGCGCGCCGGGCCTGACGGCAGCGGCCATCGCGACCAGCCCGGCCTCCGCAGCCGTCGCCGCGCGCCTCAGAAGCCCTATCTCGCGCTCGGATTTCACGGCGCGCAGACGGCGCAGCACGGCCGATCCGTCAACCCAGTCGACATCGGGCAGCGACTGACGCAACGCCAGAAAATCGGCGGCGGGCATGAATTCGAGGTCTGCGCCAATGCGCGCCGCCGTCAGTCCGCGCTCCCGCAGCAGGTCAGCCAGCAGGCGGAAACAGGCGGCGCGATCGAATGTCTCCGGCCTCGGACCACCGGAATTGTTGCGGCGGTAGGCATCGTCTACCTGCGCGATGGTTTCGACGCCCGACAGATCGACCATATCGATCCAGATGCGATGGCAGCGCAGATCGATCTCCGGCGCGGCCCTCCTGACAAGCGGGGCTGCATGATCGCTGACGACAGCGGCAAGCGGCGCATCGGCATCGGCCGGCACCAGCGCAATTGCCGAACCCGCCCTGCCCCACATGGTCGCGACACCGGCATGGGCGCCGACGGCATAACGGAAGGCTTCGGGCTGGAAAAGCACCAGCGCGTCGATGCCCGCTTCCCGCATCAGCTGCTGGGCACGGCTTCGGTCGATATCGCTCATGGGAACCCCGGTGATTGTTTCGCTGCGGTGTTTCGCGACACGTTTATGGACCTACGCTTTACCAGTCACCGGGAGAGGAATGAAGGTGGAAGATGACATCTCCACCCCGAAGATCGTCAGTTCGAGCGAGCGATTACCGCTTGTTTCTTCTCCCCGCCGGGGAGAAGAAATATGCCGCAACGCCTTGCCCTATCCGAATGAGCGGCGGATAAATCCGCCGTCTCATTGCCTCTCACGCCTCCAGCCACTTCACCTGCTCGGCCGTCAGCCTGATATCCAGCGCCGAAAGACTGTCTTCCAGCTCCGCAATCGTGCGCGGCCCGATCAGCGGGATGACCGGGAAAGGCTGGGCGATGACATAAGCGAGCGCGATATGGATCGGGTGCCGTCCAAGTTCTTGGGCAAGCTCGATTGCCCGGTCGCGGCGGACGAAGTTGCGGTCGGAATACCAGACGCGGACGATTTCTTCATCGTCATGCTTGTCGCGCCCTGCCCGGTCCGTGAAAAATCCGCGCCCCTGGCTGGACCAGGCGAAATTGGGAATCTGGCGGGATTTCAGCCATTCCTTCCACTCGTCGTCCGATGCCGCGACGCAGCCCGCCCAGATGGGATCGAGCATTTCCGCCAGCGAGAAATTGTTGGAAAGCGCGGCCGGAGCCTGCTTGCCGTTCTTCGCAGCATAGGCGGCCGCCTCATCCATGCGCTCGCGCGTCCAGTTCGAACCGCCGAAAATGCCGCGAATGCGTCCGCGCCGGACTTCGGCATCCATGGCATCGACAAACTCGCCGACCGGAACCTCCAGATTATCGCGATGCATGAAATAGGCATCGACATAATCCGTCTTCAGCCGAGCGAGCGACTGATCGAGCTGCTTTGCGATCATGTCAGGATAGCAAAGCGGCGAATGCGCACCCTTGCCGATCAGCACGATCTCTTCGCGCGGCACGTTGCGGCTGGTGTGCCAGTCGCCGAAAATCGCCTCGGTCCTGCCTGCGCCATAGACATAGGCCGTATCGAAGAGATTGCCGCCCGCCTCGTAAAAGGCATCCAGCGTCAGGGATGCGGAAGCGAAATTGGGGAAGAATTCGAAACCGAGCGCGACAACGGAAGCGGGTTTGGCAAGGCCCGGTATCTGCCGCTTCGGCACTGCGTTTCCGGCCACGACCTTGCCGCCGGCAATATTGGCAACGCGCGACGTTGCTTTTTCAATGCTGTATTCGAGCCCGACGGAAGCCCGCCATTGATCCATGACACGCAGATTGCCGAGGCTGTCCGCCCAGGCCATACCGGGTGCATCGAATTCCTTTTTACCCTGCCGGATCGCCTCGCCCGCCGCATCCACCTCAAAGGAATAAAGCCAGCGATCCTCCGGCAACTCGATGGTTTCCACCTTGTCGCCCCTGACGATATCGATCCGCCCGGTGCCGCCCTTGTGGCCGGCGGCGAACCAGAAATCCTTGACCTCGATGCGGCCCTCCGAGCCGATGATGCGCAGCACATTGTCCTGCGCCGCCATGATCGAGCACGAGACTTCGGCGACGATGCCGTTTGCGAATTTCAGCACGGCCGAGGCCCATTCATCAACGCCCGACTGGCCGAGATGCGCCGCACCCGCCACCTTTTCCGGTTCGGCGAAGGGTTTTCCGTCTACAGCGCCGGCAATCATCCGCACCATGGAAACCGGATAGCCGCCGACATCGAGAATGCCGCCGCCCGCCGTTTCATTGGCGAACAGCCGGTGATCGGCCCGGAACGAGCCCATGTTGAAACCGAAGCTGGAGCGGATGATGCGGATATCGCCGACGGCGCGGGCTTTCACCAGCTCCAGCAACTTCGCCGTCTGCGGATGCAGGCGATACATATAGGCTTCGCCCGCGAAGACGCCCGCCTTTTTCGCCTCGTGGAAAATGGCGTCGGCATCATAGGCCGAGAGCGCGATGGGCTTTTCCACCAGCACGTTTTTACCCGCCCGGATCGCCTTGATCGCCCATTCGGCATGGCCGGTATGGGGTGTGGCGATATAGACGGCGTCGATATCGGGATCGGCAAGCAGCGCATCGTACCCATGGATGATGCGCGCACCGGCGAAGGCCTCGGCAAGGCCGAGCTTGTCCGGATTGCGGGTGGCGATGGCCTCTAACCTGCCGGTGCGGGAATGCGCGATACCATCGGCAAAAGTTCTGGCGATGGTGCCCGGGCCGATGATGCCCCAGCGGATCGGTTGTTCGGTCGTCATGAAATCCTCGTCTTTCATATCAGTCTTGGGTGCTTGGGAAAGGGTTCAGCGCAGGCGGTCGCCCTTGTTGTCGAAAAGGAAAGCCCGGCGGGCGGAAAGGCCAATCGTCAGCCGGTCGCGATTGCCGACATCGCGCGATTCCGGCCGCTCGATGATGAGCTGCTCGCCGCCTTCGGTCCGGGCATAGACATAGCTGGTATTGCCGAGATGTTCGGCGACATCGACATGAACGGTGAGATCGGCATCGCCCCCGCCCGCATCGGCAAAATGCTCCGGCCGGATGCCGAGCGACACCCTGGCTCCCTCGTTCAAACCGGCCGTGACCGGCAGGCTCAGCCGCACCGCAGGGTCGCTGTCGAGCGAAAGCTTGACGCCCTCCGCGCTGCTGCCGACGATGGTGGCTTCGAGAAAATTCATCTTCGGCGAACCGACGAAACCGGCAACGAAGCGGTTGGCGGGGTCGTCATAGAGATCGAGCGGCGCACCGACCTGTTCGATATTGCCCGCCCGCAGCACAACGATCTTGTCGGCCAGCGTCATCGCCTCGGTCTGGTCATGCGTCACATAGATCATCGTGGTGCCGAGCTGCTTGTGCAGGCGGGAGATTTCCACGCGCATCTGCACCCGCAATTCCGCATCGAGATTGGACAGCGGCTCGTCGAACAGGAAGACCTGCGGTTCGCGCACGATGGCGCGGCCGATGGCGACGCGCTGGCGCTGGCCGCCGGAAAGCTGTTTCGGCCGGCGCTGCATCAACTCGTTGATCTGCAGAATTTCGGCCGCGCGGTTGACCCGCTTTTGCGTATCGGCCTTGGGGTTACCGTTCATTCTAAGGCCGAAGGAGAGGTTTTCCGCCACCGTCATATGCGGATAAAGCGCATAGGACTGGAACACCATGGCAATGCCACGATCCGCCGGGTCGGCATCGCTGACCGTCTTGCCGCCAATCACGATATCGCCGCCGGAAATATCTTCCAGCCCGGCGATCATTCTGAGAAGCGTGGATTTGCCGCAGCCGGAGGGGCCGACGAAAACGACGAACTCCCCGTCCTTTACCTCCAGATTTGCGCCATGGATCACTTCCAGCGCGCCGTAACGCTTGACCACGTTGTTGAGCGAAAGTTCCGCCATGCGGCCCCCTTACTTGACTGCCCCGGCGGAAATGCCGGCGATGAAGTGACGCTGCAAAGCCACGAAAACCACGAGGATGGGTGCGGTGAGCAGCACCGCGCCGGCCATGATGCCGCCCCATGACACTTTGGTCAGCCCGATGAGGGTGCCAAGCGCCACGGGTGCGGTCATCATTCCTGGGCGGGAATTGATGAGAAGCGGCCAGAGATAATTGTTCCACGAGGCCAGGAAGAGAATGATGGAGAGCGCCGCCATGGTGGGACGCGCAAGCGGCAACGCAATGCGCAGGAAGATCTGCCATTCCTTCACGCCCTCCACCCTTGCCGCATCGAAAAGCTCGGTCGGCATCATCGAGAAGGATTGCCGCATGAACAGAACGCCGAGCGAGTTGAAGAGCGGCGGCACGATCAGCGCCACCCAGGTGTTGGCGAGCTTGAATTCGCGCGCCACCATGATGAATTGCGGAATGACAACGACGGCAAACGGAAGGGTGATGGTGCCGAGAATGATGGCGATCACCACCCCGCGTCCGGCAAAGCGGTAACGCGCCAGCGCCCAGCCGGCCATTGACGTCAGGAACACCGAAAGAACCGTGTAGATGACGGCGACGGTGATCGAGATGAACATGGCCCTGAGGAAATTGGTATCCGCCTGCAGGTTGTTGAAATTCTCGATGAAGTTGGTGGAGGGCACCAGCACGATATCCGGGCTGAAAATGCCGTAATCCGGCATGGTCGAAAACACGAACATCATCCACAGCGGAAACAGCCAGATGATGGCAAGCGGTGTCAGCACCGCATGCAGCGCGATCTTCTGCCAGAAAAGCGATCTCGATTTCGATCTCATTTCGGCTCCCTCCCGACCCAGAGATTAAGCAGCGAAATGGCGATGGCGAGCGCCGCCATGGTGTAGGCAATGGTCGAGGCGTAGCCGAAATTGAGTGAGGTAAAGCCCTGCCGGTAAAGGAACAGCCCCAGCGTCTCCGTGCCGCCGCCAGGCCCGCCCCTGTTGGTGATGAGGAAGGGTTCGGCAAACAGCTGCATGGTGCCGATAACCGAGAGCACGACACAGAAGAGGATAATGGGTTTGAGGAGCGGCAGGGTGACATAAAAGAACTGCTGGCGCTTGCTCACCTTGTCCAGCGTCGCCGCTTCATAGACATCGCCGGGGATCGATTGCAGCCCAGCCAGAATGATGATGGCATTATACCCCGCCCAGCGCCAGGTCACCGCGATGATGACCAGCGCCATGGCCGCATTGGCATTGTCGAACCACGAGATGGGCGAAAGACCGACTGAGGTGATGAGCTTGTTGACGATGCCGAAATCGGCGCTGAACATCAGCCGGAAGACAGCCGCATAGGCCACCTCGCCAACGACGACAGGCGCAAAAAAGGCAAAACGATAAAGCGGCCGCGCCTTCAGGAGCGGTGAATTCAACAGCACCGCCATGACGGTGGCGAGCGCGATCATGACGGGCACCTGAATGACCAGAATGATCAGCGTATTATAAAGCGCATTATAAAAGGCCGGATCGGAAACGAGCCGCCCCCAGTTCATGGAGGGCGCAAACCGCCATGGGTTGATGCGGGTGTTCTGGAACGACAGCATGAACGAGCTGATGATCGGCCAGACCCAGAAGGTGGCGAAAATCAGGAGATAGGGCGCAAGGAACGCATAAGCGATCCTGTTCCTGGACGGCATGACGACCTCCATATGCCGGACGGTGGCCGGATAAATGGAAAAGCTTCAGAAAGAGCTTCCCCCGTTGAGGGGAATGCTTTTGCACAACGGTGCCACTGGTTTCTTCTCCCCAAGGGGGAGAAGGTGGCCCGAAGGGTCGGATGAGGGGGCTAGCTCACCGGATATCGCTACCCTCGCCCCCTCATCCCGCTGCCGCGGACTTCTCCCCCTCGGGGAGAAGAAACTTGTGGCACCCGCTCGGTCTTAACCGCCGACTTACTGCGCGACTGGCAGCCCCGTGGCCGTTTCGATCTGCTTGGCCGCATCGTCGAGCGCCGCTTTCGCATCGGGATATCCGCCCGCGAAATATTTCGTCTGCGTCGCCTTGTAGATCGCATCCGCATCCGACTGGAACGCCGTGCCACGGCTCGGCACGATCTTCGGCAGGGTGGCCAGAATATCGGTCCACACCGCCTGTCCGCCCCAATAGGCCTGCTTCTCCTTGACGAAAGGATCGTCAATGGCGGAGAGCAGCGAGGGAACGAGGCCGAAGGATTTCAGCATCGTCACCTGGCCTTCATTGGTGGTGAGCGCGTAATCGATATATTTCCACGCGGCTTCCTTATGCTGGGATGTCGAGCTGATCGCCAGCGACGAACCGCCGAGGTTGGCGGCGTGCGGGCCATCCGGCGTCAGGCTCGGCATCAGATAGACGCCCCATTTGCCGGAAAGATCGGGGGAGCCGGAACGAACCGTACCTTCATACCAGGCGCCATACATCTGGCTGGCGGCCTTGCCGGCCGTATTGGCCTGGATTTTCTCATCCCAGATCGCCGCCGTGATGATGCCGGCGTCCTTCATTTCCTTGACCTTTTCAAGGGTCGCGACACAGGCGGGCTGGTTGATGGTGATGTTCTGGCCATCGGTCGAAAAGTAACCGCATCCCTGCTCATTGGCGATCATGCGGAACCATTCGCTGTCGCCATTGAAATCGGCCTGCGCCATGACGGTGCCGGGATTGGCAGCCATGACCTTCTTGCCGGCGGCGATGAAATCGTCCCAGCTTTTGATGGCGGCCGGATCGACACCCGCCTTTTCATAGAAGTCGCGGCGATAGAACACCGCCACCGGACCGGAATCCCACGGAACCGCATAGGCGACGCCGTCAACCTCCAGTTCCGTGCGCTTGAAATCCGGGAAAAGCGCCTGTTTCTCAGGCGTATAGCCAAGCTCGGTCAGATTGGCGAAACAATCGGGAAAACGGCTCCAGAACAGTTCCGCTTCGAAATTCTCGATTGTGACAATATCCGGAAGACCATCGCCGCCGGCTGCGCAGGCGGCTAGCGTCTTGTCAAAAACCTGATTGTTTCCAAGGTCTTCAACGACGATCTTGATATCCGGATTCTGCTTGTTGAAGCCCTCCACCGTGGATTTCAGCGCGGAAGCCGCGACATTCCAGCTCCAGATGGTGACGGTTTCTGTTTGCGCGAAAGCCGGGGCTGCGAGAAGCAGCATGGCCGTAGACGCGCCAAGAAATTTCAAGCACATTGAAAACCTCCCTTTTTCAATTGCCGTTCTTCAGCGAACATGGGCACATTAGCGGCGGCAGGAAATCTGTCTCGTAAAAAGGGAACATCGATTTGGCGGAAAGTAAGATTGCCGAAAGAGCCTTCTACCAGCCGGGTGCGAGCAGCATCGAAGGCATGCCAACAACGCTTCAGCTTTTTCACAATCATCCGCCCATCATGCTCAGGCCTCACTGGCACGCGCAGGTGGAGGTGAATTACGTCATGTCGGGGTCGGTGCATTACCGCATGGGCGACCATGACATGACGCTCAACGCCGGCCAGATGTGCATCTTCTGGGGCGGCCAGCCGCATCAGATGGACCATTCCTCCGACGATTCCTTTTATGCCGGCGCGCATCTGCCGCTTGTGCATTTCTTTCGCATGCGCCTGCCGGCCGCCGTTTCCAGCCAGTTGATGGGCGGTGCGACGATGGTGAGTGCCGAGACGGACAGGGCCGATGTGGAAAATTTCGGCCGCTGGTTCCGTTACGTCACCTCGGGCGATCCGGCGAAAGCCCAGCACGCGGTGGAGGAACTGCTGCTCCGGGTCGAGCGGATGTTTCTGGAGCCTTACTCCGTCATATCCTCCGCTCTCGATGGAAAACGCAGACAGGATGACGAGGGCATGGCGCCGTCCATCGGTGTGGTGCGCATGTGCGACTTCATCGCCGCCAATTTTCTCGACGATATCGACGCGACCGATATTGCCCGTGCCGCATCGCTGCATCCGAAATATGCGATGAACCTGTTTCGCAAATCCACGGGCATGACGCTGATCAAATATCTCACCCTGCTCCGGCTTTCCCGCGCTCAGGCGATGCTGATGACCGGCAAGGACAATATCCTGCAAATCGCCATGGAAAGCGGCTTCGGCTCGGTCAGCGCCTTCAACAAGGCGTTTCGCCAGATATCAGGCATGTCGCCTTCCGATTTCCGCCGCGACATGCGCGCGACTGCGGCTTAGGGTACCCTCCTCATTCCTGTGCTCGTCACAGGAATCCAGCCGACGCGCGTCTGCGCGGCGAAAAGAGTCCTTCCAGCCCAAGGACTTGGTCTGGCTGGATCCCTGTGACGAGCACAGGGATGAGGGTGAGTGAGCACCCCAACCCTAACCACCCATCTCTTCAAAATCGGAAAAAGCAGCGCTGCGCTGCCGCGCCGCCTGCCGATAGGCCCTTGGTGAACTGCCCAGCATTCGCCGGAACATGGTGGTGAAAGCCGGGATGTTTTCATAACCGGCATCCAGCGCCACATTCGTCACCGCTTCGCCTGCTGCCAGTCTCGGCAGGGAGGCGAAGATACAGGCCTGCTGGCGCCAGGTGACGAAACTCAACCCCAATTCCTTGCGGAACAGCCGCGTAAACGAGCGGCGGCTGATGCCCATGGCCGCGGCCCAGTCGTCGATCTCCACCCGGGCCACCGGCTTTTTCAGGAAGTCACGGCAGAGCGCCGCCAGACGCTGATTATCGGGAAAAGGCAGCCCGAGCGGCCGTTCCGGCAGGCGGTTCACCTCATCCAGCAGCAGCGCCCGCACAAGGCCCTGCCGGTGGAATGCCGAGGGCTGGTGCTCCTCGACCAGCAGTTCCGCAATCAGGCTGGAGGCAAGATCGGTTATTTCCACCACCCTTGGCGCACCGGCATGGAAAAGGTCCGGGTGAACATAGATCGAGTGCATCTCCACCGTGGAAATGGTCTCGGCCTCATGTTGCAACCCGGCGGGGATGAGCAGTCCATGACCGGGCGGTATCATCCAGCGCCCGTCCGCGGTGCTGACCAGCACGACACCTTGCCGGGCGCACCAGATCTGCACCCGGCTGTGGCTGTGGGGCGGGGTGCGGTGCCCGGTGGGATAAACGCGGCAAAGCGCCAGCACCGGCTCATTGGTGCCGTCGATCAATTTCAGGCTGCGTTCATGCTCGTCCTGCGTCACGCTCCAGGGCTGCCGCGATTTGATTTTTGCCATTTGGCCCACTCACAAAGAAAATCGTCCAGAACACAAATGCAGGCCAGAAACAATATGAATAAAAGCGGGAAGAAATAAAGACATGTTTCCCGCCTTCCGCCGGGAACCGAAGAGGACTTCATCATGGCCACTGTTACCAGCGCCAGCACCAGCACCGGGTTTAACCCGCAACGCACGGCGTTTTCGATCATCGCAGCCGCCAGCTTCTGCCACATGCTGAACGACATCATGCAATCGCTGCTGACGTCGCTTTACCCGCTGCTGAAGGCGAATTACGCGCTCGATTTCATGCAGATCGGCCTGCTTACCTTCGCTTTTCAGGTCACCGCCTCGCTGCTGCAGCCGGTTGTCGGCATGGTGACGGACCGCTGGCCCATGCCGTTTTCCCTGCCCGTCGCCATGCTGTCCACCTGCGCCGGCCTCATCACGCTCGCCTTCGCCCATAGTTTCGAGGTTCTGGTGATCGGCGCCTGCCTCATCGGCATCGGTTCGGCGATCTTCCATCCGGAAGCCTCCCGCGTGGCGCGTCTCGCATCCGGCGGCCGTCATGGTCTGGCGCAGTCATTCTTCCAGGTGGGCGGCAATACCGGCACGGCCATCGGCCCGCTGCTCGCAGCCTTCATCGTCATCCCGCTCGGCCAGTCCAGCCTCAGCTGGTTCTCGCTGATCGCGCTCCTCGGCTTCGGCGTGCTTTCCTGGGTTGGCGTCTGGTACACCCGCCACCGCCGCGCAACCGTCGGCAAGGCCCCCGCGAGCCGCACCCTTCCGCTGGCACGTGGCACCGTGATCATGACGCTTCTGGTGCTGGTGGTTCTGACCGCCACCAAGAATGCCTATCTCGCCAGCCTGTCCAGCTACTTCACCTTCTACACCATCGACAAGTTCGGTCTTGGTGTTCAGGACGCGCAGGTTCTGCTGTTCCTCTTCCTCGGCGCTTCGGCACTGGGCGTGTTCTTCGGCGGCCCGATCGGCGACCGTTTCGGCTCGCGCGTCGTCATCTGGTTCTCGATCCTCGGCGTCATTCCCTTCGCGCTGCTGCTGCCCTATGCCAACCTGTTCTGGACGGCCATTCTCGTCGTCGTCATCGGCTTCGTGTTCTCCTCCGCTTTCTCGGCCATCGTCGTGTTCGCGCAGGAACTGGTGCCGGGCCGCGTCGGCCTCATCGCCGGCATGTTCTTCGGTTTCGCCTTCGGTTTCGGCGGCATCGGTGCTGCGGTTCTGGGTGTTTATGCGGATAAGGAAGGCATCGAATTCGTCTACCGCATATGCTCCTACATGCCGCTGCTCGGCCTGCTCACGGTGTTCCTGCCGAAACTGCCGAGCCACCGCTAAAAGCCTCGCGTTCAACGCTTTTCAACACGGCGGTCACCTGTGATACTCAGGTGACCGCCGTATTCCGTTGAGCAAAGCCCTACCCATGCAAATCCCGATAAAATCGATCCTCGTTTTCCACGCCGCGGCAAGGGCGGGCAGCATTTCACGGGCGGCGGAAGAGTTGAGCGTCACGCCTTCGGCCGTTTCCCAGCAAATCCAGTTACTGGAGGGCCAGCTCGGCACGACACTGATGGCGCGAACCGGCCGCAAGGTGACATTGACGGAAGCGGGCGAGCGGTATTTTTCGATGATAACCGCCCAGATCGAGCAGATATCAGATGCCACCGACAGCATTCGCGGCTTCCGCTCGGTCACCACGCTGACAATCCGGGCGACGCCGACCATATCCAACAAATGGCTGCTGCCGCGTCTCGGCTCGTTTCTGGAAGAACATCCCGAACTTGAAGTACGCCTCGACGGCACCAACGAGCCGACCGACTTTTCGCAGGAACTCGTCGATATAGAGCTGCGCCATGGCGACGGCCGCTGGCCGGGCCTCTTCGTGGAAGGGCTGGTGGAGGAGGAATTCCTGCCGGTGTCATCCCCGGATTACGCCGCCGCTGCGAGCCTTCAGGCCGCCGATCTGCTGGATCTGCGGCTCATTCATTCGGTGAAGGCGCAGGCACAGTGGACGCACTGGTTTCCAATGGCGGGCGTGCATTCTGACAAAAGATGGCGGCGTGTGCTGTTCGACCGCAGCCATATGGCCATCGATGCCGCTGCCGGTGGCCTGGGCGTCGCGCTGGAAAGCACGCTGATGATGGAACGGGAACTTACGACCGGCGCGCTTATCTGCCCGGTCATCGACGCGCCACGCATCAAGCTCGTTACCCAATGGATCGTTTGCCCGCATTCCCATCTGCGGCAGAGAAAAGTAACGCTGTTTCTGGAGTGGATGCGAAAACAACGCGACGAGTGGCGTGCCCGTCGCGTTGTCTGATTTTACAGTTCTGCTCTTCCCGTTTCAATAAAGCCCCATCAGCCGTATCGGCCCAAGCGTCAGCACCGGGAAAAGCACCAGCGCGAAGATAGCGAGCGTCAGCACCGTCATCGGCGCCAGCGAACCGCGAATGACATCCTCGATCTTCATATTCGCCACCTGTGCAGCCGCAAACAGGCAGACCCCCACCGGCGGCGTCACCAGCCCGAGCGTCAGCGTCATGACAGTCACGATCAGGAAATGGATCGGATCGATGCCCAGCGCCTCCACCGGCGGCATCAGCACCGGGATGAGGATGAACATCGCCGGAATCGCTTCCATGAAGATGCCGATGATCAGCAGGAACACGAAGATGACAAGCATTCCCGACATGGGCCCGAGATTCATGGCCTTCAGGAGATCGGCCACCTGTTCGGGCAGCCCATCGAAGGTGAAGACCCAGGCGGCGAGCTGCGAGGTTGCGGCGATGAACAGGATGGTTCCCGAGATACGTGCCGTCGAGATCAATATTTCCGGCAGTTCGCGTACCGGCAGGGTGCGATAAACGATGACGCCAAGCACCGCCACATAAACCACCGCGATGGCTGCGGCCTCCGTCGGCGTGAACAGGCCGCTGGCAATGCCGATGATGAGGATCAGCGGCGTCAGCATCGGCAGGATGGCGCGCAGGCCCGTGACGACGACCAGACGAAAATTGAACGGCGTCGGCGGATTGTAACCGTAATGCACCGAATAGAAGTGGTTGAAGACCAGAAAGGCGAAGGCGATGAAAAGGCCGGGCACCAGACCCGCGATCAGCAGCGTGCCGATCGACACGTTGGCGATGGAACCGGCAATCACGATCAGGATCGACGGCGGAATGATCGAGGAAAGCGTCGAGGTGCAAAGCGTCATGCCGACGGCATAGCCCTTCGGAAAGCCATGCCGCTCCATGGCCTTGATCTCGATGGCGCCGACCGAGGCGATATCGGCGACGGAGGAGCCGGAGACACCGGAAAAGATGACCGAAGAGATGACATTGACGTGGCCCAGCCCACCGGGAAGCCAGCCGACCATGGCTTCGGCGAAATCGAAGATACGCTCCGCCACACGTCCCCGCTCCATGACGGTGCCGACGAGGATGAAAAGCGGCACGGCGACAAGGAGGAAGGAGTTCATCGACGAGAACATCGTCTGTGACAGCAGGTCCATGGGCATGGAGGTGAAGAGCCACAGCGTACCGACACTGGCGAGCGCCAGCGCGATGGCAAGCGGCACGCCGAGCATGCTGAGACCGAAAAAGGCGACGAGAAGAAAGACCGACATGGCTCAATGTCCTGCTGAAATGGAGATATCGGCATGGGCGATCTCATCCGCCGGCAGACCAAGCTCGGGAAGCGCGATGAGCTCCCGGCGGCTGCGCAGCGATTCGATGATGGCCAGCACGGCGATGATGGCGGAGACCGGCAACACGATGCCGATGGTCCACATGGGGATCGGCAGGGTGGCGGCGGTCTCGTTCATCATGATCTGCTGGCGCACCATGGTCAGGCCCGTCCAGCCCATCATGCCGAAGAAGAACACCGAGGAACCGACATAGATCGGCACCGCCAGCCGCCGGAAGAAGCGGTGAAACAGCACCAGAAACACCACGACACGGGCGCTTTCAACGGTGCGGAAGCCGGCGGCGAGGCCGAGGAACACCATCCAGATGAAGAGGAAACGCGTCGCCTCCTCCGTCCAGGGAAGCGGGCTGCCGGCAAGGCGGCCGATGACCTGAAGAAGAACGACGATGAGAATGCCGGCACAGGCTGCCCCTGCGGCCACATCGGCGGTGACTTTAACGATGGTGCCGAGCACCGAAGGTTTCGTATCGTTCATGACAATACCCTTCCACTGCTGAAACCGGATATCCGGTAAAACGAATGCCACCCTGCCTCTGCGGCAAAGCAACCCTTGCTGACGTTGGGGAAGGCCGGATAAAAATCCGGCCTTCCCTGTGCGAAAACGTCAGTTCGTCTTGAGGAAAGCCTGCGTCTTGTCGAAGAACGCCTGATCTTTCACCAGCGCGGAGAACTTTGCCGAAAGACCGGCCGCCACCGCCACGAAAGCCTTGCGTTCGTCGTCGGTCAGCGTGTTCACCTCCATGCCGTTCTTCTTCAGCGTCTCGAGCGACTTGTCGATATCGGCAGCGTCGTTCTGCGCCTTCCAGGCTTCGGTCTCGGTGGCTGCTTCCTTCAGCGCGGTCTTGAAGTTCTCATCGAGACCTTCGAAGCGGGCCGGGTTCATGCCCAGCACCCAGGCGTCAGCAATGTGATTGCTGATTGTCAGATATTTCTGCACTTCGTAAAGCTTGGCGCTGACCGGCACGTTGACCGGATTTTCCTGTCCGTCGACGACTTTCAGCTGGAGAGCATTATAGACCTCGGCAAAGGCCATCGGCGTCGGAGCCGCACCCATGGCGCCGAAGAATTCGACCCAGAGCGGATTGTTCGGCACACGCAGCTTCATGCCCTTGAGATCGGCCGGCGATTTGATCGGCGCCTTGGAATTGGTGATCTGGCGCAGCGGCCGCGACCAGAGATCGAGCCCGAGAATGCCAATCTTGCTGAGATCGGTGGAAAGCTCCTTGCCGAGATCGCTGTCGAGATAGACCCTGAGCTGATCGATATCGCGGAATTGGTAGGGAATGGCGATGGCCGTGAACTTCGGATTGAAGGTGGCGTAAAGCGAGGTCGAGTTCAACAGCATGTCCAGCGAACCGCCGGCCAACTGCTTGACGCCCGCCGAAGGATCGCCGCCATAAAGCGTGCCGTTCGGAAACACCTTGATCTTGAGCTTGCCGTCGGTCTTTTTCGAAACGATCTCGGCAAACTTGTTGGCGGCGAGCGTGATTTCGGAATTGTCGGCATCCGGCGTCGAAAGTGTCAGCGTTTCCGCCTGTGCGATGGATGCCACGAGCATGGTGGCGGCCAGAACCAGACCGTAAAGTTTTGAAATTTTCATGTGTTCCTCCCTTTGTTGTGTCTCAAATGGTTTCGAGCGTTCCTCCGAACGCATTCATGCGCTTAATTTCAAGGATCACACCGCTGTGATCAAGCTCGCCCGCGCCATGCTCGACCATGGAGCGGAACAGCCGGTCAACCTCCTCGCCGACCGGTAGTCTGAGGCCCCGGCTTCTGGCGAAGGCCAGCGCCGTGGACGTATCCTTCACCTGATATTTCGCCGGCCCGCCGGGACGGAAATCGCCTTCCACCATACGTTTTCCGTGCTGGCGGAAGACGGTGGAATCGGCAAAGCCGCCAAGCAGGGCGTGGCGCACCTGCGCCGGGTCCGCTCCCCCCTCTTCCACGAGGGTCAGAGCTTCGGCGACGGCGCAGATTGTCGAGGCGACGATCAACTGATTGGCGAGCTTGGCCAGAGAACCGCAGCCCACCGGACCGACATGGGTGACGCGCCCCAGACAACCGAGGAGCGGCCGCAGCGCATCCACATCCTGTTGTTCGCCGCCAGCCATGATGGCGAGCGTTCCCTCGATCGCTCCCTTTTCACCGCCGGATACGGGCGCATCGACATATCTGACCCCGCATGCCCTTGCCGCCTCCGCCTGTTCCATTGCGATCTCAACGGGAATGGAACTCATGACCAGAAGAACCGCACCGGGCCTCATGGCTGAAACAACGCCCGAGGAGCCGAGCAGAACCTCGTTGCAGACCGGCCCGGAACTCAGCATGCAGAGCACGGCATCCGCTTCAGACACAGCCTCGGCAGCCGTTGCCGCCGCCAGCACGCCCTTCTCCGCCAGAACCGCAGCTTTTTCAGCGCTGCGGTTCCAGACCTTGACGGAAAATCCGGCTTCCGCCAGACGCGCCGCCATGGGGGCACCCATGATACCCGTTCCGATAACGGCGATCCGACGGATGTCTGCCATCGTTCCCATCCTTCAAAGCCATTGCCGGTTCAGGAAACGCACCGGCAGTTCTTCATCGATAAGGGCGGGAAACGCCTCGCGAAACCGGTCGAGATGCGGTGTTTTGAGATGGTCGTCGAAAGCCTGCCTATCGTCATAGACCTCGTAGAACACCACGTTGTTTCCGGTTTCCGGCCGCACCACGTCGAATTGCCGGCAACCCGGTTCATCCCGAACCGAATGGGTGGCGTCATCGCGCGCGGCGTCGAGAAAGGCATCCATCGCGTCAGGCTTCACCCGAAATTCCGCGATTACCACGAAAGCTCCCTTCGGCATGTCCCGTTCTCCGTCCATTACGCGGCTGCGTCTTTTTGCGGACGGAAGCGGTTTTCCATGTCCTGACGCAGCTTCACCACATCGAGGTCGTTCACCAGCTCCACATCGTCGAAGCTGACAATCTGGTCCTTCTTGATGGCGCGCTTCAGCTTGACATTATGCGCGAGGCCAATCGGCAGCGCCTTCATATCGAGGCTGCGGGTGGCCGGAATGGCGTTCGCCCAGACCGCGTAACCGCCCTCGCCGTCCAGCATCTCGCCGGGCTGCATGTCTTTCTTCGCCGTGGCGACGGCATCGCCGCGGAACTCCTTGGAGCAACCGGTGGCCTCGTTGCGCAGCACAGCGGAGAGCACGCTGATCGATGTTTCGAGACCGATAATGTGGAACGGACGCCACATGGAGGCGTACCAGCCGGATGGGTCGGTCAGCAGGCCATATTGCTTGAAGCAAGCGCGGGCATATTCATTATGCGCCTTGAAGGTGACGAAAACGCCGTAGCGAATGTTGTTGGACACCTCGCGTCCATCCGGCTCCTGGCTCGCAGCAATATCGACCAGACCGGAGCGCGACATACGGCCGCCATCGGCAGCGGGGCGGAAGACGCGGGCGAGATCGTGCAGGCCGGCGGGCGGGAAGGCCAGACCGTCATCCGGGCAATCCAGCCCCGTGCCGTTGGCGACCGCCGCCATTTCGATGGCCGCCTTGGTGCCGTCGGTGAAGGAATTATACATTTTCGGGTTGAAGTCGCCCTTGGCCACTTCCTCGTCGGTCCAGCCGAAATAACCCCAGACCGTGTCCGGCGTCGAATAACGATAACGCGGCTCGAAATTCATGCCCTTGCCGGCGGAGACGACCTCGAAACCGGTGGCGCGCGCCCAGTCCACCAGCTCGCAGATCAGCGCCGGCTGGTCGCCGTAAGCCATCGAATAGATGAGGCCCTTGGCGCGGGCCTTTTCAGCAAGGATCGGCCCGACCATGACATCGGCTTCGACATTGACCATGACGACATGTTTGTTGTGGTCGATGGCCCCGAGCGCATGGCGCGCGCCGGCCAGCGGATGGCCGGTGGCCTCGATCACGCATTCGATCTCGCCGCAGGCGAAAAGCTCGTTCACATCGTCGGTCACATAGGTCTTGCCGCTCTTCAGCGCCTCGGCGCAGCTCTTCGCATCGTAGCGCTCCTTCGGCCAGCCGACGCGATCCAGCGATTCCTTCGCCTTGCCGACATTGAGGTCTGCGACCGCGACCATGTGGAAACCGGCAATGCGCTGCGCCTGCGCCAGCACCATGGAGCCGAACTTGCCGGCGCCGATGAGGCCGACCCGCACGGGTTTGCCGCCGGCTGCACGCGCTGACAGAAGAGAATAGAGATTCATGTTTTGACATCCTTCGCTGGGGAAATTGCTGGCGAGAATGTCCAGTCAGCCCGGCGAAGGCCATGCGATACCCAGGCTGCGAAGGCTCTCCCCTCGCGGCACGGACGGCATGACAATCCAACGTTCCTCCCGGATACCGGCACGCCTTTGCGCCGGCTCTCGCGGTCGCCTCCCAAAGCAACCTTGAAAACAGAGTAGGAGCGTTCAAATATTAGTTCTATTTAGAAAATCAGATTTTTTGTTTAGCTTATCTAACAAATCATCAGGCCGATTTGCGCAGCATCAGATCGGCACTGAGAAGGATGCGCTCGCGCATCCGCGTCGTGTCATCCGCCTCTTCGTCCAGCTTCTGTAACAGAAGCTCGATCGACAGCCTGCCGATCTCGTTATAGTTCTGCGCCACCGTGGTAATCGGTGGGCAGGCATAACGCGACAGCGGATGATCGTCATGGCCGGCGACCCTGAGGTCGTAATCCGCACCATGGCCGACCCTGATGCCCTTCTGGAAGGCGGCGGCGATGACACCGAAGGCGATACGGTCGTTGGCGCACAGAATCGTGCGCGATGGCAGAGCCCCCGCCCCTTCCAGCAACCTGCCCGCTTCATCGAAAGCGAAACGCTCGAAATCCCAGGTGACAATATCCGGAACGTTGATCACCTGCGGCTCGAAACCAAGGCGCCGCATGGCCTCCTCATAGGCGGTGCGACGGGTGGCGGCATTGGTATTGACCTGCGGCATGTCGAAGAAACAGGGCGGCTCGCCCGAGCGGCAGAGATAATCCACCATCAGCCCGACACTCTGGCGATTGTCGGTGCCGACAAAGGCCGAGGTCTCATCGAGCGGCGAATCGACATAAACGATCGGAATGCTGGCCGCGAGCTGCTCCAGCGTGGCGCGGTGGGATTTGACGCCGAGAGGCGCGATGATCGCGCCGGCGACATTCATCGACTTGAAGGTGCGGATAGCCCGGTCCTCGATTTCCGCCTTGCCGTCGGATGACAGCACGAAGGCAAGAAACCCCGCCTCGTTGGCGATGAGCTCGATACGGCTCGTCAGCGCCATATAGAAGGGATCGGTGGAATTCGGGATGATGATGCCGATGATATTGGAACGGCGGCGGTTGAGATTGACGGCGAAAATATTGGGCCGGAAACCCGATTTCTTCAGCGCATCCTCGATGGCGTCCCGGGTCTTCTTGCGGACCGAGGCCGGATCATTGAAGTATTTCGAAACAGTCGGGCGGGAAAGGCCGACGAATTCCGAAAACTCTTCCATCGTCCTGATAGATTTGGCCAAAGTGCTTGCCCCCATGAACTATTACATGTGGTACTTTATATCGACCGGCCTTCGCACGAAAAGCCGGTCGACTGCGGTTATCAACCACCAAACGATCATTCGGCTGCAAATTGCACTTTCATGGTGGCCGGATCGGATGGTTTCTTCGTAAAGAACGGCAGCATCTCCGAAAGCGGCAGCCGGTGCGAGACGAGCCGCGCCATGACATCGCCATCCGTTTCCAGAATGGCGAGCGCCTGCGGTATGTTGCGGTTCAGCGAATGCGAACCGACAAGCTTGAGCTGACGGCGGAAGATTTCGAAGGGCGCAACCGAAATGCGGGCATCCGGCGCGCAGACGCCGAAGAACAGCGCCGTGCCGCCATCGGCAACCAGCGGGATCATCGCTTCCGCAACGGGTGCGATTCCGGTCGCATCGGCGACGACATCGAAAGACTTCTGTTGCCGCAGGAGCGCTTCCGAACCGGAAACCGCCACCTGAAGCCCGAGACCTTCGGCAAAAGCCAGCCTGCTTTCGTTGATATCGGCAATCGTCACCGTCTCGATGCCGCGCGCTTTCAGCGACAGGGCAAGCAGCAGGCCGATGGGACCGGCGCCAAAAACCAGCGCATTTTCAGCCACCGTTCCGTTCTCGCCGATACCCGCGCTCTGCATACCGTTGACGACGCAGGCAAGCGGTTCGGCCAGCGCCGCGATATGATAGGGCATGGAACCGATGCCATGCAGGTGACCAGCGTGTACGACGCTGAATTCCGCGAAACCGCCATTATGGGAAACCCCATAGGCCTTCAGCGTGCTGCAAAGATTGGTCAGCCCCTTCCTGCAACTCGGGCAGGTGCCACACGGCAGATTGGGATCGACCACCACCCGGTCGCCGGCCTTTATGCCCGAAACATCGGCGGCCACGGCCGCGACTTCACCGGCATATTCATGCCCCGGAATGACCGGAAAGGCACCGTCGCCATAACGTGCGTGGAGCACATCGATATCGGTGTGGCAAAGCCCCGAAGCCTTGACCCGCACGAGCGCGTGGCCCGGCGGAAGATTGGCAACGGGAACTTCCGCCAGAACGGCCTGTCCCTTCTCGACGAATTGAATGGCATGCATGGTCATCTCCGGCTTTTCAGCTCATCCAGTTGCCGCCGTCGACATTATATGTCTGGGCGAGAATATAGTCGCTGTCGGAAGAGGCGAGGAAAACCGCCAGCCCCTTGATGTCGTCAGGCGTCGCAAAACGCCCGATCGGCACGGATTTCGCCACCGCCGCCTTCTTCTCACCCGGCTTCAGGCCTTCCCATTTGGCAAATTCCGCATCGACCACTTCCCAATGCTCGCCATCCACCACGCCGGGCGCAATGGCGTTGACATTGATGCCGTGCTTGACGAGCGCCAGCGCCGCCGACTGCGTGGCGGAAATGATCGCCGCCTTGGAAGCGCAATAAAGCGTGACGAGCGCTTCGCCGCGACGGCCGGCCTGGCTCGCCATATTGATGATCTTGCCACCGCGCGCCCGCTCGATCATCACATTCGAGACCGCCTTCATCATGAACAACGGTCCCTTGAGATTGATGTCGAAGACCCGCTCATAACTCTTTTCGGTAATGCCGTTGATCGGCGCCATATCGAAGATCGCGGCATTGTTGACGAGAATGTCGATGCCGCCAAATTCCTCATCCACCGCCTTTACCACGGCGTCGATCTCGGAAAGATCGGTCACATCCAGCTTCACGGCCTTGGCTGCAGGGCCGATGGCGGCGGCGGAAGCCGTCGCCCGGGCGATATCGATATCGGCGATAATCACCTTCGCACCTTCATCGGCAAAAGCCTGCGCGAAACCAAGGCCGATGCCGCGGGCGGCGCCGGTGATCAGCGCGACCTTGTTCTTCAATCTCATGTCGATCTCCGTGATGCATGGTGGGCACTGGATGAACCCGGTCATGCGTTTGTTGTTAGATGCATTTTTTCCGGCAAACCCGAACACGGTACACCGGGTAAAGATTTGATATGCCAGCGCACCCCACACTCCCTCATTCCTGTGCTTGTCACAGGAATCCAGTCGACGCGCGTCGGCGCGGCGGAAGGAGTCTTTTTCAGCCCAAGGACTTGGGCTGGCTAGATTCCTGTGACAAGCACAGGAATGAGGAAGCAGGTGCTGTAACTCACACTCCACCCATGCCGCCCGCCCCCGAAAGGCGAACGGGCGGCACGCCGGGAGGACGCGGCTACTTGATGTAGCCCGCGCGGGTCATGTCACGTTCGACCTGTTTCTGCGCGCCTTCGAGCGCCGCATCGACGGTCTGCTGGCCGGAAAGGGCAGCCGCGATCTGCTGGCCGACAACCGTGCCGATGGACTGGAATTCCGGTATGGCGACGAACTGCACGCCGGTATAGGGCACCGGATCCTTGGTCGGCTTGGACGGATCGGCCGACATGATCGCCTTCAGCACCGTATCCGCAAAGGGCGCAGCCTTCTTGTATTCCGGCAGCTCATATGTGGATTTGCGCGTGCCCGGCGGCACCGCCACCCAGCCTTCACTTTCACCAACCGTCTTCACATAGTCCTTCGAGGTCGCCCATTTCACGAAGGACTTGGCGGTTTCGAGCTTCTTCGTGGTGTTCGGAATGGCGAGGTTCCACGACCAGGACCAGCTCGAGCCGTTCGGCGTCACTTCGACTGGAGCGCGCGTGAAAGCGGTCTTGTCGGCAACCTGGCTTTGCTTGGGGTCATAAACGCGGCCCGCCGCCGAAGTGGCGTCGATCCACATGGCGCAACGGCCGGATGAAAACAGCGTCTGGTTCTCGTTGAAGCCGTTAGCGGCCGCGCCGGGCGGGCCGTAAGACGTCATCAGTGCCACATAATCCGAGATCGCCTTTTTCCACGGCTCGCTCGTCAGCTGCGGTTTCCAGTCCATGTCGAACCAGCGGCCACCATAGGTGTTGATCATGGTGCCGAGGAAGGCCATGTTCTCGCCCCAGCCCGGCTTGCCGCGCAGGCAGATGCCATATTGCTGTTTCGACTTGTCAGTCAGCTTGGCGGCGAAATCCTTGATCTGGTCGTAGGTCGGATTGTCAGGCATTTTCAGGCCGGCCGCATCGAACAGGTCCTTGCGGTAAAGCGTGAACGAGCTTTCGGTGTAAAACGGCACCGCGTAAAGCTTGCCGTCGACAGTCAGGCCCTTTTTGATCGGATCAAGCAGATCGGCGTAATCGTAGTCGTCGCCGAGATCGTCGACCGGCGCCAGCCAGCCCTGCTTGCCCCAGATCGGCGCCTCGTAACCGCCAATGGTCATGATGTCGAACTGGCCGCCATTGGTAGCGATATCGGTGGTGACGCGTTCGCGCAGAACATTCTCTTCCAGCACGATCCAGTTGATCTTGTTGCCCGTCTCCTTCTCCCAGGCGCTGGAAAGCTTCTGCATGATGATCATGTCGCCATTGTTGACGGTGGCGATGTTGATTTCTTCCGCCTGCGCCAGACCGGCGAAAAGGCCGATGCCAACCACGGACGATGACAGAATTCCAATAAATTTGCTCATGAGACCCGCTCCTCCTTTACGGATGTCTACGCATAACAATACATGCGTAAATTTTTTATCTCGCAAAATCCGCTCTCTTGTCAACATCCGAAAATAAATCGGAGCATGGAGATATCGTCATCCGTGCCGATAAACCACTGTTTTAAAGCGGATAATACCATAAAAAATTATTTCCAGAGGCGTCTAGCTTGCTGCGACGCAACAAAATTTTCATCACATCATATATTGACGCGCGTAAATTTTTGAATGATATCCGAAAACTAGAAGCCCTCGGGACAGCGGATTTGCATCCGCCAAAAGGACGGGAGCCGAATGCATATGGAGGAGACGATGAGGCAGACATCCGCACTGGCGCCGCACACGAAAGGCCCGACCATCACGGCGGGGGAAATCCTCGTGGAAATCATGGCGACGACGGTGGGCGACGGCTTTCTGGAGCCGCAGGCGCTGATCGGCCCCTTCCCGAGCGGCGCGCCGGCCATCTTCATCGATCAGGTAGCGCGCTGCGGCGGAGCCGCCGGCATCATTGCGGCGGTGGGTGACGATGATTTCGGCCGTCTCAATGTCGAGAGGCTGCGCGGCGACGGCGTCGACGTCTCGGCCATCGCCACCATAGCCGACCGGCCGACGGGCAGCGCCTTCGTGCGTTACCGGGAAAACGGCGCACGGGACTTCGTTTTCAACATTGCCCATTCGGCGGCCAGCGAAACGCATATGACCGATGAAGCGCAGGCTCTTATCGAAAAAGCCGGCCATGTGCATGTCATGGGATCGGCCTTTGCGATTGCCGGCATTGGCGAAATCATTCTTGAGGCCATCAAAAGCGTCAGGGCGCGTGGCGGCTCGGTCTCTTTCGATCCCAACATCCGCAAGGAACTGGCGCAGGGCGACGCCGGCCGCAGGCTGATCGACGATCTGCTTGGTGTCACCGATCTTCTCCTGCCCTCCGGCGAGGAGCTTCAGGCGGCCTCCGGGCTGGATGACGAGGACGCGGCGATTGAAAAGCTGCTTGCCTCCGGTATCGGCGAGATCGTGCTGAAGCGCGGTGCGGATGGCGCAAGCCATTTCAGCCGCGCCCATGGGCGCATCGACGTCCCCGGCCTGCGGGTTCGCGAAATCGACCCGACCGGTGCCGGCGACTGTTTCGGTGCGACCTACCTCACCTGCCGCCGCCTGGGCATGCACCCCGGACAGGCGCTCGCCTATGCCAATGCCGCCGGCGCGCACAATGTCACCCGCCGCGGCCCGATGGAGGGCGCCGCCAGCCTTTCCGAACTCGACGCCTTTCTGGCCGCGCAACTGTCGGAGGAAATCCTGTGACCGGTATACTCGAAAATCTCGCCGCCGCGCGCCGCTCCGGCAAGCCCGCCGGCATCACCTCCGTCTGCTCCGCCCATCCCGTTGTTCTGCGCGCCGCAATCCGCCGCGCCGCCGCCGGTAGGACACCGGTGCTGATCGAGGCAACCTGCAATCAGGTCAATCATCTCGGCGGTTATACCGGTATGACGCCGCGGGACTTCGTCAGCTTCGTCAACAGCATTGCCGAGGAAGAAGGGTTGCCCCGCGAACTGGTGATTTTTGGCGGAGACCATCTCGGCCCCAATCCCTGGCGCAAGGAACCGGCCGAGGAAGCGCTGACAAAAGCCGCCGCCATGGTCGAGGCCTATGTGACGGCAGGTTTTCGCAAGATCCATCTCGATGCCTCGATGGGCTGCGCCGGTGAACCGGCGGCGCTGGACGACGACACGATAGCCAACCGCGCCGCCAAACTTGCGGCCGTCGCCGAAAAGGCCGCCGCGGCTGCCGGCCTGCCGAAACCGCTTTATATTCTCGGCACCGAGGTGCCGGTGCCAGGCGGGGCTGACCATGTGCTCGACACGGTCGCGCCGACGCAGCCGCAGGCGGCGCGCCAGACCATCGACCTTCACCGCGAAATATTCGCGCGACACGGCCTTTCCGATGCGTTCGAACGGGTCATCGCCTTTGTCGTGCAGCCCGGCGTGGAATTCGGCAGCGACAATGTCGTCGCTTACGATCCGCAAGCGGCCACCGCCTTGAGCGCCGTGCTGGACGCCGAACCGCAACTGGTCTTCGAGGCCCATTCCACCGATTACCAGACGCAGGCCGCCCTCACGACACTGGTATGCGATGGATATCCCATCCTGAAAGTGGGCCCCGGCCTGACCTTCGCCTATCGCGAGGCGCTTTACGCTCTCGATATGATCGCCTCCGAGATGATCGGCGATTATGGCGACCGTCCTTTGGCGCGCACCATGGAGGAGCTGATGCTTTCCTCACCCGGCGACTGGCGCGGACATTACCATGGCGATGACATCACGCTGCGATTGCAGCGCCACTACAGCTACAGCGACCGTATCCGCTATTACTGGACGCGGCCGGAAGCGCTTGCGGCCGTTTCCGCCTTGCATAAGGCGCTGGATGGGAAGACAATTCCCGAACCCCTGCTGCGCCAGTATCTCGGCGAATTGCCGCTCGCGGCAGTTGCAGGAAAGGATATGGAGGAGGTTCTGGTCGCGGCAGTGGATCAGGTGCTGGCGACCTACCATGCGGCGACGGGCGAAGATCGTCACTAAGACAATCGTTAAATTCGGATGCCCCGGCGGGAGACGTTGCGGGTATCGGTCAGGGAGGGGAAACTCATGGCAACCCGAAACACAAGCGGATTAGCGCGGGTTATGCTAGCGCCATCGGTGCTGCTGTTGCTGGTGTGGATGATCGTGCCTCTGGCGATGACCCTGTGGTTCTCGTTCCAGAACTACAATCTCCTCAACCCGGCCAATGTCAGCTTCGCCGGTCTGTTCAATTACCAGTATTTCTATACCGATCCGGCCTTCTTCCAGTCGATCTGGAACACGCTGCTGATCG
>NZ_JADQWB010000014.1 GCF_015704895.1 Agrobacterium leguminum | reverse complement strand
CAAATCAAAAGGCCGCAAATGCGGCCTTTATGTTATAATAAAACCATCAACGCGGGGTGGAGCAGCCCGGTAGCTCGTCAGGCTCATAACCTGAAGGCCGCAGGTTCAAATCCTGCCCCCGCAACCACTGAGACTTGAATATTTGACCATTCAAGTCGCTTCACAGAAAGCTCCTCCGCGTAAGCGTCGAGGAGCTTTTTTTGTTTCTGCGCAGTGTCCAGTTCGCCGACGCGAAGCTTCTCCAGATAATCGTGCTGCTTCAGTGCCTCGAACTGCTTCTCGAGAATCGTTGCGGCTTCCATCGCAGCCAGGATCGAGGCGATCCGGCCGTGGACTTCGAGTAATGCCGGCTGGTGGCCCGGGGTCTTGCCGATCACCACCTTCTGGATGAACTGGCGCACGATGTTGATGAACGGCTGCTTCGTCTCGGTATCGGCGTGCTCGCGCATGTAATAGAATGCCGAGTTGATGATCAGCTCGACAGCTTCGGGACTGACTTCCGCCTTCAGCTTCCTGATCTTCTCCCCGAAATCTTCCTCCGCCGGCGCCTGCTTCAGCCGCGCCTCGAGGCCAGCACGGCGTTCCTCAAGCGTGTCGAGCACGTCGTCGAGGGCAGTCAGACGCGGGCGGCCCTCGGCGGCACGGTCGCTGATCTGCTGGATGATCTGGCGCTGTTCCTGTTCGGCAGCCTTCAATTCCCCGGAAATGCGCTGTCGCTCGTCGGGTTCATTCCTGACGGACGCTGCGAGGTTGCGGCGCGCCTGTGCGGTGACGTCGTCGAATACGCCCATGCCGAAGAATGCGGCGGGGAGGCAGGACAGCACCCGGTCCTCGAGGTTCTTGCGGAGGATGGTCTTCTGGTTGGTGCAGCAGGCGCCGTCGAGCCCGTCGATTGGCAGCTTGTTCTTGTGGTTGGAGCAGCCGTAGCGTTCCTTGGCCATGATGGCGTAGGAGCCACCGCATTCGGCGCACTCCAGCATTCCGCTCAGCAGGTAGCTTGGCCGGTGTGTCCTGTTCAGCCGGTTGGTGGTTGTCCGGGAAAAGTTCTCGAGTGTCGTCAGTTGCCGTTCTTTTACGCGCGCCCAGAGTTCGTCGCTGATGATGCGCATGGACGGCACTTCCGTCACGACCCATTCGCTTTTGTCGTTGAGGCGCGCGGTGCGGCGTTCGGTCTCGGGGTTCTTGCGGTAGTTCTGCTTGTTCCAGACGATCCGGCCGACATAGAGCTCGTTGTGAAGAATGCCGGTCTGGCGTTTGCCATCACCGCGGATGGTGTCATCGCGCCAGTACTCTTCTTGCGGCGCCGGAACGCGCCGCGCATTGAGGCTCTGGGCGATTGCTGCCGGGCTGACCCCATTCGCATATTGTTCGAAGATCCAGCGCACGATCTCGGCCTGGGCAGGTTCGATCTCGCGCAGGCCCTTGATCCGGTCGCCGTTGGCATCGCGCTGCTGGCCGAGGCGGTAGCCATAAGAAAGGCGGGTGGTTGCGATGCCCTTGCGCGCCGCCGTCTTCATGCCTTCCCGGGTGCGGAAGCGGATCTGCTCGACCAGTTCATGGCTGAGCGTGGAGCGCATATGCAGCTCCATATGGCTGACCGCCTGGCCGGCCTGAACGGTCCAGATTGCCGTGTCGTGGTAGTTGAGTTCCTTGAGGATTTTTGAGCTGTGCTCGACGTCGCGCGACAGTCGGTCGACGGTGACACAGAGCACGACATCAATCCGCTCGCGCTTTACATGCGCCAGTAGTTGCTGGATGCCGGGACGCGATGTGAAGGAGGTTCCGCTGATCGCGGAGTCGGCGTAGGTCTCGACCAGCTTCCAGTCCCTGTCGGCGACAAACGTCTTGCCGAGTTCGATCTGCGTTTCGATCGACACTTCGTTCTGGCGGTCGGTGGAGTAGCGGGCGTAGAACAATACAGTCTTGGTCATCGGGTCTCTCGTATCGAGATGAATTTAGGGGCATCGTAACCGGCGGCGGGGTGCTTGGGAGCCCCGCCGCGATGCCAGATCATCATGGTCTGGCGGTTGGCAGGTGCTGGCGGCAATAATTGCCGCAATAAGGAGCCGCTCCTCAGCGCTGGTCAGTAACCCATCGTGGCGCGGTAGGCCGCAGCCTCATTGGTGTTGCCGCGAATCCAGCCATGCTGCTGAAGCTTGAGAAGGCTGTCGACGACGCCATCGCGCGCGCCGCACCAGGTCCAGCCGGTATCGGCGGGGCGGATAATGAAGACTTCGGTGGCTGTCACCTTGATCCGCATTGCGCCCGTCTCCGCCTTGACGGCTTCGCGAAACAGTCGGTCCAGTTCCTTGAGCCGGCGTTTCTGTTCGGCCGTCAGGTGCGCCGGCTGGGCGGGGGACGGGGTCTTCGATGGGATGGGCGTCGCGGGGATACGGTGGGTGAGGACGAACACACGGTGCACCTGCTTGCGACGCCAGGGTGCCCGGTCGATATCGACCATAAGGCCGTTATTGGTCACATCGCAGAACAGCTCGCCACTGATCGCGACGCGGTGGTTTCTCATAAACACGACGCAAGGGTGGCTTTGCTGGATGCCCGTGCGGGCTTTGAGGTATGCCGCAAGGGTCGGACGACCTTTGATGTCGTGCCATTCGCCCGCATAGCCCAGCAATCGCAAGGTGCTCTCGATCTCGTCGTCGTGCGTCTTCGTGATCGCGGGAGCGCGACGACGGTCTACCCAGCCAGCGCCATGACGGTTGAGGCGCACGGCATCCCGGACGCGGGACATCGGCTCATCCGTGATGGAGGCCATGGCTACTGTGCCGGAATGCAGCCGGCATTTGGTGTCGTTGTCGACATCGTGGAGGTGATGGGTTTTAACCGCAACGATGGCAGATGGATGCTGGATGATATTCGACATGGAATCTCCTTGTGCTCGTGGATCGTCGTCGCTTGCGACGGCGAACCACGCGGAGAACTTCCTCGCGCATGCGGCCGGTGCAGATTCCGAGACCGGAATCATCCTTGCACTCGATGTCCCGGGACGGCTGGATCGTGGCGCCGTCGACATGGATAACGTGAACCATGGGCGCCTCCTTTCCGTTGCGGGCTGGCCTGTTGAACACTTGTCGGCACCAATAGCGCACAAAGCCCGGCACGTCTCAAGTGTCTTTATCTGCGTGACTGTCGATGCCAGTTTGCCGAAAATTACCGGAATTCCCGAAATGGCACGGCTGGAATCATTGATCTGCGGGGAAACGCCATCAGCGACCCAAACGGCGGTAAGTCATTGTTAGGTATAGAGTTATGAAAACTGTTGCTGATGTGCAACGCACTTGATGCGGTGACTGTTGGTAATGATCTGGCTCCGAGGCTGACGCATTGGCCGTGATCGAGAGCAAGGCAGACAGGAAAGTGATCGGCCTGCTGACTGAACAACACGCTCCGCGCAGATCGATCAGCGGCAGGTGCATCTCTCAAGTGAGAGACTCGGCAGAAGAGCGTCCACCACAGGTTTCAAAATTTCGCTGCTATGCCGTTTGATCTCAGCCTGTTTTTAAAGAGCGTGCCGCCTTTCATAATAACATCAATGTTTTCGCCACGCCGAGTGAAGACAGAGCAATCCACGGTTGGATCGCCATCGACAACGAGAATGTCTGCAAGCGCGCCGGGTTTGATAACACCGATCCGGCCGCCCATCATCATCATCTCGGCATTGATGCTGGTGGCGGAGATAAGTGTATCGACCGTGTCTTCCACCTTTGCTCTCAGCGTAAATTCTTCACCCTGATAATCGTGCAGCTCGATACCAAGCAGGTCGGTTCCAAAGCCAATCTTCACGCCCGCTGTGCGTGCAATCGAGACGGCCTTCAGACCCTGATCCCTGACCTGCGAAATTTTGCGCATGCTGTTGACGGAGAAGCCGTATTTTTCGGCGAACTGCGTGAGGATATCGGAGGCGACGAGGGTGGGAACGAGATAGACATCTTCGCGGCTCATGCGGTCGGCGGTCGGCTCGTCGATCAGGTTGCCGTGTTCGATCGTGCGCACACCGGCGTTGATCGAAGCCATAATGGCGCGGGGCGTATAAGCATGCGCCATGACATAGGTATTCCAAGCGCGGGCCTCCTCGACAATGGCCTTCAATTCCTCATCGGAATATTGGAGGTTTTCGATGGGGTCGGTGACCGACGCGGCGCCGCCCGACGCCATAACCTTGATGAAATGCGCGCCTTTCCGAAGTTCATCGCGGGCGGCCTCTCGAACCTGTGATATGCCGTCTGCGATCCGCGCGATCGAACTGCCGACATTATTGTTGGTCTTTTCGCCCGGCCCGAGCAGGACGGATCGCATGTCGCCGTGGCCGCCGGTCTGGCTCAAGGCGAGGCCGGAAATGACAAGCCTCGGTCCGGCGATGAGCCCTTGCTCGACAGCTTGGACGAGGCCTGCATCCGCGCCGCCGCCGTCACGAACGGTCGTGAAACCACGCTGCAGCATGCCCTCCATGATGTAGCGGGCTTGCGTGAAGACGAAGGAAGGCCAAAATTTGCCTGCACTCAGGTCGACGCTGTTGGCAATGACATGGACATGCGCATCGATAAGGCCCGGCGTCAGCGTCTTGCCGCCGCAATCGATGATCAGCGCTCCTTCCGGTATGGCCGGTGAAGGCGAGACGTCACGAATGACGCCATCGACCTCGAGAACTTGCAGACCGCCGATCAGCGCGGTCTGCACGCCGTCGAATATACGGGAGTTAGTGAACAGGGTAGCCATTGCGGGTCAGTTCTCCTGGAATGATGGGGGAATGGCAGGATCAGCAGACGACGGCCCCCTGCCGGAGAAGCGCGACAGGCCGTTCGTGACGATCCGGGACGGTCGCCGCCTGTTTGTACATCCACCGCCAATCGCTCGGTATTCATCGTCGTTCTTGCGAATGAATTGGGCCGATGTAAGCAGGAGGCATCCCGTTCAATCGAGTGTGCCGGCGACGACGGGTGCGACGATCCCGACAAGCATGCGCAGGTGGTCGCCGTCCTTTTTCTCGAAATAACCCACGTCTTGGTGCGACAGGTTAGCCGAGCCGATCACCTTGCCATCCCAGACGACGGGAATATTGATCATGCTGTTGATGCCGAGGCCGAAGATGGCATCGTAGTCGGGAAAGTTCACTCGGATATCTTCGGCATCCTTCGAAATCAGGACATTGCCCTCACCGTACACAACCCGTCCCCAGACGGTATCCTCCCGCTTCTTGCGGCCCAGCGGCGGGTAGGCGACATTGTCGCTTGAGTGAAGGCGCTCAACGGCGCTACCGCCTTCGACAACGCGCAACAGTGTAAAGAGCTTGCGGCCGTATCGTTCCTGGATGATCTCATCCAGAACCTGCGCGCTTTCCGTAATATCGTTGCGAGACGTGGTGACCGAGACCAGGCGTGCGAGGTCGTCGAGGATCGGCGTCTTGGTTTTCATGGCGATATATTCCTTTTAGGATACTGTGCTTGGAGTACCGTCAGCCTTGACTGCGGAACGTGGTATGACGGGGTGATCCTGCGCTTCCGGGATGAGGCCGGTAACCCTGAATCGCAGGACGATGAGAAGCGTCGCGCTGAGGAACAGTTCACGCATCGCTGCGCCCTGCGGCGGCGTGATGTAGGGTATGAAGGGAATGACGAAGCGCGTGCCTTCGAGGATCAGGATGATGAGCGCGGCGCCCACCACCGCGCCGCGATTGTTGCCGACGCCGCCGACGAGGAGCGAGAGCTTCACGTAAAGTGTCAGCAGCGGCACGAAGAGATCCGGCGAGATGAACGAGGTGTAGTGGGCGTAAAGACCGCCGGCCAAGCCGACAATACCACTGCCAATGGCGAATGCCTGCACCTTGAAGACCTGCACATTCTTGCCGGCGACGCTGACGACCACGTCGTCGTCGCGGACGGCGCGCAGCACGCGGCCGAATGGTGAATAGAGAATGCGCTGGCAGCAGGCATAAAGGGCGACCAGCACCAGAACAACGATCCCGAGATAGATCAGGTTGAATTGCAGGAGGCTGACATCGGAACGGAACGGACCTGCGATGCCTGAAATCCCGTCAGTGCCGTTGGTCAGCCATATCTCGTTGGAAGCGATGATGCGGATGGTTTCGGCAAAGCCGAGGGTCACGATGGCAAGATAGTGATCCTTCAGCCGGCGGGTGACCATGGAAAGGCCGGCGCCGACCAGGGCGGCTGCGATCGTGCCGCAGAGAATGCCGGCCGGAATTGGCAGGCCGAGCGTCTTGGTCAGGATGGCGCTGGTATAGGCGCCAACGGCCGCCGAGCCAACGAGGCCGAGATTTACGAGCCCCGCCATGCCCCACATGACATTCAGGCCGAGCGCCATGACGGCATAGATGCCGGCCACGACGGAGATGCTGATAATGTAGATTTCCATGACTAATGAGCCTCGCGACCGAGAAGCCCTTGCGGGCGGAGCGTCAGGATCAGGATGATCGCGACAAAGGCGATTGCCGACTTGTAGCTGGCCGGCAGCACGAGCAGCGACAGTTCCTCGGCGACGCCGACGAAAAGGGCGCCGGCGACGGCGCCGGGAATGCTGCCCAGCCCGCCGACCACCGCTGCGGCAAAGATCGGCAGCATGGCGCGCGAACCCGTCATGGGATCGATGGAGGAATCGAGGCCGAGCAGCATGCCGCCCAGGCCTGCCAGCCCCATGCCCATGAAGGATGCGATGCGCGCCACCACACGCGAATCGATCCCCTTGATGTCGGCCAACCGGGCGTTGTCGGCAACCGCGCGCATCGCCTTTCCCATGCGAGTGAAGGACAGGAAGCCGAAGACGAGCGCCATCGTGACAACCGACACGGCCAGGTTCTTGAGCTGTTGTGGCCCGAGATGGATGCCGAGCAGGGTAATGTCGCGTGCGAGAGGCAGGTCATAGCCGCGAAGATCGCTGCCGTAGAACAGACGGACGAGGTTCTCCAGCCCGATCGTTAGCGCCAGCGAACCGATGGCGGTGGTGATGACGCCTGCGGCCCGGAACGGCTTGAGGATGAACTCGTCCGTCAGCAGGCCCACGAGCCCGCTGACCAGAAGCGCGATCATCATCGAGGGTATGACCGACAGGCCGAACTCGACATTAGCCACCCAACCCGCGAAGGCGCCCACGGTTGCGTGGGACGCGATTGCGAAATTGGGAAAACGAAGAACGGAATACATGGCCGTTAATCCGATGGCCGGTATGGCGAGAACACTTCCCGCCATGATTCCGTTTGCGATGAGTTGGAGAACATTCATCTCTTGCCCTCGGTCAGACGATCTTGATCAGTTGGATCTTACCGTCCTTGGCTTCGCTGTAACGGAAGCGGCAATCGATGATGTCGCCCTTTCCGTTGAAGTCGCAACTGCCGCTCGCGCCGTCATAATTGACGTCCTTGCCATCGCGTAGAAGCTTCAGACCATCGACTGCCGAATAGGTCTTGGCGCCGTTGCCTTGCGAGATCGACCGGACGGAATCGCGGATGTCCGGGCCTTCGGGCTTGCCGGCCTTCTGGATGGCGAGGAGGGCGAGACTGATCCAGTCCGTCGCCTGCGCCTCGTAGGAATCCGCCGAAGGGTTTTCGAGACGCTTCTGCGCCAGCGCATAGGCTTCGCTGCCGATGTCGCTTGACGGCTGGGCGGTCACGAGACCATCGGTCACTTCGGCGGGAATGCTCTCGGCCACCTTGGTGGTGTAGGCATAGGACTGCGTGAAGCGGCCGCCTTCATAGCCGGCGCGGTAGAGATCCTTCAGCAGAACCGTCAGGTCTGGCCCATAGCTGTTGAGATAGATGAAGTCCGGCTTGGCGGCGATGGCGCTGTCGATTTCCGAGCGATAGCTTGACTTCGACGGCTCGTATACCAGTCCGCCGACGAGTTGGGCGCCGTTCGATGCCAGGACGGAGGCAATCTGGTCCCGCATCGTCGCGGCGAACGGCGTCTGCACGGCTGCGTAGAACACAGTCTTCGCACCGGTCGAGAGGATGTATTCGGCATGCTTCGTGGCTTGAAGCGCCGTGTTCGGCTGGGTACGGAAGATGTAACCCTGGTGGGGAAGTTGCGTGATCGAGTCGGCGCCAGAGACGGTCATCAGGCATGTCTTGCTCTCCCAGCAGACCGGCGCCACGGCCGAGGTGACGGCCGACGCCCAGGTGCCCATAACGACGGGAACGCGATCGACGCCAACCAGTTTCTGGGCGGCGCGTACCGCCGCTTCGGGGTTGGTCTGGTCGTCCTCGACAATAAGCTCGATGGAGCGGTTCAGCACGCCGCCGGCCTTATTGACCTCGTCGACCACCGCCTGCATGGCTTTCAGCATGCGCGGACCGTCCTGGGCGCCGGCACCGGTGAGCGGTGTCAGCACACCGAGCTTGATAGCCGTTTCGGCACGTAGGATTGCGGGCGCAAACAGGCTGCCAGCAACGATGGCGGATGATGCGGAAAGGAATTCTCTTCTGTTCATGGCATTCCCCTTTTTGTTCAGTTGGCAGAAGTGTTGGATCAACCCCCGAGGAACATCCGGTTGATGTCCTCGTTCGCAAGCAGGTCCTGGGATGGCCCCTCGATGCTGTTCTTTCCATCGACGAGGATGTAGGTGCGGTCGGATATTTCCATGGCCTCGCGGGCGTTTTGCTCCACCAGCGCGATGGCCTTGCCGGAATCTCGAAGCTTGCGGATTTCCTGGAAAAGCTCGTCGGCCGCGGCCGGAGAAAGACCGGCTGTCGGCTCGTCGAGCAGGATGAGGCTAGGGTCGACCATCAGCGCCATGCCGACGGCGAGCAGTTGCCGCTGGCCGCCGGAGAGCGTTCGTGCTAGTTGACCCTTCTTCTTTGCGAGAACCGGAAAGTGCGCCATGACCTCAGTGGCGCGGGAGCGGAAATGCTTTGGCGCGATGTAGCCTCCCATCTCCAGGTTCTCATAGACCGTCATATTGCCGAAGACATTATGCTCCTGCGGTACAAAGGCGATGCCGTGGCGGGAGACGTCGTGGGGCTTGAGGCCGCTGATCGGTGCATCGTCATAGACGATGCGGCCTTCCGAAGGGCGCAGTAAACCTGCGATGGTTTTGAGAAGGGTCGACTTTCCCGCGCCGTTCGGGCCGACGATGCAGACGATTTCTCGTGATGACACATTGAAGTTGATGCCCTTGAGAATCTGGTCGCCTGCGGAATAGCCGGCTATGACATTTTCGACGGTCAAGACACTCATCTGCGGCTTCCCATGTAGGCGTTCTGGACTTCCTTATTGCCGGCCACGAAATCGAACGTGCCCTCGATCATCTTCCTGCCGTCGGCCATGACGACGACGTGGTCACAAAGCCGCGAAATCAGGTCCATCTGGTGTTCGATCAGCACGATGGTCACGCCTTCTTTCGCGATGCTGACGAGGCGCTCGCCAATCTCCCTGACCAGCGAGGGATTGACGCCCGCCATTGGCTCGTCGAGCAGAAGCATGCTAGGATCGCGCATCAGGGCGCGGCCGATTTCGAGCAGCTTCTTCTGGCCGCCGGAAAGGTCGGATGCCTTGTTGTCGATGACGTGCGACAGCTTGAGGCGCTCGGCGATCTTCAGCGCCTTGTCGAGTAGCTCCTCCTCCCGGCGGATGCTCGTCCTGCTACGCGTCAGCGCCTGCACCAGACCTTCACCCGGTTGGTCCGTTCCGTATAACAGGAGGCTCTCGAGCACGGTCAGTCGTGGAAAACCGCGGGCGATCTGGAAGGTACGGACGAGACCCTTGCTGGATATCTGGTCGGGCCGCATCCTGTCGATCCGCTCGCCCTTGAAGCGGATTTCGCCGCTCGATACAGATAGGACGCCGGATATGCAGTTGAAAAGGGTCGTTTTGCCGGCGCCGTTCGGCCCGATCATTCCAATGATACCGCCTTCATTGATTGTCAGGTCGACGCCGGCAAGAGCCTGAACCCCACCAAAATGTCGTGTTACTTCGATAATTTCGAGCATTTCAACCTCTATGAAAACAACGGGAACAGCAGGACGGGAACCTCGCGCACTGGTTAGTATTTCCGTTTTACGTAATATCCCGCAACGACCGTAATCGAGATCGTGACGGAGAGGAGGATGAAGGACAGCGCTGCACCAAAGGGCCAGTTTGCCTTGTTGAGAATTTCGCCGACGATCATCGGCGCCATCATGCGAAAAGACGGGCCACCAAGCAGAACAGGTGTCGCATAGGCATTCATGGTCAGAATGAAGGACAGGACGAAAGCCGCGAGGAGGCCGGGCACGATCTGGGGAAGCTTAACCAGAAGAAAGTTTTCCAGCGGGTTGGCGCCGAGGCTGGCCGCCGCATATTCGACGTTTTCGTCCAGCCCTTCCAGAACGCTTTGCAGTGTCAGCACGACATAAGGAAGGTTGACCGCAACGATGCCGACGAAAACGGCCAACGGCGTGTACATGATCTCGAGAGGCGTCGAAATAACGCCGAGCGAAAGCAGGGCGTAATTAAGCACGCCGCTTTGGCCGAAGGCCACCATCCAGCCGGCAGCCCGAACCGCGTTCGAGATGAACAGCGGCAGGATGATCATCATCAGCAGTACGGTCTTCATGCTGCCTTGCTTGCGCGAAATCCAGTTGGCCAGCGGCAGGCCCAGAACGAGACAAACGATAGTCACGCCGAATGACATGAAAATCGTCGTGCGCATTCCATTAAGATAATAGCTGTCCGCAAAGAAGGCGGCGAAGTTCGCCAGTGTGAAATCGCTCACCATAAACTGGCCCGGCACATAGCTGTTCATGCTGTAGCGCAAAAGATACAGCAATGGCAGCGCCATGAAGAGCAGCACGATGGCTGTCGCGGGCATGAGCATTCCCGCTGCGGAGAGATTGTTCTTCTGCATCACCCGGTTCCGGATCGAGGGTACTACTGGCGACAGCCGCCCGCGCCTGGCAACGCGGGTAGCTGCACATCATCTCTAGTTCTCAGGACTTGAAGTCTCTTTCCCACCAGCTCTGAAGGCCGGCATCGATCTTGGCCATGTAGTCCAGATCGGGGAGAACGAACTGCTGGTCAGCCTTGTAGCCGATGACGGCCGCCAGCGCGGGATCGAGCTTGACCGTGGAGTTTGGCGGCGCGTAGCCCATTTTGGCGGCAAAGGCCGCCTGCGGGCGCTCGTCAAGCATGGCGTTGAGATAGGCGAAGGCCGCCTCCTTGTTCGGGGCGTTCTTGGGAACGCCGACATCGGAAATGTAGAGCGCGAGACCTTCCCTGGGAATGGCGACATCGACGTCGATGCCGGCGTTCTTCCACATGAACCCACGGGCATTCCACATGATGCACATGACGACTTCTCCCGTTTTCAGGGCCTGCGCCATGGCTTCGTTGGTGGGATAGATTTTCACGCCCTGCTTCTTCAGCTCCAGTAGCTTTTCCTTGCCGGGCTCGACATTCGAGGGCCCACCGCCGGCGATCATGGCCGCGGATTCGATGGTGTTCTGATACTGGATGTCGATGACGCCGACGCGGCCAGCATATCTCTTGTCCCAGAGATCGGCATAGGAGGTCGGCGCCGGGTTCACTTCCTTTGGATTGTAGAGAATGACGCGACCCGTATACATGTGCGGGATGGAATACTTGGTGCGCAGAAACGGATGGACCTTGGCGAGATTTGGCACCTTGCTTTCATCGAGCTCCTCGAGAGCGCCGTTGACATACATTTCATAGGTGCCTTGCCGTGTCATGCAGGCGACGTCCATCGTCCCGCGCGGCAGGCGGCGTTCGGCAAGAATTTTGGACTTGCGAACGGTCTCGGCTGCCGGGTCAAATACGACTTGCAGGCCGCTGTCCTTGAGAACGGTATCGACGATATTTGCCTGCTGAAGGTTCTGGTAGTCCCCGCCCCAGGTCCCGACGACGACGCGACCGCGAGCTTGTGCAAAGCTCGGCAGTGCGGACGACATAAGGGCACTGGCAGACAGTATTCCAAAGGTGCGGCGAGTGATGTTCGGCATTTTTGAGTTCCCCTTTTTTTGATTGAAATCTGATGCTCGATGTGGCCAGCGACGCGCCGGCTTCAGCTCAGAGTGGAACGACGTCCTTGGCTGCGATGCTCACGAAGACCGGGCTGTTCGCCTCGCTGGAGAGGCCCTCGAAGGCAAGTTCGCGCGGCGAGGTCACGGCCTTGAGCCGCGTGCCGCCGTCGAGTTCGATATCCGCCTCGATCATGCCCCCGAGAAATACGCATCGCTCGAGACGCCCGCGAAAGCAGTTCGGGCCCTGCGCCGTCGCTTCGCGCGTCAGGCGAATGGCTTCGGGTCGAACGAGGACTTCGGCTGCTCCGGCTCGCTGGAAAGCGGTTTGCAGCAAAACGCCATCAGCGGTTCTGAAGTCGCCGCCGTCGACGGCCGTTCCCTTCAGGAAGTTGGTACGGCCGATAAAATCCGCGACGAACCGGTTGGCAGGTGCATTATAGAGGTCGCTGGCAGAACCGATCTGTTCGACCACGCCGGCCTGCATCAGCACAAGCCTGTCGCCCACCGACATCGCCTCTTCCTGATCATGCGTCACCATGATGGTGGTGATGCCGAGGGATTTTTGCAGGCTGCGCAGCTCGTCGCGGACCTGAAGGCGAAGCTTGGCATCGAGGTTCGACAGTGGTTCGTCGAGAAGCAGGATGTCGGGGCGTATTGCGAGCGCCCGCGCAATGGCCACGCGCTGTTGCTGCCCGCCCGAAAGCTGCTTCGGGAAACGTGCGGTCAGATGCGAAAGCTTGACGAGATCGAGCGCGTCTCCCACCCGCTTGCGGATTTCATTTTCCGCCACCTTTCGGCGGCGCAAGCCGAAGGCGACGTTTTCGAAGATCGAGAGGTGGGGAAAGAGGGCGTAGTTCTGGAAGACCAGCCCGATATTTCGGCGGTGCGGCGGCTCATGCGTCACGTCTCGCGCACCGATCTCGATGCGGCCGGCGTCAGGCTCGATGAAACCGGCCATCATACGCAGGGTCGTAGTCTTGCCGCAGCCGGAGGGACCGAGAAAGATCAGGAACTCACCCTCGTCGATCTTAAGCGAAACATCGGAGACGGCGCGGAACGTGCCGTAGTTCTTCCCCAAGCCGGTAATATTGACGTTGGTCATCACACAATCCTGGAAATATTGACGAAACGATTTGATATGATCAGTGCGACGGCGACGAACCCCACCTGCAGCACCGAGACGGCTGCAATCGTCGGGTCGATTTTCCATTCGAGATACTGCATCATCGCCACGGGAAGCGTGACCTGACCGGGACTGGCGAGGAAAATCGACACTTCGAGATTGCCGAAACTGACCACGAAGGAGAATACGGCGGCCGCGAAGATGCCGGGCCGGATCAGGGGCAGCGTCACCCGCCATATGATCCCGGCCGGTGTATCACCGAGGCTCGCGGCGGCTTCTTCGATCGACAGATTGCCGCCTTCCAGCGATGCGACCAGCAGACGGATGCACCAGGGAATGGTGAGCAGGATATGGCCCATTACGAACACAGCCACGGAACCGGACAGCGGCAGGCCGGTGGCGATCTCGATCTCGACCACGGTGATATAGAGCGACGCGCCGATCACGATGGCTGGAACGGTCAGCGGCGACATCAGCAGTTGCAGGATCGCGGCCCGGCCCCGGAACGCTCGCCGCACGATGATGATGGCGGCGGGAATGGAGACGGCGAGCCCGGCGGCGGCGGCGAAGGCCGCCACCAGCATGCTGAGGACAAAGCCGTCGAGGAACTGCGGCTGGCGAAACGCCTCCTGATACCAATGAAGCGAATAGCCCTCCACCGGAAGCGAGAGGATTTCGTTTGAAATCACTGACAGCCAACACACCAGGATCAACGGTAGCAGCATCAATCCAAGAGCAACCAGATTGATGCTGCCGATCAGCCAGCGGCCCGTTTTTTCAGGAATGGTGTTTCCTTTGATCATCCGGGTCAGCCACCGAGAGTGTTCTTGTAGAACTGGCCGCCGCGAACGATTGCCGAAAGGTTTTCGTCGGGCTGTGCCAAAAGTTCGATATCCTGAAGCGGATCGCCGTTGACGACGATGAAGTCGGCATAGGCGCCTTCTGCGATGACGCCGATCTGGTTTTCCATCATGCAGAGTTTTGCGGAAACGCGGCTTGCCGAATAGAGAATGTCACGCGCTGGAAGAACCTTGCCGCGTATTGAGAACTCCATCGACTGGTACTTGTGCAACTGGCCGAGGAGGTCGGAGCCGAAGCCCATCGGCAGGCCGGCCTCGTGCATGATGCGAAGGGACTCCAGGCCTGCGACACGCACCGTGTCGATCTTGGCCTGCGAGTCCGCGCCGAGACCGAAAGCGGCTCCTTCGAGCGCAAGCCCTTCATAGGCGACGAGCGTCGGGCAAGCGGTCGCGCCGGCTTCGGCCGCCAGTTTCGCGGTTTCGGCGGTGATCAGGTTGCAATGTTCGAGTGACTTGACGCCGCATTCCACCGCGCGCCGGATCGAGGCGTCGGAATAGGTGTGGGCAGCCACATACATGCCGTAGTTTTCCGCCTCCTCCACGATCGCAAGGATTTCTTCGCGGGAATATTGCAGGACGTGGATCGGGTCGTTGGGCGAGGACACGCCGCCATTGGCCATGATCTTGATAAAGTCTGCGCCGCCCTTGATCTCTTCGCGGGTGGCGCGGCGCACCTCGTCCACGCCGTCGGCGATGCGGCCGAGAGCGCCGAGGGAGGCGGCGTGCAATTCGCGCTTGTCATGGCGGCTGCGATAGTCGCAATGGCCGACCGTCTGGCTCAGCGCCTTTCCACAGATGATCAGTCGCGGCCCGTCGATGAGCCCCTCTTCGACGGCCATCTTGAGGCCGAGATCAGCGCCGGCCAGGTCGCGGACGGTGGTGAAGCCGCGCATCAGCATGTCATGCATGATCTCGCGTGAGCGCAGGGCTATCAGGGACGAAGGCAGTTCGGCGTTCCTGGCAAGATCGACCAGCGTGGCGATGACATGGACATGCGCATCGATGAGGCCGGGCATCAGGGTGCGACCTTGGAGGTCGATACGCTCGGCGTCGGGGGCGTCGATCACTTCCGTCGAAACACGAGCGATCCGGTCTCCCTCGACGAGTATTTCGACGCCGTCCAGCAACGTGCCTTTGTCGACATCAAGGACTTTGCCACCGAAGAAAATGTAGCTGTTCATGAAATTCCCCATTGTGTTCCGCGAATGATAAAAACGGACGCGTCTGTTTGTAAATAGGGAAAATGCTTGTGTCTGCATTTTTGCGATGCAACATTCCTTATGCCTAATTAGTGAGCATATCGGGTTGCGATCAATAAACATCGCAAGTGCTTGGCGTCTTTGTATTTTTTATGTCGACATTGCGGGCGGGTGATGACTAAAGACGCAGATGCGCCTTCGGCGGCCCGAATTTCGTCTCATGGCAGGGGCTCACTTTTTCAAGTGGCGCTTTGTGTTGAGGCCATTGAGCGGGTTTATCGAAGCTCGATTATCTGGTCTCGGAGAACGGTTATTCGCTGATCGCGGTGCTCCGTTCCAATACGGCCACTAAAGCTCACTGGCTGTTTGTCGCAATCAGCATGGACTTCCACCGATCCAGCAGCTTGCGCTGCAGGTCGTGGTTGGAGTTGGAGCTGAAACTGCTGTGAAGTGCGATGCCGCGTAGCACACATAGGCTAAGTTGGATGAACTCGTCGGTTTCAGGCCGGTCTAGCGATACGCCCAGAAGTGTTGCGATTGCCTTATCCCTGCTCGCCGCCCAGCGGACCATGATTTCACGGATCCCGATGCCCAGTTCGTCATCGTTGCGTGATGCCAGCATGATTTCCAACGAGGCAACGTAATTGTCGGCTTGGAACAGTTTTTGCCACAGGAATTCCGTGACTTCGTCGGGACTTAGTTTGCGCCTCTCTTCAACGATGGAATGCCAGTCGTCTTCCCACGACGAGATAAGATATTGAAACGCAGCGATGATCAGGGCATTGCGACTGGGAAACTGGTGGGTCAGCGCCCCGCGTGACACCTTAGCCCTCAACGCGACGTCTTCCGTTGAAAAGCGACCATAGCCGACTTCATTCATGGCATCGAGCGCTGCTTGACAGAGCTTCTTCCGGGTTTCGTCGGAACGTTCTGCCTGGCTTCGCCTAGCCTTCGGAGCAGCTCTAACGTCCGCGATCATTGAAGCTCTCATCTCGTTCTGGTGTTTCAAGGGTAGTGATTTCTCCGCAAACGTCCCTTTTTACAATTAAGCGGTGCATTGGGAATTCAGAGGCTTTCGTACCCGTGCTATTGCGTTAAAACTTTTAGGATGAACATCGTCAAGCGTGAACTTGTCTCTCCGTCAGTTTGATAACAGACTGTTTTAAATGCTCTCGAAGCGAAGGAAGTGCCAGCTCGCTGGTTTTTCTTCGAGATTTGTTTCCGAAAGGATGGCAAATTGAAAGACTACCGGAGACGCCGCATTTCATCATTCGCCGGCTGAAGAGCGCGAACGGTGACAACAAAAGTTTGCGTCAAAATCACGCGCGGTCCGAAATATTCGCTACGGTCAGCGGAAAGAAGAGCTTCGAGCATACCAGTGGATGGCCGCCGTGATCGCAAGTTATGATTAAATCCTGCCCCCACAATCATTGATTGATTGCTTTGTCAGACAGCTACTTCGATCGAATGTCGGTACAGGTGGCTGCGCGCCTCCCGCAACTATTGAGACTTGAATATTTTGCCATTCAAGTCGTTTCATAGAAAGCCCCTCCGCGTAAGCATCGAGGAGCTTTTTTGTTTCTGCTCCGTGTCCAGCTCGCCGGCGCGCAGCTTCTCGAGATAGTCGTTCTGCGTCAGCGCCTCGAACTGCTTCTCCAGGATCGTAGCCGCTTCCATGTGCAACGCACTTGTTGCCGTGACCTATCCGCCAGTCGAGGCCCCCGCGTCCCCCGTGAAAATGCTCGAAACATTCGATTCAGAATCAAACGGCGATTAACCGAGTAATGGGGGGAGGTGTCGTAGAGATTGCAAACGCCGTTGGGCGTTCCCATGGCAGCGTGGGACAGTCAAGGTCGGAACCGCTCAGTCGCCTTGATCGGCGCCATCAGGATAGAGCAGGTGGGGCTTGCGGCGGAAGGGCCAGTCGCCGTCTGCGTACTTCTCGACGAGCTCATCGAAGACGGCGTGGGATGCATGTTCGTCGAACCCCTGCCGAACCAGCATCGAGACGACGACATGCTGGAAGTGTTCCAGCTCTTCGGTCTTCTCGCGCGTCGTCATGCCAGAGATTGTCATGAACAGCGCCGTGCGGGCCACATCGTCGCGTCCTGGGCGTTTGGCCTTTCTGTCGGCATCACGCAGCTTCTGCTGTCGCTCGCGCTGTTTGCTGTTGCGGATCTCCTCGGACTTTGCTGGCATGCACTCTTCCCTGTCAGGTCCCGAAGCCCGGTGGCATTGACGGGCGGCGGCGTGGTCGAACGCGTCCGCGGGATCCGGTGCAGGACGCCTACACGGCAATTATTGCCGCGCAGACGGGAGGCCGGATTGATGGATAAACTCGCCCGACTGCTTGTTCGCCGTCTTCGGCACCTTGCGCGCCGCGAGGCACGCCATACTGCTCTGCGCAACGGTCTGCTGGAAAGCAAGATCGTCGATGTCGACGGTCATCTCACTTGCCGCTACAGCCCGGCGTTCGATACGACACGACTGACCGGCGATCCGATCCGTGACGATACCTGGTTCCGGCGGAATTTTGCCGATTGGCTTGTCGCGCCGAAAGAGACCGGCAATCCGGGGCCGGGTTCCGGTGGCGATGGTGTCGTGACCGCCGAGGTCAAGCATCCGTCGTTCGCCTCGCAACTCGTGGCCCTCCCTCGGGCGCGTCGCGGCACAATCGCACATGACGGAGTGCTGGGTACCCGGCAGTTTGAGTGTTCTGTTGCCTGCCACGATGGAACATCCGGCGCGGCAGCACGGCGAGGGCCGTTAGTCCCCCGTATGCGATGGCCGCCACCGCCACGATCTGGAAAAGGGAATTGAGACTTGCCTGAAACCAGATCACCGAAGCCCATCCGACGAAAGCTGCCAGGATCATCCTGACTGTTCCGGCAAGAACCGGGAGAAGAACACGCTTCAGTCCCTGGCTTGCAAAATAAAGTGCCAGTCCCAATCCAACTGCACCATAGGCCGGTGCGACGATCTGCAGATACTGGGAGCCTAGCTGCTGCACATCCGGGTCCGCCGTGAACAATCTCATCCAAATGATGGGGAACAGAGTGGCGAGAATGCCGATTGTCTGCGTGATGCCAAATGCAATACCTGCGCCAACCCAGGCGACCCGGCGGGCGCGTTCGATCTGGCCCGCTCCGATATTAATCCCAACCATGGTGACGATAGCGGTTCCAAGACCGAAGATGATGGGGATTTGCAGATAATCTAGCCGCGATGCGATGCCGAACCCCGCAATTGCGTCTGCGCCGAAATGGCCGACGGCTGCCGTTACGAACGTAACCGTCAGATTGACCTGGATCGTGCCGACTGCGGAAGGCAGGCCGACACCCAGAATGTCCTTGAACAGTCGACCTTGCAGCGGAACGATTTTGAACTTTAGCGGGCTGCTTGACGAGCGCAGGTATAGGGCAAGCACCAGTGCCGCGATGAGATAATAAATGAAGACCGCAGCGCCTCCGCCCGCCACGCCGAGCTGCGGGAAGGGGCCCCAGCCGAAAATCAACAGCGGCGACAAGACGAGGAGAAGGAACGCGCCGGAGATGATGACGAGAGCAGGCACGTTCACGTTGCCAGCGCCCCGCAGGGCTGCCGAAAGCAAAGCCGTGATCCAGATGGGAATGGAGCCTGCGAACACAATTCCTGAATAGATGAGGGCGGCCCTAAGGGTTTCTCCAGTCCCTCCCATTGAGCGGTAGAGCAGAGGTCCAAAGAGGATTGCAGCGACTGAGAAAATGGCTCCGAATACTGTGGCCAGAACAATCGAATGCCAGACAAGCCCATCGGCATCAGCGTGGCGGTTGGCTCCCAGCGCTCGGGCCACAGCCGAGGAAACTCCGCCTCCAATCCCGCCATTCGACATCATTTGCATCAGCATGAGGACGGGAAAGACGAGGGTTACACCTGCTAAAGCCTCAGTCCCAAGGAAACTGACGAAGTAGGTTTCGGCGACCCCAACAAAGGTCTGGACGACGAGAACGACGACTGTGGGCAATGCCAGCCGGAACAGCGTGGCTGTAATTGGTCCATGAAGAATTCCATGTGGTGTCTTCTGTGAAATTGTTGAGACATGAGAATTTTTGCTGTCAGGCATATCGGCCATGGCTGATCCTAAAAAGTTCTCCGAGGCTCTGCTCCGTTCCCAAGGCCATGGGCTCGCAACCGGTTCTCAGAATTTGAAAATAGATTGGTTTTAAAATCTAAATTATATAGAGTTCATTCGCAATCTAAAATATCGCTTCCGAGCGTAAGACCGGAGTCTGTACAAGTTGTTCAAAACCCATGCTTCTGCTCAAGGATCGCCAACAGCTGAAATGGTGGAAAACTCGCTTGCCGGGAATCTATGCTTTACCGTGCAGCGGACAAACCGCATCATTTCCCGCCAGATCAACGATGCATTGCGCTCGACAGGACTAACGGCAGAGCAGATATTTCTTCTTGCAGCGATTGGTGAAGCAGGTTCCCCTCGAATATCGGAGGTCTCGCTACTTCTTGGCCTTGACCACTCAACCGTCGTTTCAAATCTCAAACCCCTTGTGAGGAAGAATTGGGTGACGATGTCCGTGGATGTCGATGATCGCAGGGCACGAAGGCTTCTGCTCACCGACAACGGGAGCGCTCGGCTTGCAATGGCATTTGAGCGTCTTCAGGAACTTGGAGACGCGCTGATGAAAAAGGTTGGCGGCATGCAGAATACTCTTGGCCTGTGCCGGATGCTTAGCGAGCTATCAACAGCGTGCGCTTGACATAGGCCGGGCGACCGACCGGTAGATGAGTGCAAGGATACAGCCATCACCCCTTATTTTCGGCACCGTCTTCCCGCACTACCTCCTCGTGGGGCTGTGCCTTTAATCCAGCCACTTCGGTCTCCAGCCGATCCAACCGTTTTTCCAGCGCGATGAGGTAGTCTCCCTGCGGATCGTCGATACCCAGGATGGCATCTTCCCACGATCGCCATTTTTCTCGAAAACGCTTCAACATTTCAAATCTCCATGGCCATCAATTTTACAAATCGGCGCTTGCAGGCCCACAGTATGAGCGAGCATCACGCCATTCGCTCCGAAAGGAGGATCACCTCTGCCGGTTTCCTCAAACCTGTGGCGACGACTGAAACTCTCAGCCGCCCTTCAAGCGCGTCATTGAATGTCGCGCCGACGACGATATTGGCGTCGTCATCGACTTCCTCGCGAACACGTGTCGCGGCTTCGTCGACATCAAAAAGGGTCATGTCCAGTCCGCCGGAGATCGAGATGAGAAGGCCTTTCGCTCCCCTGACGGACGCTTCATCGAACAGCGGATTGGCAATCGCTGCCTCGGCGGCATGTCGGGCGCGGGCGTCTCCCGTTGCCTCGCCCGTGCCCATGACCGCTCGGCCCATGTCACGCATGACTGACCTTACATCGGCGAAGTCGAGATTGATCAATCCTTCCTTGACGATCAGATCGATGACGGAACTGACCCCGGCATGCAGCACATGATCTGCCATTTCGAATGCATCCGCGAAGGTCGTCTTCGCATCGGCAACCCGGAACAGGTTCTGATTGGGGATGACGATCACCGTATCTGCGCATTCGCTGAGACGCTCGATCCCCTGCCGCGCTGTTCGCATTCGCTGGGTACCTTCGAATGTGAAGGGCATGGTGACGACGCCGACCGTCAGTATGCCTGCCTTGCGCGCAGCATGGGCGATAACCGGTGCGGCACCTGTTCCCGTTCCGCCCCCCATGCCCGCCGTCACGAAACACATATGGGTTCCGTGGAGGTGATCCATGATCTCGTCAATCGACTCTTCGGCGGCTGCCTGTCCAATATCGGTCAATGACCCGGCACCAAGTCCTTCCGTGACGGTCGGGCCAAGCTGGATAAGCCGTGGTGCTTTTGACATGGACAAAGCCTGTGCATCGGTGTTTGCAACGATAAACTCCGCGCCCTGGAGATCGTGCATGATCATGTTGTTGACAGCATTGCCGCCGCCACCGCCGACGCCGATGACGGCAATCCTTGGCTTGAGGAGCGTTATGCCGGGCGCTGAAACGATAGTCGTTGGTTGCATGGTGGGAGCGTCCTGGTGGAGACTTTGTTCAAAGGGGATTATGCGCGGGGGTTAATCAGCTAATGGCGTACGATTGCCTCTCCTCGGCCAGCGTCGAAACACTGCGCTGGCATTGACGCCACCGAAGCCGAAGCCATTGGATATCGCATATTCAACATCGAGGGGTCGGGCATCGTTTGCGACAAAGTCGATGCCATTGGCCTCAAGGTCCGGTGAACTGAGATTCAAGGTCGGGGGCGCGATCTGGTGCTGGAGCGCCAGGATCGTAAAAATAGCCTCAAGGCCGCCGGCGGCCCCCAGCAGGTGCCCCGTCGCCGACTTCGTGCCGCTGACCGCGATCGACTTCCTTTGGCCGAACAGGCTCTTGATCGCTCTGAGCTCTCCGAGATCTCCAACCGGGGTCGAAGTCGCATGTGCGTTCAGATGGCCGATTTCGTGCGGCGCGATACCCGCCTGGGCGATGGCGATTTGCATTGCCCTGCGGGCGCCGCTTCCATCTTCCGGACCGGAGGTAATGTGATGGGCGTCGGCCGTCGTTCCATATCCAACGAGTTCTGCTATCGGCGTCGCACCGCGGGCGAGGGCGTGGCTTAAAGCTTCAATGACGAGGATGCCTGCGCCTTCACCCATCACGAAGCCGTCGCGCGCGGTGTCGAAAGGACGTGACGCCTTGGCCGGGGTCTCGTTAAAGCCTGTCGATAGTGATCTTGCCGCCGCGAAACCACCAAGGCTGACAATGTTCATACAGGCCTCGGTGCCACCGCAAACCGCAATGTCGGCTTCATTGGATCTGATCAGCCGTGCTGCATCGCCAATCGCCTGAACGCCGGCGGCACATGCCGTCACCGGGGCTCCCAGCGGGCCTCTAAAGCCATGCCGGATAGAGACTTGTCCGGCGGCGAGATTCACAAGAAAGGATGGAATGGTGAATGGCGAAAGGCGGCGGACACCGCGTTGGTCGACGGTACGCACCGCCTCCGTTATCGCGGGAAAGCCACCGATGCCCGATGCGATGATTGTCGCCGTTCTCAGTTTTTCTTCTTCGGAAGCTGGCTTCCAGTTCGCTTGGGCCAAAGCCTCTTCCGCCGCTGCCAGCGCAAAGATGATGAAGCGGTCGACCTTTCGTTGATCCTTCGAGGGCAGTGTCCGGTCAGGATCGAAACCTCCTTCAGGATCTTCAGCCAGAGAAGGGACCACGCCTCCGATTTTTGAAGGCAAATCCCCGACGATGTCGTCACCCAGCCGACGGATCCCGCTTTTGCCCGCAAGAAGCCGCGACCAGGAGACATCGACATTTGCACCAAGGGGGCTGACGGCTCCCATTCCTGTTACAACGACACGACGCATTTGCATTCCACCTGTCTATGATCAAAAATTTGGCATGCCTTCGGCATCCGACCGAATGACTGGTCGTAAACTTGGGACATGCGGTTTGCGCTATACTCTTCTGATACGCGTGCGGCTTTCGCTGAGCTGTGACAGCTATTGACGACGAATGCCCAAAATCTGTCCGTTAGTCGCTACCATCGCGGCCAGCAATGCGCCGGACCTCGCTCGCTGCCGCATCGAGTACACTCGTCGATAGCGGTTCATCCTCGATGATCCGGGACAGCGTCACCGCACCGACCATCATGGACAATATTGCCATGGCTTTTCCGCTTCGAGCTCTATCGTCACCCTCTCCGATGAGTTCTTCGAGCACCTCGAAATGCGCCCGGATACCATCTTCAAACGGGCGCCGAACTTCGGCGGTTTGACGCGCAGCGTCGGAGCCGAGAGCAACAAGCGGGCATCCTTCCGCCTTCTCGCCACTATGGTCTTTGGAGAGGTAGAACCTGATGATCGATTCCAGGGGATCTGATGTGTCTGCTGCGGCATCAGACCACCTCCTCGTGGCGCTCTCGAGAGCACGCCGTGATGCGAGCGCCGCAAGATCGTCCTTGGATGCGAACTGCTTGTAGAATCCACCCTGGGTGAGGCCTGCACCCTTCATCAGGTCTTTCAGGCCGATCCCGTCGAATCCATGCTCTCGAAACAACCGGCTGGCGACGTTGATTACCCGTTCCCGGTTTTCCTCTGCCTGTACGCGGCTCACTCTCATGTGGACCTCCAATTAGATTTCATTTGACATCTATATTCCTTTTAGAGTTAAGATGCAATCTAATATTTTTGAACAAGCCGTCAAGAAGGGACGATGAAATGAAACGGAAACTTGTTGTCACTGCAGCAGCAGTGCTGGCGCTGGCCGCAGGCGGAGCCGCGGCACTGCTGCTTCCGGCGCAGGCACCAGAGGCAAAGGCTGCCGATCCCCGGACCTTGGCGCCACTGGTCAACCTCGCGACGGCCAGGCTTCCTGGCAATTCGAGCAGCAGCTTTACCGGGACCGTTGGTGCCCGGGTCCAGAGTAATCTCGGCTTTCGCGTTCCCGGCAAGATCGTTGAACGTTTTGTCGACGTCGGGGAGCAGGTAAGCGCCGGACAGCCATTGATGAGGCTTGACGAGACCGATCTTCGCCTTGCTCTGACCGCCAAGCGAAACGCCGTCATTGCGGCACAGGCGACATTTGTCCAAGCGAAAGCCGATGAGAAACGCTTCGCCGTGCTGGTGAAGACCTCTGCCGCCTCGACGCAGCAATATGAACGATCGAAGGCCCTGCTGGATACGGCGACGGCACAGTTGGCTGCCGCTCAGGCTGAGGCAAATGTTGCCGAAAACGAGGCCCGATATACAGTTCTTGTTGCCGATGCAGATGGAACCATTGTCGAGACGCTCGGTGAACCGGGCCAGGTGGTAACCGCCGGGCAGCCGGTTGTCCGGCTCGCAAAGTCTGGTCCGCGCGAAGCGATTGTCTGGCTTCCCGAAACCATGCGTCCTGAAATCGGAGCTCAGGCTTCCGCATCGGTTTATGGCAGAAACGATGCAGAAAAGGCCAAGCTGCGCCAGATTTCCGATTCTGCCGATCAGCAGACCCGCACCTATGAAACGCGCTGGGTGCTCGAAGGGAATGCTGCAAATGCGCCCCTGGGGGCGACCGTCACCATCGAAATCGAGAACAGGGATGTGCAGAATCATGCGGAACTGCCGATAGGCGCTCTGTTGGATGACGGGACGCGGACGGGCGTCTGGGTGATCGATCAGCAATCGTCCGTCGTGAAGTTTCGTGATGTGAAAGTGGAGCGGGTGAGCGAAGAGAATGTGGTTGTCACTAATGTCAAGCCGGGAGAGGAGGTCGTTGCGCTTGGCGCACATCTTCTGAAGGATGGAGCGCAAGTTCGCACCAGCGTTGCTACAAAAGAGGCGGCAAACTGATGAACCTCAATCTGTCCGCCCTTGCGGTTCGCGAACGCGCCGTGACGCTGTTCTTCATCGTCCTTCTGTCGCTTGCCGGCGTCTATGCCTTCGTCAAGCTGGGACGCGCTGAAGACCCCTCCTTTACCATCAAGACGTTGACGGTCACGACTGTCTGGCCGGGCGCAACCGCGCGCGAGATGCAGGATCTCGTTGCCGAGCCGCTGGAGAAGCGCATTCAGGAATTGGCCTGGTACGACCGGGTCGAGACAACGACGCGTCCCGGCTTTGCCTATCTTACCGTCACGCTCAAGGACAATACGCCGCCAAGCGCCGTCGCTGAAGAATTTTATCAGGCGCGCAAGAAGCTCGGCGATGAAGCCAGAAACCTGCCGCAGGGTGTTCTGGGACCGTTCGTGAACGACGAATATTCCGACGTCAGCTTCGGCCTCTACGCTCTCAAGGCGCAGGGCATGCCGATGCGTGATCTCGTCCGGGAAGCCGAAAAGATCAGGCAGGACATGCTTCATGTTCCCGGCGTCAAGAAAATCAATATTCTCGGTGAACAGCCGGAGCAGATATTCGTAGAGTTCTCCTATCAGAAACTCGCCACGCTCGGCATATCTCCTCAGGATATTGCCGCTGCCCTTCAACGGCGCAATACCGTTACGCCCGCTGGTTCGATAGACACGCAGGGTCCGCAGGTGTTCATCAGATTCGATGGCGCCTACGACAGCGTCCAGTCGATCGCCGAGACGCCGATCGTTGCTTCCGGCCGGGTTCTCAAACTGTCGGATATTGCAGATGTCCGTCGAGGATATCAGGAGCCGGCAAGCTATGTCATCCGTCATGACGGCGAGCCTGCCATTATGCTCGGTGTGGTTATGCAACAGGGCTGGAATGGTCTGGAGCTTGGCAAGGCTCTCGAGGAGCGCTCCAGCCGGATCGCACAGTCGTTACCCCTTGGCATAACGCTGACGAAGGTCAGCGATCAGGCTGTCAACATTGAGGCGGCGGTGGGTGAATTCATGGTGAAGTTCGCCATGGCCCTCGGCGTGGTGCTCTTTGTCAGCCTCATTGCGCTCGGCTGGCGGGTGGGCATCGTTGTGGCTCTGGCCGTTCCGCTGACGCTGGCTGTCGTCTTCATCATCATGCTCGAGACGGGGCGCTTCTTCGACCGCATCACGCTCGGTGCATTGATCCTGGCACTTGGCCTGCTTGTCGATGACGCAATCATCGCCATCGAGGTGATGGTCGTGAAGATGGAAGAGGGCATGGACCGCATCAAGGCCGCTGCCTATGCCTGGAGTCACACTGCGGCGCCGATGCTGTCGGGCACGCTTGTGACCATTATCGGCCTGATGCCGGTCGGTTTTGCCGCCTCTGCAGCGGGTGAATATGCGGGCAATATCTTCTGGATCGTCGGTTTCGCGCTGATCGTTTCATGGTTCGTGGCGGTGATCTTTACGCCCTATCTCGGCGTAAAGCTGTTGCCCGATATCAAGCCGGTAGCAGGTGGCCATCATGCGATTTACGATACGCCGAACTACAGACGCCTGCGCGGTGCGATCGAGTTCACCGTCAAGCACAAGTTCCTGACCTGCGCCATTGTCGGCGTCGTCATGGCGCTCTCGGTCGTCGGGATGGGTGCGGTGAAGCAGCAGTTCTTCCCCACATCGGACCGCCCTGAGGTTCTTGTCGAAGTCCGCTTGCCTGAAGGCACGAGCATCGAAACGACGACCGCCACGGTCAAGAAGCTCGAGGCCTGGTTGAAGCAGCAGCCCGAAGCGAAGATCGCGACCAGTTACATCGGCCAGGGTGCGCCCCGCTTCTTCTTCGCCATGGCGCCCGAACTGCCCGATCCTGCCTTTGCGAAGATCGTTGTGCTGACATCTGACGCACATGAGCGTGAGGTGCTGAAACTTCGTCTGCGGGAAGCCGTTGCGCAAGGGCTGGCGCCCGAGGCATTCGTACGTGTCACGCAACTCGTCTTTGGCCCCTACACGCCATTCCCCGTCGAGTTTCGGATCAAAGGTCCGGACGCGGAAGAGCTGTACAAAATCTCCGAGCAGGCACTTGCTCTCATGAGTTCGGTACCTGACGTGAGAAATGCCAACCGTGATTGGGGTAACCGCACACCTGTCGTCCGGTTCGTTCCTGATCAGGATCGGCTGAACCTCATCGGCATGTCGTCCGCCGAGGCTGCCCAGCAGATACAGCTCCTGCTGAGTGGTGTTCCCGTCACGCAAGTCCGCGAGAACATCCGAAACGTTCCTGTCGTGGCGAGAAGTGCCGGTGAAATCCGCCTCGATCCTGCAAGGCTAGCCGACTTCTCGCTCGTGACAAGAGATGGCCGTGCGATCCCGCTCGATCAGATCGGCCACACGGAGGTGCGCTTCGAAGAGCCGATCCTCAAGCGTCGTGACAGAATGCCTGTGGTGACGGTCCGGTCCGACATCAACGAGGCGACCCAACCGCCGGAGGTTTCGCAACAGGTGATGACTGCTCTTCAGCCACTCGTTGCATCTCTGCCTGCTGGCTACACAATCGAGATGGGCGGCAATATCGAGGAGTCCCTCAAGGCGAATACTGCTCTGGTGAAGGTGTTCCCACTGATGATCGCAGCGACCCTGATCGTCATCATCCTTCAGGTACGCAGCCTGTCGACGATGACGATGGTGATGCTGACAGCACCGCTCGGTCTTGCAGGCGTCGTGCCGACCCTGATCCTGTTCAACCAGCCTTTCGGGTTTAACGCGATCCTGGGTCTTATCGGCCTGGCGGGCATCCTCATGCGCAACACGTTGATCCTCACCGAGCAGATCAAGGAGAACAAGGCCGCGGGTCTGGACGACTATCATGCCGTGATTGAGGCTACGGTGCAGCGAACGAGGCCCGTCATCCTGACAGCGCTTGCCGCGGTCCTCGCCTTCATTCCTCTGACGCATTCGGTTTTCTGGGGTTCGATGGCCTACACACTTATCGGCGGAACCGCGGTGGGCACGCTCATCATCCTGCTCTTCCTGCCGGCACTCTATGCTGCATGGTTCCGCATCAAGCCACCCAAGGCAGACATGGATTCGACGGAGCACGGAAACGCGGAAACAGCTCAGCATTCGCTTGCTGCGGAATAGCCAACCCGTCCCTCCGCAGCAGATGATGCTGCGGAGGGATCATACTGCTTGGCGAGAGGTGGCGTGTGTTTTGCGTGCCTACTGGACCCTTCTGGAAGCCATGCCTTCGTCCCGCTTCAATCCTGCCAATGAGGAGGCCTTGACATGAACCCTGTCGTATCCATTTTCAAACATCCTCCGGACGGGGGTAAAGGATATCACCGGGATATGCGCGTCAGGTGGGCTCTCGAGGAAGTCGGCCAGCCTTACACTCTACGGCACCTGACTTTTTCCGAGATGCGCCGCCCCGAATATCTGGAAATGCAGCCATTCGGCCAGATGCCGATCTACCAGGAGGGCGATCTCATTCTTTTCGAATCCGGTGCGATCGTGCTTCACATAGCACAGCGTTTCGCCGGCCTCCTTCCCGATGAAGCGAATGCGCGCTCGCGTTCCATCATGTGGATGTTTGCAGCGGTCAATACGATCGAACCCTGTATCGCCTCTGGCAGCGTTGGTCATCTCAGTCAGCGGCTCCAGCAACTGGGCGATGTACTTGCAGGGAAAGAATGGCTTGAGGGGGCTCAATTCGGCGCCGGTGATCTTATGATGGTAAGCGTACTGCGGCCGCTCAAACACTCGGATATCCTGCTGGATAGCCCAGGCTTGCAGGATTACGTCGAAAGAGGCGAGCAACGATCCGCCTTCCAGCGCGCACTCGGCAATCCCCCAGTGGACAGGCGAACGGCGTGACTTGATGGCATAAGCATCCATCAAACCTGTCACCCGTCAGCCCAGAACTGCCGCATTAACTCGACCGATGTTTCCCGCGTCGAGGCGACTCACCCCACGTGTCGTGTGGGCTGACCATCTGAATCCTCAATTTCTGCAAATACGTTTTATTTCGCTTGCAATCTAACTTAGTTATAGATTACAAACGAAATCTAAATTGATTTCTAGTCCAACGCTAATTTTGGAGAGCGTAGATGTCGACAGACAAGATTGTTGTGGTGACCGGAGCATCCTCCGGTATCGGGCAGGCGACCGTGAGGTTGCTGTCACAGAACGGGTTCAAGGTGTTTGCAGGATCGCGCAATCCGGACAAAAGTGGACCGGTTCCTGGTGTCGAGTACGGACGTCTCGATGTGGACAATGACGAGTCGGTGAGGCAATTCGTCGATTGGGTTCTGTCCCGTTCTGGTCGGATTGATGTCGTGGTGAACAATGCAGGCGTCTCTCTTGTCGGGCCGGTCGAAAGCACGTCGGACGATGAGGCGAAGGCCCTTTTTGAAACCAATGTCTTTGGCCCACTGCGCATGATACGAGCGGTATTGCCCGCGATGCGGCAGCAGAAGTCCGGTCTGATCGTCAATGTCAGCTCGGTTCTCGGCTTCCTCCCCGCACCTTATATGGGCCTTTATGCCAGCAGCAAGCATGCCTTGGAGGGACTGTCTGAAACGCTTGACCATGAAGTTCGGCAATTCAACATTCGCTCCGTCCTGGTTGAGCCGACGTTCACGAGGACAAGTCTTGATGTCAATGCGAAGCAGACGGAGACGCGCATTGATGACTACGCTCATCAATTAGCCAAATCCAATGAGGCCGTTCTTTCCGCCATTAAGACAGCAAGCAGTCCTCAGACCGTCGCTGCCGAAATCATGGCAGCAATCACAGGTCCTCACAAAATGCGCAGGCCGGTTGGAAAACAGGCCACGCTTCTGAGTCGCCTGAAGCGGTTTGTTCCAGCCAAGGCATTGGATAGCGGCATTAGGAAGACGTTTGGGCTCTCCAAGCTGTAAGCATTCGTGGAGCTTGCGCGATACAACCCGCAAAATCGGGCATGCGGCATTCGGAAACTTCATGTCATCTATCGTCATGATGGACCGGGTGCCACAATCGCGCCGACCGCCACGCACACTGCAGCGGTCGGTCGCACTGGCGAGAATATGTTTGTTCGCTCGGACCGACATGGGTCACGGTACTCGCTGTCATTGCAGAGATAAATTGCCGCCAGTCGAATGAGCTCCATCAAAGTCATTATCTAGGTGAAGGGCTGTTTGATTCCGCTCAGGAGCTTAGCCGTAAGCTGAAAACCTGCTCCGCCCTTTAAGGGGCACTGTCCTTGTGATAATTACGAGAAGGCAGTCCAATCAACACGCCACCGGCACCACGATACGCCCCCGCACCGCCCCGTCGAGAAATTTCGGCGCGGTCTCAACGACTTCGGAAAGGGGCACCGTTGTGATCATCTTCTCAAGCTTGCCCATGTCGAGATCGGTGGATAGCCGTGACCATGCTTCCAGACGATCGGGTTTTGGACACATCACGCTATCGACCCCCGCCAAAGTCACGCCGCGCAAGATAAAAGGGGCGACAGAGGCGGGCAAATCCATGCCCGCCGCCAGGCCGCAGGTCGCCACCACGCCGCGATAGCTCATCATCGAAAGCATATTGGCGAGTACGGTGCTCCCTGCAACGTCGATCCCTCCGGCCCAACGTTCCTTGCCAAGCGGCCTTACTTTTCCGGTAAGCTCGGCACGGTCGATCACACAGGCCGCACCGAGCTCGCGCAGATAGCTCGTTTCAGAAGCGCGGCCGGTGACGGCTGCCACGGCATAGCCTTTTGCCGCCAGTAGCGCTGTGGCGACGCTACCGACGCCACCAGCTGCGCCGCTCACGACGATTTCGCCCTTTTCGGGCGTGATGCCATGCCGCTCCAAAGCCAGCACGCAGAGCATCGCCGTATAGCCGGCGGTTCCGACCGCAGCAGCTTGCCGAAAATTGATGCCATCAGGCAATGGCACCAGCCAGTCTCCTTTAACGCGAGCGCGCTCGGCCAATCCACCCCAATGGGTTTCGCCGACGCCCCAGCCATTGAGGATAACCCGGTCTCCGGCCTTGAAGTCCGGATTGTTGCTCTCTGCGACCGTGCCGGTGAAATCTATGCCCGGCACCATGGGGAAGAGCCGCACCACAGGTGCCTTGCCAGTGATCGCAAGCGCGTCCTTGTAATTGAGAGTCGAGTAGGAAACGTCTACCAGCACCTCGCCTTCAGGCAGGTGGGCTTCATCGACGTGTGTTAGTGATACCGTCTGTTTATCGTCGACATTCTCAATCAGGATGGCCTTCACAGCGGGTTCCTTTCAAGGTTGAAGAGATCGGCTTTCAATGAGACTAAAAAACGTCATGGCGAAGCGGCGGAGGGGATCCGGGCGCTGCTCAAGCTTGGCGCGAAGCACTGCACCTTCCCAACCGATCCAGAAGGTCTCGGCAAGGATATCCGCGTTCTGCCCGGGACTGATCGCACCCTCCGCTTGCGCCTGGCGCAGCACATGCGCCGTGCGCGCCTGCCAACCCTCCAGAGTTCCGGTCAGCGCGGCGCGGAAATCGTCTGGCAACGCCCCCATCTCTTGTCCCAGATTGCCGACGAGACAGCCGCGTCTAAAGCCATGACGAGCCATGCCTTCCTCCGCCCTTGCCGTAAAGTCTCGCAGCCGATCGAGGGGTGCCCGTGCTTCCTGGAGAAGGGTTTGGTCGAGCAGCTCAACAAAATAGTCGTTATATGCCGCAACGAGCGCGAGGCCGAAATCGGCCTTGCTGTTGAAATGATGGTAGAAGCAACCCTTTGGCACGCCGGCAGCCTTCAGGATCTCATCGATGCCGACCGCGGAATAGCCCTTCTCGGTGAAGTGCTCGAGCCCGGCTCTTATGAGATTTTGCCGTCTTGTCGATTCCTCCGGCGCAAGACGCGGGCGACCGCGCCTTGGCTTTTGACTCTGGGGGGCTGAGGAAACTTCGTGAGGCATGTCTTTTAATAGACCGATACGTCTATTAAATCAAGACAGGAAACCAGGACTGATCGTCTCGCTTCTTACCGTTGACAGGCCGACGGAGATCACGTGTTTCTGAAACAGGCCTCAGGCACCATTGACCGACAACCCGGCCTACTGGACCCAAACTCGTCTAATTGCGTCGAATGCCGCGATGATAGAAGGATCGCCCATACGCGCTTCGAGGCAAAGGAAACTCAAGGTCGTCGAGAGCTTCACATTGTCCGCGATGACCAGTCCATGAGACTGCTGTTCATGCAGGGCAATCGATTCCCGGCAAAGGCTTAGTCCGACCCCCGTGCGCGTCATGGCGATCATTGACGCTTCCTGATCCACCTGGGCGACAATATGTTGGCGAACGCCAAGATCGGTGAACAGCCGGGCCAGCATCCGGTTATGGACCGATGCGGGTGGGGTGCCGATCCATGGGAGGGAGGCAAGCTGTAACCAATCGGCTCCTCGCACAAAGCTTGCGAGCGATGGCGGAGCGACGACGCAATAGGTCAATTGGGCAAGTGAGCGAGCGTAGAAAAGTGATGCGGTATTCTCTCCAGTGATGTCGGGCGACGGGTCATAGTCCCGTGGGTCACCGAGATAGAAACCGGCGTCGAGCTCGTTGCGCTTGAGCCTCTCCGGCACATCACCGCTCATCCCGTGACGCAGCGTTGTTTCTATGCCCGGTCCGCTTTCAATAAGCGCTTTGAGAAACGCGCCCAGCCGTGTGAATTCGGGATCGATGATCGTGCCGATCCGCAATTTGCCTCGGACCCGCGTCGATAAATTACCGGCCGTCTGACCGAAGTCCGTCAGCGCCGCCAGCACTTGCTCGGCTTTTGCAGCCAACAGCGCACCTTCCTGTGTCAATTCCAAACCCGTCGAGGTCCGCCGGAACAGGGTTAGCCCGGTGTCAGCGGCCAAGCGTTTCAGCTGAAGCGTCACCGCCGGCTGCGTCACATGCAGTTGCTCGGCGGCGCGGGTGACGTTCCCTTCTCGCCCCACGGTAACAAACGCCCGCAATGTTCTCAGATCGATACCTTCCAGCATATTAATTTCACTTATAATGCTCGGTTGAATTTGTCATTGGATTTTACGAGCCAATGTTGGCTATGCATCTAATTAAAGCAGGGAGGGAGCATTGCATGCCACGGCAAAGTGTCCAGTCTTATAATTATGTCGTGTTCCATCGCGATTGGGGGGCAACCCAATGAGGAATGGTGGTTCCGGCGCTTTCCGCGACGTTTTTGACTACATCATTGTTGGCGGTGGCTCCGCAGGCTGCCTGCTCGCCAATCGCCTCAGTCGTGACCCGTCAAAACGTGTTCTGTTGCTGGAAGCCGGCCGCAAGGACGACTATCCATGGATACATATCCCGGTCGGGTATCTTTATTGTATCGGCAACCCACGCACGGACTGGCTTTACAAAACCGAGCCGGACGCCGGATTGAACGGCCGCTCGCTGCGCTATCCCCGCGGCAAGACGCTTGGTGGCTGCTCGTCGATCAACGGCATGATCTATATGCGTGGTCAGGCGCGCGATTTTGACGGGTGGGCAACGGCAACCGGCGATGATGCCTGGTCCTGGCAAAATTGCCTGCCCGATTTCAAGGCGCATGAGGATCATTACCGGCTGGACGATGGCGCGGATCCGAAGACCGGCGACAACAGCCGGTTCTCCGACATGCATGGCCATGGCGGCGAATGGCGGATCGAGAAGCAGCGTCTGAAATGGGACATTCTCGAATCCTTCGCGGAGGCCGCCGTGGAAGCGGGGATTCCGCGCTCCGACGATTTCAACGGCGGCGACAATGAGGGCGTCGGCTATTTCGAGGTCAACCAGCGCTCCGGCTGGCGCTGGAACACATCAAAGGCTTTCCTGCGCCCGGCGCGGAACCGCCCCAACCTGACGATCTGGACGCAATCCAATGTCGAACGTTTGATCCTTGCAAACGAGGCATCCGGTCGCAAACGGTGCATCGGTGTCATGGTTGAGCGCCACGGGCAGAGCGTGGAGGTTGGCGCGCGCGGAGAGGTTATTCTCTCTGCAGGTGCAATCGGATCGCCGCAAATCCTGCAATTATCGGGCATCGGGCCCGCGGCACTGCTGAATCGTCACGGCGTTGAGGTCGAACACGACCTGCCAGGTGTCGGTGAAAATCTTCAGGACCATCTGCAAATTCGTGCAGTCTTCAAGGTCGGTAATGCGAAAACGCTCAATACGCTCGCCAACAGCGTTTTTGGTAAAGCAATGATCGGGCTCGAATATGCGTTGAAGCGCAGTGGTCCGATGAGCATGTCGCCCTCGCAACTCGGTGCCTTCACGCGTTCAGATGAAAGCCAGGCCCATGCCAATCTGGAGTATCACGTCCAGCCGCTCAGCCTCGACGCCTTCGGCGAGCCGTTGCACAACATCCCCGCCTTCACCGCCAGTGTTTGCAATCTCAATCCATCGAGCGTGGGAAGCGTGCGTATTCGCTCTAACAAGGTGTCTGACGCGCCGGCCATTGCGCCGAATTATCTCAGCACGGACGAAGATCGCAGGATTGCAGCCCAAAGCCTTCGGCAGGTCCGTAAGATCGTGTCGCAGCCGGCATTGGCGAAATACAGGCCGGAGGAATGGAAGCCGGGCCCGCAGTTCCAGAGCGATGAGGAACTGGCGCGGCTGGCGGGCGATATCGCCAATACCATTTTCCACCCTGTTGGTACGACCAAGATGGGTCGCGGTGACGACCCCAAGGCCGTGGTGGACAGCCGTTTGAGGTTGCGTGGCGTCGAAGGCCTGCGTGTTGTCGATGCGGGCATCATGCCGAAGATCACAAGCGGCAACACCAACGCACCGACGCTTATGATTGCCGAAAAGGCGGCCGGCTGGATCATTGCCGACGCACACGCATAGAGAATTCTTGGGGAGGTTCAAAGAGATGACATCGACCGCACGTTCCACCCTTCCGCTTTCCGGCGTTCGGGTGGTTGATTTCGGGCAATATATCGCCGGCCCCGCCGTCGCCATGATCCTTGGCGATCTGGGTGCCACCGTCGTGCATATCGATCCCCCCGGCGGCCCGTTGTGGCAGAGCCCCGCCAATGCAACGCTCAATCGCAACAAAGCCATCGTCAACATCGATCTGAAGGTGCCTGAGGGCGTCCAGCAGGCGTTGGCGCTCATCGCGGAAGCCGACATCGTCATCGAGAACTTCCGCCCGGGCAAGCTGGCAGCGCTCGGAATAGATTTTCCAGCGCTCAGGCAGGAACGACCGGAGTTGATCACTCTTTCGATCCCCGGCTTTGCTTCGAACGACGAGGAAAGACGCGAGCTGCGCGCCTATGAAAGCGTTATCGCGGCAAGCTCCGGCGTTTTTACGGATATGGGCCTCAATCGGGTGCTCATGGGCGTCAACCCGTCCTTCTCCCCGCTGCCGCTGGCCTCGGCCTATGGCGCCATGCTGGCGTCGTCTGCAACAGTCCTCGCCTTGCAGGCGCGTGAGCGCACGGGGCTTGGCGATCACATCGAGGTGCCGCTTGCCAGCGCCGTCATGGAAGGACTGTGCTACAACTCGATCAAGATCGAAGGGCTCCCGGATCGGTATATCACGCAGCGCGAGCAGGAAATCGCCCGCCGCCGCGCCGAAGGCCTGCCGATGAACCTGAGCTACGAGGACCTGCAGGAACTTCTGGATCCGTTTTACAGAAGCTACCTCTGCAAGGACGGACGGATGTTTTACGTCGTTTGCCCCAGCCACAAGAACCACGCGAAGCGCTGCCTGCAAGCGCTCGGCATCTACGAAGAGCTCGTGGCCGACGGGCTGACGGAGGAGGAAGATACATACCTTCCGACCTCTGAATGGAAATCCGACGTGTCGCTCGGCGTATACCCGTTGCCCAAGTTCTGGGCCGACAAGATCGCGGCAAGAATGAAGGAGGTGTTCATTACCCGGACCGCCAAGGAGTGGGAGCGCATATTCGGGCGCGGCGGCTTTCCCGGCGCTCCGCAGCGCTGGCTGCAGGAGTGGATCAACGACGACCACGCTGAGACGGCGGGCCTTATGATCGATGTCAAGGACCCGGAATATGGGACCATGATCCAGCCTGGTCCGGTCGTCTGGCTCGAGGAAAGCGGCGCTGAAGCGCTGTCTCCAATGCCCCGGCGGTGGGTCGAGTTTTCGACCGCGTTATCCCTGCTGAAGAATGAGAAGACCGAACTTCCACGCATAACCAATCCCGATGATCGCAGCGGTTGGCTACAGGGCGTTCGTGTGCTCGACCTTTGCAATGTGATCGCCGGTCCGCATTCTGTTTATTATCTGGCACGTTTCGGTGCAGAAGTGATCAAGCTTGATCCTGCCTCGCCTCTTTACGATTGCTGGAATACTGTGATTTTCGGTATGTCGCACATGCGCGGAAAACAATCGGCGCTCATCGACATAAAAGCGCCCGAGGGTAAAAAGGCGCTCGAGGCGCTGATAAAGTCGGTCGATGTCATCGTCTGGAATGCGCCCGACAATCAGATACTCACTATGGGACTTGATGCCGAGACGCTGAAAACGATCAACCCGGATGCCATTTTCTGTAAACTCGACTGCTTTAGCGGCGTGAGCCGTGGCCCGAGGACCGATTATGTCGGTTATGACGACCTGGTCCAGGCAGCGACCGGCATCATGCTCCGTTTCGGTGGCTCGATGCACGAACCGGAAGAACATGCGCATGTCGGTACGATCGACGTTATGTGTGGATTCGGCGGTGCACTGGGGGTTGCGGCGGCCCTTTACCAGAAACTGAGGACCGGCCGGGTTGGTCGCGGACGGACGTCTCTGTCTGCAAACAGTGGGCTCCTCCAGATTCCATTCTCCTATGACTATCGCGGTAGAGGTCTCTTCAACGAACCTGCCGGTCGGGACGTGGCGGGATATGATGCTCTAACCCGCTTTTATTATACCGCTTCCGGCGACTATCTGTTGTTCAGCTCAAATGAGCAGGATGTGCCGAAGCTTGACTGCCTGGACGACTTCAAAGGAATAGCCAGTCTGCCGAAAGACGAACGCGACGCGTTTCTTTCCAATATTTTTGCCGGCGATACCTCTCAATCGTGGTTGGAGAAGCTCCAACGGGAAGGTTTCGGAGCGGTGATTTGTGACAATATCGATGCTTTGAGATCCCGCTATTCGCGGCAAGCCGACGGAACGAACGGTATAGACAGAGGAAGTTATTCCTTCTCCACTTATGCAGACCATCCAAGCGGCCACGTCGTGACGCAGCTTGATCCCTGCGCCATTCGCCCCAGCCGCAGCTCGATCGTCTCTCCGCCACCGGCGGAAAAATACGGTGCCTCAACCGTCAAGGTTCTCGAAGAGGTCGGCTATACGGAAAAAGAGATCGAGAAGCTCCTTGAGGACGGTGTTGCGAGCCAGAGCTGGAGCACGGAGTATCTGCCGAGCTGACAGCAAACGGCGGCTCCGGGTTCTGAGGAGGATACCGAAGTCGCTTTCGACCCGCCGAAGTGCGCGATGGCATTGACGGGTTAGATATTCAACATCGCACCAGGGAGGAAGTGCCATGAAAGAATTCTTCGCCTCGACATGCCTTGCAGCAGTGATGCTGACCTTCGGCGGTTCAGCGCAGGCGGCCGATTGCGGTGATGTCACCATCGCCAGTATGAACTGGCAGAGCGCTGAAGTGCTTGCCAGTCTGGACAAGCTTATCCTGACCGAGGGCTACGGTTGCAACGCCGAAATCATACAGGGCGACACGGTCCCGACGATCACGTCAATGACCGAAAAAGGGCAACCCGACATTGCGCCTGAAGGATGGGTCGATCTTTTGCCCGATGTCGTCAACGCCGGGGTGAAAAACGGAAAGCTCGTGGTCGCGTCGACGGTTCTGACGGACGGCGCGGTGCAGGGCTGGTGGATGCCGAAGTACCTCGCTGACGCGCATCCGGACATCAAGACGATCGATGACGTCCTTAAGCACCCGGAACTTTTCCCGGATCCCGAAGACAAATCCAAGGGCGCGATCCACAATGGTCCGCAAGGCTGGGGCGGAACAGTCGTGACCTCGCAACTCTACAAGGCTTATGGCGGTAAGGCGGCGAACTTCACCCTCGTCGATACCGGGTCCGCCGCCGGTCTCGACGGCTCCATCGCCAAGGCGTATGAGCGAAAGGAGGGCTGGGTTGGCTACTACTGGGCTCCGACAGCACTTCTTGGCAAGTACGAAATGGTGAAGGTCGAATATGGCGTGCCCTATGACGCTGCCGAGTGGAAGCGGTGCAACACCGTCGCCGATTGCCCAGACCCGAAAAAGAACGACTGGCCGAAGGATACCGTACAGACACTGGTGACCAAGTCCTTCTCCGAGCGCGCCGGTGGCGACGTCATGGAATATCTCAACAAGCGTGCCTGGAGCAACGCGACGGTGAACAAGCTCATGGCCTGGATGACCGACAACCAAGCCAGCGGCGATGAGGGTGCAAAGCACTTTCTCAAAGAAAACGAGGCCATGTGGGGAGCATGGGTAACGCCTGAGGCAGCCGCGAAGATCAAGGCTGCGCTCTGATCTCGTCCAAGACGTTGCTGGCGGGTATCGCGCCGGCAACGAGCGGCGCGTGAGGGAACGTGCCTACCATTATCGAGGAGGATAGGTTTTGGAGTGGCTATTCAGCTTTCCACACATGGATGACGCGTCTTTGCGCGATCTCAAGAAGGCAATCGACGAAGGGTTTCGCGGTTTCACGCGGGCCTATGGTGGCGGTTTTGAAAAGATGTTCGAGCCGTTACAGCACTTTTTGATCTGGTCGGAGCGTTTCATGACGAAAACGCCGTGGCCAATCATTCTGTTTCTCATCGCCGCCATCGCGTGGCTCGCCAGCCGCAACTGGAAGATCGTGGCAGGAACAATCGTGACGCTTCTGCTCATCGGTTATTTCGACATGTGGGACGACACGATGAAGACGGTGTCGATGATCTTCGTCTGCACGGTGCTGTCGATCGTCGTCGGTATTCCTATTGGCATAGTCATGTCACGTTCGGAGAGAGTGCAGAGCATCGTCAATCCGATCCTCGACGTCATGCAGACCATGCCGAGCTTCGTTTATCTCATCCCCGTGGTCATGCTGCTTGGTATAGGCAAGGTGCCCGGCCTGATCGCTGTCGTGATCTATGCCATTCCGCCGATGATCCGTCTCACCAATCTCGGCATACGCCTGGTCGACAGAGACGTTTTGGAGGCTGCCGACGCTTTCGGCTCATCGAACTGGCAGAAGCTGAAGAACGTGCAGTTGCCGCTCGCGCTGCCGACGATCATGGCCGGTATCAACCAGACGATCATGATGGCGCTCGCCATGGTGGTCATTGCCTCGATGATCGGGGTGCAGGGCCTCGGCCAGCCGGTGCTGAAGGCTATCTCGAATCAGTACTTCACGCTCGGCATCTTCAACGGCCTCGCCATCGTCGGCATCGCGATCATCTTCGACCGCGTCAGCCAGGCTTTCGGCGCGCGCCTTCAAAAGCATCGGGAGATGGTCCATGGGTAATCGCAAAGTGGGTGGCTTCGGCATCGAAATCAAAAAGCTCTACAAGATTTTTGGCCCTAACAGCGCCGACTGCGTCAAGCTTGTCGAGCAGGGCGTGACGAAGACGGAACTGAACGAAAAACATGGCCATGTTCTTGGGCTCCGTGATATCAACATCTCGATGCCTGCCGGTGGCATCCAGGTGATTATGGGACTTTCCGGTTCAGGAAAGTCGACGCTCATTCGCCACATCAACCGCCTCATTGATCCCACGTCGGGTGAGGTGATTATCGGTGATGAGGACGTCGTGAAGATGGACGCCGCGCAGTTGCGAGAATTCCGTCGGCATAAGACCGCCATGGTGTTCCAGAAATTCGCGCTGCTCCCGCACCGAAACGTTCTCGAAAACACTTTATACGGGCTTGAGATACAGGGAGCGCCGCGTAATCGTCAGGTTGACTGCGCCATGCGCTGGATTGAGCGCGTGGGGCTCAAGGGTTTCGAGAGCAGATACCCAAATCAGCTTTCGGGCGGAATGCAACAGCGGGTTGGCCTTGCCCGTGCGCTTGCAAACGATGCGCCGATCCTGCTGATGGACGAGGCGTTTTCCGCGCTCGACCCACTCATCCGCGTCGACATGCAGACCGTGCTCCTCGACCTGCAGAAAGAGATCAAGAAAACTATCGTGTTTATTACGCACGACCTCGACGAGGCGCTCAGGCTTGGTGACCGCATAGCAATCCTACGGGATGGGGAAGTCGTGCAGCAGGGCACCGGTCAGGATATCGTGATGAAGCCCGCTGATGAGTATATCGCCAGCTTCGTCCGGGAAGTGAATCGTGCGCGCGTCATCAAAGCCGAAACGGTCGCTACGGCGGTGACAGACCAACTTCGTGATCTGAGGATTTCTGTCCCGGTTGGTGCAACGCTGGAGGAAGCTGCGAGGGCGATGACGTCGGCGGGCGAGAGCGAAACCGCGGTCGTCGATGAAGAAGGGCGTACGATAGCTGTGCTGACGCTTCGACAGGCGGTTGATGCTATGGTCAATTCGCAAGTGGCGTGCACGACATCCGACATAAAGAAAGTCGCGTAGACAAAAGAGAGAAAAGCCGGCATTCATCCAGACTTTCGAAAATCCGCACCTCGCATTGCCGGAAGGCGACGTATTGGTGGATTTGGCATGGTAACCTTGACGACAAGGACGCGCTGGCGATCGCTGGCGCGTCACCGGCGGTTCGAAGTTTCACAACGACGCCCAGCGTCGATGCGCTATTGCGGTGTCGTCGCCACATGCGGACTGGCGGACAGCATCGAACCACCCACAACCCTCGCGCCCTTCTTCCTGCCGATGTTATCGCGAGGGTCCGCGATTCATTGAAAATAAGGTGCTGGACCCCATTCGGTCCCGGTCAATCCATAGCGTCATTGACAACCATCGCTGCTCACGGCGAACATCCTACACGGGTCGCCCGTTAGGGCGAACCGGCAAAGGGAATATCTTTCCCGGCTCGCCTGCGATGTTTCAACCGAACTTGACGAGGTTGAGGGCGGGGAGCGGACCGCCGGGGAACTGCACCAGTTTGCCGCCGACCGCGACCGAGCCGAGATCGATGCCGGTGAAGCCGAGTCTGGAGATCAGCGCACCGACTTCCGCCTTCGCACGTGCGTCGTCACCGGAATAGAACAGGACGCGTGAGCCACCCTCGGCTTTGGGATCGCCGGATATCAGGTGCGGTTGCAGATGGTTGAATGCCTTGACGACACGGGCGCCGGGAACGAGATCGGCGAAGACCTCGGTGGAAAGACGGCCATTCAGCTCGGCCGGCTTGAACAGCGGCGCTTCGATAGGATTGTTGGCGTCGATGACGATGCGGCCGCCGAAGTCCGGCAGACTGGCGAGCGCCTTCGGCAGCTTCGACCAGTTGACGGCGACCAGCACGATGTCGGCGCTGGCCGCTCCTTCAAGTGTGCCCGCCTTGATGAAAGGCTTCAGTTCCGTTTCGAGTGCGGCAAGCGAGGCCGGGCCGCGGCTGTTCGCAATGGTTGCGGACATGCTGTTGCGAGCAAGGGCGCGGGCGAAGGCCGAGCCGATATTGCCGGCTCCAATGATACCGATGGACATGCTGGTTCTCCTTTAAAATGGGGGGGGCGACGCTCCAGCATTGGAGCGCCGGTGACAGATCAGGCGGTGAAGCCACCGTCGGCGAGGATGTCAGCGCCGGTTACGAAAGCGGCTTCGGGGCTGACGAGATAAGCGACGACGCTGGCGATCTCGTAGTCCTTGCCATAGCGGCCGATTGCCATACCGGGACCGACGATCTTGGAGACCGGACCGCCATCGGGGTTCATGTCGGTATCGGTCGGGCCGGGATGGACGGTGTTGACGGTGATGCCCTTCGGCCCGAGATCACGCACCAGGCTGCGGTTGAAGCCGGCAACAGCGCCCTTGGTCAGTGTATAGAGCGAGGCTGTCGGGAAGGCGGCATAGCGGGTCATGGACGAGCCGATATGGACGATGCGCCCGCCCGGCTTCATGCGACGTGCTGCTTCCTGCGTGGCAACGAAGACGCCGGTGACGTTGACGGCGATCATCCGCTCGTAGTCCTCGAACTTGATCTCGTCGATTGGCCCGCCAAGCGCGATGCCAGCATTGTTGACGAGGATGTCAATCGAGCCGAAGGTTTCTTCGGTTTTTGCGACGGCGGCGCGGACGGCGGCCGGATCACCGGCATCCGCTTGAATGGCAATGGCGCGGCCACCGGCGGTTTCGATTTCGTCGACCACAGCGGCCGCCTTGTCCGGCGAGGCGCTATAGGTGATGGCGACAGCCGCGCCATCGGCGGCCAGACGCTTTGCAATTGCCGCGCCGATCGAGCGCGACCCGCCGGTGACGAGGGCAGTCTTGCCGGTCAGGGAGAGAGTGTTTGACATGGGATGTTCCTTTCAAGTGTTGCAGGGGTTGGAGAGCCACCGGATGTCCGTGTGGCCCATTTGGAAAGTTCAGTTCTGTTGTTTGATTTGAGCCATCAGCCCTGCGCCATCGGCGACGGTCCAGTGGTCGGTGATCTGGCCATTTCGGACCCGCATCACGTCCATGACATTGAAGCGGGTGGCGCGTCCGGTCGCGGCGATCCCCATGAAGGGACCCAGATGCGTGCCGTGATAGGTCTTGTAAGTGCTGACGAGATCGCCTTCGGCGATCTGGAAATGCACCACGGCATTCCAGTCCGGAAAAGCGGCGCGGAATGTCCGGTAGATTTGGCGGGTGCCATTGCGGTCCGGGGGGAAGCCACCGAAGGGCGTGTGATCCACATAGTTTTGTGCGAACAGCCGTTCGAAGAGATCGAAGTCGCCATCGCGCTGCACGCCTTCGAGTAACTGACGGATGACGGCCTTGTTGGCGCCAGGATAGTCCTGCACGGCAGCCACGGCGGGAACCGGAAGTGCTGTAGCGATCAGGCCGGCGATCAGGGTGCGGCGGCCGATATCCATATTGTCGATGGCTTGCGCTTTGTTAGTCGAGAGCGTCATGGCCGTTCACTCCGGTTCGGTTTCGATGGAGTGAATATCGCTTGCAATTTCCCTTTCGATTAGTGGTAATCTCCTGTCATTGGTTTCAATGAATGCTTGAAGGTTGATATGGAAACACTGGCCAACCTGGAATCCTTCGTTCGCAGCGCCGAGCTTGGCGGCTTTTCAGCGGCGGCCCGACGGCTCGGGCTGACGCCTGCAGCGGTCAGCCGCAACGTTGCGGCGCTGGAAGGAAATCTCGGCGTTCGCCTGTTTCAGCGCTCGACGCGCAGTCTCACGCTCACCGAACCCGGCGAGCGGTTCCTGATGTCGATCCGCGACAGCCTAGAGAACCTGCAAGGCGCGATTGCCGAAGCGTCTGCGGATCAGGAGGAGCCGGCAGGAACTCTGAAGGTCAGCATGAGCCCAACCTTCGGCATCGGTTACATTTTACCGCTCCTGCCCGAATTCTCGCGACGCTTTCCCAAGGTGCGTCCCGAATGGATGTTCGAGAATCGGCAGATCGACCTGATCGCCGAGGGCTATGACGCTGCAATCGGAGGCGGTTTCGAACTGACGGCGGGCGTGATCTCACGTACACTTGCGCCCGCGCACATCATTGCGGTCGCCGCGCCTTCCTACATGACGGGCAAAGTGCCACCGCACGATCCTTCGGCGCTGCTGGAGCTTGACGGCATTGTCATGCGCTCGTTGCGCACGGGCCGCATCCGCCAATGGCAGATGCGCGATGCAGCAGGGAGGGAAGAACCTGCGCGGCTGCGCGAAACGGTGGTGGTCAATGATCCTGCCGCCATGCGCATGGCGGCGCTGGTCGGCATGGGGGTGACGATGATCGCCAAGCCGGACGCGCTGCCCTATCTTGAAAGCGGGGAACTGATCCGGGTTCTGCCCCACTGGTATGCCGATGCCGGGCCGATCTCGATCTACTACGCCAACCGCACGCTTCTGCCGCTCAAGACCCGCGTGTTCGTCGATTTCGTCGTGGAGACGTTCCAGCGCGAAAAGTGGCCGGAACGCTTTGCCGGAAGTCTGGGCTAGCGAAGAGGGTTTCGGGCCCCAGAGGAAGGCGCGCAACCGGCGAAGCAGTTACTCCGGATTTTCTTCCTGGATCATATGGCCAGCCCCGGTGATCTTGCCGCCGCCGACATTGTCACCCAGCGACGCCATCTGCTGATAATATTTGACGTGGCAAGGCAACTGCTATTTCCCAAGAATCTGCGTTTATCATTGGCGCAAGCCCGGTGCGATGACATCAGAGCATTGGAGAAAACTATGGTTGGGAGCTGGTTGACCGTCGAGAGGGCGGGTTGAGTTTGAGCTCACGCCCGCGTTTGCCGAAGCGATGTCAGGTTCGCCTCCAAAAAATCGGCAAGCTTGCGAACGGTCGGTTCCAGCTTTTTCGTTGCGGCTATGAGTGCAAGTTCAGAGGCCGGTTCCGGAGGAAAACCGTTGGTTCCCCTCAGCAAAAGGTGCTCCGGCAGGACCGCATCTGCGGGCAGCAGGCTGACGCCGAGCCCGGAGGCAACAGCGGCCTGCACGCCCATCAGACCCTGACTGGAATAGGCGATGCGCCAGGCTTTGCCGCTGCGCTCCACCGCCCGTATCACCCGCTCACGATAGATGCAGCCTGCGGGAAAGACCGCAAGCGGAACCGGATCGTTGCCGGTGGCGAGCAACGGGTCGCCAACCCAGACCAGTTGCTCTTCCCATTTGGCAATGCAGGCGCCGTCGCCCGGCTCGCGTTTGACAAGGGCGAGGTCGATCTCACCCGCCTGCAGAAGACGGCGCAGTTCGAAGCTCCATCCGCTGATCGTGTCGAGCCTTGCATGCGGAGAAACCCGCGCAAAGCCGGAGAGCAGATCGACCATGCGCTGACCTGCGAAGTCTTCGGGAACCCCAAGGCGCACAGTTTTCGGCAGGGGTACGGATCGGCCGAGCGCTTCGCTTGCTTCCGCTGAAACGGACAGGATCCGCCGCGCATAGCTCATCAGAAGCTCGCCCTCCTCGGTGGTGCGAACGCTTCCCGTTGCGCGATCGCGGATAAGAAGAACACGGCCGAGGTTGGTCTCGAGCTTTTTGATCTGCTGGCTGATGGTCGACTGGGTCAGATGGACCCGGTCCGCTGCCCGCGTGAACCCGCCAGTTTCCACGACGGCAGTAAATGTGCGCAGGAGATCGAGATCAAAACCGAAGCTCATTTGATTTTCCAATGGAGAAAATAGTGACATCTAATTTCCAAATGACAGCACGGTATGTCAATCCTTCAGGCAGTTCATCAGGAGATCGACATGACACTTTCAGGACCGCGGCCGGAATGGCTGACTTTCGATTGCTACGGCACCCTCATCCAGTGGGATGAGGGCCTGCTGGCGGCGATGGACAGGATCCTTGCAGGAAAGGACCGTTCCATCGACCGGGATGCCTTTATTTCCGTATACGACCGGTACGAGCATCGGCTTGAAGAGGAACGTCCGCACCGTTCATTCAAGGATGTGAGCGCGACGGCCCTTGCGCTTGCGATGAGCGAGTTCTCGCTGGACGTATCGCCCGGCGATGCAGACATCCTGACATCGTCCATCAGCCGCATGCCGCCCTTTCCGGAGGTGGTTGCCACGCTGGCGAGGCTGAAAGCGGCAGGTTTCAAGCTCGCCATTATCTCCAACACCGACGACGCGATCATTGCGGGAAACGTTGCGCAACTCGGTGGTTCGGTCGACCGTGTCATCACGGCGGAGCAAGCCGTGGCTTACAAGCCGACAAAACAGATATTCCAGCATGCCTGGAAAGAGTTGGGTATCGAAAAGGAGCAACTGGTCCACATCTGCGCCAGTCCGCACCTCGATCTCGCCGCAGCAAGGGAGCTTGGCTTTAGAACGACCTGGGTCGATCGCGGAACCGGCCGGAAGCCGCTTGCCGATTACGTGCCGAATGAAACGGTCACCCGGCTTGACGAGGTTTGCGGCTTGCTTTCGGCCGCAGGCTGGATGGAATAGGGCAATTGTTCTTACGGAGATTCTGTTATGGCGCATGAACTTAAACGTGGACTGGTTGCACCGGCGACCCTGCGAAACGTCGATCTCGAAAGGGAAGAGATCTGGCAGGCGCGTGTGGATCTGGCTGCCTGTCTGCGGGCCGCGGCGCAATATGGTCTGGAAGAGGGGATCTGCAATCATTTTTCGGCGCTCGTGCCGGGGCATGACGATCTCTTCCTGGTCAACCGGCTTGGATGGGCGTTCGAGGAGGCGACGGCTTCCAGCTTACTGATCTGCGATTTCGACGGCAATGTGTTGTCCGGCGATGGTAAGCCCGAGGCAACAGCCTTCTTCATCCATGCGCGCCTGCACAAGATGGCGCCGCGTATCGGTGCGGCGTTTCATACCCATATGCCGAACGCGACGGCGCTCTGCATGATCGAGGGTGAGCCGCTTGTCTGGGCCGGGCAGACCGCGCTGAAGTTCCACGGCCGCACCGCGGTTGATGTTGACTATAGCGGCCTGGCCCTCGATGAAGGAGAAGGGGACCGTCTGGCGAGGGTCCTGGGTGACAAGGATATTCTCTTCATGAGAAACCACGGCGTCATGGTCTGCGCGCCGAACATCGCGGAAGCCTGGGACGATCTTTATTATCTCGAGCGCGCGGCGGAGGTGCAGTTGAAGGCGATGAGCACGGGGCGACCGCTTCTGCCGGTCGATCCCGAAATTGCAGCGGCGACCGCCAGACAGATGCGGCAGGGCGATCCGGAGAGTGCACGGTTGCATCTGGAAAGCCTCAAGCGCCGCCTCGACGTTCAGTCGCCCGATTACAGATCGTGAGGCTGTGGGCGGGAAGGTAAAATTGCCCATTGTCGCATCACCAATCACGAAAACCCATGCGTAAATCGCATGGGTGCGATGAGCGATCGTCGCTGTTTTAAAACGATTGAAATCTGTATATTCGGATTATCGAAATGACGCCGGGGCCAAGAAGGTTGCTGACGTCGCAAACCCTCCGGAAAGGGGATTGTCATGAACGTAGCCCGCTCCTTTAATAACTGGCGTAAGTTCCGTCAGACTGTCAATGAGCTTGGTCGGATGTCGAACCGCGAACTACACGACGTCGGCATCGACCGCGCGGAAATCCGTAGCGTAGCCCGCGCAGCGATCGAGCGTTAACGCCCAGCATCTGGCCTCACACTAGCTTGACGTCCGCCGACCAGGCGGGCGTTTTTGTTTGGCCGAAGCGAGATTTTAGGCATGCATTTCCAGAATAGCTGCGGTGCAGCATAAGGCGTGGGAACTGTCGGGGATTGGTGTATCATTTCAGGTGTCGAAGCGATGCATCTCCTCCCGCATGGCTTCGTGATGCAGGCCGCCCACTCCTCCCAGGGACGCCTGATGGAACGGCGACGCTCCTCCTCCCAGTCGCTGTTCGGTTCTGTTGGAAAGCCTGCCGCACCTCCTCCCGCGGCAGGCTTTTTTTGTTTTGTCCGGGAATATATCAGGGTTAGGAAGCGCTCTCCTTCGACAAGCCCAACTAACGAGAAATTCGTCTATCTTTAGTGTCGGCAACGGGCCTGACGGTCCCTCACCATTTGAGTATCCACTCGATGAGCGTTGCAGCGACCACCAGAATGGTGATGATATAGATCATTCGCGACACGCAGATATCCCCCAACGAACTCTCGAATCTTCCGTTTTCAACCTATCCTTGATTTCCGCACGGTTCCCAACGTCAGGCAGTCAGTGCCTCGTCGCGAATGACCGGATAATCCGTGTATCCTCGGGCGTCGCCGCCATAGAAGGTGCTGCGATCTGCCGAAGCAAGTGGCGCCTTGTGGCGGAAGCGCGCGACGAGATCGGGATTGGCGATGAACGGCTCGCCAAAGGCCGGAAGGTCGATCAGACCGTCGCGGACCAGATGTTCCGCCGTTGCCAGATCAAGGCCGCCCGCCAGAATGAGGGTTCCCGAATAGGCCGCCCGGAATTTCGGCAGGAAACCGGCGGGCATGGGCGATGCGCCCCGGCTTGCCTGATCCATGATATGCACATAGGCGAGATCGCGCTTCGAAAGTTCCGCCGCGACATGGAGATAGGTTTCCTCGATCTCAGGGTACAATCCCATCTGGAACAGTTGGCCATAGGGCGACAGGCGAATGGCGACACGGTTCGATCCGATCCGCTCGATTGCCGCATCGACCACCTCAAGCAGGAAGCGCGTCCGGTCCTCCAGCGTCGCGGCTCCGTAGCGGTCGGTGCGATCGTTGACGGTGGGGTTCAGGAACTGTTCCAGCAGGTAGCCGTTGGCGCCATGAATCTCGACGCCGTCGAAGCCCGCCCTGTCTGCATTGGCGGCAGCATCGGCAAAGTCGTTCACCACGCGCCGGACCTCCTCTGTTCCCAGAGCACGCGGCACGCTGGTCTCAACGAAGCCGGGCTTGCCGCTCTCATCGAAGGCGAAGGCCATGCTGTTTGCGTCGCGTGCCGGATTGCCAGTGGAACTGACGGGAGCCTTGCCGCCCGGTTGCAAGGACGTATGCGACATCCGGCCGACATGCCATATCTGCGCGAAGATGGTTCCGCCTTGCGCATGCACGGCATCCGTGACGCCCCGCCATCCATCCACCTGCGCTTCCGACCAGATGCCGGGAACGAAGGCGAAGCCCTGTCCTTCCTGCGAGATCGGCGTTCCCTCGGTGACGATAAGACCGGCGGTGGCGCGCTGGCGGTAGTAAAGAGCGGTCTCAGCGTCGGCTATGCCGTCTTTGGCGCGGGCGCGGGTCATGGGAGCCATGACGAAGCGGTTGCGCAGGGTGCGCCCCGCCAGGTCGTATGGTTCGAACAGGCTGTTCATGGATTTACTCTCTTGTGGTGTTTCAGGTTCGGCGCGGAACAGGGCTCAACCCTGCATCTGGATCTGCTGCCAGATCGCGTCGAGGAAGCCTTGCGTCTTTGCTGTCATCTCAAGCCATGCCTCGCGTGCGGCGGCGTCGCCGTCGAGGATCAGATCGGCGAAGTTGTCGATCATCAGGCCGTGCTGCGATTTTTCGCCTGGCGTCTCGATGAAGTTGAAATCCTTTCGGGTCGCCATACCGGAGCGGTGGACGAAACCCGTCGGAATATCGGGATTGTCGAAACCGAAGCCGCTGTGCCAGTCGAGGACGAAATCATCCTGCGTCAGGATACCGGAGGTTCCGGCGACGGTGAGGTCCATCACTGCGGCGCCTGCTGTATAGCCGACATCGAAGGTGGCGGTCTTACCGGCGTCGAATTGTAAGACGCCGGTCGCGCGAATGACCGCGCCGGACTGACCGTCTCGCTCGGCAAAAACCTTGATGTCCTCGAGCGTGTCCGGTGCGAGATATTCGACGACGGCCCGCATCGAATACCAGGCCATGTCGCCGACGGCGCCCATCGGCTCATCGCTCGGGTCGAAGCGGATGTTCTCCCGGTCGGAGAAGGGGAAATAGAACATGGTGTGCAGCGAGCGCGGGGAGCCAATGAGATCGGGCAGACGCTGACGCATCACGGATGTGCGTGGGTGATGGACGAAATGGGTCGCGTCCATCAACGCGAGACCCTTTTCGCGGGCCAGCGACGACAGGCGCTTGAACGATTCTGCCGAATGCAGCGGCTTTTCGATCAGCACATGCTTGCCGGCGGCCAGTGCGCGGCTTGCGACGTCTTCCTTCGCTGACGTCGGGGTCGCGATATAAACTGCATCGATATCGTCGCGTGCGATCAGCCGGTCGGCGCCCTCAACTGCGACGGCACCCGGATAGTTGGCGACGAAATTTTCGGCTTTCGGAAGTGTCCGGCTCGACACGGCGGCAAGCCTCGCATTGCTGGATGCCTGGATTTCCGGGGCGAGGATCGTCGCAATGAAACCCGTCCCGATAATTCCGATGTTTACCTTGGTCATGGTCATACCCTGCCGCCGTCTCAGGCGATCTGTTCGAGGGGATGGATCTCGATGTGGGCGATCGTCCCCGGTGGCAGTTGTGCGTTGAAGGCTCGAATAGCCTCACCCGACATGTGCTGTTCCCAGATCTGGTGGGAAGCCCATTCCTCTATGAAGACGTAGACGCCCTTCTGGTTGATGTTGCGATGAAGATGATAGGAGAGACATCCCTCCTCGGCGCGCGTCGCGACCGACAGTTCGGAGGCATATTTTTCGAAGGCATCTTCCCTGCCGGGTGTGATCACGACGCGTGCCACGACCTTGATGCTGCTGGTCATTTGTCTGTCCTGTCTGGCTGGCTTCAGCTATTGATTTGGAGCATCCGGTTCGAAACACCGCTCCGGATATGGAGGGCCGCTTCAGCACCGGCCCGAAAACTGGGATCGCCTTTCGGCAAGTACGGTGCGAAGAACCGGTGAGTTTGAGCGCCGCGGATCCTGATGAACGCGCGGCCCTCCATCGTCGGGTTGGTTTACTTCAGCCGCTTGAGCAGCTCGGCCGCGACGGCCGGGGCGGAAGCCGGGTTCTGGCCGGTGATCAACTCGCGGTCGGTCACCACGTTGGATGTGAACGGCGTCTGATTGCTGACAAAATCGCCGCCCGCCGCTTCCAATGCCGTCTGCGGATAAAATTTCATCTCGCCACCATTCAGGAGGCCCTTGGCGAGCCCCTCTTCTTCATTGCTGATGACGGTCATTTTATAACCCGCATAAATCCAGCCCTCAGCCTTAGCCGTACCACTCGTCTCAAGCGTTGCGGTGAAGGCGGTGGCATCGGGCAAGGCCGAGAGCAGGGCGATCGGGCCATGGCAGGCAAGCGCCGTGGTCTTACCCTTCGTGTGGAAGTCGGTCAGAAGTTTACCCAGTTCGGGGCTGACCAGAAGATCCTGCATGGGAGCATGACCACCTGGAACGTAGACGGCGTCGAAATGGTCGTAGCCGATCTGCTCGACGCGGGCGAGGCTAACGACCGGCGACGTCTCCTTCGATGTGAGCTCGAGCTTTTCGAGCAGCGCGCTGCTCTCCTCCATGGCGGCAATGTCGCCGCCGAAGTGCATTTTATCGACCGAGGATTTGTCAAGCGTCGGGGCGCTGCCCTTCGGCGTCGCGAAGGTAATGTCGTGACCGGCGTCCAAGAGCGCCTTTACCGGCTGCATCAATTCGTTGAGATAAAAGCCGGTCTCGAACACCTTGCCGTCCTTGAGATCGAGACGATCGGAATCCGAAAGGACGACCAGCACGTTGGCGGCCTGTGCACTAAAGGCACTGGTCCCAAGAGCAAGGGCAAGAGCGAAAGTACGGATGGGCTTCATGTTTTTCTCCATGCGAAGCCATTCCCTGTCCCGGCACGGCCGGGGAGGGTGATGGCGCGTTGTTGGTGTGGTGATGTTGTCGGTTATGCGCTCAGAAGATCGCGGAGCGCCTCACCGACGCCGGTGGCCGACTGCGGATTCTGGCCAGTGACCAGCCTTCCGTCGACCACGACCTTGGCCGTCCAATCGGCGGCCGGATGATGATGGGCGCCGCGCGCAGCAAGCGTGCTGGCGAGCAGGAAGGGGACGGTCTTGTCGAGCTTGACGGCGCGCTCTTCATCATCGGTGAAGGCCGCGACATTCTTGCCGGCGACAAGGTGTGCGCCATTGCTGAGAGTGATGTTCACCAGTGCCGCGGGGCCGTGGCACACGGCGGCGACAACACCGCCCGCCTCGTAAATATCGCGGGCGACGCTGCCCACGGCCGGGCTTGTCGGAAAATCCCACATCGCGCCGTGGCCGCCAGCAAAGAAGATCGCCGCGTAGTTTTTCGGGTTCACATCGGCGAGGCGTACCGTATGCCGGATCGCATGGCGGAAGCCTTCGCTGTTCCAGTAGCGCGCATTGGTCGCGTCATTGAGATCGAGACCGTCGACGGGTGGCTCGCCGCCATCGATCGAGGCGAACTCGACCGGGATGCCGGCGGCATCGAGCACGGCCAGCGGGTGGGTGACTTCGCCGAGATAAAAGCCGGTGGGTTCGCCGGTTTCACCTTTGACGCCATGGCTGGTAAGGACGAACAGAACCGGTTTGATGTCCTGAGGTGCGCTTGTCATGATCTGCTCCTGAAATCGGGGATGACGTTGGATCGCATTTGATGGCAGGAATGTATTAAGGCGATAATGGCGAATAAATGGGCCTTGGAGGAATTCATTTGTTCGCAAGAGGATAAAATAGCGCCTAACAGCACACTGCGGCGCCCCAGCGAACGGGCTCGCTGCCCTATCGCCGTTTGCGTGCTGCCAACTGTTTAGAGCAACGCCTTGCCGATCGATGCACCGCCATCGACAAACAATGTCTGGCCGGTGATGAAACCGGCATCGTCCGACAGCAGGAACTGGATTGCCGCTGCGATTTCGTCCGGCTTGCCCAGCCTGTTCATCGGCACGCCCGCAAATAGCGCCGCTCGCCCTCGCCACCCACAGGGTTGTTGGTGCGGAATAGTTCCGTTTCGGTCGGGCCGGGCGCCACAGCGTTGACCGTAACGCCTGTTCGAGCGAGTTCGAGCGCCCACGTCCTGGTGAAGCTGACCAAGGCCGCCTTTGCAGCCGCATAGGCGGTCCGTTCGGCGACACCGAGAACGGTGAGGCTGGAAATGTTGACGATACGACCCCACCCGTTGGCCCGCATTCCCGGCAACGCCGCCTGCACAGCCTGGATAGCGGGATGCAGGTTCAGGCGGAGGACCGCATCGAGTGCGTCGAGCTCGATATCATCAAGGGCTTGCGGTCGTACAAGTCCGACATTGTTGACGACCCCATCGATGCCATACCGCTCGGAAATTTCGCGGAGTGCATCTTCCGTCTGCTGTTGGTCTGCCAGATCGACGGAGATGAGCACACCGGGAAAGCGGGTGTCGTCCGCGCTGCGCGCAATGCCGACCACGCGATGGCCCGCAACCGCGAGACGTTCGGACACGGCGCGGCCGATCCCTTTGCTGGCGCCGGTCACGAGAAATGTACGTTGTTCAGTCAAAATGCTTGCCTTTCCGTGCTGTTTGCCCCGATGGCGTCTGGGCCGACCGCCGAAGTCTCACGGTTGAGGGGCTAAAACACTTTATTGATGCCGAAATCGAGGATAAAGCTGCCCCAAAGAAACTCACTTATTCGCAAGGGGCCAAAATGGGGCGGCGGTTTGATCATCTGGGTGACGTGGAGGCTTTCATCACCGTTGCGGAAAAGGGCTCGATGACTGAAGGCGCGGTCGCGCTCTCGACGACCCCGTCGGTCCTCAGCAGGGCGATTACCCGCCTTGAGAGCCGGCTTGGCGCGCAATTGATGCGCCGGACCACGCGGCGTTTAAGCCTGACGGATGAAGGCCGTGCTTACCTCGAGCAGGCCCGTGCAGCTTTTTCGATGATCGATGATGCGGAGCGTGCCATTCAGGGTCCAACAGGAGCGTCGCTGACGGGGCATGTCCGCATAAGCGTGCCGACGACCTACGGTCACTATCGGCTGCCGGCGATGCTGGACCGCTTCACGCAGATCTATCCGGAAGTCCAGGTCGAACTGAGCATCACCAACCGCAACGTCGATCTTGTGGCGGAGGGTTACGATCTGGCGATCCGCCTCGGTCCGTTGCCTGATAGTGGGCTGGTGGCGCGCAAACTGGAGGACGCGCCGTTGCGTCTGGTGGCGGCCCCGCATTATCTCGAACGGGCAGGCATTCCGCAGCACGTCGAAGACCTGACGAAACATCAATGCCTGCCGTTCGTGATGCCGAGCACGGGGCGCTGTGCACCGTGGCTGTTTCGTGTCGACGGGCGCGACGTCGACTGGACGCCGCATGGCCAAATCCGGGTGCTTGATGACGTTTTGGGCGTGGTGTCGCTGGCAGAAAACGGTCTCGGGATCTGCCAGACCTACGATTTTATTGTGCGGGACCGTATTGAGCAGGGGCGTCTTGTCGACGTGCTGGAGCACGTGCGAGGCCGTTCCCGGCCGTTCTCGCTCATCTTCGCGCCGCACCGACGCCTCTCGACAGCGACACGGGCGCTGATCGATTTCCTCGCCAGGGAAGGTTAGACGACGACCATCGCCTCCCAGTGCGCTGCGCCGCAGAAGGAACGACATGGCCTGCAGATTCAAGAGTGCCATGCGCACTTGCGTACCAATTTCCGCCACGATCTTTCCGACCATGGTTTGCACGTCAAGACCGCGCAATCGCCCCGCTGGGTCAACAGGTTCGACGCTATATGGGATTGGCCACGATGAGATTTGTCAAAGCGAAATCGCATATGATATCCGCTGCCGGGCTCTCAAGATGGGTCATCAGGTGACTTCGTGTGAGCTGCCACGTAAGGAAGCTATCGTTTGGGTGCGATAGCGATCCCGGCCCGACGATGGGCCGGGATCGCAGGATTTCAAAACTTGGTCGAGTAGTTCAGAGGCAACCAGTCGAAACCCTTGTCGTCGGCACGGATATGACCGAGCCCCGGAAAGGACAGATGAGCCGCACCGACCAGGTCACCCTCCTTGGCGATTTTCTCGAAGAACTCCATGCGGATCGCCTCGGCTTGCTTGGCATCGCTGTCGAAGCCGATCGTGACGCTCGGCTTGTCGAATTGCACCGCGGCGACATGGATCAGGTCGCCGATGATGTAGAGCCGCTTGCCGTCGCTTTGCACCTCGTAGACGACGTGACCGGGTGTGTGGCCATGTGCGGTAACTGCTTTTACCCCCGGCACGATTTCGGCATCGCCTGTGAACGGCTTCAGCTGGCCGGTTTGCACATAGGCGTTGAGGGAGGCCATGGCGCCGGCGAAGAAACCGGAGGCGTCGCCATCCTCCTTCTGCTCGGCGGCGGAAAGCCAGTAATCGGTGTCCGCCTTGTCGGCATGGATCGTCGCCTTCGGGAAGACCATCTTTCCACCTGCCATCAGGCCGCCGACATGATCCGGATGCAGGTGGGTCAGCACGATGTCGTCAATCTGGTCGAGCTCGTAACCGGCCGCCCGAATGTTGGCGGCAAGCTTGCCAAGCGTCGGGCCGAACAATTGCCCGGCACCGGTATCGACAAGGATCAGTTTCTCGCCGGTATTGATAAGGAAGGCATTGACCGAGGTTTCCGTCGGATCGGCAAGAAAGGAACGGTCGAGATCGGCCTTCGTTTCTTCGGCCGGCTGGGCCAGCAGCTTGTCGATCGGCAGATCGACGGTACCGTCGCTGATGGCGGTGACTTCGAACGTGCCGACCATGACATGCAGGTAGCCGGACTGCACCTTCTGGATCGGTGCGGCAGCGAAGGCGGGTGAGGAGACAATCGGGGTAGTGAGAGCGGTCAGCGACAGGAGGGCCGCCAACGCGAGCGACGGGCTGCGCGAGGGAAATTTCAGCATGGAGCATGTCTTTCATTCAGAGGACCGGATTTCTATCCGTTCGGGAAAATCAAAAATGACAGCCGTTACGCGAACAAAGTTCTCGTCTTCAGAGAGAGTTGGCGGCGGCAGCAGTGGACGGTTGGAATGTCGCGCCATAAGGATTGTTTATCAATCGACAGTATTGCAGTTTATCCATTCACTTTTGTTGAGACGTAAGATGGACTGGAACGACGTTCGGATTTTTCTGGCAGTGGCACGCGCGGGCACGCTGGCGGGTGCCGCCCGAACCCTGAAGCTCAGCCAGCCGACCATGGGGCGGAGGATCAAGGCACTTGAAGAGCAGACCGGTCAGGTTCTGTTTCAACGAACGGCTGACGGTTTTGTCCTGACCGAAGAGGGGGCCAGCGTCATCGCCATTGCCGAACAGATGGAAGAAAGCTCCCTGGCGATGGAGCGCCGGCTTGCGGGGGAGATGCAGAAGCTTGAGGGTACGCTCAGAGTGTCGTCAGCGGATTGGTTCGGTGCCTGGGTTTTGCCGCCGGTGGTCGAGGCATTCTCAAACACATATCCTCATGTGGATATTGAACTTCTAACGGGATCCCGTCTTTTCAGCCTGGCCCAGCGCGAGGCAGATATTGCATTCCGGATCGTCCCGTTCGAAGGCGCGGACATTATCCAGAGAAAGCTGATCCAGATGCCCTACGGCGTCTACATTCGCAAAGATTATCCTGATCCGCCAAGTGATGGGAGCGGTACCCGGTTGATCACGATGGATAACTCGACAGGTTCATTTCCCGATATCGACTGGATCAGGCGGCTCTTCCCGAAGGCTGTTGTCGCTCTACGCTGCAACAATCGAAACTCCGAGGCACTGATGTGTGCGAGGGGCATTGGCGTTTCGGTTCTGCCCCGGCCCGTCGGAGATCAGTTGACCGGACTGCGCCGGCTGGATCTGCCGGAGACGCCGCCATCGAGAGACATCTGGATGGGCTATCATCGCGACAACAGACGCCAGGGGCGCCTGCGGGCATTTGTCGATCTTGCCGTTGAGCATCTTGCTGCTGGCAATACATGACTCACGGCAGTGCGATAGAGCATACCATTCTGGCATCGCCAATTCGACGTAGACGATGGATGCTCTTTCGCTGCGTGCCGTCGATGCGATCAAGCGGAATTCGGAGCATGCCTGACAGGAATAAGACAATACAGTATCTCTCCCGCACTTTTGACGGGTGCGGGAGAGATCATGTCCGAGCCTGCCCTGCTCAGAGGTCGAGATCGAGAAGGGCCTGCCGCATGATTGCGGCGTCGACATCGACGCCGGTCCAGTATTTGATGCCGATGACGCCCTGATTGACCAGCATGCCGAGCCCGTCGGCCGTTTTGCAGCCCACAGTCTCCGCCGCTCGGATGAGTCGCGTGCGCGGCGGATTGTGGATGCCGTCGGCAACCACCATGGAGGGGCGCAACGTTTCCAGATCGATATCGGGCAGGCCGTCGACGTCCGGGTAAAGACCGACCGAGGTGGCATGAATGACGATATCCGTCTCCTCGGGAATGGCGAAAGCGCCCTCCCATGCGGCGTAAACGGCGCTGGCAGGCGTTTTTTCCTCTATCAGCCGTGCAACGGTTTCGCCGCGCTCCCGACCGCGGTTAACGACAGTGATCTCAGCCGCACCGGCAAGGGCTATCTCGACGCCGACGGCGCGCGCTGCCCCGCCTGCGCCAAAAAGCATGACTTTCTTGCCCTTCGGGTCGATAACGTCGCGAAGCGCCTTGACGAAGCCCTTGCCATCGGTGTTCTCGCCGATCAGCTTGTCGCCGCGCCGGACGATGGTGTTGACCGCGCCGATGATCTCGGCGGACAGTCCCAGCCCGTCGAGGTGCTGGATCACCGCGACCTTGTGGGGAATGGAGCAGTTGAAGCCGGCCCAGCCCATGGCGCGGGCGCCCGCCACGGCATCCTTCAAATTTTCGGGGCTGACCTCCAGATTGATATAGCGCCAGTTCAGGCCATGATGCTGATAGGCGGCCTCGATCATGGCGACCGTCGGATTTTCGCCGGCCGGCATGGCGAACGAGCCGGTGATCTGGGCGAGGAAGTCATGGGGCATGGTTGCTCTCCTTGGATGAAATCTGCGTTGCGCGAGGGCTCGAAAACCGGCTTTCGCGAATATGCTCGCCGACGCGCAACGCCTGCGCCGCAACCGTCAGGGCAGGGTTGAGCGCGGCCGATGACGGGAAAAATCCGGCGTCGACGACGTAGAGGTTGGGGTGGTCGTGCGCGCCGCAAAAGGAATTGAGCGCCGCGTGTTTCGGATCGTCGCCCATTCGGACCGTGCCGCACTGGTGGGATGGACCCTCGATGCCGAAGGAATGGCCGAGAACGACGGGAAAACCATTTTTCCTCAATAATGAACGCATATGTCGCACAAATCGCTCATGGGCTTCCCGATCGCCCGGACGGTAGGCCACCTCCGCGCCATTTTCCCCCAATGGCTTTACCCGGCTGTCATATTTCGGCGTGTCCTCCGACATGACGAGGAAATCGACGCTGTGGCGGGCAAGAAGACTGGCAAGAGGTCTCGGCATCCAGGGATAGGCCGCGCGGATCATCGGGCCCTGAATATTGCCCAGCATCTGGACATTGCCGCGGGCGGCCACATCGCCCGGCGTGCCGTCATAAAAGTCGTTGAGCGACATGGTTTTCGGGAAACGGGTGTCGTTGACGGTGAAGGGCAACAATCCCATCAGCCCGCTTAAATGGTGGTTCATCAGGTAACGACCGACGACACCGGAGGAATTGGCAAGGCCGTTCGGGTTCTTCGCGTCTGCCGAACGAAGCAGGATGAGGGCAGAGTTGATGGCCCCGGCCGAGAGAACGAAAAGTGGCGCCTCGATTTTCAGGACTTCGCCGGCGCGTTCGATTTCCGCCGCCACGATATGTTTGCCATGGTCGTCGGCGATCAGCCGGCGTACGCGTGCGCCGGTCAGGAGGGAGACGTTGGGGTGTTGCAGAGCGGGGCGCAGCAGCCGCGTCTCCGCATCGCCCTTGGCGTCGAAACGGCAGACGAACGCGTCGCAGGTGCCGCAGCGTCGACAGAGGCCGCCGGGGCCGTAGTCGATGGCCGAGGGCATATGGAACGGATGCAGCCCGAGACGCCCGAAACCCGCCGCCACGCGGCCGATGACGGGTTCGTGGGGAACCGGCTGATGTATGTAGGGCGCGGAGCGCGGCGGTTCGGTCGGGTCGTCTCCCGCCTTGCCGCGCACGCCGAAGAGCCGTTCGGCCTCGGTATAAAACGGTTCCAGATCCGCATAGGAAACGGGCCATGAGGGCGAAACGCCGTCTTCGTGGGCGACTTGGCTGAAATCTCGCTCGCGAAAACGGAACATGGCGGTTCCGTAGAATTTCGTATGACCGCCGACATAATAATATTGTCCGGGGCGATAGGTACGGCCGGTCTCGTCGCGGTAAAGATCGGTGGTTCGATACCGGTTCTGAACGAAAACGGCTTCCGCGTCGGCGTTCTCCGGTTCGTTGGGCAGTTTTTCGCCCCGTTCGACGATCAGTATCTTCGCGCCCGTTGCCGCAAGCTTCAGCGCGACCGAGCTTCCGCCCACGCCGGAACCGATGATGACGACATCGGGTTTCGTCTGAAAATCCCCTTGAGTGCTGGCGAACATGTTCCCTCCTCGCATCTTTTTTACCAAGGATAACGATGACGGAAAGGCAGGCCATTCCCGTTCACGGCATCTTTTTGTATGATTGCCGCATTTGAATGTTGTGATTTGCAGGAAAGGGAAGGTCATGGAGCCGTGGTTCGAAGCCGTTACCGTTCCTCCTGACCGTTCCTGGCTGCTGTTCGACCGGCGTTTGCCGGAGTTTCCGTTCAACTGGCACTATCACCCCGAATTCGAACTGACCCTTACGCTCAACAGCACCGGCATGCGTTTCGTCGGCGATTCGGTGGAAAGTTACGGCGACGGCGATCTCGTTCTTCTCGGTCCGAACCTGCCCCATGCCTGGCAATCGCAGGCATTGATAGAAACGCCGGGCGTTCATCGCGCCGTCGTCTGCTGGTTTACCCGGGACTGGATCGAGGGGCTGATCGCGCTGACGCCGGAACTTTCCGCCATCAAATCGCTGCTTCACGAAAGCGGCCATGGCGTCCGTTTCGGGGAGGGGGCGCTGGCGAAGGTGCGCGAGCGTTTGGCGACACTGCACGAAACCGCCCCCGAACAGCAGATATTGACGCTGCTCGGCGTGCTGGTCGATCTTGCCCGGTCATCCGACCGCTGGCCGCTTTCGACCGGAGAAGTGACCGTCAGTACCGTCCCGCGCGACCGGGCGCGCATGGAGCGTGTGCTCAACTACGTTCACGCCCACTATACTGGGGCCGTCAGCATCCAGCCCTTGAGTGAAATCGCCCATCTGAGCGAAAGCCAGCTACAGCGGCTTTTCAAGCGCTCGACCCGCATGACGATCAGCCAGTATGTCGGCCAGTTGCGGGTTGGCGCCGCATGCCGGTTGCTTGCCCAGACAGACCTGCCCCTTGCCCAGATCGCCGAAGCGGTCGGTTTTTCGGATTCCGCGCATTTTTCGCGCCAGTTCCGGGCGGCGAGAGGAATGACGCCCGGCGACTACCGGCGTCAGTTTCGTAGCGGACTCTGAACGCGTGGCGCTACGGTTTGGGTGATAGTCGCACCGGGCGATCGGAACCTGCGAACCGCCAAGTTCGGCCTCTCCTTAAAACGCCATGTGTTTCACTGCAAAATAGCGTATCGCCGGTACGTGGAACCGTCCAGAATGCCCATGTACATCAATGCTTGAGTTCCTGATCGAGCAACGGTCGATATCAGCCCGCTCCCTCCAAGCGTCCTTGCGATACCGCTGCGACGATATGGTCCCGGACATAGACAACGCGCGGATGACGCACGGAGCCTTTGTTCCAGACCAGATAAAGCAAGTTTTCCGGACCGGGGCGGATAGTCGGCAACTCAGCCATTTTGCCCGAGGCGATATAGTCCGCTGCAAGATAGTCGGGAAGCGCTGACCAACCGGCTCCGGCGGCTATGGCGTTGGCAAGGAGCCTCAGGTCGGGAGCCGTGACGACCGCCTGATACAAGGGCGTTTCGCCAAAGACTATCTGGACGAACTCCCGCACCAGGGGGAGATGCTCGTCATAGGCGAGACACGGTAGTTCTGCGAGAAGGGCTGCGGTCAATGAGCGGCCCTTGATCTGCCGCGCGATTTCCGGCGCGGCGACGAGAAGCAGTCGTTCCCGTCCGATTTCGACATGACCGCGCGTGGCGTTGTCCGGCTTCGATGTCGTCACGGCCAGATCGACCGCCCCTTCATCGAGGAGAGCCCTGACCCGATCCCGGTTGCCGGTCTGCAGCCGGAATTTCAGGCCATGGGCCTGGAGTGGCACTATCATCGGGACAAGCCGCACAGACAGAAATTCCGCCGGACCAGCGATATGAACGGTCCCCTCGATACTTCCCGGCCGCAGTTTCAGGACATCGAGACTGGCCTCAAGGCCATCGAGATAGGGAGCGATAGCGCGGGCAAGATCGTCCGCCGCCGCAGTTGGTGTTACACCGCGCGCCTGTCGGGTGAATAGCATTTTCCCGAAGGTCGTTTCCAGGCTCTGGATGTGTGCGGATGCCGCCGGTTGCGTAATGCCAAGTCGGTTTGCCGCTCGGGTAAGCGACCCAGACCGGTAGGCATCGAGGAATGTTCGTAAATAGACGAGATGGTTCACTGGAAGGCACGAGCTATAACTTATCTTATGCCTCTTAGGCTAACATATGATTTTCCAGTTGCCACTCTCTTTCTTAGGATCGCGTCGGACGGCTCTTTGGGCTGCGAGAGAAAATTTCCGTGTGTCGCCATCCAGTTCCGACATCGATCAAAAAGAGATAACCAGATGATTCGCAAAAATATAACGGGCCTCATCATGGCCCTGACGTTGGGCGTTGCTGCTCCTGCACTTGCCGCATCAGACAAGCCGAATGAACCCGAACTCTGGCGCAGCTACAACGGTGTTTCCTGGGATGCTGCCGGCAGCAATACGCCTGATGCCACTTCTTATCAGGCTCCGATTGCGGGTCTCCACTTCGCCAAGAATGGCACCGCATTTGTATCGGTGCCGCGCTGGATCAATCCGGCGGTTCCGGCAACACTCAATCGTCTGTCTACCGCTGAAGGGAAGGGCCCTGCTGCTTTGACCGCTTTTCCGTCAGCCAAATGGAACGCTGCCGGCGGCCCGCCGGCACAGACGCTCCGCAATGTTCTCGGCTTCTATGTCGACAACACCAACAACTGGCTCTGGGCGCTCGACATGGGCTTCGTCGCTGGTGAGGCGCAAGCGCCCGAAGGTGGGCAGAAGATCGTTATTTTCGATCTCACGACCGGAGAACCGGTGCGCACCGTGGTTCTCGATACCGTCGCCGATCGCAAGGGCAGCTTCCTCAACGATATCGCCGTCGATGAGAAGGCGCGTATCGCCTATGTGTCCGATAGCGGCTTCCGCAGCGCCCCTGACAACAAGACGGGCATCATCGTCTACGATTTCAAGGCTGACAGCGCCCGCCGTCTGTTGCACCAGGATCCTTCGGTGCAGATCAAGAAGGATATCCGGGTGACCTCGCATGGCGAAGCCGTCTGGGAAGGCCAGCCGATTCTCATCGGCATCAACGGAATCGCCTTGTCGAAAGATGGCGACACGCTTTACTGGACCGTGACGACCGGTGACGCACTTCACGCCGTCAGCACCGAAAAGCTGAAGGATGTATCGGTTTCCGCGGCCGATCTTTCGGCTTCGGTCAAAACGGTTGCCCGTCTCGACTTCGGCACGGACGGTATCATGGTCGGGGATGATGGTGCGGTGCTGATCACCGATGTCGCCCATAACGGTATCACCCGTGTGGACGCTGCGACCGGAGCAACCCGTCTTGCCGTGGCAGGTGAGGGTGTATTCTGGCCGGATACCGTGACCAGAGGCGAAGGCAACTCCGGCTACTTCACCTCGAGCAATGCCAACAATCATTTCGCCGGCACCGTGAAGCCGGGTGGCGAACTGTCCAATATCTGGCGCTTTCCGCTTTCGGCCCGTTGAGCGGTTAGCCGCGAACTGCCCTGAGTAACGACTGATGCCGTCCTTGCCTTGCAACGGGCGGTGTCGGTTCTGTCGTTGGGGCGGCGGATATGAGGCACGCCGGATCTTGGTTTTTGAAGAACAGATGATTTCCTTCGCACCCGGTTTATCGCGGGCAAAGCGATAATATATTGAACTGGTTCCGCCCTCATGATGAGGCCAGATTCTAAAAGAGCGCGGTCCCCTATGCTGCTTCCTTGCAGCAACAACGAGGCCAATCATGCTATTTACTCCCTATGAGCTCGGTGCTCTTGAACTTCCCAACCGTATCGTCATGCCGCCCATGACCCGCTCGCGCGCAGCGGCCGGCGATGTGGCGACGCCGTTGATGGCCGAATATTACGCGCAACGTGCGTCAGCCGGACTGATCATCAGCGAAGGCACCCAGATCAGCCGGCAAGGTCAGGGTTACGCCTGGACGCCGGGCATCTATTCGCCTGAACAGGTCGCAGGCTGGCGCCTCGTCACCGATGCCGTCCATGCCAAGGGTGGCCGCATCTTTGCCCAGCTCTGGCATGTCGGGCGTGTGTCGCACACAGCGCTTCAGCCCGATGGAGCAGCTCCGGTGTCGTCCTCGGCGCTTGTCGCCGAGGGGGTGAAGGTCTTCATCGATCCCGAAGGCCGCGGCCCCGAAGGTGGCGTCGGCGAGATGGTGCAACATTCGCGTCCACGGGCGCTGGACGAAGCTGAGATCACCGGTATCGTGCAGGATTTTGCAAAGGCTGCGAAAAACGCAATCGACGCCGGTTTCGACGGCGTCGAACTGCACGGTGCCAACGGTTATCTCATCAACCAGTTCATCGACTCACAGGCGAACAACCGCACCGACGGCTACGGCGGCTCGCTCTCGCACCGCCTGCGTTTTCTGCGCGAGGTCGCAGAAGCGGTCGTCGCGGTCGTTGGCAAGGATCGCGTCGGTGTCAGGCTTGCGCCTCTCACCACGCTTCAAGGGGCCGTTGACGACACGCCGCAGGCGACCTATCTGGCGGCGGCGAGGGTGCTCGACGAGATCGGTACCGCCTATATTCACATTGCCGAAGCGGACTGGGACGATGCGCCGGAAATGCCCGCCGCCTTCAAGGAAGCCCTACGTTTCGTCTATAGCGGTACAATGATCTATTCGGGAAAATACACGACCGAGCGCGCCGAGCAGGCGCTTCAGAACGGCTGGGCCGATCTGATTGGTTTCGGCCGTCCCTTCGTCGCCAATCCGGATCTCCCGTTGCGGCTTCAAAAGGGCTTGACGCTGAATCAACCCGATGCCAGCAGGCTCTTCGGCGGTGGAGCGTCCGGTTACACGGACTATCCCCTAGCCGCCGAATGAAGGATTCCAAAGATGTCTGAAGACGTCGAGCGCAAGAAACTGGTCGAGGCTGCGCCCTATGCCGCCTTCGACCTGAACGACATCATTCGCATGTTTCCTTAAGAGGCCGACACACTGCTGATCGATCAGCGGCTGACGGATGAGGACGAGGCGAGTGCGCGCGTGTTTCGCGTCTACCGGCCAACGCCTGCCCATTATCACGCGACCTGCGATGAATATCTGATCATCCTTTCAGGTCGCGGGCGCTTCTTCATGGGAGATCAATAGCCCTTCGAGGTAGGGCCGGGCGGGATGCTGTTCTTCAAGAAGGGTACGGTTCACGGCATGCCCGAAATTCTCGAACATCCGCTGTTCATGGTTTCCGTCGATACGCCGCGCAGCGATCCTAGGGACATTATCTTCGTCGATCCAACCGCTGGAACGCCCGAAGGCTTTGTTCAACCGAGGAAATGAGCTTTGCGATATTTCATTGGAGAGACATGATGAAAGCATGGGTTCATCACGAGACGCGTCTGGAAGACCGTCCGCAACCATGGCCAGCGCGCGGCCTACTTCTCGGTAGAAAAACCGGCTCAGTTCTGCGTGGAAAACTAAGACCCCAACGTAAAACACAAATTCCAAAATTAACAGGTGCAAAGCTGGGAAGGAGCGTGATCACTAAGTGAAAGCGATGCCTTCTTTGACAGTGGTCTGTGAGGCAAATCTGCGCAGATTTGTAGATGGGGCCGATAAGGCTGACCATGACAGATCCGGACCGGCCGCGGACGTTCAAAAATCAAAGCGTGCCCGATATTTTCAGGGCAATCCGGATCCGATCACCTATGGTCAGAGTTGGCTTTGCTGGCCCCGTCGGCGCAAGTTGCTCACGCTCCTGCTCGAGGCGTCTGGCCAGAACAACACCTATTTCATCTGCCATTGCCGGCCTCTCTTTCAAAAGTGCTGAAAGGCTGTCCTTGCCAATCTCGTAGGCTACGACGGTAGTCACTGCCCGGCTCGTTCCCGTTTCTTCTGATCCTGTCAGAAGCCCTCCTTCGCCGAACCAGTCACCAGGAGATAACCGCAGCAGTTCATGTCCACCGCTTTCGATTGATACGATCCCAGACCTTACAATGAGCAAGGACGTCAGAACCTCACCTTGCCGGGCGATAACCGACCCCTTACGAAAAACGCGCCGTGTCATCTGTGAACTGAGGACTTCTTTCTCGTCGTTAGTAAGCGATTCCAAAAGAGGCAATGCGTTCAATAGCCGCCAGGCCGTACTCTGAGGTGGCCGGTCGTTTTCGCCACGTACAGACGCAGGCTCTCCGCCGACGATAGTCAGGCCCGCCGCTTTTGCGTGTCGGAACGCCAGATCAAAGACCTCATTTCTCGCGGCAGAGCCGTTGCCGACACTCGCGACACGGAAGCACAGTTCCAGTTCGATACCCTGAGAATCAAGGCTGCAAATCCTGACCGACGATTTGGCGGGGTTTGCAATTGAGTTTGCGCCACGAAGTGCGGTTTCCATCAATTCGACCGCGGCTTTGGGCGTGAATGCCAGCGACAATTTCACCCTGATAGACGTACCATGCTCTGGGTCGGGACTGCTGAGATTGATGATCCGAGCTTTCGCAAGTGCACTGTTGGGAATCGATAACAGGTCGTTTGAGCCGTTCAGGAGTTGGGTTGCCCGCCAGTTTGTCTCTACGACCTTCCCTTCAAATCCATTATCCAGACTTACCCAATCTCCCACCGAATAAGGTCTAGCAATATTGAGCGCGATACCGGAGAAGACGTCGCTCAACGTATTCTGCAAGGCCAGACCGAGAATAATCGCGAACACGCCTGAAGTGGCAACCATGGTGCCGATCGGCACACTGAACACGTAGGATATGATTGAGAAAAACGTGCCGACATAGATAATGGCGACCACCAAATCCTGCAGGAGGCGTGCCTCTCGCGGTTTGCGCTCGAATATCAGAAACACGCGGACTACGCTTACCAGACATGCAGAGCCAAGAATCCACCAGGCTGCTTTTGCCACTGAAAGCGATATTGTCAGGAGCTTGTTGGAACTCGGATCGGCTGGCGTGAATGGGGCACTTCCATTTGAAAAAAGAATTGCACTCACGGTACCAAACAGAATAAGGCGTGTGAGCAATCGAAGACTCGGATACCGGCGGAATAGAAACCAGTTCGATACGATGAAGGCAAGTATCAGGCCCGTAATCTGTATCGGAACTGAATCGGCGTCAGCGAATCCCATCAGCCTTGCCCGCTAAGGGGGCGGGAGTATGACCGCTGTGGGTGGTCAGCCCAGCATTTCTTTGACCACGAAGATGGAATCCAGAGCCATTTTGCAGCGGGTGAGGCCTTGACGCCGGACGCCCAGATAATCGTGTTGCAAGGTATGACTTGATCCCCGACAACTATGTGTTCGACAGCGCAGTTGGTTACTGCCTCGCCTGCGAGACCCTCGAAGCGACGGCGCGCGAGAACCTTTTCCGCGTAACGACCAAGGTCTTCCTGGAAACTCTCCAGAACGCCTGGGCGGGCTCCAACGACTACGACATTATGCGTTGGCATCCGGGGGCTTCCTTTTCGCTTCAGATGCCTCAAGGAGAACAGCAAGGAAGAAGTAGATTGCTGCGAGTGATCCAAGGATGAGCAACTGAGCGCGCACATCAGCGAGGCTCGCGCCGAGCTGGCTGACATTGACGATCGCATGGATTGCGCTGGTGCTCGGGATGACCAGGGCAATCGTTCGTAAGGGTTCAGGAATGGCTTCCCCCGGCCATGAGAAGCCGGCCAGGAACATGAAGGGCATTCCGATGGCCGCAGCCACCATCTGGACCACGATCGGGCTCCGGAACAGTTTGGCAACGACGATGCCAAGGCTCGCGACGGCAATCACGAAGGGAAGCGCCGCCATCATGATCGTGGACACCGATCCCAGACGGGGAATGCCGTAGAGGTAGGGCAGAACGATCAGGTAAAACGAGAAGACGATCGCCTCGAGCAGCAGATAGGCCAACATTCGCCCGCTGATCCTTTCCAGGGATCTCACGCCTGATAGCCGGGCCTTCACGTCTGGCGGGGCGGGGTAGGTTCCAAGAAGTCCAACCCCAATCAAAAGGGTTTGCTGCAGAATGAGAACAAAGGCCGCCGGCAGGATGTAGGTTGCATAACCGCCCCGCGGATTGAACAGCGGGATTGTCGTTGCCGGCATCGGGCTGGTTGCAGCCTCGGCGAGAGTTGGATCGACCTGTGCCGCGATAAGCCTGGCGGTTTCGACTTCGGCACCGACTGTCCTTGCAAGAGCGTTCACCGCGCCCGAAATGCGGCTATAGATCAGGAAATAGCTGGCATCGGCATAAAGTGCCAGCGGCGCGGAACGTCCGTGCAGGAGATCGCGCTCGAAATATTTCGGGATGATGAGTATCCCGTAGATGCCGCGAGCATAGACTTCCCGTTCGGCGGTCACCTGATCCGGCAAGACCGCGGCGATCGAGACGTCGGCAGAAGCATCGAGCCGCCGGGCAAACGCGCGGCTGCTGTCCGTTCCATCGAGGTCGACCAGGGCGATCGGCACGTTGCGTAGCGCCTCCGCACGATACGGCTGCGGATAGAACACCGCATAAACGACGATTGCGAGGATCAGCACCGAAAAGGCCGGTTTCAGGGTGAAGATTCGCTTCAACTCAAGGCCGCAGACGAACAGCAGATCCTTCATGACATTGTACCGATTGTCGCCGTAGCGGGTCGGGCAAGCTGCGATACCTTTTTTCGAATGGCGCCGAGCCGGAGCGCGGTCAGGCAGGCGAGGAGGATCACCATGAACAACAGGATCGCAAGGGGACGGACGGAGAGATCGAAGGGTGCTCCCCGGATTGTCTGGTCGATCCGGGCAATCAGGTACCAGGTGCCGGGCAGGGCGTCGCCCCAATAGTACGCGAATGCGTTCATCCCGATCCGGGGAAAGCCGATCCCCATGAAGCCGAAGGCTGGTGCGGTAAGCAGTGTTCCTATGCTGACAGCCGTTGCCATTGGACGAAGGATGAGTGCGAGCAAAGCGCCTAAAAATTGATTTGCCAGAATGAAGAGGATGCCGGCGCCCAGGAGCAGAACCCTCTCGCCCCGTAAGGGTAGCTCGAAAACCAGAAACAGCATTGCATCCGCGGCCCCGAGGACGAACAGGAAGACCAGCGTATAGGGAACGAGTTTGCCGAACATTGCCGGCCAGATGCCTCCGCCGAGGCGCCTCAAGATGCGGAACCGATGTTCAGTCTCGGCGTCGCGGCCGATCGAATAGGCCATGACAGTCACGACGATGATCTGAAGGATTGTCGGTAACAATGCTGCCAACAGGAAATGCGTATAGTTCTGGGTCGGGTTGAAGAGCGGATTGACCTGTACCGGTATCGGGGCAAGCGAAGATCGTGCAATATCGATCGGCTGGCCTCGTGTGGTCCTGACTGACAGCCTGATGTTTCCTTCAACGCTGGCAAGTGCGGCGTTGACGCCACGCAGGGTCAGGTTGCCCGTCGTCATAGTCTGGGTGTTGTAAAAGAAGACGACCTCTGGACGCCGCCCAGCGAAAACGTCCCGCTCGAGGTCTTTCGGGATCATCAGTAGGCCATGCACCCTTCCCGAGAGGATAAGGTGCCGGCCTTCAGTCAGATCGCTGACATTTGCGACAACGGCGGCATCAGGCGTTGCGTCGACTGTACGGACAATGGTTCGCGACAGGTCGCTTCCATCAAGGTTAAGGACGGCGATAGGGAGTCGTGTCGCCAGCCCTTGGCTGAAGACTGCCGCAAGCAGACCCATCAAAATCAGGGGCATGACGATTGTTAGAACCAACAGGAACGGTTGTTTTCGAAACTGCGCTGCCTCGCGCAGAAAAACGAGCACAAAGCCTGGTTTTATACGCGCGACCGACATTATCGATCACTTCCGGGCCATGATGCGATCACGCTCATTCCGGGCCTCAGCCCCTCGATGAGCTTGATCGGAACGGCGCGGACTTCGAACGTCCTGAGGTCAAAATCGCCTGTAGCCCTGGTCGCGCGCCATGTCGCATACTGGCCCTGTGCATTGATGATCGTTACCCTTACATCGATCTCGGCACCCGTCAGTGCTGGAACGGTGACACTAAAGTGGTCGCCAACTTTGAGTGACCTTATGAGGTCCTCTCGGAGGTTGAAGGTGAACCATGGATGTTCGATATCGACGATTGAATAGAGGGGAGCGCCAGCACTGAAATTCTCACCGAGTTCGGCTATTCTGGTTGTTACTTGCCCATCGATTGGCGCGTAGACGGTGAGTTCCTTCACGTCCGTTTCCTGCTGGCGGAGCGTCGCTTCTGCTTGCTCCACCTTAGAGGAGGCAAGAGCCCGTTCCTCTTTGCTCGCACCCGTGATCGCCAAATCAAGGTTGGCCTGGGCGGCTTCCCGGCTTCGGATCGCCGCCTCCAGATTGCGACTCGATTGTTCGACACGAGCCTGTGGGACCGCGTCGGTCGTCGCAAGACGGCTCTGCCTCGCCTGATCGCCCTGATAGAGGACGACGTCGGCTTCAGCAGCCTCAACTTCCGCCTTCCGTGCCGCGATGGTTTCCGGCCTCGTGCTGTTGACCCGGTCGAGATCGGCAACCGCCACGGCGAGCGCCGCCTTTGTTGTATTGAGTGCCGAGCCGAGTTGCGGGCTTGCCAATTCGACAATGACTGATCCGCGCTTGACCATGTCCCCGACGTCGGCGTGGAGCGCGGCAACGCGCCCGGAGGTACGTGCGCTGACATCGACCCGGTCCGCCGAAACCTCTCCTTGAATGATTAGGGGAGGCGGCAGTGTCGCAAACCAGAGGAGTGCGCCGAGTGCTGCAAGGCAGGCAAGACTGATGATCACGCGTATGATCCTGGCCATGTCGGAGGCTCTCTTCTCTTCAGCTTGCGGCGAGGAAGTCGACGCCGGTTACGGCAGACGAGGACTTCGCGACATCAGGATCGACGCTGGCATGACTGGGATTGGTCTGGCTGACGATCTCGCCGGCGCGCGCGAGAATATATGGCTCCATGTGTGCGGCGTGGGTCAGGATCCAGAATTGCTTCGCTGCGATTGCGGAAAAGACCTGGGCGGCGACATCGAAAGGTTCCATCGCGTGCGACGATTTCATGACGTCCGCGTCTGAGGACTTGCCCGCGGTCTCTGAACTCATGATGTTCGTCTTGACGAGCGCCGGGCAAAGGACGGAAACACCGACGCTGGACCGGCTTGCTGTCAGTTCGCGATAGAGGGTTTCGGAGAGGCCTACGACCGCATGCTTGCTGGCGACATAGGCGGAAGCTGCGGGGATCGTGACAAGGCCGGCTGCCGAGGCCGTGTTGATGATGTGCCCGGAGTTGCGTTCCCGAAGTCCGGGCAAAAACGCAAGAAGACCGTTAAAGACACCGCCGACATTGATGTTGAACATGCGCTTCCAGTCGGCCTCAGTATGATCCCAGGTCAGGGAAAGCTTGGTGATGCCGGCATTGTTCGCGATCAGCCACGGATCGCCGAGAGCTTCGCTGGTTCGATCACGCAATCGCTCCACGTCAGCGAGACTGCTGACGTCCGTCGGAACGGTCAGGGTTTCAGCTCCTGCGGCTTCGACCGTCTTTCGGGCTTCGTCCAGTCGCTCCTGGCTAATGTCGGCCAGCGCGACCTTCATCCCCTTGCGTGCCGCTTCGACCGCAAGTGCCAATCCAATTCCGCTCGCCCCTCCGGTTATCACAGCGACCTTTCCAGACAAGACTTCACCGGCATTTTCCATGGCGTTTGCTCCTGCGTTTGCGTCGCCGGCAGGTTAGGCAGGAATAGGGGCAGTGGAAGTTAGGTCGCGGAGCTAACGGGCCAAGTAACAGTTTTCCAATGCGCTCACAGGTGAAGTTGCGGTCGACAAATGGATTGACCAAGATCAAAACGCGTCGCAGGATTCTATAGGCTTTGTTCGAGGGCAGAGAATGGATGCAATATCAGGCCCGTCACCGTCGTCCGTGAGGGATCAGATGGAAAGGCTACGCAAAAGCGCCAGCTTTAACGGCTCCGATCGACTTCTCGTCCTGCTGACCCATGTTGTTGAAGAAACTCTCGGTGGCCGAGGAAAGGATCTCAAGGAAGCGACGATTGGCAATGAAGTCTATCGCCGCGACCCGCCTTATGATCCGCGAATAGACTCGACCGTCCGGGTTGAGGCGCGACGGCTGCGCAGAAAGCTGGAGGAGCATTTCTCGGGCGATGGTCTGCATGATCCCGTTCTTATCTCCATTCCAAGTGGCAGCTATACGCCGTTCTTCGAGTTGAACACGCAGCAGCGCGCCTCACAGGTTGGCTCTCCGGCAGTTGCAAAAGATATCTTTAGGCCCGGTCCCGGTACCCGTCTGGCGGTGTTGCCGATCAAAGTCATTTCCGGAGGAGCCGAGATTCAGGAATTCGCCGACGCGCTGACAGATGAACTCGTCTTTGCGTTCGGCTCCGAGCCCGGCCTGAAGGTACCCTCTCGTGCAACCACCTTCAGTTACCGCGACAAGGAGCCGGCAATTCCCATGATGTCGGCGGAACTCGGTTTGGATGCGATCGTCCAAGGAACAGTTCGCAAGGTGAATGGGCAGGTCAAGGTGACGGTTGAGATCTCCGATCCGCGCGGATTTGTCGTCACGTCCGACCGGTTCGAAAGTGCGTCCCCGAACCTTGGCGAGCTGACCGAGCGTATGGCAACTACATTCGTCAGCAGATTGCGCTTCGATAGCTCCAAGATGCGCAATCTCCAGATTAGTCCCGGGCCTGTCGCCGTCGATTCCCACGCCAAGATTTATCGTGCGCGCCAACTGCTTGACAAGCAAACGACCGAAGGCATCAAGGCTGCGTTGCAACTCTTCAGAGATGTCGCCGCAACCGCACCGGACTATGCGCGTGGTCATTCCGGAATAGCGGATTGCTTCTGCGATCTGTTCAGGATCGGCGCCATCGATGAGCCGGCGGCACTCGCTCAAGCGAAACCTGCCGCGGAGGAGGCACGTCGGATCGACCCGGAGTCACCGGAAGCGTATGCGGCACTAGGAACGATCCATGCCTGGCTCGAGCGTGATCGGTCGGCAGCCGAAGACAGCTTCGAGATATCGCTATCGCTTGGGCGCAACGCAAGATCAGCGAGGATTTACGGCTCATACCTTGCACTGCTGGGGCTGACGGAAGAGGCTGAGCAGCTCTTTCGGGAGGCGCGCACGATCGAGCCTTTTTCTCAGCAGCAGGACATCGCCGAGTCTGTCAGCCGGTTCCAGGATCGTCAGTTCGACTGGCTCATCGAGAAGCCTCTTGAGATCGAAGTCGGGAACGCGCCCGCCGAGGCACTCTATTACATGGCACTCAGCAGTCATTTCGGGGGTAGATCATATCAAGAGGAGTTTTTCCTACCTCTTGAGCGCCTCAGAATCGGCAACCCACAACTGATTTTTGCGTCCGCGGAACTCGCCGCCTGGCGTGGAGCGACAGATACCGCGGAACGGACGCTTGGCGTAGACAATCCAAGGGCCGGAAAATTCGCATATGCGACGCTCGCTTCCGCTGTCGGCGATCGCACGCGGGCGCTCTCCTACCTTTCCGAGGCGTTGGACGCCCGCGAACTGGCCACCGTCTGGATGCGAACCGATGTCCGGTTCGACTTTATACGCGATTCGACTGAATTCAGGGCTCTCATCGATCGCCTGGAGGCATTACGGCTGTCGTGAACATCAGCTAACTGGTCAAACGGTTAGCCGATTCACACCTTACTTTTGTCAATTCCCGTCCGGCTCCTATCGTCTCGCCACCGATCACAGGAGGCTTCGGACGTGAGCCAGAACAGTCAATATCGTAGCGCAGATCTTATCGTCGAACGAATACACGGCGTTCTTGGGCATTATCCCGGCTACCGGACACTTCACGCCGACGGCCGCTTGTACAAGGGGCACTTCCAAGCCTACGACATTGCTCGCCAGTTCACGAGGGCAGTGCATCTGCAAGGGCAAGAGCTGCCTGTGTCCGTACGCTTCTCCAAGGGCGGGGGCAATCCGCACGCCTTCTTCAACTCGACCGTTGGCATGGCGACGCGCTTCTATCTCGAGGATGGGCGAGTCACCAATCTCGTGATGCTGAGCCAGAAGCTGTTCTTCGCCAACACGATCGAGCAGTTTGTCGAGCTTGTGAACTCGGCTCAGCCCATAGCGCCAGGGGCTGGCCCGAACAAGGCGGGTCTCGACGTGTTCCTCGCGTCAAATCCCAATGTCATGAACGTTTTCAAGATGCGGGCCGCCGCCCAGGCTCCTGTCAGCTTCGGCAATACCGAATTCCATGCCGTCCATGTATTCCGATACCTAAACGCTGCCGGAGACCTGCACCACGTGCGGTGTCATTGGATACCGGTCGATGGCGTCAAGGGGCAGGATACTGAGATCCTCACCCATCAGAGCGTCGACGTCTTGTTTCTGGAGCTGGACGAGCGTCTGAAAACCTCTCCCATTGAATTCGAACTTGAGCTTGAGATCGGCCAGCCTGGAGACCCCTTGAACGATGCGACGGCGCTATGGCCGGAAGACCGGCAGCGCGTTCGTATCGGCCGCCTTCGCGTCATTGGTCCGACCAGCGAACAGGAGATTGGCGATCGCCTGATGAACCACGACCCGACAATGCTGGTCGATGGGATCGAGGCTACAGATGATCCGATCCTCCAGATCAGACGCGGCGTCTACGAAGCCTCCGCCGCTCAACGAAGTGGAGGCTGGCAAGCCTCCCAGGCTCAAGCAGGAGGGAGGGCAGATGGGACGGCGAAATCTTGATCATATGCGTGCACTCGATACGGCCTGGAACAGGAGACAATGGTCAGACTATGCGGCTCTGTTCGATGAAGACCTTGTCGCCTGGCGCTCAGGCGAGATCGAGCCGCATGGCAAGCAGGAGCATGTTTTCAGCGCGCAGCGATTTTGCGCAGCTTACCCTGAGGCTCAAGTCGACGAAACCTACCTGGATTTCTTCCTGAGCGTGGACGGACACAAGACCTGCTCGATAGCGATCCTCTCAGGAATTACCGACGGAAAAGCTCCAGCGTTCGAAGTCACCTTTACGGCAATATGCACCTGGCGGGATGGTCGTGTCGTTGAGCAGCGCGAGTACGTCGATGACCAACTCTTCCAGAAATATCTTCAACAGTTCACCCCCGACAACGGAGACCAATCATGAGTGACAACATCGCACCTTTGGAAGCTCGTCTTGCCATGGCTCAGACCGTCACGAACCAGCCGGACGGTCCGGGAAAGCGTATCGGCAAGCGCGGTGAGCTGACCATGATTGGCAATGTGCTGCCGGGCGGCGCGGCCCTGTTCCGCGAACGCTTGCCGCAGTTTCAGGCGGAAGCTGGCTACTGGGAAGATCGCGTCGGAACTGTCCAGGATTTCCGTATCCTGCTTTTCGACAACGACACCCGGTTCCTTCTTTCGCTGGTCTACGATGGAGACTTCGAGCCCTATCTCGTCGATATCACCACACAAGCGCATCAGTGGCTCGATTTCTTCGCGACCGATGTTCTGGAAGGTTATCCCGGCTTGACCAGCCCTCATGCGGCCGATTGGGTCAAGAGCCTGATGCATCCCGCCGAGTTCTTCTATGTCGGCGCGCCGAATTCAAGCGTGAGAGACATCAAGAAGATGGAAAAGCTTTCGAAAGCGGTGAGCGATCTTCTCGACGCGGCCGGCTGAGACCATGGTATCGACACTCGATTTTGCCGACATTCAGGGGACTGTCCTTCGCAGCCGCCCGATGCCCTATTTCGGCAGCTATCTGATGTTCACGGTTCACGACGCCTCTGCGGCGCGCATTCTCCTGAAGCGGCTCGTTCCTCATATCACGTCCGCAGCCGATTGGAGCAGCCCGGCGGAAAATGCGTGGATCAACATCGTATTCTCCTATGCAGGTCTGCGAAAGTTGGTGGGCGACGAACGCCTGGAGGGGTTCCCGCGGGAGTTTCGGCAGGGGATGGCCGCGCGTAGCGCCTATCTGGGCGATGTCGGCACGAATGCGCCGGATCATTGGGATTTGCCTCACGGAGGCAATGGCTTTGATATCGGGCTTCTGGTGATGGCCGGAAGTATCGAGCTCAAGGAGGCCAAGCTTGCCATCGGGCATGCAGCCCTTGAGGGTATTCCCGGCGTCGAATTGATTCATCGTCTTGACGTCGGCGTGCCGTCAACGCTCAGGGAGCATTTCGGGTATGCCGATGGCATCAGCCATCCGTTCATCGTGGGGCAGGGTGGTGACCCCTTGCCTGGCCAGGACGTCTTGAAGCCCGGAGAATTCATCCTGGGCTATGAGAACGAACTCGGTGTCGTCGCGGCGCTCGATGCTCCGGCCGCGCTCTGGCGCAACGGCACCTTCATTGCGATCCGCAAGATCTGGCAGGATGTCGCCGCATTCCGAACTTTCCTTCATGAAAGTGGTGGTGGGACGAAAGACGGAGCTGAACTGCTTGCGGCCAAAATGATGGGTCGTTGGCGAAGTGGCGCGCCGCTGGCACTTTCGCCGGATGAGGACGATTCCGGTTTGGCTCGGGACAGCACTCGAAACAATGCGTTTGCCTATGCCGATACCGACGCCGAAGGTAAGCGGACGCCTGCAGGCAGCCATATTCGACGGGTCAATCCGCGTGATGCCCTCAAGGATTCTTTGACGAACATCCGTCTGCATCGCGTCCTTCGACGTGGGTTCGCCTATGGACCGTTGTTGCCGGAGGACGCCATTGTCAACGACGGGGTCGATCGTGGCATCATGCTGGCAATCATAAACGCCGATCCGGGCCGGCAATTCGAGTTTGTCCAGGCGCAATGGGTGAACGATGGGGATTTCATATCCCAGGGCGCCAGGACAGATCCCATCGTTGGCAGGAAGGATAACGTGGATGATTTTCAGTATCCCGCGAAACCGGTTAGAAGGCGCGTAGCGGGGCTTCCCGCCTTTACTGCAACGAGAGGAGGGGAGCACGTCTTCTTGCCCGGTATCGCTGGTCTTCTTTGGCTGACCGAGCGGAATTAATCCGCAGTAAAATGCATTATGGTTTGCATGCGGTGCGGATCATTGAAAATTCACTCCAGCGCGGTTTTCCGATTCAGGCTCGCTGCGGCGCGGAGAGGCTCGCATACATGCTGCCAGAGCTGTCGCAGGACCTAAGGGGTCGGTCGCTGCAGTTGAGAGCGGAATGTCCTGCCGGGCTGCAGCCGAGCGGTTTGTGAGTGAGCACTGCGAGCGCAATCGGCTGGCGGCTCGTCAATCTACAAACGTCGACCCCACCGCGTTTTCGATCTCTTCAAAGAAGGTCTTGATGAGGTCCGCCGTCTCCTCGATCAACGCCTTCGTGAAGCGTGGTCTCAATGCGGTTACCGTGACAAGGCAGCAGCTATCACAGCATTACCCGTCGTCATAAGTGCCAGGCAGCACCTTTGAGTGCTGGGCTAATCTAGTTTTCTCTCGATCAGTATTTATCGTCAGGTTCCTACGCGGTGGTACGAAATAGACCGCTACGCTCGCAGGTAGGAAGAGATTTTAGTAGAGCACGGGGTGGTCGCGACGATCGCAAGTTAAGATGAAATCCTGCCCCCGCAACCAAACATCCAAAACTCCCGCAGCAAACGCGCCGGGAGTTTTTTTGTTTCTTGCGATCCTACAGAGGCGCAAAAACTACGATCACCGGAAAATCAAGCTTCTGTCTACCCTGCGATGCAAAAGCACAACAAAGACCAAATCACGTGTTGCCAAACATTGCGACTATGGAGCTGGCAAGCCAGTACTGGATCGGTGAGGTGGACAGGTTCTCGACCAGAACATCGAAGTTGCGATCGTTCGCGTGCTTTCAGGAACTGGCGCGACCGACACTTGGACAGCCCGAAGCTCAACTGACTGACATCAGTGCCGTGATGGCAAGAATAGAAGAGATAGTGCCGAGCTTGACCAAGCCTGAAGACAGGCTTCCAATGATCGCACTCTATTTCTATTGCAATTTCCTTGCGCCCGAAGCCGACCGCTCGGCGAAGTAATAGATATGAATCCGAGTTGCAGGAGCCGAGCTTACCAGCCACCGTTAGTTCGTCATATCAAGCAGCTGAAGAACGCGCTGCGCCATATCTGTACCTCTGTCGTCGGCGCGCCAGGCTAATAGCAATGGAACGGAAAATGTCATCGGCAATGGGATTTTCGTCACCTTGGGGGAGGTTATTCCCACGCCAGACGGCAATATCGAACAATATCCGTGGCCGACAATCAGTTGCACTGCCACCGGTATGCTGTCGATCTCAATCAACTGCACCTTTGATAGCCACGTTGGTCCAAGCAGATGCTCGAGAAAGCTTTCGGCCGTCTGGCGCAGTCCGGAGGCGCGGGAAGGCAGTACCAGAGGGTGCTTGAGGATCGCCTCGCGCATCTGTGACGGCGAATCTGCATCCGTCATTTCAGGTGCTTCATGCTGTAGGAAACATGAAAGGTGGCTGCGCAGAACCTCACGGCTGCGCAGGCGAGAATTGTTGACTGGCATGTCGACAAGGACTGCATCGTATCGCTGCTGTTCAAGTCCTTCCAGCAGGCTGTCTGCAAGTCCGGGCTGCATCAGCAGCGGTGTGTCGAAACGCCGTGCCCAGTTGGCGGCAATGCGCGCCAGGATAATTGCCGACGGGCTGTCCGTCGTTGCGGGAGGAATGCCGCCGAATGACCAATGCCGCAGATGCCGCTTGAAACGCAGGGCGGATGTGGAGTCCAGCGCTGCCCAGATATCGCGTAATTTGTGGACGTGGGGCGATATGCGAAGCCCCTCGGGCGATGCGTGCGAGCCGCTGCGGGTCCGTTCAAAAAGCCGGACGCCCAGATTGTCCTCCAGCATCGCCATCATCCGCGTCAACTGCGGTTGCCCGATTTGAAGCCTCAATGCGGATTTACGGATCGAGCCCGATTCGAGAATGTCCACGAAGCGGAAGAGTGCAATCAGCGACACGCTTCTCTGATAAATATCTTTCGTATGGTCATCGCCACACGCGCCATGGATCGCAAAGATTTCATGGGCGGCTTGCGCGAGATACGGGCCAAGTCTCCCGCCTTCGGCCGTCAGGATCAGGCCTTTTGCGCCCTGGACGAAAAGCTTGACGGAGAGGGCGGTTTCCAGGCGGTTGACGGCGTCCGATACGGTTGAAACCGGAATTCCCGTTGTATTGGACGCAAGGTGGATGCCGCCCAGCCGAACCACCTGGTCACATAACAGAATCGTCGAAACCTTCACCGCCCACGCCTCGTCTTGGCCTTCCCATTTCGGCATCGTCTGTCCGGATTTTGGGATATACCACTAATTTAATTGTGCCTCATAGTCGAAATATGACAGGAGGACGACATGGCGGATTTCGATACGGTTTTGGCGGGGCGAGTCATTCTGACCGACCGCGAGATTTCTCGAGGTTTCGTGGCTATTCGCGAGGGGAAAACGGCACTCATCGGAGAGGGGCCCGCGCCGGCTGGACGAGAAAATCATGATTTCGGCACCGGCCTTATATTGCCTGGCGCCATAGACGCACAGGTGCACTCGCTGTCGCAGAAGGGGGCCGAAGGTTTTGCGGCCTCGACCCGTGCGGCGGCGGCGGGCGGCGTCACGACAATCGTGGACATGCCCTATGATGAGGGCAATCTTGTGTGTTCCGCCGAGGCCGTCAGGCGCAAGGTCGCGATGATCGACGCGGAGGCGCGCATCGATGTCGCGCTTTATGGCACCGTCGATCCGCAAGAGGGTTCTGCCCGCATTGCCGAACAGGCGGCGGCGGGAGTTTGCGCCTACAAGTTCTCGACCTTCGGCACGGATCCTCAACGCTTTCCACGTATCCCACCTGCGCTGCTTCGCGCCTGCTTCGCCGAGATTGCAAAGACCGGGCTTGCCGCAGGCGTGCACAATGAGGACGACGCCTATGTCCGCGCCGCGATTTCCGAGGTGGAGGTATCCGGTATAACCGATTGGCGTGCGCACGGCCTGTCGCGTCCCGAACTGGCCGAGACGCTGGCGATGCTGCAGATTTATGAAACCGGCGCCGAGACAGATTGCCCGGCACATGTCGTCCATTGCTCCGTCAGCCGCGGTTACGAGATCGCCGAGATGTACCGCAGGAACGGCCGATATTCTTCAGTCGAATGCTGCATTCACTACCTTGTTCTGGATGAGGAGAACGATGTCGCGCGGCTTGGCGGCAAGGCCAAGATCAACCCGCCGATACGCGCCCGCAAAGAAGTGGAGGCGATCTGGCGCCATCTGGCGGAAGGGCGGGTGTCTATGGTGTCCACCGATCACGTGAGCTGGAGCGAGGACCGCAAGACCAATCCCGATATGCTGAAAAATGCCTCCGGCGTCCCGGGGCTGGAGGTGATGGTGCCGCTTTTCGTCAAGGGCGCGATCGCCCGCGGTGTGCCGCTGGTGTGGGCGGCCCGGCTTATGGCCGAAAATCCGGCCCGGCATTTTCGTCTGGATCACCAGAAAGGCGGGTTGCAGGTCGGGCGTGACGCCGACGTCATGGTGCTCGTCGATCGGCCCGTGGTGTATGACGCAGCCACCAGTCCTCATTCCATCGCGGGGTGGTCGCCTTATCATGGCATGGAACTGCCCTGGACGGTGGCAGCCACTTGGCGGCGAGGCGAGATGGCCTTCGACGGTGAAAACGTGCTGGCTGCGCCGGGGACCGGCATTTTCGTGCGGCCGCCCGAAACACTTGGTCTGCGCGAGGTGCTGTTGTGATGCGCCGCAATCTCGACGCGTCGATAAGGGACATAGAAACGGATCTCGACGCGCTGGCGCAGATTACCGATCCGGAACGTCCCTGGACCCGCCGCGCCTTCTCGCCCCGTTTCGATGAAGGGCGCGACTATCTTCGGCGATGTTTCCTGAATGAAGGATTGAATGTCTCGACGGATGCGGGCGGGAACCTGATCGGCCGCCGCGAAGGCACCGAGCCGCAGGCCGGAACGATCATGCTGGGCTCGCATTCCGACACTGTGCCGGACGGCGGACGTTTCGATGGCGTTGCCGGTGTCGTCGTTGCATTGGAGGTCGCACGCATTCTTTCCCGGCGCGGTGTTGCCTTGCGGCACAACCTGGCCGTCGTCGATTTTCTTGCTGAAGAGGTCTCCATTTTCGGGGTTTCCTGCATCGGTTCGCGAGCAATGGCGGGCGTTCTGCCGCAGGACTGGCTGAGGCGTATCAGTGACGGGCGCGATCTGGCGACGGCCATACGTGATGTGGGCGGCAAGCCGGAAAGTCTTGAAGCTCCCTTGGCTGATGACCTGAAGGCCTTTCTGGAACTGCACATCGAGCAGGGGCCGGTTCTCGAACGGGAAAAGATTGCGCTTGGGGTGGTGACGACCATTGTCGGCATCAATCGCGTCGAGATCGAGGTTAAGGGTCGCCCCGATCATGCCGGTACGACTCCGATGGGGTTGCGCGCGGATGCCCTCGTTGCTGCGGCGCGGATCGTGAGTGAGATCGAGCGGTTCGCGACGGAGCTTTCCGGGGGTCCCGGACATTTCACCGCAACTGTGGGCGAGTTCGAAATCTCCCCCAACGCCGCCAATGTGGTGCCAGGCCGGGTCCGCATGCTGGTCGATATCCGCGCCGAGCGGGCCGAGGACAAGGAAGCATTCGTATCCTGGCTGACGGGACTTGACGCGGACGGCGAAAACACGATTGAGGCGCGGCTGATTTCCGCCAATCCCGGCATGCAGATGGATGATGGATTGCAAGAGATGCTGGCAAAGGCCGCCGACGGGCTGGACACGCCCTATCGAAAGATGGTGTCGGGTGCAGGCCATGACGCGGCATTCATGACACGGCTGTGTCCTTCGGCGATGCTCTTCGTCCCTTGCCGCGACGGCCGTTCCCATTGCCCGGAAGAGTGGGCGGATGCGGCCGATCTCGCTTTGGCGGCTGAGGTTCTGGCAAACACGATTATGGAATTGGACAGAAAAAGGGAGGGCTGAAAGTGGCCAGAATTCTGACGGAGAAGGATGTGGAACCTGCGGTGCGGGGAGGCGCGGTCTATGCGGCCGGCGGTGGCGGCTGGGTCCATCATGGACGGATGCTGGGCTATGCCGCGGTGAACGCCGGTGCGCCGGAACTCGTCTCCATCGACGAATTGAACGAAGATGACTGGGTGGCGACGGCTGCCGCCATCGGTGCGCCGGCTTCCACGACGCCCTGGGAAATGCGGGGCGTGGATTATGTCAAGGCCGTGCAGCTTTTGCAGGATGAACTTGGTGCGAAGGTCGCGGCCCTGATGATCGGGCAGAACGGCAAGTCCTCGACCCTCAACGCATGGCTGCCTTCGGCTATCCTTGGCTGCAAGGTGCTGGACGCGGTGGGTGACATGCGCGCCCATCCCACCGGCGACATGGGGGCAATCGGCATGGCCGGAAAACCGGACCAGTCGATCCAGACCGCCGTTGGCGGAAATCGCGACCAGAATCGCTATATCGAACTCGTAACGCGTGGCGCAACCGGCCGCATCTCTCCCATTCTGCGCACGGCCTCCGACATGTCGGGCGGTTTCATCGCCTCGGCCCGCAATCCGGTTCGTGCTGGCTACGTCGCGAAAAATGCGGCGCTCGGCGGAATCTCCAAGGCGCTGGAGCTTGGTCACGCAATCCTCGCCGCCGAGCCTCGAGGGCATGCGGCGGTCCTCGACGCGATCCTTGCGACCACGGGCGGCAGGATCATGATTGAAGGAGAGATCACCGCGAAGGATGTCGTTTATACGAATGAGGCTTTCGACGTCGGTACGGTCACCATCGGCAGGGGCGATGCGGCGCTGACCCTGCATGTGATGAACGAATACATGGCGGTCGATGCGGTAGATGGCCGTCGTCTCGCAACCTTTCCGGATGTCATCACCACGTTGTCGCAGGAGATCGAGCCGCTGTCTGTCGGCGAGCTGAAGGTCGGCATGAAGATCCACCTGCTGCATGTCCCGAAGACCCTCATTCCGATCGGCGCGGGTCTGATGGACCCGGCGATCTATGTCCACCCCGAAAAGGTCATGGGTATCAACCTGACCAACTACGCATTGGAGGCCTGAAGATGCCGAGAGAGAATCCCCGCAATCCCGGCTTCCCGATCCCTTCAGGCCCGGACCTTCGAGCGAAGGGCTGGCGGCAGGAAGCCCTGCTGCGCCTTATGGAAAACGTGCTGGCTGTGGGTGAAGACCCGGAAAACCTCGTTGTCTATGCCGCGCTCGGGAAGGCGGCGCGCAACAAGGCCGCATATGATGCCATCGTGCGTGCATTGACCACCATGGATGAGGATCAGACGCTCGTCATCCAGTCGGGAAAGCCGGTCGGCTTGATGAAGACTTCGACCGAGGCCCCGATGGTCATCATGGCCAATTGCAACATGGTCGGCCAATGGGCCAAGGCCGAGAATTTTTATGCTCTCGAACGCAAGGGCCTCATATGCTGGGGCGGCCTGACTGCGGGGGCATGGCAATATATCGGCTCGCAGGGCGTCATTCAGGGTACCTATGAAATCTTCATGCGCATTGCCGAACGCCGCTTCGGTGGCACGCTCAACGGGCGTTTCGTACTGACCGCGGGCCTTGGTGGGATGGGAGGAGCGCAGCCGCTTGCCGGTCGCATGGCAGGCGCGGCCATCCTGTGCATAGAGATCAATCCGGAACGGGCCCGCACCCGCAAGGATATCGGCTATCTGGACGAGATTGCCGATGATCTCGATAGCGCACTGGCACGGATTGAAGAGGCACGCGCAAAGGGTGAGGCGCTGTCCGTCGGACTTGTCGGCAATGCAGCGGAAATCTATCCCGAAATAGCTGCGCGCGGGATCATCCCGGATATCGTGACCGACCAGACCTCCGCCCATGATCTTGTTTATGGCTATATTCCAATCGGTTACGATCTGGAACGGGTACGCCGCCTGCGCAGCCAGAATCCGGATGAACTGATCGAGGCCGGCAGGGTGTCGATTGCCAAACAGGTAACAGCCATGCTGGCATTCCAGCGGGCCGGCTCGGAGGTTTTCGACAATGGCAACCTGATCCGCACGCAGGCGCAGGCCGGTGGCGTTGCTGACGCCTTCGACATTCCGGTCTTCACCGAAGCTTATCTGCGCCCGCTGTTCTGCCGGGCGATTGGTCCCTTCCGCTGGATGGCCCTGTCGGGCGAGGCCTCGGACATTGGGCGGATAGACGAGCTGGTGCTGGAGATGTTTCCGGACAACAAGATTGTTACCAACTGGATTTCGCTGGCGCGCAAGTACGTTCCGTTCGAGGGGCTGCCGGCGCGCATCGCCTGGCTCGGCCATGGCGAACGAAGCGCACTCGCACGGCGGGTCAATGGTCTGGTCGCTTCGGGCGAATTGAAGGGGCCGGTTGCCTTCTCTCGCGATCACCTCGATTCAGCGGGCATGGCGCATCCGAACATCATGACGGAGAACATGCTTGACGGCTCGGACGCCATTGCCGACTGGCCGCTTCTTGACGCGATGTTGCTCTGCGCTTCGCGCGCCGACCTTGTCGCACTTCATTCCGGCGGCGGGGGTTATGCGGGTTTCATGACCTCGGCAGGGGTCACGATCGTCGCTGATGGCACCAATGCGGCTGACGACCGGCTCTCGCAATCGCTCGATAACGATACGGGACTCGGCGTCATCCGTTACGCGGATGCGGGCTATGCCGAGGCACAGGATGAAATTGCCAGCAAGGGCATAAATCACGTGCAGATCTGACGGGTCAAAGCGAGGAGACGCCATCAATCGCCATGAGCGGCGGAAAATTACGATCACCAATCAACACCGCCTGCCGTCGCCGGCAGGCCAAGAGGGGACAATAATGGAAAAAACATATCAAAATTTGTCAGTGACACCGGCCAGACGGTCATCACCGGAGCGCGCCGTTGCCGCGGCATCGATAGGCAATGCCCTGGAATGGTATGACTTCACCGTCTATGCGCTGTTTGCCATCTATATCGCCCATAATTTCTTTCCCGGCGGCGATCACACGGTCGAACTCGTGAAAGCCTTCCTCGCCTTTGGGCTAGGCTTCGTGATCCGCCCCCTGGGAGCCATCGTGATCGGGGTCTATGGCGACAAGGCCGGCCGAAAGGCCGCACTGTTCCTGACCATCATGATCATGGCGGCGGGTACCCTGCTGATCGCGGTGGCGCCGACCTATGCCGCGATCGGTGTGGGAGCGCCGCTCATGATCCTTGCCGGACGAGTGCTTCAGGGCTTCTCCGCGGGTGGAGAAATCGGCGGAGCAGCCGCCTTTCTTGTCGAACATGCGCCCGCCGACAAAAAAGGCAAATATGCTTCCTGGCTCCAGGCAAGCATGGCGATTTCCAACATCATGGGTGCACTCGTCGCCTTTGCGGTCACCTCGCTTCTGACGGAGCAGGAGATCGGAGACTGGGGCTGGCGGATTCCGTTCTTCATTGGCGTATTGATCGCGCCGGTGGGCCTGTGGCTGCGCAAGACACTGGACGAAACGCCGGCTTTTCAGGCCGAACAGGCAAGTCTCGAGAACCAGTCCGCCAAAACACCCCTCAAGCTCGTCTTCTCGGACTATTTCGGCCATCTGATCAAAGGCTTCGCTTTCTCGATCCTGTGGGCGGTTTGCGTCTATGTGCTGATCATCTACATGCCGATCTTCGTTCAGCGTGCTTTCGGTTTCAGCCCTTCGGAGGCGTTTACGGCATCGCTGATTGGTAACGTCTTCCTTGCCGTCGGTTGCGTCAGCGCCGGCAGCATTTCGGACAGGATCGGTCGGCGCTTGATGCTCGCCATTGCCGCCGGCGCCATGCTGGTCGCTGTCTATCCCCTGATCTGGTGGCTGCAATCTTCGCCAACGCTGACGACGCTCATCATCGTGCAAAGCCTCTTCTGCATCATGGTCTCGGGATATGTCGGGGTCGCACCCGCAACCCTGTCTGAGGTTTTCCCGACGAATATCCGCACCACCGGCATGTCATTGGCCTACAATGCCGCCGTGACGATCTTCGGAGGATTTGCCCCGGCGACGCTGACCTGGCTTGGCAGCACGGGTATCGGTTATCACGGGCCCGGATTTTACGTCATGGCCGCGGCGTTCATATCGCTGATAGCGGTCCTGATCCTGCCGAAGCCGTATTCCACGAACTGAAGGAGATGGGCCACTCAAGGCCCAGCTCCCCATTGCTCCACCCGTCATGTCTGGAAATTTCCAGTTGAAGCGAAGCCGTTTCGACGCCGGACAGTGCTGCAAACATGACGGCATAATAATAACCAACTCAAGGGAACATCATGTCTGTTAAAAACGGGACTATTCATCGCTTCTCCATTGTCACAGCTTTTGCGATCGCCGGGCTTGCTGCTTCAAACGCACGGGCGGAACATTGGTCCATCGACGGTCAAAACCTGACCGTGGAACAGGTCGTCGGCCTGGCGCGGGACGACAGCGCCAAAATTACTCTCACCGAGAGCGCGGGCAAACGGATCGCCGAAGGCTTTGATCTGGTGATGGAGGCCGCCCTGCAAGGCAAGGCGGTCTACGGCCTGACGGTCGGCGTTGGCTGGAACAAGGATCGCCCAGTTTTCGCGATGAAGGACGGCAAGCGCGTGCTGGACGACGATCTGCTGAAACTGTCACGCGCTTTCAATTCGACATCCCTGCGCGCGCATGGCGCGGGCGTGGGCGAGCCGATGGCGGTCGAGGCCGTGAGGGCGGGCATGGCGATCCGTCTAAACCAGATTGCAACCGGCCGAACCGGCGTTCAGAGCGCTGTCGCGGAAATGTATCGACAGTTTCTGGAGCAGGGGATCACCCCGGTCGTTCCTTCACGCGGTTCTGTTGGCGAGGCGGATATCACCCTTGCCTCCCATATCGGTCTGGCGATGGTCGGCGAGGGGGAAGTCTTCATGAAAGGCAACCGCATTCCCGCAGCGCGCGCCCTGGCAGAGGCCGGCATCGCTCCGCTCGAGCCGGTTGGCAAGGATTTCCTTTCGATCCTCAGCACGAATGCGCTGACCGCCGGGCAGGCTGCCCTGCTGGCGCACGATACGGCGGGTTATCTCGAGAAGGAAGCCGTTGTCTTTGGTTTGGCACTGGAAGGTTTTAACGGCAATGTCGCCCCTTTCCTCGCAGCCACGAACGAGCTGCGTCCCTTTGCCGAAAACACATTCGGGGCACTGATGGTTCGCTCTGCCCTTGACGGCAGCTATCTCTGGTCACCCGCGAAGGACCGGGCACTGCAGGACCCGCTGTCTTATCGCACCATGGCCTATGTGCTTGGCGGAGCCGAAATAGCAACGCAGGATTTGACCAAGGCGCTGGAAATCCAGATCAATCACAGTGATGACAATCCGGGCGTGGTTGCGGGAGCCTTAGACGACAAGGCTTCCGGACAGGTCTCCCAATATTTTATCGAGGGCGAAGTATCGGGAGCGATCTATCCGAGTGCGGGTTTTGAGATGCTGCCGGTGGCCTCAAGGGTTGAGGCTCTGAACACGGCGCTGGTGCGTCTGTCACAGGCCATTACGATGCAGACGATCCGCTTCGAAAATCCAGATATGACGCATCTTTCGCGGTTCCTTGCTGCTGAAACCAATCAAGGGCATGCGTTTGGCGCGATCCAGAAACCGCTCGTCGCGCTTCTGGCCGAAAACCAGCAGATCGGCGCGCAGGCTCCCGTCGGCTCGATCGCAATGGCAGGAAATATCGAGGATCTGGACAGCCACGCACCGCTTTCGGTCGCCAATCTCGGCCGAATTCTGGATAATCTCTACTGGATGTCCTCGATACAGTTGTTACATGCCGCGCAAGCCGTTGATCTACGTAAACCCGGGCAGTTGGGAGCGGGAACAAAAGCGCTGTTTGAAGACTATCGCCGGACTGTGCCCTTTGTGGCGACGGACCGAATATATACCAATGATTTCAATGAGGGTTATCGTTTTCTAAGGACCCGTTGAGCGGTTGTTATATTGGTTGTCGAACCAGATGAGAGGACCGACGTCTTCGGCCCCGTTTCGCAGAGCAGATAATCGACGCTGCGGCACGGCCCGAAGACCTCGGCCATCCTTATTCGTGAGGAACTCCATATGGGATGCGTGCTTCGGGTTCCTCTCGGATAAAACCGCCGTGACGGCTGATCCCTTACATATTCTCAAGACCGTCTATGGCCACGATACGTTTCGCGGAAAGCAGGCCGACATCATTCGGCATGTATGGCGGGAAGCAATGCTTTCATTTTGATGCCGACGACGTTCGTTTGTCCGAAGGAAACCTCAGATCCCAGACCCATCAAGCTCCCGGGCGTCCTCGCCTTCCCAGGGAGCGGGCATCATAAGGCCATCGATATTGGCTGAGGGCATAGGCATCCAGCACTTCAACTCCGGCTCCGAGTATTCGATGATCCGCCCCGGCGAAGAGTCCGAGGCACGCCAGCCTTCTGAACCGTACTGGTCGCCCTTCGACCAATACGCAAGGTCTACCTGGGACGGCCCTTGTTCGGACGACCGTATCGTGATGAGAATCCGATCTCCGTTTTTCGGCGCGCTTGCCATATGGCGCCATCGTTGTGGCTTATCCATCGTTTCCCCCCTGTTTCGGCTTTCAAGTGTCGCCTCACCGTCCAGGAGGGTCAACTCAAACTTTGTATGACGCTGTATCTATCCAGCGAGCGTTCGATCTCCCTCCAATGAACTCGGCCTTCAACGGCTCGCGGGGCTGCGTCGCACAAAAGGTTTGCTGCCGTTTCTAGGGATGCTCTTCGCCTTCGATGCTTTTGGCCAGTAAGTTTTCCGTCAGTCTCTCGAGCCGGGCAAGAGCTTCGCAGCCTCGAGTTGGCCGAGTCGTTCTTTGACCCAGTCCTCTTTGGTTTGGCTATCCAGAAACACGCCTCGCCCCAATTACTCCGCAGCTTCGCTGCTTGCCGGCTCGTCCAGCAATGCACGATATCGATTGAGGCTTTCCTCAAGATGGGCTGCGATTGCATTCTTGGCGCCTTTGGCGTCGCCCTGAGTGATGGCGGACAATATGGACGCGTGCTCTTTGTTGATTTTTTTGAGATAGGTCTGGTAGGCGCGCGATGACTGGCGATGTTTGAACACCAGTTCGAAGTTGATATTCTCCATCACCGCTTCCAGAAAGCTTGGAAAGTGCGGATTGCGTGTGGCCCGCGCAATCGCAAGGTGGAATTCGAAATCGGCGCGAGCCTCGATTTCAGCGCTTTCAGTTTCAAGTGCCTCAAGGTGATCGTAGGCTCGTGCGATCTCTGCCAGCGCCTCCGGACTTCGGCGCGTTGCAGCGAGAGCTGCCGCCTGCATTTCGACGCCAAGCCGCAATTCGAGAATCTGCATTGCTGAACGAATGTCTTCTATCCGGCTGATCTCAAAGTTCAGTGTCTTTGCGTCTTTGTCTGTGACAAACACGCCTGCGCCCTGGCGTGCTATGACCCTGCCGGAAACTTTGAGCGACATAAGCGCTTCGCGAATGACCGTGCGCGATACGCCGAACTCCTCGCAAAGCTGGGCGCTGGATGGTATCTTTTCTCCTGCGGAATAAAGGCCTGAGTCGATGCGCTCGTTGAGCTTTGCAACAACGATTTCCGCCAGATTGCCGCGCTGCGTAATGATCGACAATGGATGCCCCTGCTCACCTATCGGTTAAATTTAACACATATCACATATCATTCCACTTTGCGACGCATCGTTTTTAAGGCATCCGACAGCGTCTCCAGGGGATGCGGGAGCCGCCTCCGATCGATTTCCTTCACCTGAGAGCGGCATGAATAGCCCGTTGCCATTGTAACCATATCGTCGGAGCGCGCGACTTCGGCAGACCAGCTCATCCCATATAGTTTTTCGGATATGTCGCGGTTGCGCACTTCATGTCCGAAGGTTCCCGCCATCCCGCAGCAGCCTGTGTTTGCGATTTGCAGATCCATGCCGAAGGCGTTGAAAATCGTTTTCCACTGCATCGACGAGGAGGGCGCATTGGTGCGCTCCGTGCAGTGCGGCAACAGTCTGAATTGCCGGCCACTCCGGGTCACTCCCGCCGTATCTTTCAGCTTGGTGACATCCGCCAACCATTCCTGTGGAAGGAGCACATGCGTTGACGTGTTTCCACCATTCAGCTCCCTGTATTCGCTGCGGAAAGCGAGCGTCATGGACGGATCGAGACCAACCAATGGAACGCCGGTTGCCGCAAGCCGTTGAAGCTCGCCCGAGGTTTTCGAAGCTGCCTTTCTGAAGCGGTCGAGGTAACCGTGGACATGCAGCGCCTTGCCGTTCGTCAGGGGCGGTGCGACGAACGGGATCAAGTCGAGCAATCGCGCAACCTCTATCGCGGCAACGCCCACGGACGGATCAAAATGGGCTGTGAAGGCGTCAGGCACGAAAATGACGACGCGTTCTCGTTGATCCGGAGGCAACGACTCGATCCTGTCCGGCCTTGCGATTTCGACCCCCATACGCGCTGCCAGGCGCGGGAGCGGTGAGGACGCCAGGCCGGGAAGCGCTGTGAGACCTGCCAGCCTCATAACGGCCCGGCCGGGTGAACTGCAAACCAGCAGATTATAAAGCGAGCCAAACCTGGCCATGAGCGGCAGGGTGTTCTCGATGCTGGCGACCAGCGGATCCTTCAAAGGCCGCAGGTACCGGCCGTAATAAAGGTTCAGAAACTTCGAGCGGAAAGCGGGCACGTTGACCTTTACCGGGCACTGGCCCGCGCATGCCTTACAGGCAAGACAGGTATCCATGGCTTCCCGCACTTCATGCGAGAAGTCGGAACGATTGGCCGGATTGAGTGTGTTGAACGTGCGCCTGACAAATGCCAGCGCCTTTCCAGATTTGCTTAGTCTTTCAGCTTCCCTCCTCGGGTCGACGCCCCGTTCGGCGAGAAGCCGCAGCCATTCACGCATCAATGCAGCACGGCCCTTCGGTGAGTAGATACGGTTCCGGGTCGCTTTGTAGGACGGACACATCGGGCTCGTCGCATCGAAATCGAAGCAGGCCCCGTTTCCATTGCAATATGCGGCATTGTCGAAGGCGGCGCGGATGTTATTGCCAATCTCCCTGTCAACGGAGCCCCGCAGGGGCACGTCGTCGATCTTCATAAGCGGTTCATTGTCAGGCGTTGCAATCTTGCCGGGATTGAGGCGGTTGGCCGGATCGAACGCCCGTTTGATTTCCTGCAGACGCGGGTAAAGGTCGCCGAAGAACTCGGGAACATATTCGGATCTGACGCCCTTTCCGTGTTCGCCCCAAAGAACGCCGCCATGCTTGCGCGTGAGGGCAACGACGGCGTCGGTAATCTCGCGAATAAGCGGCACATGGTCTTTGCGCGTCAGGTCAAGGGCTGGGCGAACGTGAAGGACCCCGGCGTCGACGTGGCCGAACATGCCGTAGGAAAGGCCGGCTCCATCGAGCAGCGCACGAAACTCCCTGATGTAGGCGGCGAGGTTGGCCGGAGGAACCGCTGTGTCTTCGACGAACGCAACGGGACGAACCGGCCCATCCACATTGCCCAGAAGGCCAACGGCCCGCTTGCGCATGTTCCAGATCGCCTCGATATCGGCAGCAGCCGAAGCGATGGTGTGGCCCTTGCTGCGAATTTCGGCCTCACCCTGCAATGCAGACGTCACGGCCTCGACTTTCAGGCGCAACTCCGCCGGGTTGTCGGCCAGCACCTCAACGATATTGATGCCGTTTGTTGAATGCTCTCCATCATCGGGGAAAAATCTGGCAATGCTGCTCCAGACAATGTCGCCTTTCGCCAAGCCCAGCACCTTTTCGTCGATGGTCTCGACAGAGGCCACGTTAAGCTCGGTGAGGCGCCGGGCGTCTTCCAGGGCGGCGTTGAAATCGGCATAACGAACATTCACGAGCGCCGAATGCTCTGGAATTGGCAGCAGGTTGAGTTCGATTTCGGCGATGACAGCCAGCGTGCCCTCGGATCCGCAGAGGACGGCATTGAGATCGAAGCGTCCGTCGTCGCGACGGATATGCGCCAGGTCGTATCCCGTCATGTACCGGTTGAGCCGGGGGAAAACCTCTGCGATTCTGGCGCCGTCATCCCGCGCGATGCGGTCGATTGTACGATGGATCTGCCCAATGCGATCCGTGCGGGCCATGATTTTGGCGAGCGAAGCGTCATCGAGCGGGTGGGACCACCAGTCGGTTGCGTCACTCAGGATCACTCTAAGCCCGAGGACATGATTGCTCGTTTTCCCGTAGAGGCATGAACCCTGACCGCACGCATCGGTCGATACCATGCCGCCGATTGTCGCTCGATTGGATGTGGACAGTTCCGGAGCGAAGAAAAGGCCGTGTTCCCTGAGCGCGACGTTGAGTTGGTCCTTGACGACGCCGGCCTCCACGCGTGCGATCCTGCGCGCCGGGTCGATTTCGAGTATCCTGTTCATGTGCCGCGAACAGTCAACGACGAGCCCGGTTGTCAGAGACTGGCCATTCGTTCCCGTGCCGCCCCCGCGTGCGACGACCTGCATTTTTTCGAAGCGTGTTTCGGAAAGGACGCGCATGAGGATTTTTATGTCCTCGACATCCTTGGGAAACACCACGGCCGACGGCTCCACCTGGTAGATGGAATTGTCCGTCGAGAAAACGGTGCGCGATGCAGCACCGGCATCGGCGTCGCCGGAAAACCCTGCCTCTACGAGACGTTCAAAAAAACCGGCGGTATCGGCAAGAGGGGCGTCACTCGTCTGCAGCCTTGGGATCATGGGTTTTCGCAGAAAAATTTACTTGAGGTTGGATTAACTTGGCATATAAGTGATAACATACAAATAAGGCGGCGCAACTGAAATAGAGAGGTGGAACGTGAAAGATCAAACAGCAGTCATCGTTGGCGGAGCTTCGGGTCTCGGCCTGACGACGGCAAAGCTCATGGCGTCTCACGGCGTTGCCAGGATTGGCCTCATCGATAGAAATGCGGAATTGCTCGCGTCTTCGGCGGAGACTTTGCGGGCCCTCGGTGTGGAAGTCGCAACGTCGGTTGCTGATATCGCCAGATCTGAGACCGCTCACCGGGGCTTCAACGAGATTGCGGAGAGGCTGGGCAGGGTGCATTGCCTGATCAACAGTGCGGCGATCTATCCTCGCAAGCCGATCCTTGAAATCACCGACGAGGAATGGGATCTGGAAAACGCCATCAACGTCAAGGGCACGTATCATATGATGGTGGCGGCCATTCTTCATATGCGCCAGCATGTCAATGCGCCGGAAGTGACCGGCCGTATTGTCAACGTGACGTCTGTCGATGCTTTTAAAGCGCACCCTCAAAACGCTCACTATGCCGCAACAAAAGCGGCAGTCGTCAGCCTCACCAAATCCTTCGCCGCGGAAGTCGCAAAAGATCAGATCCTCGTCAATTCCGTTGCACCTGCGGGTTTTGCCACCGATCGCGCCAAGGAACTCGGCTTTCTTCCCGAGCTTGCGAAGGCGAGTGCGTTGGGTCGCGCCGCCGAGCCTGTCGAAATGGCCGAATGGATCGTCATGATGGCGTCAAGCCGCAATACCTACGCGACTGGCGAGAACGTCGTCATCAGCGGGGGCTACATCTATGTTTGACATCTACCGCAACGCCGTCGTCACAGGGGCGACCAGCGGCATCGGCAAGGCCACAGTGCTTGAACTCGCCCGGCGCGGCCTGACGGTCTATGCAATCGGCCGTAACCGGGAACAGCTCGATGAACTGTCCTCTGAAAAAGGTGTCATCGCGGTTCAGGCGGATGTGCGGGAGACTGAGAGGATCGCAGATGCCGTCAAGGGCGTAGAGATCGACGTTCTTGTCAACAATGCGGGCATCCTCTCCACCCGTGCGACGTTCCACGAGATCGATCCCGCCGAGATCGACGCGATGATCGATGTCAATCTCAAGGCGCCGATGCATCTCACACGGGCGCTCCTGCCGGGCATGGTTGAACGCAAGCGCGGTCATCTGGTTTACATCGGCTCGAGCGGTGGTCAGGCGCCATATCCGAACATGGGCGCCTACGGCCCATCGAAGGCGGGTCTCAGCCTCTTCTGTGACAACCTGCGATGCGATCTTCTGGGGACGTCTGTCAGGGTAACCGAAGTGGTGCCGGGACGGGTCCAAACGGACCTCTATCGGACGGCAATGGCAGGAAACTCTGCCCGCACGCTGCTTTATGACGGCTATCGTCCTGTTCAGCCGGAGCATGTTTCATCGATCATCGTCAGCGCGATTGAGCTTCCGGTATTTGTCGATGTCGCACGCATCGAGGTTTTCCCGACAGACCAGGCGACCGGCGGCGGTACGATGGTCAAATTTCAGGAGTAGGGATGCTCGCAGCAACAAGCATTACTTGTCGAAGTTTTTCATTTTCTTGATTTCGCCGGTGCGGCGATGTGGTCATCATCTTTGCAAATATGAGGGTGATCGATGTCGAGGGCACTTGTAACAGGAGCAACAAGGGGGGCGGGCCGTGCGGTGGCGGCGGCACTTGCCTGTGCCGGCTATGAAACTTGCGCCCTTGGGCGCGACAGGCTGGTTCTGGAAGAGCTTCGCAGCGATTTCGGCGTGCTTCCCATGGCGATCGATCTGACCGATCGTGAAGCGGTGCGGGTGATCGTCGAGGGTATGAAACCCGATATCGTCGTGCACGCCGCATTGCGGTGGCCCACCGAAAAGGCTTTTGAGAAGCTTCAGGAAGCCGACATAGACATGGCTCTCGAAGTGAACCTCTCCGCAATGTTTCACCTGACGCGGTTGGTCCTGCCGGCGATGAAGGAGCAGGGGCTTGGCGCTCTGTTTGTGGTTTCGCCTCACTCCGGCGAAAGCCCGTCGATCCTGGAGCGAAGCGTAGCCGGCGCGAATGATGCATTTGTGGACGCCCTTCAAGGCGAACTGGCCGACGTCGGCATTACTGCCCAGTCGATCATTTGCGAAAAACCTCCGTTTCATTCGCTGGTCGCCTCTATTCTCGAACATCTGGAAACCGTCGGTCTGGCGCCTTTACGCTACAAAGCCGACGCTCACAATCATCAGGGAACGCGCAATGTTACGTAATGGTGGGCAGCTTTTGGTCGAATGCCTGTTGGCGCTCGGTGTGCGCAAAGGCTTCGGAGTGCCGGGAGAGAGTTATCTTGCCGTGCTGGACGCATTGCATGATACGGTCGGCAGGCTCGACTATGTCGTGTGTCGCAATGAAGGGGGCGCCTCTTTCATGGCTGCCGCCTATGGCAAGCTGACCGGGCAGCCCGGCATCTGCTTCGTCACCCGTGGCCCGGGCGCCACCAATGCCTCGATCGGCGTTCACACCGCCATGCAGGATTCCTCGCCGATGATCCTGTTCGTCGGCCAGGTCGGCACCGACATGAAGGGCAGGGAAGCCTTTCAGGAAGTGGACTACAAGGCCACGTTTGGAACGGTGGCGAAATGGGCCGTCGAGATCGATCAGGTCGAGCGCATTCCCGAAATCGTCGCCCGCGCCTGGACGATGGCAGTTACCGGCCGTCCCGGCCCGGTTGTCATCGCCCTGCCGGAAGACATGCTGACGTCAATGACGGAAAAGGCGCCGCTTTCCGGCCCGGCCGAAATCATCGAGGCCGCGCCTTCGGAATTTGCCATGCAGCGCCTTGCGACGCTGCTGTCGCAGGCCAGGCGTCCCGTCATTCTTTATGGTGGCTGTAACTGGAAGGAAGGTTCGGCCAAGCGCCTTCAGGCTTTTGCGGAAGCATCCGATATCCCGGTCGTTTCTGTGTTTCGCTATCAGGACCAGTATGACAACGCTTCCGTCACTTTCTGCGGCGAAGCCGGAGTGGGTATGGTTGCATCGGTGAAGGAACTGCTGCGCGATGCGGATGTGATCCTCGCGATCAATAACCGCTTCGGTGAAAACTCCACCGATGGTTATACGCTGTTCGACGTCCCGCAGCCGCGTCAGCGCATCATCCACGTGCACGGTTCCGATCTGGAGATCGGCAAGATCTACCAGCCTGAACTCGGTATCCACGCCGGCCCGAATGCCTTTGCCGAAGCGCTCTCGGCGCTCGAACCGGTCAAGGGGCCATGGGCCGAGTGGCGAAAGAAGGGCCGCGCTGCTTACGAGGCAGGGTTTCACCTCAAGGGTCTGCCGTCGCCGGTCGATATGGGCAAAGTCACCGCTTATCTCAACGAGGTCTTGCCGGAAGACGTCATCCTGACGAATGGCGCGGGCAACTTCACCGTCTGGCCGAACAAGTTCTTCAGGTTCGGCCAGAGGGCCCGGCTTCTCGCCCCGCAATCCGGTGCGATGGGCTATGGCGTACCGGCAGCCATTGCCGCCAAGGTTGCCTTCCCGGAGCGCACAGTCGTCTGCTTTGCCGGTGACGGCGATTTCCAGATGAACTGCCAGGAGCTTGCAACGGCCCTGCAACACGGAGCACAGCCGATCATCCTTCTGCTGAACAACGGCATATACGGCACGATCCGCGCCCATCAGGAGCGCCATTATCCGGCCCGCGTCTCGGGAACCGAAATGGTCAATCCGGATTTTGTCGCTCTTGCCAAAGCATATGGTTTCCATGCCGAGCGGGTGACGGCGACGGCTGACTTCGCAGAAGCTTTCGAGCGTGCGCTTTCCTCCAGAACCGGTGCGCTTCTCGATCTTGATATCTCGCCGGAAGCTTTGACACCGAGACAGACCCTTTCCGAAATGCGCCAGGCCGCGCTTGCCAAGAAGGAAAACGCATGACCATCGGAAACGACATCCGCCTCGGCGCAGATATCGGCGGTACGTTCACCGATATCGCTCTCGACGTGCGGGGAACGCTGTATTCGACCAAGGTTCTGACCAATTATGCAGCGCCCGAACAGGCCATTCTGGACGGTATCGACATCGTCATCCGCGATGCTGGTATCGCCATTTCGCAGATCGAGCTGATCATTCACGGTACAACGCTTGCCACCAACGCGTTGATCGAGCGTCGTGGCGCGCGCACCGCGCTGGTGACGACCGAGGGTTTTCGCGACGTTATCGAGATGCGTACGGAGAACCGCTTCGAGCAATATGATCTCGATCTCGTTCTGCCCAAACCGCTGATTCCACGGGAAGACCGGTTCCCGGTCAAGGGCCGCATCTCGGCGCAGGGTACGGAACTTCAGTCGCTGGACGAGCAGGCGCTGGAGGAAATCGCCAGACGGATCGCCGCGGAAGATTTCGGCGCCGTCGCCATCGGCTTCATTCATTCCTACATGAACCCGGACCATGAACGCCGCGCCCGCGAAATTCTCGCCCGAACACTCGATCTGCCGATCTCGATCTCCAGCGAGGTCTCGCCGCAGATGCGCGAGTTCGAACGGTTCAATACTGTTTGTGCAAACGCCTATGTGCGCCCGCAAATGGCCGACTATCTCAATCGTCTCCAGGTCCGCCTTAAGGAAATGGGCGCCTCCTGCCCGGTCTTCATGATCCATTCCGGCGGCGGCCTCGTCTCGGTAGAGACGGCGGCCGAATTTCCCGTGCGCCTGGTCGAATCCGGTCCGGCCGGCGGTGCGATTTTCGCAGCGGATGTGGCGCGCCGCTTCGATCTTCAGCGGGTGGTCTCCTACGACATGGGCGGGACGACGGCAAAGATCTGCCTCATCGAGGATTTCCAGCCGCAGACCGCCCGGACGTTTGAGGTCGCGCGCACCTACCGATTCTGCAAGGGATCAGGCATGCCGATCTCCATCCCGGTCATTGAAATGATCGAGATCGGCGCTGGCGGCGGCTCGATCGCCTGGGTCGATGCCATGGGACGCATTCAGGCGGGGCCTGAATCGGCCGCGTCCGAGCCGGGTCCCGCCTGTTACCAGCGCGGGGGCGAGCGGCCGGCAATCACGGATGCCGACCTTGTTCTCGGCAAGCTCGATCCCGACAATTTCGCCGGCGGCAAGATCAAGCTGTCAACCGCGAAGGCGTCCGCCGCGATAGCCCGCGACGTCGGCGACAAGCTCAGGCTCGATCCGCTTTCGGCTGCTTTCGGTATCGTTGAGGTGGTGGATGAGAATATGGCCAATGCCGCCCGCGTCCATGCGGTTGAAAACGGCAAGAACATCTCGGAAAACACCATGATCGCCTTTGGCGGTGCCGCACCCCTGCACGCCGCGCGGCTCTGCGAAAAGCTCGGCGTCGACCGCTGCCTCATCCCGCAGGGCGCCGGTGTCGGGTCGGCGATCGGCTTCCTGAAGGCTCCCTTCGGTTATGAGGCGGTCGGTTCGCAAATCATGGGCCTGGCGGCCTTCGATACCGCCCGGCTCAACACGCTGCTGGACGACCTCAAGGAGACCGCCGAGGGTTTCGTGCGCGCAGGCACAGCTGGCAAGATCAGCCGCGAGGTGGTGGCGTTCATGCGCTATCGCGGCCAGGGTTGGGAAATTCCGGTCAGCCTGCCGGATCGTCATTTCCAGGCTTCCGACCGCGCCATGATCGAGAAGAATTTCAGGGCGCGCTATGCCCAGTTCTTCGGCCGGGCAGTGGAGGGGCCCGAAATCGAATTCGTCACATTCTCCGTCAAGGCGCAGGATGTGCGCCCCGGTAGTGAGCGCCATGCGCTGATCTCCGCCGGCAGCTCGATTGACACCCCCGTCACGCGCGATGTGTTCGATCCAGCCGCGGGAGCACCCCTTAAAACAGCTATCGTGGAACGCTCGACGATCAGGGTCGGCGAGCGTGTTACCGGTCCGGCGGTTATCGTCGAGCGTGAAACCTCGACCATCGTCACCTCGCCGTTTGACGCCATCGTCCAGAGCGACGGCACCATCCTTCTGATCCGAAAGGAACTGTAATCCATGAGCCAGCTTGACGAAATCCGCATGCAGGTGATGTGGAACCGGCTGATCTCCGTCGTCGAAGAACAGGCGATGACGCTGCTGCGCACCGCTTTTTCGACCTCGGTGCGCGAGGCAGGCGACCTTTCCGCCGGTGTCTACAACGCAAAGGGTGAAATGCTGGCGCAGGCCGTGACCGGCACGCCGGGCCATGTCAACACGATGGCCGAGGCCGTGCTGCACTTCATCGCGGAAATTCCGCGCGACGAGATGTATCCGGGTGACACCTACGTCACCAACGATCCCTGGAAGGGCACCGGCCATCTTCACGATATCACCATGGTTTCTCCTTCTTTCAAGGGAGAAGAACTGATCGGCTTCTTCGCCTGCACGGCGCATGTCGTCGATGTCGGCGGTCGTGGTTTTGGCGCCGATGGCAAGTCGGTTTATGAGGAAGGTATCCAGATCCCGATCATGAAGTTCGCCGAGCGCGGCGAGGTGAACAGGGATCTGCTGAAGATACTGCGCCTCAATGTTCGCGAGCCGAACCAGGTCATTGGCGACTTCTTCTCGCTAGCGGCCTGTAATGACGTCGGCCATCGTCGCCTGATCGAAATGCTGGACGAGATCGGCCTTCCCAATCTCGAAACGCTTGGCGCTTTCATCCTCGCGCGCACGCACACAGCGATCATGGAGCGGATTGCCGCCCTGCCGAAAGGCGCATGGAAAAACGAGCTTCTGACTGACGGTTACGACGAGCCGATCAATCTGGCTGCCGAGGTAACGATCAGCAACACGTCGGTCGATGTCGATTTTTCCGGCACGGACGCGATGAGCCGGTGGGGCATCAATGTGCCGCTGATCTATACGAAGGCCTATGCCTGCTACGCGCTGAAATGCGTCGTCGCCCCCGACATTCCCAACAATGCGGCTTCGCTTGCCGTCTTCAATGTTTCCTCTCCGATCAATATTCTCAACGCCGAGCGCCCGGCTCCGGTTTCTGTTCGGCACGTGATCGGACACATGGTGCCAGACCTTGTGCTTGGCGCGCTTGCAAAGGCGCTGCCGGGAAAAATCCTCGCCGAAGGCGCCGCAGCGCTATGGAACATCCATATTTCCGCCCGGCCGGTTGCCGGTGCACAGGGACGGCGCGCCGAGGTGCTGATGTTCAATTCGGGTGGCATGGGCGCGCGGCCGGGCCTTGATGGACTGTCTGCAACGGCCTTCCCCTCCGGTGTCCATACGATGCCGATCGAGGCGACGGAACATACCGGACCGATTGTCGTCTGGCGCAAGGAATTGCGTCCGGATTCCGCCGGCGACGGCGAATATCGCGGCGGTCTCGGTCAGATCATCGAGATCGCGCCGGCCGATGGCCATGAGTTCGACTTCTCCGCCATGTTCGACCGCATCGGGACACCGGCGGCGGGTCGCGATGGCGGCGAACCGGGAAAGCCCGGCAAGGCCATGCTGGATGACGGAACATTGCTGCGGCCGAAAGGATGGCAGCATGTGCCCTCCGGACGCAGGCTGGTCCTGCATTTGCCGGGCGGGGGCGGTTTTGGCGATCCGGAAAAGCGCAGCGAAGCGGCGAAGGTCGAAGATGTCCGCAAGGGTTATGTGACGGAGACGAAATGATGACGAGGATTGCAGACCGTCTTGCGGCGGTAAAACCTTCGGCCTCGATGGCCGTGTCACAGGCAGCCAAGGATCTGGCCGCCACCGGGGTCGATGTCATCGATCTTGGTCTCGGCGAACCCGATTTTTCCGCCCCGGCGCATGTGACCGAGGCGGCATTCAAGGCGGCCCGTGAAAACCGGATGCTCTATACGGCCGCACCCGGCACGCCGGAGCTGCGCCGCGCCATCGTTGCCAAGTTCAAACGCGAGAACGGACTTGATTTTGCCCTCGACGAGATCGCCGTTGCCAACGGCGCCAAGCAGATCATCTTCAATGCTCTGATGGCGACCGTCAACGAGGGCGACGAGGTCATTCTTCCCGCTCCCTATTTCGTCTCCTATCCGGAAATGGCGAAGCTCTTCGGCGGCGTGCCGGTGACACCGGCTTGCGGCGCCGAAGACGGCTTTCGCCTGACGCCCGAGGTGCTGGAAGCAGCAATCACACCGAAGACGAAATGGCTGTTTCTCAACCTGCCGGGCAATCCGTCCGGCGCAGTGTACAGCGAGGAGCAGCTTCAGGCGCTCGGCGTCGTTCTCGCCCGCCATCCGCAAGTTCTCGTCATGTCCGATGAGATTTACGAACACATCATTTTCGATGGCCGCAGTTTCGTCAGCTTCGGCAAGGCCTGCCCGGACCTGCGCGACCGCAGCCTGATCGTCAACGGCGTTTCCAAGGCCTATGCGATGACCGGCTGGCGTGTCGGTTATGCCGCTGGTCCGAAGGACCTCATCAAGGCGATGTCGACAGTGCAGAGCCAGTCCTGCACATCGGTTGCGGCGGTGGCGCAGATCGCGGCGCAAGCTGCGCTCGAAGGACCCCAGGAAGAGGTCAGCCGCTTCCGTGAGGCGTTCGAGCGCCGCCGGGACCTCGTCGTGCGCGGAATTTCCGCCATCGAAGGCCTGACGCTCGATCCGCCGGAAGGCGCGTTCTACGCCTATATCGGTTGCGCGGCGCTTATGGGTGCGAAGACGCCGGAAGGCGCCACGATCGCCAATGACAGCGACTTTGCGACCTATCTTCTTCGCGAGGCTCATGTCGCGGCCGTACCGGGTGCGGCCTACGGCCTGTCGCCCTTCTTCCGTATTTCCACCGCGACATCTGAAGTCATCCTCCAGGATGCTATCGCCCGCATTGCCGCCGCCGTTTCCAGACTGCAAAGCTAAGACAGGACCTCAAGGATCCCATGACAAAACCCTTCAAGACCATCCTGATCACCGGTGCGGCCGGACGGCTCGGCACCGAGTTACGCAAGGGGCTTGCGCATCTTGCAGACACGCTGCGCCTTGCTGATCGCATTGCGGTAGAAAACGTCCGCGCCAACGAGGAAGCGCTGACATTCGAACTTTCGGATGCAGCTGCCGTGATGAAGGCTGCCGAGGGTGTCGACGCCATCGTTCATTTTGGCGGCGCGCCGCTTGAGACGGGCTGGGCGACCATTCTCGATTCCAACATTCAGGGCAGTTACAATATCTACGAAGCCGCCCGGCAGAATGGCGTGAAGCGCGTCGTCTATGCCTCTTCGGTTCACGCCATCGGCTATCACGAGCTGGAAGCGCATATCGATGTCGACGCGCCGGTGCGCCCCGACAGCCTTTACGGCGTATCGAAATGCTTCGTGGAGGCACTAAGCCGGTTCTACTGGGACAAGTTCGGCATCGAATCCGCCTGCCTGCGCATATTCTCGTCGTTCCCGGAGCCTGCGGACCGTCGCATGCTTTGGTCGTGGCTTTCGTTCGGTGATTGCGTGCGCCTCGTCGAAGCCAGCCTGACGGCTCCGCGGATTGGACATACAATCAGCTTCGGCATCTCCGATAATAAAGTTAAGCCCGTGGACAATTCTCTGAGCGGCCACATCGGTTTTCAGCCGGAGGATAATTCCGAGCGATTTCGCGCCGATGTCGAGGGACGGACGGCGCCGAATGACCCCAAGGCGCCCGCCACACGTTATCTCGGCGGCTGGTTCGTCGATCTCGGACATCCTGACGATGAGGTCTCCAAATGAAAGACGCCTATGACGTGGTGATCGTCGGCGGAGCGGTCATCGGCTCCGCTGTAGCCTATTATCTCGCCGCCAATCCGGACTTCAAAGGCTCCATTCTGGTCGTGGAGCGGGATCCAACCTATCTGACTGCATCGACATCGCTGTCGTCGTCATCGATCCGCACGCAGTTCTCCAATCCGATCAACGTCAGGATCAGCCAGTACGGGTCCGAGGTGATCCGCAATTTCGGCGAGATGATGCAGGTCGGAGATGACAAGCCCGATCTCGGCTTCCATTCCGGCGGCTATCTCTTCCTTGCCAGTACGCCGGAGCAGGTGGAGATTCTGCGGGAAAATCACTTAGCGCAAAAGGCATGTGGCGCCGATGTCGTTCTCTGGAACAGGGATGAACTCGGTGAAGCCTTCCCGCACCTCAATGTCGTCGACATCGAACTTGCGTCCTACGGCCGGTCCGGCGAAGGCTGGTTCAACAATACCGGTCTGATGTACGGCTTCAAGAACAAGGCCCGCTCGTTGGGTGCCGAATATGTCACCGGCGAGGTGGTTGGGATCGGTCGTGAAGGCGATACCGTAACACAGATAACGTTGAAATCCGGCGCCGTGGTCAAGGCTGGTACAATCGTCAACGCATCGGGCCCGCGTGCCGCTTTGACCGCCAGAATGGCCGGTCTTCATATTCCGGTTGAACCCCGCAAGCGCACGCTTTTCGTCTTCGATTGTGCGAAAACGCCGGAAGGCACTGCTGCAGTCAACCAGGGTCGGTTGCCGCTGATGATCGACCCGAGCGGTGTCTTCTGCCGTCCCGAGGGTCGTTTTTTCCTGTCCGGCTGCCCACCCATTGAAGACCCGGCAGCGGACTGGGACGATTTCGAACCGCGCTACGAAGAGTTTGAAGAAATCATCTGGCCGGCCCTTGCCGAACGGTCAGCCGCTTTCGAGGCGATCAAGGTCGTGAACCAGTGGGCCGGTCATTACGACTTCAATACGCTGGACCACAATCTGGTCGTTGGCCGTCATCCACAGGTTCGCAACTTCATCTTCGCCAACGGCTTTTCCGGGCATGGCCTGCAGCAGGGATCGGCGACAGGGCGCGGCGTTTCCGAACTGATCGTTTATGGCGAATACCGGACACTGGACCTGACGGAAGTCGGCTTTGAACGCATTGTCGAAAATCGACCTTTCCTTGAAAAGGCGGTGATCTAATATAAAGCGCTTATCCGATGCACACAGCTCGGATAAGCGTCGGAAATCTCGTTTCGCAGCGGAGGTGAAATTGGCCGGGCAGCATATGCGACTTCCCCCTTTGAATGCGCTACGCGCCTTCTGGGCCGTCATGCGGCAGGGAAGCTTTCGTAGTGCTGCCGATGAATTGCTGGTCACCCCGCAGGCCGTGAGCCAGCAGATCAAGTTGCTGGAGGACATTCTCCATGTGCCGCTCTTCGAGCGCAAGGCGCGGGTGATAGAACCCACGGAACAGGCCATCGTGCTGTCCCATTTCATCGAGGCGGGTTTCGATGAATTCACCGAAGGCATTCGCCGCGTCACCAATTCCACTTATCGAAACCGTATCAATATCAATGTCAGCCCCTATTTCGCGACCCGCTATCTCATGGAGAGACTGGAACGATTCCGCGAATTGATGCCCGGCGCGGATATTCGCATGACAACCATGGTCAGCATCCGCGATTTCGCCGCTGACGAGGTGGACGTTTGTATCCAGTGGGGCTTCGGGGCCTGGAAGGATTACGATTGCCAGCTGCTGGTGCGTGATCCGAAGATCATTTGCTGCGCTCCCGAACTCGCTGAGCGGATTCGGGAGCCGAAAGACCTTACGGCGTTCACACTTTTACATCCCGTTATGGCCAGAAACCTGTGGGGCAAGGTGCTGAGACACCTGGGGCTGGAGCCGGCGGAAATCGCCGGCGAAATCGAGTTTCAGGATGCTGCCACCATGCGCCGGGGAACGGTGTCGGGTCTCGGCGTCGGGCTTGTGTCGAGACTTGATGCCCTGTCCGACATCAAGGCGGGCAGGCTGGCCGCTCCCCTGGGAATCGACCGGCTGGACGACATGGAGGAGCGAGATGTGCCCGGGTTCTATCTCGTTGTGCCGCGAGCCCACAAGCGGGTCAAAATCATCTCGACGTTCTGCGAGTGGATTTGTGCGGAGGATTGGTCCTCCAGACGTGAATTCGACTGATTTTTCCGCCCTCCGAAAACCGGAACGCACAAATGCGCCGACGCTTCTCTTGACGCGGCGATGCAAGATTTTGTCGCCTTGCTGCGTCAGCAGGGAGAGAAAGTAAATCTTGTCTATCGCTGTTGTTTCTTGGTTTGGTCAGGACCGCAAGTAATGCAGTCTTTCTTCTGGCCGGATGGACGGAGAACGACAGAAATCCCTCTCAAACGCGCCCTCGATTAAGCTCCTTTTCCCTGGTTGTCGCGACAGGCCCCGGGGATGGCTATCGCAACAAAAAGAGAGAGCAATTCTCCGGGCAGCTAACGGTCATTGGGCCAAACCAGAGGGATTTAAAAAATGAATTCTATTTCGAAGCTTCTTGCGGGCGCTGCTTTCGCGTCGGTTCTTGTCGTCTCCAGCGGATATGCTGCAGACACGATCAAGATCGGCGTTGCTGGCCCGATGACAGGTGCCAACGCCACTTTTGGTGAGCAGGTGTGGACCGGTGTTTCTGCCTATATCAAAAACGTCAACGAGGCCGGCGGCATCGATGGGAAGAAGGTGGAGCTGGTCAAGGGCGATGACGCCTGCGAGCCCAAACAGGCGGTCGCGGTCGCCAATCGTTTTGTCGACCAGGACAAGGTGCAGGCGCTCGTCGGCCACTTCTGCTCGTCCAGCACCATTCCCGCATCGGAAATTTACAACGACGCCGGTATCCTCATGGTTACCCCGTCCTCGACCAACCCGATCGTCACCGATCGCGACCTCGAGACTGTGTTCCGTACCTGCGGTCGTGACGACCAGCAGGCCGTGGTTGCCGGCTCGTTCATCCTCGACACGCTGAAGATCGACAAGATCGCTCTTATCCATGACAAGGATACCTACGGTCAGGGCCTCGTGGATGCGTTGAAGAAGACGCTCGCCGATCGCAAGGTCGAGCCGGTTCTTTATGAAGGCCTGACGCGCGGTGAACGCGACTTCAACGCGCTCGTCACCAAGATCAAGAGCTCGGGCGCAAAAGCCGTCTATTTTGGCGGCCTCATTCCTGAAGCCGGCCCGCTCATCCGCCAGATTCACGAACAGGGACTGGACGTTGCCTTCGTCAGCGGCGATGCGCTTGCCCAGGCCGAAATCGTGACCGCAGCCGGCGGCGCGCAGAACCTCAAGGGTGTCTATTATTCGTCGGCGGCAGATCCAAAGGAAGATCCGGCATCCGCGGATGCGCTTGCGGACCTCAAAAAGCAGAACATCGCGCCCGATAACTACACCTTGTTCGGTTATGCCAGCGCCCAGACCATCGTGGCGGCTATTCAGGGCACCAAGGATGGCAAGATCGAGGATCAGGTGAAATGGCTGCACGCCAACACGGTCAAGTCCGCGGTCGGTAATCTCGGCTGGAACGACAAGGGCGACGTGAAGGACTTCAAGTTCGTCTTCTACTCTTTCGACGACAAGGGCGCTCCGGTTCGCAACTAAACGATCCTGTTACCGGGGCCGGTCGGCATGGCCGAGTCGGCCCCGCCTGCGCAGGCAAAAACAATCAAAAAAGGGGTTCGCCATGGATTTTTACATCTTGGCGCAGCAGCTGATCAACGGGATCACGCTGGGCACCATCTATGGTCTCATCGCCGTGGGCTATACCATGGTCTATGGCGTCATTCGCATGATCAACTTTGCCCATGGCGACGTTTACATGGTCTCTGCTTACGTCGCGGCGATCGTGCTTGCCGTCATCAGCTTTTTCGGCATCCAGTCAGTGCCCTTCGCGCTGATATCTATTCTCGTCATCACCTGTTTCGTCACGGCGGTCTACGGCTGGGCGATCGAGCGCGTTGCATACCGGCCTTTGCGCGGTTCGACCAAACTTGCGCCGCTGATCTCGGCCATCGGCATTTCGCTGATGCTCCAAAGCTATGTTCAAATCGCCCAGGGAGCCCGTGACCAGGGCGTTCCGATCCTGATACAGGGCGCCTTCCGCTTCGGTGGCGAGGAGCACTTTGCGCAGATTACCTATATGCAGACCATCATCCTGGTCGCATCGCTGGTCGCCATGGGTATCCTGACCTATGTGATCAATCATACGCGCATCGGACGGCAGTGCCGCGCGACCCAGCAGAACCGCCAGATTTCCGCGGTGCTTGGCGTCGATACCGATCGCATCATCTCCACCGTTTTTGTCATCGGCGCATCGACTGCGGCAGTCGGGGGCACTCTGGTGACGTTCAACTACGGCTCCTTCAATTTCTTCATCGGCTTCGTGATGGGTATCAAGGCCTTTACCGCCGCCGTGCTCGGTGGGATCGGTTCGCTCCCCGGCGCGGTGCTGGGCGGTGTTCTCCTTGGGCTGACCGAAGCGCTTTTCGCTGGTTACGTCAGCACCGACTACAAGGATGTTTTCGCCTTCGGTCTGCTGATCGTCCTTCTCTTCTTCCGCCCCTATGGCCTGCTCGGGCGGCCTGAAATCCAGAAGGTGTGAGGAGGCCATGATGAACACGCATGAAAACCCTCTGCTGAAACTTGGCAAGGAGGCTCTGCTGACCTTCTGTGTCTCGCTCGTGCTGGTCGGGCCGATTTCCGGCCTGGTGCTCGACGGCTTCACCTTCCGCAACGAACTTGTTCACGCGGTTCTGATCGCAGCCATCATTACCATCGGCAGGGTCGTGCTGTCAGTCGCTTCAATGACGCCGGCCGGCCGGCGTATCTCGGCGATATTGAGCCGCAGCGGCGGTGGCGTGACGGTGCGATCGGGGCAGGAGCGTTCGCCTGCTCTGCTCCTTGCGATCCTGTTTCTCGCCGGTCTCGCATTGCCTTTCGTCGCCGACAAATATTTTTTAGGTATTGCCATCCTCGCCCTGATCTACTGCCTGCTGGGTCTCGGCCTCAATATCGTCGTTGGCCTTGCCGGTCTGCTGGATCTCGGTTTCGTTGCCTTTTATGCGGTCGGCGCCTATCTTCTGGCGCTCGGTTCGCAATATCTGGGTCTCGGCTTCTGGAGCGCGCTGATGATTGCTCCGTTCCTGGCCGGCCTCTGCGGCATGATCCTCGCCTTTCCGGTTCTCAAGATGCATGGCGACTACCTTGCCATCGTCACGCTTGGTTTCGGTGAAATCATTCGTCTTGTACTCAATAACTGGCTGGCCTTCACTGGCGGTCCGAACGGCGCACCGGTGCCGCCACCGACCCTGTTCGGCCTCGAATTCACCCGCACGGCGCGCCAGGGTGGAACCCCCTTCCACGAGGCGTTCGGCATTCCCTACAATGCCGACTACAAGTTCTGGTTCATCTATCTGGTGCTGTTCCTCGTCGTCTGCGCGGTGATCTATGCGGTGCAGCGTTTGCGTGTCATGCCGCTCGGCCGCATGTGGGAAGCCCTGCGCGAAGACGAGATCGCCTGCCGCTCGCTCGGCGTCAATCACGTCTTCATCAAGCTTTCCGCCTTCATGCTGGGTGCTTCGACCGGCGGCCTCGCCGGTGTGTTCTTCGCCGTCCATCAGGGCTTCGTGAACCCGACATCCTTCACCTTTTTCGAATCCGCGCTGATCCTCGCCATTGTCGTGCTCGGCGGTCTGGGGTCGACGGTCGGAGTGGTGCTGGCGGCTCTCGTCCTGACCATTCTTCCCGAACTCCTGCGCGATTTCGCCGAGTATCGTGTCTTCGTTTTTGGCGTGCTGATGGTGGTGATGATGATCTGGAAACCGCGCGGCCTCGTCCGTGTCACCCGGCCGGCCTTCTTCCCGTCCAAGTCTGCCGAACGGGCGTCGTCTCCTGTTGTTGGCGCCAATGCGGAGGCAAGCCGATGACCGCACCGCTCCTTGAAGTTTGCAATGTGACGATGCGTTTCGGCGGCATCGTCGCCAACCGCAACGTCAATTTTTCCGTCCAAAAAGGCGCAATCACCGCGTTGATCGGCCCCAACGGGGCCGGTAAGACCACGATGTTCAACTGCATCACCGGTTTTTATCGTGCGAGCGAAGGCAATATCCTTCTGCATGGCGAGAACGGTGCGCAGGATATCGGCGAACTGATCGCCCGGCCGATTACCGGCGGCTCGCATCTGGCGACCCGTGCCGGCATCGCCCGCACCTTCCAGAACATCCGACTGTTCCGCGAGATGTCGGTGGTGGAAAACCTTCTCGTGGCTCAGCACCGGCAGACCGCCAACAATCTGTTGAGCGGTGTCTTCTCGACACCTGCCTATCGCCGCGCCGAACGCGAGGCGGTCGACCGCGCCTATTATTGGCTGGAGCGCATGCATCTTGCCGAGGATGCCAACCGGCTTGCCGGTGAACTGCCCTATGGCCGCCAGCGACGGCTGGAAATTGCCCGTGCCATGTGCACCTCGCCAAAACTGATCTGCCTCGACGAGCCGGCTGCCGGCCTCAATCCGGCGGAAACCAGAGAATTGTCCGAGGTTCTGCAGATATTGCGGGCCGACCATGACCTGACGGTGCTGGTCATCGAGCACGACATGGGGCTGGTGATGCGAATTTCGAACCATATCGTCGTGCTCGACCACGGCGAAGTCATATCCAACGGCACGCCTGACCATGTGGCGAATGATCCGGCCGTGATTGCCGCCTATCTCGGCGTCAGCGAAGAAGAGGTCCAGTGATGCAGCAAACCCCGCTTCTCGAATTTGTTGGCGTGCATACCCACTACGGGCCGGTCGAGGCCCTGAAATCCGTCGATGTGTATATCCATTCCGGCGAGATCGTCAGCCTGATCGGTGCAAATGGGGCCGGCAAGACGACGCTTCTGTCGACCATCTTCGGATCGCCGCGGGCAACTGGTGGCCGTATTCTTCATCGCGGAGAGGATATCTCGCGATTGTCGACCCACCGGATCGCCAGACGCGGCATCGCATTGGTGCCGGAAGGCCGGCAGATCTATCAGGACATGTCGGTCGAGGAGAACATGATGATGGGGACGACGCCAATCGGGATGGAGCATTTCAACGAAGACAGGGCGACGATGTTCGACCTGTTCCCGCGGTTGAAGGAGCGCCGCAATCAGATGGCTGGCACCATGTCGGGCGGCGAACAGCAGATGCTGGCGATTGCGCGCGCCATGATGGCGCGGCCCGAACTGATCCTGTTCGACGAGCCCTCGCTTGGCCTTGCGCCGCTCGTCGTCAAGCGCGTGTTCGAAGTTTTGTCCGAGATCGCCAGCATGGGCAAAACCATCTTTCTGGTCGAACAGAACGCCAATCATGCGCTGAAACTGTCGCAACGGGCTTATGTGATGGTCAACGGACGGATCCATCTGTCTGGAGAAAGTGCAGCGCTTCTCGACAATGAAGACGTCCGCAAGGCCTATCTCGGCCTGCACTGAGCAGGCTCCGCGAGCAGGCTCTGCCATGCTGCATGCTTCAGTTGATACCGACCGAAATTTTCCCACCCACGCCTGAGGAAAGCCGCCGATGAAGATCCTTGTCCCTGTCAAACGAGTCGTCGATTACAACGTTAAGATCCGCGTAAAATCGGATGGTTCAGGCGTTGAGCTTGCGAATGTGAAGATGTCGATGAACCCGTTCGACGAAATCTCGGTGGAAGAGGCGCTGCGCCTGAAGGAAGCCGGCAAGGCCGAAGAGGTTGTGGTCGTCTCCATCGGCCCGGCCAAGGCGGAAGAAACGCTGCGCACCGCGCTCGCCATGGGCGCCGACCGCGCCATCCTGATCGAGACCGACGAGACGGTCGAGCCGCTCGCCGTCGCCAAGCTTCTGAAGGGCGTTGCCGAGGCTGAGCAGCCCGGCCTCGTCATCGTCGGCAAGCAGGCGATCGATGACGATTCGAACCAGACGGGCCAGATGCTGGCAGCATTGCTCGGCTGGGGCCAGGGCACCTTCGCCTCCAAGGTCGTACCGTCCGACGGCAAGGTCGCAGTCACCCGTGAAGTCGATGGCGGTCTGCAGACCGTTGAGCTGAAGCTTCCCGCCGTCGTCACCACCGATCTTCGTCTCAATGAGCCGCGTTATGCGTCGCTGCCGAACATCATGAAGGCGAAGAAGAAGCCGCTCGACAAAAAGGCGCCGGCCGATTTCGGCGTCGATGTTTCGCCGCGCCTGAAGGTGCTGAAGACCGAAGAGCCGGCAGGCCGCAAGGCCGGCATCAAGGTCGGCTCGGTTGCCGAGCTGGTCGAAAAGCTCAAAGCCGACGGCGTCCTCTAAGGTTTCGGAAAAGGGAGATATTCTTATGGCCATTCTTCTTCTGGCAGAACACGACAACGCAACCCTTTCCGACCTGACGGGCAAGACGCTGACGGCGGCAACGCAAATTGGCGGCGACGTCCATGTGCTGGTCGCCGGCACCAATGCAAAGGGTGCAGCTGACGCGGCAGCGAAACTCTCCGGCGTTTCCAAGGTGCTGCTCGCCGACGATGCGTCCTATGCCAATGCGCTGGCAGAACCACTGGCGGCGCTGATCGTTTCGCTTGCGCCTTCCTATGATGTCATCATCGCGCCGGCCACCGCCTCGGCCAAGAACGTGACGCCGCGCGTTGCGGCCCTTCTCGACGTGGCGCAGGTCTCGGAAATCATCGAGGTCGTCAGCCCTGACACCTTCAAGCGGCCGATCTATGCCGGCAACGCCATCCAGACGGTGCAGGCGACCGATGCGAAGAAGGTCATCACCGTGCGTCCGACCGCCTTTGCGGCCGCCGCTGAAGGCGGTTCGGCAGCGGTTGAAACCATCGGTGCTGCTGCAAACCCTGGCCTTTCCAGCTTCGTTTCCGATGCGCTGGCGTCGTCCGACCGTCCGGAACTGACATCGGCCAAGATCATCATCTCGGGCGGCCGCGCGCTCGGTTCGTCGGAGAAGTTCAGGCAAGTCATCCTTCCCGTCGCCGACAAGCTGGGTGCCGCCGTCGGCGCCAGCCGTGCGGCTGTCGATGCCGGTTATGCGCCGAACGACTGGCAGGTTGGCCAGACCGGCAAGGTGGTTGCGCCGCAGCTTTACATCGCCGCCGGCATCTCGGGCGCCATCCAGCATCTGGCCGGCATGAAGGATTCGAAGGTCATCGTCGCCATCAACAAGGACGAGGAAGCGCCGATCTTCCAGGTGGCAGACTACGGCCTCGTCGCAGACCTGTTCGAGGCGCTGCCCGAACTCGAGAAGGCGCTGTAGTTTCATCACGCCAACCTGGAGGATTGCCGGAATGAAAATGCCATTTCAGATCAGCATCGATCATGCCGAGCAAATTCGAAGAAATGAAATCGCACCCGCCGTTGATGAAGCGAAGAAGCCTTCCCAAAGCCGTAACTTGCCCGACGGGAAATGTGAGGGAATGTCGCAGGGTTTGCTCGCCCGCATCCGTCGATTTCTCAAGCATGTATTTTTGGACTGACCGCGCGAAATGACAACTCAGTGCATTGCACCCGCACGAGAAGCGATGGAATTCGACGTTGCGATCGTTGGCGCGGATACTGCGGGGGTACCTGCCACTGTGACAACGGGAGCGGGTAATGCAGGGTTTCCGATCCGCAGGCGGCTTGCAACGACTTAATGTCGCTGTTTTCAGCTATCCGAAATCTCTTCGTCCCGTTGCAACACAAACGCTCCGCACTGTCACCGGCAGGAACCGCCTCTCCGGATTTCAGGCCTCGACAGCTTCGCTGACATCATCCAGAAGAAAGTGCACGATCACATAGCGTGTCGTGTATTTCTGACCGCTATCGGAGACGCCTTCGATGCTGCCGCCGTCGGAGGGGTGCCATTTCTGGTAGTGGGGGTTGTTGGCGATCAGCGTAATCGCCTTGTCAGAGAACCTGCCATTCAGCCGGTAGCGGGCCTCTGCGAGATGCCAGATATTTTCAAAATCCTGCTGGCTGATCCGGGCTTTCAAGGCCTTTCTGGATATTGTTTTTCCGGGCGAGCCATCGTCATGTGCCGCCGATGGAATATGTAGGTCAACCTCTTCTGCACCGTCCAGCAGAAACGCAAATTCGTCTGGCCACATCCGTCTCACGTATCGCTCCTCCCAAAGCTTACCGTCCTACAGCGCGATCATGATAGCGCCTCCGCCGCGAGAGGCAATGGCGGATATGCACCTGTGTTTCCCTCGCACGCCTTCAATCGATGTCGCGAGTTCGAATAGCTGGAACTTGAAATTGGCCGGGAGATCGTGCTTGTTCACGGTCAGCAGGGCACGTGCGCGTTCCCGCCGGCCAACGAACCGCATCGAGGAGTAAGGCATGAAGAAGCTCATCAACGATCCAGCCACCGTTGTGCGGGACATGCTCGAAGGCGTGGTGGCCCTCAGCCCCGCGACGATCCTGCTTGCGGATGAGAATGTCGTTATCCGGTCTGGCCTTCTGGCCCCGGAAAAGCGCAGGGTGGCGGTCCTGTCGGGCGGGGGCAGTGGCCATGAGCCAGCGCATGCGGGTTATGTCGGCGCGGGCATGCTCACCGTTGCGGTGGCAGGCGATGTCTTCACCTCGCCAAGCACCGATGCGGTTCTTGCCGGCATCAGGGCTGCGGCCGGACCCGCCGGTGCTCTGGTTATCGTCAAGAACTACACAGGCGATCGGCTGAATTTCGGATTGGCGGCCGAACTGGCACGGGCTGAAGGAATTCCGGTCGAGATCGTGGTCGTCGCCGATGACGTTGCGTTGAAGGATACAGTTCCCGACGATCGCCGCCGGGGTATTGCGGGCACAGTGCTTGTGCACAAGATTGCCGGCGCGGCCGCGGAGCAGGGGCTCCCCCTTCAAGAGGTGGCTCGCATCGCCCGGGAAGCCGCCGGAAAATTGTCCTCCATGGGAATATCGCTGGGCTCCTGCACGCTCCCTGCCGTCGGCAGGCCGGGCTTCGTCCTTGGCGACGCTGAGATCGAAGTCGGGCTCGGCATCCATGGCGAGCAGGGCGTCCGGCGGATGTCCATCGCATCGGCGGACGAGCTTGTGAAGCTAGTCCTCGAGACGATTGAAGCCGATGGCAGGCTGAAGAGCGGAGACCGGGTTGCGCTTCTGGTCAACGGACTGGGATCGACACCGCCAATGGAACTTGCGGTCGTGGCGCGATCCGCCGTCACACGCCTTGAAGCAAAGGGCGTCGTGGTCGAACGGGCATGGGCCGGTACCTTCCTCTCCGCCCTCGATATGCCGGGCTTTTCCCTGTCGGTCATGCATGTGGACGACGCAATGCTCAACCTCATGGATGCGCCAACAGACGCCGGTGCATGGCCGCGCGGCGGTGCGGTGAACCGCAACCGCGTCTTGCCTTCGGCAGGTGTAGAGAAGAGCGTGACTGCGGAAATCAGGATAACAGCCGCCGGTGAACGACTGCGTTCCGCCGCGGAGCGGGTCGCCCGAGCCCTGATCGCCGCGGAGCCCATACTGACGCAGCTGGACAGTGTTACGGGCGACGGTGACCTTGGAACAAGCATGGTGCGAGGTGCCGAAGCAATATTGGCGCTGCCTGGGGAGAGCTTCGCAGATGTGTCCGGTGGCTTGATGGCGATGGCAAATGCGATGCGGAAGGCAATCGGCGGAAGCTCGGGTCCCTTTTACGCCACGGGCCTGATGCGCGCTTCGCGCCATCTTGCCGGGATCGAAAAGCCGACGGCCCAACAGATGGCGGAGGCGTTCGGAGCTGCCGTTCTTGCCGTCTCGGAACTCGGTGGCGCGAAACCGGGGGACCGTACGATGATAGATTCGCTTCATCCGGCGGCAGAGACGTTCCGGGACAAGCTCGCAGCCGGAGCTTCGGCCGACGAGGCCTGGCGATCCGCCTCGGCGGCAGGCATTGCAGGCGCCGAGGCGACGGCGTCGATGAAGCCGCGGCTCGGGCGCGCGAGCTATCTTGGCGAGCGGGCTATAGGACATCCCGATGCGGGAGCGGTCGCCGTCAGCATCTGGCTTGAAGCAATCGGGAACGATTAGCGCCGATGGGCGGCGGGCCGGATGAGAAAGCGGATTGCCGCCGTGGCCGCGAGGCTCAGATGCGCCGCGCCTTGATTGTGTTCATGACGAAGCTGGTCTCGATGGTCTCGACGCATTTCAGCTTTGCAATCTTGTCCTTGATGAAACGCTCGTAATCCTCCAGCCCACCGCACATGACCTTGAGCATGTAGTCTCTCGGACCCGTGACCAGATGACATTCGAGAACCTCGTCCCAGTCAAGCACGGCCGCCTCGAACATCCGGATTTCGTCATCGTGCTGGCGGCTGAGGCGGACGGACGCAAGGGCGGTCATGGTCCATCCCTCGATTGCCGGATTGATGATCGCGGAGTACCCTTTGATGGCGCCCATCTCCTCCAGGCGTCGAAGCCGCCGCAGGCACGCCGATGCCGACAGTCCGACCCGCTCGGCAAGTTCGTTGTTCGTGATCCGCGCATCGGCAGACAATTCCTTGAGTATCCGCCTGTCGATCGGGTCTGCAATTTTTTGCGACATAAATGACCATTCTCCGCAATATATTGCTTCATGGGACAACTCGAAGCTTCAGAATGCAAGGTATTTTGGTTTCACTGCGTGTAACCTGCAGGTAGTTCAACGCCAGCTGAGGGATCATCGGAAATGACCGCGCCGCATCCGTCCAAAACCCATATCGGCAACCACGCTCTCCATCCTGAAACCCAGATGCTCAATTACGGTTATGATCCGGAATTGTCGGAGGGCGCCGTAAAGCCTCCCGTGTTCCTGACATCGACCTTCGTTTTCAAATCGGCGGAAGACGGGCGCGATTTCTTCGACTACGTCTCCGGCCGTAAAGAGCCGCCCGAGGGCAGGGGCGCGGGCCTCGTTTATTCGCGCTTCAACCATCCGAACAGCGAGATCGTCGAGGATCGTCTTGCCGTTTATGAGCGCACGGAGAGCTGTGCGCTGTTCTCCTCGGGCATGTCCGCCATTTCAACGACGCTTTTCGCCTTCGTGCGGGCCGGTGACACCGTGCTGCATTCCCAGCCGCTGTATGGCGGCACGGAGACGCTGCTGGCCAAGACCTTCCATAATTTCGGCGTCTCGGCAGTGGGTTTCGCCGACGGTGTCAGCGAGACCTCGGTGATGGCTGCAGCAGAGGAGGCGATGGCGAAAGGCAGGGTCTCCGTCATCCTCATCGAGACCCCCGCCAATCCGACAAATAGCATTGTCGACATTTCGATGATGAGCCGGGTCGCCGACGTGATCGGCGAAAGGCAGGGGCACAGGCCGATCATCGCCTGCGATAATACGCTTCTCGGCCCGGTGTTCCAGCGGCCCATCGAATACGGCGCGGACATCTCGCTCTATTCGCTGACGAAATATGTTGGCGGGCATTCCGACCTCATTGCCGGGGCAGCGCTCGGCCGGAAGGATGTCATGAAACAGGTGAAGGCGTTGCGTGGAGCAATCGGCACGCAGCTCGATCCGCATTCGTGCTGGATGCTCGGACGTTCCCTTGAGACGCTGCAGATCCGGATGGAGCGGGCGGACAGCAACGCCAGGGTCGTGGCGGAATTCCTGAATGCGCATCCCAAGGTCGAGAAAATCCATTACCTGCCGTTCAGCGATCCGGCATCCGCGGTTGGCAGGGTGTTTACCGCCCAATGCACCGGCGCGGGATCGACCTTCTCGTTCGACATCGTCGGTGGGCAGGCCGCATCTTTCAAATTCCTCAATGCGCTTAACATATTCAAACTTGCGGTAAGTCTCGGCGGCACGGAGTCTCTTGCATCTCACCCCGCAACGATGACGCATTCGGGAGTTCCTGCCGATATCCGTCAGCGCATCGGTGTGCTGGATTCTACGATCCGGCTGTCAATCGGTATTGAACATCCCGACGATCTTGTCGCCGACCTGACCCTTGCATTGGATCAGGCCTGACGAAAACGGGAACGCCGCTTACCCCACGCGCCACAGAAATGTTTGAAAGCTGCCCTCAGGTTACAAACCTGGATAGGTCACTTATGGTCGCGTCGCGCGGCTCGCTTTCCAACGTCGCCGATTTGCGGCATTAAGTGTTGTGAAGTGAAGTGTGCAAGATGAATGTGTTGGGGGGCGCATGAAACTCAGGAGCCAGATTCTCGCATTGGCCATCGGGCCTCTCGTTCTTGCGATTATCGTCATCACAGCGCTGATTACGTGGCAGTCTATGACGCTGGCGCGCACGAGCATCGATGCGTTCGAACGCAACATGCTCGCTGCAAAGGAGGCTGAACTCCTTAACCTCACCAATCTTGCCCTCTCGGCGATCCGCTCGGTCTATGACAGGGCAGGGCCTGATGACGAGGCCGCGAAGCAAGAGGTCAAGCGCATCCTGACTGGTCTCGACTACGGCACTGACGGCTATTTCTTCGTCTACGACTATGACGGGCTGAACGTGGTCCATCCGCGACAGAATTTCCGTCCGGGGAACAACTGGCTTGATCTCCACGATCCCGATGGCAACCGGGTGATCTACGATCTGATCGTCGAGGCGAAAAAGGGGGGAGGACTGGTCCAGTACAAGTGGGAAAAGCCTTCCACCAAAAAAATGGCCGACAAGCTTTCCTTTGCGGCCGGCCTCGACAAATGGCGCTGGATGATCGGTACCGGCGTTTACCTCGACGACGTTTTTGCGACGACGGCGGCGGCGAAGGAGGAGTTGCGGCATTCGATCACCTGGAACTTCCTGATCGTCGCCCTGTTTGCGGTTCCCGCCGTATTGCTGGTGTTTGCCACCTGCATGTTGCTCAATCTGCGCCAGCAGCGGCTGGCGGATGGCCGGCTCAAGGAATTGATGCAAAGGATCATCGATACGCAGGAGGAGGAGCGTCTGCGCATTGCCCGGGAGCTGCATGACGGCATTTCCCAAAATCTCGTCGGCGTGCGTTTTGCGATCGATCTCGCGCGGCGCAAGGTCACACCGGAGAATGTCGGCGCTGTCGAGGCAATCGGCAAAGGCGCCATTGCGCTGAACGAAGCGATCAAGGAAGTCCGCCGCATCTCGCACGATCTTCGCCCGCGTGTCCTCGACGATCTGGGGCTGACGGCGGCTCTGGAATCCCTGATCTCGAGTTTTTCCGAACGCACGGGAATTGCGGCGACGCTTGAATCCGTGGCCTTCAAGCATATGCTTGTTCCGGAGGCGCGGGTTGCGCTTTACCGTGTCGCACAGGAGGCGCTGACCAATATCGAGCGCCATGCCGGCGCGACGCAGGTCGCCATCCGGTTTTCCAGCCGCGATGAACGGGTCCAGATGGATGTCAGCGACAATGGCCGTGGATTTCCGGCCGTTCGGACAGAAAACGGGATGCCGGCAAGCAAGGGGCTCGGTTTGAGAAACATGCAGGAACGCATGACGCATTTCGGAGGCCGGCTGGATGTCGAAAGCTCCACCAGGGGAACCGTTCTGCGGGCGGTGCTGCCCATCACCGCCATGAAGGATCGCAATAGCGGCTTACAGGAGGCCGCCGAGTGACCGTTTATCCGATCCGTGTGTTGTTGATAGACAACCATCCTCTGGTTCTGGATGGGTTGAGGGCCGTTCTCGAGACTTATGAGCATCTCGCAGTCGTCGGAACCGCGGTGTCCGCCATGGCCGGTATCGACGCGGCTGTCGCCACGCGGCCCGATGTGGTGCTGATGGATATCAACATGCCCCAGATCAATGGCATCGATGCCCTGGAGCTGTTCAAGGAAAAGCAGCTTTCCGCCCGGGTGCTGATGCTGTCGATGCATGACAGCCGGGAATATATATCGACATCGGTCATGTATGGTGCGGCCGGTTACATTCTGAAGGACGTGGCGACCGAAGAAATAGTCGCCGCAATCGAAACCGTGGCTGCCGGCGGCACCTATTTTTCCTCTGGCGTTCGCGATGTGCTGATGGAAGGGTCTTCCGGCAGGCTGAAGGCGCTGACGACACGCGAGCAGGAAGTTCTGCTGCTGATCGCGCGCGGAAAGAGCAATCGCGACGCTGCCCTGGCGCTCGACATCGCCGAGCGCACGATGGAAACCCATCGCAAGAATATCAAGAGGAAACTGGATATAGCGACGACTGCCGGTCTCATCCGCTATGCGATCGATAACGGGCTTATCAAAGAATAGCCGCCAAAGGCCCGAGGCCCCGGAATGTCGCCATCCAGGGGCCTCGGTAAAGTCTATGTCGGCTTATTTGCCGGCCGTCTGCATGGCATAGCCGTAGCTGTCATAGGTATATTCGGCAACGCGGAACCATTCAAAGCTCTCGTCGCGGAACTTCTTCCAGCCCGGATAGATCTTGGCCCATGCGGGATGCTTTTGCGTGTACTCGTCATAAAGCTCGAAGGTCGCCTTGTAGGCGGCGTCGAGCACATCGCGGGGCAGCGGGCGAAGCTGCGTGCCCTTGGAAACCAGCGAGCGGATTGCATCCTTGTTCTTGACGTCGTACAGCGCCTGCATGTTGATGTTGGCGGCCTTGCAGGCGGTGTCGAGCGCTGCCTTATATTCATCAGGCAATGCTGCGTATTGGTCCTTATTGACGAAGAAGTGGATCGTCAGCCCACCTTCCCAGAACGCGGGATAATAATAATAAGGCGCGATCTGGTAGAAGCCGAGCTTTTCGTCGTCATAGGGACCGACCCATTCCGCGGCATCGATGGTGCCTCGCTCCAGCGCCGGATAGATGTCGCCGCCCGGAAGCTGCTGCGGCACCGCGCCAAGCTTGGCGAGCACCTGTCCCGCGACACCGGCAATACGCATCTTGAGGCCCTTGATATCCTCGATGCTCTTGATCTCCTTGCGATACCAGCCGCCCATCTGGGCGCCCGTCGCTCCACCGGGAATGCCGATGACGCCGTAGTCGGAAAGGAATTCGTTGTAAGCCTCGTTGCCGCCGCCATGGTAGAGCCATGCGTTCTGCTGGCGGGCGTTCAGGCCGAAGGGGATGGTCGAACCGATGGCGAATGTCGGATCTTTCCCGGTGAAATAATAGCCGCAGGTATGGGAAATCTCGACGGTATTGGCTTTTACGGCGTCGATGGCCTGGGCGCCGGGAACGATTTCCCCGGCCTGGAAGACCTGGATTTCGAACTTGCCGCCTGTAATCGCCTTCAATGCATTGGCCATGACGACGGCGCCGCCATAGATCGTGTCCAGATTGTTGGGGAAGCCGGACGTGAGACGCCAGCGAACGGTTGGCAAAGACTGGGCTATGGCGGGTGTCGCAAGTGCCGAAGCAGCCGCAGCCGCCCCTGCAAGTACGCCGCCCGACAAGAGTTGTCTGCGACCTGGGTTGACCTTCATAGATTACCTCCTCCTATTGAACGTCAGCGATTTTTGTTGCGGCGGGCGCTTTTGCGCCCGGCCGATTGTCATGGGGTGGCCGGCTTTCCGAAGCTGGGTGCGCTGTTGCCGGGTGCCGAGAAAGGATTGGCGAAGGGATCGGCGTCCGTGCCGATGCTGGGCATCGGTACATTGATATGGACGGCGGAAGGGTCGACCTGCTTGGCGCCTGACTTGTAGTGCATCACGATGCCGGGGAAGGCGATGATGATGATGACCATGGTCAGCTGGATGAACAGATAGGGAATGGCGCCCAGATAGATCTGTGACGAGGTGACCGGCTGGATCGTCTGTCCCGTGATCCGATCCTTGTAGGCACGCGTCGGTGCGACGGATCGCAGGAAGAACAGCGAAAAACCGAAGGGCGGATGCATGAACGACGTCTGCATGTTGACCGCCAGCATCACGCCAAACCAGATCAGGTCGATGCCAAGCGCATCGGCGACCGGCGCCAGCAGCGGGATGATGATGAAGGCCAGCTCGAAATAATCGAGGAAGAAGGCTAGGAAAAAGACCAGCAGGTTGGCGACGATCAGGAAGCCGATCTCGCCGCCCGGGATCGATGTCATCAGATGCTCGACCCAGACGTGGCCGTTCACGCCATAGAAGGTCAGGGAAAAGACGCGCGCGCCGAGCAGGATGAGCAGCACGAAGGACGACAGCTTTGCCGTGGCGTGCAGCGATTGCTGGATCAGGCCGAAATTGAGCTTGCGATTGGCAAGCGCAAGGGCGAGCGCGCCGACAGCACCCATGGCGCCGCCTTCCGTGGGGGTGGCGATCCCGAGGAAGATCGTGCCGAGCACGAGGAATATCAAGACGAGCGGCGGCACCAGCGAGGTGATGACCTTGAGCAGCAGCTTGGTGCCGCGCAGGGTCCGCGCCTCCAGCGGCAGGGCGGGGACTTTCGTGGGGCTGATGATCGAGGTCACGATGATATAAAGCGTATAGGCCGCCACGAGCATGAGGCCCGGAACGAGCGCGCCCTTGTACATGTCGCCCACCGAACGGCCGAGCTGGTCGGCCAGCACGATCAACACGAGGCTGGGCGGGATGATCTGCGCCAGCGTGCCGGAAGCCGCGATCGTGCCGGCGGCGACCTTGCGGTCATAACCATAGCGCAACATGATGGGAAGCGAGATGAGGCCCATCGAGATAACCGAGGCGGCGACGACGCCGGTGGTTGCGGCCAGAATTGCCCCGACGAAGATCACGGCAAACGCAATGCCGCCGCGGACCGGTCCAAACAGCTGGCCGATCGTGTCCAGCAAATCCTCCGCCATGCCGCTCTTTTCAAGAATGAGCCCCATGAAGGTGAAGAACGGTATAGCCAGCAGCGTTTCGTTCGACATCTGGCCGAATATGCGATCGGGAATGGCCTGGAACAGCGTCGCCGGCAGCAGGCCGAGTTCTATCCCGATGAAGCCGAAGAAGAAGCCGACAAAGGCTAGCGCGAAGGCCACGGGATAGCCGAGCAACAGCACGATGATGAGCGCCGCAAACATGATCGGCGCGAGATTTTCCGCAATGAATGCCATTATTGTTTTTCCTTCGATCAGAGCATTGCCGCCGCGGCGTCAGCCTCTGCAACGGGATCGGGGATATCGCCGCGCAGGATCGCGACACGCTTGATGAGTTCCGAAACGCCCTGAATGGCGAGGAGGCTGAAGCCAATCGGTATCAGCGCCCAGACGGGCCATTGAATGAGGCCGCCCGTGTTGTTTGAAACCTCACCGGAAGCAAGTTTCTGCAGAAACACCGGCCATGAGAGATAGACCGTGATGAGGCAGAAGGGCATGAGAAAGAAGATGGTCCCGAGTATGTCGACCCACAGCTGCCCCTTGCGCGGAAGATTTCCGTAGACCAGATCGACCTTCACGTGCTCGTTGTTAAGAAGCGTGTAGGCGGCGGCGATCAGAAACACGGCGGAAAACAAATACCACTGCGATTCAAGCCAGGCGTTGGAACTCATCGAAAACGCCTTGCGCATGACGGCATTGATGGCGCTGATGAAAATAGCCGCGAGAAGCAGCCAGGAAATGCCTTTGCCAATGGCTGCATTGGCGGCATCGATGGCGCGCGAAACGGCCAACAGAAACTTCATGATATCCTCCCCGAAAGCGGCCGCGTACTCCTCAATACGTGTGTGACCGCCATAATTCGGGCAGGATAACCACGGTGGCCTGACGCTCAAGGGCGCGCGCCGGCGAATTTCCTCAGACGTACCGAGAACTGGGTATGGGCGAGATCAAAACCCGCATCGGGGCTTAATTTCGCTTCCCGCTGCCGGCCCAAATGCGTGGTTGCATGGTCGGCTACCATGTCACTATTTGGCTGCGGTCGCCTCTTTTACCGCCAGCTCCGCCATGGCGAGTGCCGCCTCGCGGGTTCTGGCCGCCGCGACAAATCGGCCGTTGTGGCAGAAGCTCGCGCCTTCGACGCCGCAAACCGCTTCTAGATCTTTGTCCGTCAGGCCGGCCCAGGCCGCCGGCAGATCCGCCCGCAGCTCAAAGCCTTCATCCGCGCGGCGGATGCCGGTCAGGCACCAGTCGTTGTTGCGTGGATGAACGACGAAGAGCAGATGGTCGGCGCCCGCCTTCTTGATGGCGGGCCGAAACGGCATTCCCATCGGCAGTTCCAGAATATGTCCCTCGCCGGCATCCACGATAGCCTGGCTCACGAGCGCTTCAGCTCGCAATTTCGCGGCGCTGTTGGCAATCTTTGCCTCCACGAAGCTGCGGGCGATGGCCAGCGCCGCGTGGAAACTGCGATTGTCCGCTTCGGGATCTGTCTCGTCGAAAACAGGTTTCAGAGTTTCCAGCAGGACTGGCAGGGTCAGCCCGGCGAGTGCCCCCGCGGTGGAGGGGCTGAGCGCGCCATTGTCGACCAGATCGACCGGCAGCACGAAGCTGGCATCGAAAGAGGCGTGAACGGTTTCGATATGGTCTTCAGGAACGCCGAAGGCGGCAAGATAATCGCGGCCGAAATGCTTCCAGATCAGTCCGAACGAACTATAGGGCTGACCGTCCTCCCGCAACGGTGCACCGCGCTGGTGGTGATCAAAGGCGCCCTTCGCCGCGTCATAAACACCGCCGACGTCATAGACGATGCGGTCTGCGCCGGGTGCGATCCATTCGGGCGCCCTGCTGCGGATCAGGCGTGCCTGCGGGAAAAGCCGGGTCAGCACGACGCTCGACAGCAGTTCGTCGGCATGGAAGCCACCGGAATGGGTGACGAGGAAGTCCGGGATCATGTCAGGATGCGCCTTGTTGCTTGCGGAAGCTCCGCCTGGGAGTGGCACCTGATACCCTTTGCCGGACGGCATCTCAACCCGCCATTCGCAATGGAGGCTAAAAGCAACGATATGCTGGACGTCGTGATCCGAAGGAAAGGCGGTTTGTCACCGCGTTTCAAGCCGTCTTCAGGATCGACAGGTTGGATGCCGACCGGTCATTCCCGCTCGTTTTCCAGCGGTCAAAGGCGGCGCGTCCGAGAATGGCGACCGAGGTGTCCTCCTGGGGGGCATGGACGAGAACCGACTGGATATCGCGGAAATGCCGCTCGAGGCCGAGATCGGCGTTGAGGCCGGGATTGCCGATGCCGCGAACGGCTATCTGGACGGCTTCGCGGATTTGCCGGCCGGCGAGAAGCCGGGCCCTTATCAGGTGTTCCGCATCGCCGATATGGTTTGCGAGCGCGCCAAAGATGATCTGCCGGGCGCCGGAGACCAAAAGGTCGATCTCGCCCGAAAGCGTGACAAAACGTTCTGTCCGCGCAATGGCATGGCCCAGATTGGCGGGCACGCGTTCATGCGCGAAGCGAATGAACGCTTCCTGAGCGGCCTCAGCCGCCCCCAGATAGATTGCGGTCAGCGCAAGCGTCATCGCCGCGTGGCCGCGATTATCCTGCTGGGCAACGGAGGGATCAACGAGCTCAAGTACATTTTCTGCCGGGATTTCAACCTCGGTATATTCGACATCGTGCGAACCGGTCGCCCGCATTCCGAGGCTCTTCCAGTTCTCTATGATCTTGATGCCGGGCAGGCCATTGGGCACGACGAAGGTGCCGACGCGAGCCTGAGCCTCGTCGGTGTGCGCCCAGACGAGGAAGTGCGTGAGGCCGTGTGCGCCCGTCACGAAGCGCTTGCGGCCCGTGATCGACCAGCCATTCGCCGTCCGGTGCGCACGCGTGGCCGGCAATCCGCCACGGGCCGGCGAGCCGAGCTCGGGCTCCACACGGGCGGCGTTCAGCAGCAGTGGCTGGTGTTTGGCCCTGGAAAGAAGGTCCCTATAAAGCCCGTCGGGCCAATGGTCCTTTGCCGCCTGTCCCAGATGAGTGAAGATCGTCATCGCGCTGATGAGCGCCACAGAGGGATCGCCGCGTCCCAGCGCCGCCAGAATATGGGCCGCGGTGCTCAAGGTTCCTCCCGGGCCGCCGTAACGCGTGGCCACGGTGCTCTCGAGAAGTCCAGCCTGATGAACGGCGCGAATACCGGTCCAGGGAAACTGACCGGTCTGATCCGCATCCGGTGCGGCTTCGGAAACGGCGCGCACGGCGGCGTCAAGTGCGGTGGGATCGTAGGACATGCGGTAACGGCTTTCTGAAGGTCGGCGGGCGGGATCATCCGTTGCGGGCGTGAATGATCCCTGTCCTGGAAGAAGAGGTGGATGGGTCCAACGGCGTGGCCGGACCGCCGTGATCAGGCGGCTGCCTTCTTCTTTGCCTCTTCGCGTTCGCGAATACCCTCGCGGACGAGGGGCAGGATGTATCGCCCGTAGTCGACGGCATCGTTATAATTGTCATATCCACGGATCGAAATCAGATCGGCGCCGAGATCGATATAGTCGAGAATGGAGTCGGCGATGGTGCGCGGCGATCCGACCAGGGCGGTTGTTGCGCCGCTTGCATTGGTCGCGGTGACCGTCGGATACCACAGTGCGCGGTCATGGACATCGCCACGTTTGGCGATGTCGAGCAGGCGCTGGGAGCCGATATTGGCGGGTGGTGTTGCGTTGACCGGCGCGCGAGAAAGACCCTTCTGGCGGTTCTCGTTCAGACGGTCGAGAACCCTGTGCGCCTTTTCCCAGGCCAGCTCATCCGTTTCAGCCACGATTGGCCGGAAGGTAACCCAGATGCGCGGGCAATCGGTCCGGCCGGCCTTTGCGGCCTCGGCATAGATGCGGTCGATCTGCTGCTTGGTTTCAGCCAGCGGTTCGCCCCAGAGGCCGAAAATGTCGCACAGCGAGCCGCCGATACGATAGGCGGCATCCGACGAGCCGCCGAGCGAAATCGGAATCAGGCCGTTGGTGGGGCGCACGGCGCTGCGAAACTGCTTGAACTGGTAATATTTGCCGTCGAAATCGAAGGGTTCGGTCGAACTCCAGGCAAGGCGGAGAATGCGGATATATTCTTCCTGGCGTTCGTAACGCTCTTCCTTGTTGAGGAAATCTCCCTCACGCGCCTGTTCCTCGTCGCTGCCGCCCGCGATGAAGTGGACGACGACGCGACCGCCGCTCAGCTGGTCGAGCGTGGCGAGGGATTTGGCCGCAACCGTCGGATAAACGGTGTTGGGACGGAGCGCGACGATGATCTTGATGTTCTTCGTATGCGCAAGCACCGTCGCGCCCAGTGTGAAGGGATCGAATGAGGAAGAGGAATAGGGGATGAGCGTGTAGTTGAACCCGTAATCGTCCAGCGCACGCGCATAACGTTCCAGGAAGAGCGGATCGACCGGAGCATCCGGGATGGGGTTCAGATCATTGGACGCGTTGGGAAAGCTGACGCTGATGAATTCCGCAGCCATGGGAGCTCCTTGGTGTTTCTGGGTGTCGGGTAAAAGCTAAAGCCGGCATGGCATATGAGGAAGACAGATCTTTCTATTTCTATGGAAAATGTAGAAAATATTGCCTAGCTATGCTGGCGGTCTAGAACCCTGGATTGACGCCTGCTCCGGCCCTTGGTGATCGGAAGCGGGTTTCCACCCCAGAGAGGGAGCAACCGTCGTCGCAAGATCGGTGAGCAATCTTATGTTTTCGGCCAGTCCGAAACCGGGAGGCAGAAACAGGACGAGTTCATCTGCGGCTGCCAGTCCCGGGTCGCTCAACACCGCCTCGATGACAGCATCCGGTGTGCCTTGAAAGACCGGAGAAATCAGCGCGCCAACCGGCTGGCCGGCAGGAGCCAGCGCACCCTTTGGGCGTGAGGCGGCAATTCCCGCCGTGCGGCGCTCAAGATCGTAGGCCGCGTATTTCTCTTGCAGCTCCGGGGTGGTGCCGACCAGAACGGAAGCTGCAACGGCGACCGGCGGCGGCGTCGTTTTCCAGATGCGCAGCCAGTGGGTGCGATAGGCGTCGATGATCCGCGCCTGATATTGACCGAAAGTCTCGCCTTCGGCCTGATCGTGAAGGACGGTTCCTGAAATCAGGCCGATCCCGAGTTCGGCGGCCTGTATCGCTGAATCGAGGCTGGCGGAGCCTTGGCGGATACGGCTGCGCAGGGTGGGGCTATGTGGCGTTACCCGCAACTCGGCTCCCGCAGGCGCGCCCGTGTCCCGCTCCGTAACGATGTGCAGAACATCGCCGGCAATGGCGGCCAGGAAACGCGACTGGCGCCGTTTTGCCTCCGTTCGCGCATCGGCATCGACTGTTCCGAAGACGGCGTCGAAGGCGCCGTTGGCTCCGGTCGAAATGGCAAGTTCGAGCCGTCCGTCGATCAAAAGATCGGTCGTTCCCGCTGCTTCGGCCAAAAGGATCGGGTCCTGATAACGCATCGGGATGACGGCGGAGCCAAGTGTGATGTGCTGCGTATGCTGACCGACTGCCGCAAAGAAAGGTAACGGGGAAGAAAGATAATGGTCGAAGTGACGCTGATAGGCCCAGCCTGACTGATAACCCAGCCTTTCCGCCTGCCTGAACAATTCTATGCCCTGCCGCAGCCCCTGTGCCGGACCGTCATCGTCGTTGAACGACACCCGCGTATTGAAGCCAAGCCGCTGTTTCGGTCGAAACAACCCGGGAAGGTCGCGGGAAGCTGCTGCAATATTCATGCGAGTTGCTCCTTGCGCAGAGCGTGCCGAACCGCGGGAATGCGAACTGTTCCGGCAATGCCCGACGGGATGGAGTTCAGCAGGGACGCGGTATATTCGTGTCTCGGATTGCCGAAAATCTCGGTGACGGCTCCATGCTCGACGATGCGTCCCCGCTGCATCACCGAAACGCTGTGCGCAAGTTGCCGGACCAGGGCGAGGTCATGCGAAACGAAAACATAGGTCAGGCCGAGCTTCGCCTGCAGCGACAGCAGAACCTCGACGATATCCGCCTGCACGCTAACATCGAGAGCGGATGTGGGTTCGTCCAGCACGATCACATCCGGTTTGAGGACCAGCGCACGGGCGATTGCCACACGCTGACGCTGCCCGCCGGAGAGGGCCGACGGTTTGCGCTCCAGGAGGTGCTCGCTCAGGCCGACATTCGCGAGCGCTTCCCGTACCCGCTCGGATCGCTCTTTCGGCGTCCCGATCTCGAATCGGTCGAGTGGTTCACGCACAAGCTGCCCCACCTTCCATGTCGGGTCGAGCGACGTAAACGGGTTCTGGTAAACGAGTTGAAGATGCCGCCAGACGGACCGGAGCGAAGCCCGGCTTTTACTCGTGACGGTCTCGTCGGCAACCGTGATCGTGCCGCTTTCCGGCTCTTCGAGCCCCAGCAGCAGGCGGATCGTCGTGGTCTTGCCGGAGCCGGATTCGCCGACGAGGGCATGGGTTGTGCCCGCCGGAACCGTAAACGAAATATCGTCCACCGCCGTCAGGGTTTTGCCATCGACCGTGAAACGCTTGGTGACGCCGCTGACGGCGATCTTTGGCGATTTGTCGCTCTCGAGAAGGCTGAACCCCGGATCGCGAAATTTGGCATAACGCTCCGGGTTGAGCGCGGGCACGTCGCCATGGAGCTTTTTGGCATAGGGTGAGGAGGGGGAGGAAAAAACGGCCGACGTCCTGCCTGCTTCCTGCACGACGCCGTTCTTCAGCACGACGAGATTGTCTGCCCTCTCCGCCGCTATTGCGAGGTCGTGGGTAATGAGAAGCAGGCTGATATTCAGCTCATCCCGCAGGCGGGAGAGGAGATCGAGGATACGCTTCTGGATCGTTACGTCGAGTGCCGAAGTCGGCTCGTCCGCCACCAGCAGTGCAGGGCGCGGCAATATTGCGAGCGCGATCAGCACGCGCTGCAACATCCCGCCGGACAGTTGATGTGGATAGGAATCGTAGACCCGTTGCGGATTGTCGAGACCCACCTTGGCGAATGTTTCGAGAATAAGTGTCTTGCGGATCGAAGGGTTGACCTCTTCCGTCAGCGCTGCGGCCTCCAGCGCCTGCGAGCCGATTGTTCTCACGGGATTGAGAGAGTTGCCTGGATCCTGCGGCACGAAACCGATTTCACGGCCGCGAAACAGCCTGAAACGCCGTTCCGGCAGTGCCAGAATGTTCTGCCTGTCGAAAACGACCTGACCCGTGGCGTTCGCACCGTTGGGAAGAAGCCGCAGCACGGCTTTCGCGATTGTCGACTTTCCAGAACCGGATTCCCCGATGAGGGCAAGGCTTTCGCCGCGCCCGATTTCGAAACCGATATTATGGACGACCTCCTGCCGCCCATAGGAAACGGCGAGATTTTCGACCGCAAGGAGGGGCGTCGCGTGTTGTGGAGACGCTGCCACGAACTCGGGAAGGATTGGCGCTGTTTTCAGTGCGATTTGCGAAGCCATCGGCTGATCCTGTTGACAGAGAGGACGGTCACGATCGTAACGAACGCGGGCGCATAAACGAGCCAAGGCCATTTGAGGTAGTCCTTGCCGATTGAAATCAGCAGGCCCCAGTCGGAAGACGGCGGAGGGTCGCCGTAGCCGAGGAAGGCGAGGCTGGCGATCACCAGAATGGACTCGCCGAATTGCAGCACGGCCAGCGGCAGCATCGAGCGGGATGCGTTTGGAAGGACGTGTCTCAAAACGATGTAGCGGCGCGAGCCCCCCAGCAGAAAGGACGCCTCCACGAAGGTCGCCTGACGGGTCTTGATGACCTCGGAGCGAGCCACGCGGGCGAAGAAGGCGATGGCCGATATGCCTGTCGCAATCGCCGCATTGATCGTTTCGAAGCCGATGGCCGTGACGATGATGACCGCGAGCAGGAACTTCGGGATGGACAGCAGCACGTCGACAAAACGCGCAAAGACGATATCCACCCAGCCGCCGAAAAATCCGGCGAGCAAACCGATCAACCCGCCGATGAAGACGCCGATGACGACAGCGACCAGGGCGCTCGATACGGATGAAGCCGTGCCATAAACGACCCGTGTATAGAGATCGCGCCCCAGATGATCGGTGCCGAACCAGTGCGCAAAACTTGGCGCAAGAAGCTTGTCCGCCGGAACGCCGTTGATTGGGCTCTGGCTGGTGAACAGTTGCGGCGCAATCGACCAGGCGACGACGATGGCGATGACGAGGAGGGAAAGGGCGACGGTTGCGGTGATGTTGAGAGCTTTCAGCTTCTCGAACGGATTGCTGCCGGAGACCGGGCTGGAGATAAGGCTCATGGTTTGGCCCCCGTTTCAAGGCCAAGCGGCGTATCGTCGACGGTTGCCAGACGACGTTTTCGGCCGACGATAATTTTCACCCGCGGATCGAGCAGCGGATAGAGAAGATCGGCGATAAGGTTGACGACGACGAACACCACGGCTCCCAGCGAGACGATGGCCTGCAGGACGGGCAGGTCCTGCGTGCTGACGGAGCGCTGTACGAGACTGCCGATGCCGGTGCGGCCGAACACGGTTTCCGTGATCAGCGAGTTGCCCAGAAGTTCGCCCACTGTCAGGGCGATAACGGTCACCACCGGCAACGAAGCGGGCTTGAGCAGATGTGTCGTGAAAAGCCTTCTCGGCCCGATACCGCGGCTGCGGGCAACCGCCGCGTAATCCTGCTCCGCTTCATGATCGAGATTGGCGATCAGGACTTCCGCGATCTGTGCGGAAAACGGTATGCCGATGGTGATCGCCGCAAACAGTGTCGCCCAGAAGCTGTCGGGTTCGATGACCCGGAACAGCCTGAGCTGAAAACCGAAGAGATGGATCAGAAACAGGCCGATGACGAAATTGGGTGTCGACAGGAACAGCGAGGGGAAGGCCCGCAGCAGCCCCTGCCCATATCGTTTCGGCACGACCTGTGTGCCATAGGCAACGGCAAAGGCGAGGATCAAGGCGACCGTCAGTCCGGCGGTGGCCAAGACCAGCGTCGATGGCAGCACCTCGGCGATGAGCGTCGAGACCGGTCGGTTGGAGCGCATGGAAATGCCGAGGTCGCCCGTCAGGAATGCCGACAGGGAGTGCCAGAGCTGCACGACGATCGGCCTGTCCAGCCCCTGTGCAGCAATGATCTCGGCGATCTCCTGCTCGGTGAAACCGTTCTGCGGGTTGCGCAGAACGCTGGTGATCGGGTCGCCAGGCAAAACGCTGACGACCACGAAGGTGAAGACATAAGCCAGAAGGATGACGACGATCGCCTGGCCGAGCCGCTTTGCGGCGTAGGTTAGGTAGGCATTGCTCATGCCGTCACCTCCTTGACGTTACTCGGTGGGTGCTGGCCTCATTCGGCAATGAACGCTGTGTAATAGCTGGCGTAGGCGACACCATTGTAGACTTCGCCCTTCAGCTTCGGCGACTGCACGTAAATGCGCTGAACGATCTGCGTGCGCGGTATGAAGTAGCCCTGTTCCAGCAGATATTTCTGCAGGCTGTCCAGAAGCGGCTTTCTGTCTTCGACGGAACCTGCGCCGGCGATTTTGTCGCGAAGATCGTTGAGCGTCGCATCGCGCTCATCGAGCGCAAACCAGTTCTCGCCATTGTTGGCGTTGGTCAGGATGCTGGCGACCGTGCCGGCGTCGATGAAGCTGCGTGTGACTTCATATGCGGGAACTGCGGCGCCGCCGAATTTGACCTTCTCGCCGTAGGTCACGACATCATAAGCCCTGATGTTGACCTTCCATCCGAGCCGGCCGAGCTGCTGGGCAATCAGTTCATCGACGGATTTCGAAGTTGCCAGATAAGGATTGGAATGGATCGTCAATTCAAGCGGCTTGCCGTCTTTCACCCGAACGCCATCCGCGCCCTTGACCCATCCGGCTTCGTCCAGAAGCTTCTCCGACTTGTCCGGATTATAGGCGAGGAGATCGCTGTGATCCGTAGCGCCGGGCACGTTGCTCTGGATGAACGACGTCGCAAGCTTCCAGTCCTGCGTATAGACGGTGTCGATGATTTCCTGACGGTTGATGCCTGCCTGGAGAGCCTGGCGCACCTTCACGTCATCATAGGGTTGAAGCTTGGTGTTGACTGCCCAGCCGTTGACGAAGCCGAGGTAACGCGGGGTCGCGACGGTGAAGCCCTCCTCCTTGAGCGATTTCAGCTCCTGGGGCGAGGCATTGTAGGCGACGTCCGCCTGACCGGACTGAACGGAAGCGACGCGGAGGGATGGTTCCGAAACCAGCTTGTAGGTGATGGTATCGAGATAGGCGGGTCCGGTATGGCCGACTGCGGCCGGACCCCAATTGTAGTCCTTGCGCTTGACCAGAGTGACATGATCGCCCTCTTTCCACGACTCCACCACGTAAGGTCCGCTGCCGGCGGTCTTGCTGAGGTCGGCCTGCTGGCCGGCAGGCTGGGCGATGCTCTTGGGAGAGATCAGGATGGAGCCGTGATAGCCAAGGGTTGGAATGAAACCGAGCGTGGGCTTCTTGAAGAATACCTTGACCGTCGTGGCATCGACCGCCTCGGCGTGATCGTAGGTCTTCGGGAAGAGGCCGATCGGGTTGATCCCCTCGCTCTTGCGGCCGGCATACCAGATGTCGAGATTGGCGACGACGGCTTTCGCATCAAGCGGTTCGCCATCCGAGAAAGTCACGCCGCTCTTTAAGTGAAGGGTGAATTCCGTTGCGGTGTCGTTCTGCTCCCAGCGTTCGGCGATCCATGGGCTGACCTTGCCTTCCGCATCGACGTAAAGCAGCTTATCCGTCACATGCCCCCAGATGTGGCCCTGGAAACTGGAGATGGCGCTGTTGTTTGGGATCCAGGTGTCGCCCAGTGAATCGATCAGAAAGGTGATGTCACCGCCATCGTGCGGCGTATCCGCCGCCACTGCGCTCAGAGGTGCCGCTGTCGATAAAAACAGCGAGGCGGAGACTGCCAGAGAGGCCGTGAAAAGCAGCCGGCGACGCGACAGGGAGAATGAGAAAGAACGTCTTGTCATGATATGATCCTGAAAAATTCAAAGTTTTTTCGTTGCAATTTCGGCATCTCCTGCGGACGCACATGCGGCCGCCATCATTGGCAGCAGGCATGTCAAACCGTTGCCGCGTCGGCCTTTCAGCCGAGCGGGAGAATGCTTGAATTCATTGGGCAGTCGGGTTGGGCGTCGCGAGGGTTAGCGAGCGGCTCGTGGGAGTTCGCTTGGCTGAGGAGCGCGCCCGCTTCTACATATTCCAGTCATGACGCGGTCCCTCGTTGCGTGTTTATCTTGCCCATAAACTAGCAGCCGGGCGTGAGGGAGAAAGACTGGTTATTCTTTTTCTATCGATTTAGTGAATTATTTTATCGCCATTTTGCCGACTGTTTGGATTGGCGTTTCAGACGCCCTTGAATTGCCGTCTTGCTCCGGTGATCGATGATGGCCTGGCGACGAAGACGCTTTGTCACGCGGCGTAAATGTCATGGCTTCTAAAACCCTGACGGGCGGCAAGTCGCCGGTGAAAAGCTCAATCTCCACCTTGGCGATCTGGCCGGTCGAACCCTGCGACAGTTTCGAAGTGCCGATGTCGCGGGTCAGGATATTGGGATTGCCATGGATGCAGATGGAATTGTCCACCGTGGCATCCTGTGGCTCGAACCATGCGCCGGTGGCAAGCTGCATCACGCCCGGCATGACGTCTTCACTGATGACGGCGCCAGCGAGACAGCTGCCGCGCGCATTAAAAAGCCTGACGACGTCGCCGTCAGATATTTCACGGGCCGAAGCGTCGGTCGGATGGATGCGGACAGGTTCCCGATCCCTGATCTTGGTCGAACGGCTGAAATCTCCATAGTCCAGCTGGCTGTGCAGACGTTGATACGGCTGATTGCAGACGAGATGCAGGGGATGGAGGCGGGCATCATCGGGCGTCTCCATTCTTGGCGGATACCAGCGCGGATGACCTTTGCAGTCATCATATTCGAAGCTCTCGACAGTCTCTGAAAAGATTTCGATCTTTCCTGACGGCGTCGCCAGCGGCTTCGTTCCGGGGTCCTGAAGGAAAGCGCGCGCCGGGCCACCGTCGTCTGGCTTGACTGGAAGGAGCAGTTCTCCCCGCTTCCAGAAGGTCTCAAAGTCCGGTGCGTCGTGGCCGCCCGCCGCAAGCGCCTGACGGGTCGTCTCGTACAGGAAGGCGAGCCATTCTCCGCTGCTGCGGTTTTCGGTAAAGGCATCGAACCTGCCAAGTTCCCGCGCAATCCCGGCGAATATCTCATAATCGTCGCGTGCCTCGCCGACGGGGTCGATCAGCCGCTTCATGGCGATCATCAGGGGATCGCGATCGGCAGCGCCGATGTCGTCACGCTCAAGCGTGGTCGTGGCGGGCAGCACGATATCGGCATGTCGCGCGGTGGAGGTCCAGGCAGATTCGTGGACAATGATCGTTTCGGGACGCCTGAAAGCGGCCCGCAGCCGGTTGATATCCTGATGATGGTGAAATGGATTGCCGCCCGCCCAATAGACAAGCCGGATATCGGGATAACGAAGCGCGTGCCCGTTGTAGTGGAACTCGGCACCGGGATTGAGCAGCATATCGGCGATGCGTGCACAGGGAATATAGTCCGGCACGGGGTTTTTGAATTGCTGCAGCGTTGGCAAGGGAACGGCGAGCAGGTTCTTGCCGATATTGCCCAACGCGCCGAGGGAATAGGAAAATCCGCCGCCGTCCAATCCGATCTGGCCGAGCATGGCGGCAAGGACAATGCCTATCCACACCGGCTGTTCGCCATAATCGGCCCGCTGAAGCGAGTGGCTGACCGTGATCAGGGTTCTCGAACCGGCCATCCTGCGCGCCAGCTTGCGGATCGTCTCCGGGGCGATGTTGCAGATCGCGGCCGCCCATTCGGGGCTTTTGTGCTGGCCGTCCTCACTGCCAAGAAGATAGTTTTCGAACCGGTCATATCCAACCGTATAACGCTCCAGAAACGTCCGGTCGTGCAGTCCTTCGGTCACGAGGACGTGCGCAAGCCCGAGCATCATTGCCACGTCCGTACCGGGAATAATAGGAAGCCACTCGGCACCCGCATTAGCGGGAAAATCGTCCGCCAGGGGGCTGACGAATGTGAAATGCGCACCGCGAGCGCTCGCGCCGGCCAGTTTCTGCCGAACGGTGTGCGTGCTGATCCCTCCGCCGTGGACATCGGCATTCTTGATCGCCATCCCACCGAAGGCAAGCACCAGCTCGCTGCTGCGTTCGATCGCATCCCAGGTCACGCTTTTGCGGTCGAAGCTGTCATACGGTCCAAGCACATGGGGAATTATGACCATGGCTGCGCCGGAACTATAGGTGTTGACGGACCGGACATATCCGCCAAGGACATTCAAAAAGCGGTGAATCTGGCTTTGCGCATGATGAAACCGGCCGGCGCTCGACCAGCCATAGGAGCCGCCGAATACCGCGCCCGGACCATGACGGTCATAGACCCGTCTCAGCTCATCCGCGACCAGCTTCGTCGCTTCGGCCCAGCTGACTTCGACATAGTCGTCAGCGCCGCGTCGCTGCGCGTGGCCGGTCTCGCGTTCGAGCCAGCCCCGCCGAACGGCAGGCCGTCTGATGCGAACGGGGCTGTCGGCAATCGCCGGAAGATTGCCCAGCAGCGGTGATGGATGCGGGTCACCGGGATGGGGCTCGATCTCCAGTCGCCCATTTGCAAGCCGTCCAGAGAATGCCCCCCAGTGGGAACTGTGAGTTTTGAAGGAATTCATCGCATGGCCTCACGATCATCGACTGCAAAGTGGCAATTCTAGTTCGGCAGGATTTTCCCGGGGTTCATGATGCCGGCAGGATCGACCGCATGTTTGATGAGCGCCATCAGATCGACCGCCTCGCCATGTTCCTCGCGCAGATAAGCGATCTTCCCGGTGCCGACGCCATGTTCGCCGGTCGAGGTGCCGCCGACAGACAGCGCATATCGCACCATCTTCTTGTTGATCGCCGCCACTTCGCCCAGCTCTTCCGCATTGCCGGGATCGACCGCGAAGACGACATGATAATTGCCGTCGCCGACATGGCCGAGGATAGCCGCCGGTACGCTGCAATCCTTTAGAAGTTCGCGGGTCTTCAATATGCAGTTGCTGAGCTGCGAGACCGGAACACAGACATCCGATGACCAGCCTTTGGCGTTTGGCCTCTGCGATACGACGGCATAAAACGCATTATGCCTCGCTTTCCAGAGACGGTTGCGCTCCTCAGGCGCATTGGCCCACTCGAAATCCTTGCCGCCATGTTCCTCCACGATGGCGAATACCATGTCGACCTGCTCCTGAACGCCGGCGGGTGAGCCATGAAACTCGAAAGCCAACGTATCCTCGATCTTCAGGTGCAGCCCGGAATAGGCGTTGACGGCCTTTATCAGGCCACGGTCCATAAGCTCCATGCGGGCGACCGGGATGCCAAGCTGCACGACCTGAATGGCAGCTGCCACCGCTTGTTCGACGCTCTCGAAAGAGCAGAGTGCGGCCGAGATGGTTTCCGGAATTCCGTAGAGACGCAGCGTTACTTCGGTGATGATCCCCAGCGTTCCTTCCGAGCCCACGAACAGCCGCGTCAGGTCATATCC
>NZ_JADQWB010000013.1 GCF_015704895.1 Agrobacterium leguminum | reverse complement strand
CGATCAGCAGCGTGTTCCAGATCGACTGGAAGAAGGCCGGATCGGTATAGAAATACTGGTAATTGAACAGACCGGCGAAGCTGACATTGGCCGGGTTGAGGAGATTGTAGTTCTGGAACGAGAACCAGAGCGTCATCGCCAGAGGCACGATCATCCACACCAGCAACAACAGCACCGATGGCGCAAGCATGACCCGCGCTAATCCGCTCGTGTTTCGGGTTGCCATTGCACTCACCTCCCCTTGGGCCGTGGGCGTCACGACATGCGCCCGGCATATCCGGAAGAACCGGCTCATTCTTGTTTTGATTTGAAAGGCTTAAACGCCGCCATACAGACCGGCGGCTTGCCGTCCCCAAGGTTCGCTGCCCGGCATTGGCGCCGGACAGCGATCTTCGGGAGGATTACTTGATGTAACCGGCGCGGGTCATTTCGCGCGTCGCGGTCGACTGGGCGCCCGCAAGCGCATCGTCAACGCTGGACTGACCGGCAACGACTGCCGAGAACAGCTGACCGACCGTGGTGCCGAGCGCCTGGAATTCAGGGATCGCCACGAACTGACCGCCGGTGTAAGGCACGGGCTTTACGGTCGGCTTGGTGATGTCAGCGGCATCCATCGCGGCAAGCGTCGGCTTGGCGAAGGCGGCGGCCTTTTCATACTCGGCATTCTTGTAAAGCGAGGTGCGGGTGCCCGGAGGCACGTTTGCCCAGCCTTCCTTGGAAGCGACAAGCTCGGTATATTCCTTGCTGGTTGCCCAGGAGATGAACTTCTCGGCCGCTTCCGCCTTCTGCGAGCTCTTCGGGATCGCGAGGTTCCACGACCACAGCCAGTTGCCGTGGTTCTTCAGCTCGCCATGCGTCGGGAAAATGGCGTAACCGACCTTGTCGGCAACGGTGGAATCCTTCGGGTTGGAGACGAAGGAAGCAGCGACCGTGGCGTCGATCCACATGCCGCATTTGCCCTGCTGGAACAGCGTCAGGTTTTCGTTGAAGCCGTTGGAGGATGCGCCCGACGGACCGGCATCCTTCATCAGATCCACATAAAACTGCAGCGAGCTCTTCCATTCCGGCTGATCGAACTGCGGTTTCCAGTTTTCATCGAACCAGCGGCCGCCGAAGGAGTTGGTCAGCGCGCTGATGAAGGCCATGTTTTCGCCCCAGCCGGCCTTGCCACGCAGGCAGATGCCGTTGATATCGGCCTTGCGGTCGGTAATCTTGCGGGCGGCGTCGCCGATGAATTCCCAGGTCGGGCTATCCGGCATCTTCAGGCCGGCTTTTTCGAACAGGTCCTTGCGATACATGATCATGGCGGATTCGCCATAGAAGGGCGCGGCGTAAAGCTTGCCTTCGCTGGAGAGGCCGCCGCGGATCGCCGGCAGCAGATCGTCGACGTCATATTTGTCGCCAAGCTTTTCGAGCGGCAGCAGCCAGCCCTGCTTGGCCCAGATCGGCACTTCGTAATTGCCGATGGTCATGATGTCGTATTGGCCGCCATTGGTGGCGATATCGGTCGTCACGCGCTCACGCAGGACGTTTTCTTCAAGCGTCACCCACTCGACCTTGATGTCGGGGTTCTTGGTGGTGAAGTCCGAGGTCAGACCCTGCATGCGGATCATGTCGCCGTTGTTCACGGTCGCGATGGTCAGCGTCTCGGCGGAAGCAAGGGTCGAAAAGGCGAGTGCCGAGCATGCGCCCAGCAAAATGGTCTTCAATGTCATATCTTCCTCCCAGAAGAAAAATGATGAGCATTCGCTTTGCTCTAGGGCATTTACTCACCTCATTAGCAAAAAAGTCAAGCGACATCCTGTGCTGCGACGCACATGGAAAAACCAAGCCATTGATTTTATGTGTTTAATTTTTGCTCAGTGCGTGAGCAAATATTCGCTCGTGACTTCATCGGTGATGAGGCCGTTCAGCAGACCGCCCCTCAGCGCCGCCAGAATCGAGGCGTTCTTGCGTGCGCCCTGCGCCATGCCGATGACGGTGCAGGTGTCTCTTGAAGGGATGGGAACGGAGGCGACGCGCTCGTTGACGGAATGCTCTAGAATGCGGCCATTGGCATCATACATCCAGCCGCAAATCTCGCCGACGGCACCGCTTGCCATCAGCGCCTTCATCTCATCCACGCCGAGGAAACCATCGACGCAGAGCGGTGCGTTTTCACCGAGTTCGCCGACACCGACGAAGGTGACATTGGCCGCGGAACCCAGCGCCAGCGTGGAGCGCACCATGGACTGGTCGTGCAGCAGTTCCCGCTCTTCCGCAGAAGAACATAGAACCGGCAGCGGCATTGGGAAATGCCGCGCCTTGATGGCATCGGCCATGCTGAAGATGACGTTATAATAGGCGGCCGATCCATCCGGCCCGATATTGCCCGTCAGTGAGACGATGCGGTGCTGCGGGCACTCCATTGGCGGCAGCTGGTCGACGGCGGCCTTCAATGTACGGCCGGTGCCGATGGCGAGCACGATGGGATCGGCATTCTTCAGCCAGCGCTCGATTTCCGCCGCCCCGGCCTCGGCGATGCCGACAGTGGAGGAGACCCCGGCCGGATCGCTCGGCACCACCTCGATATATTTGAGGTCGAATTTCTCTTTCAGCCGCTCGGCTTTTTCGAGACAGGCGGCGATGGGATGATCGAGCCGAACCTTGATCAAGCGCTCGGCGACGGCGAGCGACACCAGCCGCTGCGCCGATTGCCGGGAAATGCCCATGGCGGCGGCGATCTCATCCTGCGTGCGGCCCGCGACATAATAAAGCCAGCCGGCACGGGCCGCATCGTCCAGCCGTCCATGTGCGTCGTTTCGTCTGGCCATGCCGCTGCCCTTTGAGAATTATGCTTGCGCATTTGCTGGCATTTTTTTGCGTCGGCTGTCAAACGGCGGATGCGGAAGAGAGCGCTCAGTGGGCCTAAAATCATCTGGCGTGGCGGTGCGGCGCGTTTCTTCTCCCCGAGGGGAGAAGGTGGCCCGAAGGGTCGGATGAGGGGGCACCCTCTCCGTATATCTCTACCCTCGCCCCCTCATCCCGCTGCCGCGACCTTCTCCCCGGCGGGGAGAAGAAACAAGGGGCGACCACTCGCTCCCGTATCAGCCCTCAGCCCGAAGCCGACACTGTTCGATCACGCCGCTTCCTGCACCAGATGCCCTGCGGAAACCTCGCGGTAATGGCGCTGCGGCGGCACGTAGTCCACCGGCCGGATCGGGCTTTTGATCTCGTCGGTCGCCATGTTGCGCCGAATCTGCCGCCGCGCCGGGTCCGGCACCGGAACGGCGGACATCAGCTTTTTCGTATAGGGATGCTGCGGATTGTCGAAAACCGCCGCACGCGGGCCGATCTCGACGATCTCGCCGAGATACATCACCGCCACACGATGGCTGACGCGTTCCACCACCGCCATGTCATGGCTGATGAACAGGAAGGCGAGGTTGAGGCTCTGTTGCAGGTCGAGCAACAGGTTGCAGACCTGCGCCTTGATCGAGACATCGAGCGCGGACACCGCCTCATCGGCGACGATGACCTTGGGGTCGAGCATCAGCGAGCGGGCAATGGCGATGCGCTGGCGCTGGCCGCCGGAAAATTCATGCGGGAAGCGCCGCATCATATCCGGGCTGAGGCCCACCTTTTCCAGAAGATCGGCCGCCTTTTCGCGGGCCTGCTGCTTGGTTCCGAGGCGATGCTCAATAAAGGGCTCCATGATTGCGGTGCCGATGCTCATGCGCGGATCGAGCGAGGCGAAGGGATCCTGGAAGATCATCTGCACGCTGCGGCGCATGGTGCGCAGCGTCGTCTTGTCGAGCTTCAGCACCTCGTAACCATCGAGCATGACATTGCCGGATGTCGGCTCGATCAGCCGGGTGATGGAGCGGCCCGTGGTGGACTTGCCGCACCCAGATTCGCCCACGAGAGACAGGGTTTCGCCCTCGGCAAGATCGAAGGAAACCTTTTCCACCGCATGCACGGCCCCGGATTTGCGGCCGAAAAGGCCGGTGCGGATATCGAAACGGGTGGTGAGGTCCTTGACCGAAAGAATGGGCGTTCGGCCGCCGGAGACCGTGTCCTTCACCTCTGCAACGGGCTGGCTTTCGCCGGTCTTGATATCGATGATCGGGAAACGGGCCGGCAGCACCCTCTCCTTCATCGAGCCAAGCTTCGGCACTGCCGAAAGCAGCGCCCGCGTATAGGGGTGGCGGCCGCGATGGAAAATGTCGTCGGTGGTTCCGGTTTCCACCACATCGCCGCGGAACATGACGATGGTGCGGTCCGAGACTTCCGCCACCACGCCCATATCATGGGTGATGAACAGGACCGACATGCCCTCCTCTTCCTGCAGCGTCTTGATGAGGTCGAGAATCTGGCCCTGAATGGTGACGTCGAGCGCCGTTGTCGGCTCGTCGGCGATCAGCAATTTCGGTTTGGAGGCGAGCGCCATGGCGATCATCACGCGCTGGCGCATGCCGCCGGAAAACTGGTGCGGATAATCGTCGAAACGGTTCTTCGCATTGGGAATACGGACCTTCTCAAGCAGGCGGATGACCTCGGCGCGCGCGGCGGAAGAGGAAATATCCTGATGCACGGTCAGCGCCTCGGCGATCTGCTTGCCGATCGGGAAGATCGGGTTGAGGCTGGTCATCGGCTCCTGGAAGATCATCGAAATGTCCTTGCCGCGAACCTTGCGCATCTCCTCTTCCGGCAGCGCCAGCAGGTCGCGCCCGCCGAGCATGACCTTTCCTTCGATACGGCTCGTCTTTTTATCGAGGAGCCGCATGATGGAGAGCGAGGTGACGCTTTTGCCGGAGCCGCTTTCGCCGACGATCGCCACCGTTTCGCGCGGTGCGATCTCGAAACTCATATTACGGACCACGGATTTCCAGCCGCCATCGACGCGGAAGGATGTGGTGAGATTTTGAACCGATAAAACCGGGCTTACCGAACCGCCGGTCTGTTCCATGGACGTCGCCGCCAAAAGCATGCCGATCTCCTGAAAAGCAAAAGGCGGCCACGAAGGCCGCCGGATGTCTTACGCAGCAAGTGCGGTTTCGGCCATCGAAACCCAGTAGCTGATGCCGTAAGGCAGCGCATCGTCGTTGAAATCATAGGCCGCATTGTGCAGCCCGGCGGTATCGCCATTGCCGATGAAGATGAATGCGCCGGGGCGCGCTTCCAGCATGTAGGAGAAATCCTCGGCCCCCATATGCGGGTTCGGATTGGTGTTGACGGCGTTCGCACCGGCCACGCCCATGGCCACGCCGGTCGCGAATTCGGTCTCGTCACTGTGGTTGAAGGTGACGGGATAACCGCGATGATATTTCACCTCCACGGTGGCGCCATGCGCCATGGCGGTGGCAGTCGCCACTTCCTTCAGGCGCTTTTCGGCGAAATCGCGGGTTTCCGGCAGCAGCGTGCGTACCGTTCCCGTCAGCGTCACCGCACCGGGAATGACATTGACGGCCGTGCCGCCATGGGTGGTGGCGACGGTGACGACCAGCGATTTCAACGGATCCGTCTCCCGCGAGACGATGGATTGCAGGGCGATGATGACATGCGCCGAGGTCAGCACCGGATCGATGGAAAGATGCGGGGCGGCCGCATGGCTGCCCTTGCCGGTGATGATGATTTCGAAACTATCCGCCGCCGCCATGGTCGATCCCTTGCGGATGGCGAAATTGCCGACCGGAATGCCCGGCTCGTTATGCATGCCATAGACCTGCGAAATGCCGAATTTCTCCATCATGCCGTCGTTCAGCATGGCGAGCGCGCCCGCGCCGCCCTCTTCCGCCGGCTGGAAGATCACCGCCACGGAACCCTTGAAATTGCGGGTCTCGGCCAGATATTGCGCCGCACCCAGAAGCATGGCGGTGTGCCCGTCATGACCGCAGGAATGGGCCTTGCCCGGCGTCTTCGAAGCCCAGGGCTTGCCGCTCGTCTCAAGGATCGGCAGCGCGTCCATGTCAGAGCGGAAACCGATGGTCGGGCCATCCCCGTGCCGGCCCTTGATGATGCCGACCACGCCGGTCTTGCCGATGCCGGTCTCGACCACGTCGCAGCCGAAGGATTTGAGTTTTTCGGCCACGAATTTCGATGTTTCGAAGACATCGTAGAGCAGTTCCGGGTGTTCATGCAGATGGCGCCTCCAGCCGGCAACTTCTTCCTGCATTTCAGCCACACGGTTCAATATCGGCATTCTCTTTTTCCCTTTTTTTGTTCCCCGCCGGGTTGTCGGACGCCATATTGCGTTTGGAATTTCTCGTTTTGCAAGCATGAAATTTGCTGCATGAGCGAAAAATAGGCCCAAAACTGAATGGCTCAATTTTTGTTCATCAAAGAAACATTGGGACTTGCTTTTCAAAAAAACTGACAATAGCATCATCGGGAATGGAGGAATATTCCTTAGCAAAGTCAAATACTTAGAATAACAGACCTTGCACATGACGACGGGAAAAGCGTCAAACATTCAAATAGATAAAATCCAAAAAGGGGAAAACGACAATGAAGAAGCGCAGCGTTCTCTTTGCCAGCACGGTGGCGGCCATGGCCTTGGCAGGCTCTGCCGCCCATGCCGAGCGCGGCAGTGACGGCGAACTGAAAATCCTGTTCTGGCAGGCCGTATCGACACTTAATCCCTATCTTTCCGGTGGCACGAAGGAAGTCTACAGCTCGTCCATGGTGATTGAGCCGCTGGCGCGCTACGACGAAAAGGGCGAGCTGGTGCCGATGCTGGTCACCGAAATTCCGACGATCGACAATGGCGGCGTCGCGAAGGATCTGCTCAGCATGACCTGGAAGCTGAAAAGCGACGTGAAGTGGTCGGATGGTACGCCGCTCACCGCCGACGACGTTATTTTCACCTGGAAATATTGCACCGCACCGGATGGCGGCTGCGCGCAGGCGGCGCAATATGAGGGCGTGAAGAATGTCGAGGCCGTCGACGCCCACACCGTCAAGGTCAGCTTCACCGAACCGAAACCCTACCCCTATTCCGCATTCGTCGGCGCACAGTCGCCGGTCATCCAGAAGAAGCAGTTTGAAAAATGCGTCGGCGCTGCCGCACCCGGCTGCACATCCGCCAATTTCGGTCCCATCGGCACCGGCCCCTTCGTGGTCAAGGATTTCAAGCCGAATGACGTCATCAGCTTCGTCGCCAACACCAATTACCGCGACCCCGCCAAGCCCGCCTTCGCCACGGCGACCCTGAAGGGCGGCGGCGATGCCGCTTCCGCCGCACGCGCCGTTCTTGAAACCGGCGAATTCGACTATGCCTGGAACATGCAGGTGGAGCCGGAAATCCTCGCCACCATGGTGGCCGCCGGTAAGGGCAAGCTGGAAACCGCCTTCGGCACCCAGGTCGAGCGTATCAATCTCAACTGGTACAATGCCGATCCTTCGCTGGGCGACAAGCGCTCCACCAAGCAGGCCGGCCCACACCCGGCCCTTTCCGACCCCGCCGTGCGCCGTGCATTGTCGCTCGCCATCGACCGCGATGTCATCGACGAAGCGGGTTATGGCGAAGCGGGCAAACCGACCTGCAACATCGTGCCGGCTCCGGAAGCCGTCGCTTCCACCAAGAATGACAGCTGGTGCCTGAAGCAGGATGTGGAAGGCGCAAACAAGCTGTTGGACGATGCCGGCTGGGTGAAGGGCACCGATGGCATCCGCGCCAAGAATGGCGTGAAGCTCTCCTTCCTCTACCAGACCTCCACCAACTCGGTTCGCCAGGCCACGCAGGAACTGGTGAAGGACATGTGGTCGCAGATCGGCGTTGCCTCCGAACTGCGCAATGTCAGCGCTTCGGTCTTCTTCGGCGGCGACCCGGCAAGCCCGGATACTTTCCAGAAATTTTATGCCGACGTCGAAATGTACACCAACAATTTCGACGGCACGGACCCGGAAAAATATCTGGCGGAATGGCTGTGCGACAAGATCCCGGCCCCGGAAAACGGCTGGCAGGGCCAGAATATTCCGCGTTATTGCAACCCGGAATTCGACAAGCTGGTGGGTGAACTCTCCAAGACCGCCGAGCTTGCCAAGCGCGCGGAGATTTCCAAGCAGCTGAACGACATGCTGACGGAGGAAGGCGCGCATATTCCGCTCATCCACCGCGGCAGCGTTTCCTCGCATTCGCTGACGCTGGAAGGCGTTCGCATGAATGCCTGGGATTCGGAACTCTGGAACGTCGCGGACTGGTCCCGCAAGAAGTAACACGCGGATGCGCCGGCTTCTCCCCCCGGAGAGGCCGGCCTTCTGCATGCCCCTGGACCATGATCTGAAGACACATTTGCCGCGCTAAGGCGAAAACGCTCCCAATTTTCGTCCTGCCGCGCTCTGGGTCTGGAGAGTTTCAGATGTTTACCTTTACGCTCCGGCGGCTTGCCTTTGCCGTACCGACGCTGCTTGTCATCAGCTTCGTCATCTTCGCGCTGCTCGATCTTGCGCCGAACGACCCGACCGGCGACCTGCCGCTCACCATCCCGCCTGAAGTGCGCGAGCAAATCCGCGCCTCGCTCGGCCTCGATCAGCCCTTCTTCATCCGTTACCTGATGTGGCTGCAGCAATTCTTCATCAACGAACCGCTGAACCTCATTGAAAGGCTGACCGGCTGGCAGATCGGCGATGGCAGCCGCATGCGGGTGCTCTCCTGGGCGACACGCAGCCCGGTGGTCGATCTCGTCATTCAGCGCATGCCGCAGACACTGTGGGTGGTGGGCCTCGCCTATCTCTTCGGTGCGCTGCTGGCGATCCCGATCGGCGTCATTTCCGCCTATAAGCAATATTCGATCTTCGACCAGATCGGCACTTTCGTCTCGATGGTCGGTTATTCGGTGCCGACTTTCTTCACCGGCGTGCTGCTGGTGGTCATCTTCAGCTCTTACCTGCAATGGTTCCCTTCCGTTTACGACACCAACCTTCAGGTGACCGACTGGGGAAGTTTCGTGGCGCAGGTCAAGCAGATGTTCCTGCCCGTGCTGGTGCTGACGCTCTACAATGTCTCGCAGATCAGCCGCTTCGTGCGCGCCTCCATGCTCGACAATCTGCACCAGGATTATGTGCGCACCGCGCGCGCCAAGGGCGTGAAGGAAAAATCCGTCCTGCTCATCCACGTACTGCGCAACAGCCTGATCCCGGTCGTGACCGTGATTGCGCTCGGCGTGCCGACCATCTTTTCCGGCGCCATCATCACCGAGCAGATTTTCCGCGTGAACGGGCTTGGCCAATTGCTGATCACCGCCGTTCAGGGCGCGGATATTCCGCTGGTGCAGACGCTCACCTTCATTTTCGCGGTGCTGATCGTGCTCTTCAACCTGATTGCCGACGTGCTGTACGGCATTCTCGACCCGAGGATCCGCTATGACTGACGCCACCATCGCAGCGCCGACGGTTGCGACCACCCCCACGCAATCCGCCCTTGCCGATATCTGGAAACAGTTCCGCGTTCACAAGGGCGGTGTGGCGGGTCTCTTCGTCTTCGTCTTCATCCTGCTGGCGGTCTATGTCGGCCCCTATATCCACACCGTTGCGCCCAACGCCATCAATGTGAAGGCGCGCAACCAGTGGCCGTCGCTTGCGCATCCCTTCGGCACCGATAATCTCGGAAAGGATATGCTGGCGCAGGTTCTTGCCGGCGGGCGCATCTCGCTTGCCGTCGGCATCACCGCCATGCTGCTGGCGCTGTTTCTCGGAACGCTGGTCGGCGTGCTGTCTGGCTATTTCCGCAGGCTCGACGGCCCGCTGATGCGGCTGACCGACCTGTTCCTGGCGCTACCGCTTTTGCCGCTGCTGCTCGTCATCCTGATGCTGTTTCGCGATACGCTGCGCGCCGCCTTCGGGCCAGAAACCGGCATCTTCATCCTGATCGTGTTCGTGATCGGGATAACCAGCTGGATGCATACGGCCCGTATCGTGCGCGGCGACGTGCTGACGATCAAAAGCCAGGAATTCATCATGGCGGCGAAATCGAGCGGCATGCGCGAATACCGCATCATCCTCAGGCATATATTGCCGAATGTGCTGAGCTCGATCATGGTCTCGGCCACGCTCGGCATTGCCGCCGCCATCATCACGGAATCCGCGCTGTCCTTCCTCGGCCTCGGCTTCCCCTCCGATTTCCCGACCTGGGGACGGCTGCTGTTCGATGGCGCGAACTTCCTGCAATTGACGCCCTCGCGCGTGCTGTGGCCGGGACTGGCAATCTCGCTGACGGTTCTGAGTGTGAATTACATCGGCGATGCCGTGCGCGATGCGCTTGATCCAAGGGCGCTGAAGAGTTGAGCGCTCCCCTTCCCTCATCCCTGTGCTTGTCACAGGGATCCAGCCATCCCAAGTCCTTGGGCTGAAAGGAGTCTCCCTGCCGCGCAGACGCACGTCGGCTGGATTCCTGTGACATCCTCGGGCTTGTTCCGGGGAACAGGAATGAGGTTGAGAGGATGCCCCGGCACATACAAAACGAACGCACCCTAGTGGTAATTCACCTGCTCTGCCTCAAGGATGCTGTCCGCATCCAGCGCCGCAATCGGAACATCGCTGCGCGCCGGAATATCGCCGGAAAGCTGAAGCGCCAGATAACGTCCGCAGCAGACCCGCAGAAACGAGGTGAAATTGCCAAGATCGTGCCCGGCATCGATCGATTCATGATAGAGCTTGGCGATCAGCTGCACGCTGTTCATGCCGTCGCGCCGCGCGATCTCGTCCAGCGTCGCCCAGAAAAAATTCTCTAGCCTGACACTGGTGACCATGCCATCGATCCTGAGCGACCGCGTATGGCTCTCCCAAAGCGTCGGGTCTGCCTTGATGAAAAGCTTGCACATGGTTTCCTCCCTCACCACGCCTGAAAGATAGGCGGAAAACGGGGCCGGAAAAAGCCCCGTTTCACTAGTCTTATTTGCCGAGCACGGCCATGAATTGCGAAAGCCAGGCCGGATGCGCCGGCCATGCGGGCGCCGTCACCAGCTTGCCGTCGGTAACCGCCGCATCGATGGCGATATCGGCATAGGTGCCGCCCGCCAGTTCCACCTCCGGGCGGCAGGCGGGATAGGCCGAGCAGGTGCGGCCCTTCAGGACGCCCGCAGCCGCCAGCAATTGTGCGCCATGACAGACGGCCGCCACCGGCTTGTCGGCCTCGAAGAAATGTTTCACCGCCGAGAGCACATCCGCATTGAGCCGCAGATATTCCGGCGCACGGCCGCCCGGAATGACCAGCGCATCGTAATCCGCCACCTTGATATCGGCGAAGGTGGCGTTGAGCGCGAAATTATGGCCGCGTTTTTCCGAATAGGTCTGGTCGCCCTCGAAATCATGGATGGCCGTGGCAATGGTCTGGCCCGCCTTCTTGCCCGGGCAGACGGCGTGCACCGTGTGGCCGACCGCGAGCAGCGTCTGGAACGGCACCATGGTCTCATAATCCTCGGCGAAATCGCCGGCGATCATCAAAATCTTCTTTGGCATGTCTGCTCCTCCCGTTTTCGAATGCCTTTGGGCACCCTAACAGGCAGGATCGAGATGCGGGTATTATGGCAATACTACAAGCCCGATAAAGCTGGGATCAGCGGACCTGCGGCGGCTGCGGCCAGCGTCTCACACCACCGCCCCAATTCTCGAAGGCCTTTGAAAGTTTGAGCACGAACAGATCCTCGTAACGCGGCCCGACGATCTGCAAGCCGATGGGCATTCCCGATCTGGAGAAGCCGCAATTGATCGAGGAGGCCGGCTGTTCCGACATGTTCCACGGCACCGTAAAGGCTATATGTTCGAAGGGAAGTTCGGGATCATTGGTGGGCGAGGCCCAGTCGGCCGGATAGGACACGATGGGATTGACGGGCGAAATCACCGCATCAACGGACTGCATCAAGTGCCCGCAAGCCTTACGCATTTCCATGGTCTGGTTGAAACCGAAAACGGCGCGCGAACCGGAAATATCCGCCCCCTTCTGCGCCCATTCATGAATATAGGGAAGGATCGCGGCGCGACGGTCCGCGCTCAGCGCCGCCATGTCGCCCCAGAACTTCGCCCGCCAGAAATCGTCCAGCCCATCCAGCATTTCCCGCGTCAGCACCGGCTCGACCGGGATGACGATGGCGCCCGCAGCCTCGAACAGTTTCGCGGCGGAAAGCACGGCGTCGCGCACCTCTTCGTCGAGCGGCAGGCCGCAGCCGGCATCCAGCATCAGGCCGATTTTCAGGCCCTTTACATTAATATCAAGGTTCATCCAGTCGATATCGTTGGGCGGCAGCGCCGTGCCATCGCGCCAGTCGGGACGGGAAAGCGTCGCCATGGCATAGGCGGCATCGGCAACAGTGCGGGTCATCGGCCCGGCGCAGCGGCCGGTATAATAGGGATCGACCGGGATGCGGCCCTGGCTTGGCTTGAAACCGAACAGGCCGGTCCAGCCCGCCGGCAACCGCACCGAGCCGCCAATATCCGTGCCGATATGCAGCGTGCCGTAACCCGCAGCGCCTGCCGAAGCCGCGCCGGCGCTGGAGCCGCCGGGGTTCTGGGTGGGGTCCCACGGATTGCGGCTGAGCTTGTGGAAACTGGAAAGGCCGGAGGAAAGCATGCCGTAATCCGGGCAGGTCGTCTTGGCGTAAATAATCGCGCCATCCTCGCGGCAGCGGGCGGCCACCGGCGCGTCGTCGACCGCAGGCACCAGTTCCACCGCCCTCGTGCCAAGCGGCACGGGATGGCCTTTCGTGGCGATCAATTCCTTCAGCGAGACCGGAATGCCATCAAGGGCCCCGAGCGTTTCGCCCTTTTGCCAACGTTCCGTCGAGGCCAGCGCCTGCCTGCGTGCATCTTCCGGATCATAGGCGTAAAGCGCGTTCACCACCGGTTCGAAAGCATCGATACGCGCCTCCACTGCCTGCCAATATTCCGATGGCGAAAGCCTCTTATCCCGGTAAAGCGCCAGGATTTCGAGCGTGTTGAGGTCTATGAGATCGGTCATGGCATCGTCTCGTCAGAAAAACAGGAAATAGGGGCAATATCGGCTTGAAACGGTCAGCTGGTATCGCGCGGGTCCAGCAGGTCGCGCAGGCCATCGCCGAGAAGATTGAGGCCGAAGACGGCGAGCGCGATCGCAAGGCCGGGCATGATGGCGAGCCAGGGTGCTGTGCCGAGATAGGTCTGGGCATCAGCCAGCATCCGCCCCCAGGTGGCAGCGGGCGGCGGCATGCCGAGACCGAGGAAGGAGAGGCCTGCTTCCGTCAATATCGCAAGACCGAGCTGGATCGTCACCTGCACGATGATCTGGTTGGAAATATTCGGCACGATATGGAAAAGCGTGATCTTGGCGCGGTTCTGGCCGATGCTGGTGGCGGCGGTGACATATTCCCGCGACCATATCTGCAACGCCGCTCCCAGCGTCAGCCGGGCAAAGACCGGCACCATGAAGGTGGCGATGGCGATGATGGCGGTAAAACGGCCCGTGCCGATGAAGGCGCCGAGCATCATGGCCGACAGGATGGGCGGCACGGCGAAGATGATGTCGCAGATGCGCATGACCACGGTTTCGGTGAAACCGCGCAGCGCCGCAACCGCAACGCCGATGGTCGTGCCGATAAATGCACCGATGGCGACGGCGGCGATGGAGGTGGACAACGAGTTCCACGCACCGGCCATCAGCATCGACAACACATCGCGGCCGAAATGATCCGTGCCGAGGCCGCCATAAACGAAGGGCGATTTCAGCTTCTGGACGATCTGCATCTTGGTAGGGGACACTGGCGTCCAGACCAGCGACAGCAGGGCGACTGCGACCAGAAAGACCGTGACAGCGATGCCGACGGCAAAGGCGGGGCGGCGGCGGATCAATCGCATCATCGCGCACCTGCCCGCAGTCTCGGATCGATGAAGAGATAGGCGATATCGACCACGAAATTCATGACGATCACCAGCGCCGAGAAAAACAGCACGACGGATTGCATGACGACGATATCGCGCTGGGTCAGCGCCTGATAGGCAAGCCGCCCGAGACCCGGCAGGTTGAAGACATTTTCCACCAGTACCGCGCCGGCAATGAGGAAGGTGAATTGCAGGCCGATCATGGTGACGACAGGGATCATCGCATTCGGCACCGCATGCCGCCACAGCGCCACCCGTTCGCTCAGGCCCTTGGCCCGCGCGGTGCGCACAAAATCCTCATTCATCACTTCAAGCACGGCGGAGCGGCAGACGCGGGTGAGAACGCCGGCCTGCGACAGCGCCAGCGCGACCGCCGGGAGGATAAGCGCCGTGAGACCCGCTGAAAAGCTCGGCGTCCAGCCGGGAAAACCGCCAGCCGGCATCCAGCCGAGCGTGGTGGAGAAGACGATGATGAGCAGCAGGCCGACCCAGAAGCCGGGCACGGCAATGCCCACATGCGAAAAAAGCCCGGCCGCAAAATCCAGCGCCCCGTTGCGGCTCCTCGCCGCCGCCACGCCGAGCGGAATGGCGATGGCCACCGAAAGGCAGACGGCCAGCAGCGCAAGCGGCAGGGTAACGGCCAGCCGCTCCAGGATCAGGCCCGCCACCGGCACGCCATAGGTATAGGATTGCCCGAGATCGCCCCGGAACACGCCGGCCAGCCAGTGGAGATAACGCAGCGGCAGCGGCTGATCGAGGCCCATCTGCTTCTGCAGCGCGGCCAGCGTATCGGGGCTCGCCGAGGTTCCAAGCATGATGGCCGCCGGATCGCCCGGCAGCAGGCCCATGACGACATAGATGATGAGGGAAACGGCAAACAGCGTGATGACGAGGCTTAAAAGACGCCGGATGAGGACGGCTAACATCTGGCATCTTCTCCTTGCTTTGTTTCGCCTGCGGTCGAAGGTCCAGTTATCTCTCTCCCGTCATTCCGGCCCTGAGCCGGAATCCAGCCGACGCGCGTCTGCGCGGCGGAGAGAGCCCTTTCAGCCCAAAGACTTGGGCTGGCTGGATGCCGGATCAAGTCCGGCATGACGGAAGAAACGGCTATCGACAAACGTCACTCTTCCCAATGCACATCCGTCAGCACATTCGAGGGAATGGGCTCGTTTTCCCAAAGCCCCTTCACCTTCTTGTCCCAGACGCCGAGTTTCGGCATGACGAAAAGGAAGAGAGCCGGCACGTCTTCCGCGAGTATTTTCTGGGCTTCGCCATAGAGCTTTTCCTGCGCGCCGGCATCCGCCGTCTTTTCGACATTCGCCACGACCTCGTTGAAGGTCGGGTTCTTGTAATTGAAATAATAGGGGTCGCGCGCATAGATATCGATATCCATCGGCTCGGCATGGGCAACGATGGTCATGTCGTAATCCGCGCCTTTGAGAACATCGGCCACCCATTTCGCCGGAAATTCGGTGGTCTCGATTGTCATGGTCACGCCGATTTCGGCAAACATCGCTTGCAGGATTTGCGAGGTCCGCTGGGCATAGGCCATTTGCGGGGCCTTGATGGTGAAGTTGAAACCATCCGGATAACCGGCTTCGGCAAGCAGCGCCTTGGCCTTGTCGATATCGTAAGGATGTACCCCGGTCGTATCGATATAGCCGCGGTCATTCGGGGTGTAATGGCTGCCGATGGCCGTGCCGAAGCCGGACCAGGCGCCTTCAATGACAGTACCGCGATCCACCGCCATCATCAGCGCCTGGCGCACGCGCTTGTCATCGAAGGGCTTGCGGGCATTGTTCATGCCCGCCACGACCTTCAACTCCGTATTGCCGACGAAGGTGCCGAGGCGCGCATCGCCATCGAAGGAGGTCATCAGTTCCGGCGCGCCGAATTCCGGGAAAGCATCGATATCGCCGGATTTCAGCGCCGCGGCCTGCGCCTGCGGATCGGAGACGAAACGGAAGGTCGCCTTGTCGAGCTTTACCGAAACGGCCTTGTCCCAATAGGCGTCGTTCTTCTGCAACTCGACCTTGTCGCCCTTGGCCCAGGCCATGAATTTGAACGGGCCGGTGCCGACAGGAGTGGTGCGGTTATTCTCCGCGCTTTTCGGCGCCACCATCACGGAGGCTGGCCAGCCCAGCCAGTAGAGAAGGCTGCCGGCCGGCTGCTTCAGCTTCAGCACCAGCGTTGTCGCATCCGGCGTCTCGATACTGTCGATGGCGGCAAAGAAGCGTTTTTGCGGATTGACCGAGCTTTCGCCACGCGCCCGATCCAGCGCAAATTTCGCGACAGCGGAATCGAAGGCCTCGCCATCATGGAAGGTCACGCCCTTGCGCAGCTTGAACGTATAGGTCTTGCCATCAGGGGAAATTTCCCAGCTTTCGGCAAGCTGCGGCTTTACCTTGCCTTCGCGGTCGATCTTCACCAGACCCTCGAAGACATTCTGCCAGGTGACCTGGCCGATGGCGACGGGCGCGGCGATGGTCGGATCGAGACCGGCCGGCTCGACGGCCATGCCAAGCGTCAGCGCGGTTTTCGGCGCGGCTTCGGCAACCGTTGCCGAAAGCGGCAGCCAGAGCGCCGTGCCCAATGCGAGGGTCAGCGCAGTACGGCGCGAAAGCGTTGCCGCCTGTGAAAGATAAGTGCGTGGCATCATTGTCCCCTGTCTGGCGGCCGGGGCATTTTTGCCCTCGGAAGACCGCCCGTTGCAAAAAGAGTGTCATGTTGCAGGCGCACACACAATCTCGATTTTTGTGTGCTCCGTGTAGCTGAAATGGCTACACGGAAATGCAGATGGAAATCAACCTTCCGGCCGGAAAGACCAAACCGCCCCGCTTATCCCGCCGTCGCCTCGCGCATGAAGCGCTCGATGAAATCGGCGAGCTTGGAGGCGGCGAAGGACAATTGCCGGTCGGGCGCGACACAGAGATCGATCTGGGTATGGATACCCTTCTTGCCGGAGAGCGGAACGGCGACCATCTGCCCGCTGCGGATTTCCCGCGCCACCGAAAGCGCCGGCAGCAGCGTGGCGGCGGCGTGGCCCAGCACCAGTTCCTTCAACATTTCAAGAGAGCTGGTAATGAAGACGGGATCAAGCTCGATGCCCGCATCGGCAAACAGCGTGTCGAAGGCCTGACGCGCAGCGAAACTCTTGTCCGGCAGGGCGAGCGGCAGGCTGGCCAGCTCCTTGAGCGAGACTTCCGGCTGGGCGGCGAGCGCATGACCGGCGGGAAAGATGGCGTCATAGCTGATGCGGGTGCGCGAGCGCACTTTTACGCCGGAAAGCTTCGGCGCGAACAGGCTGACGACCAGATCGGCCTCCGCAGCACCCAGCGCCTCCATTGCCTGGCGGGCGCTGGTAATATGCACCTCGAAGCGCAGTTTTGGGTATTTCAGGCTGAACTGCGCCAGCACCGGCGCCAGAAGGTTCGCCACCGTCGCGCCATTGGCATAGACCGTGACCCGGCCGCGCTGCAGGCCTTTCAGATCGTCGATGAGCTGGTGCACATGGTCGAGTTCCCGCAGCGTCTTGCCGGCGCGGGCGGCGAGCAGCTCGCCTGCCGCCGTCAGCTTCACGCCGCGGCTGGAACGCTCCACCAGCGGCGAGCCGAAATAATATTCGAGATTTTCGATCTGCCGGCTCACCGCTGTCGGCGCGACATTCAGGTTTTCCGCTGCGGCGCGCATGGAATTGGTGCGGACCAGTTCGTCGAAATACATCAGGGCGCGCAGTTGCATGGTCTGGATACCTTGTTTTGGCCGACACCGTCCGTCATGCCGGGCTTGACCCGGCATCCAGCGCGATCAAGTCCTTGATCGCAATAGAGTCTCTGACCGCGCAGACGCGCGGTCGCTGGATTCCGGCTCAAGGCCGGAATGACGGAAGATGTCATTTGACCCGACTATAGCGGCACCTCAAACGCGCTTGAAGCCCTCGCTCGCCACCAGCAACTGCCTTGTATAATCCGCGCTGAATTCCCGGCTTTCCAGCGCCTCGGCCTCCAGCATTTCCACCACCCTGCCGCTTTTCATCACCGCAAGGCGATCGCACATATGGCTGATGACGCCGAGATCGTGGCTGACCATGACGAAGGTGAGGTTGCGATCCTTGCGGGCCTGTTCCAGCAGGTTGAGGATTTCCGCCTGAATGGAGGCGTCGAGCGCCGAAGTCGGCTCATCCAGCAGCAGGATTTTCGGCTCGACGATCAGCGCACGCGCAATGGCGATGCGCTGGCGCTGGCCGCCGGAAAGCTGGTGCGAATAACGAAAGCGGAAGCCGGAACCGAGGCCCACCTCGTCCAATGCCCGGGCAATGCGCTGCTCGCGATTGTCGAGACCGTGGATGACCAGCGGCTCAAGCAGCAACGCATCCACCGTCTGGCGCGGGTGAAGCGAGCCATAGGGGTCCTGAAACACCATCTGCACGTCGCTATAGAAGCTCTTGTCGCGGTGCTTGCCGGCATAGGAGCGCCCCGCCACCGTCAAGGAGCCCTCATCGAAATGGTTGAGGCCGGCAATGGCGCGCAGCAGCGTCGATTTGCCGGAGCCGGACTCACCGACGATGCCGAAAGATTCACCCTCTGCCACATCGATGCTGACGCGGTCGAGCGCGATATAACCGTCGAAATCGACCACCATGTCGCGAACGGAAAGAACTGAACTCATGCGCGCCACTCCGGCTTGCGTTCCAGAACCGGCAGCGGATGCCGGTGGCCGCCGATTTCCGGCAGGCAGTTCAGCAGGCCCTGCGTATAGGGGTGTTTCGCTTCCTTCAGATTGGCGGAAGACAGCTCTTCCACCACCTTGCCGGCATACATGACCAGAACGCGGTCGCAGAAAGACGATACCAGCCTGAGATCGTGGCTGACGAAGATCAGCCCCATGCCGCGGTCGCGCACCAGCTTGTCGAGAATATCGAGCACTTCGAGCTGAACCGTCACATCAAGCGCCGAAGTGGGTTCGTCGGCGATCAGCAGTTCCGGGCCGCAGACCAGCATCATGGCGATCATGACACGCTGGCCCATGCCGCCCGAAACCTCGTGCGGGTAAAGATCGAAGACACGCTCGGGATCGCGGATCTGCACGGCTTCCAGCATGGCGAGCGTGCGCTGACGCGCCTCGCCGCCGCCGATCTTTTCATGGGTGCGCAGGGTTTCCATGATCTGGCGGCCGATGGTCATGACCGGGTTCAGCGAATATTTCGGGTCCTGCAGGATCATGGCCATGCGCTTGCCGCGCATGATCCGCCGCTCTTTTGCAGACGCCTTGAGCAGATCAATATCGCCGAAGCGCAGCGCATCGGCCTCGATGCGCGCGTTTTTCGGCGTCAGCCCCATGATGGCGCGGCCGGTCTGCGATTTGCCCGAGCCGGATTCGCCGACGATGCCGAGACGCTCGCGCCCGAGCGTGAAGGACACGCCGCGCACCGCCTCCACCAGCCCGGTGCGGGTGGGGAAGGACACGCGCAGGTTCTGAACGGTCAGAAGCGGCGCACTCATTGGCCCGCCTCCTTGGGGTCGAGCGCATCGCGCAACCCGTCGCCCAGAAGATTGAAACCGAGGCTGACGATGAGGATCGCCACGCCGGGCATGGCCGCGACCCACCATTGATCGAGAATGAAGCGGCGGCCGGAAGCGATCATCGCGCCCCATTCCGGCAGCGGCGGCTGTGCGCCGAGACCGAGGAAGCCGAGGCCTGCGGCGGTGAGGATGATGCCCGCCATATCCAGCGTCACGCGCACGATGAGCGACGACAGGCAGAGCGGCATGACGTGCTTCAGCACGATACGGAAAGGCGACGCGCCCATGAGTTTGACCGCGGCGATGAAATCGGAATTGCGGAAAGTCATGGTTTCGGCGCGCGCGATGCGCGCATAGGGCGGCCATGAGGTAAGCGCGATGGCGAGCACCGCGTTTTCGATGCCCGGCCCAAGCGCCGCGACCAGCGCCAGCGCCAGAACGAGCTTCGGAAAGGCAAGGAAAATATCGGTGATGCGCATCAAAACCGCATCCACCCAGCCGCCGGCATAACCGGAAACCGTGCCGACGATGAGGCCGACGGGAGCTGCGATGATGGCGACCAGCAGAACCACGAACAGCGTCAGCCGCGAACCGTGAATGAGGCGCGAGAGAATATCACGCCCCTGATCATCCGTGCCGAGCAGGTAACCTTCCGTCCCCGGCGGCAACAGCCGGGCATTGCGCAGATCGCCCTGCACCGGGTTATGCGGCGCCAGAACATCGGCAAACAGCGCCACGAACAGCAGCGCGATGATGATGCCGAGCCCAAGCAGCGCCAGACGGTTTTCCGAAAAGCGCCGCCAGATGACATAGGCGCGGCCAAGCCGCGCCTGCTTGCGCGAGGCCGGCCGGTCGGAGAGCAGCCATTCGCGGCTGTAGGGTTTCAGTGTATCGGTCGAAATCGTCATCGGCTGCGCGTCCTTGGATCGAGCGTCCGGTAAAGCAGATCGGAGAAGAGATTGATGCCGACAAAGATGGCGCCGATCACGATCGTGCCGCCAAGAACGGCATTCATATCCGCATTCTGCAGGGAATTGGTGATGTAAAGGCCGAGCCCCGGCCAGGCGAAGATGGTTTCGGTCAGCACCGAACCTTCGAGCAGACCGGCATAGGACAGCGCAATCACCGTCACCAGCGGCACGGCGGCGTTGCGCAGCGCGTGGAACCAGATGATGCGGGTTTCCGAAAGCCCCTTGGCGCGGGCCGCGACGATATATTCCTGGCTTAGCTCGTTCAGCATGAAGGAGCGCGTCATGCGGCTGATATAGGCCAGTGAAAAATAGCCGAGCAGACAGGCTGGCAGGATGATGTGGCGGAAGAGATCCCACAACACGTCCCATTGCCGCTGCCAGATCGCGTCGAGCAGGAAGAAGCCCGTGACCGGCGTGAAGGTGAATTCATAAACGATATCCATGCGGCCGGGATAAGCCACCCATTGCAGCCGGGCGTAAAACACCAGCAGCGCCAGGAGGCCGAGCCAGAAGATCGGCACGGAATAACCGATGAGGCCGATGACGCGCACCACCTGATCGGCAAAGCTGCCGCGCTTGACGGCGGCAAGCACGCCGAGCGGAATGCCGAAGACGGCGCCGATGATGGTGCCAAGCGTGGCAAGCTCGATGGTGGCCGGAAACACCCGCTTGATATCCTCCATCACCGGATTGGTGGTGAGGACGGAGGTGCCGAAATCGCCCGATAGCGCCTGTTTCAGATAAAGGAAGAACTGCTGCCAGAGCGGCAGGTTGAGGCCGAGCTGCTCGCGCACCCGCTCGACCACATGCGCAGGCGCACGGTCGCCGACGATTGCCAATGCGGGATCGATCGGCACGACGCGGCCAATGAAGAATGTGACCGCCATCAGCCCCAGAAAGGTGGTGATGACGGTGACGGCGAAGCCGAGAACGGCTTTCAGGCGGGCATTGGCACGGCGTTTGCCGTGCCTCGCCCTGCTGTTGGTTTCAACCATGCTCATTCAACGATCTCCAAGGGACCGATCCTTCCGGATCATTCCTTGGAAATGGTGTAGACGAAGTTGGTGTCGAAGCTCGGTCCGAGCTTCAGGCCCTTCAGCTTGGCGGAATATCCCGCCACTTCCGTCTGCTGGAAGATGATGACGAAGGGACCCTTCGCCAGAACTTCCTTCTGCAGGTTTTCATAGATGGCGGCGCGCTTGGCGCTGTCCTTCTCCAGAAGCGCCGACTGGGTTTCCTTGGTCAGATCAGGAACATCCCAGGCATTGCGCCAGGCGAGCGTCTTGTTCTTGCCCTCATCGGAATTGTCGTAGTTGATCGTGAAGGTTTCCGCATTCGAGTTCGGATCGAAATAGTCCGAGCCCCACTGACCGATATAGATATCATGGGTGCGGGCGCGGTACTTGGTCAGCGTCTGCTTGCCGTCGCCGGGGATGATTTCCAGCTTGATGCCGGCCTGCGCCAGCGTCTGCTGCACGCTTTCGGCAATGCCGGTTACCGGCTGGGTGTTGCGCACATCCATGGACACGGTAAAGCCGTCCTTCAGGCCGGCCTTGGCGAGAAGCTCCTTGGCCTTGGCGACGTCGAGCTTGTAGGGGTTCTCGTCAAGCGCGCCAAGCTGGCCCTTCGGCAGGAAGGTCTGGTGAACTTCACCGATGCCCTTGATGATCGTCGCACCGATGGCGTCGTAGTCGACGAGATATTTGAAGGCTTCGATGACCTCGGGCTTCTTCAGGTTCTCGTTCTTCTGGTTGAGGCTGAAATAATAGACGGTGCCCTTCGGCGCGGAGGTGACGGCAAGGCCTTCCTTCTTGGAAACGGCTTCCATGTCGCCCGGCTCGAGGTTGCGGGCCACATCGATATCGCCGTTCTCAAGCGCCAGACGCTGGCCGGAGCTTTCCTTCATGTGGCGATAGACGACGCGCTTCAGCTTCGGCTTCTCGCCGTAATAATTCGGGTTGGCTTCGAGGATCACCGCCTCGTTGGCCTTCCAGCCGAGGATCTTGTAAGGGCCCGAACCGGCATAACCGGTCTTCAGGAACTCGTTGCCGAAATCGGTATCGTACTTGTAATCGGCGCTCGGCGTGACCGACTTGGCCTTTTCCGTCACGAATTTCTTGTCGACCACCGAAGCGACGGTCGCGGTCAGCACGTTCAGCACGAAGCTCGGCGCATAGGGCTTGTCGACCGTCAGAACGAAGGTGTTCGCATCCGCAGCCTTCGCCTTTTCGGTGACGTTATCACCGCTGAGGCCGAACTGCGTCAGCAGGAATGCCGGCGACTTGTCGAGCTTCACGGCGCGTTCGAAGGAGAAGGCCACATCATCGGCCGTGACCGGATTGCCCGACGCGAATTTCAGGCCGGATTTCAGCTTGAACGTATAGGTGAGACCATCGTCGGAGGTCGTCCAGCTTTCGGCCAGATCGCCGATAACCTTGGACGTGTCGTTGAGATCGATGGAAACCAGCTTGCTGTAGGTATTGCCGGTGACTTCGGCTGCGGACAGCTCGAATGCCTCGCCCGGATCGAGCGTGATGATGTCGTCGATGGCGAAACCTTCGACCAGCGTATCGGCCGGCGTTGCGGCAAAAGCATGGGGCGCCGCCAGCATCATCAGCGACAAAGCGGCGCTGGTGCTGAGAATACGCATGGATTTGTTGAGCGATTTGATCATAGGATCTCCCCTTTTGTTATAAGCTTGATTTGGTTCGCTTCAGCTCTTCTCAGGCCGCCTCGTGCCAGGCCTCAGACAAAACACGCAGCCAGTTTTCCCGGCATATTTTAGCAAGTTCTCCATCACCGTAGCCCGCCGATTTCAGCGCCGCAACCAGATTGTGATTGCCGCTCGCATCGGCAACGCCGACGGGTATCGTCGCGCCGTCGAAGTCCGATCCCAGTGCCACGCAATCGATGCCCATGCGCTCCACCATGTAATCGATATGGCGCACCATGTCGGAAAGCGGCGTATCGGCAATGTCGCGCGCATCCGCGCGCAGCATGGTAACAGCGTAATTGAGACCCACCAGCCCGCCGCTTTCCTTGATGGCATCCATCTGCCTGTCGGTGAGATTACGGGCCACGGGGGTAAGCGCATGCGCATTGGAATGGCTGGCGATCAGCGGCTGGTTGGTGGTCTTCGCCACATCCCAGAAGCCTTTTTCGGTGATATGCGCGAGGTCGATGAGAATGCCGAGCCTGTTGCATTCCTTAACCAGCGCAAAACCGGCGTCGGTGAGACCGGGCGCCGTATCGGGAGACATGGGATAAGAGAACGGAACGCCATGGCCGAAGATATTGTGCCGGCTCCAGACCGGGCCGAGCGAGCGCAGGCCGGCGGCATAAAACACCTCCAGCGCGTCGAGATCGGCCCCAATCGCCTCGCAGCCTTCCATATGCAGCACGGCGGCGAAAATATCCTCGGCGAAGGCCTTGCGGATATCGGCCGTGGAGCGGCAAAGCCGCCACGCGCCGGCGCGGTCGAGCCTCAGCGCAATCGCCGCCTTTTCCATGGCGATATCGAGCGAAGGCTGGCGCTCCAGTGGGGCGGCGAGCGGCGTGTTGTAATGGCCGCTTTCATCCGGTTCCTGAAGAATGAGATCGCCGGAGGGAATATAGATCGCGCAGATGCCGCCGCCGAGACCGCCTGCCCTCGCACGCGGTCCGTCTATGTGGCCTTCCCGTGTGCCATTCCTGAATTCGGCCACCGGATCGGCACCGGCCTTGCTGTTGCGCCACAACCGAAGCAGCACATCATTATGACCGTCGAACACTGCGTGCATGGGAAGAAATTCCAGTCATCGGAAAGAACAAAACGGGGGCGGGCAGACGCCGGGATGACACCGCGTGAAAGCAAACCGGCGCATTGTTCGCCGACCGCTATTGTCTGTCGGAGGCGATCTTAGGACGATCTCTTCGAGCTTCGCAAGACACAAATTAGGCAGCGGTGAAATTATCACCACTTGCCTTTTGCCGGAATTTGCGCTTCGTCAGGCGCGCCAGCCGCCTTCCGCTTTCGTGAGCAGCGGCGTTGAAAAAACACCCCTCACCCGCTCCGGCCACTCCGGCCCGAAAGCGGCGATTTTTTCCCGCCAGCGATCCGATTGCAGCATGGCCGCGCCGATGACGGCGGGCCGGATGCCGGAGGCGCCGAGAAGCGAAAGACCCGCTATGATGGAGCTGCCGCTGGAGATCACATCATCCACCAGCGCCACCCGCCGGTTCTCGATGAGCGGCAGCATGCGCGGATCGATATAGAGCCGTTTTTCCTGCCTTGTGGTGATGGAGGACATCGGCACCGACAGTTCCTCCAGATACCAGAATTTGCGCGAGGTGCCGAGCGGCACGTAACGGGAATGGCCGAGATGCCGGGCAACGGCGGCGGCGAGCGTCAGCCCCAGCGTCGGCAGGCCGATGACGACATCGGGCTTGAAGGGAAGAAGCTGTGCGGCAAGGTCGGCCGCCAGGGCCTCGAGCACCTCAAAAGAGGCCTGATTGACGATAAGCGAGGCGAGCGCATGTTCGCCATCCGCCAGCGGCCTTATCGGCAGACATATCTGCCTTCCGTCATCCAGCGCCGCCGGAAAGAAGGCGGAATGCGGGCCTGCCGTTTCGAAGCTGCGGCGCGGATGGATCTCCTGCCAGAACTCATGCGGCGCGGCGGGAGAATGGGCGGCAGGCGATGCGGATGACGGCATCGGTTTTTTCCTTTCAGAACCGGGATGGCGCAAGGCGGAGGCGGTTTTCGGCCACGCCAATCCCGTTCGGCAGATTAGTCATTTTAGCAACCACAGAGACACTGCGGGTTCATTTCATTGGCTTTTTCCGCTAGGGTATTTCCGTTTTTCTCCGAAACACGGAAATACCCTAGCTCTTTGTTGTACGCATTTCCGAACGCAAAACCGCTACACACTTTTGCTGGAAATGCTCTAGAAGAGAAAAAAGCAACAGGCATTCGGATGAACCCACCTATGACGCGGGTTTTTCCTATATTCAAGGACAAGCTGCCCATGAGACTGCTGGACCGCATCGGCGAGGACCTGCCATTCCTGACGGAGCTTCGCCACGACCTGCACGCGCATCCCGAACTGGGCTTCGAAGAGGAAAGAACCAGCGCCATCGTCGCCGATCTTCTCGAGCGTGCCGGGCTGAAGGTGCATCGCGGTCTCGGCGGCACCGGCGTGGTCGCCACGCTGCAGGTGGGCAACGGCACCCGCAGCATCGGCCTGCGTGCCGACATGGATGCGCTTGCCATGCCGGAAGTGCCCGACCGGCCCTATAAATCGAAATTTCCCGGCAAGATGCATGCCTGCGGCCATGACGGCCACACCGCCATGCTGCTGGGTGCTGCACGTTACCTCGCAAAGACCCGCGATTTTTCCGGCACCGTGCATTTCATTTTCCAGCCCGCCGAAGAAGGCCGTGGCGGCGCGAAAAAAATGGTGGAGGACGGGCTTTTCACCCTGTTTCCCTGCGATGCGGTCTATGGCCTGCATAATATGCCGGGGCTCGGCATCGACGAAATGGCGGTGGTGGAAGGCCCGCAGCTCGCCTCTTCCGACAGCTGGCGCGTCACGTTCAAAGGCATCGGCACCCACGGCGCCAAGCCGCATCTCGGCCGCGATCCGGTGACGGCGGCGGGCACCTTCCTCGCTTCGCTGCAAACCATCGTCGGCCGCGTTGTCGATCCGCTGCAACCCGCCGTGGTCAGCGCCTGTTCGGTGCAGGCGGGCGACCCGAAGGCGCTCAACGTCATTCCCGATCTCGTCGAAATCGGCGGCACGGCGCGCGCTTATGCGGCTGACGTGCGCGACCAGCTCGAAGCGGAAATCGGCAGGCTGGCGAAGGGCACGGCGGCGATGTTCGGCATCGAGGCGCATTACGAGTTCATCCGCCGGATTCCACCCGTCATCAACGAGGCGGATGCCACGAAACGGGCGCTGCGCGCCGCAAGAACCGTCTTCGGCAACAGGACCCGCAACGCCTTCCCACCCTCGACCGCCGGCGACGATTTCGCCTTCTTCGCGGGCGAAGCGCCCGGCTGCTATGTCTGGCTGGGCAACGGCCCGGCGGTGGATGGCGCGCTGCACCACAACACCTCCTACGACTTCAACGATGCGGCCATCGTGCCGGGCGTGGCGTTCTGGGCGACGCTGGTGGAGCAGGAACTGGCGGCGGAGTGACGGCGACGCCCTCAGACGATCCGGGCACCTGAGCGAGCGAGGCTGGCTAAAATTCCGGCAAGCGCGCAGCCGGCGGTAATCGCCATGATGCCGGGCCAGCCGGCATGGATCCAGAACCAGCCGCCGACCCAGCCGGTAATGCTCGCTCCGCAATAATAAAACAGCAGATAAAGCGCGGAAGCATGGCTTTTGGCGGCGCCCGCATTCGCGCCCACTCCGCTGCTGGCAGCCGAATGCCCGATGAAAAATCCGATGGTTATCGCCGCAATTCCCGCCACGATGAGGATGATGCTCGAGGCGAATGTGAGCAGGATACCGGCAAGAATGGTGGAAAAGGCAACCACCAGCATGATCCGCCGGCTGAACCTGTCGACCAGCGCGCCGCCATAGGAGGACGCGACGATACCCAGGGCGAAGGTCAGGAAAATCATGCTGACGGCCGTGCGGCCCAATTCGTAAGGCGGTGCGACGAGGCGAAAGGCGCAATAGTTGAAAACGGTGGTGAACACGCTCGTCAGCATCGCGCCCAGGAAATAGAACCGCCGAAGTTCCGGGTTTCCAAGATGTTGCGCCCATATTCTCAGATGATTTTTAAGCGGCATGTGCTGCGGCCGGAAATTCCGCGAGGGCGGAAGCAGCAGCAGGAAGCCGATGGCCGCGAGGATGCAGACCGCCCCCAGCGCATACATTGCCACCTGCCAGGAGGTATAGGCGGACACCAGCCCCATGCCGACACGCCCCGCCATGGAGCCGAAGGCCGTGCCGCCGACATAAAGCCCCATCGCCTTGCCGAGGCTGGAAGGTTCGATCTCCTCGGCAAGATAGGCCATGGCGACGGCCGGAACGCCGCCGAGCACGAAGCCTTCCAGCGCGCGAGCGGCAAGCAGCCATGCCCAGCCTTGCGTACTTGCTGCAATGATATTGGCGATGGCGGCCAGCATCATCGAAACAAACATCAGATTTCGACGGGTGAAGAGCTGGGCAAAGGCACCGCTGAGAAGAATGGCGAAGGCGAGCGTTCCGGTCGTCAGCGACAAAGCAAGCGATGCGGTTGCAGGGTTGATGCCGAATTCCGCCGGAAATTCCGGCAAGAGCGGCTGTACGCAATAGATCAGCGAAAAGCTGGCGAAGCCCGCGAGGAAAAGCGCCCAGCTCGCCCGGCGAAACTGGCGGCTTCCCTGCCGTATCCAGAGCACATCCGGCGGCTCCTCCATCATGACGATCGGCGGGGTGAAATCCTGTTTTTTGAGCTGGCGCATCGGGTTTGTCCTTTTCGCTCCCAGCTATAGCGCAGCTCCGTCTTTCATTCTAATATATGGAAGGCGTTCCCATCATATCTGGATCTAATATCATGGAACTCAGGCACATCCGCTATTTTCTGGCCATCGCCAATGAAGGCAGTTTTACACGGGCGGCAGAACATCTGGGAATCGCGCAGCCGCCGCTCAGCCAGCAGATAAAGGTTCTGGAACAGGAAATCGGCGTGCGGCTGTTCCGGCGTCTCGCGCATGGCGCGGAACTGACACCGGCGGGCCATGCCTTTCGTGCAGCGGTGACCCATATTCCGCATCAGGTGGGCGAAGGTGTCCGGCTCGCACGCAGGGCGGCGGCCGGCGAAACCGGCATTCTGAGAATAGGCGTTACCGGCACGGCGGCGCTCAACCCTCTGGTTCCGGCCTGCATCCGCACCTACAGACGCCAATATCCCGACGTGGAACTTCAGGTGATGGAGGCTGCTGCCCTGGCGTTGACGCCGGCCCTGCTCGAAGATCGGCTGGACGTGGCGCTTTTGCGCCCTTCTCAATCCGATCCCGATACATTGCTCGAGGAAGTGCTCACCGACGAACCGCTTCTGGTCGCCCTGCCGGCATCCCATCCGCTCGCGCGGCGCGGCACCGCCATAGACCTGATGGAATTGCGCGACGACCCTTTCATTCTGACGCCACGCAACGTCGGCACCAGCCTTCACGATGCATCGATAAAAGCCTGCCAGGAGGCCGGTTTCACGCCGCGCCTCGGGCCGGCGGCGCCGCAAATCGCCTCGATATTGTCGCTGGTCGCGGCCGAACTCGGGGTTTCCCTCCTTCCGGAATCCGTCGCGCAGGTCAAAATGCAGAACATCGTCCTATTACCCTCCAGCGGCCCGCCGCCGCAGCTTTCCATATCGCTCGCCTATCGGCGCGGAACGACATCGCCGGTGGTGAAGAATTTCGTGTTGGCGGCGCGCATTGCCGCGCGCGAAACACAGACGCCTGATGCGCCCACCGTCGAATAAACCGCAGCCCGCAGATGCGGGCCGCCGCTATTCGAGAACGGCAATCACCGGGCTTTCCATCACCCTGCCCGTCAACACATCGGCAATGCCCATATCTGTCTGGTGCGGGCCGATATTGCAGGCGAGCGTGGCGCCGAAGCAGGCCTTGAAGACGAGATAGGGCGGCTGCCATTCCACCACCCTGCCGACGGCTTCGCGCAATTCTTCGAAAGCCTTTGCCACGTCTTCAAGCGGGGCATCGGAAACGAGGCCGGAAAGCGGCAACGGGAGAAGTGCGGTCACCTTGCCCTCTGAGGCAACGGCCATGCCGCCGCCCGCTTTTATCACCGCATTAGCGGCCAGCGCCATGTCCTCGGCATTGCCACCAAAAACGGTGAGGTTGTGGCTGTCATGCGAGACGGTGGTGGCGAAGGCGCCGTTCCAGTTTCCCCAGCCGGTGAGAAAGCCGGTTCTGGTGATCGGCTCGGCCATGCCGTGGCGATGGGTGACGGAAATCATCGTCGCACCTTCGGGCGGAACGACGAAACCGTCCTTCCCATCGGCTTCCGCCTCGCCCCATTGCGTGAAGCGCGGGCGGTCGATGGTGGCGAGGCGCACCTTCGCGCCTTCGCAGGCAACCCGAAAATCATCGGCTGCGCGCAGCGGCAGTTTCATCGAGCCTTCGAGCGCCGCCGCATCGCAGGCCGGAATGTCGACGAGCATATGCCCGCCTTCCGCAACCGCCCTGCCCGAGGCCAGAACGTGGCGGGCGGCAAAACCGCTCAGATCCTCAAAGACGACGATATCGGCGCGGCGGCCGGCGGCGATGAGGCCGAGATCGGCACGGCCGAGCCTTTGCGCGGCATTGAGCGTTGCGGCGCGCAGCGCCCATTCGGGCTTCAGGCCATAACGGACAAGACGGCGCACCACATCGTCAAGCCCACCGCCCTGCAGCAGATCGTCAGGGAAGACGTCGTCGGTACAGAGCGTCACCGTCTGCGGCAGGTGGCCGAGCGTATTCAGAGCTTCCACGAATTCAGGCAGCAGGTGATCGTGCGAGCCGCGCAGCTCGATGGTCATTCCTGCCCGCAGTTTCGTCATCAGGTCTTCGCCCGAGACCAGCTCGTGATCGGAAGAAACGCCCGCCGCCATGAAGGCATTGAGATCAGCGCCCTTCAGGCCGCGTGCATGGCCGCAGACCAGCTTTTCCGAGGCAAGCCCGGCCTGCACGATACCGCTCATGCGCGGATCGCGCTCGATGACGCCGCGCATGTTCATGATTTCCGCAACACCGCCGACCTGCGGCCAGGAGAGGATATCAGCGAGAATTCCGGCGTCGAAATCTGCGCCGCCGCGCTCCAGCCCCGGTGCTGACGGCACTGACGACGGTGCAAGCAGAATGGCGCGCAGCGGCAAGTTTTCGATGGATTTCGCCGCCCAGCGCACCCCTTCCACACCGTGCACATTGCCGAATTCATGCGGGTCCCAGACGATGGTGGTAACGCCACGGGCGACCACGGCCGCCGCATAGACGGCCGGTGTAACCATCGAGCTTTCAATATGCATATGCGTGTCGATGAGACCGGGTGAGATATAGGCGCCTGCCGCATCGATGATCCGTGCAGCGTCGCTCCGGCTTGCCCGCTCGTGCACGCTGGCGATCAGAGCGCCGACGATGCCGATATCGGCGGCGCGAAGCTCTCCCGTCACCACATCCACCAATGTTCCGCCGGTGATGAGAACATCGAAAGGCGCATCGCCGCGTGCGGCGGCGACCGCGCGGCTGCGCAGCGCATCATCGGTGAGATCGGCAGGCTCGCGTGTCGAAGAGTTCACGTTCATCGGGCGGCCTCCCGGCGCAGCGCCTCGAGAATCGCCGTCTTCGCACCTTCGGCATCCACCGTTTCGGCGAAATGCGCGTTGAAGGCTTTCGCTTTCTGAGCGCGCGTCTCGACCACGGTTCGCCCACGCGTCAGCGTCGCCTGAAGCTCGACATCAATCCGCGCATGACGCCACCCGATGAGACCGGAGGCGAATGCGACGCCGGCCACGGGATCGTAAAGCGCCATGGCGGCTCTGCCACGGCTGGTGGCGATGCCGATAAACCCTTCCAGCAGATCGGCGATCAGCCCGGCATTCCTGCCGCCGGCATTGCGGATCGGCAGCACATCGGCCGGCGACGCGGTGACTTTGCGGCAGGCGTCCAGATCGACCATGCGCAACGGCAGGCCGTGGGAGAGCACGATCGCCAGCGCTTCCGGATCGGCAAAGGCGTTGAATTCGGCCGAGGCTGTGTGGTTGCCGCTGGTCACGCCGCCACCCATCCAGGTGAGATCGGAAATTTTTGCGGCAAGATCGGGCCGGGCAAGGCACAGAGCGGCGATATTGGTGAGCGGTCCGAGTGCGAGAAGGCGCTTTTCGCCTTCCCCCTCCAGCCAGCCGCAGAGCGCGGCAAAGGCATCGCTGTTCGGCACGGCAGGCGCATCCGGCAGGCTTTGGCCGACGGTCGGAATGCCGTTATCGCCCAGAATGCATTGCGCGGTTTCGAGCGCGCCCAGCACCGGCATGGCGCGGCCCCGATGGATCGGCATCGACCAGCCGAAGGCTGAGACGGCGCCTGCAGCGTTGCGGCAGACCGCCAGAAGCGTCGTGTTGCCGAAGACCAGCGAAATGCCGTCGATGGCAAGGCCCGACGATTGCACCACCATGATGGCGGCGATGTCGTCAAAGCCCATATCGGTATCGATCCATACACCCATGGTCAGTTGAACACCTTGAGGCTTGCCGCCTTTTCGACCGGCAGGTCGAAGGCGAGCGTATCGCCGATTGCGTGGGAGGTCAGGGCGGCGTCCGTTTCCGCCTTGATGGGGCCGAGCGGCGTATCGAGCAGATATTCGCGGCTGTTGCCGGCAAAGGAGGTGCCGCGCACGGTTCCCTGGAAAGGACCTGAACCGAGGGTGACCATGCGCGGCCGCCAGGCCAGTCCGGATGCTGAAAGGACTGGTCCGGGAAGCGGTGTTGTGCCGTTTGCGGTTTTCAACGCGCCGCCTTCCAGCGCGAAGATGTTTTCGAAGCCGACGAAATCCGCCACGAAGGACGAAACCGGCGCGTTGTAGATATCTTCCGGCGTGCCGATCTGCTCAATCTTGCCGCCCTTCATGACGACAATGCGGTCGGCGAGCGCCAAAGCCTCGATCTGGTCATGGGTGACGAAGATCATCGTCACGCCGGTTTCCTTCTGCACGCGCTGCAATTCGGTGCGCATTTCAAGCCTGAGGCGGGCATCGAGGTTGGAGAGCGGCTCATCGAGCAAAAGCACCTTCGGTTCCATGACCATGGAGCGCGCCAGCGCCACGCGCTGCTGCTGGCCGCCGGAAAGCTCCGCAGGCTTTCGCGAGGCGAAGCTGGACAAGCCCACCGATTTCAGGCCGGAGGCGACCTTGTCTTCCAGCGCCTTGCCGCTCATGCCCTTGAGCTTCAGGCCGAAGGCGACGTTTTCGTAAACCGTCAGATGCGGGAAGAGCGCATAGGACTGGAACACCAGACCCACGGCGCGCTTGTTCGCGGCCACCCGGGTAATGTCTGCCCCATCGAGATCGATGCGCCCGCCCGCCACCGGCATCAGCCCGGCAATGGCGCGCATCGTCGTGGTCTTGCCGCAGCCGGAAGGCCCCAGAAGCGCGAGCAGCTCGCCCTTGCGGATATTTAGATCGAGTTCCTTGACGGCAATGCTGTTGCCATAAGCGAGCGAGACTTTTTGGAGCGAAAGGTAATTTGCGTCAGACATAACGGGAGAACCCCAGAAAACGTTCGGCCATGAAGACGATGCCGATGGAAAGGAAGGCGAGCAGCGAAGAAAGGGCTGCAACGGAGGGATCGAAGACGATTTCCATGTAGCCCAGCATGTCGATGGGCAGCGTGCGAACGCCGGGGCCCGACAGGAACAGCGACACCGGCACCTGGTTGAAGCTCGTTACGAAACCGAGAATGAAGGCTGAGAGAATGCCGCCGCGAATATTCGGCAGCACGACGCGGAAAAACGCCCCGACCCGCGACGAGCCGAGCAGCACCGCCGCCTCCTCGATATCCGAGCGCAGATTGTTGAGGCTGGCCGACACCACCCGCACCGCATAGGGCAGGATGAGCGCGGTGTGGGCGAGAAACAAAGCAAGCGTGATGCCGATGCCGAAGGGCACGACGAAATAACGCAGCAGCGCGAGACCCACGATGATGCCGGGCACGATGATCGGCGCGGAAACGATGGTGCGCACCGTCTCGGCAAAAGGCAGCTTGTAGCGCGACATGGCGTAGGAGGCGGGAATGCCGAGGATGAGCGCCGCAAACGTGCCGCCGATGGCGAGGAACATCGACATCGCAAAGCTTTCGCGGAAGCTCTCAACGGTAAAGACCTTGGCGATCCATTTCAGCGAAAAGCCCTGCGGCGGAAAGGCGAGCGTATCGCCGGCCGAAAACGAGGCCGCGACGATGATGAGGAACGGCCCGATCAGGAAACCGACGACAAGCAGAAGCGTGAGCGGAATGAAGAGCTGCCGGGTCATTTCTTGTTCCTTGCGGTGGCGATGCGCTTCAAGAGGATATTGGCGGCAAAGCTCATGACGATCAGGATGAAGGCGATGACGCTGGCGGAGACGAAATTGTTGGAAACCGTCACCTGCTGGTAAAGCAGGGTTTCCAGCATCAGCACCTTCGAGCCGCCGAGAATGGCGGGCGTGATATAGGCCGTCAGCGAACCGGTGAAGACCAGCGTGCCGCCGACGACCAGCCCTTCCTTGGTGAGCGGCAGGATGACCTTCCAGAACACTTGAAACCAGCTTGCGCCGAGAACGCGGGCAGCCGCAATCGTATCCTTCGGCATATTCTCCAGCGCGCTGATGAGCGAGATGATCATCAATGGCAGGAACAATTGCAGAAGACCGATGAAGACGGCCGTTTCGGAAAACAGGATACGGATCGGCCCGTCGCTGAGGCCGACCGCCTGTAGTGCCTGATTGACGATGCCGGTTCGACCCAGAATGACGATCCAGGCATAGGTGCGGGCGACGGGCGAAATCATCAGCGGCAGCACGACCAGATTGACGACGTGCCCCTTCGCCCCCTGCGACAGGTTGACGATGGCGAAGGCCGCCGCATAACCCACCACCGCCGAGACGATGGTGACAAGCGCGCCGAGCTTCAGGGTGCGCAGGAAAACCGTCTGGTTCAGCGGATCGGTGAAGAAATCGGCGTAAGCCGACAATGTCCAGCCATCGGCGGTGCGGAAGCCCTCCGACAGCAGGATGAAGACCGGCACAAGAAAGACCGCCGCCGCGAAAATTGCGGCGGGCAAGGCAAGCGCCAGCGCTTCGGCCCGGTTCTGAAACATGGGTTTATTCCCTGAACGGCCTGAGGGCCGGTTGTTACGGCAGCCGGACGCACCGGCCTGCGAAATTGGAAGGTGGAAAAGCGGTCAGGGGACGACCGAACCGCTTTTCCGGGAATGGAGCCGCCCTGACGGACGTTCAGTGCCCCATTCCAAACGGTGAACGACTTACTGGCCGACCTTGGAGTTCCACTCTGACAGCCACTTGTCGCGGTTATCCAGCGTCACGTCGGAAGGAATGAGCTGAAGGCTTTTTGCGGTTTCGTCGCCATAGGTGATGTTGTTCGCCACCTCGTCGGAAACCTTGACTTCCCTGTTGGTCGGGCTGTCCACCAGCTTTTCGGCCAGCGCCTTCTGAACGTCGGTCGAGAGCCAGAAATCCATGAACTGCAACGCCAGATCTTCGTTCTTCGTGCCCTTCGGCACCACGAGCACGTTCATGCCGCCGGTCTGGCCTTCCTTGGGCGTTGCCCAGGCAAGCGGCAGGTCGAGCTTGGTGAAAGGCGCCCAGGAGAAGCGGCCGATGGGCGCTGCCCAGATTTCTTCCTGCTGCATCAACTGCACCAGCTGCGAGGATTTGACGTAGAAAGTGACGATATCGTCCTTCTTTTCGCCCACGGCCTCGATGGCGCCGGAAAGATCGGGCGTATCCTTGCCGATGGCCTTGCCGAGCATATAAAGCGCCGGCGGGCCCTGGTTGGTGGTGACATTCGGGAAGGCGACGTGGTCGACGATACCGTCCTTCAAAAGATCGGCCCAGCTGTCGATCTTCATCTTGTCGGTGCGGTAAACGATGGAGGTGGCGTAGAAATTGACGCCGACACTCATGCCGTCGCCATTCGGATCCTTGGCGATGTCATAGAGCTTTTCGATATTCGGAACCTTGGAAGCGTCGATCTTCTGGATCAGGTCCTTGCGGGTGGCCGACAGCGCATCCGCCATGGAAACGATGGCGAGATCGACCACCGGATTGGCCTTGTTGGCCTCCATCTTGGCCAGACGCTCGACGCTGTTGCCGGTCTCGACAACCAGCTTGCAGCCGCATTGCTTTTCGAACGGCGTATAGACCAGCTCCTTGAATTCGTCCTGCGCGAAGGCGTAGACGGAGATGGTCAGCGTCTTGTCCTGCGCCTGCGCGGCGCCCATCGTCAGCATCAGGGCGGCACCCGATGCAAGAATGATTTTTTTCATGGTGTGAGTTCTCCTGCTGTCGTTTTTTTGGCTTCAATCGCATCATGCTTTGCCTTGCCGGTGGAGCCGCGCATGATCAGCGCCATCGGTACTTTCGAGATATCCGCCGTCACATCGACGGCGACGCCGTTTTCGCCTGCGCCGTCGATTGCGCGCAGCAGCGCGCCGACGGCGAGATCGGCGATGCGGCCCATATCCATGCGCATGGTCGTCAAGGGCGGAGTGACCACGGCGGAAAAGATGAGATCGTCGAAGCCGGTGACACTGGCCTCTTCCGGCACTTCGATGCCCTCGCGCTGCAATTCGGTGAGCACGCGCAGCGCATGCAGATCGGATACGGCGGCAAAGGCGGTAAAACCTTCGGCAACCTTTTCTGCAAGACCAAGCCGGCAACCCGCACCGCCCGCCTGTTCAATGGCGTCCACCCAGAGCGTCTGCGTCACGCACGCCTTGCCAAGACCATCGCGAATGCCGCCAAGACGGTCGTTCTGCACGTTGGAATCGCGGTTCTTGCCCACCAGCACCACCTTGCGATGGCCAAGCCCGGCCAGATATTCGCCCACCTGCCGGCCGCCATCCCAATGGTCGGCGGCGACCGTGTTGCCGGGCGTCGAGGGGCTGTCGATCACCGCAACAGGGCAATCGACATCGGCGATACGCGTGCCGCGGCGGGGAACGATGACCATGCCATCCACACCGCGCTCGATCAGCCGGTTGATCGCATCCGTCTGCATGGCGATCTCGCCGCGCGAGTCGGCGATCAGCACGCCGTAACCGGCAGTGACGGCCGCCTTTTCGATGGCCTGCGCAATCTGCGGAAAGAGAGGATTGGCAATATCCGGCAGAACCAGCCCCAGAACACCGCTTCTGCCGGTGCGCAGCGCCCTGCCCGCCGAGCTCGGCACATAGCCCAGCTCGCTTGCCGTCTTGCGAATGCGCTCCACCAGCTCCGGCGAAACGCGGCCCTTGCCCGACAGCGCATTGGACACGGTTGCCGCCGACACGCCGAGTGCCGCTGCTATCGCGCTCAGATTGGTGGCAGGCCGTGAAGACGCCATAATGGTCCGAAAGGGCTGATTAAACGTTTAATCACGATAATCGAGCAAGGCCGCCCTGTCGAGTCTGGAGGCGACAAAAATCAGGACTATCCCCGGAAACGGGAAAGATTGTAGCCGGGCGCGCCAAGCGGCTACCGGCCGGATGAGATCATTGCTGCGGCCTGACCTGCGACATGATTGCCAAAATGCCACCATCCGGGTCTTTGAAAAAGGCCATCCACTCCTCGGTTCCATCGCCATGACGATGAATGAGATGCGGAGGACTTTTAAATTCGACGTTGCGTGACAACAGCCCTTCATAAGCGGCGCCGATATCATCCACCCTGAAATAGATGACCGCATTTGTCGGCCCTCGCCCATCGACCGAAAGGAAGAGGCGCGTGCCGCCACAATCGAAAAACGCCAGATCGCCGAATGTATAGAGATGGGTTAGCCCGAGCACATCCCGATACCATGCCTCGGCCGCAGGCAGATCGCTGACGGAACGGGAGATCTGGCCAATGGCGCCGAGCGCGATATTTTTATTCATCGGGTTCCCCTGTTTTCCCAAGGCGCTGTCGACCGGCACGGCGAACCAGCGCAGAAGCATTTTCCTGTTGTCGAGACCAAGCTTCCCGAGCGCATTGGCGATGTGAAACTTGACGGCATCGAGGCTGATGCCGCGGCGGCTAGCGATCTTTCGGTTCGTCATGCCGTGCTGGACGGCATGAACGGTCCGCCATTCGGCGGGCGTCAGAATATCCTCATGCGCAGGCCGGCCGCGCTTCCTTTTTGGTTTCATGACCGATTTCATAGCCCGGCTTGCCGCGATTTTCCCTCCCCCTGCCGGTATTTATCGCCGCGAGGGTCAGCATCCGTTAAACCGTCTCTGCCACGGCTTTATGAAAGGGGCGCATTGCGGGCGGCATGATAGGCCTCCACCTGCCGCACCAGCCAATCGCGAAACAGCACGACCGGCACGTGATTGGCGCGCGAAAGCGGCGCCACGGCATAATAGGAGCTGGGGCTTCTGGCCTGATGATCGAAGGCCTTTACCAGTTGCTTCGATTTCAGCTCGTTGTCGATCAGGAAAAGCGGCATCAGCGCCACGCCGAGCCCGGCGATGCAGGCCTGCGCCACGCTGGAAAACTGTTCGAAGCGCATGCCCTGCGGCAAGGCGAGCGACAGGCCGAGGCTTTCGAACCAGTGACCCCATGCGCCCGGCCGCGAGGCCATGTGCAGCAGCGGCAGGGCGGCGATATCCTCTCCCTTTTCCACGGGATGGGCGCTGAGGAATTGCGGGCTGCACACCGGCGCAACCATTTCATGCATCAGAAAGGTGCTTTCCGCCCCCGGCCAGTCGGCCTGACCGATATGGATCGCCATATCGAGCTGCTCGCGCTCAAAGTCGAATTGGCCGATACGGGTGGCGAAATTGATGGTGATTTCGGGGTGGTTCGCCACGAAATCCGGGATACGCGGCAGAAGCCAGCGGGTGCCGAAGGTGGGCAGCATGGCGAGGTTCAGGGTATTGCCATGCGTTTTGGTCATGATCTGCAGCGACGCGGAGCGTATCTCGCCAAGGGCGGAGGCAATCGATTTTGCATAGGCGCGACCCTCGGTCGTCAGCGCCACGCCGCGTGCACCGCGTTCGAACAGGCGCACACCAAGCTGTTCTTCCAGTGACATAACCTGCCGGCTGATCGCCCCCTGCGTCAGGGCAAGCTCATCGGCGGCCGCGGAAAAGCTGCCGAGCCGGGCCACGGAATCGAAGGCGGCGAGCGCACTGGTGGAGGGCAGGAGTTTGCGGCTGAGAGACGTCATGAGCCATTACTATATGTAATGCAAAAATGAGTAAACATGGCTTGTGCCGACTGGCCCGAATACCAATAATCCGGCCAGCAAATCCGGAGGCATCACGTGAGCGAACACGCAGCATTCAATTGGCAGGACCCTTTTCTGCTCGAAGACCAACTGAACGACGACGAGCGGATGATCCGCGACGCCGCCGCCGCCTTCGGCAAATCGGAACTCTTGCCGCGTGTCTCCGAGGCCTATCTTTCTGAGACCACCGAACCGGAACTGCTCCGCCTGATGGGCCGCACCGGCCTGCTCGGCGTCACCCTGCCGGAAGAATATGGCGCGGCCAATGCCAGCTATGTGGCTTACGGCCTCGTCGCCCGCGAAGTGGAGCGTATCGACAGCGGTTACCGCTCGATGATGAGCGTGCAGTCCTCGCTCGTCATCCATCCGATCTTCGCCTATGGCTCGGACGAGCAGAAGAAGAAATACCTGCCCGGCCTCGTCTCCGGCGAGCTGATCGGCTGTTTCGGCCTCACCGAGCCGGATGCCGGCTCCGATCCCGGCGGCATGAAGACCCGCGCCGAGAAAATTGCCGGCGGCTATCGCCTGCGCGGTTCGAAAATGTGGATTTCCAATGCGCCAATCGCCGATGTCTTCGTCGTCTGGGCGAAATCGGAAGCCCATGACAACCAGATCAGGGGCTTCGTGCTGGAAAAGGGCATGAAGGGCCTCTCCGCTCCCAAGATCGGCGGCAAGCTGTCGCTGCGCGCCTCCATCACCGGCGAGATCGTTCTGGACGGTGTGGAAGTGGGCGAAGACGCGCTGCTGCCCAATGTTTCCGGCCTGAAAGGCCCGTTCGGCTGCCTCAACCGCGCCCGCTACGGCATTTCCTGGGGGGTTATGGGGGCTGCGGAAGACTGCTGGTTCCGCGCCCGACAATATGGTCTCGACCGCAAGCAGTTCGGCAAGCCGCTCGCCGGCATGCAGCTTTACCAGAAGAAGCTCGCCGACATGCAGACCGAAATCGCGCTCGGCCTTCAGGCATCGCTTCGCGTCGGCCAACTGATGGACGACCATAAGATGGCGCCGGAAATGATCTCCATCATCAAGCGCAACAATTGCGGCAAGGCGCTGGATATCGCCCGCCAGGCCCGCGACATGCATGGCGGCAACGGCATCCAGATCGAATATCACGTCATGCGCCACGCCCAGAACCTTGAGACGGTCAACACCTATGAGGGCACGCACGACGTCCACGCGCTGATCCTCGGCCGGGCGCAGACGGGCATTCAGGCATTTTTCTGAGGCTTTATCCGCGTCGAGGAGTTCGGCTTTAAAGAGGCCCAAAACCTCTCCTTCGTCATGCTCGGGCCTGTCCCGAGCATCTGCAACCGATTGTTCTAACGAGACGTGGTTGGATCCTCGGGACAAGCCCGAGGATGACGGCGAGTGCGAGAGAGGGTCAACAGTTCGAGACCTCCGAAAATCATTTCGGAGGTCTCTTCGCTTTTCAACTCAGGTGACAGCTCAGAACGTGCCACGAACACCGACGCCAAACATGCGCGGTTCGGTCATGCTGGCCTCGATACCGCCAATGCCGCGGTTTTCCTTCATCAGCGTCGGTGCCCGCTCATCGAAGACGTTCTTGACGTAAGCGTAGAATTCAAGCTCCTCCTGGAACTTGTAGCTCGCCCGCACATCCGCAATCGTATAGGGATCGATTGCATAAACGGCCTTGTTATCCGTGTCGGAATAATAGCCGTCGAGATGGCGCACCTGCCCCGAAACGGTGAATTTATCCGTCACGTCCCAGCTAGCGCCGACGGTGAAGCTGTAACCCGGCGACTTGGCGAATTCCTTGCCGACATAGGCGGCATTGCTGGAAATCTCGTCGATTTTCGTCTTCAGCAGACCGGCGCTGGCCTTCAGCGTCAGATTGTCGAGGACCTGATAATCCACGCCGATTTCCAGACCGTAAGCATGAGCTTCTTCGGCATTGACGGTGTAGGATTCGCTGATGCCCGTGGAGACGACGACCGGCACGTTAAACTGGGCATTCTTCATGTCCATGTAGAACAGGTTGCCGTTCACCGTCAGCGTATCGTCCAGCAGGCTGGCGCGGGTGAACAGCTCGTAGTTCCAGATGGTTTCCTTGTCGAAGGTGCGCCATTTGCTGGTCGTCAGGTCGAATGCGACGCCGCCGGGATTGTAACCGCGGCTGATCAGGCCGCCCACCGTCCAGTCGTCATTGATGGCGTAGGCCAGCGACGCCTTGGGCAGGATTTCCGAGAAGGTTTCGTCATAATTGACCGAGCTTCTGCTGGTGGCGGAGAGCGTCCGGTAACCGGCGCGCTGAATCTGGTCCTGCTGGTAGCGCAGACCACCCGTCAGGGTCCATTGATCGGTCAGGCGATAGCTCAACTCACTGAAGAGGCCGAGATTGTCCTTGGTATCGTTGAAGCGCGAGGTTCCACGCAGATAAAGCACCTCGTCGGCTTTCGTATGTGCGTAATAAATACCCGCGACACCGCTCAGCACGTCTTCCTGATCACCGAAGGTCACGCGTGTTTCATGGGACGTGTTCTTCAGGTCGATATCGGCATCACCCGTATTCGCAATGCCGACCCGGCGCTTGGCGATGGACGAGGAGAACTGCGTCTGGTTGAACAGTTTCACGCCGTTTTCGAAATCGTAATTGATGTCGAGAATGCCGGTATTGGTGTACTGGCTGAAATTCGGCATCGTCGTGGTGACGTGGTTGAGATCCTCGAAGGGGCGCGACGCCGCTTCCTGGCTCGGCCGGTTAGAGGCGTTGTAGGAATAGGTGAGCTTCGTCGAAAGGCCGGGAATTTCCGACGGTTCCCACAGAAGCTTGAAGCGACCGTTGAATTCCTTGAAGTTCTGGTCCGTTCCCTCATGGGCGAAGGCGGAATTGATGTAGTCGATGAAGGTATCGCGGCCGGAATAATCGATCGCCATACGCGCCGCCAGCTCATCCTCGATCAGCGGACCGGAAAAGGCGAAGGAACCGCGCTTCTGGTGATAATTGCCGATTTCCGCCTGATAGCTGGCTTCGGGCGTAAAGGTCGGGTCCTTGGTGTTGACGAGGATCGCGCCGGCAATGGCGTTGGCGCCCTGCGAGGTGGTCTGCGGGCCGCGGAACACCTCGATGCTTTCGACATCCCAGATGGAGCTCGCGCCATAGATGAACTCGTTATAACCGAGATAGTGGCCGTCGACATTGATCGTCGCGCGCGGCACCGTGCCGGTGAAGAAAGCGATGGAGCCGGTATTCGGTCCCTGCGTATCCTGTCCGCGAATGATCGGGGCGCTGACATTGTCGGTGTAAACGACGTTCGGAATATCCTTGATCGCGTCCGATACGGTCGGGTCGCCGGTCTTTTCTTTCTTGATTTTATCCCCGGATATGACCGAAACGGACGACGCCGTGTTCTTCATGTCGCGCGCCACTTTTTCACCGGTCACGACGATCGGCTTCAGGACGGTGGTGCCCGCCGTCGCCGCCTGCTGATCCTGACCGAGAACCGGCGTCACAAACAATGTCGCCAGCGTCAGAGCGCTGACCCCGCTCATCAAACGACCGTTAGAGCTAAACCCCATCACACACCCCTAATAAACATGAGTATTAAAGTCATATTCAAGTAACGGAAGCGTTATCCGTTTCGCAATAGAGAATGCGTTCTGTATTGCGGACAAAAAGGCTTCCGTAACGGGATGTGCCATATTTACAACAAAGTTTACCGACCGCCGCTTGCGCACCCGCAGCGTTTCGAAAGGGAACAGCATGGTTCCGTCCGCAGAAATCGATTCCGATTTCCGGTCCGATGCGTTAGGCATGCTCAACAAAACGGGGGGAACGCGCTTGAACGCCATGGATGACGATTCGGACAATCTGCCGGAAAACGAGGGCGAAAAGCGCTCGGCCCTCATTCAGTCGGTGTCGATCGCGGCGCGTTTCCTCAATCTTCTCGCCAGATCGGACAGGGCGCTGGCACTTGGCGAACTGGCCAAACGCGCCGGCACCGGCCGTTCCACCGCGCATCGCTACATGCAAAGCCTCGTGCGGGAGGGGCTGGTGATACAGGACCCCGCAAGCGGCAGTTACGATCTCGGACCCGCGGCGCTCGGAATAGGCATCAGCGCGCTCAGGCGAATCAATCCGGTTGAAACCGCCGGCCGCCAGATGAATGCGCTTGCTTCCAGGATCGGCGCCAGCTGCGGCGTGGCGATCTGGACCGAACGCGGCCCGACCGTGGTGCGGTGGGCGAGAAGCGCCAGCTTTTCCATCAGCACCGTGGCGCTCGGCGATGTTCTGCCGCTGGACAACAGCGCCTGCGGGCTGGTTTTTCAGGCCTACCTGCCGCCGGACAGGATAGCCGCCGTGCGCAGGCTGCAACCGGCCGCCTTTCGCGGCTCCCGTCCCGATGCCGGCATTCTGGAAACCATCCGCGAAGCGGGTGGCGCGGAACTCAATGAACATCTGTTCTCCGCCCTGACGGGCAAGGCCGCGCCGGTTTTCGACGCCCAGGGCGAACTCTGTTGTGTCGTCACCACCGTATCCTTCGTGGCCACCGCCGAGACCGAACGGCATTTTTCCCGACTGATCGAAGCAGCCGGACAGGCGACGGCCGAATCCGGCGGCGCGTAAGCCTATTCGGCCAGATGCTCCGCAAAGGTGCGGCCGGAATAGGCCGTGCGGAAAAGCCCGGCATCGGCGAGCTTCGGCAACAGCCGCTCCAGCACCAGCCGCATGGACGCCACCGAACCGCCGGGCACCGCGACGAAACCGTCGATCGCACCGGCAGCCGCCCATTCGCGGATGGCCTCAAGGGCATCTTCAACGGTGCCGATGATCTGCCAATGGCCCGACCCCATCACTTCCGGACGTCGCAATAATTCCGCAACACTCAGCGTCTCCCGCTCGATCAGCCGGCGTAGCAGGCCGGCATGGGTGCGGCTTCTCGGTGTCTCCGGCGGCGGCGGCAGGTCGGAGGCGGTAACGATCCGCGTGAGCGGCCAGTCCGTGAGATCAAGACCCGTCATATCGCGAATGGAGGCAAAGGCGCGGGCGCGGTTGGCGCGGGCATGGGTCTCCACGAAGAGTTCCAGCGCCTCCCTGCCGGTCTCCGCGAGATAGAGGCTGAGGCCCGGCATCAGCTTCACGCCGTCGGGGTTGCGACCGTGGCCCTCGGCACGCCGCCGCAAATCCGCCCTGAGTTCGATGGCCGCCTGCATGTCCGGCGTCGAGGCAAAGACAGCATCGGCCACCGACGAGGCGAAATCACGACCTTCGGGAGAAGCGCCCGCCTGCACCAGTGGAATGCGGCTGGCATGGGACGGCAGGTTGAGCGGGCCTTTGACGCTGAAATGCCTGCCCTCATGCGCCACCGGCCGCACCAGCGAGGAATCGGCGAACCGACCGCTTTCCCGGTCGAGTTTGATAGCTTCGTTCGGAAAACTCGCCCATAGCGCTCTCACCACCTGCGTGAATTCGGCGGCGCGCTCGTAGCGTTCCTGCGGCGAAGGCATCTCTTTCAGGCCGAAATTTTCGTGCCCCTCAAGCGCCGTGACGATATTCCACCCCGCCCTGCCATTGCTCAGCCAGTTCAGCGACTGGATCTGGCGGGCGACGACATAGGGCGGCAGAAATGTGGTCGAAACGGTGGACAACAGCCCGACATGGCTGGTTTCCCGCGCAATGGCCGCAAGAAGCATGGTCGGGTCCATGCTGGCAAATCCGCCGCCGGTCTCCAGCCCCTCGGTGCGCAGAAAAAGCGTATCCGGACGAAACACGAAATCCACATGGGCAGCTTCCGCGCGCTGCGCCAGATCGACGAAATAGTCGCTGGAAAACACCCCGTTTATATCGCTGTCCGCGCGCCGCCATGCCTCGCCGCTGAGCCAGGTTGGGGCCAGCGACATGCCGACATGAAGCTTGGCTGCGACTGACATGATGCACCTCGACTGAAATAACCGGCAAGAAATCCGCACATTGAATCGGCAAATTTCGATTTGTGGAGAGTTTTACTATAGTTTAGTGTCGCTTCAAGACCACACCGTCGCGCCTGCCGGAAAGAAATGCTTTTTCCACGGGTTCGATATTTAAATTCAAATACTTATAACGACCGTGCGGCGTCTCGACGCATGGGTGCATGAATAATAGGAGTTGTATCCGGTGCTTGACGCCACGGACCTTCACGCCAGCTATGGACATGTTCCCGTCCTGCGGGGGCTTTCCGCCCGTTTCCAGAACGGCCGCGTCACCGCGCTGATCGGCCCCAATGGCTGCGGCAAGTCGACGCTGTTGAAGACCATCATGGGTTTCGTGCCTTTGTCATCGGGGGCAATAAGGCTCGGTGAGCGTTCGATCGGCGAGATCGGACGCCGCGAACTGGCGCGGCGCATCGCCTATCTGCCGCAGGAGTGCCATTGCCCTGACTATATGACGCTCGGTGAGCTGATCGAGCTTGCCGGTTACGCCCGTTACGGCCTTGCGGGCGGCCCGACCGAACGCGACCGCGCGCTTTTTGCCGAGGCGCTGACGACCGTCGGGCTGGAAGACAAGGCGAAAGCGCAGGTCAACACGCTTTCCGGCGGCCAGCGCCAGCGCGCCTTCATCGCCATGGTGCTGGCGCAGGATACGGACGTGATCCTGATGGACGAACCGGTCAATCATCTCGACATGAAGTATCAATATGCCGTTCTCGGCCTCGTGCGCGAACTGACCGACAGGCATGGCAAGACCGTCATCGTCGTGCTGCACGATCTCAACCTTGCCTCCACCTTCGCCGATGATGTCATCATGCTGAAATCCGGGCGGGTTCTGGCGTCCGGGCCGGTTGCCAAAGCGGTCACACCCGAAAATGTCGCCGAGGTCTTCGATCTCGAAGCCGATATCTTCTCCCGGCAGGGGCGGCTCATCTGCGTGCCCCGGCTGGAGCGGCAGGAACAGGCCATTCCGGCATGACCCCGAAAATAACGCTGATTTTCGCCGCCGCGCTGCTGCTGGCCGCCATCCTCGCCATCAATCTGCTGGTAATGTCCGGCGACATGCCGCCTGCCGAAATACTGGCGACGCTCTGGCGCGGCGAGGCCGACAGCTATGAGCAGTCGGTGCTTCTCTATCAGCAAATCCCACGCGCGCTGATTGCCATCTATGTGGGGGCGACTACGGCCGTCAGCGGTTGTGTGCTGCAGGGGCTTGCGCGCAATCCCCTCGCCTCACCCTCCACCCTGGGGCTGAATGCCGGTGCGACGCTTTTTGTGATTGCCGGCGCGCTGGTGTTCGATTTCTCTCCGGAAATACAGGGCCTTGCCGCGCTCGCAGGCGCCGGCTTCGGTTTTGCCGCCTGCTTCATCGTCGCGCGTCTCGCCGGGCGGGCGAACGATCCGCGCGGCCTGTCGCTCATCCTTTCCGGCGCGCTGGTTTCCATGCTGCTGATCGGCGTGACCAACGCCCTGCTTCTCTCCAATCCCACACGCCGGGCCGAGTTCCTCAGCTGGGTGGGCGGCAATATCAACCACGTCTATGCCGAGCGCCTGTTCGATTTCTGGTGGATCGGCGCAATTGCGCTCGTCATGTTGTGGGCGGTCGCCCGGCCGCTGACGCTGGTTCTGCTGGGCGCGGAAAAGGCCGCCTCCGCCGGTGTGAATGTCACGCGCATTTCCCGCATCGCGCTCTTCGCCACCATGCTGGCGTCGGGTTCGGCGGTGGCGATCTGCGGCCCCATCGGCTTCGTCGGCCTCATCGTGCCGCATATGATCCGGCCGCTGGTTGGCGTGAACTTCACGCTTGCCCTGCCGGCCTCCGCGCTTGTCGGCGCGGGCCTCTGCGTGCTGGCCGATCTTGGCGCGCAAACCCTGTTTGCGCCCTATGTGGTCAATACCGGGCTGTTCATGGATCTGCTCGGCGGCCTCGTCTTCATCGTCATCGTCAAGCGCTTCTACCTGTCGCCTTCGGCGAGGGGGCTGTCATGAAGGGGGCTTTCATGAAACGGCATTTCGCCACCGACGGCAAAGCCGTCCTCCGGCTGCCGAGCGGCCTGCAGATCGGCATCGGCAATCTGAAAGCCGGCCTTGCGCTGATGGTGCTGGCGCTGGCGCTGGCCGCCCTGTCCGCCAGCCTCGGTAATACCGAAACGGGCCTCGCCGATCTCCTGCGCGGATTGGTGGGCGGGCATCTCGGCGACGATCAGGCCTATGCGCTGTGGACGGTGCGGCTGCCGCGTATCCTGCTCGGTTTCATGGCCGGCTGGAGTGTGGCGCTGGCGGGCGCCATGCTGCAATCCGTCGCCCGCAATCCGCTCGCCGATCCCGGCCTGTTCGGTCTGAGCCAGGGTTCGATGACCACCATCATGCTGCTTCTGGTGCTGGTGCCAACCGCACCCAAGACACTGGTGGCGCTCGCGGCCGTTGGCGGCGGTCTGGCCGTCGCCTTCCTTCTCATCGCCCTCGTCGGGCGGGAACGCTCGAGCGGCCTTTCCATATTGCTGATGGGCATCGCAATTGAATCGGCGCTTTCCTCCGTTTCGTCCGTGCTTCTGCTCTACACGCCGGCCGAAACCTCGCTGTCGCTGGCTGACTGGATGGCGGGTTCGCTGTTTCAGGCCAGTTGGTCGACCATCCTCGTTTTCGCGCACCTCTTTGGCGCAAGCCTCGTGGGCATTTTTCTCATCGGCCGGGCGCTCGCCGTCTTCGATCTCGGCAATGAAATGGCCATGGCGCTCGGTGAAACCGTCAGGCATTCGCGCCCGCTCGTCATTGTTTTTGCGGTCATCCTCAGCGCCTCCTCGGTTACCGCCGTCGGCCCGCTCACCTTCCTCGGCGTTATCGCCCCGCATCTCGCCACCTTCGTTTCGCCCGCCGTCGGTCGCGCCAGGCTTTTCCTGTCGGGGCTTACCGGCGGCATTCTGGTCGTCACCGCCGATACGCTGTCACGCGGGCTGGTGGCCGATACGCCGATGCCGATCGGCCTTGCGCTGACGCTGATCGGCGTGCCGCTTTTCATCCTCACGCTGCGCCTTCAGGCGCTGCGCAGAACCAATAGCCACTGAAGACATCGAATAAAGGGAATGCCATGCGAATTGCCATCCTCATCACCGCACTTCTGGCCGCCGGAACGAGCCTCGCCGCCGAGCGCAGCGTGACCGATGCCGCCGGCCGCACCGTCTCCGTTCCGGAAAAGCCGCAGCGCATCGTCGTCATGCATGAGCCGCTGCTCGGCGTGCCGCTGATGGATCTCGACGCCAATGTGGTCGGCGCCTATGGCCGCAACAGCGACGGCAAATTCGCCACCGCCGTCGACTTCGTCGACACCGTTCTCGGTGAAGGCCGCACGAAACCGAAGGGTTTCGGCGCGGTCGGCCAGATCGACCTCGAAAAACTGCGGGCGCTGCAACCGGACCTGATCGTCGCCACGGAAATGGATGGCGGCAAGGCCGAACAGCTCTCCACCGTCGCGCCCGTCTATCTGCAAAAGGTCAGCACCGGCCATGCCTACGGTTTCAGCGTCGAAGAAAACCTTGCCGCCCTGGTCGGGCGAAGCGATGTCTTTGCCGAGCGCCGGAAGACCTATGACACGAAGCTCGCCGCCGTCAAAAAGACGCTGGGCGACGATATCAAGGGCAAGACCTATCTCGCGATCCTGCTGACCGACCAGATCAATGCGGTGGGTGACATGTCCGGCGCGGTGCAGGCATTGGAGGATTTGGGTTATACCCGCCTGAAGATCGACAACGCCGCCTCTTCGGGCGGAATGGGCTCGACCCTGATGATGCCGCTGAGCGCCGATGCCTTCGGCAAGCTCAATCCCGATCTGCTGGTGGTGATGAACAGCTATACCAGCCCCGCCCGCGGCGAGGCCGGAACGCGCGCCGCCCTTGAAAAGATCATTCCCGGCTGGGAGCGTTTCTTAAAACCGGCGCGCGAGAAAAGGATCGTTTTCCTCGATTCCACCAGGGTCACGACGCCTTCCATTCCGAGCGCCCTGCACACATTGAATGAGGTGGAAAGCTGGGCAGGCCGCCGCTGAACGACGTTATCCAAAGCCAATCCCGGCACGATTTATGTGCCGGGTATAAACTTGAGTTTTTGAAGAAAGTTATATTGCCCGGGCCGAAACCGCCTGTTATGGTTCGAGCATCTTGACGCAACGACGCCGGAATATCGCGCCGGATGAGATTCCCAACGCGCGATCGTCCGGCACGCCGACCCGGGACAGCGAGACCGCCGAACCCGTCGGCGATATCCCAGGAAAGACAACAGCATGAGCATGCCAGAAACCATAGATTCCCCCATTCCGGACCGCACTCCCAAACGCCATCGCCACGCCGTCGCGCTGCGCGCGCTCAATGTCGCGCGTGTCGAAAAGCTCAGCCGGTCCATGGTCCGCATCGTCCTGACCGGGCCGGAACTGGAGGGCTTTGCGAGCCTCGGTTTCGACGACCACGTCAAGATGTTCTTTGCCCAGCCCGGCGAAACCGAACCGAGCCTGCCGGTGATCGGCCCGAACGGCATTGAATTCCCGGAAGGCGCGCCGCGCCCGCTGGCGCGCGACTACACGCCGCGCAGCTTCGATGCCGAAAAAGGCGAGCTCGCCATCGATTTCGCCACCCATCACGACGGCCCCGCCAGCAACTGGGCGAAAGCCGCCAAAGCGGGTGACAAAGCGTGGATCGCCGGTCCGCGCGGCTCTTTCACCGTTCCCTTCACCTACGACTGGCATCTGCTGATTGCCGACGATACCGGCCTTCCCGCGCTGGCGCGGCGGCTGGAGGAAATGCCTGAGGGCACCCGCGTCGTGGCGCTGATCGAGGTCGAGACGGATGCCGACCGGCTGGAGCTCACGACGAAGGCGGATGCGTCTATCGTCTGGGTGACGCAGAAGACGGAGAACGGAACCGACCACAACGCGCTGGTGGGCGCTCTGCGCAAGCTCGACCTGCCGAAGGGCGATTTCTTCAGCTGGGTCGCCTGCGAATCGAAGGCTGCAAAGGAGGTTCGCGCCCTTCTGGTCGAAGAATTCGGCGCCAACCCCAAATGGACTCGCGCTTCCGGTTACTGGCGGCGCGGCGCCAGCGGCGTTCACGATCATTTCGATGAATGAACCGGCAATCGCGGCGGACGCCATGCCGAAGGCGGAAACGATGATGACGGAAATCAAGGCCCTTGTCGCCAGGGTTCTCGACGATGAAGCGCGCGACATCGAACCGGGGGACAACCTGTTCGGTCGCGGGCTTCATTCGCTTGCCCTCATGCGGCTGATGCCGCCGCTTTCACAGCTTGCCAGAACACGGCTCGATTATGACGATCTGGCCCGGCAGCCCACGCTTGCCGCCTGGCAGGCGCTCATCGAACGGTCGCGCGCGGGACATTGATCCCACGATACAGCACTTTTCGCGCCGGAGCGCGATTCCCGAATATTTCCAAGGAGAGGACCATGGCAGCAGACAATACGCGTATGCTCGCACGTCGCATCGAAGAAACTTTCGACAGGGGGGATGCAGCCCCGCCGAGCCAATACGAAGAACGGGTCTGGTTCGAGCAGTTTCAGGATCCCGATCAGGTCTTCCGCGCCCTTCTCGCCTATCGCATCGGTGAAGAGTGCGATCTGCTGCGTCTGACCTCGGCGCTGAAGACGGTTTGCGAGGTCTGGCCCGAACTTCGTGCACGCTTTGCCTTCGGCGAGGACGGCACGCTTGCCAAGAGCATCGAAGCCCCGTCCGCATCCATCGTGCAACTGCTGCATGTTCCATCGGCGGGCGAGGCCCTGACCTTGCTGCACGACCTGCAGGCAAGGCCCTTCGATGCCGAGACCGACCCGCCGTTTCAGGCCGTCGTGCTCTTAAGCGAAGGAGAAATCCTGCTGGCATTTCTGGTCCACGGCCTGCTCGGCGAAGTCCTCTCGCCGCAAATCCTGCTGGAAGGCATTACGGCGGCCTATGCCGGTGAGACACCGAAACAGCTTTCGCCGCGCGCGGTCGAAAGCGACGGCGTCGACCCGCTTCCGCTTCAATGGCTGCAACGTCCGGCCTCCGGCTCGACCGTCGTGGCGCTGCGGCAAAACGGGATCGACAGGCCGGCGAGCCACAGCCACGGCGTCGATCTTCCCGTCACCCTGCTCGGCCTCAACAGCTCCACGGCGACGAACGCTCTTCTGGCCCGCGCCGGATCGCGTTTTGCCCTTTTCCTGGCGAAAAACGGCGGTCCCGAGACCGTAACCCTGCGCCTGGAGCCTGGTACCGGCGCTTCAATGCCGATGTCGGCTGAGGCTGCGGCACGGGTAGCGATCTCCCGCGACCAAACGTCCGAACAGGCTGAAAAAGCCGTGCTGTCCGGTCTGGAGCAGCGAAACGACAATGAAGGCGGAACCGCAACCTTCACGCTGCAGGCGCTTGCGACACCCGTTCAAGCCATATCGGAGCATGGGCTCCAGTTTGAGCACCTGCCCCTGCCCTCCCTGCAATCCGGTCTCGGTCTGACGCTTGCCGCCGGTCCGACAGCCGCCGGCGACATCCGCCTCGAATTGACGGGCGGAAGGGAGACATCGCCGCATGCGACGGCCTTCCTGCTGGAGCGCTTCGTCAGCCATCTCGAAGGCGGCGCGGATTTTTCCGGCATCGTCCCTCAAAACGCCGTGGCGACACCGCAGCAGGCGGCCCTTTCGCCCGCTGCTTCCGGTGAAAACGACGACGACACCGCCGCAACGATCCTTGCGGAATTCCGTGAAGCGCTCGTCTCGCCCGACATGGGGCCGGATGACGATTTCTTCGATTTCGGCGGCCATTCGCTGATTGCGACGCGCATCATCGGACGTCTTCTCAGCAATCACGGCATCGAGCTGCGCTTCAACGACCTGTTCAGCTACCCGACCGCCGCCTCGCTCGCAACACAGGCGACCCGGCTCGAAACCGCAGCACCCGCGCAGGCCGAAGCGACGGCGAGCGGCTCGCTCACCGCACCGCTTTCGCTGGCGCAGATGTCGCTCTGGAAGGCCTATGCCGCCTTCGGTTTCGGCGAAATCTTCAACATTCCCTTCGCACTCGATTTCCTCGATCCGGTGGATGAGAATGCCTTCGAATGCGCCTTCCTCGATATCATCGAGCGCCATCCCGGCCTGCGGACCCATTTCTACGTCGAAGACGATACGGTTCTGCAGAAGATCGTGCCGATGCACGACCTGCCCGGTTACAAATGGTTCTGGACCAGCGAAGAAAGCGAAGGTGTGGACCGGCACGCGGAGGCCGGCTGGCGGTTCGATCTTGCGCATGAACTGCCGATGCGGCTGCGCTTCCTTAAGGATGCGCAGACCGGCCGCCAGGTGCTTTCCTTCCTCTTCCATCACATCGTACTCGACGAATGGTCGGTGAACCTGATGATGGACGAACTGACCGAGGCCTACCGGGCAAGGGCGGCGGGCAAGGCTCCGGTCTTTGCCACCAAGCCGGCGCCCTTCCATGAATTTGCGAGAAAACAGGTCGCGTCAGGCGTCAATGCCGGCCACCTTGCCTATTGGACCGATATGCTGCGGGATGCGCCGAAAGGCCTTACCCTCAACGGACAGGACGGCACGCCGCACGAGGCATCGCAGGACGAAGCACCGGCGGGCGGCTGGATCGAGTTCAAGCTGGAAAAACATGTCAGCGACGGGCTTTACGCCATTGCCAAGCAGAACAGCGCCTCGCTGTTCAACGTGGTCTATGCTGCCATCGCCGCATCGCTGCGCCATCTCGGCGGGTTGAGCGATCTCGTGGTCGGCACCTCGGCTTCGGGCCGCACCGATAGCAGCTATTTCGATACGATCGGTTATTTCACCACGGTTGTCGCCCATCGCGTGCGTTTCGGTGAGACCATGACCGTCGGCGACCTGATTTCTTCGGTGAAGAACACCATCAACGGCTCGCTGGAACATAGCGAAATCCCGATCGATCTCGTCGAGGAAGCGCTGGGCATGACGCCCGGCCGCGACCATCTGTTCGAGGTCTTTATCCAGATCCACGCCAAGAACAAGCTTAACGGCACCCTTGCCGGGCCGGATGGCAAGCCGGTGGAGTTCCGCCAGATCGACCCCGACAAGCATGAATCCATGCTGGGGCTGCAATTCGAGGTGATGGAAGAGACGATCGGCGGCGAGCGCTCCATTCGCGTGCTGATGAGCTACCGTTCGGACCGGTATGGCCCGCAGGACGTCGAGCGGCTGCGCAACACCACTAGCGGCGTCTTCAGCCGCTTTGCCGAAGCCGGCGCTTCGAGCCGCGTGCTGACAACGCTCGCCTGAGCTGGACTTGCGCAGGGAAAACCCGGCTTCGCCTTAGCGGAGCCGGGTTCAATTTGTTGGCAAAATCCTGAAAGCCCACCTCCGTCATGCTCGGGCCTGTCCCGAGCATCTGCAGCGCCTCGACTTATTGGACGTGATTAGATCCTCGGCACAAGGCCGAGGATGACGTAGAGTATCGGGTAAGCGTTATCGGCCTTCCCCTCAAACCGCCAGACGGAATGTCGTGGACGCCTCAGCCGCCGCAAGCGTCAGCGCCTCTTCGCGCAGCATGGCATCGAGGAACAATGGCAACTCCTCGCGGTAACGGGCGAAATCCTCCGCTTGCGTCAGCGCTGAATCCGCATCGATATGCAGGTTCAGCTCGCTGCCGTCATCCTCGCCACGGAAGGTCAGGTTGAACCCGTCGCCGGGACCGTTGGCAAGGATGTGCCTGACAACGGCAAGCCCGGCAAAGACCGGTGCGCTGAAGGGCAGGACATTGATGAGCGGCGAGAAGAAGAAGCGCCGGCCCTTCGGGATTTCACGGTCGGCGGCGATCTGCTCGATGCGGTAGCGGCCATGCAGGCGCTGCTTTCTCAGATTGGCGGCGTTGCGCGTCAGAAATGCGCCGAGGCTTTCGCCCGGCTCGATGGTGAGATGGAAGGGCAAAATATTGACGAGCATGGCCGGCATATGCGCGCCGACGCTGCCCCAGCGGCTCATGAAGGGCAGCCACAAGGTCAGCACATCGCGGTCCGGCCGCGGCAGGACGCGGTGGAGATAAAGGCCGGAAAGCAGCACCAGAAGGTCCGGCCAGCCGATCTCCATTGCGCCCGCCACCTGTTGCAACCGCGTGCTGAAACCCTGCGGCAAGGCCGCGTCCGTATGCAGGCCGCCGCCGCCATAATCCTCGCAATCCTTGTCCAGCACCGGCAGATCGGCGGGTGCGGCAAGATAGGCCGCCCAGAAATCGCGGTCCTTTTCAAAACGCCGGCTTTGCTTGTAGGCATCCTCTTCGGCAAGGAAATCGCCGAAGGGGTGGAAATCCGGACCCGCTTCGCCTTTGCCGCAATAGTGCCCGTAAAGCTGGCCGCAGCGCTGCTCGACCAGCGTCAGGCCATAACCATCAACGACGATATGATGGGCGCGGATATACCAGAGATAACGATCGTCGGCGATACGGTAGAGCAGCTGCGCCGAAAGCCTGTCGGTTCTGAGATCGAGCCTTGCTTCCACATCCGCGTTCATGCGCCGCAGCGCCTCTTCCAGGGGAGCGGAATCGCCGCGGAGATCGACAAGCTCCACCACCGGGGCATGGCTCGGGTCGCAGCATTGCTGCGGCGTCTCGCCGTCGTCGCCGATGCGGAAACGGATCGACAGGACTTCGGATTCGCGCACGGTGCGTTTGATCGCCTCGATGAGCGCGCTTTCATTCACCGCACCGGAAAGATCGATGTAGTGGGCGACGGTGGAAACCGGCTCGTCGGGATGGAAGGAAAACTCCTCCCAGAAATCGAGTTGCGGCTGCGTCAGTGGAAGCCAGCCGCCGGCAGGATCGATATGCGCCATCTGTTTTTCCTTGCACAATTTCCGTTATCGGACGCGAAGTGCCGCCCGAAATGATTGGGTTCACGCCGCCCGGGCGGCCAGGAGCGAAGTCACCTGTCTGGCGTTGCGGCACCGCAGAAGCTGCTGCGGTGTGAGCTCCACGCCGAAGGCGGTGCGGATTTCAGCCGAGACGGTTTTCAGATGCGAAGGCAGAAGACCGAGCGCCAGCAGGTCGCTGTTCGCATCCACATTCGCCGGTTTTTTACCCAGCACGCCGAGATAAATATCCAGCACCCGGCGGTCGCCCTGATCGACGGCGGGAGCCGCAGGGGCGGAGATTTTTGCCGGTTCCGCAGCACCGGTCAGCAATTCGCGGGCGCGACGGCGATCCGGCTTGCCATTGGCCGAGAGCGGCAGATCGTCGACCTTGAGAAACCGGCCGGGCACATGCGATTCCGGCAGATGCTGGCGGGCAAAATTGCGCAGATCGGCGGTCGAGAGTTCAAGGCCCGGTGCAACGACGTACAGCACGCCGATGGCCGCCTCGCCCTTTTGTTCGACGCCGTAATCCACCACCAGAACCCGCTGGATGGAAGGATGGCGGATAAGCTCGTTTTCCACATCCGGCAGCGAAACGCGCACGCCGCGCACCTTGACGTAACCATTGACGCGGCTGGCAAACATGATCTTGCCATCCGGCCGGTAACGGCCCCGGTCTCCGGTGCGGAAGGCGCGCACGGGGTTTCCTTCCGGATCGGCAACCGTCACGAAATCCGTCTGGGTAATCGCGCCATCCTCGAGATAGCCGATGGCCGCATTCACGCCGGCCGTATGGATGCGGCCGACGACACCGGCCGGGCAATGGCCGCCCTGATCGTTGAGGACGAAATAACGATTGGCGGGCAGCGGGTGGCCATAGGGCACGGCCGCCACATCTTCCGCAACGATCTCGTGCCAGATGCTCCAGATCGTGGTTTCCGTCGGCCCGCCGAGCGATATCAGCCGCAGGCCGGGCTTCAATCTGCGAAGCTCTTCGACGATCATCGGCTTGATGTAATCGCCGCCCTGCGCGACGAGCCGCAGCGAGGCAAGCTGGTCGCCACGGCGGCAGGAGAGAAGCATTTCGAGGATGGCCGGCACCGAGCACCAGAGCGTGACGCCATGTTCGGCCACCAGCTCGTTCCAGCGCACCGCATCCTTTTCCTCTCCCGGTTCCGGCAGCACCAGCGTCGCGCCGGCGACAAGCGCGCCGAAAACATCGAAGACGGACATGTCGTGATGCAACGGCGTGACGGAGATGAACACATCGCCATCCGTCACCGTCCATTCCGCAAGCGTGCTGCCGATGACATTGGCCGTGGCGCGGTTGGAAAGCACGACGCATTTCGGTTTGCCCGTCGTGCCGGAAGTGTAGAGATAATAGGCAGGCTCTTCGCTTTGGGAAAGCGCCGCCACCTCCGCCATGGTAACGGGTGCACCAGCCGGTGCGGGCGTGGACAGAAGCGCCGCAGGATCGACAGCGTCGAAACCCTGCGGAACGCTGCGGGCGACGATGACGGCCGGGCGGCAATTGGTCAGCAGATAGCGCAGGCGATCTTCCGGCGAGCCGGCATCGACAGGCACCCAGACCGCGCCCATCAGCGCTGCAGCGAGCGTGATGGCCGTATGTTCCGGGCTGCGCGGCAGGCAGACGGCCACGACATCGCCCCGGCCGATGCCGCGCGCCTTGAGGCCCGCCATCGCCCCTGCCACCATCTGACCGAGTTCGCCATAGGCGATGCGCCGCTTGCCGCTGACGAGCGCCGTGCGTGACGGGTCGCCCTCGAAAAGATGGCCGGCGATCCGCTCCAGAAATGGCGGGCAGACGAAGTTTCCTTCGTCGCCGTTCAGCCGGTAATGGGACAGGTCGACAATATCGCTTGTGTTGAAGGAGAAAGCGCCGCTATTGGCGATCCCGGCAATCGCGCGTTCGATGGCGGCGAGAATATCCGCCACCGTCGCCGCATCGATCGCCTGCTCGGCATAGTCGATATCGAGCACGAGATCGCCCTGCGGATTCTGCGAAAAGCGGAAATCCAGCGCCACCTGTGGCGTCTGGGTAAGCCCGCCGGTCCATTGCATCGTCGATTCGGATGAAAGCGTCGGCCAGGTCAGACCGTTGGTGATCACCACCGGCAAGGCGAGCCCACCCGGATTGGCATTGAGAAGCACACGATTGAGATCGATACCCGAAAAGGCGAGATGGTTCAGCCCTTCCAGCACATCCGTCTGGAGGCCTGCCGCCCGCTCCGCAAAGCTATTCTTGGCCGCATCCCATTGGACGGCAATGAAGCTGGAGCGGTTGGCGAAGGCGCCTTCCACCTGCGGAGCGACGGGAATGCCGACGACGAGCGCGCCTTCGTTGAGCCAGAGCGAGAGCACATCTAGAATAACGGCCGTCAGCGCCGAATTCTTGAACAGCCGCTGTTTCGCACCGATGCGCGAAAAGGCGGTGAAACGCTGTTTTTCGACAGTCAGGCTCTGGCGGCTGTAACGCGAGGTGGGAATGGTTTCGAGCGGTGCTTTCCACGGCAGTTGCGAGGGCACCTCGGCATCTTTCAACTTTTCAGCCCAATAGGCGGCATCCCCGGCACGGGCCGCCGAGATATCCTCCTTCGGCGTTCCGGTCGTAGCGGCGGCTTCCGGCGGCACGACGCCATCGAAGAGTTCCGCCGCGAGGCTGGCAATGGCCCGCCCATCAAGGATAAGCGCGTCGAAACGCAGGAAGACCACGACCTTATGCCCCGTCGGCCCCGCATCCGGCGTAAGAAACACCGTGACCTGCCATGGCGAGGCTGCGAGATCGAAATGTGCATGGGAGAAATCCCGTCGCACCGCGCCGATCCTTGCCTCGGCTTGCGGAACAGACATGGCCGAAAGATCTACGAGATCGAGATTGATCTTCGGCTCATCGGAGACCATCTGCACCAACCGTCGCTCGTCGATACGGGTGCGCAGGCTTTCATGTCTCGCGACCATCGCGGCAAGCCGCGACCGCAGCAGTTCCGGGTCGATATCGCCGCGATATTCGCGGAACTCCTGCATGGCCACGCCGCTCAGCGGCAGATGGGTGCCGCGCCCGAGCAGATAGGCCTGTTGCAGGGGTGAGAGGGGACGTTCCATGGGTTTTCCTTTTGCCTCGGCTGCCGTTTCCGACCGCTGCGCGACCAATCGCGCCACGCTTTCGCAAACAAGATCGGGGCTCTCGGCAAGCCGGCGAAGAAGAGCGACGTAGGTTTCGAACAAGGCGCGCAGCCAGCGTTCCGGCAGCGCATCGAGCCGCACATCCCAGTTGATCAGCAGACCGCCATCCACCGCCGCCACCTGCGCATCCAGCGCCACCCCCGGCCCCTGCGAGACGGTGTGGACCATCGGACCGAATACCCGCCCGACCCGTTCCGAAAACAGCTCCCCACCCGGAAGATCGACGCCTGCGGTGAAAACCACCGGCGAGGTCTGCAAACCACCGCGCTGGCGGGAGAGATCGCGCATGACGCTGACGCCCGGATAGGACTGGTGTGCGAGAAGCCCGTTCATCTCATCAAATAGCCGACCAAGCAGCGCTTCAAGCGATTCTTCAGACCTGATATCGACGCCGAGCACGAGCACGTTGGAAAATTCGCCGACGATCTCATCGACCCCTTGCACCAGCGGCGCGCGCCAGAAACCCGGCACGGAAAGCCGGAATTTTTCCGCCCCCGACGCCTGCGACAGCGCCAGTGCGAAAACACCGAGCAGAAGGGTCGATGTCGTCACGGAAAAACGCCGCGCCGTCTGCTCCAGACTGCCGCGCTCCGCCGCTGAAAGCAACGCGGCGAGCCGGTCCGTGTGAACGGCGCGCAAGGGGTCATCGGACAGAAACGGCAGCGGCGGAGCGTCCGGAACATCGGTAAGCCGTTGTCGCCACCACAGGCGGTCCCTTTCGCGCAAGCCCCTCAAGTCCGGATCGGACATGAGACGTTCCGCCCAGTCGAAAAACGACGGGGTCACCGATTCGAAAGTCCGGGTTTCGTCTGCGCCTGACGCCGTCTCGTAAAAACGGGCAAGGTCTTCCATCACGATCCGCATGCTGGCCGGATCGACGGCCAGCATGTCTGTGTCCACATGCAAACGGCAACGTCCCCCCGGCAACAGGCTGAGCGAGATCGCCGCCGGTGCGGCAATGCGTAAATCGGCCCGGCGATGGCTCCATTCCTCGCGCTTCGCCTCAAGACGGCGTGCAAGCGCCTCCGAATCAAGCGCGGCCATGTCCTCCACATCGAGGCGGAGCGGCCGGCCGGCAGGATCGACGGACTGAAGCCCTTCAGCATCGATCCTGAGGCTCAGCATGGGGTGACGCCGGCAGAGCCCTTCCACGGCAACGGCCAGTTTTTCCGCATCCACCGCCTGCCCGTCGAATTCGAGGTAGAGATGCGGCGTAACTTTCCCGAGTATTCCATCCGCCTCGCGGCCGACCCAATAGGCCACCTGCATGGGGGTTAAATTTAGCATGTGAATTTGAACCGGTTGACAAAACATGATTAGCATACTCAAGTATAAGCCATCGTCAACCACTCGCACAGGAGGCATCCCATGAAAACGGGAGCACTCAGGACGAATGACGTCGAATCCGACGAAATTACTGAATTTAATAGAGAATTTCTGTTTACTTCCGGCAGCGGGCAATTGCGCGCCAAGGGCATTCGCGAAAAGATAGCGATTCCCGCCCGGGGCGGCGAAGACATTGCCAGCCCGCTGCAGCAGGCACTGGCCGGCGCGTTCGAGCGTGCGCAGCGGGAGGGACAGGAGAACCCCATCGCCATCGGCGCGATCCCCTTCGATGTCAGCGAACCTTCATGCCTGTATATTCCATACAACTATGAATGGAATTCCAAGGATGCGGAACCGATCGTCGCCGATTCGGCCATGCCCGCACTTGTCGGCCAGAACAGCCTGCCGGACGAGAGCGGTTTCAAGCACGCCGTCGAACATGCCATCGTCAATTTCCGCCATTCCGAAGTCCGCAAGGCGGTGCTTTCCGTCATGCGTGAACTGACTTTCGCCTCCGAGGTCAATGTCGAAAGATTGCTGGCGAGCCTCGCCAAACAGAACCGCGAAGGTTACCAGTTCCGCATCCCGCTGCCCGATGGCGGCGACCTGATCGGCGTCAGCCCGGAACTTCTGATTCGCAAGCAGGGCGAGAAAATCATCTCGAACCCGCTGGCGGGATCGGCAAAACGCATGGTCGATCCGGCGGCGGACAAGGCCAATGCGGATCGGCTCTCGGCTTCGGAAAAAGACCATTACGAGCATAGCCTCGTCATCGAGGATATCCGCTCGCTGCTTTCGCCGGTCTGCGCGGAACTCGATGTTCCCGAAAAACCCTCCCTCATCAACACGGCGGCGCTCTGGCATCTTTCGACCCGCATCGAAGGCCGTCTCGCCGATCCGGAAACCAATGCGCTGCAGCTTGCCTGCCTGCTGCACCCGACGCCAGCCGTCTGCGGCTTCCCCACCGAGCGCGCCCATCGCCTCATCCGCTTCGTCGAGCCTTTCGAGCGCGGCCTCTTCACCGGCATGGTCGGCTGGACGGATTCGCAAGGGAATGGCGAATGGGTGGTGACGATCCGTTGCGGCACCGTGCAGCGGGAAACCGTGCGGCTCTTCGCCGGCGCGGGCATCGTGGAGGCCTCGGAGCCCGAATCCGAATGGGCCGAGGTGCAGACCAAGCTCAAGACCATGCTGAACGCCTGCGGTCTTGCGGCCTAATTTTCCAGGGACAAACCATGACAATCGAATTCCAACGCTGGCCCGAGGATTTCGTTCGCCGATACCGCGAACGCGGCTACTGGATCGACCGGCCGCTGAGCGGCATTCTCGCCGAACAGGTGGAGCGCCGGCCGGACGCCACAGCGCTGATCTGCGGCGACCGTCGTTTCAGCTACGCCGATCTCGACCGGCAATCCTCCAATCTGGCCGGACATCTCTCCGCCGCAGGCATCGGCAGGGGTGATACGGCGCTGGTGCAGTTGCCGAACATAGCCGAGTTCTATCTCGTCTTTTTCGCGCTCATCAAAATCGGCGCCGCCCCCGTCAATGCGCTTTTCAGCCATCGTCGGCTGGAAATGACCTCCTATGCGGAGCAGATCGCGCCGAAGCTGGTGGTCGCCTCGCGCAGCCACGAGCTTTTCGCCGATGACACATTTGTGGAGGCGCTGAAGGCGATCTCTCCAAAGCTTGCCGTGACCCTGCTGCTCGGCGAAACCGATCCGCAGCGCAGCCTGGAGCAGAAGCTGGCCGCCCCGGCCGAAAATCCACCGGCTTACGCCCCTTCCGCCGCCGATGAGGTGGCGCTGTTCCAGCTTTCCGGCGGCAGCACCGGAACGCCGAAACTGATCCCCCGGACGCATAACGACTACGACTACAGCGCCCGGGCCAGCGCGGAGATTTGCGAACTTTCGCCGCTGACCCGCTTCCTCTGCGCCATTCCGGTGGCGCATAATTACCCGATGAGCTCGCCCGGCGCGCTCGGTGTGTTCCACGCCGGCGGCGCCGTGGTCATGGCCGCCAATCCGGAGCCGCTTGCCTGCTTCGATCTGATCGAAAAACACGGCGTCGATATCGTGCCGCTGGTGCCGCCGGCGGTGGCGCTGTGGCTGCAGGCAGCTCCCGCCCATCGCGAACGGCTGAAATCGCTCAAACTCCTGCAGGTCGGGGGCGCAAGCTTCGCCGAAGCGCTCGCCCGCCAGGTGCCGGAGGTGCTGGGCTGCGACCTGCAGCAGGTGTTCGGCATGGCGGAAGGTCTGGTGAACTACACCCGCTTCGGTGACCCCGACCATATCGTCTTCACCACGCAAGGCAGGCCGATCAGCCCGGACGACGAAATCCGCATCGTCGACGAGGATGGTAATGACGTGCCGGAGGGTGAAGCCGGCATGCTGGCGACCCGTGGTCCCTATACGTTCCGGGGCTATTACCGCGCGCCCGAACACAGCGCCCGGGTCTTCGACAAGGACGGCTTCTATTATTCCGGCGATGTCGTGCAGCGCACGCCCGAAGGTTATCTGCGGGTCGTTGGCCGGGTGAAGGACCAGATCAATCGCGGCGGCGAAAAGGTCGCTTCGGAAGAGATGGAAAACCTGATCCTGCGGCATCCGGATGTGACGCATGCGGCGCTGGTGGCGATGCAGGACGAACTTCTCGGCGAAAAAAGCTGCGTCTTCGTCGTGTCGCGCAATCCCGCGCTCAAGGCGCCGGCGATCCGCCAGCATCTCGCCGGTCTCGGCGTCGCGGATTACAAGCTGCCGGACCGCGTGCGCTTCATCGAGGCCATGCCGCTCACCGCCGTCGGCAAGATCGACAAGAAGCGCCTTCGCGATTTGTTGACAGCCCCCGTCGCCATCAGCGCCTGACACGCAGCACCAATCGAAAGGGACGCTCAAAAGGGCGTCCCAATTCCAAAGATTACGCGCCGCCCAAGCCGGCGCAGCACAAAACCGAGGTCATCATGACGATCCCCACCATTTCCGACTATCCGATGCCGGTCGCCGCGAGCTTTCCGGCCAACAAGACAAAATGGCAGCCCGATGCGAAACGCGCCGTACTGCTCATCCACGACATGCAGCGTTATTTCCTGCGGTTCTACGAGGCCGACGGTAAGCTGATGACCACCCTCATCGACAATCTCGCCAAGGTGAAGGCATGGGCCGTAGAGAACGGCGTGCCGGTCATCTATACCGCCCAGCCGCATAACCAGCCGCCGGGCGACCGCGCGCTCCTGAACGACATGTGGGGACCGGGTCTCACCGTCGTCGATCCCGAATTGCAGAAGGTGGTCGACAAGCTCGCGCCGACACCCGACGACGTGGTGCTGACCAAATGGCGCTACAGCGCCTTCCAGCGTTCCGACCTTGCTGAGCGCATGAAAGGCTGGGGCCGAGACCAGATCATCGTCGGCGGCGTTTACGCCCATATCGGCTGCATGATGACGGCGGTGGAAGCCTTCATGAAGGATATTCAGCCCTTCATGATCGGTGACGGCGTCGCCGATTTTTCCGAGGCCGAACACCGCATGGCGCTGCAATATGTGGCGACGCGCTGCGGCGTGGTGATCGACACCGCAAGCCTTGTCGGCGCGGGCGAGGCCACCGGCACCCGCGAATGGCTGAAAGCCCGCGTCCTGCAGATGGTGGAGGATGAAAGCGATATCGACCCCGATGAGAACCTCATCTTCTACGGGCTGGATTCGTTGCAGGTGATGAAGCTCGCCGGCGAATTGAAGGAGCGCGGTGTCACCGTCGGCTTCGATGAGCTTGCGCGTGTGCCGACACTTTCCGCCTGGTGGGCGCTGATCGACGAAAAGCGGCTCGCAGCCTGAGCGGACGGACAAGATGACGCAACAGAGATTTACCGGACGGCGCGTGCTGGTGACGGGCACGGCCCAGGGCATCGGCCGCCGCATCGCCGAACGTTTCATCGAGGAAGGGGCCGAGGTCATCGGCCTCGACCTCCTGGCCGACACAGTGGGGGCCCCCTTCCGCCAGATCGCGCTCGACATCACCGACGCGACGGCGGTGGAGACGGTCTGCAAGGCGATAGAGAGCGAATGGGGCGGGCTCGATATTCTGGTCAATGCCGCCGGCATTTTACGGCTCGGCGACAGCGAAAGCCTGACGCCGGCGGACTGGAAAGCCTGCATGGATGTCAACGCTGCCGGGCCGTTCTATATGCTGCGACAATGGAGCGGCACCTTCAAGCGGCAGCGGCGCGGTGCGATCGTCAATGTCGGCTCCAATGCCGCCGTCGTGCCGCGCATCGGCATGATGGCCTATTGCGCTTCCAAGGCGGCGCTGGTCAGCCTCAGCCATTGCGCCGCCCTTGAGCTTGCGCCCTATGGCGTGCGCTGCAATGTCGTTTCACCCGGCTCCACCGATACGCCGATGCTTGCCGGCATGTTGAGCGATCCTTCCGGCAAGGACCGGTTGGTCGCCGGCCTGCCCGAGCAGTTCAAGCTCGGCATCCCGCTCGGCAAGATCGCGAGGCCGGACGATATCGCCGATACGGTGCTGTTCCTCGCCTCCGATCAGGCCGGCCATGTGACGATGCAGCAGATCGTCGTTGATGGCGGCGCAACGCTTGCGGCCTGAACGGGAGCGGGAGGGCGAAAAGCGTGAGCGGTTTCGCCATCTCATCATGATCTAGGCCGCTGGATGGAGGTGACGGACATGGCCATTGCAACGGCGTTTCATCGCGAAGCCGTCTCCGGCGATCCACCGGAGGCCATCTGGCCTTGGCCGGACGACAGCGGCGATTGCCATTGCCTCACCCTTCGTTACAGCGCCGATGAGGGTTGCGGCGGCGAGGTCCCTCCCTTGCCGCCGCAGCTTTTACACGCCCTGCCCAGACGCAAGGCGGAGTTCATCGCCGGGCGCAGATGCGCGGCAGAAGCCGTCCGCCGCCTCACCGGCCGCTCCACCTTTCCCGGCATGGGAGAGGACCGCGCGCCGATCTGGCCAGAAGGCGTGATCGGCGCGATTTCCCACAGCCATGAACGGGCGATTGCCCTTGCCGGCTCTTCCGGGCGGTTCCGCGGCATCGGTATCGATATTGAAAGGCTTCTGAATGAAGAGGAAGCCCGCGATATCGCCGCGCAGGCCCTGACGGCAAACGAACGTCACAGCCTCGGGAATGACATCGATCCCTTCATGACCGGCTTGATCTTTTCGGCCAAGGAAAGCCTGTTCAAGGCGCTTTATCCGACAGTGAAACGGTTTTTCTTTTTCGAGGCGGCGGAATTATCCGGCTTCGACGACAACGGCTCGGCCTCGCTGCGGCTGACCGCCGACATAGGCGGCGAATGGCGCAGGGGAACGGAGATTCCCTTCCGTTTCTGCCGTCTCGACGGCTTTCTCGTCACCCGCATCCTGATCGGGCGCTGACGAAAAAAGCCGCCCCGGCGCAGGGAAAATGACCGCCGATACTGCCCTTTCCGTCATCCGCATGAAATATTGGGACGGTACGCACCTTGCTGGAATGATTCCAAACAAGCAACGGTGGAGACAGACTATGACCGACATCGATACGAGCAAATTGTCCTGGGACGAGTGGGACGAACTGCAGAACCCGCCGCCGGCCGAAACCGATTTCGACCGCGTGGTCGAAACCGCGATTTCCCGCCGCGGCTTTCTGGGCGGCGTGCTTGCCTTCGGTTCGGCCGCGGCCGCCATGGGCACGCTCGGCAACCTGATGAGCAGCACCTCGGCCGAAGCGCAGGAAGCCGCCGTCGGCCGTTTCCCCTTCAAGCCGGTTGCCGCCGCCACCGACAACACCATCCATGTCCCGGAAGGTTATAACTGGAAGCCGCTGGCGAAATGGGGCCAGCCGCTGTTCTCCAACGTTCCCGATCTCGACCCCGCCAAGGGCGTCAGCGTTGAAAACTCCGACAAGGTCTTCGGTGAAAACACCGACGGCATGGAACTCTTCGTGGTCGGCAGCCACCAGCTGATCGCCGTCAACCATGAATATGTGAACCCCGAAATCAACCTTCCGCACGCTGAGAAAGGCAACCCGACGACCGCCGACGACGTGAAGATCCTGCAGAACATGCAGGGCGTCACCGTCATGGAAGTCGCGGAAGACAAGGACGGCTGGAAGATCGTTCTCGACAGCCCCTTCAACCGCCGTATCCACCACAATACGCCGATGAAGCTTTCCGGCCCGGCCGCAGGCTCCGATCTCGTCAAGACCGCCGCCGACCCGAAGGGTGTCGACTGTCTCGGGACCTTCAACAATTGCGGCGCCGGCCGCACGCCCTGGGGCACTTACCTCACCTGCGAAGAAAACTTCAACGGCTATTTCGGCACCACCGACGCCGCCTTCAAGCTGCCTGACGATTACAAGCGTTACGGCATCGTCGCCGAAACCCGCTACGCCTATGAGAAGTTCGACGCGCGTTTCGACGTCGCCAAGAACCCCAACGAACCGCGCCGCGCAGGCTACGTGGTCGAGATCGACCCTTCGGACGCCTCCTCCACCCCGATCAAGCGCACTGCGCTTGGCCGCATCAAGCACGAAAACGCCGCCGTGGTCATCGCCCGCGATGGCCGTGTCGTCGTTTACATGGGTGACGACGAGCGTGGCGAGTTCCTCTATAAATTCGTCTCCAACGGCATTTACGTGCCGGGCGGCGACACCTCGAAGCTGCTCGACGAAGGCACGCTTTACGTCGCGAAATTCTCCGACGACGGCGCCGGCGAATGGCTCGCCCTGACGCCTGAAACCACTGGCATGAAAATCGACGAAATCTGCGTCTTCACCCGTCAGGCCGCTTCCAAGGTCGGTGCAACGACCATGGACCGCCCGGAATGGGTCGCCATCAACCCGGTCGCCATCGAAGCCTATTGCGCGCTGACCAACAACAGCCGCCGCGGCGAAATGAAGGACGGCAAGCTGCGCGCCAATGCCGGCGGCGACGCCATGGCCATCAATGCCGCCAACCCGCGCGAAAAGAACGAATACGGCCAGATCGTGCGCTGGTATCCGGAAAATGACGACCATGCGGACGGCAAGTTCAAGTGGGACCTGTTCTGCATGGCCGGCAACCCTTCCGTTCACAAGGACGCCTATGCGGGTTCTTCGAACATCAATGAAGGCAACATGTTCAACTCGCCTGACGGCATGATGTTCGATAGCACCGGCCTGCTCTGGATCCAGACCGATGGCGAGGACACCAATGAAGGCAACTTCGCCGGCCAGGGCAACAACCAGATGCTGGCGGGCGACCCGGCCACCGGCCGTATCGAGCGCTTCCTCACCGCCCCGAAGGGTTCCGAAGTCACCGGCCAGACATGGTCCGGCGACAAGCGCACCCATTTCGTCGGCATCCAGCACCCCGACGCCCCCTTCCCGGATGGCGAAGGCAAACTGCCGCGCTCGGCCCTCATCGCCATCAAGCGCGATGACAATGTGAAGATCGGCTAAGCCACAGACATATTGGCAACCGGATCGCCGCGACAGCTGCGATCCGGTTGTACTGACGAAAACGCCGTGCGCCCGAAGGGATGCACGGCGTTTGGTTTTTCAGGCGGATCAGAACACGTTCCGGTGCACATCCGTCATCGCGCGCCGCAGGTCATCGACGGCAGAGGCCGTTGGCCCCGGCTGGTCGTTGAGCGCCGGCGGCATTTTCCAGCCGGGGTCTATGCCTTCCATATTGGGCAATTCATGGGCGATACCTTTATGGCAATCGATGCAGGTGGCCTTGCCCGTCAGCAGGTATTTGGAGTGGATATCGGCGGCGCGCTGTGTCTGTTTGGTAAAATCCATGGCGGCGGAGGAATGGCAGTTGCGGCATTCCAGGCTGTCATTGGCCTTCAGGCGCGACCATTCGTGCTGGGCAAGCTCCAGCCGCTTGTCGAGGAACTTCTTGCGCGTATCGATGGTGCCGAAAATCTTGCCCCAGACCTCCTTCGAGGCCTGCATCTTGCGGGCGATCTTGTCCGTCCACTCATGCGGCACATGGCAGTCCGGACAGGAGGCGCGCACGCCGGAACGGTTGGAGAAATGCACCGTCCGCGTCAGTTCCTCATAAACATTGGCGCGCATCTCGTGGCAGGAAATGCAGAAGGCTTCCTTGTTGGTCATTTCGAGCGCGGTGTTGAAGGCGCCCCAGAACATGACCCCGCCGACGAAACCACCAAGGGTTAGGAAGGCCAGGCTCAGCGTGCCGGCCGGTGTCGTCAGAACCGCCCAGAGCCAGACGAGAAGTTTTTTCACACGGGCGATCATCATTCGCTACCCGCCGGTTTGACGCCCATCTCGCTCATGTCCTGAAAGGTGTTGGGCACGAGCGGCCGTGTGTCGGCCTGCGGCACATGGCAGGCCGTGCAGAAATAACGGCGTGGCGAAACATCCGCCAGCATCTGGCCTTCGCGCGTCATGTAATGGGTGACGCTGATCATCGGCGCGCCGGAATCCTGCGTGAATTCGCGCTTGTGACAGGAGAGACAGCGGTTGGCGTTGACCGAAAGCTGGTAGCCGTCGATCGAATGCGGGATGACCGGCGGCTGCTCCGGATAGGCGCGCATGCGCCTGAAATCGTCGATCACCCATTTCGGCAGAGGTTTGGCGGGTTCGGTCTGCATGGCGTCACCGCGCGGGCCGGACAATTCCGGCACCATCTGCGCAACGGCCCCCGTCGCCACCGTCGCAACAACGAAAGCGGCGATCATCCATCCGTGTTTCCTGATCATGCGACCGGCTCTATCTTGACTGCGCATTTCTTGAAATCCGTCTGCTTGGAGATGGGATCGGTTGCGTCAAGCGTCACCTTGTTGATGAGCTGGCTGGCATCGAACCAGGGAACGAAGATGACGCCGGGTGGCATGCGGTTGCGGCCGCGCGTTTCCACGCGGGAGCGTATTTCGCCACGGCGCGAAACGATGCGGATTTCCGCGCCCTGATTGAGCCCTCGCTTGCGCGCATCGTCGGCATTCATGAAACAGCGGGCACCCGGGAAAGCCTTGTAGAGTTCCGGCACGCGCATGGTCATGGAGCCGGAATGCCAGTGCTCCAGCACGCGGCCCGTCACCAGCCAGGTATCGAATTCCGCATCCGGAGATTCCGCCGGCGGCTCGTAGGGCACGGCGATGATGACCGCCTTGCCGTCCTTGTTGCCGTAGAATTTCACGCCCTCGCCCGGTTTGACATAGGGGTCGTAACCTTCGCGGTAACGCCACAGCGTTTCCTTGCCATCCACCACCGGCCAGCGCATGCCGCGCACCTCGTGATAGGCATCGTAAGGCGCCAGATCATGGCCGTGGCCGCGTCCGAAGGCGGCATATTCCTCGAAAAGACCCTTCTGCAGATAGAAACCGAAGTGTTTTGCTTCCTGGTTTTCGTATTCGCCGTTGATCTCGCTTAACGGGAACTTGCCGACATCGCTGTCCTTGAAGAGCACCTCGTACAGCGTCTTGCCGCGATAGGCGGGATTGGCGTCCAGTATCTCCGCCGGCCACACCTCATTCGTGGTGAAGCGTTTGGAAAATTCCACCAGCTGCCAGAGGTCGGAACGCGCTTCACCCGCGGCCTCGACAAGCTGGTGCCAGACATGGGTGCGCCGCTCGGCATTGCCATAGGCGCCTTCCTTCTCCACCCACATGGCGGCGGGCAGGATGAGGTCGGCGCTCATGGCCGTGATGGTCGGATAGGCATCCGAAACAACGATGAAATTTTCCGGGTTGCGATAGCCCTGATAGGTCTCGTTCTTGGTGTTGGGACCGGCTTGGACGTTATTATTGACCTGCACCCAGTAGAAATTCAGCTTGCCGTCATGCAGCATACGGTCCTGCTGCACGGCGTGGTAACCCGGCTTTTCCGGGATGATGCCGTGCGGGATGCGCCAGATTTCCTCGGCATGTTTGCGGTGTTCCGGGTTCGTCACCGTCATGTCGGCCGGAAGGCGATGGGCGAAGGTGCCCACCTCGCGCGCCGTGCCGCAGGCCGATGGCTGGCCGGTGAGCGAGAAAGGGCTGTTGCCCGGCTCGGAAATCTTTCCGGTCAAAAGATGGATGTTGTAGACCATCTGGTTGGCCCAGACGCCGCGCACATGCTGGTTGAAACCCATGGTCCACAGCGACATGACCTTGCGGTTCGGGTCCGCATAAAGCTCGGCCAGCTCCTCCAGGAAGCCGGCTTCCACCCCCGTCATGGCGGCGGTCTTTTCCAGCGTGTATTCGGAGACGAATTCCTTGAAGGTCTCGAAATCGATCGCTTCGGTCTTGGTCGGATCGGTGGAATTGGCGGCATTCACCTCCGCCGGATTGTCGGGCCGCAGGCCATAACCGATATCGGTGACACCGCGCACGAATTTCGTGTGGTTCTTCACGAAGTCTTCGTTGACGCGCCCGGTCTTGATGATGTGGTTGGCAATGTAATTGAGGATGACGAGATCCGTACCCGGCTTGAAGACCATCGGAATATCGGCAAGGTCCATGCTGCGATGGGTGAAGGTCGAAAGTACCGCCACCTTCACATGGTCGAAGCCCAGGCGCCGGTCGGCAATGCGCGTCCACAGGATGGGATGCATCTCCGCCATGTTCGAACCCCAGAGCACGAAGGCATCGGCATGTTCGAAATCATCGTAACAGCCCATCGGCTCATCCATGCCGAAAGTGCGCATGAAGGCGTAAGCGGCGGACGCCATACAGTGGCGGGCATTGGGATCGAGATTGTTGGAGCGGAAGCCGGCGCGCATCAGCTTGGTCGCCGCATAGCCTTCGAAGATGGTCCATTGGCCAGAGCCGAACATGCCCACGGCCGTCGGCCCCTTCTCCTTCAGCACCCGCTTGCACTGCTGCGCCATCACGTCGAAGGCCTCGTCCCAGCTCACCGGCTCGAACTCGCCGTCCTTGGCGTAGACGCCGCCTTTCTTGCGCAGAATCGGGGTTTGCAGGCGGTCCTTGCCATACATGATCTTGGACAGGAAATAGCCCTTGATGCAGTTGAGGCCGCGATTGACCTCCGCCTGCATGTCGCCATGGGTGGCGACGACCTTGCCTTCCTTGACGCCGACCATGACGCCGCAGCCCGTGCCGCAGAAACGACAGGGCGCCTTGGACCACTTGATCTGCAATGCGGAAACCCCGCCCGGCACCGGCTGGGCGGCGGCCGGCAGCGCAATGCCCGCCGTTGCCGCCGCAATGCCGGCGGCATGGGCCTTCAATAGATCACGCCGCGTCAGTTCGCTGCTCATCGCCGCTTGTCTCCTCTGTGTCGACGTGTTCGAAAACCATGTTGGCGGCAATCACACCGTCGAGTGTCGAAATATAAGTGAGCGTATCGCCCAGCATGCCGGTGCTCGTGCCGTCTATGACGATGACGATCTTGCCGTTGCCCTCGCCGTGGACCTCGACATTGTCGAGCGTTAAAAGCGTTGCGAACACGGCGTCCCGCATCTGCGGCATCACCGCCACCACGGCGCTTGAAACATGATACCGGCCTGTATTTTCAGGCATATTGCATCTCCGTGGCTCTCTCTTTGATCTCGATCACACTGGCGGGACAGACGGACACGCAGGCCCCGCAACCGGTGCAGGCATCTTCCAGCAGTTCCGGAACGAATGGGCCGCCGCGCCGGGGCCGAAACCGGATAGCCTCGGTCGGGCAGGCATCGCGGCAGGCCTGACAATCGATATTGCCGAAGGCGAGACACCGCTCACCGATCGCCATGACATGATCGAAGCGCTGCGCCGCGGGGGCGGCAAAGACCGGTTCGGGACAGGCCTCCGCGCATTTGCCGCAGAAGGTGCATTCCCCGACGGAGAAATCCACCGAAGGCAAACCGTCCGCCATAACAATGATGCCGGTGGGACAGACCTCGACGCATTTTGCGCAACCGCTGCACGCGGCGAGGTCACTCAACGCGACCCCGGGGGGACAGATGCGTGGTCTATTTTTTTGCCCGCCGCGCAGGAAATCGCGCCGGCTGAGAGAGACTTCCATCATCATCTCGCCCTCAATGGCCGGGCGGCCCCGGCGGGCCGTAAATGATCTGGAACATCCAGACGATAAAGCCATAGGCTCCGACAAATCCGACCGCCAGAATGGGCCAGATTCCGAAAGCCAGAACGGCGAAGGTCACAAGTTCCTTCGTCCGGCTCGGCTTTTCATCTGCGTGTTGAGGCGCGACTATTTTAGGCATATTCGCGTTTCCCTATTCGGTTGGAGTGATAATCGACCAAAAAGAAAATATGTTCAACCATTTGATTTTATTGATTATTTATCAAAACTAACATTCATCAATATCCCTCTTCTAAGTCACTGATTTCACATTGTGCTTTTGCTGAAAAAATAAACAAATTCGCCGGAACAGTGATGTCGCCGCGGCTGGACAAGGTCTCTCTCATCCGCATGCGCCAGCCTCATCGATGCCAGGCGCGCGCATGAAAGGCAGAAAGCCCTGCAACCAGACCCCGAAGCTCGCCGCCCACAAAACGGCGCTGAGGCCATGGTGATAGGGCGATAATGTTGCGGCAAAATCGAATTCCGGCAGGATGCGGACCAGACCGGCCATCGCCATCAGAAGGGCGGCCGCATGCGCCTGCCATGGCAGATGCGTCAGATTGCGGCCCGTATGCCGCAGCCCGGCAATGATGAAGACGGCCATGATGGCGCATCCCAACGCCCCGACCGTCAGCAGATGCAGCCCCGCGGCGGGCGTGACGGGAAAACCGAGCCGTGTCGCGCCGAGCGCCAGAAAACCCGCGCCCGCAAAGGCGTTGCCGAGGCCAAGCAACAGCACCTCTGTCTTGAAGACGGCGCGCCCAATGAACCATTCGGCCAGCCGGTCGAAAAAGGCGGCGCCGGCCGCAAGCGAAAGCCAGGCGCAGACATCGCTTTGCGGAAAGAAAAGTTTCGCCGCCATGTAAAGCGTCACCATGGCGCCAGCCATATGCTGGCGGCCGGGATGCGGCCGGTAAGGCGTGGTCTCGCCGCCCGGATCGAGCGCCAGATTGATGACGACAACATTGATACGCGCGGCGGAAAGTGAAAACAGCACGGTGAAGATGCACAGGGCCGCTTCCAGAAAGCGGGATGCAAGTTCGAGATCGCCGCTCCACCAGGCATAACGCACACCCGCTTCAGCCGCCGTAAACAGAAGAAGCCAGATAAGGAACGCCAGGTGTTTCATCGTGCGCCGCGCCAGCATCGCCCTGCCGATGAGAACGCAGAGCGCGAGCAGAAAGGCGAGATCGAAAAAACCTGCAAACAGGCTCCCTGCCTCCATCCCGAGAAAGCCGATAAGGCGGCCCGGCAACCAGAGGCCGGCGAGATGAAGCAGCGTTCGTCCCTGCACCGGCTTCGTATCCGTCCATTCCGGCACCGCCGAGCCAAGAAAACCGGCAAGCGCCATGCCATAGGTGCCGAAGATCATTTCATGGGCGTGCCATTGCGATGCAGGCACTGCATCGGCGAAAGGCAGGGCATAACCACCGATGACGATCCACAGGAAGGGCCAGCCTGCGCCATGCAGGGCGGCCAGAGGGAAAAACAGCCGCAGGGCTTCGGAAAGGATGGGGAGTTGCCTCATCGCACCCGCTCCTTTGCCGAAAACAGTTCGGCGAAGGTCGGGCTCTCGGACAGGCGTTCCGCCTCGTCGAAAACCGCACGCGCCATGCGCCGGCCCGGCGAACCTGCGGGCTTATGCGCGGCAATGACTCGGCCATCGACGCCGGAGAGCACGATCAGCCTGTCGGCAACCAGCAACGCCTCATGAAGATCATGGGTGACGAGAAGGGTGGAAAAACCGCGCCGACGAGCGGCGCCCACCAGAAGCTCCTGCAAATGACGGCGCAGGCCGACATCGACGGCGCTGAAGGGCTCATCCAGAAACAGCATGTCCGGTTCCACGGCGAGCGCCCGCGCCACGCCGGCGCGCTGGCGCATGCCGCCAGAGAGTTCCACCGGATATTTGCCGAAATCCGCCGTCTCCAAACCGACCTCCAGCGCAAAAAGGCCCGCCCTTTCGCGCCGCTCCCGTTTCGGCATGCCGGCCGCCGCAAGGCCGTAGGCGATATTGTCGATAAGCGTCATCCACGGCAGCAGCCTTGGCTCCTGAAACACCAGCCCCTGCCGGCGATAATGGCGGTGCACGCGGCCGCGAACAGGATCGATGATACCAGCCGCGATCTGCAAAATCGTCGTCTTGCCGCTGCCGGAGGGGCCGAGCAGCGCCACGGTTTCCCCGGGCGCTATGCCGAGATTGAAATTCTCGAACAGGCTGCGGCCGAGAAAGGCGTGGCCGACATGTTCGAAGCGCAGGATGGAACGGTCGCTCATCGTTTGACACCCCATGGCAGCCCGGCGGCGCGCCAGCGTTCCAGCGCCTCGCGCAGCAGATGCAGCAGGCCGTAATCGGTCAGCAGCGCCAGCGCGACGGTGATGGTGAGCCAGGCGCTGACCTGCGCGATATCGAACAGCGCGCGTGCGGTGGCCAGTTCGCCGCCAATGCCGCCGGAATTCGAAAGGAGCTCGGCCATGACGGTTACTTTCCACGCGCTTCCGGCCGTCGTCGTCCAGGCCGGGAAGAGGTAGGAGAGCACATGCGGCATGGTGACGGTGCGCAGCCGGTAAAACCATGGAGCGCCGAAGGCCTGCGCCATCACCTCCAGCTGACGGTCCCGCTTGGCGACACCTTCCAGCGCACCGGCAAAGGACACGGGAGCCGAGGCGATGATGACGGTCATGACAGCCGTGCCCCCCGACGAGCCGAACCAGATGAGCGCCAGCACGATCCAGCCGATGGGCGGCACGCCGAGCAGAACGGTGACGACAGGCTTCATCAACCGCATGGCCGCGAAGGAATAACCCGCCAGCACGCCCGCCACCGTGCCGATGCCGGCAGCGATGGAAAAGCCGGTCAGGGCCCTGACGGCGCTCTGCGACAGGATGGCGAAGAAATCCGGCCGCGCCGCCAGAAGCCCCATTGCCGTGAAGGTCTCTCCCGGCGAAGGCAGGATGAAGGAGCCATAAATCTCATGCCCGGCCTGCCAGGCGGCGAGAAAACAGAAAATGCCTGAAAGCCCGGCCCAGCCCGCCCAGAGATAGCGGCCCATCCAGCCAAGACTTTCGAGAATGCGGTTCATGCCTGCTACACCAGATAAAACCCGTCATCCGGCCGCCGGCCGCCGATGATTGCCGGGTCGGCCCTGGCAAGCTCATCGTAAAACGCCTCAAGATCGGCGCGCGCAGCGCTCGCCTTCAGGGCGCAAAGATGACTTGTCGGAAAGGAGGCGGCGATGATTTCCGGCGGGAAACCCAAGGCATCGGCGGCCGCAGCGGCCGCCATCTTCGGATCGGCCGCGGCGCTGGCGAGCGCCGTCTCCATGGCGTCCTGCAAAGCCTCGATACCGGCCCTGCCGAGTTTTTGCTGGACCGGCGATGTCAAGGCGAGGCCAGCCTGCGGAATTTCAGCCTTGCCCGCCACCTTCGCCCATTCCCGCTGAATATCGATGGTGCGATGGACGGTCATGAAAAACGATTTCGCCTTGATGAGCACGGCGGTCGCGGCCGGCTCGCTCAGCAGGGCGGCATCCACCCGTCCCGTCAGCAGCAATTGCACGGCTTCCGGCGGCGAGGCGGCATATTCCAGCTTGATGTCGCCGGGCTTCAGGCCGTTTTCGGCAACAAGCCGGCGCAACACGAGATCGGGCATGTCGTTCTTGAACGGCAAAGCGAGGGTCTTGCCGGAAAGGCTCTGCAGGGAGTTCAGCGTCCCGTCTTTCGAAACGATATAGAGCAGGCCCGTGGTCAATACGTTCAACAGCCCGAGGCCGAGACCGCGATTGTGGAGATTGGCGACGCCGTAGCTCGGCATCACCACCGCCCCCATGGAACCAGAGGCGACGGCGGCGCGCATTTCATCCGGCGTTTTCCAGGCTTTGAAGACCGCTCCGGGTGCGACATCCTTCAGGAACCCGGCCTTTACCGCATGGGCCAGCACGGCGGAGGGCGCGGCCGGAGGGCCATAAAAGGTGAGCGGCGCTTCCGCCTTCGCAACATGCGGTGCGGCAAGTGTCGCGACCGCGAGCCCGGAAAAGGCTGAAAGAGCCTGACGACGGGTGAGATGGGCCATGGTCCTGATCCTTTCGCGCCGGAAGCGCCATAATGCACCTAACGCTCGCTCAGACCGTTTTCCGGTCCCGGCGCGTCACCACCCCGGAAATGACATTTTGCAAGCGCCCGCTCTTTGCGCAGGATCAAACAGGGCCGAAAACAGGGATTTACTCACCCTTCTTGAGTGAGAGCGCGTCCCGCAGGAGCCGCGAGCCCTCCTGAGCGGCGGCGGCGATATCGAGAAACATCAGGCTTGCGGTTTCAACCACGCCTTGATCCACCGTGTCGTCTTCGGCGAAATCGCAGAGCATCTCGGTCAGGAGCGCGATCTTGCGCCGCTCCTCGCGGGCGGCGGCCAGAAGCTTGACGATATTGCGCTGGCGCTCGAAATCCTCGAGTTCGCGCAGCGCCTCGTGCACCCTGTCGCGGCAGCCGCAATCAAGCGCGCTCTGCAAGACAATGTCGCGCACCAGATGGATTGCCGCCGCGATATCCGCTCCGCCCGGCGTCGCTGCGGGCAGCTTTTGCTCGCTTTGCCCGTTCGTCGTCATGCATTCACCCCGTGCGCCGTGTTGCGGGCGCGGGCGATCCAAGCCGCCCCTTCCTGCCCGTGGTGAAAACCATTGGAAAAGGGCACATCCGGATAGATTTGCCCGAGACGCGCAAGACCGTCCTCCGCCTCCCGCCTGCCGGCCAGAACATCGTCATGGATTTGCGCCACCGCAACCATGTCGCAGTCCTGCGGCGACAGCCGGAAGCGGGAAATGCCGGCGGCGGCCAGATCCTGTAATTCGCCAAGCAGCGACTGGCAGGTATGCGACACCGTCTGTACGCCGTTCAGCGCCAGAAACGACTGCCGGTCGAGCGTGCGTACCGGCAATCCATCCGGATCGTCCCCGCAGACGAACTGGCAATTATCCTTGATATTGCCCTTGGCGCGGGCATGGGCGCAGCGCGCCGAAATGGCGAGCGGCAGGCGGCCGAAGGCGAAGATTTCGAAGTCCACATCAGGCGTCTGCGCCACGATGCGCTCCACCGAGGTCATCGGCAGTTCCGGCGGCAGGCATATGGCGCTCGCGCCGCGAGACGACAGCAACCGCGCGGTCGCGGCATTATAGACATTCACCATTGGACCGACGACATGCGGCGTGCCGTGCAGCATGCCGAGCGCGGAAAGATCGTTCGCCTCGACCGGATAGGGACTATCGGCGATCAGGCCGCGCAGGTGGCGACTTTCCCGCTCCAGCGTCACCAGCGAAAGCGTCGAGAGGATCACCTGTTTCCCCGCACTCTCCAGCCGCTCGATCACCTCTGCCAGATGCGGCTCGGTGAAATGAAACCGTTTGGAGCAGACGGTTTCACCGAGATAGACATGGCTGACGGGCGCTTCATCGGCGATGCGGAAATAGAAATCGCGCCATTTCTCGCTCTGCCAGAGATAGAGGACCGGGCCGAGCGCCAATGTGGCTTTTGCGGGTTTTGCCATCGCCGTCATCTCCAGCGTTTCTCATAAGCACCGACGGTGGTGCGCTGGCCTTCGCTCAAGAGCCGGAGGCGGGAAAGCAGCCTGCCACGCTCTTCAGCACCGGCAGCAAGCGCCCGGTGCAGGGTGGAAACCACTTCCGCCACATAGGCCTTGCCGCGCTGGCGGCCCTCGATCTTTAGCGCGCTGACCCCCGCCTCGCGCAAGGCATCGATCTGGTCCATCACGTCAAGCGACACCGGATCCTCGAAGGCATAGGACCTGTCATCGGCAATCTCGAAACGGCCCTTGCACAGCGTGGGGTAACCCGCCGCCTCGCCGGCCGGAAAACGGTTGATGGTATAATCGCCAAGTTCCGACACCAGCTCCTGCCCGTCCTGCCGGTAGCGGACATGGCTTGCCGGCGAGCAGACGCCGTTCATGTTGGGTGACTTGCCTGTCGCGTAGGAGGATAGCGAGCAGCGCCCCTCCGCCATGACGCAGAGGCCGCCAAACACGAAGATTTCGATCTCGCAGCGGATTTGCCGCGCCAGCCGGGCGATGTCGGCAATCGTCAGCGTGCGCGGCAGCACCACGCGTTTCGCGCCGAAGGCATCGACGAGGAAATTCACCGCATCCGCATTGGAGGCGGAGGCCTGCACGGAGACGTGGATCCGCTGCTGCGGATGATGTTCCGCCACATGCGCCATCAGGCCGAAATCGGCAAGGATAAGCGCGTCCGCCCCCGCCTTCACGGCATCGGCCGCGCCGCGATACCAGATATCCTCATGCCCGGCGCGCATGAAGGTGTTGAGCGCCACGAAGGTCTGGACACCGCGCTTTTTCGCGTAAACGATGGCCTCGGCAAGTTCCTCGCGGGAAAAATTAAGGCCGGGGAAATTGCGGGCATTGGTTTCATCGCGAAACCCGCAATAGACGGCATCGGCACCGGCATCCACGGCCTCGCGAAAGGCGGCGGGCGTTCCCGCAGGACAGATCAGTTCCATGCCTTACCTCCCCGCGTTTCGGATAGAACATGGCCGCGCAGGCGGTTCGCAAGGCCCGTTACCATTGGCGCGAAAGGTCCGGCAAATGCACCGAGATCGCGCGGCAGATCGATGCCGCTATCATCGAGCGCATTGCGCAGCGCCAGCATCGCCTCCATGTCACCCGTCACGCTCAGGTCACGCGAAAAAAACAGCGCATCGGCATCCTGCCGCCCCTCCATCAACGCAAGCAGCATGAAAAGCGGTCCCTCGACCGCCGCGTCCGTCTTGGGCAGGCGGGCCTTGCGGCTGACGGTGATGGCGGGACCTGCCGGCTCGACCATGAAGGCGAAGGGGAGATCGACGGGCAGAAAGGCGTAGCGCTTGCCACGATGTTCACCGAGCCGGACGAACATATCCGGATGCCGCTTCATGATCTGCGCCAGCATCGCCGCCGTCGCTCGCTGCACCACGGCAATGGGCAGAAAATTCATGGGGCGGGCGATGGCGGCGGGAAAAGGTCTCATGAAAGGTCCTGTCGGCTCAGTTGCGGGCGGCAACCTAACCGCAACGCGCGGGTGGCGGTTTGAGCGAACGCAAAGACAGGGAAATTTTCGGGTGCACCTTCACAAAAGCCGCTATAAATCATTCACTTGCCAAGCGAAGGAGGCCGCCCGTGTCCGATTTAAGGGTCAAACGGATTTACGAACCCGCCAGCGACGATGACGGCGCGCGCATTCTGGTAGACCGGCTCTGGCCCCGCGGCATGAGCAAGGAAAACGCAAAGCTTTCCCTGTGGATGAAGGAAATCGCGCCCAGCAACGAATTGCGCAAGAACTTCTCCCATATGCCGTCTCGCTTTGAGGAATTCACCCGGCATTATCGTGAGGAGCTTTCGGCCAATCCCGATGCCGTGGCGCACATGAAGGAACTGATGGCGAAGGGCCGGGTCACGCTGCTTTATGCCGCCCACGATACCGAACACAACCACGCTCTGGTTCTCGCCGACTATCTTCGTTCGCACTGAGCCGCATTTGCGGCAGCGCAAGGACATGCCGCACTGGCGCCTGCAAACAGGCGGCATGAGAGACGAAGCAACAGAAACGAGACCCATCCGCACCGCCGATCTGCGCGGTTTCATCCGGCTGCTGGAAGAACGTGGGCAGCTGCGGCGAATCCGCCAGCCGGTATCGCTGGTGCACGAAATCACTGAAATCCACCGCCGCGTGCTCGCCGATGGCGGACCCGCGCTGCTTTTCGAGCGACCTGTCGACCATGAGGGCAAGGTGCGGGAAATGCCGCTGCTTGCCAATCTGTTCGGCACGCGGCAGCGCATCGAATGGGGGTTGGGGCTGGAGACCGGCGGCCTGCCCGCACTTGGACGAACGCTCGCCGAATTGCGCGAGCCGCAGCCGCCGAAATCCATGGCCGAGGCATGGGGTAAGCTACCTCTTCTGAGAGCAGCACTTTCCATGCGGCCACGCAACGTCTCGCGCGCGCCGGTGCAGGAAAAGGCACTGACGGGTGATGCGGTCGATCTTGCCTGCCTGCCGGTGCAATGGTGCTGGCCGGGCGAGCCGGCCCCGCTCATCACATGGCCGCTGGTTATCACCCGTTCGCCTGACGATCCCGACGATATCAATGTCGGCATCTATCGCATGCAGGTGTTGGGACCGGACAGGGTGATCATGCGCTGGCTGGCGCATCGCGGCGGCGCGCATCACCACCGGCTGTGGCGGGCGCGCGGGCTGGATATGCCTGTTACCGTCGCCATTGGGGCCGATCCTGCCACCATTCTCGCCGCCGTGATGCCGCTTCCCGACCATATCAGCGAGCTTGGCTTCTCCGGCCTGCTGCGCGGCTCGAAAAGCCGCATCGCAAAAGCCTTGACCGTGCCGATGCCGGTGCCGGCCAATGCCGAGATCGTGCTGGAGGGCACCGTTTCGGCAACGGAAACGGCACTCGAAGGCCCCTATGGCGACCATACCGGCTATTATAATTCGGTCGAATCCTTCCCGGTCATGACGCTCTCGGCAATCACCATGCGCCGCGATCCGATCTATCTTTCCACCTATACCGGCCGGCCGCCGGACGAACCCTCGGTTCTCGGTGAAGCCATGCTCGAGATTTTCCTGCCGCTCGTGAAAAAGCAGTTTGCGGAAATCGTCGATCTATGGATGCCGCCGGAGGCCTGTTCCTACCGCGTCATGGTCGCATCCATCGACAAGCGTTACCCGGGACAGGCAAAGCGGGTGATGATGGGCCTTTGGTCGATGCTGCCGCAGTTCAGCTATGTGAAGCTCATCATTCTGGTCGATCCCGACATTGATGTGCGCAACTGGGCGGATGTCATATGGGCGCTATCCACCCGTTTCGATGCTTCGCGCGATACGACGATCATCGACGATACGCCAATCGATTATCTCGACTTCGCCTCTCCTAAAGCCGGTCTCGGCGGCAAGATGGGGCTGGACGCCACCCGCAAGCTACCGCCGGAGACGGAGCGCGAATGGGGCCGCGTGCTATCCATGACGCCTGACGTGATCGCGAAAGTGGATCTGATGTGGCGCGATCTCGGCCTTGGAGAACGGCCATGACCCCGTGCCGCGTCGTGGTCGGCGTCACCGGCGCTTCGGGTGCCGGCATCGCCCTGCGTATTATCGAGCGCCTCGCAGCGATGAAAAGCGTCGAAATCCATCTCGTCCTGTCGCAATCCGCCAGACGCACCGTGTTGCATGAGGAAGGGGCGCAAGCCATGGGGCGGATGTTTTCGCTCGCCGGCGTCAATCATGCCATCGACGATATCGGCGCGGCGATTGCCAGCGGCTCTTTCCCGACGGCCGGCATGATCGTCGCCCCTTGCTCCATGCGGACGCTCGCGGCCATTGCAACCGGGCTTTCGGACAATCTCCTTACCCGCGCCGCCGATGTGCATCTGAAGGAACGTCGGAAACTTGTGCTGATGACGCGCGAGACGCCGCTGCATCTTATCCATCTGCGCAACATGTGCACGGTGACGGAGGCTGGCGCCATCGTCATGCCGCCGGTGCCGGCCTTTTACAACAGGCCGCAAAGCGTCAACGATTTTGTCGACCAGCTTGCCGCCCGCGCCATCGATCAGCTCGGCATCGCTTCCGCGCCGCAGGCACCGATATGGCAGCCGCATATGGTGAAGGCGCCCTAAGCGATCAGAGATAGGCCATGGGGTCCGCGCCGAAGAGCATGGCATGGCCGCCGGCCAGCAGCCACCACACCGTCAACCCCGTCAGCGCCGCGGCGAGCAGCATCGGCCCATCGACGGCGATGCGGGTTTTGCCTGTGAGAGCCGCCGCGAAGGGAATCGTAGTGCTTCCGGCAGCCGCCAAGTTCCACGCATTCCCCAGCCTTTTCCGGGCGCGTTTCTCGGTCATGGCCATTCCGCCCATCGAAAACAGTGCAAAGCCGCCGAACAGGATGACGGAGCGCAGGTCGCCATTCGGCACGACATGGCCAAGCGACCAGAACAGGAAACCGATAAGCACCGGATGGCGGGTGATGCGGACAATGGCCCCCGGCTCCTGCCCCTGCCGCACGGAAATGGAGAGCGGATTGACGCTGAGGAGGCCAGCCAGCACGAAAAACAGGCCAATTGGGGCAGCGAGAAAGGTGACATGCGCCTGCCAGGGCGCGACATCCCAGAGCGGAATATAATCGACCGACAGCGCGGCATAAAATACCCAGCCCAGCGTCAGAAGCGAGACGACGGAATAGGCCCCGAAATAGGCAGGCCTGCCGATGGCCGCGATCAGCCGGCCGCGCACGGCAGGTACGGCGGGAATGGAATGCAGCGCCACGAAAAGCGAAAAAGCGGCGACAAGTTCAAGCATGCGACTGTCTTCTCACTGGTTCAGGAACAGCACCGAAGCAATGGCCACGGAGGCAAGCACGGCGGAAACCGCGCCCATGCGCTGCAGCACTCCCATACGGTACAACAGCACCGCAAAGCCAATGATAACGGGGGTTGCGACAATCAGCCCGACCTGTGCGTCGTTCATGGGAAGCTCCATTTTTGAGAGTTGCGCTTTGTCATGACAATAGGACTTTGCGCGCTCCCTTCTTTGACCGACCGCAAAGAAGCGGGGTTTGAGGACGCCTAAGCGTGGCTTGCTGTTTTACAATTACGGACAAGGCCATGGCGACAAATACGGAAGAGGAAAGCGGAAACGTGCTCCTTTGGATTCTGGTCTGGAGCGAGCTTGCCGCCTTCGGCGCGCTGACCGGCGCTTTCATCATTGCCTTCGCCCTCAATCCCGATGCATTCGCTGCCGCGCGTCAGCATTTGCAGCCGCAGCTTGCCGGCTTCAACACTTTGATTTTGCTGGCGAGCGGCTGGCAGGCGGCCGTCGCGGCCAGCTGTCACACCGCGCTGCCGGGCAAAAGGCGGGCGCTCGTGCTTGCCGGTCTGCTGGGCTTCTTTTTCGTCGGCGTAAAACTCCATGAATATTCCACCGAAATCGCCTTCGCCTCCGATCCCGCCTATGGCGCGTTCTTCGAGCTTTATTTCCTGCTCACCGGCTTCCACCTGCTGCATGTCGTCTTCGTGGCCGTGCTGCTGTTTCTCGTCGCAGTCTTCCCGAAAAACGAGAACGTCACGCTGGTGACGACGCTGTGGCATGTGATCGATCTCGTCTGGATCGTCATTTTCCCCGTTATCTATCTGGTTTGACATCATGATCCACCGCACCTCCCGCCAGCTTGCAAGAAGTTTTGCAGCACTCGCCATTCTCGTTCTCGCCGGTACGGTCGTCGTGACATCGTGGAAAGCGGCGCTTCTGCCGCCGGTCGCCGCCGCCTGCCTGATGCTGCTTTTCGCGCTCCTGAAATCCAGACGCGTCATCGACGATTTTCTCGGCTTTCGCGAAGAGCGTGGCCTGCTGCGCACAGCGCTTCTGGCATGGCCGGCCATCTTTACCGCCGCAGCCCTGTTACGGGCGTTCCTGCAGGGCATTTTGTCGCTCTGAAGAGGCGGACCACACCACCTCTCCACTTGTTTGCCAAATGGCAAAGAACGCCGGCGGCCAACGACTAGAAGGGGGTGAGACCCGAAGCCTGCCGGTAAATCCCGGCAAGAGGGTTCGATCAAGCCAGTCCGCATAAGCGGTCTTCCGGATGGAAAGGACCATTGGCATGGCAGAACGCCTGACCAAAACAGGAGCGCGAAACGTCTTTTACGGCGGCTCCATCTTCTTCTTCGCCATATTCGTCGGGCTGACGGCCCATAGCCATTATTACATGCGCACCACCTCGACGGATGAAAGCACGCTGACCGAAAGCGTCGCGCGCGGCAAGCACGTGTGGGAGAAAAACTCCTGCATCAACTGTCACACGCTGCTCGGCGAAGGCGCCTATTTCGCACCCGAACTCGGCAATGTCTGGAAGCGCTATGGCGGTGTGGAAGACAAGGAGACGGCGCGCGATTCCATCAAGGCGTGGATGGCCGCCCAGCCCACCGGCATCGAGGGCCGGCGCCAGATGCCGCAGTTCAATCTCACCGAACAGGAACTCGATGATCTCGTCGACTTCCTCGAATGGACGAGCCGGATCAAGACGCAGAACTGGCCGCCGAACGATGCGGGTTGAGGTTGACGGCAAGGAGATGACGAGATGAAATACCAGACGCAAAAAGTCGCCATGCTGTATTTTTACGGCGCAATCGGGCTGTTCGTGGCGCAGATCCTGTTCGGCGTCGTCGCCGCGACGATCTACGTGCTGCCCAATACGCTTTCCGAGCTTCTGCCCTTCAACATCGTGCGCATGATCCACACCAACGCCCTTGTGGTATGGCTGCTGATGGGCTTCATGGGCTCGACCTTCTATCTTCTACCGGAAGAAACGGAAACGGAGCTTTACAGCCCCAAGCTCGCCATCGCGCAGTTCTGGATCTTCCTGGTGGCCGCCGCCGTCGCCGTGGTCGGTTATATGTTCCGCATCCATGAAGGCCGCGAATTCCTCGAGCAGCCCTTCGCCATCAAAGTCGGCATCGTCCTCGTTGTCCTGATGTTCCTGTTCAACATCACCATGACGGCGCTGAAGGGCCGCAAGACCACCGTCATCAACATCCTGCTCTTCGGTCTCTGGGGTCTGGCGATCTTCTTCCTCTTCGCCTTCTACAATCCCATGAACCTCGCGCTCGACAAGATGTACTGGTGGTACGTTATCCATCTTTGGGTGGAAGGCGTGTGGGAACTGATCATGGCCTCGATCCTCGCCTTCCTGATGATCAAGCTCAACGGCATCGACCGCGAAGTGGTGGAAAAATGGCTCTATGTCATCGTCGGCCTTGCGCTTTTCTCGGGCATCCTCGGCACCGGCCACCACTATTACTGGATCGGCGCGCCGGGTTACTGGCAGTGGATCGGCTCGCTGTTCTCGACGCTGGAAGTGGCCCCCTTCTTCACCATGGTCATCTTCACCTTCGTCATGACCTGGAAAGCCGGCCGCAAGCATGAGAACCGCGCAGCGCTGCTCTGGTCGATCGGCTGCTCGGTCATGGCCTTCTTCGGCGCCGGCGTCTGGGGCTTCCTGCACACGCTGTCTTCGGTGAACTATTACAGCCACGGCACGCAGCTCACCGCCGCCCACGGCCACCTCGCCTTCTTCGGCGCCTATGTAATGCTGAACCTTGCCATGATGGCCTATGCCGTGCCGGAAATGAAGAAACGCGCGCCCTACAACCAGTGGCTTTCGATGACGAGCTTCTGGGTCATGTGCACGGCCATGTCGGTGATGACCTTCGCGCTGACCTTTGCCGGCGTGGTGCAGATCCAGCTTCAGCGCGTCATGGGCGAAAGCTTCATGGATGTGCAGGACCAGCTGGCGATCTTCTACTGGATCCGCCTCGGCTCCGGTTTCGCAGTTCTCATTTCGGCAATCATGTTCATCTGGGCAGTCCTGGTGCCGGGCAAGCAGAAACAGGGTGACGTCGCCCGCCTCGTGCAGCCCGCCGAATGAGAAACGGACCGGCCCTCCTTTTCCCCCGGAGAGCCGGTCCTTACCATCAACCATGGAGATGACCATGAATACGATTTTCCGCCCCGCGCCGCAGCCTTTGCCGGACGCACCTTTTTACACACCGCTCGGCAATGAATGCACGCTGTTCGAAAGCGCCTGGGTGCGGCAATTGCCGCTTCTGCTGAAAGGCCCGACAGGTTGCGGCAAGACCCGTTTCGTCAGCCATATGGCGGCGAAACTCGGCCTGCCGCTTTCCACCGTTTCGTGCCACGACGATCTTGCTGCCGCTGATCTGACCGGCCGTTACCTGCTGAAAGGCGGCGAAACCGTGTGGATGGACGGCCCGCTGACGCGATCCGTGCGGCAGGGCGGCATATGTTACCTCGATGAGATTGTGGAAGCGCGCAAGGATGTGGCCGTCGTGCTGCATCCGCTCACCGACGACCGCCGTATCCTGCCGCTGGAGCGCACCGGCGAGGTTCTGGAAGCGCCCTCCGGCTTCATGCTCGTCGTGTCCTACAATCCCGGCTACCAGAACCTTTTAAAGAGCCTGAAACCCAGCACCCGCCAGCGCTTCGTCGCCATTGAATTCGACTTTCTGCCCAAGGAGCAGGAAATCGCTGTCGTTTCGCATGAAAGCGGGCTGGATGCGCGCGATGTGGAGCCGCTCGTCGATCTTGCCCACCGCCTGCGCGGCCTGAAGGGCCACGATCTGGAAGAAGGCGTTTCCACCCGCCTGCTCGTTTATTGCGCCAGCCTCATCGATACCGGCCTTCCCGCCCGCCAGGCCGTGCGCGCGGCGATGATCGAACCGCTGACCGACGAGCCGGATGTGAAATCCGCGCTGCATGAAGTGGCGGATGCGATCATCCGATAGCGCGCTTTGATATCCACACCGGATTGCGCGGCCCCGCGCATTCCGGCCCGATGCCATGAGGATAAACCATGCTGGACTTTCTGGAACTGGAAGAAACCGTCGGCCGCGCCTGGCACAGGCTGATCGGCGAAACCGGCACATGGCTGCGCTTCCCGGATCATGCCGTGAAGCTGGAGGATATGCAGGCTGTACTGGCCATCTGTTTCCGCGGTTTTGGCGGTGAACATGCGGTGCAGATCGCCCCGGCCCGCGCCCGCACTTCCAGCCACCGGCTGAGGCTGCGCCAGCGCATGGGCCTTGGTGAAGAAAAGCTCGCCCAGCCCGGCCGCGATCACGCCACGCTGATGCTGCCGCCGGTGCTCGATCTGTTTCCCGACCGCCACCTCAACCGCGACCTTTATCTCTGGCTCGCCGCCGCCATGGCGATGATGCCGCTTGAACCGATCACGGCACCTGACCCGCTGCGCAACGATCTTGCCCGGCTCGACCGCGCCGTAGAACTGGCAGAGGCCGTAACCCATGCTTTTCCCGGCATGAAGGCCCGTTATCGCCGGCTATGCGCCGCCATGCTGGCGGTGCGGCAGAAGCGGCCGTTGCCGCAGGCGGAACAGCAGGTAGAACAACGGGTGCTTTCCATGCTGGCCGATGCGGCAGGGATCGAAGGCTATCCGCCGCCCGCCGGTCTTCCGGAAAAAGCACCGCCACGCTACCTGCCGATGCTGCCGGTGCCGCTGTGGCCAGACACGCTGCTGCGCGAAACCTCCGAAGCCCGGCAAAGCGAGGACCAGCCGGCCGCGAGCGCCGCGCTGCAGGGGGCGGAGACCGTCCGTCATATCGCCGTGCGCGAAAAGGCGGAGAACCGGCAGACGGAACGCAGCCCCTTCATCCTCAACCGTTTCGAAAAAATCCTCGCCATGGCGGAGATGGTCAATGTCGACCGGCCGGGCGACGACAGCGACGATGCCGACGGCAGTGCGGCCGACGAGCTGGATGACATGACGCTGGGTGAAAGGAAGGGACGGCCTTCCACCCGTTTCCGCTTCGATCTCGACCTGCCGCCTGAAGTGCTGAACCATACGCAGCTGACGGCGGAACTGACCTATCCGGAATGGGACTATCGCAACGGCACCTATCTCGCCCATCATTGCCGGGTGATCGCCGGACCGGCGAAGGATGCCGAAACGGCACCGGAACCCGACCCGGACACCAAAAGCCTTATCCGCCGGGTCAGGCGGCAATTCGAGGTGCTGCGGCCACGCCACGAAATGCTGCGCGCCCAGCTTGACGGCAACGATCTCGATCTTGACGCGGTGGTTCGCGCCAGAAGCGATATTGCCGCCGGCGGACAGGGCAGCGACCGCATTCATATGGCCAGCCGCCCGCAGGCGCACGATCTCGCCGTAACGATCCTCGTCGACGTGTCCCTATCGACCGATGCCTGGTTCGACAATCGCCGGGTTCTCGATGTGGAGAAGGAAGCGCTGCTGGTGCTTGCCCACGGGCTTTCCGCCTGCGGTGACAGTCACTCCATCCTGACCTTCACCTCCCGCCGCCGTTCCTGGGTGCGGGTGGAGACGGTGAAGGATTTCGATGAGCCGATAGGCCACGCTGTCGAGCGTCGCATCGCGGCGCTGAAGCCCGGTTTCTACACCCGCATCGGCCCCGCCATCCGCCACGCCAGCGCCAAGCTGCACGAGAGGCCGGAACGCCGCAAGCTACTTCTGCTGCTGACGGACGGCAAGCCGAACGATGTGGATCACTACGAAGGCCGCTTCGCCATCGAGGACAGCCGCCGCGCGGTTTCCGAAGCCAGGCGTTCGGGCGTCAGCGTTTTCGGCGTAACGGTCGACAGCAAGGCGCAATCCTATATTCCGGCCATGTTCGGCCAGAACGGTTATGCCATCGTCAGCAGGATCGCCAAGCTGCCATCGGCGCTGCCGGCAATCTATCGCAGCCTTGCCGGCTGATTGTCGCGCAGACGGACCTGACGAATCTCAGGTTTGTTTGCGCGGCGACAATGTCTCCCAACGGCACGGCGGATAGGTTTTTCCGGTCCGCCGGCCGGCCGCACCGCCGGACATAGTGTCATCCGCGGCCGTGGAGCCAGCTTATGTCCGAAGCCCAATCCGCAACCAATATCGATGTGCGTATCATTCCGCATCGCGAACGCCACCCGCGCATTTTCGGTGCGCTCGGCGCATTGGCTCAAGGGCAATCGCTGCAGATCACCAGCGATCACGATCCCCGTCCGCTGCTTTACCAGCTCGCCACCAATTTCCCCGGTGAATTCGGCTGGGAATATCTCGAACAGGGTCCGGAAGTCTGGCGTCTCGATATCGGCCGGCTTGAAGAACAGGCCGAAGGTTCCGATGAGGATATGTCCGGCTGCGAATGCTGCTGCGGTTCCGAGCATTGACCTCAGCGCCAGCGGCATGGTGAAAAGACCTCTGGCGGACGGCCCCTGCCGCCGCCAGCCGACAGATGAGGTGATGCAATGACGGAAATGATCAGGGAACTCGATGTCCGGCCGCTTTTACTGAGCGGCGGCGAGCCCTTTCCGGCCATCATGGAAGCTGTGGCCGGGCTTGCTCCCGGTGAGGCGCTGCGATTATACGCCACCTTCCGGCCCGTTCCGCTGTTCAAGGTGATGGCGGAGCGCGGTTTCGACCATCAGGTGAGGGAAATCGGCGGCGGCGACTGGGAAGTGCTGTTTACGCCGCAATCCACTGAGACCGAACAGATTTCCGTTTCGCCGGCGCTTGCGGGCAATGCCGAGGAGCCGCAGATATGGCCCGATCCGGTCATTTATCTCGATCTCAGCGACGAGGCAGCCGAGGGTCAGGCGAGCCGTACGCTTACAGCACTCGACCGTCTTCCGCCCGGCGCCGTGATCTTCGTGCTGATGCCGCAGGAGCCGACCTTTCTTTACCCCGAGCTTCTGGCCCGGGGCCACCAATGGGCCGGCAATTTCGACGAGGCGCGCACGGCGTTTCGTATATTTATCCGCGCCGGTGCGGGCGCACATTAAACCATCGGGTATCCCAGATAACGAAACGCCCCGGAAATTGCTTCCGGGGCGTTTCGTTTTGGCGGTGTGGCAATGAAAGCCGCCTATGCTTTCAACGGTTTGCGTTCCCGCATCAGAATCGGCCCATATTCGATGCAAAAGAGACCGAAGCCCACGATCCAGAGGATCGCCGAGCAGGCATAAAGATGCATCATCGCACCGGGGAAGAACTCGGCTGCCGGTCTCAGCAGCGCACAAGCGATCAGCGCCACATAAGCGGCGATGGTGACCCTGCTGGCCGCGAGCTTGCGTCCGGTATGGCCAAGGCTCGCTCTCGTCATCACCGCAAGCATCATGCAGGCGATGACGCCGACGGTGAAGACATGCAGGACGGAGCGCGTGTCCATCACGTCAAGCGCCGCCAGCGCTATGGTGATGAAACCGACGGGAATGAAGGCATAGGCCACATGCAGCACCACCAGCACCTGCTCCGGCCATGTCGTCCAGCCGCGCCAGCGAATGAGACGCACGGCGTGCATGAATGCCGCCAGAAGTGCTGTGGGCACGACCACCATGCTCTCGGGCTCTATTGTCCAGACGGCCAGCGCCGCGATGCCAGTCAGGATAGCGGCTGTATCGAAGCCGTTGTAGGGGACGGGAAAATCCGTGCGGCCGAACCGGTTCAGCCAGTTGCGAGTAAAACTCGGCACGATGCGGCCACCGACGATGATGACAAGAACCGTATAGGCCGAGACCGCAAGGCGGGTCGCGATCTGGCTATGATCGCCTTCTATCGCCGCCACATGGAATACGATGTTGGCGACCGAAAGCGCCAGCAGCCCACCCAGCACCTTGAGGTCCTTCCATTTGCGCCCGGCAATGACCTCGCGCGCGCAGATCGCCAGAAGCGCCGGCAGGAAAAGCCCGTCCACGGCTGCGGCGGTGACCACGCCCACCGTGTCCGGCACAAGCAGCAAAAGCCGGCCCGCGCACCAGAGCGCAAACAGCCAGACCAGCGGTTTGCCCGATACCGGCAGTCGTCCCGTCCAGTTCGGCACGGCCGTCAAAAGAAAACCGGCCAGCACCGCCGAAGCGAAACCGAACAGCATCTCATGGGCATGCCAGTTCGGTGCGCCGTAATCCCCGCCAAGGTCGATGAAGCCGGAAAGGGCTGCGATCCACAACACCATCGCCACGATGGCCCAGAGCGCGCCGCCGAGGAAAAACGGCCGGAAGCCGTACGAAAAGATAACCGGGCCGGTGCGCGCCAGCCCTCTTGGAATGCCGCCCTTTGGCCGGCTGCGCCCTTCGGTGAGAACGGTTTGGCTGCCACTCATTATGATGCTCCTTGCTTGGTCTTGACATATGTCTAGACGCAAGCCCGTCCGACTTCTTTGCGAACAGGCAAAGAGGCGGTGCGACGCTTCCACAGCAGCCTTCAGCCGCCTGCCAAAATGTCGCAGGGCGCCGAAAGCGAAGTTTGCTCCATCTCAAATTGTATTTCCGCCCCTCCGCTACAAATGCTGTGACAGAGCGAAACATGCTCTGCCCCAAGAGGGATAGGAGAAAAATGATGACGGAAACCTTCCACATCACACGGCGTAATATTCTCGCAGGCGCAGCATTTGCAGGGGCTATAGCTCCCGTCATCATGCCATCGGCAGCGAGCGCGACGGAGGAAAAGAAGGCTGCGGCAAAGCCATTGACGAGCGCGGAGATTGCAGCGCTTCCTCGCGTAAAGGTTGATCTCGTCAAGCCGCCCTTCGTGCACGCCCACACGCAGAAAGCCGAAGGCGGACCGAAGATCGTCGAGTTCACGCTGACGATCAAAGAGCAGAAGATGATCCTCGACGACAAGGGCACCGAGGTCCACGCCATGACCTTCAACGGCTCGGTTCCCGGCCCCTTGATGGTGGTGCATCAGGACGACTATGTCGAACTGACCCTCATCAACCCTGATAGCAACGAACTGCAGCACAATATCGATTTCCACTCGGCCACCGGCGCGCTCGGCGGCGGCGGGCTCACCATCGTCAACCCCGGTGAAAAGGCAATCCTGCGCTTCAAGGCCACCAAGGCCGGCGTCTTCGTCTATCACTGCGCACCTCCCGGCATGGTGCCGTGGCACGTTACCTCGGGCATGAACGGCGCGATCATGGTGCTGCCGCGTGAGGGCCTGATGGACGGCCACGGCAAGGAGCTTGTTTATGACAAGGTCTATTATGTCGGCGAGCAGGACTTCTACGTTCCCCGCGACGAGAACGGCAATTTCAAGAAATATGAAAGCGCCGGCGACGCCATGGCCGACACGCTGGAGGTGATGCGCAAGCTGACGCCGAGCCACATCGTCTTCAACGGCGCAGTCGGCGCCCTGACGGGGGAACACGCCCTTCAGGCCGCCGTGGGCGAGAAGGTGCTGATCGTTCATTCGCAGGCGAACCGTGATACCCGCCCGCACCTCATCGGTGGCCATGGCGATTATGTCTGGGCGACGGGCAAGTTCCGCAACCCGCCGGATCTCGACCAGGAAACCTGGTTCATTCCCGGCGGCACGGCAGGCGCTGCCTTCTACACCTTCGAGCAGCCCGGCATCTACGCTTATGTCAACCACAACCTCATCGAAGCCTTCGAGCTGGGTGCAGCCGCTCACTTCAAGGTGACGGGTGAGTGGAACAACAACCTGATGCAGGCCGTGCTCGCCCCCTCGAGCATCTGACGCAAACCGGAGCGCGCCGCCGCCAGCGGTCGCGGCACGCTCCCCCTTCTGCTATGCGGCCTGAAAGCAGGTCCGAACTTTGGCGTCTTCTTGACGCAGGCAGGTTCCCATGGGCATTCCCGGCAACAGCCATTTCCCAAATGCCGTCTCGCTTCTTTTGCCGCTCTCGCTTGCCGCGCTGCTGGCAACGGCCATCGGTTTTCAGTCCGGGATCATCCGCAGCGGCGCCGATCCACGCGCCGCCATAATCGCTCCGCAGGTCGTCACAGTGCCCGCCGGACATTTCACCTACCGGGCGGAGGGCGAATATTTCCGCAATGGTTATGCCGTCGATGGCCCGATGATCGACGTGACGATGCGGCAAAATCTGACGATCATGAAATATCAGGTATCGAGCGCGGATTATGCGCGCTGTGTGGCCGAAGGCAGCTGTCAGCAGCCGGAACCCGGCTTTGCCGCCCCCGTCGACGGCGCGATACCGGCAACCGGCATCAGCCAGGATGACGCCCGCGCTTATGCGGCGTGGCTGAGCGAACGGACAGGCGCTGTCTGGCGCCTGCCGAGTGATGCCGAACTTGCTTTTGCCGCCGGGTCGCTTTTCCCGGATGAGACGCTCGGCGTGGCTGCGGATAGCGAAAACCCCGCTTTGCGCTGGCTGGCGGATTACGAGCGGCAGACCAGCCGCAAGGCGTCGGGCAATCCCGTTCCGCAATCTTATGGCAGCTTCGGTGAAAACGAATATGGCCTTACCGATTTCGGCGGCAATGTCTGGGAATGGACCTCCAGCTGCAGCCACCGTGTGACGCTCGGCAAGGATGGCGATGTAGTCGATACCGTCGCCTCCTGCGGCATTCCCGTCGCTTCGGGAAAACACCGGGCGGCGATGAGCGCCTTCGTCAAAAACCCGAAAAGCGGCGGCTGCGCCGTCGGCGTGCCGCCGGACAATCTGGGGTTCCGGCTGGTGAGGGATACGCGCTGGTATGCGCCGCTTCTCGAAAAGCTTGGCGCAGCCGCTCCGTCTTCTTGATAATCGTCAATAAAAACAATTGGTTGATTCATATCATTTGATCTTCTTCAGCCCGTGATAGTGCTGTATTGTGAGGATACAGAAGAGGCCGACACCCGGGGTGCCCATTGCGGGAATCAGGGCGGCGGCCAATCACCGGAGAGGGTGCAAGTGAAGATTGACCGAAGCGTCATCCGGTCGCTGGCCTTGTTTGCCAAGATGGCCGACGATGAGCTGGACGGGCTGCTGACCCACGCCACATCCCGGCTGGTGCCGCCGGGCGAAGCCATTTTCGAGCAGGGCCAGCCGGCCACGCATTTCTTCCTACTCATTCACGGCCGCCTGAAGGTGACGCAGGTGACCCATGACGGCCAGCAGATCATCGTGCGGGTGGTGCATCCCGGCGATCTCTTCGGTTTTGCCCGGGCGCTGCAACGGTCGGATTATCCCGGCACCGCCACGACGGCTGCCGAAAGCGTGATACTCTCCTGGCAGACGGACCTCTGGCCGCAATTCGTCGAACAGAACCCGCATCTCGCCGTCTCCGCCATGCAGACCATCGGCCAGCGTCTCGAGGAAGCCCATACACGCATCCGCGAAATGTCGACGCAGGAAGTGGAGCGCCGGGTAGCCCACGCCGTGCTGCGCCTCTCCCAACAGGCGGGCCGCAAGGAGCTGGACGGTATCCGCATCGACTTTCCGATCTCGCGACAGGATATAGCCGAAATGACCGGCACGACACTGCACACCGTTTCCCGCATCCTCAGCAGTTGGGAGAGCAAGGGGCTGGTGCAGGGCGGGCGGCAGAAGCTTCTGGTCTGCAATCTGCCGGGCCTCGCCCAGCTGGCGGAAGGCGAAGTGAGCCAGGTGTAGCGTGTAGGCGCCTGCCGCCATGCGCCTCACCTTCGCCAGGAGCTTTGCTTCCACCGCGTAACCGCGCTGCTCTCACTCAGCGGGCTTCGAAGCGGCGCTTTCGATATAGGCGATGAGATTGTCCAGATCTTCCGGCTTGCTGATGCCGGCCAGCGCCATCTTGTTGCCGGGTATTTTCTTTTTGGGCGCGCTCAGGAAATCCCGCAATTCTTCCGGCGTCCAGACGAGACCGTCCTCGCCCGCTTTTTTCATCGCAGCCGAATAAGTATAGTCAGGCACGCCGCCTGCTGCACGGCCGATGATGCCGTTAAGCTGCGGGCCGACCCTGTTTTTCGCGCCCTCGCCGATGGCGTGGCAGGCGGAACAGCGCTTGAACACCGCCTCCCCCTTGGCAACATCGCCCTCCGAAAGAGCGGGAATGGCGCTTGCGGCAAACATTGCCGCCGCGATGATTGTTATATTGCGCATCGTATAATCCTTGTCTTGCCGCTTGAGCGTGGCCCGCCCGCAAATGCGGACGGGCCAACAGTTCTCTCTTCAGGTCGTGCCCCAGGCCGGCGTGCCCTTCTTGTAGGGAACGCGGTCTTCGAAACCGCCGGGAATCTCGTCGTAGACGAGAACTTCCGTGGCGCCGATCTTCGAGGTGAAGAAGCCGAGCAGCGTCAACTGCTTGACCAGCGTGAAGGCGTGCGGCTTTGCCGGCGTCTGTTCCGCCTTGGCCTGCTTGTCCAGCGCGGCAAGCAGCGCCTGCCGCTGTTCCGTCGTCAGCTCCAGAAAGGGCTTTTTGTGTTCGGCCTGACTGCGCTTCTCGACGTCGGAAATCGCCGAAAGGAAAAGTGTCCGCTGCTCGTCGGTATAACAATCGGCCGCATAGACGGCCATGAATGCACCCACTTCGGCATCCTTCGCCCCCGGCGTGGAGGTGCGGGGAATGATGGTTTCCGCCACCTCATCCAGAAAGCGGATTTCCTCCGGGGTGAAGACGTGGGCAGCGCCGGCGGGCTTGGCGGCGTTTTCCGCAGCCGTCAGAACATCCGCGCCGATCAGCGGAAGGCCGGTGGCAATGGCTATCAGTTTCAGCAGTTCGCGTCTGTTCATCACAGGTTCCCCTTCTTGCGTTCGGAAACGGCAAAATCGGCGGCACGCGCCGTCAGCGCCATGTAGGTCAAAGACGGGTTGACGCAGGAGGCCGAAGTCATGCAGGCGCCGTCAGTCACGAAGACGTTCTGCGCATCCCAGACCTGGTTGTTGCCGTTGAGGACGGAGGTTTTCGGGTCGCGCCCCATGCGGGCAGTTCCCATTTCGTGAATGCCCATGCCCGGCGCATAGCTGCCCCGCGAGGGTTTGACATTCTTGATGCCGACCGCCTCGAACATCTCGACGGCGTCATTGACCATGTCTTCGCGCATGTCGAGTTCGTTCTGCTTCATCTCGACATTCATGGAGAGGACCGGCAGGCCCCATTTGTCCTTCTTGTCATGATCGAGCTTCACGCGGTTGTCGTGATAGGGCAGCATTTCGCCGAAGGCGGTCATGCCGATGGTCCAGCCGCCCGGCTCGGTCAAGGCCTCCTTGTAGTCAGCGCCGATATTGAGTTCGGCGATCTCCCGCTCCCAGCGCGAACGGCTGGCAGACCCCTGATAACCGAAACCGCGCAGATATTTGCGCTTGTCGTCGCCGGTATTGCGGAAACGCGGAATGTAGAAGCCCGCCGGACGGCGGCCCTTGAAGTAGAAGTCCTCGAAGCCTTCCACCTGGCCGGTGGCGCCCATGCGGAAATGGTGGTCCATCACGTTGTGGCCGAGTTCGCCGGAGCTGCTTCCAAGCCCGCCTTCCCATACATCGGTGGCCGAGTTCATCAGCACCCAGGTCGAGTTCAACGTCGAGGCATTGAGGAAGATGATGTCGGCAGTGTATTCGTAGGTCAGGTTGGTTTCGGCATCGATGATCTCGACACCGCGCGCCTTCTTCTTGTCCTTGTCGTAGAGGATTTCCTTGACGATGGAGAAGGGCCGAAGGGTGAGATTGCCGGTGGCGACCGCCGCAGGCAGGGTCGAGGCCTGCGTGCTGAAATAGCCGCCGAAGGGACAGCCCAGCCGACACTTGTTGCGGAATTGACAGCGCGTGCGCTCCTGATCGGGAAGTTCCTGGGTAATGTTGGCGCAGCGTGAATTGATGAGGTGGCGCGTGCCCTTGAACGCCTTCTTCAGCCGGCTTGCCACATCCTGCTCTACGAAATTGAGCGGAATGGGCGGCAGGAATTCGCCATCGGGAAGAATATCCAGCCCCTCGCGGCTGCCGGAAATGCCGGCAAAACGTTCGACATAATCATACCAGGGAGAAACATCCTCATAGCGGATGGGCCAGTCGACGGCGATGCCGTCCTTCGCATTGGCCTCGAAATCGGTCTGCGACCAGCGATAGGTCTGGCGGCCCCAGAGCAGCGAGCGACCGCCGACGTGATAACCACGGAACCAGTCGAAGCGCTTTTCCTCGACATAGGGCGTTTCCTGCTCGTCGGCCCACATGCCGAGCGTTGCCTCTTCCAGCAGGTAATCGCGGCTGAGAACGGGGTATTTCGCCTTCATCTCCTGCGTGGCGCGGTTGCGATGGGGGTAATCCCAGGCTTCCTTGTCGGCATTCTGATAGTCGGTGACGTGCTCGATGTTACGGCCACGCTCCAGCATCAGGACCTTCAGGCCCTTTTGCGTGAGTTCCTTTGCGGCCCAGCCTCCACTGATGCCCGAGCCGACAACAATCGCATCATAATGATTGTTTGCCATGATAACTCCTCCGATGTGAGCTTGGAAAAAACGACAGGGCAAAGCGCTTCCCGTCGCGACGCGGCGGAAACTGGTCATGCGTCTGTCGAACCTCATGCTCCCCGCCGAAACCGGCCGCCGGGGAGCGGTTCTGGTTTTACTGGCAGTGTTTACTGAATGGTCGGCAGGCGTTCGTTGAGGAACGCGTTGCCCTTGGTCACCACCGCTTCGGCATCGAGCGGAAGATCGTGCTCAAGGATGAACCATTTTGCGCCGGCATGTTTGGCCGCCGGCAGAATTGTCTTCCAGTCGAGAACGCCGGTGCCGAGTGTGGCAAAACCGCGCTCGTTTTCCGCCGTGCCGGCCGGTGCGTTGTCCTTGGCGTGGATGGCAAAAACCTTGCCCTTCAAGGTGCCGAGGAATTCGGCCGGATCATTGCCGCTGCGCGCCACCCAGGCGACATCGACTTCGGCCTGCAGTTTCGGGCCTGCCGCGTCGAGCAGCAGTTCCAGCGCCGTCTTGCCGTCGAATTTGACCATTTCAAAGTCGTGGTTGTGATAGGCCATGGAGAGGCCCGCCGCGGAAAGCTTGTCCGCGTAACCGCCAAGCTCCTTGCCGAAGGCGGTCCAGCCGGCGGCGTCCTTCGGGCGGTCTTCCGGCTTCAGGAACGGCACGGTCACGACCGGGTTGCCGACGGCCTTCTGCTCGGTGATGACTTCATCGAGATTGCCGCGCAGCTTGTCGATCGGCACATGCGAGGAAATGACCTTGATCTTGTGCTTTTCCAGCAGCGTGTTCAGTTCGCCGGCGCTGACCTTCTGCATATCCACCGTTTCCACGGCGGAAACACCTGCACGGTTGAGAATGGCAAGCTGCTCCTCCAGCGTTCCGGAATTGCGCAGCGTGTACATCTGCGCGGCGATCGGCAGCACCTTGCTGTCATCGGCAAAACCCGGATTTGCGAAACCGGCCGCCAGTCCGACGACGAATGCCATGCCAGCGAATTTTGACTTGAACGTTTTCAAACGCGTAACTCCCTTTCCGTTTGATCAATATGACGACACGCGTACCCTCGCCTTTCCCGGCCGTCTGGCCGGGTCATGCCGGGCACCGCCTCCTGTGCCCTGCGTCGTCCGTCCTCGATATGCGATGATCTAGATGTCGATCCCTACCCAGGACGAGGTCCGACTGGACCGGACGGCCGCATCGATGAATGCGAGACCCGCAAGGCCGTCCTCTATGCCGGGGTAAATCACCTCCCCGGCGGCTGTCTTTCCCTCCCTCTTTGCGATGATTGCATCTGCGGCTTCGCGGTAAATCGTCGCAAAACCCTCGAGATATCCCTCCGGGTGCCCGGATGGCACGCGGCTGACGCGGTTGGCGGCAGCACCTGCCCCCGCACCGTTGCGGGTGATAAGCCGCTTCGGTTCACCATAGGGGGTGAACCACAGTTCGTCCGGCACGCGGTGGTGCCATTCAAGCCCGCCTTTATCGCCATAGACCCTAAGCGACAGCGCGTTTTCATTGCCAACCGCGATCTGGCTCGCCCAGAGCATGCCTTTTGCGCCGCTTGCATAACGAAGCAGAATATTGGCGCTGTCATCCAGCTGCCGGCCCGGAACGAACGACGTCAGATCGGCATAAAGGCTTGTCGGGATTTCGCCCGTGACGAAGGCAGCGGCGTTGAAGGCATGGGTACCGATGTCGCCGATTGCGCCGCCTGCGCCTGAACGGCTGGGGTCCGTGCGCCATTCCGCGCCCTTTGCGCCTGTCTTTTCAACGGCTTCGGTCAGCCAGTCCTGCGCATATTCGGCCTGAACGTGGCGCAGCTTGCCGATGGATCCATCAGCGATCATCTCGCGCATCTGCCGAAGCATCGCATAGCCGGTGTAATTATGCGTCAGGACGAACAGGCTGTCGGATGCCCTGACGATCTCGGCCAGCGCCTTCGCTTCCTCCAGCGTCGCGGTAACCGGCTTGTCGCAGATGACGTGGATGCCGGCTTCGAGAAAGGCTTTGGAGGGGGCGAAATGCAAATGGTTCGGCGTGACGATGGCGACCGCCTCGATACCGTCCTCGCGTCCAGCCTCAGCCGCCGCCATGTCCTCGAACGAGGCATAGGAACGCTCGGGTGCAATGCCGAGCAGGGTTGCCGAAGCGTTAGCGCGTGCGGGATCGGAGGAAAGCGCGCCGGCCACCAGTTCATAGCGGTCATCCAGCCGGGCCGCGATGCGATGCACGGCACCAATAAAGGCGCCCTGACCACCGCCGACCATGCCGAGACGGATACGGCGGCTGTTAAATTTTGCTGTTGCGGAGGACATGATGTTCCTTTCAGAGACCGAGAAGGCGGCGGTTGGCGGCATCATCGACACCGCTTTTGGCGAAATCGTCGAAGGCCCGCTCGGTCACGCGGATGATATGGTTTTCAATGAAGCCCGCACCCTCACGAGCGCCGTCTTCCGGATGCTTCAGCGCGCATTCCCATTCCAGCACCGCCCAGCCGTCGAAATCATATTGGGTGAGCTTGGAAAACACCGCGCCGAAATCGACATGCCCGTCGCCGAGCGAGCGGAAACGTCCCGGCCGGTCAACCCAGCTTTGATAGCCGCCATAAACGCCGGAACGGCCGGTCGGATTGAACTCGGCATCCTTGACGTGAAAGGCGCGGATACGCTCGTGGTAGATGTCGATGAAATCGAGATAATCCATCGCCTGAAGGACGAAGTGGGAGGGATCGTAGAGGATGTTGGCGCGCGGGTGATTGCCGGTGGCCTCGAGGAAACGCTCGAAAGTGATGCCGTCATGCAGATCTTCGCCCGGATGCAGTTCGTAGCAGAGATCGACGCCGCTCTCCTCGAAGGCATCGAGGATAGGTGTCCAGCGCTTGCCGAGTTCGGCAAAGGCCATTTCGACAAGACCGGCCGGGCGCTGCGGCCATGGGTAAACGAAGGGCCAGGCTAGCGCCCCGGAGAAAGTCGCGTGGCTCTTGAGGCCAAGATGCTGCGAGGCTTTCGCCGCATATTTCAGCTGGTTGACCGCCCATTCCTGCCGCGCCTGCGGTTTTCCACGCAGTTCGGCAGGCGCAAAACCGTCGAACATTTCGTCATAGGTCGGGTGAACGGCGACGAGCTGGCCCTGAATATGGGTCGAAAGCTCGGTGATCTCGATACCCATGTCGGCAAGCCGGCCCTTGATATCGTCGCAATAGGTCTTGGATGCAGCGGCTTTCTCAAGATCGAAGAGCTTGGGATCGGTCGGCACCTGAATGCCCTTGTAACCGAGGGAAGCCGCCCATTGGCCGAGATTGTCGAGCGTGTCGAAGGGGGCCTTGTCCCCGACAAATTGCGCGAGGAAAATCGCCGGGCCTTTGATCGTCTTCATGTCCTTACACTCCTTGCATTCATAGTCTGGCCGCTACCGATGCGGCGGGCGGCAGGGCGCGACCGAGCCGCGCACCACCAGTTCCGTATCCAGCACGATGGTTTCAGCCGTGCGTTTTCCGTTCAGCCGGTCGACCATCAGCGCCATGGCCCTGCGGCCCATTTCCTGCCGGGGCTGGCGCACCGTCGTCAGCGGCGGTTCGAAGGCATTGGCGAAAATGATATCGTCGAAGCCGATGACGGAGACATCGGCCGGAACCGAAACGCCACGCGCACGCAATTCGCTGATCGCACCAATCGCCATCTGGTCGCTCGAGGCGAAGATTGCGGTAAAGGCAATGCCGCCTTCGAGAAGGCTGCCAATTGCCTGACGACCGGCCTCAATGCTGTAATCGCCCGTCACCACCAGTTCGTCGGCATAAGCGATGCCGGCTTCGGCAAGTGCCGCGCGATAACCATCGAAACGCTCCTGCGCCAGACTTTCCGGGACCGGACCGGCCAGATGCACGATCCTTTGATGTCCCGCCTCGATGAGGTGGCGCATGGCGTTTTGGGAGGCGGCGCGGTTGTCCACCTTGACGGTCGGCAACGCGAGGCCGGGCACCGTTTCCGACGCGATGACGATCGGCGGCAGCGCGTCGCCCTGTTCGAGAAGCTCGGCGGGAAACTGGCCGGTCATCAGGATCAGGCCGTCGGCATGTTTCTGGCGTACCATGTCGATATGGGTCGCCACGCGGTTCTCGTCGTTGCGGGCATCGCCCATCAGCACCTTGAAGCCCGCTTCGCCCGCCGCTTCCTCAACGCCCTTGTAGATTTCGAGATAAAACGGGTTGCCGATATCGCGAACGAGAAGGATGACGGTGTTGTTGGATTGCCGGCGGAAGCTTGCCGCCTGCGCATTGGGAACGAAGTTGGCCTGCCGGACGGCGTCGAAAACCTTCTTGCGGGTTTCCGGGCGAACCTTGTCGGGTTGCTGCAACGCCCGCGATACGGTCGCGATGGAAACGCCCGCGAGAGCTGCCACTTCCCTGATATTCGAACCTTGGTCTTTGCTCATCTGTCACACACGCAACTGCTTTTGGCGGCCATAAAGCAGCATCAGCGCTAGCAACGTGACACCGAATATGATCTGCCGTGCCCATACATCGAGGTTGAGCGTTATCAGTACGCTTTGCAGAATGGTGAGCGCAACCGCCCCGGCCATGGTTCCGACATATCCGCCCGCGCCGCCGGCAAGCGAGGTGCCGCCGATGACAACAGCGATGATCGACGGAAGCACATATTGATCGCCGACGGAGATGAAGGAGGTGCCGGTGTAACCGATCACGCACACCCCGGTCAGCCCGGCAAACAGGCCGGAAAGCCCGTAAAGCAGCGTACGGATCAGGGAGACCGGCAATCCGGTGAGCGTCGCCGCCCGCTCGTTCGAGCCGATGGCGTAGATGGCGAAACCGAAGGCGGTGCGGCGCAGCACGAAAAGCATGATCGCGGCGATGCCAAGCCAGACGAAGAGTACGCCGGGAATGCCGAAGATGAGCGGCCGGTTGATGAAACCTGCCAGCAGTGGTGCTGCCGCGCCTGACGGAACACCCTGCGAATAAACGACCAGCCCGCCCTGAATAACCGCCGTCATGCCAAGCGTCATGACCAACGGCGGAATGCGCACGAAGGTAATGCCGAGGCCGTTGATGAGGCCGATCAGGAAGGGAATGCCGCCCGCAACGAGAATGGCGAGCGGAATGCCCGCATTCTGACCGTTCATCATATTGCCGGCAAGGACGGCGCCGAGCGAGATCATCGCGCCGACGGAAAGATCGATGCCTTCGCGCCCGCCGAGGATGACGAGGTTCTGCCCCGCCGCGACGATGCCGAGAATGGCGGCAATCGTCAGCAGCCGCACGATCTGCGAACCCTGCGCAAAGCCGGGCGACAACAACTCGCCGACCAGCAGCAGGAAGACCGATGCACCAATGGCGATGGTCAGGGGATCGGTGACGATGGATTTGATTTGCAAGCCGGGATTGGTCATATCAACGCCTCGTCACCAGAACGCCGCCGGCCAGCGCCGTCAGCACGATCAAACCCTGCACCAGTGTCTGGTACTCAAAGGGCAGGCCCGCAAAGAAAATCACATTGCCGATCATGCCGAGCACCAGCGCGCCGGCAATCGACCCTGTCGAGCTGCCGAAACCGCCGGAAAGTGCGGTGCCGCCCAGAACCACGGCCGAGATGGAGGAGAGCGCCAGACTTGCACCCAGCAGAGGGTCGCCCGAGGCCGTCTCCCCCGTCAGGCTCAGCGCCGCCAGCGCCGAGAACAGACCGGAGATCATATATGCGCCGATGCGGATGCCCGAGAGGCGCAGACCCGTCTGGAAGGCTCCGGTGCGATTGCCGCCGACGGCCAACAGGTGCGTATGAAACGGAATACGCGACACGATGAGGGTGAAGGCAATGCCGGCCAAGAGCACCCACAGCACGAAGGGCAAACCGATGAAGCTGCCGGAATAGGTCTGCCAATAGGCCTCCGGCACCGGAAGACCCGCCTGCGGCAGCACCCAGATCGCCAGCCCGGCAAAGATGATGCCGGTGGCAAAGGTGGTGACGATCGGCTGGAAGCGCAGGCCGGAGATGAAGAGGCCATTGACCAGTCCGCAGAGCAGCCCAACCGCCGCACCCGCCGCCATGCCGGCGAAGACGGCGCCCGTCGTGCCGCCGAGTGCTGCGATGACACTGACGGTGACGACATTGGCGAGCGCCACGATGCTGCCGACCGACAGATCGATATCGCCCGCCAGAATGACATAGGTCTGGCCGATGGCGACCAGGATCAGCGGCAGAAACGTCGTCAGGTTCGATTGCAGCACGGAGGGCTGAACGAAGGAGGGTTGCAGGAACGTGTTCACGGCGATGAGAAGCGCCAGTACGACGAGGGTGATGACCCATGGCTGCCTGCGCAGAAAACCGGAGGCGCTCATGCGGCATCTCCATAAGCGGCGCGGGTCATGTTTACGGATGTCATGTCGGCTCCGGTCAGTTCCGCAGAAATGCGTCCACCGTTGAACACAAGAATGCGGTCGGCATATTCGAGGATTTCCGCATCCTCCGAGGAATAAAGAAGGATGGTCGCACCGGCATCGGCCTGCTGGCGCATCAGGGCGAAGAGATCGGCCTTCGCGCCAAGATCGATGCCCTTGGTCGGGTCGTCGAGCAGCAGCAGTTTCGGTGCGGTTGCGAGCCAGCGGGAGATGAAGATCTTTTGCTGGTTGCCGCCCGAAAGCGTGCCGATCGGCATATCGAGGCCTGCAAACTTCGTCTTCATGTCGTCCGCGACCTTCTGCACGCGCGGCTTCAGCGTCGCGGGACGGACCAGCCGCATCTTTTCGCGCACCATCAGCGCCGCGACGAGATTTTCGAAGATCGACCGACCCTGAAGGGAGGCGTCACGCCCGCGGTCGCCGGATACATAGGCAAAACCACTATGAACCGCCTGCGAAGGCTTGCCGATGGTGATTTCACGACCCTCAAACCGGATTTGGCCGGCAGCGAATGGGTTGGCGCCGAAAAGACCCTTCAGCAAGGCCGACTGGCCCTGACCCTGCAGACCGGCCAGACCGACGATTTCGCCCGGATAAGCTTCCAGAGAGACACCGCGAACGCCCTCACCCGCCACATCCGTCAGCTTCAGGCTCGGCGCAGCAGCCGAACGCCCGTTCTGACGGGCAGGAGCGGCCCGAACATCGCCGACCATGTCGTGCACGACAGCCTCGCGGGTGGTGGCGGCCGTATCGAGTTCGGAAATCGTCGCGCCGTTGCGCATCACGGTGATGCGGTCGCAGACCGCGAAAACCTCATCGAGACGATGGGAAATCATGATGGTGGAGACACCGTCGGCCTTCTTGGCCCGGAGAATCTCGAAAAAGCGCTGGGACTGACGGCCATCGAGCGCCGCCGTCGCCTCGTCCATGATCATCAGGCTGGCATTCTGGGCGAAGACCTTGAGGATTTCGACGAGCTGGCGCTGATCGGGCGGCAGATTGCCGACAATCGCATCCGGCTCCAGCCCTTCGCCAGCCACGCCGTCAAACAGCGCGATCAGTCTCGCCGCTTCGGCCTTCAGCGCCTTGCCGTCGACAAAGATGCCCCGTTTCGGCTCGCGGCCGAGAAAGATATTATCGGCGACCGAAAGCTGCGGAACGAGGCTGAGTTCCTGATAAAACAGCGCAATACCGGCATTTTCGGCGTCCCGCGGGCTTTTGAAGCGCACGTCTTCGCCATTGAACCTGATCGCGCCGCTGGTCGGCGCAACAGCACCCGCAACGATCTTGCAGAGCGTGCTCTTGCCGCAGCCATTGGCGCCCAGAAGCGCGTGAATTTCACCGCGACCGACGGTCAGCCTGCCGTCGGAAAGCGCACGCACGGCGCCAAAATTCTTCGTTATGCCGGCCGCTTCCAAAGCGTTCGCCATCGCATGTCCCCGAATAATGCTTGTCACAGGCGGCCGGCCAAGGCCCGGTCCGCACTCGAAATTCTGGTTCGGGCCGGCGCTTGTCGCCGACCCGAAACGGCTCTTACTTGAAGAACTCGCCGGCCTGTTCCGGCGTCACGGTCGCCGTGACGGACCAGTAGCCCGGCTTGCCATCGGCAGCCTTGATATTGTCGGCAAGGTTGTCATTGCTGACGAAGGGGATCGGAATATAGATGGCGTTACCATAGGTGCCGCCGAAAATGCCGTCCTTGAATTCCTTGCCCTGCAGCTTCAGGACAGCAACGTTGAGCGCGCTGGCCATGACGCCCGGAGGATTGACCGAAGCGCCGGAATTGAACTTTTCCTTTTCCCAGCGGGTCATGAAGTCCTTGCGGATTTCACCGGTCGCGGCAATGTCCTTGGTCTTGCCGGCGGCTTCGATGGCGCGCCATGCGCCGTCCGCCATGCCGTCCTGCACCCACACACCGCTGATATCGGGATAGGTGGCGAGCAGGTTCTGCATGGCCTGCTGGCCCTGCGCCTGATCCCAGCTCGCATTGGCTTCGTTCAACACCTTGATGTCAGGGTATTTCTTGAAAACTTCGCGATAACCGGCAACGCGGGCTTCGTTTGCCGGGTTGCCGGCAATGCCGTTAATGGCGACGACGCTTCCCTTGCCCTTCAGCGCATCCGCAAGCCATTGCGCGGATTGCGCCGCCCATGCCTTCTGGTCGATGCCGACATAGAGCGCATCCTTCGAGGACACTTCGGCGTCGGTTGCGATGACGAGAATATTGCGTGCCTTGGCCTGCGCGAAAATCGGATCGAAGGCCGTCGGGCTGCCGGGATTGATGAGGATTGCATCAACGCCCTGGTTCATGAAATTGCGGATATGGCCGATCTGCCCCTGCACATCGACATTGCCGCTCTGAACGACAACCTCAACCTTGACGCCCTTTTCGCCCCACGCTTTGGCGGCAGCCTGAGCCTCTTCGATCATCTGCGTGCGCCATTCGCTGCCGACGAAAGAATTGGAAAGACCGATCTTGAAGCTCTGCTCCTGGGCATGCGCCGACGTGCCCGCCGCCAGCACCATCGCGGCAGCAGCCATCAAATGTCTAAACATGAAATTTGCTCCTCCAAGCACGGTTTTTAACAAATGAAACCGTTTACATCAGCGAATGTAACCGTTTTCATAAATGAGTCAATCCCGAGAATGATTTTTATCGAAGGGCGTGAAACGGCGGCGGATGAGCTGTTCCGACCTGCGGAAAAGGCTTGAAAAATCGAGACATGGGCCGGGACCGGCGCGGCGCGGAGCTTCGGAAAACGTCCTTGGCCGGCAGATCATATCGGTTTTCATTTCACTGTGGACAATGGGAGGATTCCCGCTTCAAATCGCCTCGAGTCAGCCATCAGGAGAACGACCAATGGAAATATTGCGTGCAGGAACACGGGCATCGGCGAAAGGCCCCGAGGCATGGTTCACGGGGCAGGTCCGCATCGATCCCCTCTTCAACCCCTTTGATGCCGAGCGGGTTCAGGGCGCTCAGGTCACCTTCGAACCCGGCGCCCGCACCGCCTGGCACACCCATCCCCTTGGCCAGACCCTGATTGTGGTTTCCGGTTTTGGCCGGGCGCAGCGCGAAGGCGGCCCGGTGGAGGAAATCCGTCCCGGCGATACCGTCTGGTTCGCACCGGGAGAAAGGCACTGGCACGGGGCAGCACCGAATGTCGCCATGACCCATATTGCACTTCAGGAGGTCAAGGATGGCAAGGTGGTGGACTGGATGGAACAGGTGACGGATGACCAATATGGCGGCTGACGCGGCCGCGCCGACGTGGCGGGCCGCTTTCCGCAGGCCCGCCGGAGAATAAAATCGCGTCCCCGGCCAAAAGCGCCACTCTTTGCAGCCGGTGGACGTTTTTCGCCGGCAAAAATAGCTATAGGATGCAACCGCAATTCATTCGAGGAACGCATCGTTGTCACGTTATGCCCCCCGCATCCAGCATCTGAACTGGAACCTGCTGCGGACCTTTCTGGTCATTGTCGAGGAAGGCAGCATCACGCGGGCGGCCAACCGGCTTTTCGTGCGCCAGCCCTCGGTAACCGCCGCGCTGCAAAAGCTGGAGGAAACGCTGGGGTGCCAGTTGATCCAGCGCGACAGCCGCCGTTTCGTGCTGACGGTTCAGGGCGAAATGCTTCGTCAGGAATGTGCTGAAATTTTCCTGCGTGTCGAGCGCATCGGCGAAAAACTCTCGACCGAGGCGGACGATTTGACGGGTCAGGTGCGTGTCCTCATCGTCACCAATCTCGTGCTTCCACAGCTCGATCAGGCGCTGCGCCAGTTGCGGCGGCGTCATCCATCCGTCACCATTCGTATCGATGTCGCCAATACGCAGGATATCGTTCGCGCCATCGGCCAGAAACAGGCCCCATTCGGCATTTGCCTGCTGCCGAAACCGCTTGCCGGAATGGACTGCAAATTCCTGCTCAGGGAAACATTCGGCATTTATTGCGGTGCTTCCCATCCCTTTTACGGTCGTGGCGACATCACCATGGAGGAATTGCGGCAGGAAGCCTTCGTGGCCTTCACCTGCAGCCAGGAAGGCGGCGCGCTGGAACCGATGATCGCCCTTCGCGACGGCGTGGGGCTCGGCAAATGGACGGTCGGTTCCAGCCCGCATATGGAAGAAGTCCGGCGAATGATCATCGCCGGCATCGGCGTGGGAATCCTGCCGCTGGATGCGGCGCGCGGCTTTGAGGAAGACGAGCTTTGGCATATCCCGCTGCTTCAGGATTCGCTCGGAGCCGACGCCTATTTTCTCCGCAACCCCGATATGGACCTCGGCGGCGCCGAGCGGGCATTTCTTACGATTTTCGAAAACGAGCTTTTCGATGCGCAGGCGGCGGCGGCCCTTGTGGAAACAGAGGGCGAATAGGAAAACGGCGAAAAGCGATCCCGCTTTTCACCGTTCCATTTAAAGCATTTTCCAGCCAAAGCGGACCCCGGCACTGCCGGCCGGGAATACGCTAAAACAGAGTGTTGGGGCCTTTTCGCGCTTCGCAGAAAAGCGAAAGCGCCCCAGCTTCAGTCGGCGCGGTTCGCGCGCTCCAAAACGGCTTGAACCAGCACGTTAACACCGGGTTCGATGTCGGCAATCGTGACGTTTTCCGCCTCGTTATGAGAAAGACCGCCCTCGCACGGCGTGAAGATCATCGCCGTCGGCAGATATTCGGCGACATGCATGGCGTCATGCCCGGCCTCGGTAAGGAGGTCCATCGAGGAATAGCCGAAAGCATCGGTGGCATTGCGGATGAGTTCGATGCAGCCGGCGTCGAAATGCATGCCGCCATAGGCCCAGCCTTCCTTGACGACGATGCTGCAGCGCGAGCGCTCTTCCAGCTCGGGAAGTCTCGCCTTGAAGGCTTCGAACATGGTGCTGACAACGGCATCGTCGGGGTGGCGCATGTCGCAGGTCATTTCCACGAAATTCGGTAGCGCACCGAGGAGATTGGGTTCCGCCCTGATGCGCATCGTCGTGGACTTGCCGCCGGTCTCGTGACTGGCCCAGCCGATCTCATTGATCGCCAGCGTCACCTCAGCGGCACCCACCAGCGCATTCTTGCGCGCCGGCATCGGCGTCGGGCCGACATGGCCGGTCTCGCCGTGCACTTCCACCACGAAACCGCGCACGCCGAAAGCGCCGGTAACGATGCCGAGTTGCTTGGCCGCTGCCTCCAATCGCGGCCCCTGTTCGATATGCAGTTCGAACAGACTGTCGAAAGCCTCCGCCGAAATCGCGTCTTTACCCTTGAAGCCGATGCGCTCCAACTCGCCGCCAAGCGTAAAGCCATCGCGATCCCTGCGGGAATAGGCGAATTCCGCCGCCTTGGCGCCGGTAAAAACCGCCGAGCCAATCATCGGCGGCTCGAAACGCGCGCCCTCCTCATTGGTCCAGTTCACAAGGGTGATCGGCCGACGTGTGGCAATCGCATGGTCGTTCAGTGTGCGCACGAGTTCCAGCCCGGCCAGCACACCAAGAATACCGTCGAAGCGGCCGCCATGAACCTGCGTGTCGAGGTGGCTGCCAACCAGCACGGGCTTCGCATCCGCATCGGTTCCTGCCCGTTCGGCGAAGATATTGCCGACGGCGTCGATCCTGACCGTCAGGCCCGCCTCCTCGCACCAGTGAATGAACTGGTGCCGCATCGCCGCATCCTCGTCGGAAAGCGCCAGCCGCTTCAGGCCGCCCTTTTCGGTCGCGCCGATTTCGGCGGAACGCATCAGCGTCGCCCAAAGGCGTGACATGTCCGGCCGGATATTGCTCAATCTCTTCATTTCGGTCCCCTGTTATGGTCTCGCGGCAGCAATGCCCCGGCGTAGCCGGCAGCCCGCAGACGACCTCTTTTCACTCCGTGGAATGACAAAGGGGATAAGACCAAACCGGAAAATTCAAAAATAGATAGATTCGATACTTAGAATAAGAGTGGCGGTCCTTGCGGCCGAAAAAGAAATTTCAGCCGGTCAAAAGACAGGCAGGGACTGCGCAGCCGAGCGGCAAAGAAAAACAGCGCCTGCGATATTTCCCTGATTTTATTATCTATTTCAAAATTCATAGACGGCACCAAGATGCCCGAAAATGCCCAGGATTTGGTCTATAGCGCGGCCCTATGGAAGAAATCTGCATTATCTATTTGTCGGGAGCCTCCCGCTTTCCCATCATTGCGCAAAACAGGGGAACATCGCAGCATGTCGGACTGACGGAGAGTACCGAAAACGGTTGCTCCGCCGGAAATGGCTATCGTCATCTCATGCCTTCGGCGTGGGGCCGCTCCGCTTCGTCGTTTCCCCGTTTTCCTTCACAGCAACATAAAGGGGAATGTTCATGCAAGGGGAAACCGCACTCGTGGGCTCCGTCGAGAAACAGCCGGTTGGCGTTCGGCGGATCGCCGTCGCAAGCGTCATCGGCACCACCGTCGAATGGTACGATCTTTTCGTCTTCGCCACCGCTTCGGCGCTGGTCTTCAACAAGGTCTTCTTTCCGAGTTTCGATGCGCTCGTCGGCACGCTTCTGGCCTTCGGCACCTTCGCCTCGGCCTATCTCGCCCGCATCGTCGGGGCAGCGCTTTTCGGCCATTTCGGTGACAGGATCGGCCGCAAGTCGATGCTGCTCGTCTCGCTGGTCATGATGGGTGTGGCAACCTTCGCCATCGGCCTTCTGCCCAATTACAACCAGATCGGCGTCTGGGCGCCCATCCTGCTTCTGGCGCTGCGTGTCGTGCAGGGTCTGGCGCTCGGCGGCGAATGGGGCGGCGCGGTTTTGATGGCGGTGGAACATGCGCCGCAGAACCGGCGCGGCCTTTATGGCTCCTGGGTGCAGATCGGCGTTCCGGCCGGCACATTGATCGCCAACCTCGCCTTCCTTGCCATCGGTTTCACCATGGCGCCCGAGGACCTGATTTCCTGGGGCTGGCGCATTCCGTTCCTCGTCAGCATTCTTCTGGTCGCCGTCGGCGCCTATGTTCGGCTCAACACCGCCGAAACGCCGTCCTTCGCCAAGGTGAAGACGGAAGAGGCGACCGTGCGCGTGCCCTTCTTCGAACTGCTTTCCAAATCCTGGAAAACGGTCCTTCTCGGCGGCATCGCCACCATGTCCACCGGATCGTCCTTCAACCTCATCGTCGCCTTCGGCCTGAGCTATGGCACGCAGGCGCTCAACATCTCCCGCAACGAGATGCTGGTGATCGTACTGATTTCCTGCATGGCGTGCATTTTCCTGCTGCCGCTCTTCGGCCTGCTTTCCGACAAGGTCGGCCGCCGGCCGGTCATTCTCGGCGGCATTCTGGCCGAAGCGCTCGTCGCTTTCCCGATGTTCTGGCTGATGGATACCGCCACCTTTGCCGGCGCACTTGCGGGCTACCTGCTGATGATGACGGCCTTTGCCGCCAATTACGGCCCAATCGCCACCTTCCTCGCCGAACTTTTCGGCACCAAGGTCCGCTATTCCGGCCTGTCCATCGCCTATATGCTCTCAGGGGTTCTGGGCAGCGCGCTTACTCCCGTCATCACCACCTGGCTGCTTTCCGCCACCGGCAGCGGCGCATCCGTCGCCTGGTACATGATCGGCTCCGCCCTGCTCTCGGCCGTCGCCCTGCTGGCGCTGACCGAGACCGTGAAACGCGATCTGGCCAAGACCAACTGAACCATATTGCCATATCACAGACGCCGGCCCCGCGCCGGCGTCTTTCTTTTGGAGACACCCATGGAAAGTCCCGACACAATCAACGAGGCGATCGAACTGCTCCGGAGCGTCGAGACAGCGACGATCGGCCATTTCAGATCGGATGGTTTCATGGATCCGGCGATGCAATGCGTGATCGACGGCGTCCGCATCGCCGGTCGCGCGCTGACCGTCAGCCTGCCAGGAGATGACGGGACAGCGCTTCCGCATGCCCTTTCCCGCGCCATGCCCGGCGATATTCTCGTCATCGAGCGACTGAGCGACGACCGGCATGCCTGCTGGGGCGCGGTCATGACCGCCGCAGCACTCGCGCGCGGTGTCACCGCCGTCATCCTTGATGGTTATGTCACCGATATCGGCTCGATCCGCAGCGCCGGCCTGCCGGTCTGGTGCCGGGGACGCTCGCCCATCACCACCAAGCTCAGAGGACGGGGAAATGTCGCAGGGCCGGTCGTCTGCGGCGGGGTCAGGGTTCAGAACGGCGATATCGTGCTGGCCGATGAAAACGGCGTCAGCATCCTGCCACCCGGAGAAGCACTGGCAATAGCACGGCAGGCTCTCGCCATTCAGGAAAAGGAGCCCGGCATCGTTGCAAGGCTCGAAAAGGGGGAAGATATCGTAGCGGTTTATGGACTTTCACCGCTGGAGCAGTCCACGTAAAGCCGGCCTGCAATCTTGCGCTCCGGGAAATGCATGTGGGCGCGTCAGCCGATCCGGCCGACGCGCCCTTTTTCATGCCCGCCTGCCCTCAAAGGACAGCAAGGCACTCGATTTCGATATCGAAGGGCAAGGTCCAGGGTTTGATGGTTGCCGAGGTGCGCGCCGGAAAACCGGCTGCGAAATATTCACGGTATATGTCGTTCACTGTTCCCATCAGCGCTGCATCGGTGACATAGACGGTGGTCTTGATCACATCTTCGAAGGTGGCGCCCGCTGCGGCCAGTGTCACCCGCAGGGCTTCCAGCGAGGCCCGGGTCTGGACGGCGATATCGCCCCTGACGATGTCGCCCGTCTCAAGATCGACGGGCGGCATGCCGCAGGTGGCGACGATGTTGCCGGAGCGGACAAGCGCCGAGGTTGGCGCGCCCAGCCGGCGGATCGCCTCTGAAACCACCGGCACTTCAAGGATTTCGCGTTTGGCCATGTCTGTCATCCTTTTCCGTTCAGCGTCGCGGCCTCATAGACCATGGTGGCCGCCGCAAGATCGGCGAGCGCGGTTCCGACAGCCTTATAGAGCGTGATCTCATCATCGCCACTGCGCGCAAACCGGTTTGCCCTGCAAAGTCCGGCAAGCGTCGACCTGACGTTTTCCTCTGAAAACAGGCCCGCCTTGATCGGCTGAACGAGATCGCCCGCTTCGTGCAGCGCTTCCTCCGTATCGATAAAGACCGAGGCGCGGCCTATGGCTTCGTCATCTGCCTCGCGCATGCCGGGCGTGAAGCCGCCGATGAGATCGACATGCGTGCCGGGGCGCAGCCACGCGCCCCGGATGAGCGGCGTGGTGGCGAGCGTCGCGGCGCTGACGATATCGGCCTCGGCAACCGCCCTTTCCAGATCATCGACCACCGTGGCCGCAAGTCCCGACACCTCGATGCTTTTCGCCAGCCGCTCGGCATTGCCACGATCAATATCCCAGACGGCCACCTGCTCAAGCGGTCTGATGGCCCGATAGGCGTCGGGAATAAGGCTCGCGACACGGCCGGCGCCCAGCACCAGAAGCCGGCTGGCATCCTTGCGCGCAAGATAATCCGCTGCAAGCGCCGACGCCGCAACAGTCCGGCGGCCGGTGATGACATTACCGTCCAGCGTGGCGAGCTGGATGCCTGTCTGCGCGTCGTAAAGCATATAGGTCGAGGTCAATCCCGGCAGGTTTCTGCCGGCGTTTCCGGGAAAGACGGTGACGATCTTGATCCCCAGATAACGTGTGGACTGCCGTGCGCCGTGCCAGGCCGGCATCAATAGCAGTGTCGCGGCGGCTTCATTTGGCACATCGATCGTGTGGTGGTGCCGCACAGGCATCTCACAGCCTTCCGCAAAGGCGGCGGCAAGTGCCTTGATAAGCCCGTCAAACGGTAAAAGCCCGGCTGTTTCCTGTGAATTGATCGTGAGCATATGCGCCTCCCTTCAGATTTCTGGCGGAGGTCAAAATGGCGCAAGCGGCTACACTTTATAACGCCGAATCTCGCTATGATAAAAATAGGCTGGAGCATCGCCACAGCAGGCATGTTGGGCTACAGAAGCCGTCGCCGCAGCAGGGCTTCCAGCCACTCCGCAAACACCTGCAGCCGCCGCGACAGATGCTGTCGATGGGGATAAAGCAACGTCATCGGCATTGGCTCGGCCCGATGGGTCGGCATGACCTCGATGAGGTCGCCGCTCTCCAGATGCGGCCTGACGTCGTAAGCCGGTATCTGGATCAAGCCGAGACCGGCAAGACAACAGGCGATATAGGCTTCGGCATTGTTGACGGTGACGCGGCCGCGCATGGAAAGCGAATGCAGTGTCTCGCCTTCGATCCATTCCCAGTTTTCCACCCGCCCGCTGGAGGGCGAAGCGTAATTGACCGCCCAATGGCGGGAAAGATCGTGGGGCGTTTTCGGTGTTCCATAACGCGCCAGATAGTAGGGGCTTGCGACATTGATCAGCGGCAGCTTGCCTATCGGCCGCGCGATCAGGCCGGAATCGCTGAGCGGTCCGACGCGCAGCACGCAATCGATATTGTCTTCCACCAGATCGACGGCGCGGTCGGTAACGCCGAGGCCTATGTCGATCTGCGGATAAAGATCAAGAAATTCCGGCAGCGCCGGTGCGATGACCAGCCGCCCGATCCGGCCCGGCACGTCGATCCGCAACCGGCCCGAAGGCTGCGCCGCCGTCTGCCGGAAGAGATTTTCCGCATCTTCGACATCGGCGATCAGCCGCTGGCAGCGCTCGTAAAAGGCCGAACCATCCTCGGTTGGCGAGACCTTGCGCGTCGTGCGGTTCAGCAGCCGCGCACCGACACGCCCTTCCAGTTCCTGCACTGCCGCCGAAACCGAAGAGCGTGGTATGCCGAGCGTATCGGCGGCCCGCGTGAAACTCGCGCAGTCAACGACGCGTGTGAAGATGCGGAACAGGTCGATACGGTCCAACCGGAAACACCCTATTGTGCGGCTTTTCTGACAAGTTATGTCAGAGTAAGCGCCTTTATCACGCAAAGCTAGACGATATCCTGCTGCAACGAAAGCGGCCGCCAGTTGGCCGAGCACGGCAAAAGGAGGCCGACCCATGACAGACCATTCCCTCAAGGGCAAAACCGTCATCATCGCCGGCGGCGCGAAAAATCTCGGTGGATTGATTGCCCGCGATTTTGCCGGCCAGGGTGCCCGCGCCATCGCCATCCATTATAACAGCGCCTCAACCAGGGCCGACGCCGAGGCAACGGTGGCCGCCGTGAAAGCGGCCGGCGCTGAGGCCGTCGCCCTTCAGGCCGATCTCACCACGGCAGGTGCGGTCGAAAAGCTGTTTGCCGATACAGTCGCCGCCATCGGCCGCCCGGATATCGCCATCAACACCGTCGGCAAGGTGCTGAAAAAGCCGATCCTCGACACGTCGGAAGCCGAATATGACGAGATGACCGCCGTTAACGCCAAGTCGGCCTTCTTTTTTCTCCAGCAGGCCGGACGCCACGTCAGCGATAACGGCAAGATCTGCACCCTCGTGACATCGCTCCTGGGCGCTTTCACCCCGTTTTACGCCAGCTATGCCGGCACCAAGGCCCCGGTGGAACATTTTACCCGCGCGGCGGCCAAGGAGTTTGGTGAACGCGGCGTCTCGGTGACGGCAATCGGCCCCGGACCGATGGATACGCCATTCTTCTACGGTCAGGAAACGCCGGAGGCGCAAGCCTATCACAAAAGCGCCGCCGCTCTTTCCGGCTTCTCGAAAACCGGTCTCACCGATATCGAGGACATCGTTCCCTATATCCGCTTCCTCGTCACGGATGGCTGGTGGATGACCGGCCAGACCATTCTGGTCAATGGCGGTTACACCACAAAATAGTCGCTGCCGGATGACACAGCGGCTCAGGCCGCCGGCTCCTTCCGGGTCGCAAAACCGCGATGCCAAAAATATCGAACGCCATATGGTCTGAATTATATATGCCGGTGTAAAACCCCCTCATCCTGTTGATGGAAACCTTGGGGGTATCGGATGAATTCCGGGCGTCGTGGCGTTCTCGCATTTCTGGGCGGCCTTGTACTGGCAAGGCCGTCTCTCGGCGCAGCATCGGGCAAGCCGGCGGCCTTTGCCGAATCCCGTTCCGAATACAAACCCCGGCATATCCTCTGCTTTCTTGGCACGGAAAATGGGCTGGCGGCGCTGCAGAAGAGCGCCCGCGCCGCCATCGATGATTTTGCGCCCGATTTCAGTCTCGACGAGGATTATTCACAGGACGAAGCGGACGACCGAATGGAACGTTCGTTCAATGTGTGCTGGGACCGCGTTGACCCCGATGCCTACCAGCCGGAGGATGAGGAAGCCGTCGCCGGGCACGGCTCGGTTCTTTATGTGCTCAGCCCGCCCATGGATGCCAAAACGGCTGTGAAGACATCTGCAAAGGCCCTCAGATTCGTACAGCACATGCTCGATCACGGCGCTGTCGCCGTGAAGGGTGAAAGTGCGGGCGTCGCCCATGGAGCAAGGCGCTGGAAGCAGCTTTACGAGCAGTCGCGCGGCGAGGCGGCCGCCGATGACGGGATGGCGCTTGCCAGAACCTGCCGTCTGGCTTTCGCACGCCGCCCCATAGGAGGCGATGCCGAAGGGATGACGAGCATCGGCTTTCACCTGATCGGCTTGCCCGATGTGCAGGTGCGCTTCACCAAAAAAGACGGGGATCAACCGTCCACCAACGCCGAACAGCTGAAGATCGCCGCCTTGATAGACGATATCGCCGAGCAAATGGCGCGTGAAGGCGTTGAAGCCACCCTAAAGGGCCGTCGCGCCACCCTCTCCGACGACGAACGGTATGAGGAAGACGAATATAAATTCAATCCTTTCGGCGTCGTGAGCGTTGACGGCTTCAAGCTTTGACGTTCCCGCGCAGCGGCGGCTATGGGGCGGGAGCCGGGTCGCTCTCGCCGGCTACCAGAAGCATGGGCCACACGCAATGGCGGGCCTGATCGGGGTAAAAGGGCGCATAGGCCGGCATGGTCGATAACAGCGTCTGGGCCACCGTGACGCCGAGATCATGCAGGGACATGCGGAAACTGGTCAGCCGCGGTTCCAGAAACTGGCCGCGCGGGCCATCGCGGAAGCCGATGACGGCGAGATCGCGCCCCGGCTTCAGGCCCACTTCCGCAAGCCGGCGATAAAGACCGACCGCCATCAGTTCGTAGATCAGCACAATCGCCGTTGGCCGGGGCCGCATCTGCAGCCATTCGCTGGCGGCGTGATAACCGCCCTGCTCGCTCGATTTCGCACGGATGACCAGCGAGGAATCGTAGGCGATGCCATTGTCTTCCAGCGCGCGCCTGTATCCTTCCAGAAAAACATAACCGAGATTGATATCGCTGTCGGGCACCGCCACAGCAATCGAGCGATGCCCGGCAGCGGCAAGGCGGTCGACCGCATTTTTCGCGACGCCCTCGAAATCGAGATCGATCCAGGCGTGAGTGTCGCTGGAAGCGGTCCGTCCGAGCGCCACGAAAGGCAGCCGGGTCTGCTTCAGGAAATCCACACGTTTGTCTATCCGCCGCGTCGCGGAAATGATCATCGCATCGACCATACGGCGCGCCACCATGCGCTTCAGATATTCATCCGGATCCTCTTCCCCCGGACAGGGCAGAACGATGAGATCGAGATTATGCCCGGAAAACACGCTTTGCAGACCGTCCGTCACACCGAGGAAGAAGTTGTCGGAGTTCTCCACGGTCTGCGCGTCGCTGCCGGTCATCAGGCCGATGACATTGGTGGTTCCCTGCCTGAGGCTGCGGCCGGACTGGTTGGCGACATAACCCAGCTTTTCCGCCGCTTCGAGAACACGCCGCCGCGTTTCTTCGTTCACATCCGGCTTGCCGTTCAGGGCACGGGAAACAGTGCCTATCGATATCTCCAGATAATCGGCAAGCTGACGAATTCCTTTCATGCACTCCCCTCCCAGGCCCGGCGCGCAATCGACGCGCCCCTTAACGGTCTTGACATATCTAACATCATTGGCATAGTCTCGTAAACGTTTACGACGCCCTGCGCAAAGAGGAGTTTGCGAAAGAGTCCGGGGAGATGAGATGACTTTCAATGCCGTTTTATGCGGGTGCGGAGCTATGGCCAAAGGCTGGTTGCGTGCCATTCAATCCACGCCGGAAATCGCCGGCGCGATCAGGATCGCCGGGCTGGTCGACCTGAACGAGAACACGGCCCGCGCGCTTGCCGAAGAATTCGCCCTCACGGATGCGGTCATCGGCACGGATCTGCGCGAGGTTCTCGCTAAAACGAAAGCCGACATCCTTTTTGATATCGTCATCCCGCAGGCGCGCTTCGCCGTGGTTGAGGCCGGTCTCGAGGCCGGGTGCCACGTGCTCAGCGAAAAGCCGCTTGCCGCCTCGATGGAGGAAGCCGGCACGCTGGTTGAACTGACAAAAAAAGCCGGCAAAATTCATGCCGTGGTGCAAAACCGGCGGTTTGTGGCCGGAATCCGGCGGCTGCGCCGCGCGCTGGAAGACGGCGTCATCGGCGATTTGACGGCCATCCATTGCGATTTTTTCCTTGGGCCGCATTTCGGCGGCTTCCGCGAGGAGATGAAGAACGTCCTGCTTCTCGACATGGCGATCCATACCTTCGATGCGGCCCGTTTCGTCGCCAATGAAAAACCCCTCTCCGTCTTCTGCGTGGAAAAGAACCCGGCCGGCTCATGGTATGCCCATGGCGCAAGCGCCAACGCCATTTTCGAGTTCTCGAATGATGTCGTCTTTACCTATCGCGGCTCCTGGTGCGCCGAAGGCGAGCGGACCAGCTGGGAAGCGCGCTGGCGACTGATCGGCTCGAAGGGCATGATTCTCTGGGACGGGGAAGACAATTTCTCCGCCTCCGTGGCCGGCGACGAACAGGGGCTTCTGCGCGGCTTCAGGACCGTAAACGTTTCCGAAGCCGTCTCCGAGAAGGATACGCGTGGCCATGCCAGCGTCATTCTCTCGTTCCTAGAGTCCATCCGTACGGGTGAGATGCCGGAAACGGCCTCCTTCGACAACATCAACAGCCTTGCCATGGTGATCGGCGCGATTGAAAGCGCCCGCCTCGGCCAGCGTGTTTCCATTGCAGCATAAGGACTGAAAGACGTGAGCAATCCGGCAACATCCATCCGCATCGGCACCATGGTCAGCGCCACCAAGGGACAGGCGGCCGAGCGCATCGGCCAGATCGCCGATCTCGGCTTTGAAAGCTTCGAGCCGTTCTTCTGGCAGACGACCAACGGTCAGGACCTTGCCGAACTCGGCAAGCGCTGCCGCGAGGCGATCGGTGAGCGCGACATCACCATCAGCACGCTCGGCATGTTCGGCAATCCACTGGAGGAAACCGACATCGACCTTGAGACATTGCAGGGCTGGAAAGACTGCATCGACAATGCCCACCATTTCGGCGCGACCTGCGTTGCGGGTTTTACCGGCCGGCTGCGCGGCAGGCCGCTGCCGGAGAGCCTTCCCCGATACAGGCAAATCTGGAGCGAGCTTGCAAAACGCGCCGCCGACAAGGGCGTGAAGATCGCCTTTGAAAACTGCGCCATGGACGGCAACTGGCAGACCGGCGACTGGAACATCGCGCACAATCCCGACGCATGGGAACTGATCTTCAACGAAACGCCGGACGAGCATATCGGCATCGAATGGGAACCCTGCCATCAGATGGTCTATCTGATCGACCCGCTGCCGCAGATCCGCAAATGGGCGGACAAGATTTTTCATGTGCACGGCAAGGACGCGACCATCCGCTGGGATGTCATTCGCGAGCACGGCATCTTCGGCAAGGAAAAATTCGTCTTCATGCGCACGCCGGGCTTCGGCGACAGCAACTGGACGGACATTATTTCCGAACTGCGCCTCGCCGGCTGGTCCGGCTCCATCGACATCGAAGGCTGGCATGACCCCGTCTATCGCGACGCGCTGGAAATGACGGGTCAGGTGCATGGCCTCAACTATCTGAAGAAATGCCGCGGCGGCGATTTCGTCGTCGATCCGACATAACGGAAACCTTTTGGGAGAAGGTTTTCGAAAATTGCAGAGACGATAACCAAGAGGAGGAGATTATGGGTATCGCGAAATGCATGATGGCCGGCGCATTTTTGCTGGCGGGCGTGTCCGCCGGCGCTATTGCGGCGCAGGCAGAAGATGTGACGTTGACCCTCTGGTCGCTGGATCGCGATATCCAGCCCGCGCCGAACCTCATCAAAGAGTTCAACGCGCTCAATAACGGCATCAAGATCGAATACCGGCAATTGCAGTTCGATGATGTGGTAAGCGAAGCGATGCGCGCCTATTCCACCGGCAATGCGCCCGACATCATCGCCATCGACAACCCCAACCACGCCATGTTCGCCGCACGCGGCGCCTTTCTCGATGTGACCGACATGATCGCCAAGTCGGATGTCATCAAGACGGAGAATTATTTTCCGGGACCGCTGAAATCGGTGATGTGGGACGGCAAATATTTCGGCGTGCCGAAGGCGACGAATACGATTGCGCTTTATTACAACAAGGACCTGTTCAAGGCCGCAGGGCTGGACGCGGCAAAACCGCCGCAGACCTGGGACGAGCTGGTGGAAGCGGCCCGCAAGCTGACCGACCCCTCGAAGAATATTTACGGCATCAGCTTCAGCGCCAAGGCGAATGAAGAAGGCACCTTCCAGTTCCTGCCCTGGGCGCAGATGGCAGGCGCGACCTACAAGAACATCAATACCGATGGTGCCGTCAAAGCGCTCGGAACGTGGAAGCTGATGCTGGACGAAAAGCTGGCATCGCCAGATACGCTGACGCGCAGCCAGTGGGATTCCACCGCCACCTTCAACGCCGGCAACGCCGCCATGGTCATTTCCGGCCCATGGGAAATCGACCGCATGCTGAAGGACGCCAAGTTTGACTGGGGTGTCGCTTTGCTGCCGGTTCCCACGCCCGACGCCCCGAGATCTTCGGCCATGGGTGACTATAACTGGGCGATCTTCTCCAAGACGAAACATCCGGAAGAGGCCTTCAAGGCAATCGAGTTCTTCGCCTCTAAGGACAAGGACATGTTCAAGAACTTCGGCCAGTTGCCGGCGCGCTCGGATATTCCCGTTCCGCCCACCGGCAATGCGCTGAAGGATGAGGCGCTGAAGACCTTCGTGGAACAACTGAAATATGCGCAGCCGCGCGGCCCTTCGCCCGAATGGCCGAAGATTTCCAAGGCGATTCAGGATGCTATTCAGGGCGCGATTTCCGGACAGATGACGCCGAAAGCCGCGCTCGATCAGGCTGCTGAAAAGATAAAGCTGGTCGAAGGCTGATCCGGGCGGGCGGCCGGGTTTCTCCGGCCTCCACCCAAGGGGTTCCTCCCGGTGGGGCTGCCTGTCGCGACAAGCGGCGGCGGCCCCGACTGGAGCTTGTGAGGATGTTTCATGAAAAAACTGTTTTCCAGCGTCAGTGACGGTCGCGGTTTCGATATCGTCCTTGTCGCCTTTCCTTTGGGCTTCCTGTTCGTCATGGCGGGGCTGCCGCTCATCTACAACATCGTCATGAGCTTTCAGGAAGTCGACATGTTCAGCCTGGGCACCTTCGTGCGCCCCTTCGTCGGCTTCAAGAATTATATCGATCTGTTCCGGCAGCCGGAAACATTGCCGATCCTTTTCAACACCGTCACCTTTGTCGTGGCCTCGATTGCCGGGCAATTCGCCATCGGCTTCGGTCTGGCGCTGTTCTTCTGGGTCAATTTTCCCGGCGCAACCTGGCTGCGCGGCTTGTTCCTCGTGTCATGGGTCATGCCCGGCCTCGTGGTGGGCGCGATCTGGAACTGGATCCTGTCCGGCGATTTCGGCGTGTTGAATTTCTTCCTACGGGAAAGCGGCCTGATATCGGGCAATATCTTCTGGCGCTCCGATGCAAATTTTTCGCTCTGGGCCGTTGTCATCGCCAATATCTGGCTCGGCACCTCCTTCAACATGATCCTGCTTTCCGTCGGTCTCGCCTCCATTCCCGGCGATCTCTACGAAGCCGCGGAACTGGACGGCGCCAATGCCTGGCAGCGCTTCTACACCATCACCCTGCCGATGATGCGCTCCACCATCGGTGCGATCGTCTCGCTCGGGCTGATCTTCACGCTGCAGCAATTCGATCTTTTCGCCGCCATTACCGATGGCGGACCGAATAACAGCTCCAACGTGGCGCAATATTGGGCCTGGGACCTGTCGTTCCGGCAATATGATTTCGGCAGGGGCGCCACGATCTCCGTCATCATGATCGTTTTCGTCATGCTGGCCTCCATCGTTTATGTGCGCTCCACACGGCATGAGGTGCGCGGATGAGCATCACGACCCGCAACCGCCTGATGCTGGCCATCGCCATCGTGCTCGCCATCATCTACCTTTTCCCGCTTTACTGGATGTATCTGACCTCGCTTAAAAGCGGCTCGGAAATGTTCGCCAATCCACCCGCCTTCTGGCCCACGGACCCGCAATGGCAGACCTATGCCTATGTCTGGAACAGCCGCAATATGGGCCGATACCTGTGGAATTCGGTGCTGATCGCTTCGAGCGCGGTGCTGCTGATCACCATTCTCGGCGTCGGCTGCGCCTATGTGCTGGCGCGCTATCGCAATGTCTGGGTGGATATCGGCCTGTTCCTCATCCTCATGCTGCAGGTTCTGCCGGCATCGTTGATGATCACGCCGATCTTCGTCGGCTTCTCGCAATTCGGGCTTCTCGATTATCCGCGCCTGTCGGTCATCCTCGCCATTGCGGCCAAAAGCATGCCCTTCTTCGTGGTGCTTGTGCGCGCCACTTTCATGGCCGTGCCGCAGGAACTGGAAGAGGCGGCGCTGGTGGATGGCAATTCCCGGGTCGGCGCTTTCTTCAACATCGTGCTGCCGCTTGCCAGAAACGGCATTCTCGTCAGCGCCATCCTCATCTTCATGCAGGCCTTCGGCGAGTTCGTCTATTCGAAATCGATGATCCAGGCGGCCGAATTGCAACCCGCCAGCGTCGGCCTCAATTCCTTCATGGGCCCCAATACCAGCGAATGGAACAACATCATGGCCTATGCGACCATGTATGTGACGCCCATTCTCGCCCTCTTCATTCTCTTGCAGCGCCGCATCGTATCCGGCCTGACATCGGGAGCGCTCAAATGACCCTTCAGATCGAACTTTCCGGCGTCAACAAATATTACGGCGCCTTCCATGCGCTGAAGAATATCAACCTTTCCATCAAGAAGGGCACTTTCGTCGCACTTGTCGGCCCGTCGGGCTGCGGCAAGTCCACGCTTCTGCGCTCGCTCGCCGGGCTGGAGACCATATCGGCCGGCGACATGCGCATTGCCGGCACGCTCATGAACGGCGTGCCGCCGCGCAAGCGCGATGTGGCGATGGTGTTCCAGTCCTATGCGCTCTATCCGCATATGACCGTGGAGGAAAATCTCACCTATTCGCTGCGTATGCGCGGCGTCGCCAAGGCCGACGCCCGCAAGGCGGCGGAAGAAGTTGCGGCCACGACTGGTCTTTCAAAGCTGATGAAGCGTTATCCCCGCGAACTCTCCGGCGGCCAGCGCCAGCGCGTGGCCATGAGCCGGGCGATCATCCGCAACCCGCAGGCCTTCCTGTTCGATGAGCCGCTTTCCAATCTCGATGCGGCGCTACGCGTCCACATGCGCAAGGAAATCCGCGCGCTGCACGATCGCCTGCATGCCACTTCGGTCTATGTCACCCACGACCAGATCGAAGCGATGACCATGGCCGATCACGTCGTCGTCATGCGCGATGGCGTGATCGAACAGCAGGGCACGCCGCTGGAACTATACGACCGCCCGGTCAATCGTTTCGTTGCGGGCTTCATCGGCTCGCCGGCCATGAATTTCATTCCGGCGACCGTCAGCCCGGATCGCGCGTCCCTTCAGCTCAGCTTCGGCGAAGGCGAACCGCAGCAATCGATCGGGAATCCGGCCTCCCTGCCGCCGGGCAAGGATGTGATCGTCGGCATCAGGCCGGAACATATCCGGCCGGCCGCAACAGACGGGGCGGCATTGACACTGCCGGTTTCCGCGGTGGAGACGACCGGCTCGGCCACCTTCCTCACCACGGGAACCTCCACCGAACTGGTTATCGCGGTGCAGGGACGCAGCGCAGTCAAGGCCGGTGAAACGATCGGCCTCGACATCGACCCGTCCGATATGCATTTGTTCGATGCGGAAACGGGCGTCGGCCTCCTGACCCGCTGAGCGGTGGTTTTGCCGGCTGTTTCCTCCGCCGGCAAACACGAAGCGTGGAGTCGAATGACCATAAACGGGAAAACAGTATTCTTTATCGGCGCGGCCATCCTCGCCGGTCTCGTCGTCATCCAGCTCAAGGATGTCCACATCGCCATCGGGGAACGCGCCATGGGAGGTTATGACGGTTCGAGCAACCCGGAAGCGGCCTCCCGCGCCGAGCGGGAGGCAAAGGAGGCAGCCGCGCGTGCCGAGGCTGCGGCAAGCGCGCTGGAACCGCAAAACTGACCGCGACCACAGCACCTGAAATATTTCAATTGGAATAGTCGCTGCAATCTGACCTGTGCTATCAGACATGTGGATTCGCAACGGGGGATTGAATGGCGAAAGGGTTCGTAACGGCCGAAGAAGTAGCAAAAAAGGCGGGTGTCTCACGCTCCGCCGTTTCACGCACCTTCACTCCCGGCGGCAGCGTATCCAAGGCCGTCCGACGCAGGGTGTTGAAGGCTGCGCAGGAACTTGGCTATCGCATCAACCGTTTGGCGCAGGGCCTCAATAACGACCGCTCCAACCTCGTTGGTGTTGTCGGAGCAAATCTCAGTTCTCCCTTCATTTCGAAACAGCTCGATTTCCTCAGCATCGGTCTCTTGCGCCGTGGCCTGCAATGCCTGCTGCTGAATGCGGCAGATGCGCGCAAGGACATCGCACCACTCATCGAGCGTCTCTTCGAATTCCGCGCGCAGGCCATCATCGTTCTTTCCGGTGAACCTCCGGCCTCTATTATCGACGAATGCATCGCCAACGGCGTGCGTCTCATCCTCATCAACCAGCATCTGGACCGCACCGATACGAATATGGTGCTGAGCGACGATTCCCACGGCGCCAATCTGGCCGCCATGCGGCTTGTGGCGGCCAGGTGCGGAAAGGTTGCGGTTGTCTCCAGCGGCAGCCGGACGCCGGCACAGTTGCGCCGCGTCAACGCTTTCACCGAGCGCATGACCATGGAGGGTATTCAGGTGGTTCCATGGTGCGGCGGCCCCACCAGCTATGACAGTGGCTATCAGGCCGGTCGAGAATTGCTCGCGGACAGGACCATCGACGGCGCCTTCTGTGTCACTGATCTGCTGGCTCTCGGTTTCATGGACGCCGCCCGGCTGGAAATGGGCCGCCGGGTTCCGGAAGATATCTCGATTGTCGGTTTCGACGATATTCCGCAGGCCGGCTGGAAAAGCTACCAGCTGACGACCGTTGCCCAGTCTTTCGACGCGCTGACCGAGAAGGTTTTGACCGCGCTCGATAGCGATGAGCCGGAAACCCGGCTTCAGGTCGTGCCCGTTTCCATGGTCGAGCGCATCACCGCGCGCTAGACCAAATGTCCTTCCGGGCAAAAATCTTCAGTTCAAACCGCAACCCGTTCACGCTGCAGTACAAGCCCAAGCTCCAGATCACGCGGGCTGCTTTCGGCACGCTCGAGAAACAGGCCGAGGGCTCCGAAGAAGATTTCGAGAAAGCTTTCGACCGAACCATCGTGACTATCCGGCTCGCGACCGAAACGCTCCGCCAGCGTTCGATAAAGGGAAAGCCGTTGCGGCGCGATATGCGGCAGTGCCAGACCTGCACCCTGGCGCAGGCAATACCAGTCAGCAATCAGTTCGAATATCGGCAGGTCCAAGGACAGGACAGCAGCATCAGGCGAGGATCGGCCTTCTTCTCCAAGCAGGTCGAGAACCTCCCGAACGCTTTTATCGGCGATTGCCGTGACGACCTCGGCCGGCCATTCCTTGGGGAAATAACGATACCTGATCAGCGCCCGCTTGTGGCCCAGCAGAAATTCACCGTAATTGCCGGCGGCAAAAGCCAGGTCGTTCGCCTCGCCCGCCAGTGCTGTCTCCTGCGCGTAACCATCGCAAATGCGGCCATTGACCGGCAGAGCAGCCATCTCCACCGTCTCGACAAGGATTGCCTGCCGCGACGGGTGGACGACCTTGAAAGCGGGCGGAAAGGCGACGAGCGACGGCACGGCGATATTGGTGAGCGAGTTTTCGCCTTCCCCGCGCCGGGTCACGCCTTCCACGTGCAGGTGCCCGCTGAAATGAACGGCAAGCCCGGCCTGTAACAGCGCATCCTCCACTGCCTTGCGCGGCGTGCGGCGCACGACATTGGTTTCACCGAACAGGGCGCCTTCCGCACCGCTTGCGCCATCGAAAGGATCGAGCGCCGGATAGTGGGAAAAGCCGAGCAATGTCTTGCCGTGCAGCTCCGCCCTGCGGCGCACATCAGCAATCCAGTCGATGAGGAAGGGCTTGCAGCGCAAAAGCGCATTCCAGCCACCGGAGGTGCTGTCGATAAAAGCCGCTTCCTCGCCCGCTTCGAACTCACCATCGAGCGGCTCGAAAATATTGGCGTCGATCATCAGCAGCCACAGGCCCGGCTCCGGTTCGACCAGATAGGAGGCATCCATCAGGCGGTAGATATTGCGCCCATCGGGTGAGCGCACCGCGTACAGCCGGTCCTCCGGCGCATCGGAAACACCGAAAGGGGTTTCCCAATGCAGATAATCCGGCTGGCGGAAATAACCGAAAGCCGCCATCGGGCCAAGGCCCACGGGATAACCTTCGCAATACATCCCGTCGCTAACGACGACGCGCTCACCGGCTCGCCGCGCATCGCTTGAAACGGAAAGGCATTTGCCGTTTTCCGTCAAAAACTCCTTGGTATGGTGCCGGCCGCGCGGTCCGAAAATATCGTGGTTTCCGGGCAATGCGTAGAAGGCCGTGCCGTGGGTGTCGCTGTGGCGTTGCAGGATGTTCTTCAGCGTTTCAGTCGTCACCCGCTGGCCATCATCGGTATAGTCGCCAAGCAGCACCACATGGCGAATGCCGCGCTGCCGCACCTTCTCCAGCGCCGCATGCAATGCATCGGCGCTTTCATTGAAAACCCGGGTGGATTCACGCGTATCCGACCAGCTGCGCATGGTGATGCGCTGACCGTCGATTTCGATGCCGGGAAATCCGAAATCGGCTGCCGTGTCATGGAAATGCGCGTCGGCGATGACGGCAACGGAAGGAAGCGTGCGTGTCAGCATGGTTGAGCGGTCTTTCTGCCCTCGACCATGTCGATCCAGTCGGAAGCACGGCGGGCGGCGGCGTAAAGCATCGGTTTCGGCGTCTCGAACCATTCGTCAGGCCGCAATTCCCGCTTCGTGCGGATCACGGCCAGCGCATCATCGAGGGTCGGATAGAGATCCGGCTGCTGCTTGTGCAGGAAAAGCGCCACCAGTGAGACGGAACGGCTGCGGCCGCTGCGGCAATTGACGAGCACATTGCCGCCATCGGCAAAGGGATAGGTTTCCCGCTTCGGCATGGTCTGGCGAAGCGCGCCGTCGAGAATGTAATAGGCGCCCAGCATCATGGTGTCGGGGCTGCCCTCACCATCGATAAGGCCGAGCTTGTAATAACGGATATCGCCATAACCCACGGTGCGCCTGTCGCCCTCTTCCGCCACCGCCTGCACGAGATTGATATCCAGATTGACGGCGCAATTGACGACGGTGGTGATGCCATGCCGGCGCAGGAGCCCGAGATCGCTCGCACCATCGCTGCCGCCAATGTAAAGCGCAGCATTGTGCGGGCCGAGCCCTTCCGAAATCAGGCTGATTGCGGGCCGGGCATAAACGGGTCTATCCATTTCATTCCTCCACATGCATGAAGCACGAGGCCCCCTCTGCAAAAGGGCCTCCGCCATAAATCACGCCGATGCCGCCCGCGGACGATCCGACAGCTGCCGCGCGACCAGCGCTATATTCGATGCCTGACTGACGCCTCTGGCAACACCGGCGGCTGCGGCCAGTACCGGCCCGCCCTCCCGGAGACTGCCGATCTCCAGAAAAGGGCACACATCGCCGCCAGCTTCGCTGACGAGTAGCAGCCCCGCAAGACAATCCCATGAATTCATGTGCAATTCGAGATAGCCATCGGAACGGCCATCAGCCACATAGGCAAGCGCCAGCGCGCCGGAGCCGGCGCGGCGGACATTGGCGCCCATATCGAGCAGGTTCCTGACGACATCGAGATAGGTCGCATTCGCGATGCGGGTGGACCACCCCATCTCGATCGAAGCCGCATCGAAGCGCTCCGTTTCCGCAGTCCTGATCGGTTGCCCGTTCCGCGTCGCTCCCTCGCCGCGGCGGGCGAAATAAAGCTCGCCAAGAGCGGGACTATAGATCGCCCCGATTTCGGTCTGGCCGTTTTCGACATAGGCGATGGAGATGCAGAAATGCGGAATGCCACGGGCAAAATTGGCGGTGCCGTCGATGGGATCCACGACCCAGACGCGCTCACCGATCTCGCCGCCGCCTTCTTCCCCGAAAAAACTGTCTTCCGGGAAAGCGGCCATGATCGCGCCGCGAATATGCGCTTCGGAGGCAGCATCCGTTACCGTCAGAAAATCCTGCGGCCCCTTCATCGAAAAGCTGCGCGTCGCCTCGCCCTGAAAACCTTTCAGCACCAGCTCCCCGGCGGAAAGAATAACGCTGCGGCACAATTCTGCACGCGCCGCCAATGTATCGGGATAGTGGATCGAATCCATGCGCAAGAACCATTTCTCAAAGTTTGAACACGCGTTCATATTGCACGCGCGTTCAAACTTTTCAAGGGGCGTTGAAACGGAGCTGATGAACATTGGAAGCGGGCGGGCCGATCATGCCAATTGAATGGATTCGTCGCAACTCATGGCATGAAGCAAAGGGCTTCCTCCCCCATCAGGAATATCCCCGCAGGAAACATTTAATACTGAAAACATTGGAATGTTGCGAAGCGAAGCGCCTGCATCTTGCGGTTGATGTAGTTGTCTGTCGGTTAACCGTGTGTATTTCCAATGATGTAACGGGAATTATGTTACGAATGCCGCTCTGTATTTGAAGAGCCATGAATGAAAATACTGACCGCCACACAAAAACTGCAGGACTTCATGTCCGTCCGGTCCGACAATCCTGATCTGCTGAAAGCACAGTACCGCGCTTTCACCCGACAGATGCCGATGATGTATTTCATCCTGCTTTCAAGCACATGGGCGCTTGCCGTGACGCACATACGATTGGCGCCGCCTTGGCTCACCGTTGGAGTTCCCGCCCTCTTCACACTCGGCTGCACGCTCAGGGTCGCCTTCTGGTGGAGGACGCGCGGCATGGATCCCGAACCGCGGGTGGCGCATGCAGCCCTTCGGCGCACGAATCGCCTCGCTGCCGGCATCGCCATGGCATTCACGCTCTGGTCTTTTCTGCTGGTGCCCTATGGGGATGCCTATACGCAATCCCACGTCGCCTTCTATATGGCGATTACCGTCATTTCCTGCATTTTCTGTCTGATGTATGTGCGTTCGGCCGCCTTCATGGTGACGCTCATCGTCAATGGCGCCTTCATCGCCTTCTTTCTGGCGTCGCAGCAACCGACCTTTGTTGCCATCGCCATCAACGTTTTGCTGGTCTGCACCGGCATGATGTCCATTCTGCTGACCAACTACCGCAATTTCGAGCGCATGGTCATTTCACAACAGCGTACGGAAGCGCTCAGCAACGAAAACCTGCTGCTTGCCAATATCGACAGCCTGACGGAACTGCCCAACCGCCGCGCCTTTTTCGCCCACCTTGAGGCCGAGCTCGAAAAAGCCAAGGCCAACGGAACCCGGCTGGCGTTGGGTGTCATCGATCTGGACGGGTTCAAGCCCGTTAACGATCTTTACGGCCACTCCGTGGGAGACAGGCTGCTTGTCAATGTCAGCAAACGCCTCACCGCCAATCTGAAAGCCAGCAGGGCCTTTCGGCTGGGCGGTGACGAATTCGCCATCGTCGCCCCGATCATACCGGATGACGCGCAACTCGTCGCAAATGCCAATGCGATCTCCGAGCAATTGAGGGCGCCGTACCATATGCCGGAAGGCACCGTGCATGTTTCCGCTTCCATGGGAATTGCCGTGTTTCCGAACCTCGCCTCAACGCTTGAACAGCTTTTCGACAGGGCGGATTATGCCCTTTACCACGCCAAGAAAACCCGGCGTGGCGATGCCGTTCTGTTCGATGCGGAGCACGAAAAGCAGATCAATATCGAAGCCCGCATCGAGCACCTGCTCAAACAGCGGGATATGGAAAACGAGCTTTCGGTCGTATTCCAGCCGATCGTCGATATACGCGACGGAAGGACGGCAGGTTTTGAAGCGCTGGCGCGCTGGCACAGCCCGCTTCTCGCACATGTGCCGCCTTGCCAGTTCTTCCCCATCGCGGAACGGGCCGGCATCGTCGGTTCGCTGACGCGGCCGCTTCTCAAGATGGCGCTCGCCTCCGCCGCCAAGTGGGAACCCTCCCTGCGCCTGTCGTTCAACCTTTCGGCCCAGGACCTCAATTCCCATGAGGGCGTGCTTTCCCTGCTCGGCATCATCGAAAACAGCAGCTTCGATGCACGACGGCTGGACCTTGAAATTACCGAGACGGCTTTTGCCCATGATTTCGAACAGGTCAGGCAATCGGTCGAAATGCTGCGGCGTCTCGGCTGCGGCATATCGCTGGACGATTTCGGCACCGGCTATTCCAGCCTGACGCGACTGCATGCATTGCCGCTGACCAAAATCAAGATCGACCGCAGCTTCGTGACGGACCTGCACGAAAAACCGGCCAGCTACAAAATCGTGAAATCCCTTCTCACCCTCAGCCGCGACATGGGGCTGGAATGCGTGGTGGAAGGGGTGGAAACACCAGCCGAGCTCACCGCACTCCAAGGCCTCGGCGCCACGCTGGTACAGGGCTATATCTATGCGCCACCGCTTCGGGAAGAGGATGTCGGTGCGTTTCTTTCGGAGCAGGTGACTAGAGGCAGAATTTCCAATGGCAAACGCAGAAACAGGCTCCGCTAGTCAAACAATTGCATGAGGCAGATTGTCGTCACGGCACCGTATTTCAGATTACTCGAACGTAATCCAGGAGGTTCCCTGCACCAATCTTCCACCATGCGCGCATGCATCCCCCTGCCGCACTATCTTCTTTCCATCAATAACGGCAAAGGACGAGCCGGCAGTAATTGTATCGGTCGTCGGAACTCCCGTGCACAAACAGGTATCACCGACAGTTGCGACCGGCGTTCCTTCAACCGTAACAAAACTCTGTTGGGTGGAGATGACGGGACCACCAACATGCGGTCTTGGGCCGGGATCGACCTTGGGGCAGACATGCATGTGGCCTTTAAGAGAGACTGGGCTGGCGGTCATTGGCTCCTCCTTCTCAACTAAATCAAGCCGCACGTGTAAAAGGCAACGGTGCTATGGCGAGCACTCGATTATTCCCGCCCCGGAAGCGTAGCCCCCTGTCAAAATCCCCCCCGTTCCTCCATTGAAAAAGGCACGGGTCGGACCGCACGATGAGCGGGTTAATATCCAGAAGCACAGCTTCAAATCCGGCGACATCGCCGGGTTTCAGGTAAATATCGACGATAGCATCATCAATATGAGCGACCTCCCTGAAACGGTCCGCAAAATCCACCAGAGCTGCCGCGATGGATTTGGCATTTGCCTCTATCTCAGGAAAAAAAGCCGTATGAAAATACTGCGAAGCGCCGAGGAATTCCCGGTTTTTCATGAAGAGCCTGAACTCAGACCATTTGGGAATGTCTTTCCAAGGCCGTATGAACATGCAAACGTCAAATTTATCTTGAAGTGAACTGGCAAGAAGTCCCGCCACACGGGGGTTATCCCGCAATATATGAGACATGAGTTGGGCGCTGTTGAAGATCGGCCCCTTTTGGTATTGTCCGGGCTGCTTGAAACTGCATCCACCGAAGCGAAAATGAGCACCGTCTTTGAAAACCGCCGTTTTGGCATCTATGCCTATGCGAAATTCATCTGATAGCTGGGTGAGTTCATCTATGTCGAACAGCTCGCGGAAAGCCGCAGTTCTACTTCCTATCGCGGCGCGATCCTGCTCCGAAATAAGCAACTGCTCGAAGGGCAATCCCAACTCGCACACTTCGTCCGGCCAGGATTCGATGAAGGTTGCTCGCCATTTTTCGTGCAGACCAAGCATTTATATCTCGTCGGCCTTTTTAAGATTGTAGAAAAACTCATAAAGAGACGGGGCTGCGAGACCCAGGCCGCGCGTGTTATTTCCCGTGCCGAAGGGATCCGACGCTTGCTCCCACAGCCATACTCGGTTGTCGGTCTTATCTCGACCATTCATCAACAAATACGAGTTCCCACCGTCAGCGGTGCCGAAGAATATCATTGGCAAGGTGAACTGGTCAGGCCACGTGGAGTTGCTTATGAACATGTCGTGTCGATCATAAAACCGCTTCTTGCCAGAAACCAGGACTTGGACCTCGTGCGCAGAACGCGCGCCATCCTCATACGTCACAATAAAATTTGCGTAGATATCGGGTTGTTCGAAGCCGTTCCAGCCATAGCGCATGAGAACCGCAACAAGCTGCTCCGGCACTGACAATGAGGTGTAGTCCTCAAATTCGAGAATGTCTTGGGCAGACCAGAGAGAGTCTTCCTCAAAAGACCAATCGCCCGTTTCCTGCATTCTGGCGATTGCTTCATCCAAAGTAACGCTCATAATATTTTCCTCAATAGGCAGGGTCTTTTACTGCTGAAGCGCCACCGGTATGTGCACCCCCACCCGACTTTACGGCATGGATTCGTTCATCAACAAGCTGCATCGTTGATGTATCTTCATTGTGGTGCCATGTGTAACCATCCTCCATTTTGGAAGCGTTCCAGCTGCCATACCTTTCTTTCATCGCTGTTCTCGCTTGCCCGAAATCGCCATTTCGCGCGGCGTGGTTACCCTGCATATCAGGGATTCGTGCTTCGATGGGTTTGCCGTCCGGGCCTTTTTGGCTGAAGGGCGAGAAATCGGGCTTACCATTTCGGTATTGAACGCCATCCTGTCCATATTCTTTCAGCGCCTTATCGGCCGGTGTCCCCGGTTCCGGGGACCACTTGCTGTTGCCCGGCTCTCCAGACCACTTCCCCTCCCGTGGAATGTTCTTGTATTTGCCGCCGTTCTTATATTCGTCGATCTTTTTCTGGCGGCATGCCTTCGTATTGCATTTTCTCAAATCTTCCTGAAGCTTGCGGTATGCTTCGCCGCGCTTGGAAGCCCAATACTTCGATGCCGCTGCCGACTTTCGTACATGGTCTTCGAGCGCTTTGACCTTGCGCTGGGCGGCAGCAACCTGACTCATCAGTTTTTCGGCATACCGCGCAATCTTGGTGCCTTTGGCAGCGGCCTTGGCCCCATCACCCCAGACAGGAATAAGACCGACCAGATCAAGCCCGGCATCCGCCCAGTTGCCGGTCCAGGCGTTTCCAATGGCGCTCGCAACATCCACGACACCGCCCACCACGGGAACGGACGAAGCAGCCAGCCAGCCCGCTTCTTTCGCGATTTCGGTATAGCGCTGGTTCAGCATGTCCAGATCACGACGGGCCAGTTCAAGCTCGCGTGTATCCGGAACATTGACGAGATCATCAAGATGCTGGCTCATTGAACGTCTCTCGCCTTGGCAGCACGCTCACGCTCGAACTCCTCCTCGATGTCGTCATAAGGGACGCCGAGAATGTTGTTCTTCATATATTGCGGGAACCAGAAGGCATTGTCGCTCCGCGCAATCGCATTTCCCTCCTGGCTCATGGTTGGCTCAAGGTTACAGCGCTCGATACGTTGTTCCTCGGTTTGGCTTCGGTCACCCAGGATGGATTTATACGGTTCGAAGAGAAAGAAATCCGGGCCGATCCGCCACATCAAAACGACAAAGTGAATTTGATAAACTGGGTCGGAAAAGCCGAAATGCTCCGCATAGCGTCTGCCCCAGCGTGTCATTTCGGTAGCCTGGGGCGACCCCGCCATATCAGCGAAACTGGGTAGATGCTTTGGCATCACTTCTCTGGTGAAATAATTCGTAAAATCGTCGTCATCATGCAGCATCGCATTCATCTGACGCGGATCGAATTCAATGATCATGATAATGCCCTCTCAACTGCCTTTGCCTGACCTGCGCCTCCGGAAGGCAAAACGATCTCACGATGTACAATGCCATTTCCAAAGCGGAACTTGAGGAATTCTCCCGCCTTCAGGTCGTTTTCACAATAAAAACACTCAATTCCGTTGAAAAAAACAGCGGCCTGCTCTGATGTTAGGACTGGCAGATATTGGCGCAGCGTTCGTGGGTCGTAATAACGAAAGAAGTGAATAGTCCCCTCACTATCTTTGACCATCGTAAATTTCCTCAAATGCCGAACAACATCCTCCAATGCATGCGACGTTCGCAGAAAAATTGACCAGCGTTTGCCAAAGCCATTGTCGATAAGCCACTGCAACACGCTTTCGTCAGATGTCATTTCTGCGACCCAAGCCGTATCGTCTCCAAACTCCTCAAGCGCGTTGCCTCTGTAAAGACATGCGACCTTGTCCGTCATGGCTTGAAGTGCTGGTGGAATAATCATGGGCGCCCGGGACGCATCGACAACGGCATAAAGGCGAGTAGTTCCCCCACTCCCCTGCTCCTCCCGAAGTTTGGAAAGAACTTCCTGCCTCTTCTCGCTATTGAGTTCCACGCCAACCCCTACTTCTTCGAGCAGTCTTCAGCAAAAGGTTTGTTCGTGCTTTTGCCGGCACTGCCCCGCTTGAAGTTCACAGCATTTGCTTTGACCTCGAACTTGGTTGCCTTGATAAACACCCCGTTTTTGTTGATCTCGATGACACCACCGGGCGCGGCAAGCACTATTTTGTCGCTAACGATCACCGTGTGATTTTCAGTTTGCGTAAAAATGGCTTTGCCAACGTTTATTTCGTAACGCTCTCCAACGGTTGTCTTCTTTGTCTTTCCGACGCTCTCCAGCGACGTCTGGCCTACATTCGTAACCTTGCTGACCCCGACCTGCTCAGCCTTCGCCACTCCAACGGATGTGGACTGAAACGCCCCGATGATCGTGTTCATGATGCCCGGCAGCGGAAACAATCCCGAAGCATCGGAACCGACGCCCGAACCGGAACCCGCAAGCGCCGTGCCCGCATCCGCGCGCGGGCTTGAGCCGGAAACGACACCCTCACGCGAGGAAAGACCGCCTGCGCCGAGGAAGCCGAGTGCGGATGAGGCGAGCGTGGTGGCGAAGGCAGCGACACCCGGGCCACCGCCGCCGGCGATCTGGGCGGCCTGCGAAAGCAACCCCGCCGTCTGCCCGGAGAGCGCCTGCACGCCCGCCATCGCCATCATCGCCATCGGCCCCGTGCCGCCGACGACGGTGTTCACCGAGCCGCCGATCTCGTGTTTCTGGTTGCCGGAAACTTCCACCGCGCGGTTGCCGCCGACCGAGGCGACCTCATGCCGGTCGATGCGCTTGGTCCGGTCATTCAATACCCGCGTCGTCTGGTCCTTCTGGGCGTGGAAGAACTGGTTCTCCTTGCCGGCCTCATCCTCGAAGGTGATTTCGTTGAAACCGTCGCCCTTGTGGCTGTTGGAACGCAGCACCATACGTGTCTTGTTGGCCGGCAGGTCGTAAGGCACGGAATTGGCCGGATTGTTGACCACGCCGATGACGAGCGGCTTATCCGGGTCGCCATCGACAAAGGCGACCATCACCTCCATGCCGATGCGCGGAATGACCTGCGCACCCCATGTGCCGCCGCCCCATGCCTGGCTGACCCGCACCCAGCACGTATCCGTGCCATCCTTCTTCGCCTTGCGGTCCCACGGGAACCACAGCTTGATGCGGCCATATTGGTCAGGATGGATTTCCTCACCTTCAGGGCCGGCGACGATCGCCACCTGCGTGCCTTCGATGCGCGGGCGTTTCGTTGACCGGTGCGGCGTCAGCGGCACACGGGCGGGGATCGCCTCGAAGTGATTGCGGTATTCCGGTTCGTTGCCATTGGTCTCATAGGAGAGGTCGACGATATTGTGGCTTGCCCGGATAATCACATGCTCTTCATAGGCGTGTTCGGGATGGGCGACCTCGTAAGGCGTGAAGCGGCGGCCGGCCTCCAGAATACGCGCGGTCGACGAACCGAAAACCCGGTCATGATCGGCTTCGATGGACTGGGTGCGCAGTTTTTGCGCGCGCTCGGCCTCTTCCACCGTCTTGATGCGAGCCGGATATTCGTAAAGCTCGCGCTTCGTCGCATCCGGCATCTGCACCAGCGACGGCGTCATCGTGCCCGGCACCATGCCCGGCGTCTCGAAATTCCAGTCGGCACCCGCACGCTGGCCCGAGACATAGGAAAAACGCCGCGCCCAGTCGTTGATGTGGTTGCGATCCGACGACCCCTGCGCCAGACGCACCG
>NZ_JADQWB010000012.1 GCF_015704895.1 Agrobacterium leguminum | reverse complement strand
CAAATCAAAAGGCCGCAAATGCGGCCTTTATGTTATAATAAAACCATCAACGCGGGGTGGAGCAGCCCGGTAGCTCGTCAGGCTCATAACCTGAAGGCCGCAGGTTCAAATCCTGCCCCCGCAACCAAACATCTAAAACTCCCGGAGCTAACGCCACGGGAGTTTTTTTGTTTCTCGCTATCCTATAATGGCAAGGTGTCCGTCGAGAGATCAGACCTTCGGTGGTGCTCGGACGGCTTCGAGATCGGCTGCGACAACAAGGAGAAGGGCCGGGTGGCCTTCGCGCTGGATTGCTGCGACCGGGAGGCCATTGCCATGTCGCGACCACCGAAGGGATCAAAAGCCAGGACGTGCAGGACCTTGTCATCACGGCTGTCGAAAGCCGTTTCGGACGCGTCAACACCCTTCCGGAGCCAATCGAATGGCTGACCGACAACGGCTCATGTTTTGTTGCCAAGGACACCAAAACCCTGTTGCGTGATATCGGCATGGAACCGCGCTCGACACCTGTTCGAAGCCCGCAATCGAACGGCATGGCCGAAGCCTTTGTGAAAACGTTCAAGCGGGACTATTGTCTCGGTCAACCCCGTGCCCGATGCGCAGACCGTCATCGACAAACTGCCGATCTGGTTCGAGCACTACAATAGCTTTCACCCGCATAAAGCTCTCGGCTACCGCTCGCCAAAAGAATTCCCGGCCGACAAGAAACGCCAATCCTCATTCATTGGATCAATTTGATGACGGTAACTGTGATATTGGGTCCGGAATATGACCAGCACCTACGGGCGGCGGTGATGGAAGTCATGCGGCAGCTTGGTGCATCAATCGAAAGTCGGAATTGGGCCGTCGCCGGATCGCAGGAAATCGAAACAGTTCAGGCACAATTGGCGGGAAACGCAATAACCATTGAGGCAGAAACCTATATTGGACTTTCTATCACTGGCGAAGAGAATATGATCAATGAAATCTCAAAGCGAGTGAAGCAGGCCACTCAACCTATCCCAACCTGATTCCGTCCGGTATTTTGGCGGCAACTACACGGTCTGTTTACGGCCCCAACTCTGTCGTCGGGTGAAACTTGAACGAATTGTAACTTTCAGATGGCAGCGAAAGCACGCCGAACGGCCGCAATGGGGGCGGAATCAGTCGTAGATGTCGCCCGCGCCCATGGCTTCTATTACATCGCTGGTCTCCCGAAGCGAACAGTCCGCCCCCGGCCCAAATCGGTTGTTCTGTTGAATGGCGGAAATGGATTCAGTTCTCACCATTTCCGCTCCGACGGTCGCATTCAGGCTGGAATTTACAAGAGCCGTGGCCGCTTATTCATAGGCTTCCCAGCGCGTTGATTGTGAAAGCCAGAACGCCCATGTTGAAAATGAATGCCGCCATGCATTGGAACAGGACGACTTTACGCATGTGCCAACCCGTTACCGTGATATCCGAAGTCTGGAACGTCATGCCCAGTGTGAAGCTGAAATAAAATAGGTCCCAGTATCCAGGGCTCGGAGTATTGGGCACCTCCAGTCCACCGAGATCTTTTCCCTGTTCCTGGGAGTAGAAGAGGTGGATGTAGTGCATTGCAAAGACCGTATTTGCAAAGAGCCATGACAATATCAGCGTCAGAACAATCAGAGCGACATCCGTCCATTCCGGTGTCGTGGGTCTGGCGACCAGCGTTCCGATTGCGATGAGAACGACAAGGCAAAGCAGCACCGTGATCGCGAGCAGTCCTGCGCGGTTTGCATCGTTACGCTTTGCCGCAGTCCGAATTTCTTCAGGGCTGTCGTCAAGCAGTGGAAACGTGCTCACGATGAAAACGCATGTCGCCACATCGAACCCGACAAGGAGAGCGATATTCCACTCGGCATGCAACGCTGTAGCAACGATGACCGAAAACACAAGGGCCGCAGCAAAGACCAGGAAGCGTATCGGAGCTATTCTGTTACCGATCGTCATTTGGTATCCCCGATTCAACCGAACAAAGTTTCGTGGTCTGTTTGTTGCTTTCAAGAGAGGCGGCAATCAACTTTGAGGCTTACGTGGCGGACCACCGCGGGAGACGGCGACCTTTGCGGGACGTAAGGGACGAGCGCCGATGGCGTAGCCCGGTTCGGCCACCATCGTGACCGTGCCATGCGGGACACTTGGATCTTCCGCCTCGAACATTGCTTCGTGAAAATTCGGATCGAATGCTTTACCCTCAGGGTCGAGCTTGGTGACGCCATGCTTTTCCAGCGAGTGCAACAATTCCTTCCCGGTCAGTTCGACGCCTTCAATCAGCGTCTTTACCGGCCCTTCATCGTGGCGCAGTTTCTCCGGAATGCTGGTAATCGCACGATCGAGATTGTCTGCTACCCTCGTCATGTCGCGGGCGAACTGGGTGACGGCATATTGCTTCGCATCGCTTACATCGCGCTCTGCCCGGCGGCGCACATTCTCCGTCTCTGCCAACGCACGAAGCAGGCGATCCTGAAGACGCTTGATCTCCTCTTCAAGGATCGTGACTTTTTTTGATGGGGCGACTTCAGGTGCGGGCTGACGATCATCGGACACTTCGTTTTGCGCAGTGGTGTCGCCTTCAACGGGGTGAATGGACGTGTCCTTGTCCTTTATCTGCTTTTCATGAGGGTGGGTTTTGTCGTTGCTCATCGGAGTATCCTGTCGTGGTTTTTCATTTGGGCCGCCCCGGCGACACCGCGAATGCAGAGCGTGGGGAAAGGGTCAGGTGATCGTGCCGAGCTGGTAGGCGAGGCCGATCAATGCCACGCCCTGGAACATGAGATCGATCGCCAGCAACAGACCGAGCAGCCACGTGCTATTGAATGGCCATCCGATCAGGAACATCAGTCCCGCCAGAATTGTCAGTGTGCCCGATGCGACGACCCATCCCCATCCCTTTTCCGGTTTGGCCCTCAACCCCAGGATCAGGCGAACGATGCCCGATGTCGTGATCAAAAGAGCGACGACCAGAGTGAGGGCAACCGAGCTGAATGCAGGATTGGTGAAGGCGGCTATCCCGGCTGCGGTATAAAGCAGGCCACTGGCGAGCCACAGGAGAAAACCACCCCAGTTCCTGACGCTGAACGCGTGAAAGAATTGCAATGCGCCTGCCGCGGACATCAAAGCGCCAACATAAAAAACGGCCGCGATCGTTGCATAGAAAAGGTGGCCGGCCGCGATCGCGCCCAGCGCAATGAACAAAACACCGAGGAGCAAAAACCACCCCCATTTCTTTCGCAAGACGATAGAGTTTTCCGCACGAGTGGGAAACTTGGTTATGGTTGTCATCTCCGCCTCCTTCGTCAGGTCGGGTATCGGCGAGCAAGCGGTTGAACCTGCCAGCGCGAACCGCAACTGGCTGGAAATATCCACGCAATGACTGTGCCAGTTGAATAATTTAATGAAAGCAAAGCCTTGATGGTGGGGCCTCTGCCTTTGCGAAGACATATTGTCGGTTGTAGCCGGACAATATGTCGGCGGCATCGAGAAATGGCGAACGCATCGCATACCCGGCGCGCCAGTCTTTTCACCGCAGCTTCAGGTTACTTCACGGGTAGCCTGTAGTTGCCAAATCTCTTCAAACGGGCGTTTTCGAACTCGGCGAGCGTCTGCGGTTTGACGAACAGAGCCACGACCTCTGGATGAGCAGCGCGAACCTTCTTTTCGATCGAGGCCACGCAGGCTTCTATTTGTTCCGTGAACAGTGTCGGATCGAAGTCGATACTGAGAGCAACCATCGCCTGATCGGGGGCGAGTTGCGCCGTCAGGGCGCTGTTTGCATGAACTACTCCGGGCTCTTTCTGGGCTATCCGACAGATTGCCTCGACGAGGGCCGGCGTCGCCCGCTCCCCGATCAGAAGGCTTTTGCTCTCGATCGCAAGCAGGACAGCGGTAATCGCAAGGACAAAACCGATAAGGATGGAAGCAGCTCCATCGAGTACCGGCATGTCGAGTGTTTCGGCTGCGGCGATACCGATTGCGGCAATGATGATGCCGATCAGCGCGGCGGTATCCTCGAACAGCACCATGAATGCTGGCGGGTCCTTGCTTTGGCGGAATGCCGCCCAGAATCCGAGATTGCCACGCGCCTTAGCGAAAGCCCGCCAGCCAACCATCCAGGACGCGCTTTCAAAAACAAATGAGAGTGCCAGAACAATGTAGCTGATCCGGGCGTGTTCGACCGGGTGAGGGTCGATCGCATGGTGAATGCCCTGGTAGATTGAAACGCCGGCTCCAAGAGCAAACAGCATCAGAGCGACGATGAAGCTCCAGAAGTAGAGCTCGCGGCCAAATCCAAATGGATGGACGAGATCCGGTCGCCGAACCGCGCGGCGGTAACCGTAAAGAATGAGAGCTTCGTTGCCGCAATCGACAACAGAATGCACGGCTTCACTGAACATCGCCGCACTGCCGGTAATGGCCGCGGCAAACAGCTTTGTTATTGCGACCGCGATGTTGCCGGCCAGTGCAGCATAAACTGCAACTCTTGAGGAGTGCCGGCCCTGAATTCGCGGATCGGAAATGGATGCGGACACGAAACGAACTCCTATGTTCGATCGAAGAGAGGACAGGCTCTCCGGGGGTTGTCCGGGGCGTCACGTCGGTCTAGGTGCGGTCCGATTGCTTGGGCTTGTTTTCGTTCACCACTCTCATCAGATTGAAGAACCCCGCGATAAAGCCGATGCATAGGCATGTGATCAGGCCCCATGGTGAGGCGGAGAAGGCGTAGTCAATCAGCCATCCCAGCACTGCCCCCGCCACGATTGCTCCAACGAAGGCTGATGACAGGCGTAGACCGTATGCCATGGCCGATGCGCTCGTGGCCGATGCGACAAGGGCGTTGGCTTCCAAGGCATGTTCGGCATGATGGTGCCTCGCTGCGTCTATATCGTGATCGAGTCGGCGCCTTTGCTCTTCCAATGAGGGGCTACCCCCGGTCGCTTTTGCGGTAGTCTCACGCAGAGATGGTTCATCGTGCATGTTTTGAACTCTTCTTATCATCCGTGACCATGCGGAAAAATCCGCATTAATCCCATGTTAATCCATGTCGCGAAATGCATGGCCTGCGGCAGCCACACCCTCGACTACGCCGGGTGGCAACAGATCCTGCGCTGAAGTTCCGTCGAAAATCCATTCCTTGGGATCAGCAAAGTCGGGAAGGCTGGCTCCGGAACGGACGTAGAGACCAATGGCCGGCTTTTTCTCGTTAATGTAGAGATCATATTCTTGCATGGGAACCTCCTCGTTGATCTTGGCGATGTGCCGCGGGCAGTCACCTTCACCGTCACCCAGCCCCAAAGTGCAACAGGCGTGCCAACTGGATAATATTCAATCGAAACAGAGGCATGGCATTTTCCGTTTTCTGACCCATCGACAATATGTCGGGCCGCCGGAGGACATATTGTCCGTATCGCAAATCGGCGCCAGGACCGGGTTCCCTCAGCGAGCGCCCGGTATTCCTGGCGAACCTTGCTTCCTTTCCGGTGCATAATCGCGCCGATTGAAAGGCGGCTCGCGAGCATCGGCCTAGCATGCGCACTCGCCGCCCTTCACTGCCGACTGTTATCATCCGCCCTTCGACCTTGGACATTTTGTCTGAAATGATCGAGACATCCTGTCTGATTTTGATGCGAAATTGACTGTATATCATTGATATTTATAGGCGTTGGAAACTGGCACGCGTGTTGCTGGGATATTCGGGCAGTACCAACTGGCTGGCGGCATGGCCGTATGTGCACAGGCATAGATAACGCAGATCGGCATCCTGATCTGCGACGTCGACCTGGGGGTGAGTTGGCGGCAAGGCGAGGTGACCTTCGGACGCATGGCCGTGCGGGGGCGAACATCAAAACCGGAAGCAAACAGAGGAGTCATACGGTGAGTAAAGTTATCGGAATAGATCTGGGTACGACCAACTCCTGCGTTGCCGTGATGGACGGCAAGAACACGAAAATCATCGAAAATTCCGAGGGTGCGCGAACGACGCCCTCGATCGTCGCGTTCACAGCCGATGGCGAACGACTGGTGGGTCAGCCGGCTCGCCGGCAGGCCGTGACGAACCCCACGAATACAATTTTCGCCGTCAAGCGCCTGATCGGCCGCCGTTACGACGATCCGACGGTAGAAAAGGACAAGGGCCTCGTTCCTTACGCGATCGTCAAGGCGGGTAACGGCGATGCCTGGGTCGAGGCGGAAGGCAAGACCTACTCGCCATCACAGATTTCAGCCTTCATTCTTCAGAAGATGAAGGAAACGGCAGAGGCCAATCTCGGCGAGAAGATCACGCAGGCGGTCATTACCGTGCCCGCCTATTTCAACGACGCGCAGCGTCAGGCGACCAAGGATGCAGGCAAGATCGCCGGTCTGGAAGTGCTGCGCATTATCAACGAGCCGACGGCCGCAGCGCTGGCCTATGGACTCGACAAGAAGAAGCAGTCGAAGATCGCGGTTTACGATCTTGGTGGCGGCACGTTCGACGTTTCTATTCTCGACATTGGCGATGGCGTGTTCGAGGTTAAGTCGACAAATGGCGATACCTTCCTCGGTGGCGAGGATTTCGACATGCGCCTCGTCGAATACATCTCGTCCGAATTCAAGAAGGATCAGGGTATCGACCTGAAGACCGACAAGCTTGCCCTGCAGCGCCTCAAGGAGGCGGCGGAAAAAGCGAAGATCGAGCTCTCTACGACGACGCAGACCGAGGTCAATCTTCCCTTCATCACCGCAGACGCCACCGGGCCGAAGCATCTGCAGGTGAAGATCACACGCGCCAAGTTCGAGTCCCTCGTCGAGGATCTCGTCCAGCGAACCATCGAGCCCTGCCTGAGCGCCTTGAAGGATGCAGGGCTGACCGCAAAGGATGTCAGTGAGGTAGTCCTTGTCGGTGGCATGACCAGAATGCCAAAAATCCAGGAAGTGGTCGAAAAGATTTTCGGCAAGGAACCTCATAAGGGCGTCAACCCCGACGAAGTGGTCGCAATCGGCGCTGCGATCCAGGCGGGCGTATTGCAGGGAGACGTCAAGGACGTCCTGCTTCTCGACGTGACGCCTCTGTCTCTCGGACTGGAAACGCTCGGAGGTGTCTTCACCCGCCTCATCGAACGCAATACCACCGTGCCGGCGAAGAAGAGCCAGACCTTCTCCACCGCCGAAGACAATCAGAATGCGGTTACGATTCGTGTCTTCCAGGGTGAGCGTGAACTGGCGGCCGACAACAAACTGCTCGGTCAGTTCGATCTGATGGGCATCCCGCCGGCGCCGCGCGGCACCCCTCAGATCGAAGTTACATTCGACATCGACGCAAACGGCATCGTCAACGTCTCGGCCAAGGACAAGGGAACAGGTAAGGAACAGCGTATCCAGATTCAGGCGTCGGGCGGTCTTTCGGAAGCGGACATTGACCGGATGGTGAAGGATGCTGAAGCCCATGCCGAGGAAGACAAGAAACGAAGAGCCACCATCGAGGCCAAGAATGCTGGCGACGCGCTCGTTCACGAGACCGAAAAGGCGTTGGCCGAACACGGTGCAAAGCTTGGAGATGCCGACCGCAAGTCGATTGAGGACGCCTTGTCCGATCTGCGCGAAGCGTTGACTGGCAATGACGGCGAGGCGATCACGACGAAGGCCAATGCGCTTCAGCAGGTGAGCATGAAGTTGGCGGAAGCTGCCTATGCGCAATCGCAGCAGGCGGGTTCGAGTTCACAATCTGCAGGGAGCGATGATGTCGTTGATGCAGATTACACCGAGATCGACGACGAACAGAAGAAGGCCAATTGACAGGAGGCGTGCGGGGCGGCGCAGGCTTCTCCGCACCTTCTCTGGTGTTGCCAGGTTCGCAACGCTTGATCATGACTTGTTCAGTTTCGTGGACAGGAGTTTAAATGCTCCGAAAGGTTTTTGATCGGGAATGGCCCAACTCAAATTTTTAGCCGGAGCAAGATGTGAAAAACCCATATGAGGTGCTCGGTGTCAGCCAATCCGCGTCTGCGGCGGACATCCAGTCCGCGTATCGCAAGCTCGCGAAAAAGCTGCATCCCGACCTGAATCCCGGCGACAAAGCCGCGGAAGAGAAATTCAAGGAGGTTGCGGGAGCGTACGACCTGCTCAGCGATGCAGAAAAGCGGAAACGCTTTGATGCCGGGGAGATCGACGAGAGTGGAGCAGAGCGCCCGCAACATTCATATTACCGGAACTACGCCCATTCGGATGGCGGTCATCCCTATATGGATACGTCTGGTTTTGCCGACTTCATGGATAACGACGATGCCTTCGCCGAATTGCTCAGACGCGGACAGCGCAGCCGTGCCAACCGGCGAGGCGACGATCTGCACTATACTCTGGCGATCTCCTTCGTTGAATCGATTATCGGTGCCAGCAAGCGCTTGACACTACCGGGCGGCGGCACATTGGACGTCACCATTCCGGCCGGCCTTGTCGACGGCAAGACCCTTCGCCTCAAGGGCAAGGGAGCGCCGGGGGCAGGCAAAGGCGGTCCCGGCGATGCCCTCATCCAGATAGAGGTTCTGGCGGATCCTCGGTTCCAGCGTGATGGCGACGACATTTCCATCGATTTGCCGATTTCTCTTACAGAAGCCGTTCTTGGCGGCAAGATCCGGGTGCCGACACCGACCGGCGACGTGTCGATGTCAATACCGAAAGGTTCGAACACGGGTACGACGCTGCGCTTGCGCGGCAAAGGTGCACCGAGGCGAGGGGGCGGGCAGGGGGACGAGCTCGTCAGGCTCAGGATTGTCCTGCCCAGGCACGTAGACCCGGAGCTCGAGACTTTTGTGTCGAACTGGAGCGCTGGAAAAGACTTCAACCCACGCGAGGACAAGTCATGATTATCACGAAGAAGGAGTTCCTTATTCGCTCGGGTGTGCAGGGGCAGACGCTGGAATTCTGGATCGAGCAGGAATGGGTCAAGCCGGAACAAACGTCATCGGGACCGGGCTTTTCGGATGCGGATATCGCGCGGGTCCATCTCATCCGCGACCTTACAGAAAATGTGGGGGCGAATGACGCAGGTGTTGATGTTATTCTGCACCTGCTCGATCAGTTACACGGTATGCGCCGCGCTTTCGAACACCTGCAATCGCATTTGAAAAAAAAGGATGCTGAAGACGGCCAGCGCCCCTCTTAGGGAAAGAAAGCTTTAAAAAGTCCGGCATTGCCGAGATGTTCGATACAAGTGTCTTTAAGGGGTGGTAATGCCGGAATCTGAACTCAACGATACAGAACGTATGAAAGACCCCGAGTTTGGGCCGTGGCTTGCGCAGGCTTCGATCCTGGTCGTCGATGACGAGCCGGGCATGAGGAACTTCCTGCTGAAGACCCTCGGTCCTCGCTGCAAACTGATCGAGGAGGCGGAAAATACGGCCGAAGCATCCCGCAAGATCGATGCGACGCATTTTGACGTCGTTATCCTCGACAATATCATGCCCGATAAAAATGGTCTCGACTGGCTGGCGGAGCAGCGAGCAACCGGCTTCTTTGCCGATGTGATCCTCATGACCGCATATGCGGATCTGGACACGGCGATAAGTGCCGTCCGTGTCGGTGTTGTTGATTTCGTTCTGAAACCTTTCCGATCGAACCAGTTGTTGAACTCGATTGCGCGCTGTCTGGACCGCAGCCGGCTACAGCGCGAAAACGACGTGCTGCGGCATCAACTGAATTTTCCTGCCCACCAGGTCTATCTTCGCAACAATTTCGTCGGAAAGTCTCCTGCAACCGAAAAGGTGCGCTCGATGATTTCCCGCGTTGCCCCGATCTCGACATCGGTGCTGCTGACAGGACCATCAGGGACCGGCAAGGAGGTCGCGGCCCGCTCGCTACATTCACTCTCCGGGCGGGCCGACAAGCTGTTCGTGCCGATCAACTGCGGCGCTATCCCTGCGGACATGATCGAGAGCGAGCTGTTCGGCCACCTGAAGGGAGCCTTTACTGGAGCGAACAGAACCCGCGAGGGATTGTTTCTACATGCCCAGGGTGGCACGGTCTTTCTCGACGAGATCGCCGATCTGCCCTATCCGTTGCAAAGCAAGCTGTTGCGCGTGCTCGAGGATCGGCGCGTAAGGCCCGTCGGTTCCGAGAGAGAAATTCCCTTCGATGCCAGATTCATCTTTGCAACCAATGCCGACCTGGAGAAGCGCGTTGCAGAAGGTGCGTTTCGCGCCGACCTCTATTTCCGTATCAACGTGGTTCAGATCCAGTTGCCGCCGCTCAAGGACCGCGGTAACGACGTCCTGGAACTGGCCGCGCTGTTCATGCGCGAGGCGGTCCAGCAAGTTGGCATGCCGGCGGTCGAGATCGATGACCGCATCCGTTCTTATCTCCTGCGATATGACTGGCCAGGCAACATACGAGAGCTTAGAAACTTCATCGAAAGGGCCGTGATCCTGGGGGCTTTTCCCGATGAGGCCGAAAGATCTCCCCTGACACATGAAGATGCGGGAGGGCTGAGCCTGGCGGAAATCGAAAAACGTCACATTCTTTCCGTGCTGCGTGAGGTGGGCGGCGACCGTGAGGAGGCTGCTCGACGGCTCGGGATTTCCCGCAAGACGATCGACCGGAAATGTGTAAGCTGGAATGGATGAGGTTCAACACAACATCCCGAAGAAAAAGGCGTCGGTCCGGTATCGACTTCTGGCCACCGCGCTCGTACCGATGCTCGTTATCCTGCCCATTCTACTGGGAATCGCGATTTATCGTTGGAATGAGCGGTTTGACGCACTCGCGATTTCGAAAGTCAACGACGACCTGACCATCGCCCATTTTTACGTGGACAGGATGCTGGCTGCGACGGAGGAAAGACTTTCCGCCGTCAGTCAGTCCGCCCGGTTTCGCGATCTTACGGCGAGTGGCTCCACGTCGAATGCAGACCTCAATCTCTTCCTGAAGGAAGTCGCCGGTGATCGCGGCCTGGATTTTCTTTATCTAATCGACAGCTCGGGCAATGTTCTTGCAAGCAGTCGGCCGCTTGCGACTGTTTCACCCCGTTGGGACTGGCCTGTTGTTAAGGCAGCACTCGATGGCAAACGCTCTGCCGGTTTCGACGTGTTCGACCAGACAGAGCTTTCCGCGCTTGCACCGGACATTGCCGAGCGGGCTCGGATCGCTCTCATGTCCTCAAGCTCGGACGCGATGCCCAGCGGGCAGGAAGAGACCCGTGGTCTCGTTCTCCACGCCGCTACGATGGCAACCCGTGGAAGCGGGGAGCGCGGAGCATTGGTTGGCGGGGTGCTCCTGAACAACAACACCTCATTTATCGATGCCATTAACCGACTGATCTACGTCGAAGCCAGCCTGCCATCCGAAAGCCGTGGAACCGCGACAGTATTTCTGTCCGACGTCAGGATTGCTACCAATGTGGATCTATTCGACGGGCGGCGCGCGATAGGCACGCGTGTATCGAAAGATGTGGGGGAAGCGGTCCTCAAATACGGGCATACATGGAAGGAGCAGGCTTTCGTCGTCAATGACTGGTACATTTCGGCCTATCAGCCATTGCTGGACACCAACAACCGCCGCGTCGGCATGCTCTATGTCGGTTTCCTTCAAAAGCCCTTTACGGATGCCAAGCGCGAGGCCGTGATGGCAATCGTGATTGCCTTTGCGATTTCAGTTGCAGCCACAGTGCCCCTTTTCCTTGTTTGGGCAAATAATATCTTCCGGCCCCTTGAAAGGATGACCCGGACGATCGGTCGGGTAGAGACGGGGGATCTCTCGGCACGAACGGGGCTCCCTGAAATGACCGACGAAATTGGCCAGGTTGCGTCGGAACTGGACCATCTGCTCGATCAGGTTCAGGAGCGGGATGCAGAGCTGAGGTTATGGAATACTGAGCTTAATCAGCGTGTCGAGGAGCGCGCCAGAGAATTGCAAACGGCGAATGAACAGCTTGAGACAACGACCAAGCAGTTGATTATGTCAGAAAAGCTCGCGGCGATCGGTGAGATTACGGCTGGCGTCGCCCATGAGATTAACAATCCCATAGCCGTGATACAGGGCAACCTCGAAGTCATCCAAGGGATGATTGGATCCGATGCCGATAAAGCCAGAGACGAGTTCAAGCTGATAGACCAGCAACTTATGCGTATCAGCGAGATGGTCACCAATCTGCTCAGGTTTTCGAAGCCGCAGGAATATGCCGGTGTCCTTGAACGCTATCTGCCTTCTGATGTCGTCAATGACACCCTGCCGCTTGTTCATCATCTCCTGAAGAAAACCACGATCATCGTTGAACGTGACGACCGCGCATCGAGGCTCATCGCGATGCGCCGTACAGAATTGCAGCAGGTACTGATTAATCTGATTGTCAACGCGATCCACGCCATGCCGCGAGGAGGCGAATTACATATTGAGACGCTCGATTCCGAAATCGAAGCAACGGCGGGCGTCGAAATTAAGGTCTCTGATACCGGAAGTGGCATTGAGCCTGAGGTGGCGAAGAAAATATTCGATGCCTTCTTCACGACAAAACGCCGCGAGGGTACTGGCCTTGGTCTTTCAATCTGCCAGATGCTGGTGACGAGGCAGGGCGGTACGATATCGGTGCGAACGGCGCCAGGCCAGGGGACAACGTTTACGGTCTGGCTCCCTGAAGCCATATGACGGTCAGAATCCGGCCGACGATCACTGTGCAGATGTGGGTTAGATCTGTGATGATCGGAAAGACGGTATTCGCACCTACTCAGGCGAATACCGTCTCGATGTCTCCAGCAAGAAGACGTTGAGGAACCTGGGTGAGATGCCAGACATCACCCACTCGGTCGAAGACCCAGATCATATCGTAACGATCATCCGGCCAGTCGGGAACCTGCTCGCTTGGAGGAACCAGGATTCGCGCCATTGGCGGGATGTTTTTGTGTTCCCATGCAATCAGCACAGTGCCATCGCAAGAGATGACCGCATTGACAAGTTTGTCGAGCTCGTCTTTGCGAAAGGAGTTGTCGATACCTCCGGCAGCCTTGATATAGGCTGCGAGAGGCTCGATCGTCTGATATGGCCGCTTGCTGTGTTCGTCTTCTTCATGACCGGCACGGGCGGCGAACAGGTGGTCCGGTCGCATCAGCGGTGCTCGCGGGTGGCCACTGTCTGGCGCGAAGAGCTGAACCAAGGCACCGGCGCGCTGCCAGCCGCGGGGCGTCAATGATTTTGCGTCCGGCTGCCCGCTCGGGTCGACGCCGCCTATTCCGTGGCCATCCGGTTTCTCTGCGTGACGGACGACTAAAATTTTGGTCGTTGTCATGGTGCTTGTCCCGTTCTCCGCCTTTGCAACGCCTTGCAGTCAGATGTTGCTTCTGGCCCCGTGAGTTCCGTGTTTACCGACCCGACCGGGCCGGTAAACACGCCATTGGTGTCAGTTGCATTCTTCCTTTTCGCCTGTCCGAACGCTTTCGCTGCGGCCTAAGGCAGATAGGCGAACACGCCCGTGGGAGCGCCGCCAAAAATGGAAAACCCGCCCGGACCAGTTGCGGCCAGGGCAAAAAATCCTCCTGCCATGGTCACGTTCTTCAAAAGCTCGGTCATGTTTCCCCTGTGTGCGTCATAGCCCGTCGCGAGGCACCATAGACCCAACAGCACGCCGGCAGTATGCACCGGATAGCCTATGACGACGGCAACGCCGCCGACAAGTTCACACACTCCAATCAAATAGGCGAAAAACGACGGGTCGGACAATCTCAGCGCCCGGAGTCCTGGCACCAGTTTGGCTTCATCGCCGCGGAGCTTCAGTACGCCCCACACGATGAAAGGAACGCCCAGAAACAATCGAGCAATGAGAAGACCTGCATCATACATCAAGCTTCACCACGCCGGTTGCTCACAGTGGGACCGGTCGGCCCGAGGGCTCTTCTTCCAGGGTCACGGCGATGTCTGCATTCGCGGAAAGACGAATTTTGTCACCCTCGACGCCGGCCACGAACCCGAGCTCGATATAGTGATGATGTCCCTTGTGATGTCCAAAACTGTCGCTCTTGCTCAGCTTGATACGGTTTCCTTCCACCCGGTCGACTGTGCCGACATGCACGCCGTCGGCGCCGATGATTTCCATGCCTTCCTTGATCTTGTCGCTCATTTCAGATCTCCTTTGCTATAGACAGGTTAGATGCTTCAGCGTCCCTCTGAATCTCCGGTATGCCGGATCAAATTCAGGACAATTCCACCAGATGCCGTGCGCCGCCATAGAAAGCCGAAGACCGTTTCCAGGCCATTCATTTATGCCAGACCGGCATCGGTATTCGTCACGTTGCCTTATCGAATAGATCGTCGACATATTCCCAGTTCACGAGGTGCTCCAGGAAGGCCTTCAGGTAATCAGGCCGACGATTGCGGTAATCGATGTAATAGGAGTGCTCCCAGACATCGCAGCCGAGGATCGGCACGGCACCATGCACGAGTGGGCTCTCACCATTCGGCGATTTGGTAACGGCGAGCTTCCCGTTTTCAACGGCAAGCCAGCACCAGCCGGATCCAAACTGGCCGACGCCCGCCGCCACAAAGTCTGCCGTCAATTTCTCGACCGAGCCGAAATCACTTATAATCTGCTTCTCCAGCCGCCCCGGAATCGGACCGCCGCCCTTTGGTGTCATCCACCTCCAGAAATAGGTGTGGTTGAGGTCCTGACTGGCATTGTTGAAAAGAGGCACGTTCTTGCCGAACGATCCGGTCACCACCTCTTCGAGGCCGAGACCTTCCCACTCCGTCCCTTTGATCAGTGAATTAAGCGCATTCACATAGGCGGCGTGATGTTTGTCATGATGATATTCGAGTGTCTCTCTGGACATGTGCGGCGCCAGGGCATCATGGGGGTAGGGCAGGTCTGGAAGGGAAAATGCCATCGAAATCTCCTGTCGACTGAAGAAAGGCGGCAGCGACGACGGTCAGGTCACCGGTGCGGGGACAAATCTGGAACGACCCATCACAATGGAAGCCCGCGCCAACATCAACGCATCTCACTGTGATCGAAAAAGGGGAAGCAATACGCGTGCCAAGTATGTTCGTATTAAATATCAGGTATTTGCATCGTTGTTCATCGGGAGTCGCGACAAATTGGCGAACACCCTTCGGACAGATTGTCATCTTGCTGGGAACCTTTTGGGTGAGGACCATATCCGCTGGCTACGCTTAATACAGGAAAGCAGTTTGAGCATTCCGTCTTTATGCGCCCTATGCTGGCTGGCGCACCAGCATCTTCCAGCCGGGTCTGATTTCGGAAGCCAAGATACTCTCCACGCCGGCGACTGGACCTTGCAGGCACCGGCACATCGGCTGGGCCAGTTCTTCCATTTATTCGGAAGCTCTATCCGTTATGACAGATCCTTTCCGGACATTATCGGGCACCAGCCCCAGCGTATCGTTGTGACGACGACGTCAACATATTGAACTCAAGAGTTTGAATTGCAGCTAAGCGATCGGGATCGGTTTTCGGTCGCGCTCGACAACTTGTCCAATCAAACGCGGACAAGTTGACTTGGTGGCGTTGAAGTTAAAGTCAACACATTGATATTATTTTATATTCTAATTGGCATGATCATTGCTTCGGAGATTTCATCGTAGACCGGCGCACTTCGAACAAAGCCAAGCGTACTGTCGAAAGGCAGGGGTACGCGTGCACTCGCTAAGGCTGTCAACAGAAGTGCGAGCGATGCGGAACATCAATACCGGCGAGTATCGCGCCGCGCGGTGTTCCGGCCGGGAGGCGATCGACCCGACAATCGAAGGGCTCTGCAAAAATACAAACGGCCCGAATGAGCGACCAGATGGACGAGGAGATAGCGATGAACCTGCAACGGCTACAAACCAAAGATGCTTATTCCGATTTCGAAATTCATGAGAATAATATTGATCCTTCCTTCGATGCCTTGGGGAATGTCCACGATCCGGCGAACATCTGGACCCTAGGCATCGTAAACATCACCGATATCAAATATGTATATGCATCAGTCGCGGAAAATAGAGACGTCTACGGCAAATGGTTCAAGATCCCAGTGACCGGCAAGACTTGCGACACGAACTACGATGAGTGCATCGCAAATGGCGGTTGGAATGCAATACTTGCTCGCGCGAATAACTCATCGGTTTTCAATATCCGGCTGGCGACCGAACCCAATGAGTTTGGCGTAGCCACCGGAACGGAATTTCTCGATATCAAACCTGACCAGCGATTTGAAGGTGGCCTTCTCGGGATATGCTAGCGAACGAACGCCGCATATTGGCGCGTGCGGGATGCTGGACCCCGCTCCGACCGCAGTGCCGTCTACTCCTCAATAACGTTGCACGACCGGCCTCAGGAGATAGCTATATGACCGCAGTAACGATCGAGCAGCTTTCTAAAGACATGCAAGCCGCTATACAAAATCTTGAAGAATCGGGCCTGGTTCCGCAGTCACGGGATCAGCCCCTGAATGCCAATGATCTGCTCTTCTACCTGACAGGAACCTCCATGCCGATGGCGGATTTTCTGCATCAGCATGGTTTGTTTCTCGACAATCGAGGTCTCAATTTCGACCTGACGCAATTCGATGCGATAAAACAGACCGCGAACAAGATCATCGCGGAACGGCAGGCAGGTTATCTCGACGGCACCTGGAAAAAGTTCGATCTCTCCACCGATGAGGACATCGACACCAATGGCGGATATATCCTGACCGCGATTGCGGCCCTAGAGATCCTGTACGGGCAGCCGACGGGCTAAATTGGCTTAACCGACAGGACTATTTGTCTTCCCTGTACCGACATATTGTCCGAAACTTCGTCGAGTGCCTCGCGCAATATATTGATTTTGATAATTTATTTCGTTTGGCACAGAGGTTGCACAGCGTTCCGCAAACCCGGAGTATTTCCCATCGAAGGAGCGCGTTCATGTCCGATCTGATCGTGATTGTTTACCCGACCGAAGACAAGGCGGAAGCCATACGGGAGAAACTTCTGAACCTTCAGAAGGAGTACCTGATCGAGCTTTCCGACGCGGTGATCGCGGTCAAGCAGGGTAATGGTAGGGTCAAGCTCGTACAACTGATGAATACGACAGCGATCTCGGCCGTGTCCGGAGGCTTCTGGGGATTGCTGATCGGATCGATTTTCCTGATGCCTCTACTGGGAGCTTCCATCGGTGCGGCCTCCGGCGCTCTAAGCGGTGCATTGAGCGACTACGGCATCAATGATGGTTTCATGAAGGAACTTGCGACCAGTCTGAAGCCTGAAAACGCCGCACTGTTTCTACTGATCCGCAAGATGACCGCAGACAAGGTTCTCGATGAGCTCAAGGGAACCGGCGGGACGGTCCTCAGAACATCACTAAATCACTCGAAAGAACAGGCACTGCGCGACGCGCTGGCAGCATCCCCGGCTCTGGCAGGTTCGGCTCACACCGATACGCCGGCCGCAACCTGACGTCACCTGTTCCGATCATTGAAATCGCCGTTGTAAGGGGTGATAGACCATGAATATCGAAAAATTCACGGACCGCGCGAAGGGCTTTATCCAGTCGGCCCAATCGCTTGCCATGCGGGACGGAAATCCACAATTCAACAGCCTGCACCTTCTGAAGGTGTTGCTGGACGACAATGAGGGACTTGTCGCAGGCCTGATCGACCGTTCGGGCGGCAACGCGCGGACCGTTCATGCCGCGACCGAGGGCGCTCTTGAGAAATTGCCGAAGGTCTCCGGTTCGGGTGCTGGGCAGGTCTATATGGCCTCCGAACTTGCCCGTATATTCGACGCTGCGGAAAAGATCGCGGAAAAGGCCGGGGACAGCTTCGTGACGGTGGAACGCCTGTTCCAGGCATTGGTCGAGGACCGTGGCAGTGATGCGGGGAAGGTTCTTTCCGATACTGGTGTGAACCTTCAGGCGATCACGGCGGCGATCAGCGCGCTTCGCAAGGGGCGGACTGCGGACAATGCCTCGGCCGAAAACGCTTATGACGCTTTGAAAAAATACGCCCGCGATCTGACAAAGGCAGCGCGGGACGGAAAACTTGACCCAGTCATTGGCCGCGATGAGGAGATCCGTCGAACGGTTCAGGTGCTCTCGCGCCGGACCAAGAACAATCCCGTCCTTATAGGCGAACCCGGCGTCGGCAAGACTGCGATCGTTGAGGGGCTGGCGCTTCGGATTATCAACGGCGACGTGCCGGAAAGCCTGCATAACAAGAGACTGCTGGCGCTCGATCTCGGCGCTCTGATCGCCGGAGCGAAGTACAGGGGTGAATTCGAGGAGCGGTTGAAAGCCGTTCTGCAGGAGGTTACTTCTGCAGAAGGCGGCATCATCCTGTTCATCGACGAAATGCACACGCTGATCGGCGCCGGCAAGACCGATGGCGCCATGGATGCCTCCAACCTGCTGAAACCGGCGCTGGCCCGCGGCGAATTGCACTGCGTCGGTGCCACCACGCTCGACGAATATCGCAAGCATGTTGAAAAAGACCCGGCGCTGGCCCGCCGCTTTCAGCCGGTCTTCGTACCGGAACCCAGTGTCGAGGATACGATCTCGATCCTGCGCGGCCTCAAAGAAAAATACGAGCTTCACCACGGGGTCAGGATTTCGGACGCGGCGCTGGTGGCTGCGGCCACCTTGTCCAATCGTTACATCACGGACCGCTTCCTTCCCGACAAGGCGATCGACCTGATCGACGAGGCCGCAGCCCGGCTGAAGATGCAGGTCGATTCCAAGCCGGAAGAACTGGATTCCATCGACCGCGACGTTATTCGGCTAAAGATCGAGCAGGAGGCGTTGAAGAAGGAGAGTGACAAGGGGTCGAAGGCCCGTCTCCAGGCGCTCGAGAAGGAACTGGCCGAGCTGGAAAAAAGATCGGCCGACATGACCTCGACCTGGCAGGCCGAGAAGAGCAAGCTGTCGGACGCTCAAAAAATAAAGAGCGAGTTGGAGCAGTATCGAACCGATCTTGCGAATGCACAGCGCAAGGGGGAGTTCCAGCGCGCAGGCGAGCTTTCCTACAGCACCATTCCTGAACTGGAGAAGAAGCTCGCTGCCATCGAGGCAACCGAAACGTCCTCGATCAGCGAGACCGTGACTGCCGATAACATTGCCCAGGTTGTCTCCCGATGGACTGGCGTGCCCGTCACCAAGATGCTCGAGGGTGAAAAGGACAAGCTGCTCCATATGGAGGACAAGCTCGGGGAGCGCGTCATCGGCCAGGCTCAGGCCGTGCGCGCGGTGTCCACTGCCGTACGCCGCGCCCGGGCGGGCCTTCAGGACCCCAACCGGCCGATCGGTTCCTTCATGTTCCTCGGTCCGACGGGCGTCGGCAAGACAGAGCTTGCCAAGGCACTTGCCGAGTTTCTATTCGACGACGAGACCGCCATGGTTCGCATCGATATGTCCGAATTCATGGAGAAACATTCGGTCTCGCGGCTGATCGGGGCTCCTCCTGGCTATGTGGGTTATGACGAGGGTGGCGCACTGACCGAAGCCGTGCGCAGGCGACCCTATCAGGTCGTTCTGTTCGACGAGATCGAAAAGGCACATCCGGATGTTTTTAACGTGCTACTTCAGGTGCTCGACGACGGGCGTCTCACTGACGGTCAGGGCCGGACCGTGGACTTCCGCAATACGCTGATCATCATGACCTCGAATATCGGCGCCGAATACCTGGTCAACCAGCCGGAGGGCGAGAAGACCAGCGTGGTGCGCGAAGAGGTCATGGCGATGGTTCGCGTCCACTTCCGACCGGAATTCCTCAACCGCATCGATGCGATCATTCTGTTTCACCGCCTCCAGAAGAACGAGATGGGCCGGATAGTCGAGATCCAGTTCGCTCGCCTCAAGAGACTTCTCAGCGACCGGAAAATCAGCCTCTCACTTGATACAAAAGCGCAGAACTGGCTCGCAGAAAAAGGCTGGGACCCGGCCTTCGGAGCTCGTCCGCTGAAACGAGCCATTCAACGCTACGTACAGGATCCTCTGGCCGAACTGCTCTTGGGGGGAGAGGTCCATGACGACTCTACGGTAAAAGTCTCGGTCGGAAAGGACGGGCTCACCTTCAATGGCAAGAGCGTCAGGATCATCGATGACGATGACGAGTGAGGGATGGAGCATCGGACTGCTTCAGTCACGCCGCATTTGAAACATCGTTGATCCCGGCGCCCGGCGACACGGGCGTTGGCCTCGCAATCGTCGTGATGCCTTACCGAACGAAAGCTCTGGGATGATGTCGTCTGAGGCTTGATAAAATTCATGGACATAGTGTCCAATAGCCATGAACAGATGTCCCGGCGGCATGGTCGGGATTCCTATAGGTCGTTGTGATTAAAGAGTATTTGTCATGGCATGATGTTTGCTTGATCTTCGGCGTATGGGAAATCATGCCCCACAGCCCGCTTCCGACTAAGAATTGGTTTGGAACTCATGAAAGGCGACAACGAGATGGCGACTGTCCTCTGTGTGCTTTATCCTGACCCGGTAACGGGATACCCACCGGAATACGCGCGAACGGGCCTGCCGCTATTGACGAGTTATCCGACGGACCGATCCATGCCGGCTCCGACCGGCCCGCTTGGCTTCACGCCTGGTGAACTGTTGGGGTCGGTCTCAGGAGAGCTTGGGCTCCGCAACTATCTCGAGGGGCTTGGCCATCAGCTCATCGTCACGTCTGACAAGGACGGACCGGAATCAGAATTCGAAAGAATGCTTCCAAAGGCCGATATCGTTATTTCCCAGCCGTTCTGGCCAGCTTATCTCACCCGTGAGCGAATTGCGAAAGCGTCAAAGCTGAAACTTGCCATTACTGCCGGCATCGGTTCCGACCATATCGATCTGAAGGCTGCGTCCGAAGCCGGTATAACAGTCGCCGAAGTCACCGGTTCAAACTGCATCAGCGTCGCAGAGCATGTGGTCATGACGGTGCTGGCATTGGTACGCAATTATCTGCCCTCGCATGCGATTTCAGTCGACGGTGGGTGGAACATCGCCGATTGTGTATCGCGTAGCTACGATGTCGAAGGCATGGACTTTGGTACGATCGGCGCGGGTCGTATCGGACTTGCGGTGCTTCGCAGACTTAAGCCCTTCGATATGCGCCTCCACTATACGCAAAGACACCGTCTTTCGACGGAGATCGAGGCCGAGTTGAACCTGACGTTTCATCCTGATGTCAAATCGCTCGTGCAAAGTGTCGACATCGTCAACCTGCAGGTCCCGCTCTACCCCTCCACCGAGCACCTCATCGATGAAGCGATGCTGGCTGAGATGAAACGCGGCGTCTACATCATCAATACCGCGCGTGCGAAGCTCGTAGACAGGGACGCAATCGTTCGCGCAGTGGAGGCGGGTCATATCGCAGGTTATGCGGGCGACGTCTGGTATCCACAGCCCGCACCGCCCGATCATCCGTGGAGAACCATGTTCTACAACGGCATGACACCGCATATCGCAGGCACTTCGCTCTCGGCCCAGGCACGTTACGCGGCCGGAACGCTTGAAATATTGCAGGACTATTTCGAGAAAAAACCTATCCGTGAGGACTATCTGATCGTCGAAGCCGGCGGCCTCGCCGGAACCGGCGCACGGTCCTACCAACTGACCTGATCCTGGCGGGTCGATGATTCAAAAGGATTTACGATTGGACATGGCATCGCCTGAACAGAAACCCTTAGCACAGCCTGTTGTGGCGCGGCTCACACGCGCTGCGATTTTTCTCGTCCTCACCATCAGTCCCGGCCGGGAGAGCGAAACGGCTGTCCGCTCGCTCTGTGGTGATCTCGGCGGGTTGCTTCGCGCAGTTGGCTTTCGCGCTCTGGACGGGGGATTGTCCTGCGTCATGGGCTTTGGATCGGATGCCTGGGACCGTCTGTTTGGCGGACCGAGGCCGAAGGACCTACACCCCTTCAAGGAAATCCGCGGGGTGCATCACGCGGTTTCGACACCCGGAGACCTCCTCTTTCATATTCGCGCCACCCGCATGGATCTCTGTTTCGAGTTGGCAATGGAGATCATGTCGCGGCTCGGTGACGCCGTCGCGACCGCAGACCAGGTTCAGGGGTTTAACTATTTCGATGATCGCGATCTGATCGGTTTCGTCGACGGGACAGAGAACCCGGTCGACCAGGCCGCCATCGATGTCACGATCATCGGGGACGAGGATGCGGCTTTTGCAGGCGGTAGCTATGTGATCGTCCAGAAATATCTGCACGACTTGAAAAAATGGAACGCGATACCGGTCGAGGTACAGGAGGGCATTGTCGGCCGCAAGAAGCTCACCAATGTTGAGCTCGACGACAGCGTCAAGCCGAGTTTTGCCCATAATGCGCTGACGACAATCGTCGAAAACGGCGAAGAACTCGATATCGTCCGTGACAACATGCCGTTCGGCGATGTCGGCAAGGGCGAGTTCGGTACCTATTTCATCGGCTATGCCAAGTCGCCGGGGCGCATGGAGCAGATGCTGGTCAACATGTTCGTCGGCCGTCCGCCGGGCAACTATGACCGACTGCTCGACGTCAGCCGGGCGATCACCGGCAGCCTTTTCTTCGTTCCGTCGGCGACTTTTCTCGAAAGTGTCGAGCCGGATCCCGTCCCTGCTCCAGTCGATGGACCTCCTGCAGAAAATCCGTTGGACGACGAAAACGCTGCTCCCGACAAAATGGCCACGAACGGTTCCCTCGGGATCGGTTCCTTGAAAAAAAATGAGGTCTGACCATGAACAACCTTCACAGAGAACTCGCTCCGATTTCAGAAAAAGCCTGGGAGCAAATCGAGGAAGAGGCGAAGAGGACACTGAAGCGTCATCTGGCAGCACGCCGCGTGGTGGATGTCGATGGGCCGAAGGGAGCCGAATTCGCTGCCGCTGGCACAGGTCATCTCAAAAAGCTGGAAAGTCCGGGCGAGGGCGTTCAAGCTTCGCTGCGGGAGGTCAAACCGGTTGTCGAGCTCCGCCTTCCGTTCGAGCTTGCACGGTCTGCGATTGATGACGTCGAACGGGGATCGGAGGATTCCGACTGGTCACCAGTTAAAGACGCTGCCCGTACGCTGGCGTTCAGCGAAGACCGGGCCGTGTTCGAAGGTTTTGCCGCTGCTGGCATTCAGGGGATCCGCGAAGGCAGCAGTAATCAGGCGCTGCCCCTTCCACCAAGCCTCAAGAACTATCCTGACGTCGTGGCCAAGGCCGTCAGCCAGTTGCGTCTCGCCGGCGTTCAGGGACCCTATGCTCTGGTGTTGGGTGAGGAGACATATACCGCCGCGAGTGGTGGCAGCGATGAAGGCTATCCGGTGTTTCACCATATCGAGAAGGTGGTCGATGGCGGGATCATCTGGGCACCAGCGATCAAGGGCGGCTATGTCTTGACGACACGAGGCGGCGATTTCGAGTTTGATCTCGGCCAGGACATCTCCATTGGCTATCTCAGCCATACGGCAACTACAGTGGAACTTTACTTCCAGGAAAGCTTCACGTTCCGCATGCTGACCGCAGAAGCGGCAATCGCCTTGCTGTCTCCTGAAGGCTCAGTAGACAAAGCTCCCTGATCTAAGCGGGAAAGGCGGGTATGATCATGGACCGTGGCTTGTCTCATATCGTCATCGTCGGTGCCGGTTTTGGCGGGCTGGAAACAGCCCGCAATCTCGCGGATACGGCGGTCCGCATCACCGTGATCGACCGGCGCAACTACCACCTGTTCCAGCCGTTGCTCTATCAGGCCGCTGCAGCCTCCGTTGCCCCTTCCGAGATCGCCTGGCCTATTCGCTCGCTGCTCAGCCGGTTTAAAAACGTCACGACGCTTCTCGGAAACGTTGTCGGCGTCGACCTCGAAAAGCGCCAGGTACTGGTCGAGGATGAAGAACCGCTTCCGTTCGACTACCTGGTACTGGCCACCGGCGCCCGCCATTCCTATTTCGGCCATGACGAATGGGAGCCACATGCGCCGGCTTTAAAGACGCTCGATGATGCGACCACTATACGCCGCCGGATTCTGGCTGCCTTCGAGGAGGCCGAATGGACAAGCGACGAGGCGCTGCGCCAAAAGCTCCTCACATTCGTCGTCATCGGAGGTGGGCCGACAGGCGTAGAACTGGCCGGAACGATCGCAGAACTGGCGCATGACACGCTGCGCCTGGATTTTCGAAATTTCGATACACGCACGGCAAAGGTGGTGCTCATCGAGGCCGGCCCCCGGATACTCCCGGGTTTCATGAAAACCCTGTCGGAGTATGCGCTGCGCGCCCTGAACCGCCTCGGCGTGGAAGTCCTGCTCGGGCAGCCGGTGTCCAGATGTGACGAGCGAGGTGTCGAGATCGGCGGCGAACTGCTGCCTGCGCAAACAATCCTGTGGGCTGCAGGCGTTGCGGCGTCTCCGGCCGGGGAATGGCTCAAAGCCCCGGTCGATCGTGCCGGTCGGGTACTCGTGAAACGCGATCTGACGGTCCCAGGCGATGAGAACATATTCGTGATCGGTGACACCGCCTATGTGGAAACGAACGGTCGACCGGTGCCAGGAGTTGCGCCGGCAGCAAAGCAGGAAGGAAGCTATGTTGCGGCGATTATCCGCGCACGAATTCGTGGCCAACAATCAGATGACCTCTTTGCCTACAAGGATGCCGGCAGTCTGGCGACTATCGGAAAGCGTGCCGCAATAGTCGATTTCGGGCGCGTGAAGCTCAAGGGGTACGTGGCCTGGTGGCTATGGGGGATTGCACACATCTATTTTCTGATCGGGCTTCGAAACCGACTCGCTGTCGCGATGAGCTGGCTCTGGATTTATCTCACCGGACAACGAAGTTCGCGCCTCATGACCAATGTGGATGAGCAGCGCGCGAGAGAGTTCAAATAGTGCCGCTCACGGTAGGTATTTTGCGAGACAAGCAACTGGAAGGGAAAAATTCATGAGTCTCCAGGAGGCTAAAACGGTCGCAGTTCTTGTCGGAAGCGAACGAAGAGCGTCGCTCAGTCGGAAAATTGCAAACGCGGTGGTCACCCTCGCACCCATAGGACTTGAGTTCGAAGTTGTCGGTCTCGGGGATTTGCCGATTTATAATCAGGACCTTGACGACGATGGCAAGACGCCAATTCCCTGGGCCATATTTCGTGACAGGATGAAGAGTTTTGACGCCGTCCTGTTCGTTACTCCTGAGCATAGTCGCTCGGTGCCTGCGCTTCTCAAGAATGCACTCGATGTAGGATCGAGACCCCGGGGGCAGAGTGTGTGGCTTGGCAAGCCCGCTGCTATCATCAGCATTTCTCCCGGCGCGATCGGTGGCTTCGGAGCCAGCCATCATCTACGTCAGATCCTTGCGGGTCTTGGGGTTCCCACACTGTCTCATCCCGAGGTTTACCTCAGTAACGTGACTTCCCTTCTCGATGATCAGGGAAATCTCGTCAACGATGACACTCGAAAGTTTCTGACAACCTTCATGGAGGCATTTGATGACTGGATCGCCCGGAATGCGTAGTGTGAGTCATTCGACATTTGGTGATCCGGCCAAGGTCCTGGCATTGACGGATAGTCCGATTCCTCAACCCGGTCTCGGTCAGGTCCGTCTCAGAACGATCCTCTCGCCAATTCACAATCACGACCTCTGGACGGTTCGCGGCAGTTATGGCTACAAGCCGACCCTGCCTGCCATCGGGGGATCGGAAGCTGTCGGCATAGTCGACGCTCTAGGTGAAGACGTCCATGGTGTGTCGATTGGTGAACGTGTCGCTGTTGCATCGGTCCATGGCACATGGGCGCAGTATTTTCTTGCGTCGGCAAAAGCAGTCATCCCCGTGCCTGACGCGATCCCCGACGTCGCCGCGGCGCAACTGATCGCTATGCCGTTCAGCGCCATTGCTCTGCTTGAGTTTCTGAATGTGAAGGGAGGCGACCGGATAATCCAGAACGCCGCCAACGGTGCGGTTGGCAAGACAGTGGCAATGCTGGCCGCAACGCGCGATATCGAAGTGGTCAATCTGGTGCGTCGCGACGACGCCATAGAACAACTCAACGAACTTGGTATTTCCAACGTCGTATCAACCGAACACGACGACTGGGAAGAGCGTGCCCGGGCAATCACCGGTGGCGTGCCGTTCAACGCTGCCGTGGACTCGATTGGTGGAGAGATAAGCGGCAAGCTTTTATCGCTGCTTGGTGAAGATGGGTTGCTGGTTTCTTTCGGCTCGGCCACGGGCGAACCGATGCAGATATCGTCCGGCGACCTGATCTTCAAACAGGCGGTCGTCAAAGGCTTCTGGGGCGCTAAAGTCAGTGCCAGCATGTCGCCGAAAGATAAATCTCGACTAATCGGTGAGCTGTTGCAACTCGTTGCAGCCGGCAAACTGAAATTGCCGGTCGAGGGCGTGTTCTCTCTGGATCAGATTGCAGATGCGGTCACAACCTCCCTGACGCCAGGCAAAACCGGCAAGGTGTTGCTGAAGCCATAGGGGGTGGGTGGGGTAATCTGTTTTTCGGGGGCCTCGAACTCAAGGTTGCACTGGCATGGTGCGCAGTCGGCATTCCGATCCTTTGGGGAGTGTGGAACACTCTGCTGAGCACCGCGTCCCTGTTCAGGTAATCTCCCAACGGTAACGCGCAAAGGTCATCATATGCATCCTGAAATACAGTTCGCAATCAAGGTATTCGCCGCATTGTTCGCGATCATGAATCCGATTGCAAACATTCCTATCTTTCTGTCCCTTACCGAAGGACGATCCGACGCCGAAAGGCGGCGGATCGCTTCGGTCGCAATTCTGGGCGTCGTTGTGGCTTCGCTTGTCTCTGTCTTTGCAGGGCAAGCGATCTTGACGATCTTTGGCTTGACGATTGATGATTTCCGCCTGGCCGGTGGACTGATTGTCCTGCTGATCGCTCTTGCCATGCTGCATGGGTCGTCAAGCGCCCAGCATCAGCCTGATGCAGGCGAGACATCAAAAATCGCCGGCGACAGCGTTGCAGTCTACCCGTTGACCATTCCTCTGCTGGTCGGCCCGGGTACGATATCGACACTGATTGTGTTCGGCCATGCGGCAAGTCTTCAAGACACGCAAATCGGGCTGGGTGTCGGACTATTTGCGATGATCGCCGTTCTTGCGGTTGCGCTCTGGAGCGCCCCCTTTATCGGCCATTATCTTTCGGCCAGCGTTTCTGCGGTGACCAAGAGATTGATGGGCATGATCCTTGCGGCTATCGCCGTGGAAATGATCGTGACGAGTCTGAGAGCCTCGTTCAAAGGGCTGGCCGGATAGAGAAATGGAACCTCTGAACGCAGATCACTTAGTAAAGAGAGAAATGCGTCATTCCTGGTTGATACGTCACGTCGTGTTCCGCCACAGCTCAGAGCGATTTTTCACCCGTTGTGATCTCGAAGTGCGTAGTCGCATCGCACTTCCGCGGTCCGCTATCCTGAAAACCTTCAAAGAAGGATCGATTTTACGGGCACCGGCATCTCCGGGAGATTTTCCTCTCCGAGGGCTTCGCGTAACGTGATCTCGATCGATTTTGATATTGCCGCGATTGGCAACGCGTTGGGCCTCGTCCCAAAGGGCATCTCCAACTCGTCACCGAGCGCATCGAGGCCGAAAAACGTGTAGGCGATGACGCCTGCGGCAAACGGTGTGATAGGGCCGAGCATGTTGGCTAGTCCGAACGGCAGGAGAAAACAGAAAAGATAAGCGGTCCTGTGAAGCAGAAGCGTGTAGCCATAAGGAACAGGGGTATTCCTCAGGCGTTCGCAGCCAGCGATCACCTCGTTCATTTGACAAATTGTGCGGTCAAGAATGCCGAACTCGATATCGGTGATGTAACCCTTTGCCGACATGCCGGCAAGACAGTCCCCCATCAGTTGAATGACATAGTTGGGTGCGTTGAAGGATTTGAGAAGCGTCAGACGTTCGTCCCTGGACAGCAGAGTCTCGACGTTTTCTCCCAGCCTGTCGCCATAGCGAAGGTGGCGTACCAGATCCTCGACCAGAACGATATTCAACCTGATCAGACGGTCACGTTCCTTGGCAGCCTGATCGCCGTATTGCAGCAGCAATTTGGTCTGACGCGCGAGGTCGCGACTATAGGCGAAAAGGTGACCCCATAGCTTTCGTCCCTCCCACCAGCGGTCATAACAGGCATTGTTGCGAAACCCGAGAAAGATGGAGAGGGTGAGGCCGATCAGATAAAAGGGCGCGCCATCCACCAGCGGAATAAGATTGGGGTGATGGGTGTGAGCCCAGACCACGACGGCTGACATGAACATCACGATGAGCACACGCGGATAAATCCGCCGTATGACCGATCCTCGAATCTCGAGGAAGAGACGCAACAGGTTCGGTGTTTCACGGACGATCATGTTTTGTCCTAGCAAACTTCAATCTGGAACAGCGCTCGGCACGGAATGAAATCCACGCGAAACAGGTGGGCTGTCGGACATGACTGCGTGTCACCCACATGACCCAGAACTCCTCTGCAAGTGCCGTACCACTTCGGATATTGATGATTGTCAATGAGTTAGCAGGGTTTGCGATGTGGGGAACGGACAGACTGTCCGCCTTTGATGGACATATTGTCCATGGAAAACAATGACATAACGTGCTTTACTGTCGTGGGAATAGCACTTGTGGAGTGTGGGCCATGGCTGACAAAAGAGCGGAATACAAAACATACAATCATCCAGCCGGAGGATGGGGCGCTGCTGCTGCAACCGCCAAGGTCTTGCTGGAGCAAAGTGTTGTGACGAAGGGATCGCGAGCGTTGCTGGCGATGAACCAGCCTGGTGGCTTCAAGTGTCCAAGCTGTGCGTTCCCGGACGCTGACTGCAAGAAGACGCTCGAATTTTGCGAAAACGGCGCAAAGGCGCTGGCGCATGAAGCAACCAAATTCAGGGTCACGCGGGAGTTCTTCGCCAAGCACACCGTCTCCGAACTCATGGAGCAGTCCGACTATTGGCTGGAGATGCAGGGGCGTTTGACCGAGCCGATGCGTTACGATGCCGCCACGGACAAATACGTGCCCTGCGACTGGGACAGCGCCTTTGCGCTGATCGGCAAACATTTGAGGGCGTTGGAAAGCCCCCATCAGGCGGAATTCTACACGTCTGGCCGGACGCCGAACGAAGCGGCCTTCCTCTACGCCATCTTTATCCGGGAATTCGGCACCAACAATTTCCCGGACTGTTCCAACATGTGCCATGAACCGACGAGCCGCGGTCTGCCGCCTGCAATCGGTGTCGGGAAAGGGACGGTGGTCCTCGAAGACTTCGAGCATGCCGAGGCGATCTTCGTGATCGGGCAGAACACCGGCACGAATTCACCGCGCATGATGACGAATCTGGTTGAAGCCCGCAAACGCGGCGTTCCGATCGTGGCCGTCAATCCCATGCCCGAACGCGCGCTGATACGCTTCACTGAACCCCAGGACATGATCCAGATGGCGACATTCGGCTCCACGCCGATCGCCAGCGAATTCGTCCATATGAAGATCGGCGGTGATCTCGCTTTCCTGAAAGGCATCATGCGGGTGATGTTCGAGCGCGAGGCGAAGGGAGAAACGATCCTCGACCATGATTTCATTGCGAAACATACTGTTGGTCTCGACGATATTCGCGATGAGGTCATGACCCATGATTGGCCCGAACTCGTCAAGGCGTCGGGCCTGGAGGAAGACCAGATCCGCCGCTGTGCCGAGATCTACATTCGCTCGAACGCGACGATGATCTGCTACGGCATGGGTATCACTCAACATCAGGATGGGTCACGCCTGGTGCAGCAGGTCTCAAACCTGCTTTTGCTGAAGGGAAACTATGGCAAGCCTGGAGCAGGCATCTCGCCGATAAGAGGACACTCCAACGTTCAGGGCGACCGTACGGTGGGGATCGATGAAAAGCCAACACAGCGCTATCTCGATAAGGTCCGGGATGTGTTCGGGTTCGAGCCACCCCGCGAGCACGGGCATCATGCGGTCGAATCCGTCGAGGCGATGGAGAACGGCACCGCCAAAGTCTTTATCGGCATGGGCGGTAACTTCGTTCGTGCGATCCCGGACACGGAGCGATCCTATGCAGCAATGAGCAAGCTTGCACTCACTGTCGGTATTACCACCAAGCTCAACCGTGGCCACCTCGTGCATGGCAAGGATGCGCTAATCCTCCCCGTGGTTGCCAGATCGGAATGGATACACACGTCGGCCGGCGAGCAGTTCGTAACCATCGAGGACTCCATGTCGAACGTGAGCGCCTCACGTGGCGTACTAAGGCCAGCCAGCGAGCATCTGAAGCCGGAAGTGGAAATCGTCTGTCGCATGGCGATGGCGACGCTTCCCGATAGTAAGGTGCCTTGGGAGACCTATATCCACGACTATAACCTGATCCGTGACAAGATCGCAGCCGTCTATCCAGAACTCTACTCCGATTTTTCGGAGCGCATCAAAAGTCCCAAGGGTTTTCATCTCGATGTTGCGCCAAGGCGACTTGTTTGGCTGACGCCGAATGGCAAGGCGAACTTCCTGTTATTGCCCGGCCTTGAGGTCAACGCGCCTGTCGCCGATCCTGCGATGCTGAGGCTTGCTACGGTGCGCTCGCACGATCAGTTCAACACGACGATCTACAGCTACAACGACCGCTACCGCGGCGTTTACAATGACCGCATGGTGCTCTTCATGAATGAGGACGACCGCAAGGAACGCAAGTTGGAAGCCGGCGCGCGCATCTCCATCGAAACGATCACGGATGATGGTTTACAGCGTCGGGTCGACGGGCTGACGGTCCTTGACTATCCGATGCCGCGTGGTTCGGTTGCCGGATATTATCCCGAACTGAACCCGCTCCTTCCGCTTGAGTACTACGACAAGATCAGCGGCACGCCGGCGGCAAAATCGATTCCTGTCAGGGTTCTGGCGGCATAGAGCAACATCGCAGACATCAGATTAGGTCAGTTCAACCGATCTCAGCAAAGGAGACGGAACGGTGCTTGAGAACCTGGATCCGGTAATTCTGGCGAGAGCACAGTTCGCTTTCACCGTTTCATTTCATTTCATCTTTCCCGCCTTTTCGATCGGTCTGGCCAGCTTTCTGATGGTGCTCGAGGCATTGTGGTTGCGGACGGGCGACGGTGTCTATGCCAATCTGTATCGCTACTGGCTGAAAATCTTCGCCGTCGTGTTCGGCATGGGTGTCGTTTCGGGCGTCGTCATGTCCTACCAGTTCGGCACCAACTGGTCGGTGTTCTCTCACAAGGCAGGGCCTGTCATCGGCCCGCTGATGGCCTATGAGGTGCTTACCGCCTTCTTCCTCGAAGCCGGATTTCTTGGGGTGATGCTGTTCGGCATCAGCAAGGTCGGGAAAGGGTTGCATTTTTTCGCCACCTGCATGGTGGCGCTTGGAACGCTCATTTCGGCGACCTGGATTCTCTCGGTTAACAGTTGGATGCATACGCCGACCGGATTTGCGATCAATGCCGATGGGCAATTCGTGCCGGGTGGTTCGTGGATGGCGATCATCTTCAATCCGAGTTTCCCCTATCGTCTCGTTCATACCGTACTCGCGGCTTACCTCACGACTGCGTTTGTCGTTGGTGGTGTCGGAGCATGGCATCTGCTCAAGGACCGTTCCAATCTCGGAGCGCGGAAAATGTTCTCGATGGCGATGTGGATGGCGGCGATCGTTACGCCGATCCAGATCTTTGCCGGTGACGCTCACGGACTCAATACGTTGGAACACCAGCCCGCCAAGATCCTCGCCATGGAAGGGCACTATGAGGCACATGCCGAGGGCGCGCCGCTGATCCTCTTCGGTCTGCCGAGCAATGAAGAGGCAAGGGTACGATACGAGGTCGCCATACCGCATCTCGGATCACTGATCCTCAAACATGATCCCTTTGCGCCGATGCAGGGGTTGAAAGATTTTCCTCGGGACCAGTGGCCGCCCGCGCCGATCATCTTCTGGTCGTTCCGGATCATGGTCGCACTCGGCTTTGCGATGCTCGGCATCGGTTTGTGGAGCCTGCTCGCCCGCTACAGGCGAAGGCTCTACGAGTGGGTGTGGTTGCATCGGGCCACCGTGTGCATGGGCCCTGCGGGATTTGTCGCGGTTATTGCGGGATGGATCACGACTGAAGTGGGGCGTCAGCCTTTCACCGTCTATGGATTGCTGCGGACGGCGGAATCGCATTCACCGCTTGCAGCCCCGGCCATCGCGGTCTCGCTTCTGGCTTTTGTGATCGTGTACTTTTTCGCATTTGGATCCGGCATATTTTATCTGCTCAGGCTTATGGCTAAACCGCCGGAGCCACACGAAAGCGAGCCGGCCAATGTGCCACAACGCGCCGCAGGGCTCACGCCCGCCCCAGGCCTGGGTGCATCGCTTCCTCTGGAGGACTGAACATGATTGCATCTCTGGATCTCACCATTGTCTGGGCCGTGATCATCGGCTTCGCGGTCTTCGCCTATGTGGTGATGGACGGTTTCGACCTTGGGATCGGCATTTTATTTCCCTCGTTCGGCGTCGGCGATGAGCGCGATCAGGCCATGAATTCGATTGCACCCGTTTGGGATGGCAACGAGACGTGGCTCGTGCTCGGCGGTGGCGCATTGTTTGCAGCCTTTCCACTTGCCTACGCAATTATCCTTCCTGCGACCTATCCATTGATCATCGCAATGCTTCTCGGATTGGTGTTTCGGGGAGTGGCATTCGAATTCCGTTGGCGCCACCCGCGTCACCGGGCGTTCTGGGATGCGGCCTTTTCCCTTGGCTCGCTGGTCGCTGCCCTGTCGCAGGGTATCATGCTGGGTGCCATCCTGCAGGGTATTCACGTCGAGAACCATGCCTATGCAGGAGGCTGGCTCGATTGGCTCAGTCCCTTCAGCCTTCTTACCGGTATTGCCCTGGTGATAGGATATGCTCTGCTGGGAGCATCGTGGCTGGTCTGGAAGACGGAAAACACAAGCCTGAATCATGCGCGTCGATTGGCGTTCTGGCTTGCTATCGCAACACTTGCCGCTCTTGCCGCGGTGAGCGTTGCCACGCCCTTTCTGACTTACGATTATTGGCGGCGCTGGTTTGCATTCCCGGGCGTGCTCGTCACGGCACAGGTGCCGCTGCTGGTGATCATTTCGGCTGCCGTCTTTTTCTGGAGCCTGGCACGCGGAATGGAGCGGGTGCCTTTCGTCATGGCGCTCGCCCTGTTCCTGCTCGGCGCGGCCGGCCTTGGGATCAGCATCTATCCTTATATCGTGCCGCGATCGGTCACCATCTGGGAGGCGGCGGCGCCACCTGAGAGCCAATGGTTCATGCTTGTCGGAGCCATGATCATCATTCCGATAATCCTGATCTACACCGCCTGGGCCTATTGGGTTTTCCGCGGCAAGGCTGGCGTGCATGGTTATCACTGATGCAGGCTGAAACCTCATCGATCTGGAAACGCCTCGGATGGATGTTTTTGATCTGGGCCGTGAGCGTTGCGGCGCTCGGCCTGGTAACAGTCGCCATCCGATACTGGCTGGTTGGATAAGCCTTCATGATCGACGTTTCCATAAGAATGATCACTCCTTCACGTTATAGGCCGTGAAATCGACATGCGTGACGTGCTGGTTCCATATCTCGAAACCGCAATTCAGATCTGGCGTTATGATGTCGCCGGCGTCACAGCTGACCAGCTCTTGCTTGCGGTTCTGGCACTGGTGATTACCGCCACGACGCGACGTCTGTTCGGCTCCGTCATATTGCGCCAACTACGCTAGGCGAAGCGTGCGGGAATTTTCAACCACCTGTAAGACTCATATGGCGCGCTAAAGCGGGGCGATTGTGGTCGCGATCGATGATGAAATCGTGCCCTTTGGGTTTACGCGCAATCGCCTCGTCGATGGCTCGGCCAAGATCCAGTTCGCCATTGCTTTGGCGCAGTGCCTTTCGCAAATCTGCCTCATCGTTCTGCCCAAGGCACATATAAAGCATGCCTGTGCAGGTCAGGCGGACGCGGTTACAGCTTTCGCAGAAATTGTGGCTCATTGGTGTAATGAAACCAAGCCTTCCCCCGGTTTCGGCGACAGCCACATAGCGAGCTGGACCTCCCGTTCGATACGACGCGTCTGTCAGTGTGAACCTTGACGACAGGTCTTCACGCACCTGCGAGAGCGACAGATATTGATCGGTACGGTCGAATTCGATTTCCCCTAGCGGCATGGTCTCGATGAGGGTGAGATCCATGCCCTGACCATGCGCCCAGCGGACCAGATCGGGAATTTCCGCCTCGTTGAAGCCTTTCAACGCAACTGTATTGATTTTGACGCGGATACCCGCCCGCCTTGCGGCATCAAGTCCCTCGAGAACTCGGGCGAGCTCGCCCCAACGGGTAATTGCCCGAAACTTTTCCGGGTTGAGGGTGTCGAGCGATACATTGATCCGCCGGATGCCACAATCGGCAAGCTCATCTGCAAAGCGCGCGAGTTGCGAACCGTTGGTTGTCAGTGTCAATTCATCCAGCGCACCAGACTGCAGGTGGCGCGATAGTCGCTGGATCAGTTGCATGATGTTCTTCCGGACCAGAGGTTCTCCGCCCGTCAGTCGAAGTTTGCGCACCCCCTTGTCTACGAAAGCGGAACATAGGCGCTCCAGTTCCTCCAGCGTCAAGAGGTCCTTCTTGGGGAGGAAAGTCATATGCTCCGCCATGCAATACGTGCAACGAAAGTCACAGCGATCCGTAACCGATACCCTGAGATAGGCGATCGTGCGCCCGAAAGGATCGATCATCGATTCCATTCTGCGCTTGCTGGCGTGTGGTGGTACAAGGTCTGACATGCGCTTAACTAATAAAGATCAGGCTTTGAGAATCTGATGGTAATTGTCCAGTTTCCCCGGGCGCTCCTTTGAGACCAGCATGACGAGCTTCTCCTCGTCGAAGACACGGAACCAGTCGTCCCATTCAACAACTTCCAGGCCTCCGGCATCCAGGGGACGTTCGACATCGGCAAAATACTCCGGTTCGAATACGATCCGCAGAACAGGAGCGCTATCGTCTGACGTTGAAATGAAGGCCGGGTTACCTGCTCGGGCGGCGGCCCATTCACGAATTGCCTGATGGTCATCGAGAGTAAGAGTTTCGCTCATTTTGATCCCTGCCTTCTCCTGGTGACTCGACAGAATGTGGGCGAGCGCTTTCTGCGCAATCGCCTTCTGCAGCCGGCTCAATTCTTCACTGAGACAACGAAGCAAAAAACATACCAATAAAATAAAAATATTGAAATCAATAAGATAGCCTGAAAAATTTGCAATGATGCCGTGTGGCTCGGACTTTTTGTCCAACCCTTTCGGACGCACCCGAATACAACAGGGATGATGCACGGCTGTTTCTGTGACGAGCGACTTTCGGCTATCTCAAGTTCACGGCATTCAACCTCTCAACGGGTCATTAGGACAACTTGGCCGCGCTGACTTCGATAATTTGTCCTTCATCGAACGGAACATGGAATTAACGGTCTGATTTCATGAGTTTTTCCGAAATGGCACGTCGGTTGCTTCCGTGTCGCTACAAAGCTTTTGATCTTTGGATCGACCGTATCGGAGGCTTTGATACCGAAGCGAAACTCAAGGAGTCGAAAATGAATTGGGATCGTATTGAGGGAAATTGGAAGGCTGCAAAAGGTGCAATCAAGACAACCTGGGGCAAGCTTACCGACAATGACATCGATATCATCGATGGTGACCGTGAGCGGTTGGAAGGCAAGCTCCAGGATCTCTACGGGCTCGACAAGGAGGAGGTTCGAAAAGAGGTCGACAAGTGGGCGAAGGAGGCCAACTGGGATTAACGCACCCTGACCTGTCTACGAGAGCCCGGCCGCGTGTCAATTCCATATCAGGCGGTTGGCGTCTATCGGCAGGCCGGTGAGCGATCCGGAAGTCAGGACTTATTTCTTTGGGATCGATCACCGGTTTTCACAACCGAGCCGCGATTCTCGACAGAACACGGGCATCGCGGAAGCGGTGGGTAAAATCGTTCAACGAATTTGGAGGACTAAAGAATGTCCAAGGATCATGACAGAGCATCACATGGATCACAGGACGCCCGGCGTCATAAACTTGATCATCAGGTCCGCAATCAATGGCTGGACAGGGATTCCAACCTTCAGGAAGCCTGGAAGGCTTCCGGGATGACCCGCGACGACTTCATTCGACACCATGAAGGCCTGATCGACAAGACCATAGCCGAGGCGCGTGATCAGGATCGATAGTTGGCTCGCCATTACAAAGTTTCAGCCTGCGCAGCGGGGCCGCACGCCGTGTCTTGATAAGGGCCGGTGGCGCAGGCGGTTACTAAAAAAGCGAGTTGACCATCCGGGCTGCATTTTCGCCCACTTTGCGCAATCGTGGCCGTTTTCTCCATGTGTCGAGATCGAGAGTATCTGCGCTCTCCATATACTTCCGCTGGATCGCGTCGACACGCTGGATTGAATCGGCGTCGTATAGCAACAGACTGACTTCTTCGTTCAACTGGAATGAGCGCAGATCGACATTGCTCGATCCCACGATTGCAAGATTGTCGTCGATACCGACGTTCTTCGCGTGCAATAAATAGTCGCGATAAAGATGGATCTTCACGCCGGCACCCAGCAGATCCTCATAGTAAGAGCACTGTGATAGCCTGACTAAACGCTGATCGATCACCTTCGATAGGACAATGTCGACAGTCACGCCACGGACGACGGCTGTCCGCAAGGCGCCAAGGATATCCTCATCCGGAATGAAGTACGGTGTCACCAGAACGATGCGCTCGCGCGCCTGATGGATTTGCCAGACCAGCAGGGATTCAAAGCCCTCCAGCCGATAATCCTCTCCACTCGGCAGGAGTTGCGCCTGCGCAGACCCGGCTTGTTGGGGGCGAACGCTCCCGGCCGTTGCAGGCTCTCCTGTCTCAATGCTCCAGTCGCCTTTGACGACCGCATCCATCACCGCGACAACCGGCCCCTGCACCCGTACGACCAACTCATGATTGGTAATCCCTTTGCGGAAATCTTTCGCAACCAGATTCTGTGAACCCGCATAACCGATTTGACCATCGATGACGAATAGCTTGCGATGATTGCGCATGTCGCCACGAGAACGGAACCTGATGAAGTGCAACGGAAGGGCTTCACGCGCCGAAACGCCTTGTGCATGAAGCATCCGCAGCGTGCCGCGTCGCCAATGGTGCGATCCGACCGGATCGAACATGACCTTTACATCGACCCCGCGTGCCCTCGCGCGACCAAGCGCGTCGGCAATTTTCTGGCCAACGACGTCATCGGCAAAGATATAGACCAGTAGATGCACCGTTGACGTCGATGCATCGATATCTTCAACAAGCCTGTCGATCACGCCGTCATAGTCGTCGATCAACTCAATCCTGTTTCCATCTGTGGCGAGAAATCGCCCAAGAGCGGTTGCGAGTTCAGCAACAGGCTGCCTTGCGTCAAGAAATGCCTGAAAGGGCTTCAAGCTATCTGCCGTCGCCTCGAAGAATGGTCGCAGGGACTGAAACCGTGCCCGTCTCCATTTCGGGAAGCGGTCGTTTCCGATTGCCAGAAACAGAATGAGCCCTGGGATCGGCAGAAAGAAAATCAGAAGCAGCCATGCCCGGGCAGAGGAGGGGGAGCGCCGTTGCGGGATAACAATAAGCGCGCCCAGGCGCACGATCCATTCGGCACTGGCAAGCAGCAGTTCATAGCTGAGCTTCATTCAATCCCCGCTTCAATCGCATCGAGGCGCTCGATTTTAAGTATGGAGTATATAGAACGACGACTTCATGAATGAAGCTCAGCACAATAAAACAGTAAAATCAAATATTTCGTCAAAATTGGGGGACGGTCCGGCAGGACATTTTGCCACGAAATTCGGGACACTTTGTCCGTTGCCGTCATGGCTGGATTGATAACTAGCTGATTTTTCGGACCCGCAACATTGGCATAGGCATTGCTTCATACAATTCGCGGCCTAACGGCGCGAAAACCTGTAGGGAGAACTACGATGCGGATAGATCATGCTTTTCTTTTTGACTTGGATGGCACGTTGGTCGACAGCGTCTATCAGCACGTTCTCGCCTGGAAGGAGGCTCTCGATGAGGAGGGGATCGATCTTTCCGTCTGGCGGATCCATCGAAAGATCGGAATGAGCGGAGGACTGTTCACCAATCAGTTGCTTCGTGAGACCGGAATTGAGATTACGGACGCGCTAAACGAGCGACTGAGACATCGCCATACGGAGGCATATCGCCGGTTGGGCTCCAAAATTCATCCCCTTCCAGGCGCCAGCGAACTTCTGCGCTGGCTGGCTGACGCCGGAATCCCATTTGCAATTGCGACCAGTGGCCGGATGGAGACGGCATCAGTAAACATTGCTGCGCTTGGAGTGGACACGTCGTCGTTTCCCGTCATCACTCGGGATATGGTCAAGTATGCCAAGCCTGATCCCGATTTATTCCTTGCCGCAGCAGACGCGCTTGGCGTCGATATCGGTAAAGCGGTGGTTGTAGGCGATAGTATCTGGGACATGCTTGCAGCGGTTCGTGCGCGCGCTCTCGGGGTTGGCCTGCTAAGCGGCGGCTACGGCAAGGAAGAGCTGAGAGACGCGGGTGCAATACGTGTCTATGACGATCCGGCAGATCTCCTGCTTCATATCGACGAAGTCGGAGGTCGGCGATGAGCGGGACCGAGCAACCGGCGCTGCATCTGTCGGCGAACGGCCTGATGCTCCAGATCGAACCGTCTGACCTAGGGCTTCGCGAAGATTGTGAGGCACTTATTCGGAAGGACTATGCCCGCTGTAATCCTGGTGACTCGCTGGAGTGGTTAAAACATCGAGCGCGCTTTTCGAAACTGGACCAGGGCATCCTTTATGAATGGATAGGTATCGCATCGAAACGAGTTCGACAGCAGGAATAGAGGCCAACCGCCCTTGTTATGCGCGCAAAGTAGAAGTCATTTTAGCGGCATCCTATCCGTCTGAAAATTACAAGTCTCCGTGGACTCAGGTCCCCGCAACCAAATATCCAAAACTCCCGGAGCAAACGCGCCGGGAGTTTTTTGTTGTCGCCAAGCGGGCAAAGATTGATGACGGCCGCACACGACATGGCGGGTCGCTTATATAATAGTCATCCTTACATTTGCATATTCGATGCGTTTGATTTGCGGTTCGCCAGAGCGTCTCTTTCTCGAATTCTCAATTATCTCGGACCCAGAATCATTTCGAGCGCTGAATCTTGCGGCATTCCCGCAACGGTTCCGATGGTGCCATCGGCTTTTTTGAAGACGATTGCGGGCGTGCCTCCGAAGCCAAGTTCGGTTATGAGATTGGCGTTGCGGTCGAGGCTGGCCGTGGTCTGTTCTTTTACGGACTGCAGAGGGGCGATGCCGCCATCCTTGTGCTTCAGTTCGTTTTCCTTCAATGCCTCTGAAGGAGACCTCGCTTCGAGTATGGCGGCCGCCTTTGCAGGTGAATCCTGTCTGATGACGCCGACCATGATGTGCCGCAACTGAACCTTGCCGCTGTTGATCCATGGACGCGCCGCCTGCCAGAATTTGTTGCAATAGGGGCAATTGGGATCGGTGAAAGTGTAGACGATGCGGGGTGCATCGGCCTTTCCATCCTGAACCCAGGTTGACTTGGAAAGCCGGTTCCAGCCATCTTCCAGGATCGGCTTCTCGACCATTTTCTTCATTTGCGCCGCAGCCATGTCCTGTCCCGTGGCGTCGACCAGGGTGCCGACGACAACGTGTTTATTGTCGGGTGTCAAATAGATCGCGATCGGTTGTGCTCCGGCTTTTGCGGCAAATCCTCTCAGCCCTCCCGGAACATCCATTTCTCCGAGGATTCTAATGCCCTGAAGCTCGATAGAATGAAGAATTGCCGGAAGTCCGTCGTTCGATCCATTCTTCGCCGCATCCTGCGCCGGGGAAGGGGAAGCAAGCAGCAGGCTCGACAGAAAGGCAGCGATCGGGAAATTTCGTGTGAGATAACTATAGGGCATCGAAGGGTTCCTTAGGACGATTTCGACTGGCAACTCCCCTGACAGTCACGATGAAGGGGGGCGTTGTTCCGGTGGAGATTTGCGAATTATGACCGGGCCTGTTTAATGGCGGCCTTGAGGCCTTTCTCATCCAGAACACCGGGATAGATCGTCTTGCCGATGACGAAGGATGGCGTGCCGACAAAGTTGAAGGCGAGCGCCTGGCGATAGTTTCGATCGAGCAGCGCGGAGATTTTCCTGTTGTTGCTGTTCACCGCTGCGGCGATGTCTTTCATCGCCAATCCGGCGCCGGTCAGGGCCTTTTCGACATCGTTTTCGGAAATACGCGCTTTTGTTTTCATCAGCGCTTCCATGGCGATTTCATATTTACCGATCTGGGCGGCCCCCAGCACCGCCTGTGCCGCGAAGACAGATGCGCCGCCGAAGATCGGCCAGTCCTTCAAAACAAGCCTGATGTCGCCGTCATGTGCGACAACCTTTTTCACCATGGCATGTGAAGTCTTGCAGTAGGGGCATTGATAATCGAAATATTCGACAATCGTGACCTTGCCTTTGGGATTTCCAAGCACGGGTGCGTCCCTGTCGAAGAACACCTCGTCCGTGCTGACTTGCTGTGCGAAACCGTCTCCTGCAGACACCAGCACTCCGCTAAAAGCCGCCAGTCCGCCGGCCATGAAATCGCGTCGTGAAAACACCAGAATTTTCCTTGTTGGATTATTGGATACCGGCAATGCGGCAGGATTGATCGCGACGTCGTTCACGGAGGCGATCCCTGTGCCCTGCGAGCGGATGCTGCCAGATCTGCGGCCGAGAATTCGCCGATCAGCCGTGTTGCTTCCGGCTCCCTTCGGTTGCTGTCGAGAAAAACCATCGTGGGCGGGCCGACCACCTTCAATGTCGAAAGCAACGCCTGTTTATTCGCGTCCAGTTTTGTCAGGTCCAGGCTGACGAGGTTCACTCCCTTCAACGCTTCAACCACATCGGGTGCGGTCAGAAGTGAGCGCTCGATCGTGCGGCAGGTCACGCACCAGTCCGCTGTCACATAGAGGAGTGTCGGTTCCTGTGGCGGCGAGCTGTCGAGCCGGGCTCCCAGGCTTGCGATGGAGGAAACCTTCTGGAAGTCGCTTTTCTTTATCGATGCGAGCGATCCGGAGCCGCTGGTGGAACTCAGCGGCTTCAGGGGAGAGAGCGGATCCGTTGCACCGATGCCGAGACCGACGAAGATCAGAATTGCCCAGATGATGGATGCGAGACCCGTCGTGCGGGAAAGCACGCTCACACCGGACTTCGGATCGCCGGCCCCTGCACCGAAAGCAAAAACGCCGAAGGAAAGGGCAAGTATTGCCCATCCGAGCAATGTCAGCCGTTCGGGCATGAGCGGCGTTGCCAGCCAAAGCGCGGTGGCCAGAAACATGAAGCCGAAAATCTGGCGCACTTTTTCCATCCACAGCCCTGCTTTCGGCAGCGCCTTGCCGCTTGCGGTCGCCATGATGACGAGTGGAATCCCCTTGCCCAGTCCAAGGGCGAATAGTGCCGCGGCGCCGATGACGACATCACCGGTGCGGGCAATATAGAGAAGCGCACCTGCCAGGGGAGCCGTGACGCAAGGTCCGATGAGCAATGCCGAGGAGAAGCCGAGCAGCATCGCGCCGGGAATCGTGCTCGCGCCCTGCGGCGATTTCGCAAACCGGGCCGAGATTGCGGTGGGAAGCTGAATGTGGAAAAGGCCGAAATTTGCGAGCGCGAGGACGGCGAACAGGATGGATATCGCGGCTACGGCATAGGTCGATTGCAGTGCGACCTGAAGGTTTTGCCCTGACCATGCGGCGGCCATTCCCATCAGCCCGAAGGCGGATGCAAGCGCAAGCGCATAAGACACGGACAACAGGAAGCCGCGCCGCGCGGTCAGTTTTTCGCCTTCCCGGGCGAGCATGGCCGCAACGATCGGATACATCGGGAAAACGCATGGCGTGAAGGCGAGCAGCAATCCGAAGCCGAGAAATCCGGCAAGAAGCAGGATCAATCCGCCATCCGCCAGCAGCAGATCGACCGCCGTCTGCGCGCTATCCTCCGCCAGCGAAAATCCTTCCTGTGTCGCGTCCATGGAGACGCCGGCCGAAGCCTGTGCAGCTTTAGCGAAGCTGTTTTGGGAAAACACACCTTCAGCGCCTACGGTCAGGCTTGCCATGTCGACCGTTTTGGTGGTCGGCGGATAGCAGAGCCCCTTGTCCTGGCAACCCTGATAGGTAAGGCGGAATTTTGCCGGCGCTTCGGCGATCGATGCCGTTGCGGTCTTGTAGTAAATCTCGGTAAAGCCGAAACTGGGGTCTTCTTTCATCTCGCCGGGGAGGGACTGTATTTCCAGTTTGCGTCCGTCCTCGTCTTCTGCGCTCAGATAGTCACGGTAGAGATAATAGCCGTCATTGATCGCCCAGCGAATGATCGCGCGGCCGTCGTTTCCCCGCTCGACCGTTGCCTTGAACGCCTGGTCCATGGCAAGTGGTGTTTCCAGCGCGGACGCCGGGGAGACGACCCTGAAAAGCGCCAGAATCGCAAATGTGAACGCCAATATGCGCATCCGGCATATCCTTTCATGTATTCTTCCATGCCGGGACTGATCTCGCCGGGAGCTTAAGGCAGGCTTAAGCTGGGGCGCGCATGGCAAAATTGGATGGACCGCTTGCGGAGGCGTGATTGCGAATTCTCATTGTCGAAGATGATCCGATCCTGCTCGACGGGTTACGGGAAGGTTTGAAGCTGAGCGGCTTTGTCGCGGACGGCGTGACAACGGCCGCCGATGCGTCGGAGGCGCTGGCGACGGATAATTTCGATGCGGTCGTTCTTGATCGGATGCTTCCGGACGGTTCCGGGCTGGATGTCCTGAACGGCTTGCGTCGCAGTGGAAACCGGATTCCCGTCCTGCTCCTGACGGCCAAGGATGAGGTTGGAGACCGCATCGACGGTTTGGATGCGGGTGCCGACGATTATCTTGGCAAACCTTTCGATCTGGATGAGGTTGCCGCCCGTCTGCGGGCGATCATGCGCCGCGCCGCCGGGCGGGCGAGTGCGCAGATCAGTCTGCGAGGGCTGACGCTGGATCCCGCTTCGATGCAGGTTCTTCGGGATGGGTCGACCGTAATCCTGTCGCGCCGCGAGTTCTCGATTCTTCATGCGCTCATGGAAAGTCCCCAGGCAATTCACTCCAAACAGGCACTGGAAGAGCGTCTCTACGGCTGGCAGGAGGATGTGGAGAGCAACACGATCGAGGTGCATGTGCATAAGCTGCGCGCCAAACTTGGAAGCGCCGCCATCGAAACGGTGCGCGGAGTTGGCTACAGATTGGGGATGCCCTGATGCGTTCGATCCGGTTGCGGCTTTTTGCGATCCTGCTGGCGACGACGGGAGCCCTCTGGCTGCTTGCCGTCATGTGGACCTATTTCAGCGTGCAGCATCAGGTCGAGCGGGTGCTGGACGCGCGACTGATGGAAGCCGCCCGCATGGTCAGCTCGCTCCTCACCGATCACCATATCAATGTGGCTGCCGCCGTGGATGACACGAAAGCCAATGACACCACCTTGCCGTTCGATCTCCAGGGGGACTACCGACGGCAGCTCTCCTGCCAGATCTGGTCGCTTCAGGGGCAACTCGTCAGCCGGTCGGAAAGTGCGCCGCGTGAATCGCTCACAGACAATCGCGACGGGTTTAGCGAAACCATCGTCGATGGTGTCCGCTGGCGTGTCTTTGCGGTCGTGAATCCGAACCTCAATGCCCGTGTTCTTGTGGGCGACAGTCTGGAGATACGCGACAGGCTGGTTGCCGATGTGGTCAAGGGGCAACTTGTTCCAGCCATTGCCATTTTGCCGATCCTTGCGGTGCTGATCTGGCTGAGTGTTGGACAGGGGCTGGGACCGCTCAACAGGATTGCCATGTCATTGGGGTTGAGGTCTGCAGATGAACTGCACGCCATAGAAAACAGGGACACGCCCAGCGAAATCAAGCCATTGCTCAGATCGCTGAACTCCCTCTTCCTGCGTGTGGAAGCAGCCCGTGAGCGTGAGAAGACGTTTATCGCCTATGCCGCCCACGAGTTGAAGACCCCGCTTGCCGGATTGAAGACCCAGGCTCAGGTGGCGCTGCGGAGTAAAGAGGATGATGTTCGAGACAAGGCGCTGGCGCATATTTCGACGAGCGTTGACCGGACCGGGCGTCTTGTCCGCCAGCTTATCGACCTGGCGCTCGTCGATTCGGCGGATCGCGGCGATCGGATCGAGACGGTACGGCTCGCAGGGATAATGGAGGACATTCGTTCCGATCTTGAAGCCCAGAGCAGCAGGCGTGGCATCTCCGTGAAGCTTCGCATGCAACCGGATGAAATGGTGACCTTGAGAAACGTGAATCTCCTGCGTCTGGCCCTGCGCAACGTGATCGAGAATGCGATTCAGTATTCGCCGGAAGGCTCAAGCGTTGAGATTTGTGCACTGAAGAACGGTCCCAAGGTCGAAATCGACGTGACGGATCAAGGGCAGGGCATAAATCCGGAAGATCAGGCGACTGTCAGGGAGCGGTTCAAGCGAGGACATTCGGCCCATGGCGAGGGCAGCGGCCTTGGCCTGGCGATTGTCGACATGGCGATGCGAAAGCTCGGCGGGGAGCTTGATTTTCGTCAGACTGATTCCGGTTTCGTCGTGACGCTCGTTCTGCCGCAGGAGTGACGGGACTACCGTTTAAGGCAGCCTTAAGGTTGGAGCTTCAGCCAAGTTTTATAGGCTCCAACCAATTCCAGTAGGCTCCCATGATTCGACCAATTGTTTCTCCTCGCAGGCCGATGGCCGTCGCGTTGGCAATCTTCCTCACCGCTTGCGCAAGCAATGCCGACCGTGTTCCCGGCGCCGCGCCGCGCCCTTCCAATGAGCGTGTCGAAGATCGGGAGGCAGCCCCAATCGGAACCGACCCGATGCTTATGTATGGCGAAAAGACCGATGCCGGTTTTCATATTGCCGGCGTTAATACCGGAAAAATGAATCCTGAGTTCGTGCGGCAGGTCGTAAGCTATACCACGGACGAAAAGCCCGGTACTATCATCGTCGATCAGCGAGCACGTTTCCTTTATCTGATTCAACCCGGCAATAAGGCGATCCGATATGCCGTTGGTGTCGGCCCAGTTGCGCGCGCCTTCGATGGTGGCGACGCGATTATTGCGAGAAAAGCTGCCTGGCCCCGGTGGATCCCAACACCTGAGATGGTCGCAAGGAACCCCGCGCATTACGGCCCGAACAAGGATGGAGTCGATGGCGGCCCGTCGAACCCGATGGGTGCCCGAGCGCTGTATATGCATAAGGATGGCAGGGACACATATTATCGCGTTCACGGCACGAATGATCCAGGTTCAATCGGCAAGGCTGTATCGGCCGGCTGCATTCGCCTTTTGAATCAGGATATCATCGACCTTTACAACCGGGTAAAGCCCGGTGCCCGGATCGTTGTACAAGGATAGGGTGGAGCCGCTTGATAGCCTGGCGAAGTTCCAGACGATTGTATCCTGCGTGATTGAAACGGAAGTCGTGAATATCTCGAGACCCGTGCCGCCGGTAACCACTGATAACGGCAGCCCGTCGCTCCGAAACCCGGATTAACCTAACGCTAGAGGCTGAGACCGGGAAGAACGGTGCGGATGTGATCGCCCAGCGCCCCGGCTGCCGACGATGTCTGCGTGTCGGCAAACTCGATGGCAATGCCGATCGTCGGCAGGGGTGGTAGCCCGCTTTTGACGATATGAAGGTCGGCTGGAACGGCTGTCCTTGTCAGCACGCTGATGGCGTGGCCGGAGCGCGCGATTGCGATGAGGCCGGAAAGGCTGTTGCTGGCGAAGGCGACGCGGTAGCGCCGATTGGCGGCTTCCATGGCGTCGCATGCCGCGCGGTGATCCAGCGTCACGGGCGCGGAGAGCGCCAGCGGCAGCACGTCCTTGGCGAGGAGATCCGGCTCCGGCCTGTCCGCCACCCAGACGAAGCTTTCCCTGCGGAGCACGTCGCGGTGATCCGGATCGGATTGCGAAACCAGCGCCATGTCGATCTGGCGGCGCTGCAGGAGGGGACGCAATTCCGTCGTGGGCGCGCAGACCATGCGCAGATCGACTTTCGGGTAGGTGCCGAAGAAGCCTCTCAGCAGTTCCGGCAGGAAGGCGATGGAATAATCTTCAGGGCAGCCAAGGCTCACGGTTCCCTGCAGCGTTGCCTCGCCCATATCGGCAAGGATTTCATCATGCCGGGCAAGCAGGGCGCTGGCATGGGCAAGCAGTCTCTCGCCCGCCGCGGTCATACGCACTCCCGAACCCGTTCGCTGCAGCAGGGTATGGCCGACCAGATCTTCCAGCCGCTGCATCTGGGTGCTGAGCGCGGATTGGGTGCGTCCGATCTGCGCGGCGGCGACGCTGATGGAGCCCGTGCGAGCGACAATGATAAAGTTCTTCAGCAGCGTAAGGTCGAGCATGGCGATATCAAAATTATCAATATCGGAGTAAAATACTATCAATTGGACTGAGGTGGCAATGGGTTGTTATGTTTGGGCAAGATAAACTCTTGGGGAATGTGCCATGGACAAGCTTGCGAAGAACTTCGCCTCGCTCAATGACGAACCGGCTTTCTGGGAAGCTGCCAATAAACATCTGACCCGCTACGGACCGGCCTTCGAGGAGATCATCGTCGAACGGGCTGAGGGAAGTTTCGTCTATGATGCGGATGGGCGCGCCATTCTCGATTTCACTTCCGGCCAGATGAGCGCTCTGCTCGGGCATACCCATCCGGATATCGTCGCCACCGTCAACCGGCAGATGGCATCGGTCGCACATCTCTTTTCCGGCATGTTGTCCCGCCCGGTCGTCGACTTGGCGGCGCGGCTGGCGGCGCTCGCGCCGGGTCTCGATCGCGTGCAATTGTTGACCACCGGGGCTGAATCCAATGAGGCGGCGATTCGCATGGCGAAGCTCGTCACCGGCGGGCATGAAATCGTCGCTTTCGCGCAGAGCTGGCACGGCATGACCGGCGCTGCGGCCTCCGCTACCTATAGCGCCGGCCGCAGGGGTTATGGCCCGGCCACGGCCGGTTCACTTGTTATTCCCGCGCCGAATGCCTATCGTCCGCGCTTCAAGAATCCCGATGGATCGAATGACTGGCAGGCGGAACTCGACGATGCCTTCGAACTGATCGATCGCCAGTCGACCGGCAATCTTGCCGCCTTCATTGCCGAACCGATCCTGTCGAGCGGCGGTATCCTCGAGCTGCCGGTCGGTTATCTCGCTGCGCTAAAGAAAAAGTGCGAGGAGCGCGGCATGCTGCTCATCCTCGATGAAGCCCAGACCGGTGTTGGCCGGACCGGGCATATGTTCGCCTTCCAGCGCGATGGTGTGACGCCCGATATCATGACGCTGTCGAAGACGCTCGGCGCCGGCCTGCCGCTTGCGGCGGTGATGACGAGCGCAGAGGTCGAACAGAAGGCCTTCGAGAGGGGTTTCCTGTTCTATACGACCCATGTTTCCGATCCCCTGCCGGCCGCTGTCGGCGTGACGGTTCTCGATGTGGTGGCGCGTGATGGGCTGGTGGAACAGGCGATTGCCCGCGGGAACCGTTTGAAGGAGGGGCTGCTCTCGCTGCAGCAGCGGTTCGAATGCGTTGGAGACGTGCGCGGGCGCGGGCTTTTGCTCGGACTTGAGGTCGTCGCCGACCGGCATACGAAAGCCCCCGGTTTCGAACTCGGTGCGCGCATCATGCAGGAGGCGATTTTGCGTGGCCTCAGCATGAACATCGTCAAGCTGCCTGGCATGGGCGGCGTCTTCCGCATTGCGCCGGCGTTGACGGTATCGGATTCGGAAATCGACCTTGGGCTGGAAATACTGGCGGATTCGATCGAATCCGCACAGCTTGCCCGCTAGGTGTGACCGGCATTTGCCGGGAATGTCAGTTCAACCCTTGCGCCTTCGCCGGGTCTGGAACTGATATGCGCTTCGCCGCCGCTCTGGCGCACGAACCCGTAGACCATGGCGAGGCCGAGACCCGCACCGCCATGGTCGCCCCGCGTGGTGAAATAGGGCTCGAAGGCCTTGTCCACGGCCTCCGGCGTCATGCCGATGCCCTCGTCGGTGACGGCGATCACCAGCGTATCTTTGCCGGAGGCAGCCTCGATTGAAATCAGGCCGCCATCGGGCATGGCGGCTGCGGCATTGAGGCATAGATTGAGGATGGATTGCTCAAAAAGGGCCGGGTCCAGCGGTATCAAGGGAAGATCGCCATCGATATCGAGCGCGATCCTGCATTTGGGGCCGACGGCGATTTCCAGAATATCGGCCATGCCGCGCAGCAGGCTGGCGACATTGATGACGCTTGGATGAATCGGCTGCTGGCTGCCGATGGTAAGCATGCTGCTGGCCAGAGACCGGCCGCGATCCGCCGCCTTGCGGATGCGGGCGATGTGTCGCTTCTGGCGATCGTTGAAACCGGCTTCGCGCTCCAGAAGTCCTAGACTGCCGGTGATGATGCCGATCATGTTGCCGACCTCATGGCTGACCTGATGGGTCATGCGCATGATGCCATCAAGCCTCTGGGCTTTGACGGCTTCCGCTTCCTGACGATCGAGAGCGGTCACATCGCGGGCGAGCAGCACGATGCCGCCATCCGGCTGGCGTGACATCGATACTTCGATCACCCGCTGATCGTCGGTGCGATGGCGCAGGACTGCGCGGTCGAGCAGTTCTCCCGGCTCTGCATAGAAGGGCAGCAGAGCCGGGTCGATTTCCGGGATCGGTTCGACAAACCGGCGAAGCGGCAGTTTTCGCGATGAGCCGGAGCGTCCGACGAGCTCGATGATGCGACGATTCATGGTGATGGGCCGGCCGGCCGGATCGAACAGCGCAATTCCCTCGTTCATGGTGCGGAAGGTCGAGCGGATGGTGCGGGCTGCCGCTTCGGCCGTACGCCTGAGGCGCGAGACGCGGTCGACGCTGTCATGGAAGGCGCGAAACGCATCGAGCAGCCGGATCAACTCCGTCTCGGGACCGGTATAGGAGGGCGGGCCGACATCCTTATCTCCCTTGGCGAGGGCATTCATGCCGTTGGAGAGCGTCACGATCCCGCGCGAGACACGCATCACCGAGCGGATCGAGAAGATCGCCACGATGAGAACCAGAAGCGAGGCGACGGCGACAATGATCAGCAGCCGGTTGAGAGCATCGGAGGTCGAAATCAGGTCTTCGTTCAGGCTGCGCGCAACCGCATCGCCCTGGGTTTCTGTCACATGGGAAAGATCCCGCGAGACGGTGTGAAGGCGGGAGACCGAGGCGCGGATGGCGAACATTTCCAGAAGGTAGCGGCTCTGGGCCTCGAAGACCCGCTCGTAGGGCTGTAGTTCGGCCATGGGCAGGCGCTCGCCGGGATAACCCTGCTGGCGCGCCGTCGTTTCCGCCACGTAGCGGCGGCGCAGTTCGCCAAGCTGGAAAAGGCTGTCGGATGCGGATGCGGCCTGTACGATGCCGTTCATTCGCCGGCGCAGTTCCGGATCGAGGATGCCCTGACCGGTGGCGATTTCGCCGAGCGCCGCTGCCGCTTCCGCCTTGTGACCCTGTGCCGCATCGGCGTCCTTCGCAAGATCGAGCGTCTGTTCCCGGATGATCTGGAGGAGTTCGACGATGCGTTCGCTGGCAAAGCCACGGGTGATCCGTTCGCCGCTGTCCGGTCCTGTCATTTCGAGCAAAATATCGACCTGCTGGACCACCGAGCGGCTTTCGCTGGAAACGCGATAGGGCGAGGCGGCGTTCATCAGGAACGGTGCGCTGGAGACGAGATCGGAGACCTGCCGCGAGACCAGCGACGCCTTGGCGAGACTGGAAAAAGCCTGCAACCCATAGGCCGCCATTTCATCGCGGGCGCGCTGCAGGCCATAAATGGCGATGGCGGAAAGGCTGAAGACGAGGAGGCAGGTAAAGACGATCGCAAAGGGCAGGCGAAAGGCGATGGAGGAAAGGAAGGAGCGGCTGATCACGGGGAAAGCTCGCCCTCGTCGGTGTGCAGAACATAACCCTTGCCGCGCCGCGTCTTGATGTGACGCGGCAGGTCGGGATTGATCTCGATCTTGCGCCTGAGCCGCAGCACCAGCACGTCGACATTTCTGTCGATATAACGGTCGCTCTCCGAACCCAGCCTGTCGAGAATCTGGGAGCGGCTGACGGGCTGGTTGGGTGTTTCCGCCAGTATTTCCAGAAGCGCGAATTCGGCGGTGGTCAGTGTACGGCTGCGGTCCGCGAGGCAGACGGCGCGGCGTGCATCGAGATCGATTGCCCAGTCGCCAAGGCGAAGCGCCCCGCGCCCATGATCGCTGTCCTTTTCCTGTTTCAGCGAAGGGATCGTTCGGCGCAGTACGGCTTTGATCCGGGCCGTGAGTTCGATCGGTTCGAAGGGTTTGACAACATAATCGTCGGCTGCGGTCTCAAGCCCGAGAACCCGGTCGGCGGCGCTGCCGGCGGCGGTGACCATGACGATGCCGATGTCGATCTGGCTGCGCAGCCGCTGGGCAAAGGTGCGTCCGGACGTGCCAGGCAGATTGTGATCGACCAGCACAAGCTGCATCCTGTCCCTTGCCAATATCTCGTCCGCCTCCTCGGCGGAGCGCGCGCAGGTGGGCAGCCAGCCCTCCGCCTCAATGAGGTCCGAGATGAGCTCGGCCATATCCGGATCGTCCTCGACGATCAGAATGCGAACCTTCTGATTAAGCACTGCACTTTCCTCCCGCCATCATCATAGGCATGGCGGCGGCGATCTTCAAAGGCTCGCTGGTTATCTCCCCTGTCATAATTGTAATATCTGTAATCTTGTTCGGCGGTGCGGTGAAAGATTGGTAACCATTCTTCGATTGCGGTGCGGACAGGATGTGACATGCTGTAGGTGGAGACTGGAACGGGGAGGTTCCGGGCAGGGAGGCTTGATTGAAAGCATTGACCGCACTTGCGGCGAGCATGGTCCTATGGCTGTGCGGCGCAGGGCATGGCATGGCCGAACCGAAGTTGAACGTCCTTTGCGGCGTCGACGAGGCCTGGTGCTTGACCATGCAGCGGGCTTTCGAAGCCAGGGCCGGTCTTGAGATTTCGATGGTGCGCAAGAGCACCGGCGAAATTCTCGATCAGATTCGTGCTGAACGATCCCATCCCACTGTCGATGTCTGGTGGGGCGGTACTGGCGACACCCATTTGCAGGCGGGTTCTGAAGGGTTGCTGGATGAATACCGGCCCGCCCACCAGCAGGATTTGCTGCCCTGGGCGCAGAATTTCTCGGTGATGTCGGGATCGCGGTCTGCGGGAATTTATGCCGGTGCGCTGGGCTTTGCCTATAATTCGGAACTGCTTGCGAAGAACAATCTGCCGGCGCCGACCTGCTGGAAGGATCTGGCGAAGGATGTCTATCGCGGCCATATCCTGACCGGCAATCCGAACTATTCAGGCACGGCCTTCACCATGCTGGCCACTCTCGTCCAGCTGTTTGGCGAGGAGGAGGCCTTCGGTTTCATGGAAAAGCTCAACCTGAACGTCGTGAGCTATACCAAGGTTGGTGCAGCGCCCGTCAAGGCGGCGGCGCGGGGCGAGATCATGATCGGGATTTCCTTCATGCATGATGCCGTGACCCAGAAGATCGAAGGTTTTCCGCTGGTGATCGTCGCGCCGTGCGAGGGCACCGGTTATGAAATCGGGGCTGTCAGCATCGTCAAGGGCAATCGCAACGCGGCGCTTGCGCAGGATTTCGTGGAATTTGCGCTGAGCCCGGAAGGGCAGGCGACCGGGGCTGCTGCCGGCCAGAACCAGGTGCCTTCCAACGCCCGGGCGACATTGCCGCTGACCGCACCTGATATATCGATGATCAAGATGGTGGATTACGACTTCGCCACCTTCGGACAGCCGGAAGAGCGAAGTCGGTTATTGAGCCGCTTCGACAGCGAAATCCACCCGACCCAGACCCAGTAGGGCCAAAACCAACACCTCAAAAAGACAGCGCGCGTGCCGCAAGGCGCCGCGACCGGCAGCGCCATGTCCGCGCACCCAGGAATTCAGACGCAAGCTACAGGAGGATAACCATGCGACTGACGATACTTTCCACCCTGCTTTTTGCCGGCACGGCACTGAGCGCCGTTTCCGCGCAGGCGGCGGGCGAACTCAACCTGATCTGCTCGGCCGATGTCGTGATCTGCGAACAGATGAAGGGCGACTTTGAAAAGTCACACGACATCAAGGTCAATATGGTGCGCCTGTCTTCGGGCGAGACCTATGCCAAGGTGCGCGCGGAAGCCCGCAACCCGAAGACGGACATCTGGTGGGCCGGCACCGGCGATCCGCACATGCAGGCGGCGTCCGAGAACCTGACGCTCGAATACAAGTCGCCGATGCTGGACCAGTTGCAGGACTGGGCCGTGAAGCAGGCGGAAAGCACCGGTTACAGAACTGTCGGTGTTTATGCCGGCGCGCTGGGCTGGGGCTACAATACCGAAATCTTCAAGTCCAAGGGTTACAAGGAGCCGAAGTGCTGGGCCGATCTGCTGGCGCCGGAACTCAAGGGCGAAATCCAGATCGCCAATCCGAATTCGTCCGGCACCGCCTATACGGCGCTGGCGTCGCTGGTGCAGATCATGGGCGAGGATCAGGCGATCGACTATCTGAAGAAGCTCAACGCCAATATCTCGCAATATACCAAGTCCGGTTCCGCGCCGGTCAAGGCGGCGGCGCGTGGCGAGACGGCGCTCGGTATCGTCTTCATGCATGATGCGGTGGCGCAGACAGCGGAAGGCTTCCCGGTCAAGTCCATCGCGCCCTGCGAAGGCACGGGTTATGAAATCGGCTCCATGTCGATCATCAAGGGTGCGCGCAACCTCGACAATGCGAAGACCTGGTACGACTGGGCGCTGAAGCCGGAAGTGCAGTCGCGCATGAAGGATGCCAAGTCCTTCCAGCTGCCCTCCAACAAGACGGCGGAAGTGCCGAAGGAAGCGCCGAAGTTCGAGGACATCAAACTCATCGACTATGACTTCAAGACCTATGGCGACCCGGCCAAGCGCAAGGCGCTGCTGGAACGCTGGGACCGCGAGGTCGGTGCGGTCGCCAACTGATCTGAACCGCTGATCTTAATTCCGGCGACAGGCATCCCGGCTTTTTAAGCCGGGGTGTCCGCCACTCTTTCATCGGCATGAAACAAGCGAGGTCGGCCATGACACGTGGCAATCGCAGGCTGGACATCGTCCTGGCGCTCGGGGCTTTTGCCCTCATTCTTCTTCCCTGGTATCGCATCGAAGGCGGCTTTTTCAGCTTCCGCTGGCTTTCCGGCTTTTTCTCTTCCGCCAGCAATGCGCCCGGTGTGCTGCAAATATTGTCCTATGGAAAACCATGGCTGGTCGGCGTCGTTGTCTTTTTCCTCGCCGCATGCCTTGTCCGGTCCATCCGTGATCCGATGCGGCGCGGCGGGCTGCTTGCCGTCATCGGCGCTGCCGGGCTCGTTTTCCTCGCCTTGCAGGGGCTGGCCATCGGCTTTACCGGCTGGAGCTGGACGGTGAGCGAAAACCTCTTCGGCATGCTTGCCGATGGCCAACCCTCCATGGGTGCCGGTGCCGTCGTCATGTCGTTCGTCTTCGTGCTGCTTTTCGCCTTTGGGCTTGCCGAACGCGGCGTCATGAAAGGCGACGCCTTCGTCGTCGGCGCCATTTCCGTTCTGGTTTTCCTCGTCACGGTTTTTGTCTTCTATCCGATCGGCAGCATGCTGGTCGCCTCCGTTCAGGATTTCGACGGCTCCTTCAATGCCGATGGCTTTATCCGCAATATCAAGGATCCCGGCATCTGGAGCCTTGGCTGCGTCACGGGTGAAGAGCGTTGCGGCGTTGCCTGGCGCACATTGTTTCTCGCCCTGATGACCGCCTTCGGCTCGACCGTGCTCGGGCTTGGCTTTGCGCTGATCGCCACCCGTACGCGCTTTCCCTTCAAGAAAGGCCTGCGGCTTCTCACCGTTCTGCCGATCATCACGCCGCCTTTTGTCATCGGCCTTGCCCTGACGCTGCTGTTCGGCCGCGCCGGCGTCGTCACCGAATGGCTTTCCTATCTTTTCGGCATCGAGCCGGGTCGCTGGCTTTATGGCATGACCGGTATCTGGATCGCGCAGGTTCTTTCCTTCACGCCCATCTCGTTTCTGGTGCTGATCGGCGTGGTCGAAGGCGTCAGCCCGTCGATGGAAGAAGCCTCGCAGACTTTGCGTGCCGACCGCTGGCGCACCTTCTGGCGGGTGTCGTTGCCGCTGATGAAGCCCGGTCTCGCCAATGCCTTCCTGATCGGCTTCATCGAGAGCATGGCGGATTTCGGCAATCCGCTGGTGCTTGGCGGCACCCATGGCGTGCTGTCGACGGAAATCTTCTTTGCCGTCGTCGGCTCGCAGAACGATCCCTCCCGCGCTGCGGTTCTGGCGATCATCCTGCTGTGCTTCACGCTTTCGGCCTTCCTTGCGCAGCGTTTCTGGCTGGCAGGCAAAAATTTCGCGACGGTGACGGGCAAGGGTGACAGCGGCGCGCATATCGCGCTTCCGCGCGGCCTGTCCATCGGCGTTCACGCCGTCGTCGTGCCGTGGATGGTCTTCACCATCGTCGTTTATGGCATGATCCTTGTGGGCGGTTTCGTGAAGACATGGGGTCTCGACAATTCCCTGACCCTAGACCACTACGTCCGCGCCTTTTCCATCAGCTTCTCCAATGGCTCGATTGCCTGGACCGGCGTGGCCTGGAACTCGTTCTGGACGACCATGAAGATCGCACTGGTTTCGGCACCGCTGACCGCCGCCGTCGGTCTTTTGACCGCCTACATCATCGTGCGGCAGAAATTCGCCGGGCGGAACCTGTTCGAATTCGCGCTGATGATGAGCTTTGCCATTCCCGGCACGGTCATCGGCGTCAGCTATATCATGGCCTTCAACCTGCCGCCGGTGGAAATGACCGGCTCGGCGCTGATCCTGATCGCCTGCTTCGTGTTCCGCAACATGCCGGTCGGCGTGCGCGGCGGCATTGCGGCGATGAGCCAGCTGGACAAGAGTCTCGACGAGGCCTCGCTGACGCTGCGGGCCAACAGTTTCCGCACCATCCGCAAGGTCATCCTACCGCTCTTGAGGCCCGCAATCACGGCCGCACTGGTCTATTCCTTCGTGCGTGCCATCACCTCCATCAGCGCCGTCATCTTCCTCGTCAGCGCCGAATACAACATGGCGACCTCCTATATCGTCGGTCTTGTCGAGAACGGTGAATATGGGGTGGCGATTGCCTATTCCTCCATGCTGATCGTGGTGATGATCACCGTCATCACAGGCTTCCAGCTCATTGTCGGCGAGCGTCGCCTGCGGCGCGAAAACCGCGTCGCCGGCCTGCCCTCCGCTTCCTCCGTTCCTCTCGCTCAGGAGAAAACCGCATGATTTCCGTAAAACCCGGCTCCGTCACCTTTCAGAATGTCCGCAAGACCTTCGGCGCCTTCACCGCCATTCCCGACCTGTCGCTCACCATCGAGCCCGGTACGCTCGTCACCCTGCTCGGTCCCTCCGGCTGCGGCAAGACGACGACGCTGCGCATGCTGGCGGGCCTCGAGCATCCGACCTCGGGCCGCATCCTCATCGGCGACAAGGATGTGACCATGCTGCCCGCCAATGAGCGCGATGTCTCGATGGTCTTCCAGTCCTATGCGCTTTTCCCGCATATGACGGCGCTCGACAATGTCGCCTATGGCCTGCAATCCTCCGGGCTGCGCAAGGCGGAAGCGCGGGAGAAAGCGGAAGAGGGGCTGAAGCTCGTCGGTCTTGCCGGCATGGGGCATCGCCTGCCTGCCGAACTTTCCGGCGGCCAGCAGCAGCGTGTCGCGGTCGCGCGCGCTCTGGTGCTCGAGCCGCAGGTGCTGCTGCTCGATGAGCCGCTTTCCAACCTCGATGCCCGCCTTCGCCGCCGGGTTCGCACCGAAATCCGCGAATTGCAGCAGCGGCTGGGTTTCACCGCGGTTTACGTGACGCATGATCAGGATGAGGCGCTGGCTGTTTCCGACCGGATCATCGTGATGAAGGACGGCGAAATCGCCCAGTCTGGTGCGCCACGCGATCTCTACGAGGCCCCGGCCTCCGCCTTCATCGCCGATTTCATGGGCGAGGCAAATGTTGTCGGTTGCGAGGTCATTGGCGTTGAGGGCGCCGATGCGCTGATCCGCGTCGGCGGGATCGATCATCGGGTCGCGGCACGCAACGCCCGGCCGGGTCCCGCAGAGCTTGCGGTCCGCCCCGGCTCAATTTCCATCGGACAACCGGGCGGGCAGGGGCTTGCCGGCCGGGTGCTGCACAGCGCCTATCTCGGCGGTCACGTCGAATATGAGGTGGAAACCGATATCGGTACGCTTTTCATTGTCGACCATGCCGTGGAGACCAGCCTGCCGGCGGCGAGCAATGTGACGCTGGGGTTCAAGAACCGGGGCATTGCCTTGATTCAGGCTTGAAGCCGCTCCTGCACTCAGGATTACATCGAGACAGAGGCAGATTTGGTCTGCCTCTGTCTGTCGGGAAGGCGGGTCTCAAATATCCTTTGCCAGACGAAGCGCATCGTAGATCGCCGCATGGGTATTGCGCGCGGCGACCGCATCGCCGATCCGGAAGAGCCGGTAGGCGCCTTCCGGGTTGCGCTCGACCGCTTGGGCGGCTCCCGCAAGCAGGGCGTCGTAGGAGATTTCCCCGAGGTTCTTCGAACCGGGCTTGAGTTCGAAATAAAGGTCATCCAGTGGGACCGTGCCATGGTTGACGACGATCTGGTCGACGGTTCTCGATTTCGTCACGCCGCCATAATCGCTGCCGACATGGGCGACAAGCTGGTTGCCGTTTCTTTCCGCCGCTTCCAGCCGGTAGGTAACGGTGAAGGTGACATCGCGTTTTTGCAGCGAGCGCATATAAGGAACGAGGTTCATGGCCATGACTTCCGGGGCAAAAGCGCGGTCAGGCGTCATGATCTCCACTTTCGCTCCGGCTTTTGCGAGGAATTCGGCGGCCTGCAGGCCGGTATGATCGCCGGCATCGTCGAAAACCAGCACATTCGTTCCCGGCTTGACGTCTCCTGAAATGATATCCCATGCCGAGACGACGAGATCGTTGCCGCTGGAAAGCACATCGGTATGCGGCAATCCGCCGGTGGCGATGATGACGACGTCAGGGTTTTCCGAAAGAACCGTGTCCGCTTCGGCCCAGTTGTTGAAATGAAAGGTGACGCCCAGCCTCTCGCACTGGCTCATGCGCCAGTCGATGATGCTGATCATCTCCCGGCGGCGTTCGCTTTGCGCCGTTAGCCGGATCTGGCCGCCGGGATTGTTGGCGGCCTCGAACACGACGACCTCATGGCCGCGTTCGGCACAGACACGCGCGGCCTCGAGCCCGGCCGGTCCGGCGCCGACGATCACCACCTTCCGGCGTTCCGCCGCTTTGGGTATCTCGTGCGGCATGGTTTCCTCACGGCCCGTTGCCGCATTGTGAATGCAGAAGGCGAGACCGCCCTGATAGATGCGGTCGAGACAATAATTGGCGCCCACGCAGGGGCGAATATCGTCCTCGCGTTTTTCCATGATCTTGCGCACGATATGCGGATCGGTCATGTGGGCGCGGGTCATGCCCACCATGTCCACCTTGCCGGCGGCGATGGCGTGGCGGGCGGTGGCGACATCGGGGATCTTGGCGGCGTGGAATGTCGGGAAGCTGGTCGCGGCGCGGATTTCACCGGCGAAATCGAGATGCGGCGCATTGGCCATGCCCTGAATGGGGATGACGTCGGTCAGGCCCGGGTCGGTGTCGATATGGCCCCTGATGACATTGAGATAATCGATCAGGCCGCTTTCCTTCAGGCGTCTGGCGATTTCGATGCCCTCTGCCTGTCCGGTGCCGCCCTCGAGACATTCGTCGGCGGTGTAGCGGACACCGAGGATGAAATGGTCGCCCACGCGTTCGCGCATCGCCCTGAAAACGTCGAGACAGAAGCGCATGCGGTTTTCGAGCGGGCCGCCATAGGGGCCGTCCAGTTCGTTGGTCAGCGGCGAGACGAACTGGTCGATGAGATGGCCATAGGCTTCCAGCTCCACCCCGTCCATTCCGCCCGCCTTCATGCGTTCGGCGGCGTCGGCGAAGTCCTTGATGATACGCTCGATATCCCAGTCCTCGATCTTCTTCGGAAAAGCCCGATGCGCCGCTTCGCGGTGATGTGACGGCGCAAGGATCGGCAGCCAGTCGCCCTTGTCCCAGCGGGTGCGGCGGCCGAGATGCGTGAGCTGGATCATGATCGCCGCACCCTGTTCATGCACGGCGTCGGTCATTTCCCGGATCCACGGGACGATTTCATCCTTGTAGGCGAGCAGGTTGTTGAAGACGGGCGGGCTGTCCCTGGAGACAGCGGCGGAGCCGGCCGTCATTGTGAGGGCGACGCCGCCCTTCGCCCGCTCCACCGTGTAGGCGCGATAACGTCCCTTCGGCATGCCATCTTCGGGATAGGCGGGTTCGTGCGAGGTGACGATGATGCGGTTGCGCAGGGTGAGGTGTTTTAGCTGGTAGGGCTGAAGAAGGGGATCGCTCGACATAGCCTGCTCCAAAAGGGTTTCTGTCTCAAGGCTAAGCGGGAATGTACACTTGTGTCAATTTACAAAACACAATTGTCTTTTCTTTTGACACGGGTGTACATCCCGCTTGTCGCGAAGAGACCGATTTGCTACGAACGCGTCATGGAAGCGACATTGAACGACACCGGCTGGCGTGGATCGCAGGAAGGGTGGCTTGAGGCCGCCTATCAGGCTTTGCTGGAATCGGGCGTGGATTCCGTCAAAATCCTGCCTCTGGCGAAAAAGCTCAATCTGTCGCGCACAAGCTTCTACTGGTTCTTCAAGGACCGGGAGGAATTGCTGGCCGCGCTTGTCACCCGCTGGCGGGAAAAAAATACCGGAAGCATCGTCCGGCAGTCGGAGGCCTATGCCGAGACGCTGGCCGAAGCCATGCTCAATATTTTCGACTGCTGGCTGGATCCCTCCCTTTTCGACAGCAGATTTGAATTCGCCGTTCGAAGCTGGGGCCTTCAGTCCGATGAGATTCTTGCGGAGGTTCGCAAGGCCGACGAGATGAGAATGGCGGCGCTTGCATGCATGTTCGTGCGGTTCGGCCACAATGAAAACACGGCGGATGTGCGTGCCCGGACCACCTATCTCGTGCAGATCGGCTACATTTCCATGCAGTCCGAGGAAGATGTGGCGGTGCGGATGCAGAGGATTCCGGACTACATCGCCATCTATACCGGTGAGATGCCGCAGCAGCGTGAGCTTGACCGGTTTTATGCGAGACACGGGTACAGGCCCGGAACGGCGCAACCGTGACATTTCCAGAGTGACGTCAGCGCGAAAACACACGCAATGCCGTCGGATTATGTGCTGTAAGGTGGTAGAAGACGAATTGTCTGCCCGCCCTCCTGCAATGTAGCTGCAACATTTTTCGACCAGTGGTGGGGATGGCAAGAATCCATCTCTGGGGGAAGTCATTGCGAATCTTGCTTCTTGAGGATGAACCCGAAATGGCGCGCGCGCTTCTTGAAGCCCTGCGCCGGCGCGATGTGCTTGCCGATCATGTCAGCACCATCAGCGATGCTGACGCCCTTGCGCGCGACGGGTCTTACGATGTGCTGGTTCTGGATCGCCGTCTTCCCGATGGAGAGGGGCTGAACCTGGTGGCTTCGCTTCGCCGGAGCAGGCATTCCGTGCCGATCCTTGTTCTGACGGCGCTTGGAAGTGTCGATCATCGTGTCGACGGGCTGGATGCGGGAGCGGATGATTATCTTGCCAAGCCCTTTGCAATCGAGGAGCTGCTCGCCCGCCTCAGGGCTCTCCACAGACGCGGCCCTTCTCTTTCCGACAAATATGCGCATTTCGGAAATCTGAGCATCGATCCGCGCAGCAATGAAGTCAGCATTGCCGGCTCCATCATCGAGTTGCGGCGTCGGGAATATCTGGTGCTTGAAGCGCTGATGCGGCGTCCGAACCGCATCGTCACGCGGTCGAACCTGATCGAGGCGGTCTATACGCTCGATGACGAGATCGAGTCCAACGCTCTCGATGCGCATATTTCCCGGATCAGGAAGAAGCTGGCGCAGGCTGACGCCACGGTGGAGATAAGGGCCGTGCGGAATATCGGTTATCTCATCCGGTTGAAGACATGAGACAGGAGCGCAATCGATCCCTGCGATGGGGGCTGATGAAGCGCCTTTTCGCATTGCAGGCATTCCTGCTCGTCCTTTTTGTTATCCTTCTCATCGGCTGGATATGGATCATCGATCCACGGCTCGAAGGTGCGAATGAAGAGGCTGCCCGTATCGTCGCGGAGAGCGTGACGAAGGACGGACAGGGCAGGCCGCAACTGTCGGCGACGCCGGAGCTGGCGGAGCTGAAACGGCGCTATCCGAATCTCTGGTTTGTGGTGCGCGACGCCAATGACATCGTATTGCAATATGGCGCGGTCCCGCCGCCCGCCCTGTCGGCCGTATTTCCCCAAAGTTTTGACCGCGCGCGTCTGGAGGCGGCCGGAACGCTCCGCGCCACCGTTGAAAACCGCGATACAGCCGCCGGGCGGCTTCAGTTCATTGCCGGGACGGAGGAAGGAATTCCCAATGACGGTCTGAGTATCTGGATCAATGTTCAGCTGGATCTGGAAAAGGATGCCGAGGGCGCCATCCGCTGGCTGACCGTGCTGCCGGCGCTGGGCTTCATCATCCTCATCGCCGTCGTGCCCATGCTGATCCTGACGGGCATCGCGACATTGCTCGTGACCCCGCGGGCGGTCGGTCGCTCTTTGAGCGGGCTGATGGAAACCGTCAAACAGGCGCAGTCCATCGATTTCGAGAACCGGTCCGAGCGTATCGACCGTTCGAAAGTTCCCCTTGAAATCATCCCGCTGGTGGATGCCTTCAACGTCGCGCTGTCGAGGCTCGATGACGGGTATAATCGCCGCAACCGCTTTCTCGCCGATGCGGCGCATGAGCTGCGGACGCCGATCGCAATCGTACGCACCAGAGCCGACCTTTTGCCCGATGACGCGCTGAGCCGTCAGATCAGGGCCGATATCGACCGCTTGACCCGCGTTGCGCATCAACTACTGGAGATGCAGGCGGTGGGTGCAGTGAAACTGCCGGCGGAGCCGCGCGATCTCAATAAGCTTGTCGAGCGCATCGCGACCGATCTCGCCCCGATTGCGATGGATGCCGGTTACGAGTTCGATTTCGAGCCCGGCGAGGGCGAAGTCGTCTTCACGGTGCAGACGTCGATTATCGAGATGGCGGTCGTCAATCTCGTGCGCAACGCGATAGACCATGCCGGCGGCAAGGGCGCAATTACGATCCGGGTCGATCCGGCGGGGGCCATCGAGGTCTGCGATGAAGGGCCGGGTATACCTCTCCCGGAGCGCGCGCAGGTATTTGAGCCGTTTCACCGCATCAACACGAACTCGCCCGGAGCCGGCCTTGGGTTAAATCTGGTCCAGAACGCGGCGGAGCTTCATTGTGGCCGTGTTCTGTTTGTCGATCTCAATCCCGGCTTTTGTGTCCGGCTCGAAATTCGACCGATAGTTTCGAAAGGCGCTGCGACCGCGCTGCGATAATGAAATTTCTTACGATTCGGTTAAGAAAATAGATCTAACTTATTTAAATAAATAAATAATTTCTAATAAAATTCGTTCCATGCAATGCAGGCGCAATTCTCGCGGGGAAAATCCCCTTATCTGCTGAACGCATCCGCACGTCATGTCGGCCGGCGCAGCAGACTAACGGGAGCCGGTTTCCGGTTCTTCAACGCGAACTGAAACTTGGCTGTGCCAGAAGATGGCGCATCGGTTTCGTCTGGAGTCATTCATGTCGATCGTCAAGAAATCGCTTGTCGCCGTGACCATCGTCGTCGCGGTTGCAGGCAATGCCCATTCCGCCGATCTCACCAACTACAATACGCAGCAATCCTTCGATTACGGCAGTCCGCCGGCCTTCTCCTGGGGCGGGGCCTATGTGGGTGTGCATGGTGGCGTTGCCTCCCCGAAATTCAACCCATTGGCCAGCGGCCGCGGCCTGACGGGGGGTGTTCAGGCCGGTTATAACTTCCAGTTCGGTTCGGGCGTGGTCGGTGCGGAACTCGAAGGTTCCTATCTCGGGAACGAGGCGCGTGTGCCGAACGGTCGTTTGCGGGAGCGTTTCCGGGGTGCGGCCAAGATGAAGGCCGGCGTGGCGCTCGACCAGACGCTGGTTTACGGCACCGCCGGCCTGACCACGACAAAGTTCAGGGACGGAAATGGCGTGACAGGTCCCGATGGCTGGAAACAGGGCTATCTGGTCGGGGCAGGCGTCGAACAGAGTTTCGGCGGCGGCCTGTCGGCGAAGTTCGAATATAATTATGTGAGCACCGGAAATGTGGCCACGACGACCGCCAGCGGTAAATCGAAAACCGATGTCAGCGATCATGTCATCAAGGCCGGCCTGAATTATCGCTTCTGACCGGACCTTCCCATGACAGATTCCAGGGAGAATTTTCAAAAGAACGCCGCCGCTTTCGGTCTGGAAGCGGCGGTGAAAAAGGGCGGGGCGCGGAATATGCGGAACCGGGCTGAAATTTGAAACCCGGAACGGTCATTCGCATTCGAGCGAAGGTTGCCGGAAGCTCGTAACATACCATTCGGCCCCGGAATTGCGGGTGTAGAAGGTATAGAAGCAATCGATGCGCTCAATATAAGCCGGCGTTTCGGACACTTCGTAACGTTCGCCACGCCGTGTTGTCCGCACCTCGCCACTCGACGATCCGGCGACAGCCTGCGTCTTGTTTTTCCGCCATTGATAGGCCTGCTGGCCGGGACCCAGACTGTAGATATTGTCCGGCGGCCCATAGTCCAGCATCACGCTGGTGATGGGCGCGCCGATATAGCTTTTCATGACAGTCGAGGCGCAGGCCGTGAGCAGTATCGATGCGCCGGCGATAAGGAAGATTGCTGCCGGGACTGCAAGGGACGATCTGTTGGATATGGAAGTTCCTTTCTGCGGTGACGTTCGCAGGGATAGGAACCGGTTATTGCAAGTACATTGCACGGGAAAAGCGGGGCGAGGCGGGTGGCATCCGCTGAAAGCGGCGATGCCCGAATTGCCGGTATCTGAGGCCGGCGATGTTGCGGCCGATATGTGTCGACAGGCCATTCCGCTATCCTGGGACAGCGCAGGTTTCGTCGTCCAGGAAGCCATCTTTCATCTTTTGCAGTTAAGAATCATTTGCAATAAGGATTGACGCTGGTTTTATTTCCCATATTCTGTTGTTGCGAATGAGTTGCAATTTCGGTTTCCGGGCGAGTTCAGATGATCGATGTCGAATGTGTCGCTGCGAATGGATTTATCTGCACGGCGGAGACGGATGATCCGTCCGGGATCGCAATTTCTTCCCGCAATTTATCCCTTTCGATCGGATGTTCAGATGCTCTTTGTTCCTGAAGAAACCCGCAAACGCTTCCGCACCGAGGAAGCGATGATGCGAACGCGGGCAGCGCTGAAACGGGTCGGCCTGCGTCCAACCCGTCAGCGAATCGTGCTTGGCGGGCTTATTTTCCGGGAAGAGCACAGGCATTTCACGGCCGACGATCTGCATCGTGAGACCATTGCGACAGGAACGCGGCTGTCTCTGGCGACGGTCTATAATACGCTCAACCAGTTTGCCGAGGCGGGTTTCGTCCGCAGGGTCTGCATCGAGGGCGGGCGGACCTATTTCGACACCGATACCGCCAATCACCAGCATTTCTATGTCGAGGCCGAGGATCGGATCATTGATATTCCCGCCGGCCGGATCAGTCTGGGAATGCTGCCCGAACCGCCGGAAGGATATGTCATCGACAAGGTGGATATTCTGCTTCGTCTTGTGCGTCTGGAGCCGGAGAAACAGGCTCCTCGAGGGTACGGCTCCGCATGTCGCGATGAGCCTGAACGCCGGGGATTGAGGGATGGAAACCTGAAATGACGATCTTCTGGAGAGCCGCCCGCGCCTGTGCGCCGGGCGCGCATTCAAACCCGTTCATCGCCCTATAGCGGCGCAGTCGGCGTCCGCTTTGTGAAAGCCGTCACAGATTTTGGAAATTGCGGCCCGCCTTTCCGGATGGAGGCGGAATGAGCCGCCTTGTCTCGTCCGGCAAACGGCAATGAAAGGAAATCCAAATGCTTACCATTGGTGCAAGACTGCCCGCATTCGACCTCCAGGCGGTTATCTCCACTGATCCGGCCAATGCTTTTATGCGCATCAGCGACACGAGCAGCGCCGGCAAGTGGAAGGTCATCTTCTTCTGGCCAAAGGACTTCACATTCGTCTGCCCGACCGAAATCGCGGCTTTCGGCAAGCTCAATCCGGAATTCGCAGATCGCGACGCGGTCGTCTACGGTGTCTCGACCGACAGTGAATTTGTCCACCTCGCCTGGCGGCAGAACCACGCGGATCTCAAAGAATTGCCAATCCCCATGCTATCGGACATCAAGCGCGAGTTGAGCGCGGCTTTCGGCGTGCTGCATCCCGTGGAAGGCGTTGCGCTGCGCGCCACCTTCATCATCGATCCTGAAGGCATCATTCGCTTCGTCACGGTCAACGATCTCGGCGTCGGGCGCAATCCGCAGGAAGTGCTGCGGGTGCTCGATGCGCTTCAGACCGACCAATTGTGCCCATGCAACTGGCAGAAGGGCGACGACGTCCTGAAGGCCGCATAAGTGAGGGTCGAGCATGAAACAGGTTTCAATCCCAGGCGGAACGCAGGCCTTTGCCGCATCGCGTTCGCGAGACTTCGTCGTCATCGATGGCGGCGACCGATATTGGAAGAGGCTGACCGAACGGGCCAATATGGCCTATTCGCAAGGGGAAATTTCGCTTGCGCGCGGCATTTACGGCGATGCGCTGGCGGAAGGGGAGCGGTTGTTTGCCGCCGCCCTCGAAAAGCCCTGCCACTATCCAGCACCGATCATCTACAACGTCTCATGCCATAATCTTGCGGAACTGGAGAATGGTGAGGGCAATTACCTAGAGGCGGAGGGGCTTTACCGGAGAGCTTACGAGCGGCTTCTTGAGGCCGCCCGGTCGTCCTCCTCGCCGATGGCGATGCGGGTCGCCTGCGTGCAGCATCTCAAACAGGCTCTCGCAGCCCTTGCACATCATCTCCGGTCGCGGGGGCGTGACGACGGGGTGATCGACCGTGCGGTTCAGGAGGCATATGGCACTGCCTTTGCAGTCTTCCGTGCGGCCCGCCACGCGGAGCAGGCGGGCGACGATTGCCCGCATTGCCCGATCATTCCGTCATGACGATGAAAGCCCACTCTCAAACACATCAGGATAATGCAACGTGAATACGCTAGACGATACGATGAAATCTTTTCTCGCCAAACAGCTGCCGATCCAGTCGACGGTCAGCAAGGACGGCTTGCCGGATATCGGGCCGAAGCGCTCGCTCAGGGTCTATGACGACAGGACGCTGATCTACAATGAGAATACCGGCGGTCAAACGCTGCAGAACATCCGTGACGGCTCGAAGATCGCCGTCGCGGTCATAGACCGGGATGCGCTCGACGGCTATCGCTTCGTCGGCCGGCCGGAGATTTTCACCGACGGGGCTCCGTTTCAGAATGCCCTGGGTTTCGCCGGCACGGCGGGAATGAAAGAGCCGAAATGCGCCGTGCTCATCCATCTGGAGGTGATTTATACGCTGCGGTCCGGCCCTGATGCGGGCAAGAAACTCTCAAATCCCGAATAGGCCGAAACCTCTGCCGATCATAACGGCCCGCATTTTTCGAATGTGGGCCGTTTAGAGGCCGGCAATGTTGCGGCCGATATGGCGCAGTATGCTTTTGAAAAGTTTTACTTCGGCCGGGTCGAGGCCTTCGATTGCGGTTTTTTCGAACATGGCGGCGATGGGCATGAGTTCATCGGCCAGTTCCTCGCCCTTCGGGGTGAGGGTGATGCGCACGATGCGCGCATTGTCGAGCGGCCGTTCGCGGCTGACGAGGTTACGCCGGACCATCAGCCCCACAAGCCGGGACAGCGTGGAAATCTCCACCGATACCATGTCCGAAAGCTCGGTCAGCGTTTTGCTCTCCTGCTGCCGCAGCGTCGCCAACACGCGATACATCGGCAGGGTGATGTCATAGGAGGCCAGTCTTACGGAAAAGCGCTCGCCAAGCCGAACGCCCACCCAGTTGAGCAGGTAGGGTACCGAATCGGTGAATTGATAGGACACGAGCAAATCCCCGTTTGAGAACCATCTGCGCAGATGCTGATGTGCGCCTATCGGCTGTACCGGCACAATTCATCCGTTTCAATAGCTTCGCCCCATAAGACGGGGGAATGCGGCGTTCTGCCTTTCACAAAAAATGACGAAAAACATTTGCATTGACAAATGTTGCAAACGCAAATAAATAAGAATGCAGGATTTGGGAGGATCTCATGACATCAGCATTGTTTGGCCTGAGCAGCCTTGCGCCTGAAGGCGTCGGTCAGAATTTCCGTTCAACGATGCGTCGTTTCCCGGCGACTGTGACGGTTATCACGGCCTGTGCCTCGGGTGATCAGCGCGATCACGGCATGACGGTCACGGCCGTCACTTCGGTCTCGATGGAGCCGCCGTCCCTGCTGGTTTGCCTGAACAATCGCACCCTGCTGCATGAACTGCTGCTGTGCCGGCCCGATTTCATCGTCAATGTGCTGACGCAGGATCAGATTGCCCTGTCGGACGCCTTTAGCGGCAAGGTGTCGCCGGAAGAGCGTTTTCGCGACGGTCAATGGCAGCGCCACGACAATGGCGTTCTCTATCTGCCCACGGCCCATGCCGCCATCGCCTGCCGTCGGGTTGCGGCGATGCCCTACGGAACCCATACCGTTTTCATCGGGCAGGTTGTTTCGGCCGATGTCAGCGAGACGACACGGCCGCTGCTTTACGAAAACGCCCAATATTGCGCCGCAAGCCCCGCGAGCCTGCCCGCCTGATCATTGCCGCCCAGATAATCCCGGCGGGATAACGCCCGGCCAGCAACATCCGGCCAGTAAAGTCCGGCCAGTAAAGTCCGCAAGGAGACAATCATGAACGATATGAGCCATGCGCCGCTGCCGGCGCAAACGAACCCGCGTGCCCGCCTCGCAAGCCGCGTTACCGGCATAGCCGATCTTTTCCGGGCGAGCGCCCGGCAGACGGAGGAGGCCCGGCGCGTTCCGGCCAGCCACATCGAGGCGCTACGCGGCATCGGTTATTTCGATATCGTCAAGCCCCGCGCCTTCGGCGGCAAGGGCGGAGATTTCGCCGAGCTGGTCGAGGCCAATATCGAGCTTTCGGCCGCCTGTGCGTCGACCGGCTGGGTCGCCGGCCTGCTGTCGGCCCATCAATGGCTGCTGGCGATGTTTCCGGAAGAGGCGCAGGCCGATGTCTGGGGTGAAAACCCCGATGCACTGCTGTGCGGTTCCTATGCGCCGGTAAAGATGGCGGAGCTCGCCGATGGCGGTTACCGCCTCAGCGGCAAATGGGCCTTCGCCTCGGGCTGCGAAAACGCGCAATGGTCCCTCTGCGCCGCCATTCTGCCGCCGCAGGGTGAGGGCAAGCCGGTTCCGGCCTTCCTGCTCGTTCCCGCCGGGCAATATGCGATTGAAGACACCTGGCACGTGGTGGGCCTGGCCGGCACGGGTTCCAAGACGCTCGTTCTCGACGATGTCGTCGTTCCCAAACACCGGGTTCTGACCTTTCCGGACGCCACCAGCGGAAAGACGCCCGGTGGACACTATTATGCGGAGGAAGGCCTGTTCAACATGCCGCTTCTGACCGGCATTCCCTCCTGTCTCGCGGCGGCAGGCGTCGGCGCGGCCAGGGGCGCGCTTGCCGCTTATGTCGATCACGTCGGCGGCCGGGTGACGCGCGGTGCGGTGGCTGGCGGCAATAATCGCATGGCCGAATTTCCGACCATCCAGCTGCGCGTTGCGGAAGCAGCGGCGAGCGTCGATGCGGCTTGCGAAATATTGCTGCGCGATGTTGCCCGCGCACAGGCGCTCTCGCAGGCAAGGATCGAAGGCCGGGCGGAATTTACGGTGGATGACCGTCTTCTCAGCCGTCGCGGCCAGTCCTTTGCGGTGTCTCTCGCCCTGCGCGCCGTGCAGGCGCTCAACGACTCCACCGGCGGCGTCGGGCTCGATCTTTCCAACCCGGTGCAGCGGGCTTGGCGGGATGCGAATGCGGTCGGCCGCCATATCAGCATGAACTGGGATGCCGTGGGCACCATGATCGGCCAGAGCATGCTCGGGCTGGAACCCAAGGGCCAATATTGATCGCCTCTCGGGCGGCAAATCAAAGAGTGAATTCGGAGGAAACCACATGCAAGGCAAGGTCGCTCTCGAGGAGCATTTCGCAATCCCGGAAACGCTTCAGGATTCGGCCGGGTTCGTACCCGGCGACTACTGGAAGGAACTGCAGCACCGCCTGCTCGACATTCAGGATACGCGCCTGAAGCTGATGGATGCGCATGGCATCGAAACCATGATCCTATCGCTGAACGCGCCGGCGGTGCAGGCCATTCCCGACAGGAAGAAGGCGATCGAGATCGCGCGGCGGGCAAATGACGTTCTCGCAGAAGAGTGCGCCAAGCGGCGGGATCGTTTCCTCGCCTTCGCAGCCCTGCCGTTGCAAGACCCGGATGCGGCGACGCAGGAGCTTCAGCGCTGCGTCAACGATCTCGGTTTCGTCGGCGCGCTCGTCAACGGTTTCAGCCAGGAGGGCGATGGCCAGACGCCGCTTTATTACGACCTGCCGCAATATCGCCCGTTCTGGGGCGAGGTGGAAAAGCTCGACGTGCCCTTCTACCTGCATCCGCGCAATCCGCTGCCGCAGGATTCGCGCATCTATGACGGCCACCCCTGGCTGCTCGGCCCCACCTGGGCTTTCGCGCAGGAAACGGCTGTCCATGCGTTGCGTCTGATGGCGTCCGGCCTGTTCGACGAGCATCCGCGCCTCAACATCATTCTCGGCCATATGGGCGAGGGCCTGCCTTACATGATGTGGCGCATCGACCATCGTAATGCCTGGGTGAAGCTGCCGCCGCGTTATCCGGCCAAGCGCCGTTTCGTGGACTATTTCAACGAGAATTTCCACATCACTACCTCGGGCAATTTCCGCACCCAGACGCTGATCGACGCCATTCTGGAAATCGGTGCGGATCGCATCCTGTTTTCCACGGACTGGCCCTTCGAGAATATCGACCACGCCTCCGACTGGTTCAACGCGACGACCATCGCCGAGGCGGATCGGGTAAAGATCGGTCGCACCAATGCGCGCCGCCTGTTCAAGCTCGACGGGCGCTGAATCATGCAGCCCTTCGTCTATATGGCCGCTCCCGCCCGCATCGTCTTCGGCGCGGGCAGCTCGGCGGGCGTGGCGGAAGAAATCCGCCGCCTCGGCCTGTCGCGGGCGCTGGTGCTTTCCACGCCGCAGCAGAAGGGCGACGCGGAGGCGCTTGCCGCCCGGCTCGGCCGGCTTGCCGTGGGTGTCTTCTCCGATGCGGCCATGCATACGCCGGTCGAGGTGACGAAAAACGCGGTCGAAGCCTATCGCACCGCCGGAGCGGATTGCGTGGTGGCGCTCGGCGGCGGTTCCACCACCGGTCTCGGCAAGGCCATTGCGCTGCGCACCGATGCGGTACAGATCGTCATCCCGACCACCTATGCCGGCTCCGAGGTGACGCCAATTCTCGGCCAGACGGAAAACGGGGTGAAAACCACCATGCGCGGGCCGGAAATCCTGCCGGAAGTGGTGATTTACGATGCGGAGCTGACGCTTGGACTGCCTGTCGCCATCAGCATGACGAGTGGGCTGAACGCCATGGCGCATGCGGCGGAGGCGCTTTATGCGCAGGACCGCAATCCCATCGCCAGCCTGATGGCGGTTGAGGGGCTGCGGGCGATGATCGAGGCGCTTCCCGGCGTGAAAGCTGCGCCGGAGGATGTCAAGGCACGCGAGACCGCGCTTTATGGTGCGTGGCTGTGCGGCACGGTGCTTGGCGCCGTCGGCATGTCGCTGCATCACAAGCTTTGCCACACGCTGGGCGGCAGTCTCGACCTGCCGCACGCGGAAACCCATGCGGTGCTTCTGCCGCATACCATCGCCTATGTGGAACAGGCGGTGCCGGATCTGCTCGCGCCGCTCGCTTCTCTTGTCGGCGGCAGGGCAGGGGCAGGGCTCTACGATTTTGCCGCCCGGCTTGGCGCGCCGTCGAGCCTTGCCGCTCTCGGGGTCCGGGCGGACGATCTCGACCGCATGGCGGAGCTTGCAACGGCCAATCCTTACTGGTGCCCGCGGCCAATCGAAAAAACTGCGATCCGCGACCTTTTGCAACGCGCCTTCAAGGGCGCGCGGCCGGAGTGATGGGAGGAGGAGACGATGGATATGAAGATGAGCAATGATGACGGCTATTTCGTCGAGGAACGCTCGGCTGAAACCGTGATCGCGCGGATGCGCGACTGTGACGATCCGCGTCTGAAGGAAATCATGGCGGTGGTGACGCGCAAGCTGCACGAGGCGGTGAAGGAAATCGAACCGACCGAGGAGGAGTGGATGAAGGCCATTCATTTTCTCACCGAGGTCGGCCAGATCTGCAATGAATGGCGGCAGGAATGGATCCTGTTTTCCGATATTCTCGGCGTCTCCATGCTGGTCGACGCCATCAACCATCGCAAGCCGAGCGGCGCGTCTGAATCGACCGTTCTCGGCCCCTTCCATGTCGCGGATGCGCCGGAAATGCCGATGGGTGCGAATATCTGCCTCGATGGCAAGGGCGAGGATATGGTGGTCACCGGCCGCATCCTCGATACCGAGGGAGCGCCGGTCGCCGGCGCGCGTATCGATGTCTGGCAGGCCAATGACGAAGGTTTTTATGACGTGCAGCAGAAGGGCATCCAGCCCGATTTCAACCTGCGTGGCGTCTTCATCACTGGCGAGGACGGGCGCTACTGGTTCCGGGCCGCCAAGCCGAAATATTATCCGATCCCGGATGACGGTCCGGTCGGGCAGTTGCTGCGCGCCATGGGGCGGCATCCTTACCGGCCGGCGCATTTGCACTATATCGTTTCGGCCGAAGGCTTCACCACGCTCGTCACCCATATCTTCGATCCCGACGATCCCTATATCCGTTCGGATGCGGTCTTCGGCGTAAAAGAAAGTCTGCTCGCCGATTTCCAGCGGGTGGAGGATGCGCAGAAGGCGCGGGATCTGGGTTTCATCGGCGACTGGTTCTGGTCGGTGAACCACGATTTCGTGCTCGCCCGATGAGCGGCGGCAGCGACCGAACCCGGCTTTACGTGCGTTTCGCCGAAAGCGATCCCGCTGCGGCCGCGCAACGGGCGGCGCAGATAGAGGCCCACAAAGCCCATCTGCGCAATGGCGAGGCGATGGCGGAAGGGTTCAAGATTCTTGTCTCCGGCCCGATGAGCGCGGTTGCCGACGGCCCATCCGCCGCCCTCATTATTGCGCAGGCGCGCTCGATCGAAGACGTCATCGCCTTCAGCGACGCCGATCCATTCGTCATTCACGGTGTTTATAACCGCATTCATATTTTGAGCTGGACGCCGACGCTGTCGACGATTTCCGGGCTGGGGCCCGGCTGAAATTTGTCGGCGCGATGCGCCTGGCATTTGTTAATATTGCATTTGCAATTTTTGCAAATGCAACATTTAATCGAAGGCGGGTGATGCTGGCGATATGTGCTTGACAGGAGCAGGACACATATCAGTGTGGAGCACGCCGGGCACTCACGGAGGATATCGCAGGAACGGGAGACGCTTATCCATACCGGATGGCGCGTTCATGCGTGAAAGGGAGGAACATGTCCACGAATTATCTGAGCGCCGCGTCAGCGCGGACGAAGAACCCGGCCGGCGTTATCGCGACATGCGGCCTGATGATCATGTTTGACGGTTACGATCTGGTCGTTTATGGCGCCGTCGCACCGGCACTCTTGAAAGAAAGCGCATGGGCGCTCAACCCGGCCATGGTCGGGCGCGCTGCCGCGCTGACGCTGGTGGGCATGCTGCTCGGCGCGCTATTTGCCGGCACCATGGCCGACCGCATCGGCCGCCGCAAGGTGGTTCTTCTCAGCCTCGCCGGCTTTTCGGCGATGATGATTGCCTCGGCCATGACGCCGAATTTTCTCGCCTTCGAAATCACGCGCTTCTTCGCCGGTCTCGGGCTTGGCGCGCTTTTGCCGACGGTCACCGCGCTGGTGCTGGAATTTTCGCCGCCGCATCGCAGGGCGCAGGCCAATTCCCTGTCTTTCCTCGGTTATCTTATCGGCGGTATCATTTCCGGCGTCATGGGCATCCTTCTTCTGGAGACCTATGGCTGGCGGCCTTTGATGCTGATCGGCGGCCTGCCGCTTATTCTTCTGCCGATCTTCATGCGGTTCCTGCCGGAATCGCCCGAATGGCTGGCAAGCAAGGGCCGGCAGGCGGAGGCTGACGGCATTTGCGACAGCTACGGTCTGCAACGCATCGTGCCGCATGCGAAAATTCAAAAGGGCGGTGTCGGCGCGCTGTTCTCGGAAGGCCGGTTGCTCTCGACGCTGAATGCCTGGGGCATCCACTTCTGCTCGCTGCTTCTCACCTTCGGCATGGTCAACTGGCTGCCCACCATCATGAACAAGATGGGTTATGACATCAGTTCGGCGCTCAGCTTTTCCGTCATGCTCAATGTCGGGGCTGCGATCGGCATCCTCATCGGCGGGCGGTTTGCGGATAAGGGCAACGTCAAGGTGGTCGTGGCGATCCTGTTTGCCATCGGCGCCGCCTCGATCTTCGCCCTGACGGTGAACAAGGGTCCGCTTCTTTATGCCTTCGTCGCCCTTGCGGGTGCGGGCACCATCGGCACCCAGATTCTCGCCAATGTTCTGGTGGGACGGCTCTACCCCGTTCATATTCGCGGTACGGGTCTCGGCTTCTCGCTCGCGGTCGGGCGGCTCGGCGGCATTGCCGGCCCGATGATCGGCGGCCTCGTGCTGCAGCGGGGTCTGGCGCCCGAGTGGAATTTCTACATTTTCGGCTCGGTCGCACTTGTGGGGCTGATGCTGACGGTATTGACCCTGCTTTACCGCACCTCCGGTGACGCGCGGGCTTGATGAATGAAACGGCCGGCCGCGGAGAACTGAAATCCGCGGCCGAAGCATTTCCGGCAAAGCTGCCGAGCGGCTTTACGCCCGGAAAATCACTTTAACGCATCATGCCTTGCGGGACACCGGCGCTATTGTCGCCATCTGCTGCAACGTCCGTTCGTTGATGCGTTTGGCCCGTGCCAGCGCATCGTCGCGATCTTCCGGCAGCGTATAGGTCATATAGGACAGCGAGGTTTCGAGGTCGTTGTTGTTATGTCCGAGAATGGCGGCGAAGTAGCTGTTCTTGGTCACATGCGGCGGCGCGAAATTGTGAAAGGCCACCTCTGCATAGAGGTGCCGGAGGCCATAGGGCTTGGGAAGTTCTTCCTTCGGCCAGAGATCCTCGAACAGGTTAAAAACCGTGTCCCTGAGCAGCAGGCGGGTTTCCGACGAAAAATCGTCGATCGACATGCCATGCCACAATTTTCCCTGCCCGCTTTCGCGCAGACGCCTGTAGGCGGCCAGAATGGTTTCCGAGCGGGCAAGCACCGGGATTTCATAGGTAATCCCGAATTTCGTTCCTTCGCCCTGTTTCGTCTTGGCCTGGCCGTTGAACAGGAGGCTCCATTTGGAGACGCCCTTGCCATAGGGGGCAGGTGAAAATTCTGCCTGGGTGAAGACCTCGTAGGGGCGGCGTCCCGTCATGCCGATCAGGCCGATGCCGATCATCAGGGGATCGGCGGACAGGAGCTTATCGGCGCAAATCTTCAGAACCTGCCGATAATTCTCGAAGGTGATCAGCGCGCCGTGCTTTCTGGCGATCTTCTCCATCTTCACCCGGCGTGCATCGTCATACATCGCGGCATCGCCGGTGGCTATCTTCAGCATCGGGTGGTCGTCGCCGAAGGCCTCGCGGATGGCGTTACGATATTTGGTGATGTAGGAGATGATCGTGGTCTGGGCTCTGCCCTTCATGGTGCTGATTTCAGCATTCCACAGGGTCTGCATCTCTTCTTTCGTTGCCATGCCGTTCATCGCCGAAATGAAATCCGCGATGCGCAGCAGAACGGTCGGCTTGCGGCCGGCGGTATTGAACTCCGCCCGCTCGATTTTCTCGACGATGGAGGTCGCCACACCGGTTTTCGTATAGTCGGCGCGGGCAATATAGGTGTTCAGCCGCTCGCGCAGCTTCTTCATGTTGCAGATGGCAAGCGGTGTGCTCTTGACGCCGAACTCGGCCTTCAGCGCATTGCGATATTTCATGATGTAGAGTTCGAGCGTCTTTTCGGTGCGGCCATTGTCGAAATGGTAGCGGACCTCGGCATCCCACAGATCGCGGATTTTTCTATTGCGCAGCGTGTCATCGCTCTTCATCGCCTCTTTGACCTGGCTGACGAAATGATCGATGCGTTCCACGAGGACTGGTGTTTTCGTTTTTCGCTTTGAAGCGGGCATGCGGCGGCTCCCTGAACCCGGCCGGAAATATAAAATCCATGGTTGGCGATCAACAGCAGCACGGTTGCGGAAATGTGATGAACATCCACTGCAGGCCGGTTTCTTTTGAATAATAGTTTAAGCGATTCCGCAAGCACGGCCGCGACGCGAAGAAGCATCGGCGATGCGTTCGCCGTCAAAGATTATCCGAGATGCGGAATATCGGCCTGTGGTGATGCAGGCTATTTCGGCAGCCGGGTCTTCAGCGAGGTCACGATACGCTTGGCCAGTCCCTCATAGTCCTCGTCAAAATGGTGGCCGCCCTCGATGCCGACCGCTTCCACGCCCTTGGCTTTCAGGCCGGGGCAGGGGTCTTCATCTTCTTCTTCCGTGCCATAGATGCATTGCACCAGCTTCGGATCGATCTTGGCGATGTCATCCACCGTCTTGCCGCCCTTGCCTTCACCGGCAACGCCAAGCCAGCCTTCGACGGAAATCTCGAAATCCACTTCGGTCGAAAGTCCCATCAGGGTCAGTTGCACGACATGCGACTTGTCGCGGTCTGGCAGCAGATTATAGGTGGCGGGAAGAATATCGGCACCGAAGGAATAGCCGATCAACACCACATTGCGCACTTTCCATTCCTTGCGATAGGTGTCGATGATGCGGCCGAGATCGGTGGCGACCTCCTGCGGTTTCTTTTCCTTCCAGAAATAGCGGAGCGAATCGACGCCGATGACGGGTATGCCTTCCTTCTGGAAGGCGCCGCCGACTTCCTCATCGAGATCGCGCCAGCCGCCGTCGCCGGAATAGATCACCGCCATGGTGTCCATCACCGGGCTGGTTTCCAGAACCTTGATCGGCAGGCCGAGCGGGCTGTCGGTGTCGCCTGCGGCGTCGATCTGGTCGGACAGGGTCTGGGTCAGAACCTCGTCCGCCTTGTCATCCACATCCGTCACGTCGATATCGGGATGCAGCTTGACGAGCGCATTGACGTGGTCGCGGCCCTTCTGATCCGCGGCAGGCGTGAACAGCACGCTGACGGGGGCAGGCAGCGGGCCGTCGGTCAGGCCATAGACCGTTTCGCCATCCGCCTTGTCCTTGGTGGCGGGGGTGCAGAGGATTTTCTCAAGCGGCAGGCCGGCCTTGGGGTCGACGGCAATGGCTTCCCGGACGGTAGAGACGGGGCTCTGCGCAATCATCGCCAGCGCCAGCGTTCCGCCCTTGCCGATGCCGGTGAGGATGGGCTGGCGATAGCTGCTCGTGCCGGCGGTGCGCTGAATCTGCTGCGAGAGCGACTCGATGTCCGAGATCATATAGATGCACTCGTCATCATCGGCCTCGAGCGCCTTCAGATATTCCTTGAAGTCGATGCCGACCACGGCAGCGCCCTTTTCCACCAGCGTCTTGGCGCGGGTCTCATCGGCGGCCGTCCATCCGTCCGCATCGGAAATCAGGAAGACGCTGGCGAGGATATCGCCGTCCGGCACCATGATGTGTCCGGCGGGGATCATGCCGGTCTCGTAAGCGGGCTTGTCCTGCGCAAAAACGGCGCCAGAAACGAACAAGGGGGAGACGAACAGGGCGGAGGCGGCAAGAACCGCTTTCAGCATGCTGGATTTTCTCATTTTCCGATCACTCCTCTGACGCCGCCGCTGATGAGAACCGTCGCATCCATCAGCGCCAGAGCGGCGTCTGCGCCGTTCTGCACGGCAAGGTAACGCGGCTCCCATTTCGGGTGGAACTTCGCCTTGAAGGCGCGAAGTCCCTTGAAGTTGTAGAACCGTTCGCCGTGCTCGAACAGCGTGCTGCCGATGCGGTCCCAAACGGGGGCGGCGTCGCGTTTCGACATGCCGGACATGGGGGCCATGCCGAGATTGAAGCTCTCATAGCCCGCCTCGCGCAGATATTGCATGATGCTGACGAAGAGAAAATCCATCGAGCCGCGCGGCGCATCCGGCGAAAAACGCATGAGGTCGACGGTGGCTTCCTTTTTCGTGTCCGTCACCATCAGATTGGCGAAGGCGGTGATCTTTCCATCCTTGCGCAGCACGGCGACGGGTTGCGACAGGATGTAATCCGGCTCGAAAGCGCCAAGCGAGAAGCGCTTTTCCCGGGTATTGTGGTGGGCGAGCCAGCCATCTGAGACCTGTTTCAGCTCATCCAGAATATCTGGCACCTGCGCTTGCTCGACCACCTCGAAGGTCAGTCCGTCGCGCGCGCCGCGGCTCAGCGACTGGCGAAGATTGGCAAGCTTGCCGCCCTTCAGTTCGAATGCGGTGAGATCGACCAATGCCAGTTCGCCGAGCTTGAAGGCGCGCAGGCCCGCATCGGCGCAATGGGAGAGGAGGAAAGGCGAAATCTGATAGAAGGCGGCGCGCGCGCCGGCGCCACGGGCGGCTTCCACGAATTGCCAGACCAGATCCGGAAAATCATCCTCGTCGCCGACCGGATCGGCGAAGGCGATCCATGAACGGCCCTGAATCCCATACATGATGAAGGCGTTGCCGCTTTCGGAGAACATCACGTGTTTGTCGCCCATGCGCACCAGATTGGCGTCGGCCGCATCCTGTGTCATGACGATGCCGGTCGCACTCGTGACGTCATCGGCCTTGATGGCGTCCGGCCTGAAGGCCACCGGCCGCATCAGGCTGAAGATGGCGATGGTGGAGGAGGCGAGCACGAGGCCGAGAAGGGCGCGCAATCCGCGCGGCGCTTCCTCGGAGAATTCGAACTGCCACCATAATGTCTGGCTGTAATCCGTATCGCGATAGACGAAGAGCAGGATTGTCGCCGCGCCCGCAATGATGACGGCCATGGCGGCGAGCCAGCTTGGCCCAAGCGCCTGCTTCACCAGCGAGGCATGGCGGTTGAAGCTGCGCATATTGACGGAGAGGGCTGCGATGAAGACGCCGAGGATGGCGGCTTCGAACACGGCGATGGCCTTGAGGAGCGAGAGGACCAGCGCCAGCGAGGCGGCGACCAGCGCAATCCACCAGGCGCCGTCCAGCCGCTGCCCGAGGCCGCGCGAGGCAACGACGAGCACGAGGCCGAGAATGCTCGTCAGAAAATGCGCCGCCTCGACGATGGGAAGCGGTACGAAATTGGAGAGGAAATCCAGATTGCTGTCCGGTGTCGGCGTCACACTCGAGAAGATCAGCATGGTGCCGAGGATCATCGCGAAGGTCGATAGCAGCGGCGGCGCGAGCCGCACGGCAAGCTGGCTGATATCGGAGACAACAGGCTTTGCCGCGAACTGTTTCATCTCCGAGACGAGCATGACCAGAATGGCCACCACCAGCGGCAGGACGTGATAGATCACGCGGTAGAGAACGAGGCTTCCGAGCAGCTGATCGACGCTGATGGCGTTGCCAAGCCCCGCAACCATGACGGTTTCGAAGACGCCAAGGCCGGCGGGCACATGGCTGAGGACGCCGAGGCCGACGGCGGTGGCGTAGATGGCGAAAAATGTCGGCCAGCCGAGATGTGTGTCGGGCAGGAGGACATAAAGCACGGAGGCGGAGGCGGCGATATCGAAGGCGGAGACGAGGAACTGGCGCGATGATGTCCGGCTGTCCGGGAGACGAAGCCGCCATGCGCCGAGCCGGATGGCGTGCCCGTTGCGCCCGACATAGGCCGCCACCACGAGAACCGCGATTATGGCAAGCGCTGCACCCCTGAGAACAGCAGCATCGACGCCGATGATGGCGGCGATGCGCGGTGCGACGATGAAGGTGGAGATGGCGCTGACCGAAAGCAGCCCAAGCCCGAAGGACAGCGTGACGAAGGCGATGACGCGGGCGATTTCGCCGGGTGACAGACCCAGCCGGGAATAGGCGCGAAAGCGGATGGCGCCACCGCTCAAGGGGCCGAAACCGGCAGTATTGCCAATGGCATAGGCTGCAAACGCAGTTGCCGCCATGGGCGGAAAGGGCAGCTTGCGGCCGATATATTCGATGGCATTGGCGTCGTAGAATATCAGCGCCAGAAAGCTGAGCGCGGTGAAGACGATGGCGAGCAGCACCGCCGAGGCCGAGGTCTGCGTCAGCGCATCGATGACGTCGTCATAGCGGACTTCGGAGGTCAGGTGATAGATGGCGAAGGTCATCATCACGAAGACCAGCGTAATGGCGATCGCGGTCAGATAGGGGCGGTTTCTGGCAAAAAAGCTTTCAACCGCGGATTCCGTAACATCGGTTTGTGTAATTTCGCTCTTGTCTGCCATTTACTTTGCCCAGCGCCAGTTCCTGTTGGCGAACCACAGGATTGTGTCGCTAATTCGTTTCGGTTGAGGAAATGTGATTAGCAGAAAAGCATGAAGTGTCGATGTGAAGTTTATGTCCGATCATGCGTGAATTTCACCGGGTTTGGGGCGGAAAATGCAACTATGGAATGCATGATTGACGGGATTGTTCCGAATGACGCCAAATTGACCGTTGCGGTTGCTTGGTGGTGCCGTTTGATGCGACTACACGCTCCTTGCTATTGAAGGAGATGCCAATGAACACGCCCACAAGAATAGTAGTTTCGCTCGTCGTTGCCCTCGTGGCGGGCGGCGGATACATGGCGGTGGATAAGATGCGCGGCGCCGAATGGGTCGTTTCGCCGCAACAGATCGCGGAAGCCAAGGCGAAAGGGCAGATGGGTTATGAATCCCGTCCGGGCACCGTGACCGTATTGCCGATCCGCAGCGAGACGGCGGATGTGCTGCCGATGAAATGGGCGATGATCGGTGTCGTCGCCGGGCTTCTGGCTTTCCGGGCGACCGGCAAGAAAAAAGCGGCAAAGGCTTAAGGGCCTGCCGCTCACATCTCCGGCGCTTTGCGCCGGAGATAAATTGCAATATGCCTCACGCGCCCCAGGTTTTTTCCAGCACACGGATCCAGTTGCCGTGGCAGATTTTGGCAAGCGCCTCGTCGTCATAACCACCGTTGCGCAGGGCTTCGACCAGCAATTGCAGATCGGCTGCGTCCTTCATGGCGGCGGGAATGGTGGTGCCGTCGAAATCCGAACCGAGCGCGACGTGATCGATGCCGATCCGGTTGACGATATAGTCCACGTGGCGGACGAGTTCGTTGAGATCGGTATCCGGATTTTTCACGCCGTCCTGCCGCAGGAACAGAACGCCGAAATTGATGCCTGCGAGGCCGCCCGTGTCGCGGATGGCGTCAAGCTGCCGGTCCGTCAGGTTGCGGCTGTGATTGCAGAGCGCATAGGCGTTGGAGTGCGAAGCCACCAGCGGCGCGTCGGAAATCCCGGCAATGTCCCAGAAACCCTGTTCGTTCATGTGCGACAGGTCGACCATGATCTTCAGCTCGTTGCAGGTCTTTATCAGCCGCTTGCCGGCATCCGTGAGGCCGGGGCCGATATCCGGCGTCGAGGGGAAACGGAAGGGAACGCCGTAAGCGAAGATGTTCGGGCGGCTCCAGACCGGCCCGAGCGTGCGCAGGCCCGCTTCGTAGAGAACGTGGAGAGCATCCAGATCGGCGCTGATCGCCTCCGCACCTTCGATATGGAAGACGGAAGCGAAAGCGCCTTTCGCCATGGCGTCGCGGATATCGGCGGCCGTGCGGCAGACCTTCAGCGCGCCTGCGGATTGTTTCTCTGCCCGGAACAAAAGGCCGGCCATGGCAAGCGTCGCCTTCAGCGCATCCGCTTCGGTCGGTGTCGGGTAGTCGCCATTAGCGTCCTTGTCCATGCTGGGCGAAGGCACATAGGCGGCGCAGAGGCCACCGGCCAGCCCGCCTTTCTTGGCGCGCGGCAGGTCGATGTGGCCGACGGTATCCCCTTCGATGAGAAGCGTTTCGGGGGAAGCATTGCCCGATCGCCATAACCGCAGAAGCACGTCGTTGTGGCCGTCGAAGACGGGTACGGTTTTTTGATCGGTCATGGTCATTCACCTTCGGAAATGGGATTGCGCGGACGCGCGTGCGGACGAGTTTTCTGAATTGGTAGAGGAAAGGTCAAGGCGGGAGCAAATGCAATCCGTGCATAGGCTCTGCCAAATTTGGAATTGGTCGGGCCTCGTTTGCTCGTGGTAATCGCGGGAAAACATAAAAAAAATGACTGGATTGGGGCAAACCCATACCGTTTTCCGAAAAATAAGGTCCGAAAGGGGATTTTCGATGATTTCAAGACGCAACCTGCTGATTGCCGGCGCTGCCGTTCCGTTCCTGTCCTATGCGCGCATTCCGGCCTTTGCCGCGACGCCGAAGGATATTCTGGTTGTCGCCCAGCAGCTGGACAATATGACGAGCCTTGACCCGCATGAAGGTTTCGAAGCCGTCGGCGGTGAAATCATCTCCAACATGTATCAGAAGCTGGTGCGCGCCAACCGCGAGGATTCCACCAAGGTCGATCCGGTCATCGCGAAATCCTGGGAAGCCGATGCGGACAGCAAGGTCTTCACCTTCACGATCGGTGACGAAGCGACCTTCGCGAGCGGCGCGAAAGTCACGGCGGAAGACGTCGCCTTCTCGCTGCAGCGCGCCATCAAGATGAACAAGAGCCCGGCCTTCATCATCAGCCAGTTCGGCTTCACGCCTGATAATGCCGAGACGACCATCGTTGCCGCCGATGACAAGACGGTGAAGCTGACGACGGCAAAGCCGACAGCCATCTCCTTCCTGCTTTATTGCCTCTCCGCCAATATCGGCGCGATCGTCGAAAAGAAGGCGGTTCTCGCCAATGCTTCGGGCGAAGACCTCGGCAATGGCTGGCTGCAGAAGAACAGCGCTGGCTCCGGCGACTTCGTGCTGCAGGCCTGGAAGCCGAGCGAAAGCGTCGCACTCACCGTCAACCCGAACGGTCCTTACAAGGGCAATATCAAGCGCATCATCCTGCGCCATGTCACCGATCCGTCCTCGCAGCTTCTGATGCTGCAGAAGGGCGATATCGATATTGCCCGCGACCTGACCTCGGAGCAGCTGCGCACCGTCAAGGACGATGCGAATATCGAACTGGAGCGCAAGTCCATTGCCTCGCTGGTGCTGATCTCGCTCAACCAGGGCAATGAGAACCTTGCCAAGCCGCAGGTCTGGCAGGCCATCAAGTGGGCGCTGGACTACAAGGGCATGCAGGAAAACATCGTGCCGCTGACGCACGAAATTCACCAGAGCTTCGAGCCGAAGGGCTTCCCCGGCGCCGTCAACGACATTCCGTACCAGCGCGACGTCGAAAAGGCCAAGGCTTTGATGGCGGAAGCCGGCCTTGCCGATGGTTTCGAGATCAGTATGGATCACTATTCCGCCCAGCCTTACCCGGATCTGGCGCAGGCCATTCAGGCAAACCTTGCCGATATCGGCATCAAGCTGCGCCTGCAGTCAGCGGAAAACCGTCAGGTTCTGACCAAGATGCGCGCCCGCGAGCATCAGATGGCGCTTTCCGCATGGGGCACGGATTATTTCGATCCGCATTCCAACGCCGATGTCTTCAACATCAACAAGGACAATGGCGACGACGCCAAGTCGAAGCCCTTCCTGTGGCGTTCGCGCTTCAAGAACGACGACTTCGCCGCCAAGGCGGAGGCCGCCCGTGACGAGAAGGACCCGGCAAAGCGCGTGGAGCTTTATGAAGCCCTGCAGCGCGAGCACATGGAAAACAGCCCCTTCGTGTTCATGTTCCAGACCACGAAGACGGCCGCCTTCCGCAAGGGTGTTTCCGGTTTCGAACTCGGCGTTCTCTCCGAGGGCAATTCCTACCACGATGCGAAGAAAGCGTGACATTGAACAAGCGCGTTAAAAGCATATCGTCGATACTGGGCAGCGTCATCCTGACGCTGTTCGGTTTGATGGTCATCACCTTCATGATCGGGCGCGTCATGCCTGTCGATCCCGTCATCGCGGCGGTCGGCGACAATGCGCCCGAAGACGTCATCGTGCGCGTGCGGGCCGAAATGGGTCTCGACCAGCCGCTGGTCGTGCAGTTCTTCCATTATGTCTCGCAGGTCCTGCATGGCGATTTCGGCAATTCGATCCTGACCCGCAATCCGGTCTGGATCGATATCAAGCGCGTTTTCCCCGCCACCTTCGAACTTGCCACCGCAGCCCTCATCCTTGCAGCGCTGATCGGCATTCCGCTCGGTGTCTGGGCAGCCGTCAAGCAGGGCAAGCTGACCGATCAGGTCATCCGCGTCGTCTGCCTTGCCGGTCACTCCGTACCGGTCTTCATGCTGGCGCTGATTTCGCTGCTCGTCTTTTACGCCACGCTTGGCGTCGCACCGGGGCCGGGCCGGCAGGACATCATCTATGACGGCATGATCACGCAGGTCACCGGCCTGATGACGGTCGATACGCTGCTTGCCGGCGACTGGGACGCCTTTTACGACGCCATCGCCCATATGGTGCAGCCCGTCTGCATCCTTGCCTATTTCAGCATGGCCTATATCACCCGCATGACGCGCGCCTTCATGATCGATGCGCTGAAGGGTGAATATGTCATCACCGCCCGCGCCAAGGGGCTTTCGGCCATGACCGTCATCTGGGGCCATGCCTTCCCGACGGTCGCCGTGCAGCTCATCACGGTTCTCGCGCTCACCTATGCCGGTCTTCTCGAAGGCGCCGTGGTGACGGAAACCGTGTTCAGTTGGCCGGGCCTTGGCCAATATCTCACCGTCTCGCTCATGAACGCGGACATGAACCCCGTCGTCGGAGCAACCCTGTTGATCGGCTTCATCTATGTCGCCCTCAACCTGCTCGCAGACGTGCTTTACAGAGTTATGGATCCTCGCGTTCGATGATGTTAGCTAATTTCAGAAACTGGGCGCTGGATGAGACGCCGCATTCCCGCACACAGGCTGCCTGGGGAAACCGGTATCGCATCTGGCTCAACCTGAAGTCCAATCCGCTGGCGGTGATCGGGCTTACGATCATCGTTCTCTTCATCGCGCTGTCGCTGCTGGCGCCGCTGCTCGCGCCTTACGATCCGGCGACGCAGAACCTCGGCAACCGTCTGGCGTTTCCGAGCGCCGAACACTGGTTCGGTACGGATGAGCTCGGCCGCGATATTCTCTCGCGCATTCTCTATGGCGGCCGTGTCACGCTCGGCATGGTCATCGCCGTTGTCGTTCTCGTCGCACCCATCGGCCTCGCCATCGGCTGCATCGCCGGTTATTTCGGCGGTATCGTCGATACGGTGCTGATGCGGGTGACGGATGTGTTCCTGGCTTTCCCCCGCCTCATCCTCGCGCTGGCCTTTGTTGCGGCACTGAAGCCCGGCGTTGAAAGCGCCATTCTCGCCATCGCGCTCACCGCATGGCCGCCCTATGCGCGTCTGGCCCGCGCCGAAACCATGACGGTGCGCGGCAGTGATTTCGTTGCGGCCTATCGCCTGACCGGCGCTTCCGCCTGGCGCATCATCGCCCGGCATATCGCACCGCTCTGCGTGCCGAGCCTTATCGTGCGCATCACGCTCGACATGAGCTCGATCATCATCACCGCCGCAAGCCTTGGCTTCCTCGGCATGGGTGCGCAGCCGCCTTCGCCGGAATGGGGTGCGATGATCGCCACCGCCAAGCGCTTCATCTTCGAACAATGGTGGGTCGCCACCATTCCCGGCATTGCCATCTTCCTCGTTTCGCTCGCCTTTAACTTCCTTGGCGATGGCCTGCGCGACGTTCTCGACCCGAAGGGACATTGAGCCATGCTGGTCGAAATCGAAAATCTGAAGATCGCTTTCCAGACCCGCACCAGCCGTTTCGAGGCGGTGCGTGGTGTGTCGATGAAGCTCGGCACAGAAAAGCTCGGCATCGTCGGCGAATCCGGCTCCGGCAAGAGCCTGACGGCGCGCGCGCTGATGAAGCTTCTGCCCTCCAATGCCGATATCAGGGCCGACAAGCTGGCCTTTGACGGCATCGATGTGCTGTCCGCCAGCGAAAGGCAGATGCGCCAGATCCGCGGCAAGCGGGCGGGTTTCATCCTGCAGGACCCGAAGTATTCGCTGAACCCGGTGAAGACCATCGGCGCGCAGGTGGCCGAAGCCTGGCGCACCCACAAGGGCGGCAGCAAGCGGGCCGCGATGGAAGCGGCAATCGGCCTGCTCGATCAGGTGAAGATCCGCAATCCGCGCCAGGTTGCCTCGTCCTATGCGCATGAGGTTTCCGGCGGCATGGGCCAGCGCGTGATGATCGCCATGATGCTCGCGCCCGATCCGGAACTTCTGATCGCCGACGAACCGACCAGCGCGCTCGACGCCACGGTGCAGGCGGAAATCCTGCGGCTGATCGAGGAGCTGGTATCGGAACGCGGCATGGGCCTCATTCTCATCAGCCACGACCTGCCGCTCGTCTCGCATTTCTGTGACCGCGTCGCCGTGATGTATTCGGGCCGGGTGATGGAGGAACTGAAGGCTTCCGAGCTTTTGAAGGCCCAGCATCCTTACACGCAGGGACTTTTAAACTGCATTCCCTCGCTGACGCATCCGCGCGAGCGTCTTCCCGTTCTCAACCGTGATGCAGCGTGGTCCAGCCAATGATCGACGTCGACAATCTCCGTATCAAGTTCGGCGACCGCGAAGTCGTGAAAGGCGTGTCCTTTTCGGTTGAGAAGGGCGGCAGCTTCGGCATCGTCGGCGAAAGCGGCTCAGGCAAGTCCACCATCCTGCGCGCCATGGCGGGCCTCAACGAAAGCTGGGAAGGCCGCATCGCCTTTGCCGGCAAGGATGCACCGCTGAAGCGCACGCCGGAATTTTTCCGGCAGGTGCAGATGGTGTTTCAGGATCCCTACGGGTCGCTGCATCCGCGCCAGACCATTGACCGCATTCTCAGCGAATTGCCGCTGGTGCACGGCATGGACAATATCGAAAAGCGCATCCAGCAAGCGCTCTCGGATGTGGCTCTGCCGCAGGCCGTGCGCTTCCGTTTTCCGCACCAGCTTTCCGGCGGCCAGCGCCAGCGCGTGGCGATTGCCCGTGCGTTGATTGCCGACCCACAGGTGCTGCTGCTGGATGAGCCGACTTCGGCGCTCGATGTGTCGGTGCAGGCGGAAATCCTGAACCTGTTGCAGGACCTGCGTGCGGCGCGCAACCTCACCTATATTCTCGTCAGCCACAATCTGGCTGTTATCGCGCATCTGTGCCCGCAGGTTGGCGTGATGCTGAACGGGGAAATGGTGGAGCAGCTGAGTGCGGACGATCTGCGTGACGGCCGGACCAAACATTCGCATACGGAAGAGTTGCGCAGCCTGAGCATCCGGCTGGAAGAGCCGGCCTGAGGTCGGCCGCCTAACCGAGGTTGCTAATGAATCGAGTGGGTGCTGCTCGCTTCTTCTCCCCGCCGGGGAGAAGGTCGCGGCAGCGGGATGAGGGGGCAAGCTCTCCGAAATTCGGTAACGTCGCCCCCTCATCCGACCCTTCGGGCCACCTTCTCCCCGGCGGGGAGAAGAAACAAGCGGCGATGCCGGTGACAAAACCGTTGTCCTCGCACGCTGCAATAGAGATACGAGACCGAACCATGCCACAGCAATTCGACTGGAACGCCGCTTCAACGCTTGCCGAGACCTTCGTCTCGCAATGGGCGGGTAACGAGCCGGGTGGGGCGGTCATCGGTTTCGATCTCAACGGTATCCGTTTCGCCCATGCGGGCGGTGTCGAGAGCCTTTCGACATTCGCACCTTTCACGCCGCAGAGCGTGGTGCGTTATGCCTCCGTCACCAAACATGCCTTCTGCGCCATGGTGCTTGCCCATTCCGATCTGATCGGGCTTGACGATACACTCGGCAAGCATCTGCCGGAGCTGCAATCGCCGCTCCGTGAGGTGACGGTGGGGCAGGCGCTGGATATGAGCGGCGGCCTGCCGGATACGCGCGAATGCCTCTCGCTGCTTGGCCTTTCCGTTTACACGGAGACGAAGGCCGGCCCGCTTCTCGAATACCTGTCGCGGCTGACGCGGCTGAATTTCGATGCCGGCAGTGAGGTGTCCTATTCCAATACCGGTTATCGTCTGGTGGAGGCGGCGCTGAAGCGCCGGGGTTTCCGTTTCGACGATTTCATGCAGACGCAGATTGCCGGCCCCTTCGGCGTGTTCCTGAAGGCGCCGGATGTCTGGAACGATCCGGTCGATGGCCTCGTGCCGGGTTACTGGAAAGCCGAAGACAACTGGCAGCTTTCGGCCGCCGGTCTGCATATTTCCGCTTCGGGTAGCCTTGCGGGCAGCGCCGAAGCACTTACCCGTTGGTTGCAGGGTCTGATGCGGGGCGAGGGAAGCTTCGCGGGTGTTCTTGACGCGCTTTCGACTGAGCGGCCGCTCGCCGATGGGCGGATGAGCGAATATGGCCTCGGCCTGCGCTGGTCGCATCTCGGCGACAGGCGCTTCGTCGGTCACGGCGGTTCGCATCCGGGTTATAAGACCTATTTCCTGCTCGATCCAGAAAACGGAACGGGTTTCGTCGTGGTGTCGAACCGTGAGGATACCAACGGCTTCAAGATCGCGCTGGAAAGCATGGCGGCCCTCACCGGCCTGCCTTTGCCCAAGCCCGCCGCCAGCCTGCCGGAAGGCCTTTACTTGACCGAAAGCGGACCGTGGTGGCTGGAAATCAAGGGCAGCGCATCCACCTTCATCGATGGCGACGACACGCTCTATGAAGATGTCAATGGCTGGGTATCTTCCCGCTCCGCATCTTCTCCGATGCGTCTCAGGTTAGACGGTGACGCCATTGTCGGTGAGGCCGGTCACGCCGCCCGCCGTTTCCTGCCGGTCGGCGATCATGCGGTGCCGGATGATCTTTCAGGATCATGGCGCTCCGATGAGGGCGCCGAATTTTCGATCAGCGGCTCGTTGCTGACGATGGGCATCGGCCCGACGCGTCGCAGCATGCCTCTGAAGGCGCTCGGCAATGGCCGTTTCCTCTTCACGCTGATTGACGGGCCATGGACGAAGCGTGTTTGCCTCAATCGTCTGGGCGATGATCGGATCGAGCTGGTTTCCAGCCGGGCGCGGATGATCGAATATTCAAGGGCTCTTTAAAAGAGTTTCATTCACGTTCCATTGCTCCTAATAAAGACGCTTTCCGAATGAACGGATAGGATGTTGTTGGTGGGAGTGTGAGCCGTGGAAGTCAAATGGCTCGAGGATTTCCTGGCGCTGGCCGGAACGCTCAATTTTTCGAAGGCGGCGGATGAGCGGCATGTGACGCAATCCGCCTTCAGCCGGCGCATCAAGCAGCTGGAAGCCTGGGTGGGCGCGACGCTGGTTGACCGCGCTTCCTATCCTTCCCGGCTGACCGAAGCGGGTGTGAAATTCGTGCCGGTGGCGCAGGAAACGCTGAAGCAGCTTTATCATGCCCGGCGCACGCTTCTTCAGGAAGAGGGGGCGGACGCCAGAACGGTGCGGCTGACGGCGCTGCATACCCTGTCCTTCACCTTCTTTCCCGACTGGCTGAAGCGGGTGAACGAAAAGGCGGGACCGCTGTTTTCGGTGTTGAGGCCGGATTCCGGCAGCATGGAGGAAAACCTCAATTCGCTGGTGGATGGGCAGAGCGATTTCCTTTTGACCTATGCCCATCCCGAAGTGCCGATGCTGCTCGATGCGCAGACCTTCGAGTTCCGCGTGCTGGGTGCGGAAAACATCATTCCCGTTTCCGCGCCGGCGAAAGGTGGTTCACCGCTGCATGAACTGGTGGAAAATGCGCGAAAACCCTTTGCCTATCTGGACTATGAAAAGGCCTCGTTCTTCGGGCCGTTGCTGCGCGATCTGCTGAGCGCGCGCCTGCCGCAATTCGAGCGCGTGCATGAGGGCAGCATGTCGGTGGGGCTGAAAGCCATGGCGATGGCCGGCTGGGGTGTCGCCTGGGTGCCGGAAAGTCTGATGCGGCAGGAGCTGGATAGCGGCGCGCTGGTGCGTGCCGCCGATGAGAGTTTCGATATTGCCGTCGATATCCGGCTCTATCGTTCCAAGGAGAACCGCCGGCCCGTGGTCGAGCGTATATGGGCGGTTCTCGAAGGCTGATGTTTGCTTAAATCGCTGTGCGGCGGGCGTTTTCCAGATAGAGCGCGCGCAGACGGCTGACGAGCGGGCCGGGCTTGCCATTGCCAACCGGCTTGCCGTCAATCTTCGTCACTGAAACCACGAAGTTGGAGGCGCTGGTCAGGCAGGCTTCATCGGCATTCAGCGCCTCTTCCAGCGTGAAGGGCCGCTCTTCCAGCGTGAAGCCGGCTTCCCTGGCCAGCTGCAGGGCGGCGAGGCGGGTGCAGCCGGGCAGGGTCTTGTTGCTGTTGCCGCGGGTGATGATCTTTTTGTCGCCGGTGATGATATAGGCGGTCGAGGACGCGCCTTCGGTGACGAAACCATCCTCGATCATCCACGCCTCGTCGCAGCCTTCGGCCTTGGCGATGCGCTTGGCCATGACCTGCGGCAGAAGGCAGACGGTCTTGATATCGCGGCGCTCCCAGCGCTGGTCGGGAACCGATTTGACGGCGATGCCGGCTTCTTCGACCGGGGTGCCGATCAGCTTCTTGGCCTGGGTGAACATGACAAGCGTCGGCTTCAGATCGGCGGAGAACAGGAAATTGCGGTCTTCGGCGCCACGCGTCAGCTGCAGGTAGATCATGCCTTCGACGAGATTGTTGTCGGCAATCAGCCGGCGCTCTGCCTCGACGATCTCTTTCGTGGTGACCGGCAGCGGCACGTCGATTTCGCGGGCGCTGCGCTCCAGCCGGGCCATGTGCAGGTCACTGTCGATCAGCTTGCCTTCCAGAACGGAGGTAACTTCATAAATGCCGTCGCCAAACAGGAAACCGCGGTCGAAGATGGAAAGGCGGGCGTCCGCTTCGGGCAGGAATTCGCCGTTGACGTAAACGATGCGACCGGATGGGCTAGTCATGAAAACTCCGTCTGGAAAAGTCAGGCTGAAAGAAGGGTTTTAAGGGCGTCGATGGAAATGGCCTCGACCCTAGAGGCCTTGCCGGTGCCGGCATTGAAGCCCGTGGTCGTATTGGCCGCGCAGAGCGAATTGAGGATCGCTTCCTCCGTCGCCTCTATCGCGGCTTCGAAGAGCGGCGAAATCGCATCGTTGGAAAGTTCCGGGTATTCTGCGACGGCCTTGCGGCGCGCAGGCGTGCGGCGAAGGCGCTCATCGGTGGAGAATGCCAGTGCGTAGTCGCCGGAACCATTGCTGAGTGCGGCGCCCGTGCGGGCCAGCCCGCCGAAGCTTCTGGCCGCCAGACGCTTCAGATTGCGGGAGGAGAGCGGCGCGTCGGTGGCGACCACGATGACGATGGAGCCGTCCTTGTCCTTATGCTCTGGGCTGACATAGGGCTTGCCACAGACCAGCAGATGGCCGCCATAATTGGATTGTACCAGCACGCCGAGCGTATAGGTCTTTCCGGCGATGGTGACGATGCGGGATGCGGTGCCGATGCCGCCCTTCATGCCGAAGGCGACCGTACCGGTTCCGGCACCCACGCCGCCCTCGGCCACCGGGCCTGTTGCAGCATTTGCCAACGCGGCTGATATTTCATCGACCGTCGGGCGGCCGGCACGGATGTCGTTCAGGCGGGAATCGTTGGTCTCTCCGACGACAGCATTGATCGAGACGACTTTCTCATTGCCCGGCTGTGCCAGAGTATGGCGATTGATCGCCTCGATTGCCCGGCCCGTTGCCAGCGTATTGGTGAGGATGATGGGTGTTTCGAGCTCGCCCAGTTCCTCGATCTGGGTCGATCCGGCAAATTTGCCGAAGCCGTTATAGACGGCGAAGGCGGCGGGCACCTTGTCCTGAAACAGATTGCCGCCATGCGGAAGGATCGCGGTTGCGCCGGTGCGGATCGTGTCGCCTTCGATGACGGTCGAATGGCCGATGGTCACGCCTTCGACATCGGTGATGGCGTTGAGCGGGCCGGTCTCGAAATGGCCGGGCCGGAAACCGATATCGCGCAGTCTCGGGCGGGTCGTCTGATGCATCGGGCGATCACTTTTGCGGAATGCAGGCTGAAATTGGAGCAGACGCGGCTTGCGAAAAGCTTTGCCTGTCCGAACGTTAGCCTAGTTCTCCGCGAAACGGCATCGCAAAAATGGAATAGTTTTATGCGGGCAATGGATGCGCTCAGGAGGCGCGCAGCGTGGGTTCGCCTTCACGCTCCAGCCATTGCCGCATGGCTTCCTCGGTCTCTTCGCGCGTGGGTGCGCCGATGCGGCCGCCGAAGATCGTGCATTTAAGCGCGGCGGCAACGGAGGAGAGCCGGATGGCCGCACGGCTTTCCATGCCTTCAGCCATCGCCAGCGCAAAGGTGCCGTGAAAGATATCGCCCGCCGCCAGCGTATCCACTGCCTTAATCTGCATCGTCGTCTGGAAATGCACGGTCGGATCGCCGGCCTCCGTCCACCAGCAGCCCGCCGGTCCGGCGGTGACGGCGATAAAGGTTTGCGGATAGCGGGCGTGTAGCACCGGTAGCATGTCTTTTACAGTTTCGATGCCCGTCAGCCGGGCGGCGGCGGGTTCGGAAAAGACGATATGGGTTGCGGCGGGGGCCAGCTTCTCAAGGGTTTCGACGGGTGCAACGTCACCATCCAGAATGGCTGGTTTGCCCAGAGTGCGTGCCACAGTCAGAACATCGAGCGCCAGTTCCGGCCAGCGAACATCAACCAGAACGGCATCAAAGGGGGCAATATCTTCCGGCGTACAGGAGCGTTTTTTTTCATGCAGGCGATGATCGTAAAAAGGCACGATCAGCCGTTCTCCCCGGTCATCGATGATGATCGTCGATAGTGCCGAGCGCGCCCCGGCGGCAAGGGTCATGCCGGCAACATCGATGCCGCTTTCGGCGAGATCGCGCAGGATGCGGGTGCCGGTTTCGTCATCGCCCACCGCGCCCCACAGGCTGGCGCGGCCGCCCATGCGATGGACGGCATAGGCGGCGCTTGACGCCATGCCTTCGGCAATCTGCAACATCTCGTAGGGCAGAACCTTGCCTTCGCCCTTGGGCATCTCATGCACGCGAAACAGGGTGTCAAGCACGGCGGCTCCGACGCAGAGCACATGCTTGCCGCCCGGTTCCTTCACCATTCTCTTCGCTCCTGCCGTGTTCAGATACGCTTGCCGCTGTCCTTGTCGAACAGATGCACGGTTGCCGGATCGATGGCAATATGGATCGTATCGCCGAAGCGGACATTGAGGCGCTCGCGGAACAGGCAGGCGATGTCGTCGCCCTTGCAATTGAGCTTGGCGTAGATTTCCGAGCCGGTGCCTTCGACCAGTTCGACCCGGCCTTCGATGCCGGTCTCAGCGGCGCGGATATGTTCCGGCCGCACGCCATAAACGAGATCGCGGCCGCCGAGCGTGCCGATATCGGCATTGGCGGGCAGCGGCAGGCTAAGGCCCTTGGCGGTGCGGAACACACCTTCTTCGACGCGGCCGCGAATGAAATTCATGGCGGGCGAACCGATGAAACCGGCGACGAAGAGATTGGCGGGATTGTCGTAAAGCTCAAGCGGCGCGCCGATCTGCTCGATGACGCCATCATGCAGCACCACGATCTTGTCGGCCATGGTCATGGCTTCCACCTGGTCGTGGGTAACATAGATGGTGGTCGTGCCGATGCGCTGGTGCATGGCCTTGATCTCGCCGCGCATCTGCACGCGCAGCTTGGCGTCGAGGTTGGAAAGCGGCTCGTCGAACAGGAAGACCTGCGGATCGCGCACCAGGGCGCGGCCCATGGCGACACGCTGGCGCTGGCCGCCGGAAAGCTGGCGCGGGTAACGGTCCAGCAGCTTTTCCAGCCCCAGAATGGCGGCGGCCCTGTCGACCTTGGCCTTGGTTTCCTCGGCGCTCACCTTCTTCAGCTTCAGCGCGAAGCCCATATTGTCCTTCACCGTCATGTGCGGATAAAGGGCGTAGTTCTGGAAGACCATGGCGATATCGCGGTCGCGGGCGGGCAGGTTGCTGACCTCGCGCGCGCCGATGTGGATTTCGCCATCGCTCAGCTCTTCCAGCCCGGCGATCATGCGCAGCAGGGTGGACTTGCCGCAGCCGGAAGGGCCAACGAGCACGACGAATTCGCCATCCTTGATGTCGATATCGATGCCGTGGATGATGTTGACCGCGCCGAAGCGCTTCTGGACGTTCAGGATATTGACCGGTGCCATGTTTTTGGTTCCCGTTACGAGCAATTCCAGCAAAAGTGCGTCGCGGTTTTGCGTCCGGAATTGCGTTAAAAGAGTAAGGGCATGGAATGCCCTTCGTTAGGTTCAGCCGCCCTTGACGGCGCCGGCGGTCAGGCCCGCCACGATCTGTTTCTGTGCGAACATGGTCAGCAGCAGCACCGGCAGCGTCACGATCAGAGCTGCGGCGGCAAGCGGACCCCAGCTCACCTGTTCGAAGGACAGCATGTTGTAGACCGCGACCGGCAGGGTGCGCGTTTCACGGCTGGCCAGCACGATGCCGAAGACGAAGTTGTTCCACGAGAAGATGACCGCGAGGATGAAGGAGACGACGATGCCGGGCTTGGCGATCGGCAGCGCCACCAGCCGGAACACCTGCCAGGAGGATGCGCCGTCTATGCTAGCCGCCTCTTCCAGCTCCTTCGGCGTGGTCTCGAAATAACCGATCATGATCCAGACGACGATCGGAACCGTCACCACCAGATGGATGATGATCTGCGGCCAGAGTGTGCCCAAGAGGTTCAGCCATTGAAACAGCAGGAACAGCGGAATGAGGAAGGAGAGGCCGGGCGTCATGCGGGCGATCATGATGACGACGGCGGATTTTTCCGCCTTCAGCCTCGCGATGCCGTAACCGGCGGGTACGCCGATCACCAGCGCCAGAATGGTGGCGGCACCGGTGACGAGGACCGAATTCCAGAAATAGAGGAAGAAATTATTCTCCTCGAACACCTTCACATAATTCGACCAGGCGAAGCGTTCGGGAATGAGGATCGGCGGGTAGGCGCCGTTGTCGATTTCATATTTCAGCGACAGCGAGATCATCCAGATGAAGAACAGGATGACCGGCGAGATCATCACCAGCGCCACGAAGAACAGGCCGATGCGATCAAGCGTCTTGCGTTTCAGAATCTGGCGGCTCATCAGCGATCCTCCATCTCGTTCCATTGCGAGCGCTGGCGCACCATCAAAAGCACGAAGGAGAGCGCCACGATGATGACGAAGAAGACGACGGCCATGGCCGAGCCGTAACCAATGTCGTAATAGGCGAATGCCGTATTGTAGAGATAGATATTGATGGTTTCGGACGCCGTTCCGGGTCCGCCTTGAGTCATCGCATAGATGATGTCGAAGCTTTTGACGGCATCGATGGAGCGGATGATGACGGCGATCATCAGGAACGGCGCAATCATCGGCATGGTCAGGTAACGGAACTTCTGCCAGGCGTTGGCACCGTCGATTTCCGCGCTTTCATAGGGTTCGCGCGGCACTGCGGCCAGCCCGCCGAGCACGATCAGCATGACGAGCGGCGTCCATTGCCAGGTCTCCACCAGCACCAGCGAGGGGATGACGGTGGACTGGTTGTAAATCCATTCCAGCGGGCCGATGTGGATGAAGGAGAGCAGATAATTCAGCACGCCGAGCTGCGGGTGGAACATCATGGTCCAGACGAGCGCGATGGCGACCGGGGTCGCCATCATCGGCATGACGAAGACGCCACGCAGGAAACCGCGCAGCGGAAATTGCGCATCGAAAACCAGCGCCGCCAATGTTCCGAGGAATAGTGGGGCGACGACCGACAGCACGGTATAGATGAGCGTGTGCCAGAGCGATTCCCAGAACCGGGCGTCGCTGGCGAGCCGGATGTAGTTCTCGAAACCGATAAAGCTCTGCTCCTGTCCGAGCGTCCAGCGATGTGCGCTCATCCAGAGGGTGAACACCCATGGAAAAACGATCACGGCTGATATGACGACAAGTGCCGGTATGACAAAGGGCCAGTAGTTGGGAGCAAGCCTTGCCGGCCTGCTCCCTTCTTTACGACTGACGCCTGTTTTGGTGTTTTCGATGCTCACGGAGGCCATTATCCCTCGCTACGCGCCAGAACGGGTGCGAACTGTTCGGTTGCCTTCTTGAGTTCGGCTGCCGGATCCGCGCCGCCGATCATGTTGGTGAGGCCGACGCCGTAGATATCGCGGAATTCCGTCACCGGAATGATGACGGGCAGCGCAAGCTGCGAGACCTTGCCGGAACCGACGACCGCATCCAGCCAGGCAGCCGGCATCTTCACGCCTTCGCGCACCTTCTGGTCTTCGAGGATGGACTGGCGGAAGGGAACGCCCGCACCGGCCTGCAGGAGACGTGCACCCATTTCATGCGAAATCGCCCATTGGCAGAAGAGATAGGCAGCTTCCTTCTTGCTGCTGGCTTCGACAACACCAAGACCATCGCCGAAGGTGCCGGCGGCCTGGGTTGCAGGACCCTTCGGCATGACGCCATAACCGACCTTGCCGACCACGCGGGATTTTTCCGGGTTCTCGATTGGCGGCGCAAAACCGACGCCATCGAACCACATGCCGATCTTGCCCTGCAGGAAGGCCGACTGCGCTTCCGCCCAGTTGAAGCCGGAGACACCGGGAGGGGCGGCTTTGGTCATCAGGCGCTGATAGAGCTTGGCGGCTTCCACCGCTTCCTTGGATTCGGTAACGAGTTTGCCGTCCGCGCCGATGGGCTTTGCGCCGTAACCCAGCATCAGCGAGGTCCAGACCGGGGTATTGGCGTTCTTCAGGCCACGCGCCACGAAACCATAGGTGTTGGTTGCGGGATCGGTGATCTTTTCTGCCGCCGTTACCAGCTCCTCGAAGGTCTCAGGGTATTTCAGGCCCTTGGCTTCGAAGAGTTCCTTATTCCAGTAGACGATCCAGTAATCCACCGAGAAGGGCAGCGAGCGCAGCACGCCGTCGCTATCCTTGGCAAACAGCATGCCGGCGTCAGCAAAATCCTTTTCGACAAGCGACGGATCGGTCAGCGACGGGTCTTTCAGGAAGCCGCTGATATCGGCGAGCCATTTGCCCTTTTCGAACTGGCGCTTCTGGACGTGATAGCTCAGATGCACCACATCGAAGCTCGGCTTGCCGGAGGAAAGCTCGATCACCACCTTCTGGCGCTGCTGCTGTTCCGGGGTGGCTTCGGCATTGACCTTGATGCCGGTCAGCTCTTCGAATTCGCCGAGATATTTGATCAGCGTTTCGCTGCGCGGGCTTTTGACGAGGTTGACTTCAAGCGTGGTGCCGGCGTGTTTTTTCCAGTTCACCGCTGCCGATGCCGGGCGAATGCCGAGCATCGCGCCGCCGCCAAGCGCCGCCGTGCCTGCCAGAAAGGCGCGACGCGTGGGGTTGAGCAATGAATGCGTCATGTCAGTTCTCCTCCAGATTAGCCGGAAATTCTCCTCACCCCGGCTTGTTGCTTATTTTCCTGCAATCCCGGCACAGGACCCTCTTCAGTCCCTGCCGGAATTGCCCTAAACCGCCAGCGCCCTGTCCCTTGCGTTGCGGATATGGGCGGTCAGCCGCTCCACGGCGTCTTCGACGGATCGCCTCTCGATGGCCTCGAGAATGGCGAGATGTTCCTTCATCACCGACTTCACATGGCCGGCGATGCGGAAGCGCTCCTGATTGATAAGGCGCATCTTGATGGAATTGACCCGGTAGGCGTTCGAGATGATCGAATTGCCGAGCGCATCGATGAAGGCGTCGTGCATGCCCCAGTCCACCTGCTGCGCATGCTCGTCCAGTTCCGGCGATTCCCCGCCATTTTCAGCCGCTTCGGCAATATCGCGATGCTGTTTCAGGAGCTTTGCGATGGCCTCGTCGGAGGCCGAGCGGGTAAAGAGCGCGACAGCCTCCTTTTCGAGAAAGATACGGAACTGGAACGCCTCGCGGATAAGGTTGAGGTCGATATGGGCGACCTGCAACCCCCGCTGCGGCACGGTCTTGATCAGACCTTCCGCCTCCAGCCGTGGAATGGCCTCCCGGATCGCCCCCAGCGGCAGACCCGTCAATTCCACGAGGCGGCGTTGCGAGATGAACTGCCCCGGGCGAACGTCGCGCGAGAGAAGGTGATGCGTAAAGCTTTCATACGCCCGTTCCCGCAATGTCTGTTCGCCGGTATCTTCCATGCTCAACCTTTCAAGGTCTGTTCAGGCGGCCTGTTTGCGAAACAGCGCGTCGAATGCGCCTTCGATCCGCCGCCGGTCTTCAGCCGAAATGGCGACGAGTGGCGCGCGTACATCCGCCCAGATATTTTCTCCTGTCGTGTGTGATACCAGCACCTTGACCGCTGGCGTAACCGGGAATTTCAGAAGTTCCACAACAAGATCTTCGACGCGCTTGTCGTCCTTGCCGTCAACGGCCATGGCGCGGACTTCCTGTGTCAGGAAATTGGCGACGCCGGAGATCGCGCCCTGGCCGCCGAGGCGAACACCCTTCGCCAGATCGCGCTCATCGCCGATCAGGATGGCGAGATCGCCATGTTCTTTCAGCAGGCGCTCGGTATGGCTCCAGTTGCCGGAGGAGTCCTTGACGCCGGTGACGATGCCGGGGAATGTCTTTTTCAGCCGTCCAACCAGCTCGACCGACAGTGTCACCATGGTCACGGAAGGGATGTTGTAGACGAGAATATCGCGTGCTTCCTTGCCGATCTTTTCGAACACCGCCGAGAACCAGGCAAACAGGCCGTCATCGCCGACATTCTTGAAATAGGAGGGTGGAGCGAGAAGAATATTGCGGGCGCCGGCCTTCAGGGCCTCGGCCGACTGGTCGGCAGCGTCCTCGATGGAATCCACCAGAACGCCGGTGACCAGACGGGAAGGCGCAACGCCCGCCTCGATGAAGCGGGAAAGAATGACCTGCCGTTCACGGCTGCCGACGGAGCATCCTTCGCCCGTGGTGCCGAAGAGTGTCACGCTGTCGCAGCCATTTGCGAGGCAGCGTCGGGCATGGGCGATCATGGCGTCGATATCGACCGTTCCGTCCTTTTTGAAAGGGGTGGTCAGGGCTGCCGAAAGGCCGAATTTCTGGGTCAAGTAAGATGCTCCTCGAAGGTGATTGCGCATTGATAACGCACTGACATGTTAGTTGTAAAGAGGTAATTGCAGTTTGATTGTTCGGAAGATGGGAATCGAGGAATTCGCTTCGTCGTGTGTTGAGCGGCAATGCTGCGAGGCGTTGGGATGGAAGGGTTGTACAGGGGCAGGGGGGCTGCTTTACCGTGGCGACAGCGGGCTTATGCTCTTTGCAGGGCGAGCGGATAAATGCGAAAATAAAATTTGACTGTTGGAGTAAAGATTTTTATCAGCAATCTGAATATTAGGGATAAAGGGACCATCATCATGACCATTGCGGAGCCGTCAGCGCCTGTAGCAGACATTGAGCAGAGCCGCGTCAAGCGCCTGAAAGCTGCGACGCGCGGCGCGCATGGCGATCTCGATGCTTTCATCATGGCATCGAAGCCGTTCGAGAGCCGGGAGAACTTCGGTAAATTCGTGGAAACGCAATATCTTTTCCATCGTGACCTCGATGTCTTCTTTTCAAATGCGACGCTCGATGGCCTGCTTCCCGATCTCAAGGGCCGCCGCCGTCTCTCCATGATCGAGCAGGACCTTGCCGATCTCGGCCTTTCCATTCCCGAAACGGCGGAGCCGCGCTTCACCGGTGAAACGCCGTTCGATCTGCCGGAGGCCATGGGTTGGCTTTATGTGGTCGAAGGCTCCAATCTGGGCGCTGCTTTCCTGCTGAAAGATGCTGCCAAGCTTGGTCTGAATGAAGACTTCGGCGCGCGCCATCTGGCCGGCGCTCCGGAAGGACGCGGCCTGCACTGGCGCACTTTCACCGCCGCGCTCGATGAAATTTCGCTGACAGTCGAAGAGGAAGAGCGGGTCATCGCCGGTGCGGAAGCCGCTTTCCGGGCCGTGCATGCCTATGCGCAGCAGCGCCTCGTCTGAGATTTCGGCATAGCTTTGCGATTGTTGTCCTCATCGCGCAGACGTGCCCCGTTGCACGTGTGTGTTCGATTGAGTCGTAAAATCCCTGCACCGTCACCCCGGACTTGATCCGGGGTCCAGTGCGATCAAGTCCTTGATCGCGAAAGGCTCCTCTCACGGCGCAGACGCGCCGTGGCTGGATGCCGGCTCAAGGCCGGCATGACGGAGGAGAGGGTTTCGGATGCCGTTCAGCGCTCCGCGACCGATATAAGAGCCACCCATTCCCCGCAGATTGCGTTCGATATTTGCCGAATAAACAGGCAAATAATTTTATTAAATGATAAAATTTTTATCTTTTGGTAAAAATAATTCGCCTCCAAAATTTTATCCATTTGATAAAATTATTTTATTTGGTCTGGCACAGAACCTGCTACTCTTTTGCCAAGTCAGGAGACACCTGATGCAAAAAAGGGAACAGCAAGATGGAAGTTGGTGTTTTTATCCCGATCGGGAACAATGGTTGGCTGCTGTCAGAAAACGCGCCGCAATACAAACCGAGTTTCGACCTGAACAAGGCCATCACGTTGAAGGCAGAGCAATATGGTTTCGATTTCGCTCTTTCGATGATCAAGCTGCGCGGCTTTGGCGGCAAAACCGAATTCTGGGACTATAATCTGGAATCCTTCACGCTGATGGCAGGCCTTGCCGCCGTCACCTCCAAGATCAAGCTGTTCGGCACGGCCGCAACGCTGGTCATGCCGCCGGCCATCGTTGCCCGCATGGCGACGACCATCGATTCCATTTCCGGCGGCCGTTTCGGCATCAATCTTATTACCGGCTGGCAGCGGCCGGAATACAGCCAGATGGGGCTTTGGCCGGGCGACGATTATTTCGGCGATCGTTATGAATATCTCGGCGAATATACGACAGTCCTCAAGGAATTGCTGACCGAGGGCCAGTCGGACTACAAGGGCAAGTTCTTCCAGATGGAGGATTGCCGCATGAAGCCGGTGCCGCAGGGCGACGTCAAACTCATCTGCGCCGGTTCCTCCAACTCCGGCATGGCGTTTTCGGCCAAGTTCGCCGATTACAGCTTCTGCTTCGGCGTCGGCGTCAATACGCCAAAGGCCTTCGCGCCCACCAATGAGCGGCTGCTGGCGGCAACGGAAAAGACCGGTCGCGAGGTTAAGTCCGTCGTGCTGACCATGATCCTTGCCGAGGAAAAATCCGAAGATGCCTGGGCGAAATGGGAGCACTACAAGGCCGGTGCGGATGAGGATGCGATCAAGTGGCTCGGCCTGCAAAGCGCTGTCGATACCAAATCCGGCTCCGACACCAATGTCCGGCACATGTCCAATCCCGTCTCGGCGGTCAACATCAACATGGGAACGCTGATCGGCTCCTATGAGGAAGTGGCGGCCATGCTGGACGAGATGAGCGAAGTGCCGGGAACGGGCGGCGTGATGTTGACCTTCGACGACTTCCTCGAAGGCGTCGAGAAATTCGGCAAATATGTGCAGCCGCTGATGAAGAGCCGCGCGCATGTTCAGGCTGCACTGGAGGCTGCGGAATGAGTGAAGCCGTCGTGGCGGGTTACAAGGGGCCGGAAAGCCGTTCGGAAAGCGTGACGCTTCCCGCAAGGCCGGAGCCGATTACCCTGAAACCCAGCGAGACCGCCGTTGTCGTGGTCGATATGCAGAACGCCTATTCGACCGAAGGCGGTTATGTCGATCTGGCCGGTTTCGACATTTCGGGGGCCAAGGGCACCATCTCCAACATCAAGAAGACGCTGGATGCGGCGCGGGCGGCGGGCGTTCAGGTCATCTACTTCCAGAATGGCTGGGACAAGGATTATGTCGAGGCGGGCGGGCCGGGTTCGCCCAACTGGCATAAGTCCAACGCCCTGAAGACCATGCGCAAGAGGCCGGAGCTGCAGGGCCAGCTCTTGGCAAAGGGCACGTGGGATTACGCCATCGTCGACGAGCTGCAGCCGCAGCCCGGCGATATTCTGGTGCCGAAGACGCGTTACAGCGGTTTCTTCAATACCAATATGGACAGCGTGCTGCGCGCCCGCGGCATCCGCAATCTGGTCTTCGTCGGCATCGCCACCAATGTCTGCGTGGAAAGCTCGCTGCGCGACGCCTTCCATCTCGAATATTTCGGGGTGATGCTGGAGGATGCCACACATCATCTCGGGCCGGACTATATCCAGCAGGCGACGGTCTACAATGTCGAGAAGTTTTTCGGCTGGGTCGCCACCGTCAATGATTTCTGCGGCGTCATCTCGCAGGCCGCACCCGTTAGCGCTTGATATCCAACCACAAGAGGAGAACGAAATGCCGAAGAAGATCGTCGTGCCCGCCGGCACCAGCAAGCCCATCGCTCCCTTTTCGCCGGGAACCCTTGCCGATGGCGTGGTTTACGTTTCCGGTACGCTGCCCTTCGACAAGGACAATAATGTCGTGCATGTGGGCGATGCCAGCGCGCAGACCCGCCATGTTCTGGAAACCATCAAGTCCGTCATCGAAACCGCCGGCGGCACGATGGAGGACGTTACCATGAACCATATCTTCATCACCGACTGGGCCAACTACCAGGCCGTTAACACGGTCTATGCCGAATATTTCCCCGGCGACAAGCCGGCGCGTTATTGCATCCAGTGCGGCCTCGTAAAGCCCGATGCGCTGGTGGAAATCGCCACCGTCGCCCATATCGGCAAATAGGGCGAAACGGCAGATGATGCATTTCGAGGTTCATGGCCGGACTGATCCTGAGGCGCCTACAATCCTGCTGTCATCGGGGCTGGGCGGATCGGGCGCCTATTGGACGCCGCAGATCGAAGCCCTTTCCGATCATTTCCGGATCGTCACCTACGATCATCGCGGAACCGGCAGGACTGGCGGCGAGGTGCCGCTGGATGGCGGCATATCGGCGATGGCGGATGATGTGCTGGAAATCGCTTCGGCGCTGAACCTCGATAAATTCCACTTCATGGGTCATGCGCTTGGCGGCCTGATCGGCCTCGATATCGCGCTGCGCAGGCCCGGTCTCATCGACAGGCTCGTTCTGATCAATGCCTGGAGCAAGGCCGATCCGCATTCCGGGCGCTGCTTCGATGTGCGGATCGAGCTTCTGGATAAATCCGGCGTTGAGGCTTTCGTGAAAGCCCAGCCGCTGTTTCTTTATCCGGCCGCCTGGATGTCGGAACATCAGGAGCGGCTGGCGCGGGACGATGCCCATGGCGTCGCGCATTTTCAGGGGAGGGCGAATGTGCTTCGGCGCATCGCGGCGCTGAGGGGCTTCGACGTCGATAGTCGCCTCGGCGAGATCGGCAATCCGGTTCTGGTGGTGGGCACGAAAGACGATCTTCTGGTGCCCTACACCCGCTCCCTGCGTCTCGTTGAGGGTTTGCCGCATGGCGAACTCTGCCTTCTCGATTTCGGGGCGCATGCGGTCAATATTACCGAAGCTGACCTTTTCAACGCTCGGCTTTTGCAGTTTCTGCTACCGGCAACACGAACATTCTGACGGGATTTTTAGGACAATGACCACAGCACTCGACGACAAGGCACTTGCAGCACTTTTCACCGCGGCGCGCACCCACAATGGCTGGGCTGACAAGCCGGTCGGCGACGAGACGCTGAGAGAGCTTTACGATCTGACGAAGATGGGTCCGACCTCGGCCAATTGCTCGCCGGGGCGTTTCGTGTTCGTGCGCAACCAGGAAGCGAAAGAAAAACTGCGGCCGGCGCTTTCTTCGGGCAATCTTGAAAAGACCATGGCAGCACCCGTCACCGTGATCGCTGCCATCGACCGCGAATTTTACGAGAAACTGCCGATGCTGTTTCCGCATGCCGATGCCCGTTCGTGGTTCACCTCCAGCCCGGCCGTGGCCGAGGAAACGGCCTTCCGCAATGCCACGCTACAGGCGGGTTATCTCATCCTAGCAGCCCGCTCGTTGGGACTGGATACCGGGGCAATGTCCGGTTTCGACAAAGGCAAGGTGGATACGGCGTTTTTCGCAGGCACGACGTGGAAGTCCAATTTCCTGATCAATCTCGGCTATGGCGATCCGTCGAAGCTTTTCGGACGGTTGCCCCGCCTTGGCTTTGAAGACGCCTGTGTGCTGGCTTGATGGCCTGTTAAGGAAGGATGGGTTAGATGCAGATGATGTCTCTTGAAAAGGAAGCGGAAATGGAGACGAAGACTGCACAGCAGCGTAGCCTCGATTATAGAAACGCTATGGCGCGGCTCGGTGCGGCGGTCAATATCGTCACCACGGACGGGGCGGCAGGCCGTGCAGGCTTTGCAGCGACAGCGGTTTGCAGCGTTTCCGACAATCCGCCCACGCTTCTTATCTGCCTCAACCGCAATTCTTCCGCCTACAGGGTGGTGAAGGCCAATGGCGTCGTCTGCGTTAACACGCTCGCCGCCCATCACGAGGTGCTGAGCACGCTTTTCGGCGGCAAGACGCCGGCGGAAGAGCGTTTCGCCGCCGGGAGCTGGGGTGTGCTTGAAACCGGCGCGCCGGTTCTGGAGGACGCGCTTGTCTCTTTCGACTGCCGCATTCGCGAGGCGCATGACGGCGGCACGCATGATATTCTGATCTGCGATGTCGTCGATATGAAGATCAATGCGGGCGATGAGGCGCTGATGTATTTCAACCGGCGTTACCGGGTGCTTTGAGCGCGGTCTTTTGAAAGTTGGAAGTGGCGGCAGTCTATCGACAAAGTCCCGCGAAACGGTTCCGTTTGGCGCGGCCGTAGCATCCGCACAAGTCCGGCATGACGGACGAAACGTATCGTCGTTTCTCAGAAATTCGAAGGCGTTTCCGGTCTCCCGGAAACGCCCTTTTCATTTACTTGATCAGCGGCAGAAGATCGTTGATCGACTTCTTGGCGTCGCCGTAGAACATGCGGGTATTGTCCTTGTAGAACAGCGGGTTCTCGATGCCGGAGTAACCCGTTCCCTGGCCGCGCTTGGAGACGATGACCAGTTTGGACTTCCACACTTCCAGAACCGGCATGCCGGCAATCGGCGAGTTCGGATCGTCCTGGGCGGCCGGATTGACGATGTCGTTGGAGCCGATGACGATGACGACGTCGGTATTGGGGAAGTCGTCGTTGATCTCGTCCATTTCCAGCACGATGTCGTAGGGCACCTTGGCCTCGGCCAGCAGCACGTTCATGTGGCCGGGAAGACGGCCTGCGACCGGGTGGATGGCGAAGCGCACGGTTTTGCCGTCGGCGCGCAGCTTGCGGGTCAGTTCGGAGACCGCGGCCTGCGCCTGCGCCACCGCCATGCCGTAGCCGGGAACGATGATGACGCTGTCGGCGTCATTCAGCGCTGCGGCCACGCCTTCGGCGTCGATCGCCACCTGCTCGCCCTCGATTTCCATCGCCGGACCCGTCGTGCCGCCGAAGCCACCGAGGATGACCGAGATGAAGGAGCGGTTCATGGCCTTGCACATGATGTAGGAGAGGATCGCACCCGAGGAGCCGACCAGCGCACCGGTGACGATCAGCAGATCGTTGCCGAGCGTAAAGCCGATTGCCGCCGCCGCCCAGCCGGAATAGCTGTTCAGCATCGAGACGACGACAGGCATGTCGGCGCCGCCGATGCCCATGATCAGGTGATAACCGATGAAAAAGGCGGCAAGCGTCATCAGCACCAGCGTCCAAGCGCCGGCGCCGTTGCAATACATGATGAGCAGCACGAGCGACAGGATCGCAGCGCCGGCATTGAGCAGATGCCCGCCCGGCAGTTTCTTCGCCTTGCCGTCCACCTTGCCGGCAAGCTTGCCGAAGGCGACGACGGAGCCGGTGAAGGTGACCGCGCCGATGAAGACGCCGAGGAAGACCTCGACCTTCATGATCGCCAGTTCTACCGGCGTCTTGTGGGCGAGAATGGCGGAAAAGCCCGTCAGCAGCGAACGGGCGGTCTCATCGAGCGAGGCGACATGCGCTTCCTCGATATGGGCGTTGAAGCCGATGAAGACGGCGGCAAGGCCGACGAAGGAGTGAAGGGCTGCAACAAGCTGCGGCATTTCGGTCATCTGCACGCGGCTTGCGACGAAATAGCCGAGAACGGAGCCGCCCGCCAGCATCAGCAGCACCACGAGCCACTGCCCGACGCCCTTGCTGATCTCAGGGCCGAAGACGGTGGCGACGATGGCGAGACCCATGCCGACAATGCCGTACCAGACGGCGCGTTTGGCGCTTTCCTGTCCGGAAAGGCCGCCAAGAGAAAGGATGAAAAGAACGGCTGCGGCAACATAGGCCGCGGAAACGATACCAATGGTCATTGAATGTCCCCTACACGGCTCAGGACTTCTGGAACATGGCGAGCATGCGCCGTGTCACGAGGAAACCGCCGACGATGTTGATCGTCGCGATCAGGACGGAAAGCGAGGCGAGGATCACCACCAGCCAGTTGCCGGAACCGATCTGCAGCAATGCGCCGATGATGACGATGCCGGAAATCGCGTTCGTCACCGCCATCAGCGGTGTGTGCAGCGAGTGGCTGACATTCCAGATGACCTGGAAACCGACGAAGCAGGCCAGCACGAAGACGATGAAGTGGCTCATGAAGCTTGCCGGCGCGAAAGCGCCTACCAGAAGCAGGATCGCCGTACCGACGGTGAGCAGGCCGACCTGGCTTTTCGTCTGCGCCTTGAAGTCCGCATGTTCCTTGGCGTGCTTTTCCTCAGGCGTGAGTTCTTTTGCTCTTTCCTTCGGCTTCTGCGCGGCAATCGCCTGAATTTTCGGCGGTGGCGGGGGGTAAGTGATTTCACCCTGATAGGTGACCGTCGCACCGCGGATGACGTCGTCTTCCATGTTGTGAACCGGCTTGCCGTCCTTGGCGGGCGTCAGATCGGTCATCATGTGGCGGATGTTGGTGGAATAGAGCGTCGAGGCCTGTGTGGCCATGCGGCTCGGGAAATCCGTATAGCCGATGACGATGACGCCATTCTCTGAGACGACGCGCTGGTCGGGAACCGTGAGGTCGCAATTGCCGCCGCGTTCGGCAGCGAGGTCGATGATGACCGAACCCGGCTTCATCATCGCCACCATGTCGGCGAGCCAAAGTTTCGGGGCGTCGCGGCCCGGAATGAGCGCCGTGGTAATGACGATATCGATCTGCGGCGCGAGTTCGCGGAATTTTTCGAGCTGCTTCTCGCGGAATTCCGGCGAGGAGGGGGCGGCATAACCGCCGGTGGCGGCGCCGTCCTGCTGCTGATCGGCGAAATCGAGATAGACGAATTCCGCGCCCATGGATTCGATCTGTTCGGCCACTTCCGGGCGAACGTCGAAGGCATAGGTAATGGCGCCGAGCGATGTGGCCGTGCCGATGGCGGCAAGACCGGCGACGCCTGCGCCGATGACCAGCACCTTGGCGGGCGGCACCTTGCCGGCGGCTGTGACCTGACCGGTGAAGAAGCGGCCGAAATTATTGCCGGCCTCGATCACCGCGCGATAACCGGCGATATTGGCCATGGAGGACAGGGCGTCCATCTTCTGGGCGCGGGAAATGCGCGGCACCATGTCCATGGCGATGACATTTGCGCCCTTTTCCTTCGCCTGCTCCAGAAGGTCCTTGTTCTGGGCGGGATAGAAGAACGAGATCAGCGTCTTGTCCGAAGACAGGCGATCAATCTCCGACGTTTCCGGCGGACGAACCTTGGCGATGATGTCGGAACCGGCGTAAAGCGCATCGGCGCTATCGACGATCGTTACACCGGCTGCGCGATAGGCGTCGTCGGAAAAACCCGCCGCCTTGCCTGCACCGGTTTCAAGAATGCAATCATATCCGAGTTTCTGCAATGCCTGGGCGCTGTCGGGCGTCATGCCGACGCGCGCCTCGCCCTCATATAATTCCTTAGGTGTCCCGATTCTCAAAATGGCTCTCCCTCTGCCTGATAATATAGGGGGGTCATAGCCTATTCAGGGGGGCTTTGTCTCCATATTGATTTTGTCTTGCCTGCGACGGAATGACAGCCCGCTGCGACAGTCTTGTTCGATATGCGGACGTACTGCGCAATAAAAGAACCCGGCGCTTCAGCGCCGGGTTCCGAAAATGTCAAACAGGGTATGGCTCAATCCATGGCGTGGATATCGCGATCCTTGGTTTCCGGCAGGAACAGCAGGCCGACGACCAGTGTGATGCCTGCGAAGATGATCGGGTACCAGAGGCCGTAATAGATGTCGCCTTTCGCCGCGCTCATCGCAAAGGCGGTGGCGGGCAGAAGGCCGCCGAACCAGCCGTTACCGATGTGGTATGGCAGCGACATGCCGGAGTAGCGGATGCGGGTCGGGAACAGTTCGACCAGCAGGGCCGCGATCGGGCCGTAAACCATCGTCACGTAGATGACGAGGACGGTCAGGACCGCGATGATGACGACCCAGTTCACGGCGGCCGGATCGGCCACCATGGAGAAGGTGCCGCCGCCGGCTACGGTGTAGACGGCCATTTCCGCGGCACCAGCGGCTTCTGCCGGTGTCAGTAGCTTGTCCGCCACCAGCTTGTCGGTCGCGACCATCTTCTTGTCGGCAGCGCGAACGGCCTCCGCATTGAGGTTAAGCTCCGGGTTTGCGGCAATGAAGGCATCCAGTTTCGCGTCCGGCACCTGCGCCGCGCCGCGCACCAGCGGGTAGCCGCCATCGTGAAGCGCCATGTTGACCTGCTTCTGGAAGGCCTTGTCCTTGGCTGCCGCATCCGCGCCGGCGGCGGCCGCGTCGTAGCTGGCGATGGTCGCATCGCCGATCTTGATGCTGGCCGGCTGACCGGCTGCTCCTGCAACCACGTCATAGGGAACGGAGTTGCGCGTCAGGAACGAGGTGGCGATATCGCAGGATGTGGTGAATTTCGCCGTGCCGGTCGGGTTGAACTGGAACTTGCAGTCGCCGGGGGCTGCGGTCACGGTGGCGCGAACGCTGGACTGGGCTTGTGCAAGCGCCGGGTTGCCGGCCCATGTCAGTGCCTTGAACAGCGGGAAGTAGGTCAGCATGGCAAGGATGAGACCGGCCATGATGATCGGCTTGCGGCCGATCTTGTCGGAAAGCCAGCCGAAGATGACGAAGAAGCTGGTGCCGAGGATGAGGGCCGCCGCCACCATGATATTGGCGGACTGGCCGTCGACCTTCAGAATGCTCTGCAGGAAGAACAGCGCGTAGAACTGGCCCGTATACCAGACGACGGCCTGGCCGATGACGGCACCGACAAGCGCGATGAGCGCGATCTTGGCGTTTTTCCACTGGCCGAAGGCTTCGCTGAGCGGCGCCTTGGATGTCTTGCCTTCTTCCTTCATCTTCTTGAAGGCGGGAGATTCGTTCATTTTCAGACGAATCCAGACCGATACGCCGAGCAGCAGAACGGAGACGAGGAAGGGAATGCGCCAGCCCCAGGCTGCGAAGGCTTCCTTGCCGAGTGCGAACTGCACGCCGAGAATGACCACCAGCGACAGGAACAGGCCGAGCGTCGCCGTCGTCTGAATCCACGAGGTGTAATAACCCCTGCGGCCGTTCGGTGCATGTTCGGCGACGTACGTTGCCGCACCGCCATATTCACCGCCAAGCGCCAGGCCCTGCAGCATGCGCAGAACGATCAGGATGATCGGAGCGGCAATGCCGATCTGCGATGCGCCGGGCAGGACGCCGACGAGGAAGGTCGAAACGCCCATGATGAGGATGGTGATGAGGAAGGTATATTTGCGGCCGACAATGTCGCCCAGACGGCCGAATACCAGCGCGCCGAAGGGGCGCACGAGGAAGCCGGCGGCGAAGGCCAGCAGCGCAAAGATGTTCCGTGTCGTTTCTGGATATTGGCTGAAGAAGTTCGCGCCGATATAGATCGCGAGCGAGCCGTACAGATAAAAATCGTACCATTCGAAGACTGTTCCGAGAGAAGAGGCGAAAATCACCTTCTTCTCTTCACCCGTCATTGGACGGGCGGCGCCGCTCACGGCTGCAATATCTGCCATTGTCTGTCCTCCACAGATGTCCCAATTGGCGCATTGCGGAGCCCATCTCTCTCCTCCGGACTCCCCATAAGGGTGCAATGCGCGGAGTGTCAGAGTGACAGAAAATTAACTGCAATAAGAGCGATGCTTTCGGATTATGACTTTAGTCTAATGCAAGGCGTCCCGAAAATGTCGCGAGGCCGATTTGACGTCTTGCGCAAGACGTCTCCAAACGCGCCTTTTTTCTTGACACAAACAAGAAACCTTCTAATAGCTTCTCGCGAAGAAGGAGCATCACCTTGCGCATGCATGTTGCAGACATGTTCGTCATGGAAGGACCGGCACAATCCGCCGGCGATGATCCGCGCCTTTCTCATCCTACCCGAATTACGGCCAAAACGACGATTAAAACCGTCTAACGTCTCTGGCCACCGCTCTCTCCCCGGTTTGGCTGGGGATCGAGGAAGCCGCGATCTGATGCGGGTTCCCACCTCACCAAAAAGAGGAGAGACAGAAAGAGAGCTTGATCATGGGTTTCAAAGTTGCAATTGCAGGCGCCACCGGCAACGTCGGTCGCGAAATGCTCAATATCCTGGCCGAACGCGGTTTCCCCGCCGATGAAGTCGTGCCGCTCGCTTCCGCCCGCTCGCAGGGCACGGAAGTCTCCTATGGCGACCGCACGCTGAAGGTCTCGAACCTCGAGAACTACGATTTTTCCGACACGGATATTTGCCTGATGTCGGCCGGTGGCGATGTTTCCAAGAAGTGGTCGCCGAAGATCGGCCAGCAGGGCTGCGTCGTCATCGACAACTCTTCCGCATGGCGCTACGATCAGGACGTTCCGCTGATCGTTCCGGAAGTCAATGCCGATGCGGTTGCGGGCTTCACCAAGAAGAACATCATCGCCAACCCGAATTGCTCCACGGCACAGCTCGTCGTCGCGCTGAAGCCGCTGCATGACTTCGCCAAGATCAAGCGCGTCGTCGTCTCCACCTACCAGTCGGTTTCCGGCGCCGGCAAGGAAGGCATGGACGAGCTGTTCCAGCAGACCCGCGCCGTCTTCGTGGCCGATCCGGTCGAAGCCAAGAAGTTCACCAAGCGCATCGCCTTCAACGTCATTCCGCATATCGACGTCTTCATGGAAGATGGCTACACCAAGGAAGAGTGGAAGGTTCTGGCCGAAACCAAGAAGATGCTCGATCCGAAGATCAAGGTAACCTGCACGGCCGTGCGCGTTCCGGTCTTCATCGGCCATTCGGAATCGGTCAATATCGAGTTCGAAAACGAGATCACCGCCGATCAGGCGCGCGATATCCTGCGCGAAGCGCCGGGTTGCCTCGTCATCGACAAGCGCGAAAACGGCGGCTACATCACCCCGGTTGAATCCGCCGGTGAGGACGCGACCTATATCTCGCGCATCCGCGAAGATGCGACGGTCGAAAACGGCCTCAACCTGTGGGTTGTTTCCGACAATCTGCGCAAGGGTGCGGCTCTCAACGCCGTCCAGATCGCCGAACTCTTGATCAATCGTGGTTTCATCAAGCCCCGCAAGGCGGCTGCCTGATACCATTTTTTAAGGTTCGTTAAGTATAACCCGTCTGTTCTGTGTGGGGCAGGCGGGTTTCATAATTGGCGACGATCACGGCCAGTTTATTTGCAGGCCTTGCTGCCGAAAGGCAATTTAGGCCGCCAAAAAGCAATTTGGCACCTGAATCATACAGTATTGACGGTTTGGTTCTCGGGAAAAATTCCCCAAAGGATATCGAAGGCAGATTTTGATGCGGGCAATGAAGGTAATTCTGGCTGGTGTGGCCATGGTTTCGGTTCTGGCAGCGACGCCGGTTATGGCTGCGCAATGCGGCAACACTTCGGCGGGCTTCGATGCCTGGGTCGGCGCCTTCAAGCAGGAAGCGGCGGGCCGCGGCGTCAGCGCCTCGGTGCTCGACCGTGCTTTCTCCGGCGTCTCCTACAACCAGGCGACGATCCGCGCAGATCGCGGCCAGCACAGCTTCAAGCTCTCCTTCGAACAGTTCATGCAGAAGCGTGGCGGTCAGACGATCATTTCGCGCGGCAAGACCATGAAGAAGAACAACGCTTCTCTCTTTGCTTCCATCGAGCGCGCCTATGGCGTGCCGGCCGGTCCGCTGCTCGCCATCTGGGGCATGGAAACCGGCTTTGGCGGCTTCATGGGCAACCAGCACACGCTTTCCGCCGTGGCGACGCTCTCCTTCGATTGCCGTCGTTCGGATTATTTCACCGAGCAGCTTTATGCGGCCCTCAAGCTCGTCGGCAGCGGTTCGCTGAACGTCAACGCCAAGGGTGCGGCCCATGGTGAAATCGGCCAGACGCAGTTCCTGCCGCTGAACGTCGTGCGTTACGGCGTGGATTTCGACCGCGACGGCCGGATCGATCTCGTCGGTTCGCGCGCCGATGCGCTGGCCTCCACAGCGAACTTCCTTGTCGGCCATGGCTGGCAGCGCGGCGCCGGTTATCAGCAGGGACAGGCGAATTACGCGGCCATCCAGGGCTGGAACGCCGCAAGCGTCTACCAGCAGGCCATTGCCTTCATCGGCAAGGCGATTGACGGCCAATAAGGCCGCTTTCCACGGGCTAAAATTTCACTTCCGTCATGCCGGACTTGATCCGGCATCCAGCCACGGCGCGTCTGCGCCGTGGAGAAAGTCTTTTAGCGATCGAGGACTTGATCGCGCTGGACCCCGGATTAAGTCCGGGGTGACGAGGCTTTGAAAATCACAGATCCGGACGACGGAAATCGCCCGTTTTGCTGTCCATCACCCACAATTCGCCGGTCGAAATATCGAACCATGCGCCGTGCAGCTTCACCTTGCCGGCGGTTTCCTGCGCCTTGACGAAGGGGAAGCCGCGCAGATTGGCGATGGAGTTGCGGATGGAAACGCGTTCCAGTGCGGTCTGGCGCTCGGAAGCGGTCATCACGTCATTGCTCTGGATCTGCTCGGCCGCGGACTTGACCATGTTCATCCATTTGCCGATGAAATCGCCGGGAGACAGCGGCTCGAGATTGGGATCGAGCGCTGCCTGAATGCCGCCGCAGCGGCCGTGGCCCATGACGACGATGTCCTTCACCTTCAGAACCTGAACGGCGTATTCGATGGCCGCCGAAGTGGCGTGGTACTGCCCGTCCGGCTCGAAGGGCGGCACCATGTTGGCGACGTTGCGGACGACGAAAAGCTCTCCCGGTCCGCAGTCGAAAATGGTTTCCGGCGCGGAGCGGGAGTCACAACAGGCAATGAACAGGGTCTGCGGCTTCTGTCCGGTGTCGGCCAGAACGCGGTATCTTTCGCGCTCGTCGACGTAGCGGCCGCTCATGAAGTTCTTGTAGCCGTTGAGAAGGGTTTCCGGAAAATCTTTCATCTATCGCAGTACCGTTGTGGTTGGACCGAGATCAAGAGAAGAACTCGGTGCGTTGAAGACCAATCCTTTGGAGCATTTTCGCTTTTCTTCGAACCGCGAAACCGCTCCAACTCCTTTTTTGCCGCATTGCCGGACGGAAAACCGAGGGCCACTTTTCCTGGACATGCTCTAGCCGCTATTTGCGCTTGCTGCGCGAAGGATGCAAGAGATGGCGCATCTGCACCATGGCCATGGGTGTGGAGAGACTTGAAGAGTCCGTCTCCAGCGTCAATTCATTCATGTCGCGTTTTTTGGTGCGCGCCAGAATTTCGAAGACGCTGGCGGTTGCGAGCTGCAGCGCCTTTTCGTCATCCATGCCTTCCAGCAGGCGGGCGAGGAACAGCGCCGACATCAGGTCGCCGAGGCCGTTCGGCGCATTCTCGATGGCGCGATGTTCGGCAAGCAGCGCGTGGCGGCCGCTGAGATAAAGATTGCCGGTGCCGCCCGTCATCATCGGCACGGCTGAGGTGACCAGCATTTTCGGCGGGCCGAGGGCGAGCGCGGCATCCATGATGGCATTGTTGGTCTCGAGCTCCGCGCCGCTCATCCAGGCGAGTTCATAACGGTTCGGCGTGGCGACCGTGGCAAGCGGAATGAGGTGATCGCGGATGGCTTCGGCGGTCTCGAGCGGAATGTAAAGCCCGCCCAGATCGCCCATGACCGGATCGCAGGCGTAAATCAGCGACGGGTTCTTTTCCTTCAGATTGCGGATCAGCCTTGCGACAGAGCGCACCTGCGCGGCGCTACCGAAATAACCGGTCAGAACAGCCTTGACCTCGCCGATCCATTTGGCGTTTTCGAGGTCGGTCATCGCCTTGTCGAAATCGTCGTCCTGAAAGCGCATGCGGGTGGAAGGGCCGTGGCCGGGATGCCAGGGCATGACGATGGTGGGCACCGCCCAGACGGGATAACCGAGTGTCTCCAGCGCAAAGACAGCGGCGCGATTGCCGACGGAACCACGCATGACATGGCTGGAAATGACGATGACGGCGCCCTGTGTATTTTCCTGCATCACGGCCTTCTTGCTTTCAAACGAGGCAGAAAGCCCGCAAGTGCACCCCGCCTTGCCACTGCCCAAAGATCAAGATGCGCTCTCATGACATATCGCAAGGCCGGTTTCCACCGTTAATCCCGCAAGGGTCTGTCCCGCAAAAGCATGGCGCGGTCAGGTTCTCTGTCTCTGCCAGCGGTACCTGCCTGTCATTGCGAGATTGCCGAAGTACTCTATAGTTGTACCATGCTCGATCTCGTCATTGCCTATTGGCCGCATATCCTTGCCGTTCTCTCGATTTTGATGGGAACCGTGGCCGCCGTGCATGCCACGATGACGAAGGAGGAGGTCCGCTCCGCGCTCGGTTGGGTCGGCGTCATCGTGCTGTCGCCCATCGTCGGCGCGGTCATCTATGCCATTGCCGGCATCAACCGCATTCGCCGGTCCAATATCACGCAGCAGCGGTCCTTCATGCAGGACGAAATCATGGATCGCGTGGCGCGTCTGGATGCCAGCGGCGAGACGATAGCCGCGCGTTTCGGACGCCGTTTCGAGGCGATGAAGACGCTGGGCGACCGGGTGACGCGCCATGCGCTGACGACCGGCAACGGCATCGAGCCGCTGGTGACGGGGGATGCCGCCTATGCCGCCATGCTGGAGGCGATCGACGAGGCGAAGCGGTCGATCATTCTCGAAACATATATTTTCGACAATGACCGGATCGGCGCCCGCTTTGTCGCGGCGCTCGAAAGGGCGAAGTTTCGCGGCGTGGAGGTGCGGGTGCTGGTGGATGCGGTGGGCGCGCGTTATTCGGTGCCGAGCATCCTGCCGACGCTCCGGGAAAAGGGCATCGTCTGCGATGTCTTCAACGGCAATGTCATCATGGGGCTGCGGCTGCCCTATGCCAATCTGCGCACCCACCGCAAGATCCTTGTGGTGGACGGGCGCATCGCATTCAGCGGCGGCATGAATATCCGCGAGGGGTTCACCCAGGAATTCGGCGGCGAAAGCCAGTCGCACGATACGCATTTCAAGATCACCGGGCCGGTTGTATCGGATTTTTTCTCCATCGCGGCGGAGGACTGGCGCTTCACGACAAGGGAGCTTCTGGATGCGCCGGTCTGGGATATTGCCATTCCCGATGGCGTGCCGGGCTCGCAGATCGTTGCCCGCGTCTGCTCCTCCGGGCCGGACAAGAGCATCGAGACCAGTCACAAGATGCTGATGGGTGCGTTTTCCGTTGCGCGCTCCTCCATTCTCATCATGTCGCCCTATTTTCTCCCCGATCGGGAGCTTATTTCGGCGCTCATAACCGCAGCAAGGCGGGGAGTCGTGGTGGATATCATCGTGCCGAAAAGCAACAATCTGGTGCTTGTGGACAGGGCGATGACGGCGCAATTCGATCAGATGCTGAAGAATTACTGCCGCATCTGGCGGGCGACGGGGGCTTTCAATCACTCCAAGCTTCTGGTGATCGACGGGCGCTGGAGCTACATTGGCTCTTCCAATCTCGATCCGCGTTCGCTGCGATTGAACTTTGAGATCGATCTCGAAGTTATGGATGAGGAATTCGCCGCGACAATCGGCGAGCGCATCCGGGATGCACGGGCAACCGCCTTGCCCGTGCGGCTCAGCGAACTGAATGCGCGGCCATTCGTTGTCCGTTTTGTGGAGCGTGTCCTGTGGCTCGCTTCGCCTTATCTTTAGAGTGCGGTGCGTCCGACAGGGCGCTGCGCGAGACCGGAGGCATCGACGCGTGAAAAAGAACGGTTTGCTGGATGATGAAAAAACGGCTTTGACGAAAAACACCAGCCTGTCCGCCTTCGTCATGCAGTCGCTGCGCGACCGTCGCCAGCGCCAGAATGCGGCGCCAGCGACGAAAGATCATTCCTTCCCCGTCATCGCCTCCTACAATGTGCATAAATGCGTCGGCCGCGACCGCAAGTTCGATCCCGATCGCACCAGCCGCGTCATTCAGGAAATCGGCGCTGACATCATCGCTCTTCAGGAAGCGGACAGCCGTTTCGGAGAGCGCACCGGCCTGCTCGATCTCGCACGGCTGGAGCGGGAAAGCGGCCTCATCCCCGTGCCCGTGCAGGCTGGCGTAAAGGCTCATGGCTGGCACGGCAATGTCGTGCTGTTCAAGGAAGGGGCGGTCAGGGATGTGCATACGCTGAAATTGCCGGGGCTGGAGCCGCGCGGCGCGCTCGTCGTGGAGCTGGATCTGAAACGGGGCGGCACGCTGCGGGTCATCGCCGCCCATTTCGGGCTTCTCAGACATTCCCGCGCCCAGCAGGCGAAAGCATTGATCGGCCTTCTGGAAGCACGCAACGAATGCGCGACCATTCTCATGGGAGACCTGAACGAATGGCGTCTCGGCAACGGGTCGTCGCTCAATACGTTCCGGGATGCTTTTGGCGCTTTGCCGCCGGCGGTGCCGAGTTTTCCGTCCAACCTGCCGGTGCTGGCGCTCGACAGGATCATCGCCAATCGTGAAGGGTTGATCGAGCAGGTGGAGGCGCATGATAGCGCGCTGGCGCGCATCGCCTCGGATCATCTGCCGCTGAAGGCGGCGGTGCGGACCGACCTGCTTCCGGCCTGATCCCGTTGCGGATGATATGCCGCAAGCAGGAGACAGGACCCGAGCAGTGGGAAGCCGTTACGCTGCCGTCAGATGGCTGCGCGAACGCGCTTCCAGCAACGATGTGCGAATGGCTTCCATCAGCCGCTCACGGTTGTTTCTGGTCTTGCTTCTGTCCAGATTCTGCGCGGAAAGCGCCAGATCCAGACCTTCATGCATCACTATCGAATAGGCAACGGTCGTTGCCCAGTTTTCGTATTCCTGCTCCATCATGCAGCCCCTGAACTAAATCATTTAGTCCGAATCACCCTGTTCTTGAGAATTTACCACAAAATACAAAGCATAAAATAGCATCGTTTCTTGCTGCTCCGCCGAGTTGGTGTGGATATATTGATTTTTGACAGGTTCAATGCGGAACAATATAGGCGATTTTCCCGCTTAAGCATTTGAAACTGATTCTATTTCAGTGGAGACGCATAGACATTTCCAGGTATAAAAACGCCGCGCATCGGGGGATGCGCGGCGGGCTTGCTTCGAAGGTGGCGGTGGATGGGAGTGGGGTCTCAGCCGGCCTTTTCGAGCTTGTAGTCCGAATTGGCCGGTTCTTCCTGCTTGTGCTGGATGAGCGGACGATTGCCCGCCAGCCTGCGCACCAGCACGTAGAAGACCGGTGTCATGAAGATGCCGAAGAACGTTACGCCGATCATGCCGGAGAACACCGCGACACCCATGGCCGCACGCATTTCCGCACCTGCACCGGTGGAGACGACCAGCGGCACCACGCCCATGATGAAGGCGAGCGAGGTCATGAGGATCGGGCGCAGGCGAAGCCGGCTTGCCTCGATGGCCGCCTGAAGCGGCGTTCGTCCTTCGAATTCCAGCTCCCGGGCGAATTCCACGATCAGGATCGCGTTTTTCGCCGAGAGACCCACAAGGACGACAAGGCCGATCTGCGTAAAGATGTTGTTATCCCCTCCCGTCAGCCAGACGCCCGTGAGGGCCGCAAGCACACCGAGCGGGACGATCAGGATGATCGCAATCGGCAAGGTGAGGCTTTCATATTGCGCGGCGAGCACGAGATAGACCAAGAGCAGCGCCAGCGGGAAGACCACGATGCTGGAATTGCCTGCCAAAATCTGCTGGTAGGTCAGGTCCGTCCATTCGTAGTCGACGCCTGCGGGCAGGGTTTCGGCAAGGATTTTTTCAATCGCCGCCTGCGCCTGTCCCGAGGAGAAGCCCGGTGCCGGACCGCCGTTGATATCGGCCGCAAGGAAGCCGTTATAACGGTTGGTGCGCTCCGGCCCCGTCGTCGCATTTACCTTCAAGAGCGTCGACAGCGGGATCATTTGACCCGATGCGGAGCGAACCTTCAGGCGGCCGATATCTTCGGCATGCGCGCGGAACTGGGAATCCGCCTGGACCCGCACGCTGTATGTCCGTCCGAAAGCATTGAAGTCGTTGACATAGAGCGAGCCGAGATAGATCTGGAGCGTCTGGAAGACGTCGCTGACGGAGACACCCAGCTGTTCCGCCTTGGCGCGGTCGAGATCGGCGAAGAGCTGCGGCACGTTGATCTGGTAGCTGGAGAAGATACCCGCCAGCTCCGGCGTCTGATAGGCCTTGCCGATCACTGCCTTCGTCGCTTCATCCAGCGTCTGGTAGCCGTAGCCGGCGCGGTCTTCGATCTGCAGCTTGAAGCCGCCCGTCTGGCCGAGACCGTTGACCGGCGGCGGCGGGAACATGGCGATGAAGGCATCCTGAATGCCCGCATATTTTTGGTTCAGCTGCATGGCGATGGCGCCGCCGGACAGTTCCGGTGTCTTGCGCTTTTCGAAATCATCGAGAACCGCAAAGACGATGCCGGAATTGGAGCCGATGGTGAAGCCGTTGATCGACAGGCCGGGAAAGGCGATGGCGTGGCTGACGCCGGGTGTTTCGAGCGCGATGTCACTCATCCGCTTGATGACGCTTTCCGTGCGGTCGAGCGTTGCGCCGTCCGGAAGCTGGGCGAAGCCGATCAGGTACTGCTTGTCCTGCGCCGGAACGAAGCCGCTCGGGACGGTGGTGAACATGCCGTAGGTGGCGGCCACCAGCGCCATATAGACCATCATGACAAGGCTCTTGCGCGTCACCAGCCCGCCCACGGTCTTGCCGTAGCCGTTGGAGGCGGCACCGAAGGCGCGGTTGAAGCCGCGGAAGAACCAGCCGAGGATCTTGTCCATGAAGCGGGTCAACCAGTCTTTCGGTGCGCCATGTTCCTTCAGCAGCAGGGCTGCAAGAGCGGGCGACAGCGTCAGCGAGTTGATGGCCGAAATGACGGTGGAGATGGCGATGGTCAGCGCGAACTGCCGGTAGAACTGGCCGGACAGGCCGGAGATGAAGGCAAGCGGCACGAAGACGGCGACCAGAACCAGCGCAATCGCGATGATCGGGCCGGAGACTTCGCGCATCGCCTTATAGGTGGCGTCACGCGGCGAGAGCCCGTTTTCGATGTTTCGCTCGACGTTTTCGACGACCACGATGGCGTCATCCACCACGATGCCGATGGCGAGCACGAGCCCGAACAGCGTCAACGCGTTGATGGAGAAACCGAAGGCATACATGACGGCGAAGGTGCCGATGATCGAGACTGGAACGGCGATCAGCGGAATGATCGAGGCGCGCCAGGTCTGCAGGAAGAGGATGACGACGAGCACCACGAGGCCAACGGCCTCGAGGAGTGTATCGACAACCTTTTCGATGGAGGAGCGCACGAATTTCGTCGTGTCGTAGACGATTTCGTATTTCACACCGTCAGGCATTGCCAGCTGCAGATTGTCCATCGTGGCGCGGACATTGTCGGCGATTTCGATGGCATTGGAGCCGGGGGCCTGCAACACGGCGACAGCCACGGCGGGTTCGCCGTCGAGCAGCGAGCGCAGCGTGTAATCGGCCGCACCGAGTTCGATGCGGGCGACGTCACGCAGGCGGGTGATTTCACCGTTGGCGCCGCTCTTGACGATGATGTTGCCGAATTCTTCCGGCGTGGTCAGACGGCCCTGGGCATTGACGTTGAGCTGCAGGTCGACGCCGTTCGGGCTTGGGGAAGCGCCGATGACGCCGGCTGCGGCCTGCACATTCTGCTGGCGGATGGCGTCGGAAACGTCGCTTGCGGCCAGATCGTGCTCGGCCACCTTCTGCGGGTCGAGCCAGACGCGCATGGAATAGTCACCTGCGCCGAAGACCTGAACCTGGCCCACGCCTTCGATGCGGGCGAGGCGATCCTTGACGTTCAGCGTCGCATAGTTGCGCAGATAGGTGATGTCATAGGCGTCGGTCTTCGAGACGAGATTGACGACCATGATGAAGTCGGGCGAGCTCTTGACCGTGGTGATACCGAGTGCGCGCACTTCCGCCGGCAGGCGCGGTTCGGCCTGCGACACGCGGTTCTGCACCAGCTGCTGCGCCTTGTCAGGGTCGGTGCCGAGCTTGAAGGTCACGGTCAGTGTCAGCACGCCGTCGGACGTCGCCTGGCTGCCCATATAGAGCATGTCCTCGACGCCGTTGATCTGTTCTTCCAGCGGTGTCGCGACGGTTTCGGCAATAACGGTCGGGTTCGCGCCGGGATAGGTGGCGCGGACGACGACGGATGGCGGAACGACTTCGGGATATTCCGAAATCGGCAGGGCGCGCATGCCGAGTAGGCCTGCCACCACAATCAGGATCGACAGAACGCCGGCGAATACCGGCCTGTCGACAAAAAATCTGGAAATATTCATATCCAGTCCCTCTCCGGGTCTTTGGGAATGCGAAGGCCGTTCCGGCGGCAATCCTGCCGCCGGTGAAGGCCGGTTCTGTCTGAAGGGGCGTCTCGCGAAAGCGCGGGACGCTTGCTGATCAAAGAGGCGGGTTACTGCGAAGCAGCAACCTTGTCTTCCGCCTGCGGTGCGATGGTTGCGCCGGGGCGAATGCGCTGCAGACCGTTGACGACGATCGTATCACCGGCGGCGAGGCCGCTTTCGATGATGCGCTGGCCATCGGCCGGTGCACCGGGCTTGATCTGGCGGTAGCTCACCTTGTTTTCGGCATCGACCACGAAGACGAAACGCTTGTCCTGATCCGTGCCGATGGCCCGGTCGCTGATGACGATGCGGTTTTCCGGCTTGGGTTCACCCATGCGCACCCGCACGAACTGGCCGGGGATCAGCCTGCCGTCCGGATTTTCGAAGACGGCGCGGACACCGATGGTGCCGCTTGCCGAATCCACCTGGTTGTCGATCAGGTGCAGGGTGCCCTTGATCGGCGTGCCCTCATCCGAAAGCGTGCCGATTTCCACCGGGATCTGTTCGAGAGCGGGCAGGGCGCCGTCCGTCTGCGGCAGTTCGGCAAGCGCCTTGGCCACGACGCCTTCGCTGGCGTTGAAGCTGGCATAGATCGGGTTGACCGATACCAGTGTCGTGAGCGCCGGCGAGGTCGAGCCGGCGGCGACGAGGTTGCCGGCGGTGATTTCGATGCGGCCGACGCGGCCGGAAACCGGGGCGAGGATTTCGGTATAACCGAGATCGAGCTGAGCCGTGGTCAGGGCTGCGCGGGCGGCGCGAAGCTGGGCTTCGGCATCCGCAAACGAGCTTTGCCGCTGGTCGAGATCGCTCTGGGAGATGGTGCGGTTATCGGAAAGCCTGCGGCCACGGTCGAGTTCGGTCTTCGCAAGGCTGACCTTGGCTTCGGCGGAAGCGACCTGTCCTTCAGCACCCGCAACGGCGGCCTGATAAGGGGCCGGGTCGATGGTGAAGAGAGGGTCGCCTTCCTTCACCAGCGCGCCTTCGCGGAAATGCACGGCCTTGATCTGGCCGGCGACGCGGGAGCGGATCTGCACCCGGTCAACGGCTTCGAGACGGCCGGAAAACTCTTCCCAGCGCATGACGTCGCGGCTTTCCACCTTGGCGACGGTGACCGGGATTGCCGGCGTTTCGGCAGGCGTGGAGGCGGCCGTGGCATTGCGGCTGGTGGGGAGGTCGAAAAACAGTGCTGCTGCTGCAACGGACATGGCAAGTCCGATGCCGGCACCCGTCAGGGCCCGGCGCTTTGTGTTCAGCGTCATGGGTATCTCCTTGGCCCCCGATCGGGAGCAGGTCGTTCATAAATAAATGCGAATTTTCAGTGTTTTAACTGGTCAACGAAGGTCTTGAACTCCGAACAGACGGATGAGACCCATCCGCCGCCCTCTCCTTGATAAAGCCCCGTCCAGCCGACGCCGGCGGGGAAAACATGCTGCCGGACGCTGACACCGGAGGCGATGAGGCGGTCTGCATAATTGACCGTTTCGTCGCGCAGAGGGTCGTCCTCGGCGGTAAAGATCAGCGCCGGCGCCACCCGGTTCAGCCGCGTGCACTGGCAGGGCGCGGCATAGGGGTGGAAAAACCCGCACGCCTTGGCAAGGTAATGGCTCCAGCCATCGGCCCAGCGCTGGCGCATGCCGATCCTGTCCGCATCGCGGAAGGATTCCGTCGTCATCATCGGGTCGATCATGGGCGACAGAAGAATCTGGCCTGCGAGTTTGCCCGGCATGCGGTCACGGGCCTTCAAGGCAAGCCCCGCCGCCACATTGCCGCCAGCCTCTTCGCCGGCCACGAACAGCAGCGATTTCGCGCCGCCATAATGCTTGCGGTCCCGGCTCAGATGATCGAGCGCCTCATAGGCGCAATCGATGACCATCGGAAACTCGTTGCCGGACGGCTTGCTGTAGTCGGCTTCCACGACCACTGCGCCGCTTTCTGCAAGCGCGCGGGCCACCGGAAGCTCGGGGCAATTGCCGCCCGGCTCGAGACCGGGTTCCAGAAACGATCCGCCGCGCAGATAAAGCACGACAGGCGGATGGCTGCAGAGGCAGGAACCTTCATAACGGCGCACGGAGAGCTTCGACGCGGACGTCTCGCTACCCATATTTTCCCAATGCGCGTTCATGAACCCAGATCCTTTGCGCCACCACTTAAAGCGTGTTGCGATCCTTCGGATACGCTCCTGTTCTTTAAGTTTTTATCTTGCCGCATGTCGTCACCGCAAAACCGCAACGCACTTTTGCGCGACATGCTTGAAGGCGGATCATATTGCAAAATCTGAAATCCATATTATTGTTCGGATCGAAACGATCAAGCATGCAAATTTGAAAACACTATTCCGAAATAACGGATAATCATATCTCCGAGGCAGTGAATGGATCAGCTCTCCGCCATGCGGGTTTTTACGCGGGTCGTGGAAACCGGTAATTTCAGCCGCGCCGCCACCGCGCTGAACATGCCGAAAACCACTGTCACCAATATGGTGCAGGCGCTGGAGGCGCATTTGCACACCACACTTCTTAACCGCACCACGCGCCGGGTGATGCTGACAACGGACGGCGCTCTCTATTATGAGCGGGCCTCACAGATTTTGTCGGAAATCGAAGAACTTGACGGTAGCATGTCCAGCGCGCAGGTGCAGCCCTCCGGCCGGTTGCGGGTGGAAATGGCCGGTGTCTTCGCGGACCTGGTGGTTATCCCACATCTTTGCGAATTTTACCAGCGTTATCCGCAAATCCGTCTCGATCTCGGTGTCGGCGACCGTCTGGTCGATTATATCGCGGAGAATGTCGACTGTGCGCTGCGGGTCGGCGTGCTGCGCGATCAGTCGCTGATTGCCCGTAAAGTGGGCGAACTGCGGTTCGAGACATTCGCCTCGCCATCCTACATCGAAAATTTCGGCATGCCGCAAGAACCGGAGGATCTGGAGAAGGAGCATTATTCGGTGGGCTACCTTAATGCCACCACCGGCCAGATCATGCCGGCTTCCTTCGACAATGGCGTGCGCAGCGTCGAGCTGACCCCGAATTATGTCGTCTCGGTCAATGACAGCCGCACCTATCTCAATGCCGCACTGGCCGGCATGGGCATTGTGCAGCTTCCCGTCTTCATGGTGAAGGATGCGCTTTCGCGGGGCGAGCTGGTGCCGGTGCTTTCCGAATGGCGGCGCGAGGCCATGCCGATCTATGTGGTCTATCCCCAGACCCGGCATGTAACCAACAAGGTCCGCGTTTTTGTCGACTGGCTGGCAAAGCTGGTGCACGGCCTGGTGTGAGGCGACCAGTCACCGCCCGACCCTTGCTGCGACAAAATCGATGAAGGCGCGAACGCGGGCGGCCAGGTGTTCGTGGCCGGCATAAACCGCGTGGATCACTTCCATCTCCTCGGCATTGTAGTCTTCCAGAACCGGCACGAGCAGGCCCGCCTCGATATCCGGCTCGATATGAAATTCGCCGACCCTTCCCAGCCCCAAGCCCGTCAGGCAGAGCCTTCGCATGGCCATGCCGCTGTTGATGGAGACATTGCCCGTTACGGGCAGGCGGTAGACTTCCGTAGAACCGGGGGTGCGAAACGGCCATTCGTTGAGGCTGCGGCTGAAATTGAAGCTGAAGCAATTGTGCCGCGCCAGATCCTGCGGTTTTTCCGGCATGCCGTGTCGTTCGATATAGGCGGGGGAGGCGACGATGACGCGACGGACTTCCTTCAGCTTTCTCGCCTTCAGGGATGAATCTCCCATCGCGCCGGAGCGGATGGCAATATCGGTGCGTTCTTCGATCAGGCTGATGACGCCGTCGGTCAGCGAGATATCCAGCTCGATTTCCGGATAAAGCGACAGGAATTCAGGCGCAAGCGGCAGGAGATAACGTTCGCCGAAGCCCAGCGTGGCGTTGACGCGCAAAAGGCCGCGCGGCACCACCTTGCCGCCGCTCGCCACGATCTGCTCGGTCTCGGCTATGTCGGCGAGAATGCGCCTTGCCCGCGCAAGATAGACTTCGCCCTCCGGTGTGAGCGTGACAAGCCGGGTGGAGCGGGCGAGCAGCCGGGTGCCGAGGCGGTCTTCGATGCGTGTGACAAGCTTGCTCACCGCCGAGGGTGAAAGCTTCAGCCTGCGCCCGGCGGCCGAAAAACTGCCGAGTTCCGCCGCCGCCACAAAGACTTCCATTTCTCCGGCCCTGTTGTCCATCGCCGCACCGCCTGTGAAATCAATTCAAAGGTATTTATCCGACCTTGCCGATTATCATGCAAGTCCCCTTCGCCCATATTGCGTCCATGGATTTGATCCAACCGGACAGCATCGCTGTCCAAACGATGCAAGCCGACAGCATCGCTGTCCAAACGATCCAAACCGACAGCATCGCTGTCCAGAACGCCCGCGATCCCGCTCCGGGCGAAGAGGTATTCGTCATGCCATTGGCCATATTTGCCCTGACGATCGCGGCCTATGCGATCGGCACCACGGAGTTTGTGATTGTCGGCCTTCTGCCGACGGTTGCGACCGATCTTCACATCACCCTGCCGCTTGCCGGCCTCATCGTCAGCGTTTACGCGCTGGGCGTCACTTTCGGTGCGCCGATCCTGACGGCGCTGACCGGCAGGATCGAGAGAAAGCCGCTGCTGCTCGGCCTGATGGCCCTGTTCGTCATCGGCAACAGCGCGGCGGCCCTGTCGCCCAGCTATGAGATGCTGCTTGTCGCCCGCGTCATCGCCGCCTTCGCCCATGGCGTCTTCTTCTCGGTCGGCTCCACCATCGCCGCCGATCTCGTGCCGGAAAATCGCCGCGCCTCGGCCATTGCCATGATGTTCATGGGGCTGACGGTGGCCATCGTCACCGGCGTTCCGCTCGGCACCTATATCGGGCAGGTCTTCGGCTGGCGTGCGACCTTCTGGGTCGTTGCCGCCCTTGGCGTCATCGCCTTCTTCGGCATTGCGACGCTTCTGCCGAACACGCTCAAGAAGGCGCCGCCGGCGAGCCTCTTCGATCAGGTCCGTGTTCTCGGCTCCGGTCGCCTGCTCATCGTTTTCGCCATGACCGCGCTCGGCTACGGCGGCACCTTCGTCGCCTTCACCTTCCTTGCGCCGATCCTGCAGGATGTCACCGGCTTTTCGGAAAAGAGCGTCAGCCTGATCCTCGTGCTTTATGGCATCGCCATTGCAGCCGGCAATATCGGCGGCGGCAGGATCGCCAACCATAACCCGGCCAGGGCGCTGATCGGCCTCTTCCTGGCGCAGGCCATCGTGCTGCTCGTCTTTTCCTTCACGGCCTTCTCGCCGGTGCTGACGCTCATCACGCTTGCCGCGCTTGGCTTCCTGTCCTTCGCCAATGTTCCCGGCCTGCAGCTTTATGTGGTGCAGCTTGCCAAGGAACATCGCCCCGGCGCCGTCGATGTCGCCTCGGCGCTCAACATCGCCGCCTTCAACCTCGGCATCGCCATTGGCGCATGGCTTGGCGGTCTGGTGGTGGAATCGCCGATGGGTCTTGCCGCAACCCCGTGGGTCGGCGCCATCCTCGTCGCCGTGGCCCTGCTCCTGACCTTCTGGAGCAGCACGCTCGACCGCCGCGCCGCGCTGACCCTGAAAACCGCCTGAACTTTTCATAAAATTCCCGGCCGCTCCCAAGTCGGCCGGGCCACTTCAAAGGAGAAAATATATGTTTGATGTCACCGCAAATGGCGCTTCGATCCCGGCGCTGGGTTTCGGCACGTTTCGTATTCCCGGTGCCGATGTGCTGCGCATCGTTCCCCATGCGCTGAAAGCCGGTTTCCGCCATATCGATACCGCCCAGATCTACGGCAATGAGGCCGAAGTCGGGGAAGCCATCGCTGCCTCCGGTGTGGCGCGGGGCGGCGTGTTTCTGACCACCAAGGTCTGGGTCGAAAACTACAGGCACGATGCCTTCCTCGTCTCCGTGGATGAGAGCCTGAAAAAGCTGAAGACCGATTATGTCGACCTGCTGCTGCTGCATTGGCCGAACGAGGCGGTTTCGCTTGCCGAACAGATCGGCGCGCTGAACGCGGTGAAGGAAGCCGGCAAGGTTCGCCATATCGGCGTTTCCAATTTCAGCACGGCGCTGATGGCCGAGGCGGTGAAGCTGTCCAAGGCCCCGATCGTGACCAACCAGATCGAATACCACCCCTATATCGATCAGGACGTGGTTATCGCCGCGGCGAAGGCTGCCGGCATGTCGGTGACGGGTTATTACGGCATGGCCGATGGCAAGGTGTTTAACGATCCGGTGCTGAAGGAAATCGCCGCAGGCCGTGGCAAGTCGGTGGCGCAGGTGGTGCTGCGCTGGCTCGTGCAGCAGCAGGGTGTCATCGCACTGTCGAAGACGGTCAGCGAAGCCCGCGTCGATGAAAATCTAGCCATCTTCGATTTCGAACTTTCCGCCGATGAAATGGCGGCGATCCGTGCGCTTGCCAGGCCGGATGGCCGTATCGTTTCGCCGGAAGGGCTTGCACCCGTCTGGGATCAGGCCGCCTGAGAATGAGGACCGGGGAGGGAACGCCCTTCCCGGTTTGCCCATGCGTGGGAAATCCTCGCGCATTTCGCGCGGCAATGCGCGTCACAGCCCATGGAAACGACGCGTCTCACATCGGGTGCAGTGAAGATTTATCTGCCTGTTCTGGAAATTTGGAGCGGGCGAAGGGATTTGAACCCTCGACCCCAACCTTGGCAAGGTTGTGCTCTACCCCTGAGCTACACCCGCTCAAATCCACCGGTCCGGGGTAGTTCGCTGAACCGTGGGCCGCCGAAGCGGCGACGGGTGCTATATCGCTCAATCGTTTTTGGAATGCAACAGTTTCTTTTGCGGTTTCGGTGGAAATCCGCCTGTGTGCGGATTTATCTGAAATCTGGCGGCCATCCCGGGCTGAAGCGCAGGGAATTTCCGCTGAAGATATTGTTTCAGCTGGTTTTTATCTCCCTGTCACGGGGGTGGCGGCCGGCGGGAAGGCCAGAAAATAACCTATTTACATTTGGTTAAAATCTGATTCGACAAGTGATTCGTTCGGGTGTACAAATTTCCTGTCCACGAAAAAATCGAAACGATATTGGGAACGATACTTGGCATATCATCATCGGGAGGATGAGCCTTGTCGTACGCAGCTTTTGAAAGAGTTGGCGCACAATTGTCGCCAGAGCAGATCACCGATCTACAGAATATTTTCGATGGCGTATGTTTCGAGTGCCTTCAAGATCGCAGCAGCCATGTTGCCAATGAGTGCGCAGCGGTTTTGATCCGAAGCGCCCAGCGCGGCATTCTCGACCATGAAATGTTGCGCGATATAGGGCTTGCGGTCTTACGTCGGCATTGATTGCGCCATTCCGTTTAAAAAAAAGCGCCCGGGTATCTCGGGCGCTTTGCTGTTTGGGCAGGCAAGAGCCGTTTTCCGCTCAGCTCTTTTCCTGCACATGCGCTTCGAGGAACCACAGCGACTTGTCGAGATCGCGCGAGGCGGCGGTGAAGATATCCGCCGTCGTCGGGTCGCCCGCCTCGTCGGAATCGTCGATAGCCTTGCGGATCATGTTCGCGACTTCGCCATAACGCTCGATCAGTTCGTCGAGATGGTCGTGGATCTTGTAGATATCGGTCGGATAGGCCTTGAGCTTCGTTGTGGAAGAGACGGCTTGCAGGCTGCCGAGTGCCGTGCCGCCAAGCTGGACCACACGCTCGGCAATCGTATCGCCGTGATTGTCTAGCTGGGTGCGGAAAGTGTCGAGAAGTTCATGCACGGCGATGAATTGTGGGCCCTTGAGGTTCCAGTGCGCCTGCTTGGTGATGAGTGCAAGGTCGATCACCGAGGCCAGCGATTCGTTCAGAATGCCGATCACGGTCGACTTGGCGTTGGAAGGCAGGTCGTTCTTCGTCTTGTGCGTCTTCATCGATGTCTCCTGAAGTTGCGGACGGAATGCCGCTTTGGAAAAGTCCGTCGTTTAACGTCCGGGCCTGTGGCCCTGTTCCATGCTAAGCACCGGGACAGCAAAAATCCTGCACAATCATCATGTCATTCGTAAAACAGGCAGATGCGCCGGCCGTCTATTTCATTGACGCGGATCGGCATGTCGTAGATGTCCTTGAGGACGTCCGGACGGATGATCTCTTCCGCCGGCCCCTGATGGCAGATGCGGCCCTCGCGCATGGCGATGATGGTGTCGGAATACCAGGAGGCGAAGTTGATGTCGTGCAGCACCAGAACAACGGTCTTTTTCAGCTCGTCGGCGGCGCGGCGCATGATCTTCATCATGCCGGAGGCGTGTTTCATGTCGAGATTGTTGAGCGGTTCGTCGAGCAGCACGTAATCGGTATCCTGGCACAGCACCATGGCCACGAAGGCGCGCTGGCGCTGACCGCCGGAAAGCTCGTCCAGAAACCGGCCGGCAAGGGCTTCGAGATGCAGATATTCCAGCGCCCGGTCGATATGGACCTTGTCCTCCATGGTGGGGCGGCCCTTGGAATAGGGGTAACGGCCGAAACCGACGAGGTCGCGCACCGTCAGGCGTGAGGAGATGTGGTTGTCCTGCCGCAATATGGAGAGCCGCTTGGCCAGCGTATCGGAAGGTGTTTTCGTGACATCCAGACCGTCCACCGTCACCGTTCCGGCATCCATCGACATCAGCCTTGCGACGATGGAGAGCAGCGTCGATTTTCCCGCGCCGTTCGGCCCGATGATGGAGGTGACGCCGCCTGCCGGAATGGAGACGGAGACGCCATCGACGACGAGGCTGTCGCCATAGGATTTGCTGATCTGACTGGCGATGATCATCGCGCACCCCGCTTCAAAATAAGACCGATAAAGACGATGCCGCCCAGAAATTCGATGATGATCGAGAGCGCCGTATCGAAGGCGAAGACCCGCTCCAGCACCACCTGGCCGCCGACGAGGCAGATCACGGCGATAAGGATCGCCGCCGGCAGCACATAGGCGTGTTTGCCGTTGCCGGTGAGATAATGGGCAAGGGCTGCGACCAGCAGGCCGAAGAACATGACCGGGCCGACCAGCGCCGTGGAGACGGCGACAAGCACCGAGACCAGCACGAGGATGATGGTGACCGTGCGCTTATATTCGACGCCGAGGCTGATGGCCGTTGCGCGGCCGAGCGAGAGGACGTCGAGCGTGTGCATCAGCCTGAGCCCGATGATGGTCACCACGCCGATGATGATGGCGGAGACGGCAAGAAGCGTCGGATCGATGGAATTGAAGCTGGCGAACAGCACATCCTGCAGTACCGTATATTCATTTGGGTCCAGCACGCGCTGCATGAAGCCCGAGAGGCTGCGGAAGAAGACGCCGAAAACGATGCCGACCAGCACGAGAAGATGCAGGCTGCGTTCCGCGCCGACGAAAAGCCAGCGATAGAGCAGGGCGGAAAAGGCGACGAGCAGGCTGGTTTCGGCGAGAAACTTCAGTTGCGGATCGATCATGACGACGGTTGCCGAGCCGAAGACGAAGATCAGCCCGGTCTGCATCAGCACGTAAAGCGAATCGAAACCCATCACCGAGGGGGTGAGGATGCGGTTGTTGGTGACCGTCTGGAACAGCACGGTGGAGACCGCGATGGCATAGGCCACCAGCAAGAGCGACAGAAGCTTGATGCCGCGAAACGGCAGCACGAAGCTCCAGCTGCCCTTGGCGCCCAGCGTCATGAAGGCGGCCATGGAGATGAGTGCGAATGCCGCAAGCACGAGCAGAACGGCTTTCGCACGCCGGTCGGGATGTCTCTCACGCATGGTGGCGTTTCCGCAGCAGGAGATAGAGAAACAGCGCGCTGCCGATGACGCCGACCACGGTTCCGATGGGTATTTCGTAAGGCGCACGAACGGTCCGGCCGATGATGTCGCAGGAAAGCACGAAGACCGCGCCGAGCGTCGCCACCCAGGGTACCGAGCGGCGCATATTGTCGCCGATCATCAGGCTGACGACATTCGGCACGATCAGCCCGAGAAAGGGGATCATGCCGACGGTGACGACGACGACGGCGCTGACCAGCGAGACGATGGTGAGGCCGAGCGCCATGACCCGGCGATAGTTGAGGCCGAGATTGGTGGTGAAATCGCGGCCCATGCCGGCCACGGTGAAGCGGTCGGCGGCGAGATAAGCGGCGATGGCGAAAAGGAAGCCGACCCACAGCAATTCATAACGGCCGCGCAGCACGCCGGAAAAATCCCCCGTCATCCATGCGCCCAGCGATTGCAAGAGATCGAAACGATAGGCGAAGAAGGTGGTGACGGCGGAGATGACGCCGCCCAGCATGATGCCGATCAGCGGCACCAGCAGCACGTCGCGCAGCGGCACTTGCCTCAGGATACGCAGGAAAAGCGCGGTGCCGGCGAGCGCGAAGACGGCGGCCACCAGCATCTTGCCGAAGATCGGCGTGTCCGGCGCCAGCAGGGTGATGGTGAGCAGGCCGAGGCCGGCGGATTCGGTGGTGCCCGCCGTCGAAGGTTCCACGAAGCGGTTACGCACCAGCATCTGCATGATGAGCCCGGCAATCGCCATCGAGCTTCCGGCCAGGATCAGCGCCAGCGTGCGCGGAATGCGGCTGACGAGCAGCACGCGCAGCGCGTCTGCACTCGTGTCCGGTGCGAAAAGCGTTGTGAGCGAAACGTTGCTCACGCCGACGAACAGGCTGACGATGGCGAGCGTCAAGGCCAGAAGAAGGGCAAGGATGAGGGACAGGGATTTCACTTCGGCGATTTTTCGAAAATGGTGAAAGCTCCCGGCAACCCCGCAGGTTACGGAGAGGCTACAAACCTCTCTCCGTCATCCTCGGGCTTGTCCCGAGGATCTGCAACCTATTGATTTTACGATACCTTGGTAGATCCTCGGGACAAGCCCGAGGATGACGTTGAGTGTGGAGCAGATGGCGCGCGGTTGCTACTACTTTTTCTCGGAGACGGCCTTGTAGACCTGATCGAGCAGGGTGGAGAGCGCCGTATAACCGCTGCTGACGATATAGGCCGCCTGCGGGTCGAGATAAACGATCTGCTTTTTCTTCCAGGCATTGGTCTGGTGCACCAGCTCGTTGTCCAGCACCTGTGCGGCCGCCTTGCCGGGGTCGGTGGCGCGGCCGATGCCGGCGTCGCGGTCGATCACGAACAGCCATTCGGGATTGACCTCGGCCAGATATTCGAAGGAGACGACATCGCCGCGGTCGAAGCGGTCGTCGATGTCGGCCGCAACCGGCTTGAAGCCGATTTCGGTGTGCAGCCAGCCGGTGCGCGAGCTTGGGCCATAAACGCCGACCTTGCCGGCATTGGTGACGAGGATCATCGCCGTGCCGGAATTGGGTGCGATTTCCTTCAGCTTCGCCACTTTTTCATCGATGGCGGCGTCGAGCTTCCTGGCTTCTTCCTGCTTGCCGAAGATATCGCCGAGCTTGGTGATGTTGGCTTTGACGCTGCCGATGAATTCCTTGGAATCCACCGACATGTCGATGGCGGGCGTGATCTTCGCAACGTCCGGATATTTCGCCCGCGAACGTCCGCCGACGATGACGAGATCGGCCTCTGCCGCATTGATCGCCTCATAATCGGGCTCAAACAGCGTGCCGACCTTCAGATATTTGCCGTCGGCATATTTCTGCAGATAGGTGGGCAGGTTGGAGCCGACGACACCGGCGGGCTCGACGCCAAGCGCATCGAGATTGTCGAGCGAGGGAATATCGAGAACCAGAACCTTCTTCGGCGCCGCCTTCAGCACGGTCTCGCCCTGTGCGTGCTTGATCGTCATTTCTTCGGCACTTGCCGTCATCGCGCCGAGGCTGAAGGCCGCTGCCGCCAGCAGCCGAACGGGGAAGGTGAAGTTGATGGCCACTTATATGTCCCTTGCACTATGTTCCGAGCCGGCGAAACGATCCCACCGGGTTAACTTGATGTTGACGATCAGCTTTATTGGCAAGGTCGGCGGAAATCAAAATTATGTTTTAGAACGGTTCTGAATTGCCGTGAGCGGGAAAGGGGGAGCCGCGCGTAGCAAGACTCGTTGTGATCGCCGGACGTAGGACGCAGCCTAGCCACGACATCCGTCATGCCGGACTTGATCCGGCATCCAGCCGACGCGCGTCTGCGCGGCGGGAATGACTCCTTTCAGCCCAAGGACTTGGGCTGGCTGGATGCCGGATCAAGTCCGGCATGACGGGGTCTCAATAGCAGCAACAGGTAAGCAGGTTCCCCTCACTCCGGTGGCCAGTCGCCGACGATTTCGCGTCTCTCCAGTTTAAGGGAGCGGTCCGGTTGCACGCGGTAGGTTTCGATGGCCAGCCGCCCGTCGCCCATCACGAATTCATTGCTGAGCGTGCTGCCGATGGGGGATTTGGTCAGTTTGGTGCGCGGCTGCCCGCCATAGGTGATGCTGCCGGGAATGGGTTCGACATCGGGGGCGGTGGTGCAGCCGGCAAGCGCCAGAACCATCATGATCGCAATCGTGCGCATGTCTTTCTCCTGCGGTTGGCGCAATTCTATCATGGGCGTGCGTGCATCACACATCCCGTTGGCGTGAATAAAAAAGGCCCCGTATCCGAAGATACGGGGCCAGTTGCCTTGGGAGGCTCTTGGTTTCTCAGTCCTCGTTGGCGGCAAGCTGCGTCAGCACCTCGCCACGGCCGCGGATACGCATGATGAGCGGGATGATGAAGGCGGCGGCTGCCACGATGAAGAGGCCAACGGCAATCGGCGAGGTGAACAGCACCGTCGGATCGCCCTGGCCAATGGCGAGCGCGCGGCGCAGCTGCTGTTCCGCAAGCGGGCCGAGGATGAGGCCGACGACCGCAGGCGCAATCGGATAACCGAAGATGCGCATGATATAGCCGAGGATACCGAAGGCGAGCAGCATGCCGAGTTCGAAGACCGACGGGTTGGCGCCGATGGTGCCGAGCGTCGCAAACAGCAGGATGCCCGCATAAAGCCAGGGCTTCGGAATGGTCAGCAGCTTCACCCACAGGCCGACGAGCGGCAGGTTCAGAACCAGCAGCATCAGGTTGGCGATGAACAGGCTGGCGATCAGGCCCCAGACCAGCTGCGGATTGGTGGCGAATAGCAGCGGGCCCGGCTGAAGGCCATATTGCTGGAAGCCGGCGAGCATGATGGCGGCGGTCGCCGTCGTCGGCAGGCCGAGCGTCAAGAGCGGAACCAGCGTACCGGCGGCGGACGCATTGTTGGCGGCTTCCGGACCGGCCACACCTTCGATGGCGCCATGGCCGAATTCTTCCGGATATTTGGTCAGCTTCTTTTCGGTGGCGTAGGACAGGAAGGTGCCGATTTCAGCGCCGCCCGCCGGCATGGCGCCGATGGGGAAGCCGATCAGCGTGCCGCGCAGCCAGGCTTTCCAGGAACGTGCCCAGTCCTGCGCGCTCATCCAGACGGAGCCTTTCACGGCTTCGACCTTGTCCGGGCCGGTGCTGCCCTGGGCGACGATGAACAGCGTTTCGCCGATGGCGAACATGGCGACCGCAAGCGTCGTCACTTCCACGCCGTCGAGCAGGTCGGGAATGCCGAAGCTCATGCGGGTCTGGCCGGTCAGCTGGTCGATGCCGACGATGGCAAGCGCAAAGCCGATGAACAGCGAGGTGAGGCCGCGCAGCGCCGAATCCCCGAAGGCGGAGGAAACGGTGACGAAAGCCAGCACCATCAGCGCGAAATATTCACGCGGGCCGAAGACCAGCGCCAGCTTGACGATATAGGGCGCGATGAAGGCGAGAGCGATGGTGGCGATGAGGCCGGCGACGAAGGAGCCGATGGCGGCGGTGGCCAGCGCCGGACCCCCTCTGCCCTTGCGGGCCATCTTGTTGCCTTCGAGCGCAGTCACGATCGAGGCGCTTTCGCCCGGCGTGTTGAGCAGGATCGAGGTGGTCGAGCCGCCATACATGCCGCCATAATAGATGCCGGCGAACATGATGAGCGAACCGGCGGGATCGAGCCTATAGGTAACGGGCAGAAGCAGCGCCACGGTTAGCGCCGGGCCGATGCCGGGCAGAACGCCGACGGCGGTGCCGAGCGTGACGCCGATCAGCGCATAGAGCAGGTTCATGGGTTGGGCGGCAACCTCAAGACCGTGCAGCAGGAATTCAAAGGTACTCATGGACAGATGTCCCCCAAGTGGACCCGATGGGCGGGCGGAACGGCTGGCGTATGCGTCATCGCGCGCCAATTGTTCCTGTGATCTCGAATTTTGGTCGGAATGGCTGTTAGAACAACAGCCGTTCCAGAGGCCCGGCGGGCAGCGAAAGCTGCAGCAGCCGCGCGAAGATGAACCAGATGAAGAAGCTCAGGGCGATGCCGATGGGGATCGAATACCAGAGCTTGCGTTTGCCGAAGGCGCGCGCCGTAAAGGCGAAAAGCAGGCCGGTGGCGATGGAGAAACCGGCAATGTTAAGCAGCAGCATCTGCGCGGCAAGGCCGGCGACGACCCAGATAACCGGGGCGATTTCCTGTTTGTCGCGTTCGGGAAAATCACCGCGCCAGGCCTCAACGGCTGTCCACAGCGCCAGGCCGACAAGACAGAAGCCGATGGCATAAGGCACGGTTGCCGGGCCGACCGGCGAATAACCGGTGACGCTGGCGAGACGGGCGCTGTCCCAGAAGATCACGCAGGCGATGATGACGAGGAAGATGGCGATCGCCAGCGCCGCCCAGTCAGGGCGGCGCTTTTGATGCTGCGAAGGGTTGGAACCCTGGCTCATTTTACCAGTCCGATGTCTTTGAGGATGGCGGCGGTGGCGTCGGTATCCTTGGCGAGCTGCGCCTTGAATTCGTCACCGGCGAGATAGGTGTCCATCCAGCTCTTGGTCTTCAGGGTTTCCTGCCACTTGGCAGACTTCACCAGCTTTTCGATGTCGGCATTGACGGCCTTTTCCTGTTCCGGCGTCAGGCCGGGAGGAGCGGCGACCATGCGCCAGTTCTGGACGACGACATCGAGACCGCTTTCCTTCAGCGTCGGCGCATCGACGCCTTCCAGCTTCTCTTCGCTGGAAACCGCGAGCAGGCGCAGCGTGCCGGCCTTTACCTGGCTTTCAAATTCGCCGTAGCTCGAAATACCGGCAGTCACCTGCGAGCCGAGGATCGAGGCAAGCGCTTCGCCGCCGCCGGAATAAGCGATGTAGTTGATCTTGGTCGGATCGACGCCGGCCGCCTTGGCGATCAGGCCAACGGCGATATGGTCGGTGCCGCCGGCGGAGCCGCCGCCCCATGAAACGCTGCCCGGATCCTTCTTGAGCTGGTCGACGAGGTCGCCGATGGTCTTCAGCGGCGAGGATGCCGGAACGACGATGGCTTCATATTCGCCGGTCAGACGGGCGATCGGCGTTACTTCCTTAAGCGTGACGGGCGCGTTGTTGGTGAGGATCGCGCCGACCATGACGTAACCGCCGACGATGAGGGCGTTCGGGTTGCCCTTCTGCTGGCTGGCGAATTGCGCAAGACCGATGGTGCCGCCGGCGCCCGGTACGTTCTGCACCTGAACGCTCTTGGAAATGCCTTCTTCCTGCAGCACGGTCTGCAGGGAGCGCGCGGTCTGGTCCCAGCCGCCGCCGGGATTGGCCGGGGCGATGATGGTGTAATCCGCTGCAACCGCCGGAAGCGCGATCACGCCCGCCAGGAATGTGCCGATAAGAAAATGCTTCACTTGGAAAACCCTCCTCAGGATGCCCTTTTTGGGCGTCGTTTTTCGTTTATGCGGGGGGCTTTTCGGACGCGTCTGCGCCGGCGCTGAATGCTCAGCGTGGGGCCTTGGCAATCCTGGATTTCCTCCCGCATCTTCTTCCGCCTCCACGGAATGAAGAAGGATTGCAGAGCATCACAGAAAGCTGTCATCTAACTGACGCTACGCAAGTCCTTGCGCATTTACTCTCTATTAATTTGTATCGGACGTCTACTGTGGCGTGTGGGACGGCTTTGTTTTGCGCCTTTGAAGCTTGCTCCACACCCTCATTCCTGTGACAAGCACAGGAATGAGGGATGGTGGGGCGCTCAAACCTACTGCGACCGCAACGCCTCGTTCCAGCGCTCGATCAGGCGGCTGCGCTTGACCTGATCCAGATAGACCATCAGGCCAGGGCTGACGGGCACGGGGCGCAATTGTGCGCCGTGGATGGCCTGCATGGTGTTGGCGGTGTTTTCACCCGCCACTTCCGGGCTGACGGCGGGAATCTGCAACTGCCGGGCCATGATCGTCTGGCCCTCCTTCGACATGAAGAATTCCAGATAACGGCGGCCGAGCGCCGGGTTGGCGGCGGCTTCCGGCACCAGACCGATGCGCGACATGACGACGGTATAGTCTTTCGGCAGCACGATGCCGACATCGGGGTGGCGCGAGGCCCAGTCGGCCGCATAGGAGCCAAGAATATTGTAGCCCAGCACGAAGCGCCCGTCGGAGACGCGCTCCAGAATGGCCGAGGAGGTGGAATAGACCTTCACGCCCGCCGCGCCCATGGCCTTGATGACGTTCCATATATCGCCGAACTGCTCCTGATCGCGCGACATGAACAGGAAACCGACGCCGGAGCGTTCGATGTCGTAGGTGGCGATGCGGCCATGCACTTGCTTGGCGTGGCGCTCGAGATAATCGACGAATTCGGCGCGGCTGGCTGGCGGTTCTTCGGTGGTGAAGCTCGGCTTGTGATAAACGAAGACCGCGGGTTCGAAGGTCAGCGCATAGGCGGTGTTGCGCCAGTTCGCCCAGGCGGGCCAGCGGGCGCTCATGGCGAGGTCAGAACGCTGGGCATAACCGTCATTGCTCAGTTTCACCTGCAAATCCATGGCAGAGGAAAAGGCGAAATCGGCGGTCTTTTTGCCGGCGTCGGTTTCCTTCACGATGCGGTCGTAAATCTCGCCGGTCAGCATATCCTCATAATGGACGGCGATATCGGGATTGGCCTTCTGGAAACCCTCGATCATCGGCGTCGCCAGCGGTTCATCCAGCGAGGAATAGACCACCAGCGTTTCGGCATCCGCTTTGCCGGAGGGTGCCGGAAAGATGGCGACTTGCGCAAGCGCGGACGAGGCCGTGCAAAGACAGAGACAGAGGAGGAGGCAGATACGCATGGAAAAGATCATGCAGCAGGCGCTGGCCATTCACAAGCGGTAAGGGTCTGGTTAAACTCGGCAATGCTGTGGGAGGGAAGATTTGCGTATTTTGCTGGTCGAGGACAATCAGGTGCTGTCGGAGGGGCTGTCGGCGCTGCTGCGCGGCAGCGGTTATGCGGTGGATGTGGTGTCCGATGGCGCTTCCGCTGATGCGGCGATTGCGGCGGAAAGTTTCGATCTGGTCATTCTCGATCTCAACCTGCCGGAAATGGACGGGATCGAGGTGCTGCGCTCCATGCGCTCGCGCCAGGACAAGGCGGCGGTGCTGATCCTGACGGCGCGCGGCACGCCGGAGGAAAAGGTCAAGGGGCTCGATCTCGGCGCTGACGACTACATGATCAAGCCTTTCGACATCACCGAATTCGAGGCGAGGGTGCGGGTGCTGCTGCGCCGCAATGCCGGGCTGCGCTCCTCGGCGCTGAGTTTCGGCAAGGTGCTTTTCGATCTCAATTCCCGCACCTTTTCGGCGGATGGGCGCCCGCTCGATATTCCGGCGCGCGAGGTTGCGCTGCTCGAAGTGCTGTTCATGCGGGCCGGCAAGGTCGTTGCCAAGGAGGCCATCGTGCAGTCGCTGACCGGCTTCGACGACGATATTTCCGCCAATGCCATCGAGCAATATGTCAGCCGCCTGCGCAAGCGGCTCGCGCCCCACGGGCTGACGGTGAAGACGGCGCGCGGCATCGGTTATTATCTCGAAAAGCTGCCGGAGATGGCTGAATGAGACAGGCCGCCTATTCGCTCAGGCGGCGACTTTTAGGCTGGCTTCTCATTTCCACCGCCATCATCGGCTGCGTTGCGCTGACCGATACATGGCGTGAGGCGGTTAATACCGCCAATGTCGTCTCCGACCGGGTGCTTTCCGGTTCCGCACTTGCCATTGCCGAGCGGGTAGTGGTGGCCGAGGACGGTTCGCTGGAAGTGGACATTCCCTATGTGGCGCTGGAAATGCTGACATCGGCCGCACAGGACCGGGTGTTTTACCGTGTCGACGGGCCGAACGGACAATTCCTCACCGGTTACCAGAACCTGCCGACGGTGGAGAACCCGGCGGGTGATACCCCCGCCTATCGCGATGCCGTGTTCCGCGATGAACCGATCCGCATCGCTGCGATCAGGCGTTTCGCTTCCACCGGCATCAATTCCGTACCCTTTTCCGTAACGGTCGCCGAAACCACCATTGCCCGCAGCCAGCTGGCGCAGGCGATCATCCTGCGCTCTGCGCTGCGCCTGCTGTTGATGATCGTCGGGGCGGCGATCATCGTCTGGATCGCGGTGACGATTTCGCTCAGACCGCTTTACCGGCTCAGCGAAGCGATTGCCGAGCGCAGCCCGAACGACCTGCACCCCATCCGCCAATCCGTGCCGGTGGAGGTGGAAAACCTGGTGGAAACGGTCAATTCCTTCATGGTGCGGCTGCAATCGGCGCTCGATGCGCTCCGCCATTTCACCGGCAATGCCAGTCACCAGCTGCGCACGCCGCTCGCCATCATCAGCACCCAGCTCGCCCTTTCCGCCCGCGCCGCGAGCCTTGAGGAAGCGCAGGCGGCGGCGCTGAAGGGCGGGGCGTCCGTGGCCCATGCCGAACATATCCTCGCCCAGCTGCTGCGCATGGCCAATATCGATGCCGCCGGCTCCAGCGAAAAACATGACTTTTCCGCGATCGATCTCGTGGCCGTTGCGCAGAATGTGACGGCCGATTTCGTGCCGCGTGCGGCCGAAGCCGGCATCGATCTCGGTTTCGAAGGCGAGGGGGAGGTCGCCATTGCCGCCGAGCCGCTCCTGATCGGCGAACTGATCGGCAATCTCGTTTCCAATGCCATCAACTATGCCGGCCGCGGCGCGGAAGTCACAGTCCGCGTCGGCAGGCAGGCGGGTGAGGTCTGGCTGGAAGTGGAAGATAACGGCCCCGGCATTCCTCCGGAAAAACGCGCCATGGTGCGCCAGCGCTTTGCCCGCGGCGAAGCCAACGCGGCCCCCGGCGCCGGCCTCGGCCTTGCCATCATCGAAGAGATCGCCGGGCTGTTCGGCGGGCGGCTGACACTGGAGGATGGCGCGGAGGGGCGTGGGCTGAGGGCGCGGGTGGTGTTCGGTGGCGTGGAAAAGGCGCCATAACCCGTCGGTTTATCAGGCGGCCGTGTCTGCAGGCGATTTCGCCACCAGCGAGAGCCTGTAGCCCAGCGCGTCCGCGACCTTGGCAATCGTCGCCAGTTCCGGATTTCCCTCGCCGCTCAACGCCTTGTACAAGGTCTGGCGGGGAAGGCCGGTTTGTCTCGAAAGGTCAGTCATACCCTTGGCCCGCGCCACGACGCCCAGCGCATGCGCAAGTTCCTGTGCGTCGCCGCTCTCTGTGGCGTCGGCGATGTAAGCGGCAAACGCTTCGTCACTATCAAGATAACGGGCAGCATCGTAATCGCGTGTCACAAGTGGCATGGTCTCACTCCTTGAGCGCTCTGGCCAGTTTCTTGGCTCTGGCGATGTCGCGGGACTGTGACGCCTTGTCGCCGCCACACAGCAATATGATGACGACATCGCCGTGCTGGACAAAATAGACCCGATATCCGGGTCCAAGGTCGATCCTGAGTTCGCTGACGCCTTCGCCAACCGGTTTCACGTCTCCGGGATTGCCATCCGCCAGCCGGTAAATGCGGCGTGCGATGCGGGCGCGCGCCTGCACATCGCGCAGACCCGCCAGCCAGTCGGCAAACTCGCTTGTTTCCCGGATCGTGAGCATGGCACAATGTAAACTGTGGTTGTCATTTCGTCAATGACGAAGGGTTCACCCCATCCGCTCGGAAGCATAACTTCCCGGGCTTGGCGGGAAGACGACGGTGCGGTTGCCGTTGATGAAGGTGCGGTGGTGGATATGGGCGTGGATGGCGCGGGCCAACACCTGGCTTTCGACATCGCGGCCGAGCGAGACATAATCGTCGGCCGATTGCGCGTGGGTGATGCGCACCGTGTCCTGCTCGATGATCGGGCCCTCGTCGAGATCGGCGGTGACGTAATGGGCCGTTGCGCCGATCAGCTTCACGCCGCGCTCATAGGCCTGCTTGTAGGGGTTGGCGCCCTTGAAGGAGGGCAGGAAGGAATGGTGGATGTTGATGATTTTGCCCGACATCTTCCGGCACATATCGTCGGACA
>NZ_JADQWB010000011.1 GCF_015704895.1 Agrobacterium leguminum | reverse complement strand
TCAATAGCTCAGGTCTCTTCGGCGTTTTCTTCGGGGCAACTCAAATCGCAAAGATCAATCTCGAAGATAAACTCTGACTGTCAGGGATGTCTCCGAACACATGTCAGGGATGTCTCCGGTCTTTACACTTGACCCGAGAATGACGGAGGACAGGTTTTCGCGCTTAACGGTATCCTGGGTTATAGCGTGGCGTGGTAAGCCGACCATCATTGGATGACGTCAGGTCACCTTCAGATACCGTTGGAGCGTTACGAGGGACGCCTGTGGCTTCTGCTATCTTTCGCTGAGCCTCCGAACTTCTCCTGAAGTTTCCTTACATGGTCTCCAGCACGGGAGTGAAGATGGGCGGCGCGGAAGACGAGCTTAGCGCCGCGCAATCGCAATCAGGATTTCATGTTCAGCAACTCAGGAAAATTATAGTAACGCAATCGCTTGTCACGGCAGCGGTAGTCATTCTTTGAGGCGTCCACGCTCACATTCTGGTACAAGGCTATGCCAATATACGACCAATTGGGATTGGAACGTTCTGCTGTCCGCGTGCAAAAAGCGTAAATCTGCTTTGCGGGATCGAGCAACACTACGCTCGAAATCTCGGCTTTCGTGAAATCCCCGGGTTTAATGGTTCCGCGCAGGACATCCACATAGTCCCGTTTAATCGATCTGGTAGGAGGACGTTGCGAATCCAAAACAGATTGTGGTGCCGGAGTCTGGCAGCCAGCCAATGCAATCGCTGCTGCACAGAGAAGTAAAGTCGTCTTCATTCAATTAAATCCCCAAAAGGCAAGGCACAAGACGCACACTATATCCTACGAATATTGCGATAATATTCGCAACGCACAGGTATCCACAGCCAATAGTATCAAGGTCACTCTTCGATAGTCCGGGCAATAACCATTTATCAATGAGGTTGCGGCGCGCTCTTCCAGCTTCCTCACTTCCGATGATGACGCCGCTAACTGCTTGGCAGAAAGTGGGCGACTATCACTCACGCAACATAGGTGGTCGAAAGAGTTCAAATCTTGCGGCAAACGGGGTACATAGTGAGGTACGCATCTACGTCTAAGTCTTTTATTTAACTGCGGTAAGAAAATTTGGCTGGGGCGCCAGGATTCGAACCTGGGAATGCCGGTACCAAAAACCGGTGCCTTACCGCTTGGCGACGCCCCAACAGGGCAGCGAAGGCGAAACGCCGCTGCCTGAACCGCGCCTGATTAGCAAAGCCTGCCCGGCCCGGCAATGACCCGGCGACTTATTTTTTCACAAAATTCAAGCTTTTTGGGTGCCGTGGCGAAGTTCGCATGTTAGGGCTTGGCGATGGCGCGGTTGAGGCTGCGGCTCAAGCTGGCATGGCATTTTTCAGGAGGTCTCGATGGCGGACCCGGCATTCGATCTCGATTTTCAGCCGGCCTATGGCGAGGCGGTTCCCGTCGCTCCGCTGATCCAGCGCATCACCGTCAACAATCCTTCCGCCTTCACCTTCCATGGCACCAACTCCTATATTGTCGGCGACCGTTCCGTCGCCGTCATCGATCCCGGCCCGGAGGATGAGGCGCATTTTCAGGCGCTGATGGCGGCGCTGAAGGGCCGCGAGGTCACCCATATCTTCGTCAGCCATACGCACCGCGATCACTCGCCGCTTGCCCGGCGGCTGAAGGAGGCGACCGGGGCGATAACGGTGGCCGAGGGTCCGCACCGTGCCGCGCGCCCGCTGCACACGGGCGAGACAAACCCCTTTGCCGAAAGTTCCGATACGGCTTTTGCACCCGATATCGCGCTTGGCGACGGCCAAAGCCTTTCCGGCGATGGGTGGCGGCTTACCGCGCTGCATACGCCGGGACACACCGCCAACCACGCCGCCTTCGCGCTTGATGGCAGCGGCATCGTCTTTTCCGCCGATCATGTCATGGCCTGGGCCACCACCATCGTCGCGCCGCCGGATGGGGCGATGAGCGATTACATGGCCTCGCTGGAACGGCTGCTCACCCGTGACGACCGGCTGTTCCTGCCCGGCCATGGCGGCCCGGTCACCGATCCCGCCGCCTTCATGCGGGGCTTGCGCGCCCATCGGCGCATGCGGGAAAAGGCGGTTTTGAAGCGCATCAAGGATGGAGACCGGCGGATCGCCGATATGGTGAAGGTGATCTATGCCAGCACTGACAAGCGCCTGCATGGCGCGGCCGCACTTTCCGTGCTGGCGCATATAGAGGACCTGATCGAAAAGGGCGAAGTGCAGACGGATGGTGCGCCTTCGCTGCTGGGTGAGTATTTTCCAGCATAGCGGATATTTCTGGCACGCGAGATTTCAGGGCGCGTTGCGACCTCACCTCTCACTCCGATCCTTGATTGGATCGAGCGGATGCCGCCTGTTCCTTCTCCCCGCCGGGGGAGAAGTCCGCGGCAGCGGGATGAGGGGGCAAGGGTAGAGATATTCGGAGAGGGTGCCCCCTCATCCGACCCTTCGGGCCACCTTCTCCCCGCCGGGGAGAAGAAACACGCGGCACCCGCTCGTCCCCATCAAGACAACACGCAGCGACACCCTAGTTGTCGTTCAGCCCCTGCATTTCCGCATCCAGCGCATCGAGATAGGCCTCCGCAATCGCAGCACCCATGCCGAGATCGTGCGGCCCGTAGCGGGAGGCGACCCGGACATCGACGATGGTGGTTTCGGCCTCTTCCTTGAGCCGGATGAGGATATCGAAACGCAGGCCCCAGATGCGCGTGCGCGTTTCGCCCTGCATCAGCACCACGCCGCTACCGTTAAAGAAGGTGGGCAACGGCGCGTCCGTCGGGCGGGCCATGGGCACCGGCACGATGGAGGGCAGATCCTCGACCGGCCCCTCTTCCGCAGGCTGCGTCCTGTCCTGCTCCGGAACGCCGACGGAGGGCGCATCTTCCGCCCCGATCACCCCCTTCGTGTGGACGATGCGGATATTCTGGGCGGTGGCCATTTTTTTGGCGGCGGCATAGATGCGGTCGATTGCGCCTTCATAACGGCGGCCGGCGAGGCTGGCATAGGCTTCGGCCTGCGCGTCGCGGTCTTCCTTGGTGATGGTCGCGGGCCGCACCAGCCATTGCTGGTTGGCGGCGGGCGCCACCAGCCATTCCGGCACGTCGGTCAGATCGGTGGAAATGTCATAAATCTTCGGCTGCTGCCAATAAAGAAAAGCGCCGTAACCGACCACGCCGAGCGGCAGGGCTGAGAGAAGCAGCGCCGCCAGCGCCGAAAGGCCGCCGCGCGCGCCCTTGGTCCACAGCCGCTGAAGCCCGATCAACGCCAGAAGCACGGCCGCGAGAGCGATGCCGGCGGCGATGATGATGAGACCGACAAGATCGGGCGTCGTCAGCGGCCCGAAACGATGAATGCCGGCGGCGATAAGAAACAGCACAAGCGCCGCAAGACCCAGATAGCGGGAAAGATAGGCTGCAACCGAAAAAGGCCGGACGAAACGCACAGTCATGAAAGCGGATATCCGTTAGATCGCATTGGCTAAAAAGCGTTGCACCCGAATTCTGGCAGGGAATCACCTGCATATGATGTCATAGACCGGATTTGCGGCGAGGAAAACAAAGGAGGAGGCGATCCGTACGCTAAAGCGGGCGAACTTCTCCGTCATACCGGTCCCCGGAACAAGCCCGAGGATGATGCGGCATCCAGCCATGCTGCGCCGTGAGGAATGAGTCTTTTGCGATCAAGGACTTGATCGCGCTGGACCCCGGATCAGGTCCGGGGTGACGGAATATCAGGCTATGACACTGCCAAACTATAGGTTTTAGGACTCTGACGTCGAAGGCGACGAAGGAGCGGAATATTTTTCCGCATTGCCTCACCTAAAGAGGATTATTCCCCGACAACGCAATAAATACGCATGTTCATCCCTTAATTGCTGAGAAAATCGGCGTATTCTCGGCGACCTCCCTCGAGAATGCGTGTAAAAAGTGCAACATTCTCGTTTTCTTGCACAATAAAGAGACATGTCATGTCACAGGCAACGACGTCCGCCGGCCCCTCCGGGCCTAAACCCTTTTATCGCAATTTCGGCTTTCAGGTTCTGATCGCCATGGTCATTGGCCTGCTGCTCGGCCTCGTTGCGCGCAACATCGGTCCCGATGCCGCCGGCAGCCCCAACTGGCTTTCGGTGACACTGCAAACCATCGGCAGCATTTTCGTGCAGCTTTTGCGCGCGCTGGTTCCGCCGCTAATCTTCACGGCCATCGTCGCCTCCATCGCCAATCTCAAGAACCTCTCCAATGCGGCGAAGCTCGTCTGGCAGACACTTCTCTGGTTCGCCATCACCGCACTGATCGCCGTCGTCATCGGCATCGTGCTCGGCCTCGTCATTCAGCCGGGCGTCAACACGGCGATTGCCAATACGGCAGCGGCGGCCCCTTCTTCCACCGGCTCCTGGCTGGATTTCCTGAAGGGCCTTGTGCCGGCCAATGTTTTCGGCCTTGAAGCGTCTACCAAGCTCAATAATGGCGCGGCCAGCACCTCGTTGAACTTCAACGTGCTGCAGCTGCTCGTCGTCTCGATTGCCTTCGGCGTCGCGGCGCTGAAAGCGGGCAAGGCGGCGGAGCCGTTCCTCGCCTTCAACCAGTCGCTGCTGGCCATCGTGCGGAAAATCCTGTGGTGGGTCATTCGCCTCACCCCCATTGGCACCATCGGCCTGCTTGGCCGCGCGGTCGATCAATATGGCTGGACGACGCTGTCGCAGCTCGGCTGGTACGCGGCGGCCGTGTATATCGGTCTCGCACTGGTGCTCTTTGTGGTCTATCCGGCGCTGCTTCTCGCCCATGGCCTGAAGCCATCGCGCTTCTTTGCGGGCGCATGGCCGGCCATCCAGCTCGCCTTCGTGTCGCGTTCCTCCATCGGCACGCTTCCGGTCACCGAAACCGTGACGGAAAAGAGCCTCGGTGTGCCACGCGAATATGCCGCCTTCTCCGTGCCGCTCGGCGCCACCACCAAAATGGATGGCTGCGCCGCCATCTATCCGGCTATTTCGGCGATCTTCATCGCGCAGTTCTTCCAGGTGCCGCTCGGAATTCAGGAATATGTGCTGATCGTCTTCGTCTCCGTGCTCGGTTCCGCCGCAACGGCAGGTCTGACGGGTGCCGTGGTGATGCTGACGCTGACGCTTTCGACGCTCGGCCTGCCGCTGGAAGGTGTGGGCCTGCTGCTCGCCATCGACCCGATCCTCGACATGGGCCGCACGGCGGTCAACGTCGCCGGCCAGGCGCTGGTGCCCACCCTCGTCGCCAAGCGCGAGGGCATTCTCGATGAGGCCGTCTATAACAACGCCAAGGATATCGACGCACTCGACGACCGGGAAGCAGCGCCGGCCTGACAGCGGCAATCATGGGGCGTTTCCGGTGAAAAAAGGAAACGCCCCATGCGGACCATTCCCGTTTGTCCCTGATAGTTTGGGGTTGACGGCGATAATTTCATCGATAGCGATAGCGGCACGGGCAATAGCGCAATTTAGAGCGGAAACTGTGCATGGCGAAACGGAACTGGATCTATGTCGGCCTGCTCGCTTTCATCTCCCTCGGGCTTCTGATCGACGCGGCCGTCTGGCCTGCCGGGCCTCCAGCATCCTTTACCGCAAACGATCTGGTGCAGATGATCGGCATCATCACGCTATTTGCCTGGTGGCAGATAGAGGATGCCGAAAAGCGGGACCTCCGGCGCAGCTCCGCCGCCAAAATCACCACCGTTCTGCTCGCACCCATCGGGCTTGCGATTTACCTCTATCAAACCCGCCGGTGGACGCGCGCCACGCTCGGCCTCCTCGCATTTATCGGCGGCATCGTCCTCATCGCCATCCTCACGGTTCTGCTCGGCGACTGGCTCATTCAACAGGGTTTGTTCCCGCCGTCTTTTCTGCGTGATTCCTGAGCAACGGGAGTATGTCGGATTTTACGACACCACGCCGCCTGACACCGCTATCGCCGCCGCCTGCCAAGCCATTCTCCATGATGGATTGATGCAACTTTCCGCCCCAACGCGGCTTTTCCCCGTATCAAAACAGGCGTATCAATCGCGGCAATAAAAGTGCCGTACGGCTGTCATGTTAAGGGAGAAACAAAATGCGTGTTTCCATCGTCTTCGGTGCGCTTGCCGCCATACTGGCGCTCACCGCCTGCCAGACGTTGACGCCGGAAGAGCGTCGGGCGCGGGATGAGGCGACTTGCCGGGGTTATGGTTTCCGCCCCGGCACGGACCCGATGGCCGGTTGCCTTCTCGATCTGGAAATGGACCGCCGCGCCGACAACCGCGCCTGGCAGGCGCAGATGAACCGCGACATGTTCTACCGCCCCGTGGTGGTGGAGCGGCGCATCATCGTCCAACAGAACCCCTGACGGGAATGAAGGCGACATTGCTCGCCACCCTGCCCTCATCCCTCTTCGCCGCGAGCGTTGCCTGCGCCGCGGCCAGGCGGGCGATCGGCACGCGGAAGGGCGAGCAGGAAACGTAGTCGAGATCGGCATCCTCGCAGAAATGGATCGAGGCCGGGTCGCCGCCATGTTCACCGCAGATGCCGAGCTTCAGTTCCGGCCGCGTCTGGCGGCCGCGTTCGGCAGCGATGCGGATCAACTCGCCCACACCGTCGAAATCAAGCGAGATGAACGGGTCGCGCTCGATGATGCCCTTGCGCTGATAGGTATTGATGAAACGCGCCGCATCGTCGCGGGAAATACCGAAGGTGGTCTGCGTCAGGTCGTTGGTGCCGAAGGAGAAAAATTCCGCCGCTTCCGCAATCACATGGGCGCGCAGTGCCGCGCGCGGCAGTTCGATCATCGTGCCGGTCAGATATTCGATCTCCATGCCGGTTTCCTGCGCCACCGCAGCGGCGACGCCGTCTATGACTTCGGTGACGTAGTCCAGTTCCGAACGTAGACCGACCAGCGGCACCATGATTTCGGGCACGACTGGTGCACCGGTGATGCGCGCCGCCGCAACGGCGGCTTCGAAAATGGCGCGTGCCTGCATTTCGGCGATTTCCGGATAGGAAATGGCAAGGCGGCAGCCACGATGGCCGAGCATGGGGTTGAATTCGTGCAGCGCATCCAGCCGCTGGCGGAACACCGTCTGCGGCATGCCCATGGCGGCCGCCACCTCGACGATCTCACCATCGGTCTTCGGCAGGAATTCGTGCAGCGGCGGATCGAGCAGGCGGATCGTTACCGGCAGGCCATGCATGATCTGGAAAAGTTCGGTGAAATCCGAGCGCTGCATCGGCAAAAGCTCATCCAGCGCCGCCCGCCTGCCCTTTTCGCTTTCGGCGAGGATCATCTCACGCATCACATGGATGCGGTCGCCCTCGAAGAACATATGTTCGGTACGGCAGAGGCCGATGCCTTCCGCGCCGAAGGCGCGGGCGGCGCGGGCATCTGCCGGTGTGTCGGCATTGGTGCGCACGGTCATGCGGCGCAGGCTGTCGGCCCACTCCATCAGCTTGCCGAAATCACCTGAGAGTTCCGGCTGCGTCATCGGCACCTCGCCCTTCAGGACGCGGCCGGAAGAACCGTCGATAGTGATGACATCGCCGCGCTTCAGCATACAGCCGACGCCGATCAGCACCTTGTTGCGCATGTCGACGCGCATGGAGCCGGCGCCAGTGACGCAGGGAATGCCCATACCGCGCGCCACCACGGCGGCGTGGCTGGTCATGCCGCCACGCGTCGTCAGAATGCCTTCGGCGGCATGCATGCCATGAATATCTTCCGGGCTGGTTTCGATGCGCACCAGAATGACACGGCGCCCTTCCGCTTCGGCAGCGACCGCCTCTTCGGCGGTAAAGACGATTTCGCCTGTCGCTGCCCCCGGCGAAGCCGGCAGGCCGGAACCGATGATGGGACGCGATGTGCCGGGATCGATGGTGGGGTGCAATAGCTGGTCGAGCGATGACGGCTCGATGCGGCAGACGGCTTCCTCCTGCGAAATCAGCCCCTCTTCCACCATATCGACGGCGATCTTCATCGCCGCGCGGGTGGTGCGCTTGCCGGAGCGGGTCTGCAGCATCCAGAGCTTGCCGCGCTCGATGGTGAACTCCAGATCCTGCATGTCGCGATAGTGGTTTTCCAGCCGCTTGCAGATCGCCAGAAATTCACTAAACGCCTCCGGCATCAGCTTTTCCATCGAAGGCTTGTCGGAGCCGGAGGCAAGACGCGCGGCCTCGGTGATGGATTGCGGCGTGCGGATGCCCGCCACCACATCTTCGCCCTGAGCGTTGACGAGGAATTCGCCGTAAAGCTCCGCCTCGCCCGTCGAAGGATTGCGGGTAAAGGCGACACCGGTTGCCGAGGACGAGCCGAGATTGCCGAAGACCATGGCCTGCACGTTGACGGCCGTGCCCCAGTCGCCCGGAATATTGTGCAGGTGCCGGTAGGTCACGGCGCGGTGGTTGGTCCAGCTGGCGAAGACGGCGCCGATGGCCCCCCAGAGCTGAACATGACAGTCCTGCGGAAAGGCTTCGTCCAGCTCATCCTCGATCAGCTTTTTATAAAGCGAAACGACATGCTGCCATTCGACGGCCGACATGTCGGTATCGTATTCATGGCCGAGGCGGCCTTTCTCATCTTCGAGAATTTCCTCGAACAATTCGTGGTCGAGGCCCATGACGACATCGGCATACATCTGGATGAAGCGGCGGTAGCTGTCCCAGGCAAAACGGGCGTCGCCCGCATCATGGCCCAGCGCTTCCACGGTGCGGTCATTGAGGCCGAGGTTCAAAACCGTATCCATCATGCCGGGCATGGAGGCGCGCGCGCCGGAGCGGACGGAGATGAGCAGCGGCGAGTGGCTGCCGCCGAAGGTCTTGCCGGTCACGGTTTCCATGCCGTGCAGGCCGGCCATGACCTGCAGCTTCAGCTCTTCGGGAAGATCGCGGCCGTTCTTGTGATAAAGGGCGCAGGCATCGGTTATGATGGTGAGGCCGGGGGGAACGGGAAGGCCGAGACTTGCCATTTCGGCAAGGTTCGCACCCTTGCCGCCCAATATCGCAACGTCACCTGCCCTGCCTTCGGCAGCACCGTTGCCGAAGGTATAAACCCATTTTTTCATTCCACGCTCTCCACCCAGAAGCGTTGTCATTTTTCTATCATCTACAGCATTGGCGGCACGTTGGAAACGCCGCAACGTGCAGTTTACATCGCAGTGCAGCATAATTGCGGCAAATTGCGCGCAAGAATTGCCGCAAAGGCCGAATAACGGCATGATTGACGCATTCGTGTAGTGCGCTGAACTGGAGTGTTGCCTAAGCCATTCAAATCGCCGACAAAGAGATTATTCATGCAATTTACCCGCCGCCATACGCTTAAATTTGCCGGAATTTCCTGTGCCGCCAGCGCGCTTGCCGGGGCGCTCAGAGCCGAAGGCGCAGTGCCCGTCGCAGGCGCCGCCTCCGCCCTTCCCTTCGCGCTGACGACACCGATGCATATCGGCCAGGCCGCGCTGCGCGTGCGCGATCTCGACCAGATGATCGAGTATTACCGTTCAGTGCTGGGCATGAACGAGGTGGAGCGCACGGCCAGAGGCGTGACGCTCGGCGTCGGCACCGTGCCGCTGCTCGATCTGGTGCACAAGCCGGCGGCGGATTTCGAAAGCCCCACCTCCGCCGGCCTGTTCCACATCGCCTATCTGATGCCCTCGCGCAAGGATCTGGCGCGCTGGCTGGTGCATGCGGCGCTGAAACAGGTGCCGCTTACCGGTTTTGCCGATCACAATGTCAGCGAGGCGATCTATCTCAACGATCCCGAGGGCAACGGCATCGAGGTTTACAGCGATCGGCCGAAGGATACATGGGTCTGGAGCGGCCGCGTGGTGAAAATGGGCACCGAACCGCTGGATGTCGACGATCTGGTGAAGCTGACCGATACCAAAAGAAGCGATTACGAGGCTGCCCCGCCGGGAATGCGCATCGGGCATGTTCACCTGCGGGTCGGCGAAATCGCCGCCGCCCGCGCCTTTTACGAAACGGCCGTCGGCCTGCAACCGACGCAGGATGCGCGCTCCGATGCCTCGTTTCTCTCTTCCGGCGGGTATCATCATCATCTGGCGGTGAATACATGGAACAGCCGTGGTGCGAAGGAACGCAACGCCATGGAAACCGGCCTCGACTGGTTTTCCCTCACCGTTCGCAACCCCGATGATCTCAAGGCGCAGAAAACGCGGCTGCGGGCCGCCGGTTATGTGCTGGTGGAGATGGAGAATAACGTCGTGGAAGCGATAGACCCCTGGGGCACGCGGCTGCGGCTGGTGCCGGGGTGAATGGCCCATACGCTCGATACGAAGCGGGTGCCACAAAAAATGCTCACACAACTTCGTCCGAACACTACAGAGCCTCACCGCCCCCCTTCCTCATTCCTGTGCTTGTCACAGGAATCCAGTCGACGCGCGTCTGCGCGACGGAAGACTCTTTTCAGCCCAAGGACTTGGGCTGGCTGGATTCCTGTGACAAGCACAGGAATGAGGGAGCCCACCCGTATTCTTCAGCCGAAAAAGAAAGCCTTGCGAGGCCACGGCAGCGGCCTCGCAAGGCATTCCATCCGGTACAGGAAACCGGATGGTGGGGTCTGTGACGAGCCCTTTGGCCCTTGCGGAAAACATAGCAAAACACCGCGCGTTGTCGCTCACCCGAATGGGTGATACGGCCAGATAAATTCGCGATGGTGGGCGAAGGGGAAAAGAAGCCTCAGACGGCTTCGCGCAATTGCTCGGCGGTCTGCAAATCCACGGAGACGAGCTGCGACACGCCCTGTTCGGCCATGGTGACGCCGAAGAGGCGGTTCATGCGCGCCATGGTGATGGGATTGTGGGTGATGATGACGAAGCGGGTTTCGGTGGAGGCCACCATCTCGTCCATCAGGTTGCAGTAACGCTCGACATTGTGGTCGTCGAGCGGCGCGTCCACCTCGTCCAGCACGCAGATGGGCGCTGGATTGGTGAGGAAGACCGCGAAGATCAGCGCCATGGCCGTCAGCGCCTGTTCGCCGCCGGAAAGCAGCGTCATGGTCTGCGGTTTCTTGCCGGGCGGGCGGGCGAGGATTTCCAGGCCCGCTTCCAGCGGATCGTCGGATTCGATCAGCTGCAATTCCGCCGTGCCGCCGCCGAAGAGATGGGTGAACAGCCGCTGGAACTGCGAATTGACCACATCGAAAGCGGCGATCAGCCGCTCACGGCCCTCGCGGTTGAGGTTCTGGATGCCGGCACGCAGCTTGCGCACGGCGTCGATGATGTCGTCGCGTTCCTTGATCAGCGCTTCGAGCTTGGCGGAAAGCTCGGCCTGCTCTTCCTCGGCGCGCAGATTGACCGCGCCAAGCCGCTCGCGTTCGATCTTCAGCCGGTCGAGATCGCGCTCGACATCGCGAATGTCCGGCTTCGGCTGCTCCGGGCCAAGGCCGGTCAGGCGGAACGCCATATGCGGCTCGGTATTCAGCGTTTCGCGGATGCGGTGTTCGGTTTCCTGTCGTTTTTCGCGGGCGGAGACCAGCCGTTCTTCGGCACGGCCGCGCTTTTCGCGGGCTTCGGCCAGTTCGGAAAGCGCCGTTGCCGCCACACGGTCGGCGGCGCGCTGCAGGTTTTCCGCCTCGGCCAGCCGGTCGGCGGCCTCGCGGCGGGCGTCTTCGGTCTTCTGCAATTCGTTGAGGAGGCTGCGGCGTTTCTCGTCGAACTCCTCCGGCGCTATGTCCAGCTCGGCGATTTCCTCGCGCGCCTCTTCCTCGCGTTCGCGCAGCGTGGCGATGTGATCGGCCGCACTTGCCGCACGCGATTGCCAGGTGGAGCGCTCCTGCCCTATCGCCTGAATTCTGCGCTGGCGGCTTTCCGCCTCGCGGCTCACACCCTCATGGCGGGCGCGGGCCTCCGCCAGAAGGCCGCGGTCGGTCGCGACTTCAAGCTGGCTTTCGCGCAGCCGCAGATCCAGCACGGAAAGATCCGGCGCGTCTTCCATTTCGATGCGGGCGTTTTCTTCCTGAACGGCGATCTCGTCGATCTGCGCACCGATCTGGTTCAGTGCTTCGGACACGATATCGCGACGGCGCAGCAGATCGCCCGAGGCCCTTTCTGCGATGGTCAGCGCCTCGCGCGCCTCGGCAAGATGGCGGGTCGCAAGCCGGCTTCTGTCACGCACTTCCGAGAGCCGCAATTCGCTGCTGCGGATATCTTCGGTTTTCGCGGCAAGCTGGTCTTCGGCCTCGTCCAGAATGGAGCGGGCCTCATCCAGTTCTGTCTCGATTTCAGCGAGGCGGTTCTTCTGCGACAGGCGAAGCGCTGCGGCACCCGGCGCATCGGCGCTGGCGATGTGACCATCCCAGCGCAACAGCGCGCCTTCGCGCGTCACCAGCCGCTGGCCAGCCTTCAAATGCGGCAGCAGGCGCAGGGCTTCCGCAGTGTTTGCGACGACGCCGATCTGCGCCAAAGCGCGGCGCAGGGCTTCCGGCGCCTGCGCATAATCCAGAAGCGGTTTCGCGCCCTGAGGCAAGGCGGGATCATCAGCCCCGTCGCCATTTCCGGCCCAATAGGCGGGCGCGGCGGGATCGAGCGGGCTTTCGAGATCGTCGCCGAGGGCGGCACCCAATGCCGCCTCGAAACCGCGCTCCACGGTCATTTCTTCCGCCACCGGCGTAAAGCTGCCATTGGCGGCGGCGCTGGAGGCAAGGATTTTGGTGATGGTGCGTGCTTCCGTGTCCAGCGCGTTCAGCCGGTTCCGCGCCGTTTCCAGCGGCGCGCGCGCCAGCGCTTCGGCGGAACGAGCCTCAGCGACGGCGGCTTCGGCTTCCTCCACCACGATCAGGGCATCCTCGACCGCGATCTCCGCCGCCTCGACCGCTTCTCGCCGTTCGGAAGGATCGGGAAGGCCGGAGAGTTTTTCGTCGATGGCATCGATCTCGGCGGATGCCTCCTGCGACTGCCGCTCCAGCCTAAGCTTGCGATCGGAAAGATCGCGGATCGCCCGCTCCAATTGCTGGCGGGCGGCGGATGCCTCGGCCCGTTCGGCAGTAATCGCGGTGAAGATGGCTTCGCTTTCCGCCAGCTTGATAGCCGCAGCTTCGAAGGCTTCGCGCATCTCTTCCGCATGACGGCCGGAATCGGAGAGGATTTCGAGGAGTTCGGCCTCTTCCTCATCGAGCCGCGCGAGTATCTGGGCATTGTCGGAGACAAGCCGTTCCTCGCGGATAATATCCTCGCCGAGCTGCGACAGACGGCGCGCCAGCTCGTCGCGGCGGCGCAACAGGCGGTTGGCCTCGTCATCCAGCTGGGTGCGGGCGATTTGCAGGCGTTGCAGGGCAGCGGCGACTTTCGCCTCGTCCTCGCGCAGTTCCGGCAGTTTGAGGCTGGCGATGCCCTGCTGCTTGGCCGCCTCCATCTGCGCCTGCGCTTTTTCGGCGACGATGTTCGTGGCCTGATTGAGCGCGCTTTCCGCCTCGCCTTCGGCTTCCTTAGCCTCCACCCAGCGAATGTGCAACAGGGTCGCTTCGCGGGCGCGGATATCGGCCGAGAGCATCTTGAAACGGTTGGCCTGCCGCGCCTGGCGTTTCAGGCTTTCGATCTGGCTTTCCAGCTGGGCGGTGACGTCTTCCAGCCGCTCCAGATTGGTCTCGGCGGCGCGAAGGCGAAGCTCGGCTTCGTGGCGGCGGGAATGCAGGCCGGAAATGCCGGCCGCCTCTTCCAGCAACTGGCGGCGGGCCTGCGGCTTGGCATTGATGAGCTCGCCGATACGGCCCTGCCCCACCATGGAGGGCGAGCGGGCGCCGGTGGAGGCATCCGCGAAGAGAAGCTGCACATCCTTGGCGCGCGCCTCCTTGCCGTTGATGCGGTAGACGGAGCCGTTTTCGCGCTCGATGCGGCGTGTGACCTGAATTTCATCGGCATCGTTGAAGGCGGCGGGCGCGGTGCGGTCGGAATTGTCGAGATAAAGGCCGACTTCGGCGGTGTTGCGGGCCGGGCGATTGCCGGAACCGGAGAAGATGACGTCATCCATGCCGGAGGCGCGCATGTTCTTGTAGGAATTCTCGCCCATCACCCAGCGCAGCGCTTCGACCAGATTGGACTTGCCGCAGCCATTCGGTCCGACGACACCGGTAAGCCCCGGCTCGATGATGAATTCGGAAGGTTCGACGAAAGACTTGAAACCGACGAGGCGGAGCTTGTTGAACTTCATGCCGTCACGCCCCGGCAAGAAGACGGGCAATAAAAAACGGGCGTGCGGAAATATCCGCCGCCCGTTTCTTTCAGGGTCCGGCGATCAGAGCAGCTTGTCGATGACAGCCGACATGGTTTCAACCGACATGTCTCCTGCGTATTTCTTGCCGTTGATGATGAAAGTCGGCGTGGAGTTGACGCCGAATTCCGTCGCACCGCGTTGCATCGTTGCGTTCACATCATCCAGAAGTTTCTGGTTCGTCAAGCAGGCCTCGAAAGACTCCTGTGAGAAACCGGCCATTTTCGACATTTGCAGCAGGGCGGCGCGCGCATCCTGTGCAACGGCCCAGCTCTGCTGCTGCTTGAACAGCATGGAAACGAAGGGGAAATACTGACCTTCCGGTGCGCAGCGCGCCAGCATGAAGGCGGCAGCGGCGCGCGGATCGAACGGGAATTCGCGCAGCACGAAATAGACCTTGCCGGTATCGATGTATTTCTTCTTGATCTCTTCGAAGGTCTTGTTGTGGAAGTTGGCGCAGTGCGGGCAGGTCATCGACATGTATTCGACGATCTTGACGGGTGCGTTGGCATCGCCGAGCGCGGCTTCCGGCAGCGGGCCGGGCTTCATCACCGCAGCCATATCCACATCGCCGGTGGATTCAGGCAATTCCTGCGCCTCGGCGATACCGGGCGTGAAGGCAAACGGCAGGGCCGTGGCAAGGGCGGCAAGAGCAACGCCGCCGAGGAGGCTGCGACGGGAAATGGTCAGTTCGGGAAAATGCATGAAAGCACCTGTTGGTAATAGACTCTATTGTCCGTTGATTCCGATATAGCGACGGCCTGTTCATCACAAGCGGGGTTTTGAACTCTTCTTGTCAAAGAATTGTGACCAGTCAAGGACAGCCCGTGCACATCAAATCGTCCTGCCGCGCGGCTTTTTCTGCAATACCGCCGTGCCCAGCCTCTCCACCGCCTTGCGCAGCGCCTCGCTCTCGATGCCGTCCATCATGTCATCGAGACGTTTTGCCGCATCGCCGCGCAGGGGCTGCGGTTTGCGCCGGCGGTTAACGGTTTGCGACACCGGTTTCTGCACGATCCTGATCTGGCGCACCGCCGGAAAGCCGAAAAAGCCGTTGATGCGGGCAATCAGTTCGCCCTGCGCATGGGTGAGAAACAGGGCGCGCGCGCCTTCGCAGGCAATCGTCAGCACGCCCGGCTGATAACCGCCGCGATCCGGCCCCTCGTCGCGGCGCGGCCAGGTGATCTTTTCCGGCCGGGTGCAATCGGCGAAATCCTCGCCGGCGATCTCGTCCCAGGAGCCGAGCAGCGCCGTGTTGATGCCCGCCCGTTTGGACAGCACGGGGTCCATGATGCCATTGGCGACTTCGGCGATCTGCACGACGCCTTTGCGGAATGAATCTGCGGGTTTCTTCATGCTCTCCTCGACAAAGGCCAAGCGGCCTCAAGCGGTCGCGCCATCGTCATCTTCTTCTCCGCGCAACAATGCGCGGAATCGTCGCCAGTCCCGGCAGGCGCCCAAGCGTATCATTCCCGCCACCAAACATCCAAAGAGGAAATAGGCCCCAGCCAAAAACTTCAGATGCGATATTCCCGGCTTATCCGACATAACGGCAATCACCAACATGCAGGTGAGCACGATGGAGAGGTATATCCACAGGCCATGGCAGAAAATCGCCCAGAAACCGGATTCGATAATTCGAAAGCGGCGCGAGGGCTTGCCTCTCATCTTCTCCAGTTCACGGACTTCGCCGATCAGGCGGGAAACCACAAAGGCCACGCTGTTCTGACGCCCGAAACACAGACGGCCAATATGGTTCAACAGGCTTCCAATCAGGCACAGGGCCAACAAAACCCCGATAACATAAAGCAGCGGTTGGGGTATATTATCCAGCAGCGGATTCAGCATGGGGCTCTTCCTCCAAAATCGGATCATGGGTTTCGATGTCGGGCGTTCGTCACCGGATGCGGTTTTCCACGCCGCCGCCGCAGGCTGCTGTTGCAGATTGCCGTGCCGTGTCTATGTTCAGCGGCGATGAACACACATACGCGGCAACACATATCACATCCGACTGCGGAACAACTTCTCGCATGGTATGACCGGCACCATCGCGAACTGCCATGGCGCACGTCCCCCGCCATGGCGGCACGGGGAAAACGCGCCGATCCCTATCACGTCTGGCTGTCGGAGGTCATGTTGCAGCAGACGACGGTGCAGGCGGTTAAACCCTATTTCCTGAAGTTTCTCGCCGCCTGGCCAAGCGTCAGCGATCTGGCCGCGGCTCCGGTCGAGGATGTCATGGCGGCCTGGGCGGGGCTCGGTTATTATGCCCGCGCCCGCAACCTTAAAAAATGCGCTGAAGCCGTGGCGCGCGACCATGGCGGCACCTTTCCGGACAGCGAAGAGGGCCTGAAGCAACTGCCCGGCATCGGCGATTATACCGCCGCCGCCGTGGCGGCCATCGCGTTCAACCGGCAGGCGGCGGTGATGGACGGCAATGTGGAGCGCGTCATCTCCCGCCTCTTTTCCATAGACGCCCCCCTGCCCGGCTCAAAGCCCGCCATGAAAGCGAAGGTGGCCGCGCTTACCCCTTCTGACCGGCCCGGCGATTTTGCCCAGGCGATGATGGATCTCGGCGCAACGATCTGCACGCCGAAACGACCGGCCTGCGCGCTCTGTCCATTCAACGGCCACTGTCTTGCGCTTGCCCATGACGAGCCGGAGCGTTTTCCGGTCAAGGCGGCGAAGAAGGCCAAGCCCGTGCGGCTCGGGGCTGCCTTCGTGGCGGTGAATGCGAGCGGCGAAATCCTGCTCCGTCGGCGCATCGAAAGCGGGCTTCTCGGCGGCATGACCGAGGTGCCGACAACGGCATGGACCGCCCGCATGGACGGCGGCACGGAGGCGAGCCATGCGCCCTTTGCCGCCGGCTGGCAGGCGGCGGGCGTCATCGTGCATGTCTTCACCCATTTCGAACTGCGGCTCACCGTCTACCGCGCGCAGGTGCCGGACGGTCTTAAAACCGGCCCGGATGACGGATGGTGGGAGCCGGTTACAAATCTTGACGCGCAGGCGCTGCCAACGGTGATGAAAAAAGTCATCGCCCAAGCTATTCCATCCGCGTATCGGCCCGAAAATCGAAATTGATTTTCGATAGGAACGATACGCAACTCAAAGATTTAGAGCGTCTGAAAGACGCGCTAATGTTCGATGAAAGCAGGAAATTTCGATGACCAAGATTGAGCATATCGTATTCGACATCGGCAAGGTGCTGATCCATTACGATCCGCATATTCCCTATAGCCGCCTCATTCCCGATGCCGACGAGCGCAAATGGTTCTTCGAAAACGTCTGCACCCATGACTGGAACCTCGAACAGGATCGCGGACGCCGCTGGGAAGATGCCGAAGCGCTGCTGGTGGAGCAGTTTCCGGAGCGGGAAGAGCACATCCGTTCCTTCCGCAAGTTCTGGCACGAGATGGTCTCGCATTCCTATGATGACAGCGTCGCGATCATGGTTGCCCTGATCGACAGCGGCTACGACGTGACGATGCTGACCAACTTCGCCTCCGACACGTTTCGCGAGGCGCAGAAGATGTTCCCCTTCCTCACTTTGCCGCGCGGCGTCACCGTTTCCGGCGATGTGAAGCTGTTGAAGCCCGATGTGGCGATCTACGATCTGCATACCAGGGAATTCGGCCTCAATCCGGCCGCCAGCCTCTTCATCGACGATACGCTTGTGAATGTCGAAGGCGCGAAGAAAGCAGGCTGGCAGGCCGTGCACTTCACCGACGCGGAAAAGCTGCGGCAGGATTTGCTGGCTTATGGGGTGGAGGTATAGAAGACGAAGGGGGCTGCGGATATCATCTCTTCGTAGGCCCCTCACCCACCGGTTTCAACTTGGGAATGGCGATGTCGGCATTAACGCGGCACATCATTGATCGAGGCGATGGCGCAGCCGTTGAACTTTTCCAAGTTCAAACCACAGGCGCACCAAGGGGAGCGATACTGTTTGTGCATGGCAATCAGGGCGGACTTCTTCTGGGTGCGAAGGAGGCGGTCGACAACGGCACGCTACTCCGATTCTCCTCTCGCCTGAACGTGACGGCGGCGGCGGTTTCGCAGCCCGGATTCGGCGCATCCGAAGGCCCCACGGATTTCTGTGGTCCGCAGACACAGCAAGCGATTATGGCCGCTCTGGGTTTTCTCAAGGAACAGTCTTTAATCGATCCTGAACGCATCATTCTTTACGGCAACAGTCGCGGGGCAGTTGCTTCGGCAATGGTTGCTGCCCGGATGCCAAGTCTGCGCGCCATTATTCTATCGGCTGGCGTCTACGATCTCAAAGGAGCCTACCAAAGCAGCTCACGCGGGCTACAATTGACCATCGAGAAAGAGGCGGGCGTTTCAAATGCAGCTTTCCTGGATCGCTCCGCCCTGTTTCATGTACACAAAATCCGTGCGGAAACATTGCTTTTGCACGGCAAATACGATGACCGCGCACCGGTGGATCAAGCAGAGAGATTTGCAGATGCACTTTCGGAGGCCGAACGATCTGTTGCCCTTCACACTTTTGAATGTGGGCATCGCATTCCAAGCGAACAGACTGCCCCGGTCCTTCGAAGTTTTCTGACGAGAATACTTGCCCCTACCGCCACGTTTCACTGATGCCATGGCCGGACTGAGCCTGCGACCGCGATGCCTGCGGATGATACCAGTAGGATCGGCGGAAGGCCGCTGAATACGGGTGCAGAATTTGGCAAAGTTTGTCAAAACAGATCGGGAAAAGAAATTGGCGCAGGCGGAAATGGCGGTCTCCGGCCTGCGCCAGTCCTGCCGCAAGCGGCATCGGACGCAATGTTTTTGTGATTTTTCCGAACCGGATTTTCACAACCACTGCTCTGATTTGAGACAGTATTGCCGATCTCTTGCGCGAAACTTGTCTTGCTAAAATAGGATACTCGAAAATACCAACGCCCGACACAGAGGTGCCGGGCGTTGGTCGTTCTCCATCCGGGACTGAAGGTACTAAACCGGACGGAGACATAGGCTGACAAGGGCGGGCGGTGGATCGTTGCATCTAAGCCTTTTGGGCTTTGACTATTCGGCCTTTGCCAGTTCACTGCGGATGATCGCTCTCAGATCGTCGATCGGCTTCAGCGCGTCGCCGTCTTCGAAATGCCAGAAGGTCCATCCGTTGCATGCGTCGAGACCCTGCACCTTCGCGCCGAGGCGGTGAATGGAGCCGGCGGTCCCGCCGGATGCAATCGTACCATCGGCACGAATAATGGCGCTATAACGGCGTCGTGCATCCGTCAGCACCTGGCCCGGGCGGACGAGGCCGCTTTCCACCAATGTGTTGAAGGCAACGCGCGGTTCGGCCTTCTTGCCGGTCATCACGGTCAGTTCCGCCTTGCCGAGCGGCTCGACGGCGGCGATGCGGGCCGACGCCGCGTCGATATAATCCTGTTCGCGCTCGATGCCGACGAAGTGACGGCCGAGACGTTTTGCAACGGCGCCCGTGGTGCCGGAGCCGAAGAACGGGTCGAGCACGATATCGCCCGGCTTGGTGGAGGCCATGATGATGCGCGCCAGCAGCGCTTCCGGCTTCTGGGTCGGATGCACCTTCTTGCCGTCGTCGCCCTTCAGTCGCTCGTTGCCGCTGCAGATCGGGAACAGCCAGTCGGAGCGCATCTGCACATCGTCGTTGGAGGCCTTCAGCGCATCGTAGTTGAAGGTGTAGTTCTTGGCTTTCGGATCGCGGCTGGCCCAGATCATCGTCTCATGGGCGTTCTGGAACCGGCGGCCCTTGAAGTTCGGCATGGGGTTGGTCTTGCGCCAGACGATGTCGTTCAGGATCCAGAAATCGAGGTTCTGGAGCATGGAGCCGACGCGGAAGATATTGTGGTAGGAGCCGATGACCCAGATGGTGCCGTTCGGCTTCAGGACGCGGCGGCAGGCGAGCAGCCAGGCGCGGGTGAAGGCGTCATAGGCCTCGAAGGAGGCGAACTGGTCCCATTCGTCATCGACGGCATCGACCAGCGACTGATCGGGACGGTGCAGGGTTCCGCCAAGCTGAAGGTTATAGGGTGGATCGGCGAAAATCGCATCGACCGACTGGCTCGGGAGGGCATCCAAGGCAGCGACACAATCACCTTTGATGATGCTGTCTTTCCAGGCGTCGCTCTCGCCCGCACGATCAAAACCGGCACGCCGAAAATCGGCCAGCGGAAAAACTGCTGCCATTGGTACTCGCTCCATACGCTTACTCTCTACTGATGCTTATGGTTACCGAAGATGGTTATCAAAGCCTGAACAAGTCACGGAAAATGCGAAATAAATGGCTGTCGCGGCCCGCAGGCGCGATTTGCGGCGGCCGGCGGGGGAACCCGAAGTCGGGCAAAAACGTTGTGCACAACGGGTTCTCCTGTCCCCGCATATCGGCGCGGCGGGAAGAGCCATGATGGCAGGGGGTAATCCGCAATGGGGTCCGTGATGAAAATGGCTTCTTTTTCCATGAATGTCGTCTGCGCCGCACTTTTCGCAACGGCGCTGCCGGCGCCGTCGCAGGCGCAGCAACCGGCCCCGCAATATAACGTCGTCACCGATGCGGTCCTGTTCGATGGCGGCCCGTCGCTCGGCAACAGCGACAGGGTGCGGTGGGATTTCTACAAGGCAGACCGCTCCGGCGGGCGTACCGACGACAATGCCGGCGGCTCCTATGACGCCACCTTCGAGGCGAAACTGCCGGCGGGCAAATATGTCGGGGTGGCGGCGCTGGGCAATGTGACCCGCGACGTGTCGTTCGAGGTGAAGGACGGAAGCGTCGCGAGGCCGAAGGTGAATTTTGATGCTGCGGAATTGACCGTCGTGCCGAAACGCAGCGCCGGCGGCGATGTGGAAACGCAGGCGAAGACGGAAATCACCAAGGGCGACTTCAAGGACAGCGTCTATGGCCAGAATACCGTCTTCGTGCCGGCGGGAGACGTCGTCCTCACCGGCAGCATCGGCCCGGCGCGGGCCGAGGAGACGCTTGCCATCAAGGCGGGCGAGAAGATCAGCCACGAGCTGGTCATTCCAAGCGGCGTGGTGATCGCCAAGGCCGTTTATGCGGAAGGCGGTAGGGCGGTGGAAACGGACGATATCCGCTTCGAAGCGATGTCGGCCAAGGAAACGCTGGATGGCACGCGTGAGACCATCAACGGCATTTACGGCACCGGCAAGATCATGGAAATGCCCGCCGGCGACTTCGTCATGCGCGCGCGTCTGGGCAAGGTGACGGTGGAACAACCATTCACCGTGACTGCCGGAAAACGAACCGAAATCACCCTCGATCTCGATGCGGGCGTTCTCGCCATCAAGGCGCCCGGTGCGGAACGGATCGATATCGTTGAAACCACCAAGGATCTTCAGGGCACGCAGAAAGAGATTTCCGGCCGTTACGGCACGCAGCATCAGGAAACCCTGCATCCCGGCGAATATTCGGTGAAGGTGAGCTACGACAAGAAATCCGGCCGCGAGCCGAAGGAGATCAAGGCGACGGTCAAGGCCGCCGAGAGAACCGAGACGGATGTGCCGGAGTAGGCTTCGGCCGCCGCCCGGCCGGAGGCTCCGGACGTTCGCCGATTTTCACACCTGCGAAGCCTGACGCCGCGATACGGTCGCACAGTCTTATCCACTGACAGCCTCGACAGGCCGGCCTGATCTCGCCTGCGGCGAAAGCCAGACGCATCTTCGCAAGAAAGTCGGGCGTCGCCTGCAGCCTCTTGCCGGCGATCAGTGTCTCGCCCAAAAGCGCTGACACCGAAAGGCGGGCCGTCTCATCTCGCTGCACCACGCCTTCGTTGAAACAGTGGGCATGGCTTTCACACAACAGGCCCTCGCAAATATCGTCCGGACCATCCACCAGCTCGATATCTTCCTCGCCGGCATTCAGGCGGGCGGCGACGCGGTCGTAATTCTCGACGAAACCGGACGTATATCCCTTGCCCACATAGGTGAGCATACAGAGAAGATGGTGGGGCCGGAGGCGGACGGTCACGGGCCCGCCCTATCCAACGATGGCGAAGGCGTCGCGCACCGAGCCGGACGAGGTGCGGATCGCCTTGCGGCCGATCCATTGCACATGCCCGTCGAGGATACGCACCGCCTCTTCGGCGCGGCCGCCGCGCAGCGCATCGATGATCGCGCGGTGATCGGTATCGGTGCGGCGCTCCCACCCGGCGCGCCAGGCGGAAAACAGGAAGCGGGCGCTCGCCGCATGCAACCCGTCGATCGCCTCCATCAAGCGCGGCATGTTGCAGGGCGCGGTGATGAGGCGGTGGAAGCGGCGGTTGGCCTCCTCCCAATGCTGCACATCGACGGCGCTGTCGCCTTCGAGCGTCGCCGCCTCCGCCTGGTCGAGAATGGCGGGCGTCATGTTGGGAATGGCGTGGCGGAGCGCCAGAACCTCAAGGGCGGCGCGCATTTCCGCCACCTCGCGCACATCGTCAAGGCCGAAATCCGCCACCCGGACACCCCGACGCGGAATGCTGGCGGCAAGCCCCTGCGCTTCCAGCCGGCGGAATGCCTCGCGCACCGGCACATGCGACGCGCCGAATTCGGCGGCGATGTGATCCTGCCGCAACCTTTCGCCCGGCGACAGCTCGCCGCGAACGATGCGGTCGGCAAGCGTGCGGCTGATGCGCGCGGCAATGGTGTCTTCGGGCGTGTTCTTCACTGGCTTGGGCATAACATCCCATAACGCATATGGCGCGGCCGTGTGTAGCTGTTTTTGCGCGAAAGAGTAACGCCAAACCAAATATTCGAGGCGGCACAGTCGCTTACACGGGCCGACCGAGCTATGAGCCTGATGGGACCGACCTTTGCGGGTGAGCCGGTTGAGCTTGGCGCGGACATGGTCTAAAAGCCCGGCATCATTTTCTTCCAGCCAAATCCGATACAGGGAGCGCCCATGAGCGGCTTCGACCTCATTATTTTCGACTGTGACGGCGTTCTGGTCGATTCCGAAATCATCGCGGCGCAGGTGGAATCCCGCCTCTTGACCGAAGCCGGATATCCGATCTCCGTAGAGGAAATGGGCGAACGTTTCGCCGGTATGACCTGGAAGAACATTCTTCTGCAGGTGGAAAGCGAAGCCAGCATTCCGCTCTCCGCCTCGCTGCTCGACAAATCGGAAAAGCTGCTCGACATGCGGCTGGAACGCGACGTGAAGATCATCGAGGGCGTCAAATTCGCTCTGTCGCGCCTGACCACGCCGCGTTGCATCTGCTCGAATTCCTCGAGCCACCGGCTCGACATGATGCTGACGAAGGTGGGCCTGAAGCCCTATTTCGCGCCGCATATCTATTCCGCCAAGGACCTTGGAGCCGACCGCGTGAAGCCGAAGCCCGACATCTTCCTGCACGGCGCGGCACAGTTCGGCGTTTCCCCCGACCGCGTGGTCGTGGTCGAGGATTCCGTGCACGGCATCCATGGCGCAAGAGCCGCCGGCATGCGCGTCATCGGCTTCACCGGCGCATCCCACACCTATCCGAGCCATGCCGACCGGCTGACGGATGCGGGCGCCGAAACGGTGATCTCGCGCATGCAGGATTTGCCGGCCGTGATTGCGGCGATGGCGGAGTGGGAAGGCGCTTTTTAATCTGTGGCTTTGTCACAAACGCCACTTCGTCATGCTCGGGCCTGTCCCGAGCATCTGCAACGGTTTGATTTTACGATACGTGTTTGGATCCTCGGGACAAGCCCGAGGATGACGTCGCGCGTGAGGAATTGTTTGTCCGCGACCTGACCGGAGCCCGCAAAAGCAGCCTCCGGTTTTTTGACATCTAGCCCGTCAAATCACCGGCGCTTGGTCTTGGCCTTTGCGCCCTGCTCCGCGAAGCCGATGAAGACGCTGACAGACTTCGGTGCGCCGCCCGGTCCGTTGGGGATGGCGACGTGGTCGTTGTTGAAGATGAACTGCGTGCCGGCCCCGCCTGCCGGAACATCGATGGCGAAGGCGGTGGTTTCGCCGTAGATCTCGCCGTCGCCGTCCTTCACCGTCACGCGGATCGGCACGGTCACGCGGCCGGGCTTGGCCATCGGGCCGGGAACGAGGCGGCCCTGGGCCAGCACGTTTACGGTAAGCGTCGATTCATTGGCGGTGCACGAACGCGTCGTATCGGACAGCGAGACCTGATAGGCGAGTTTCTGCGGATCGTCCTTGGCGCCGCCGGCATAGACGCGATGAACGGCGTTGGCATCGAGAACCGTCACGGCCGGGCAATTGGCCTGAACCACGGCAGCCGTCGGTGCGGCCTGCGCCGCCGGCGGGTTGACGGCAAGCGAGTCCGACGGGTTGGAGGAATTGCATCCTGCAACAACGACGAGAAGCGACATCGCGGCGGACAAACGCAAGAAATTCCCTGACACTCTTCTAAATCCTCTCCCTTGTCCCGGAACAGAACCGGAGACGCTGTTTATTGACCTTTCACCCAGGTTGGCGATGGTCTATAGCAGCGACGCCGGAAAAAATCGATTGGCATGTTCGGTTTTGCTTGAATTTTCAGAAAAGCCCTTCATTAGCTCGCCAATCGCCTCATTCCGGTGAGACGCTGCGGACAAAGACGCCGATCGCATCGGTAACGGATAAGGGACTATCTCGTGGAATATGTATCGACCAGGGGTGCGGCCCCTTCGCTTGGTTTTTGCGACGCGCTTCTGGCGGGCCTTGGCCGTGACGGCGGGCTTTACGTTCCGCGCAAATGGCCTTCCATGTCGAAGAAGGAAATCCGCAACCTGCGCGGCAAGTCCTATCAGGACGTCGCCTTCGAGGTTCTCTACCGTTTCACCGGCGGCGAGATTCCGGCAGACAAGTTCAAGGCGATGATCGACGACGCCTATGCGACCTTCCGGCATCCTGCCGTCGTGCCGCTGACGCAGACCGGCCCGAACACCTTCGTTCTCGAGCTTTTCCACGGCACCACGCTCGCCTTCAAGGACGTGGCGATGCAGCTTCTCGCCCGGCTGATGGACTATACGCTTTCCGAACGCGGCGAGCGCGCCACCATCGTCGGCGCCACCTCGGGCGATACCGGCGGCGCGGCCATCGACGCCTTTGCCGGGCGCGAACGCACCGACATCTTCATCCTCTTCCCGAACGGCAAGGTCTCTCCGGTGCAGCAGCGCCAGATGACGACCTCGACCGCTTCCAATGTGCATGCGCTGGCGATCAACGGTAATTTCGACGATTGCCAGACGCTGGTGAAGGAGATGTTCAACGACGTGAAGTTCCGCGACGGCGTGAAGCTTTCCGGCGTCAACTCCATCAACTGGGCGCGCATCATGGCGCAGGTGGTCTATTATTTCACCGCGTCGCTTTCGCTCGGCGGTCCCGACCGGAAGATTTCCTTCACCGTTCCGACCGGCAATTTCGGCGATATCTTCGCCGGTTACGTCGCCAAGAAGATGGGCCTGCCGATCGACAAGCTCGTCATCGCCACCAATGACAACGACATTCTGGCGCGCACGCTGAAAACCGGCCGCTACGAGATGCGCGGCGTCAAGCCCACCACCTCGCCCTCCATGGACATCCAGATCTCGTCCAACTTCGAGCGCCTGTTGTTCGAAGCCTATGGCCGTGATTCCGCTGCGGTAAAGGCATCGATGGACGGCCTCAAGCAATCCGGATCCTTTGAAATTCCGCCGCATGCGCTGAAATTCATCAAGAAGGATTTCCGCGCCGGCCGCGCCACCGAAAAGCAGGTGGCGGCAACGATCCGCGACACGCTTGAGAAAACCGGCTACCTGATCGACCCGCATACGGCGACCGGCGTTTTCGTGGCGGAAAAGCACGAAAAGGCGTCAAGCCCGATGGTCGTTCTGTCGACCGCTCACCCGGCTAAATTCCCGGCCGCTGTAAAATCCGCTTGCGCAATCGAGCCTGCGCTTCCAGTATGGTTAGCTGACATTATGAACCGGGAGGAGCGTTTCGACATTCTGGATGCGGAGCTCAAAGCCGTGGAAACCTTCATCGGCAAACACGCACGCGCCGGCAAATAGAGACGCGGAAAGACGTTGAGTATGAGAGTAAATGTGACCCGGCTTTCGTCCGGGTTGACCGTTGTGACGGAAAAAATGCCGCATCTCGAAAGCGTCGCTCTTGGGGTGTGGATCAAATCCGGTTCCCGCAACGAGACGACTGCCGAACACGGCATCGCCCATCTTCTCGAACATATGGCTTTCAAGGGCACGGCGCGCCGCACCGCCCGGCAGATCGCCGAAGAAATCGAAAATGTCGGCGGCGAAGTCAACGCCGCGACATCGACGGAAACGACCTCCTACTACGCCCGCGTCCTGAAAGACCACGTCCCCCTCGCCGTCGATATCCTCGCCGACATCCTGACGGAATCGCTGTTCGACGAAGATGAGCTGGAGCGGGAGAAAAACGTCATCCTGCAGGAAATCGGCGCGGCGACCGATACGCCCGACGACGTGATCTTCGACAATTTCTCCGGTGTCGCCTATCGCGACCAGACTATCGGCCGCCCGATCCTCGGCACGCCGGACACCGTTCAATCCTTCACCACCGGCCAGATCAGGCATTATCTCGCCCGCAACTACACGACGGACCGCATCTTCGTCGTGGCGGCAGGCGCTGTCGATCACGAGAGCTTCGTGAAGCAGGTGGAAGAACGTTTCGCCTCGCTGCCGCAATTGCCCATCGCCACGCCGGTTCTCGAAAAGGCTATCTATACCGGTGGGGAAATCCGCGAGACCCGCGACCTGATGGATGCGCAGGTGCTCCTTGGCTTCGAGGGCAAGGCCTATCACGCCCGCGATTTCTATTGTTCGCAAATTCTCGCCAATATACTGGGCGGCGGCATGTCCTCCCGCCTGTTCCAGGAGGTGCGCGAATATCGCGGCCTCTGCTATTCCGTCTATGCGTTCCACTGGGGTTTTTCCGATACAGGCATCTTCGGTGTGCATGCGGCCACCGGCGGCAACGACCTGCCGGAACTGGTGCCCGTCATTCTGGAGGAACTTCGCAAGTCCTCGCAGACCATCCATCAGGAAGAAATCGACCGCGCCCGGGCGCAAATCCGCGCGCAATTGCTGATGGGCCAGGAAAGCCCGGCCGCCCGCGCCGGCCAGATGGCCCGGCAGATGATGCTTTACGGCCGGCCCATCCCCAATGAGGAGATGATGGAGCGGCTTGGCGACATCACCCGCGCGCGCCTGACCGATCTTGCGGGACGACTGTTTTTCGATACAGTTCCGACATTGTCCGCAATTGGCCCGCTCGAACATCTGCCGCCTCTTTCCGACATCACTGCCGCGCTTTCCGCGCAGCAGCCCGCAAGGATAAAGGCGAACGGATAAACCGATATGAGAGCGGGATTTAAAGGCAAAGACCGCTCATCTTTTTCGCCATCCCGCTCGCGGATGGCGATGTCTGCCGCACAGGGATCGTGAATGCTGCGTTTTCTTTCCCGACATAGCGACACGCCCGAACTGCGCAGCGCCAACCACCTTCTCAGACTGCCGCGCTACGGCGATTTCAAGCAATGGCATGTGCTGCGCTCCGAAAGCCGGCAGTTTCTCCAGCCCTGGGAGCCGACCTGGCGGCCGGACGAGCTGACGGAAGGCGCCTTCCGCATGCGCGTGGTACGCAACGGCCAGGAATTTTCCTCCGGCACCGCCGTTTCCTTCCTGCTATTCGAGAAAGAGACGCTGCTGGTCGGCGGCATCACCATCGGTTACATCCGCCGGGGTGCGGCGCAAAGCTGCATGATCGGATACTGGATCGGCGAGCGGCACGCCGCCCAAGGCCATATGTCTGCCGCATTAAAATTGGTAATACCATACATCTTTAACGGACTTCAGTTGCACCGTATCGAGGCAGCCTGTATTCCGGAAAACTTCAAAAGCATCCGGCTTCTCGAAAATGCCGGGTTCCAGCGGGAAGGCCTCCTGCGGGAATATCTGAAAATCAATGGCCAATGGCGGGATCATATGATGTTTTCCCTTCTTGCCGACAAGCAAAGCTCCGGCGGAACGAAGTACGATACATGACCTACAATCACACTGCGCCTTGCCTTGCGAAACGTCTGGCGGCAATCGCGCTGGCTGCGCCATTTTTCCTGCTTTTCCTGCTTTTCTCTTCCTATTCCTACGCCTTCGAGCCGGTGAAGATTTCCCGTGACGACACGGCGCTCGACCTGACGGCCACCACCGATATCTATGCCAACCAGGGCGAAGCCTTTCAGGTCTCGACCGCGCCCGGCCCCGACGGCATTCGCCGCCGTATCGAGGTGCGCGCCAGTTCCACCGACCATCAGGGCGACTGGGCGGTTTTCGCACTCGCCAACGTCTCCGAAGAGCAGCTGGAGCGGGTGATCGTCGCGCCGCATTTCCGCCTCGTGAATTCCAAGCTGTTCTGGCCCGATCTCGGCTCGCAGCGCATCATGGCAATTACGCCGAGTGAAGGCTTTGCGCTTGACCGGCAGCCGAGCCCGGATGCCGACGTGTTCCGCATCACCCTCAATCCCGGCTCCGTCATCACCTTCGTCGCCGAGCTTTCCACGCCGCAGCTGCCGCAGCTTTATCTGTGGGAGCCGGAGGCCTACAAGGACACGATCAACGCGTTCACGCTCTATCGCGGCATCGTGCTCGGCATTGCCGGCCTGCTGGCAGTGCTTCTGACCATCCTGTTCGTGGTCAAGGGTACTTCCGTCCTGCCGGCCTCGGCCGCGCTCGCATGGGCGGTGCTCGCCTATATATGCGTCGATTTCGGCTTCCTCGAAAAGCTCATCACCGTCACCTCAAGCGATCAGCGAATATGGAGGGCGGGCGCGGAAGTGGCGCTCGCCTCCAGCTTCGTGGTCTTCCTCTTCACCTATCTCAATCTCAACCGATGGCATGCGCATCTGGGTTATGCGACCTTTGCCTGGGTGGTGGGTCTGGCGCTGCTGTTCGGCGTGGCGATCTACGATCCCTCGGTCGCCTCCGGCATTGCGCGCGTGTCCTTCGCGCTCACCGCAACGGCCGGCATCGCGCTTATCGTCTATCTCGGTTTCAACCGTTACGATCGGGCGATTTTGCTCGTGCCTTCCTGGGCGCTTATCCTCGTCTGGCTGTTCGGCAGCTGGCTGACGGTCACGGGGCAATTGGACAATGACATCGTGCAGCCCGCACTCGGCGGCGGGCTGGTGCTGATCGTGCTGTTGATCGGCTTCACCGTCATTCAGCACGCCTTCGCCGGCAGCGCCTACCAGCAGGGTCTCTTCTCCGATCTGGAGCGGCAATCGCTGGCGCTGACGGGCAGCGGCGATACGGTCTGGGACTGGGATGTGACGCGCGACCGCATCGTCACCACGCCCGACATTTCCAACCGGCTGGGACTGGAACCCGGCGCCATGCACGGTGCGGCACGCAACTGGCTGCCGCGCCTGCACCCTGACGATCGCGACCGGTTCAAGGCGACGCTCGACGTGCTGCTCGACCACCGCAAGGGCCGCCTCAACCACGAATTCCGCATTCGCGCCGAAGACGGTCATTTCCACTGGCTGCAAATCCGCGCCCGTCCGGTTCTCGGCTCCAACGGCGAAATCATCCGCTGCGTCGGCACCATCACCGATATTACCGAGCAGAAGAATTCCGTCGAGAGGCTGCTTCAGGATGCGATGAACGACAATCTGACCGGGCTTCCGAACCGGCAGGTGTTTCTCGACCGCCTGCAATCGATCCTCAACCTGTCTTCCGACAGCGACGGCGTGCGCCCGACCGTGATGGCCATCGATATCGATCGCTACAAGCTGGTCAACGATACGCTCGGCATTGCTGCCGGTGACAATATCCTCATCGCGCTGACCCGTCGTCTGCGCCGTCTTTTGAAACCGCAGGATACGCTGGCGCGTCTTGGCGGCGATGAGTTCGGCCTGATCTTGACCTCGGAGCGCGATCCGCAACGTGTGGCCGATTTCGCCGATGCGGTGAACAAGGCGATCATGGTGCCGATCAATTTCGCCAATCGCGAAATCATCCTCACCGCTTCCATCGGCCTCGTTTCGTGGATCGACCAGCAGGAAAGTGCGGCCGGTCTCTTGAGCGATGCGGAACTCGCCATGTATCGCGCCAAGCGCGCCGGCGGCAATCGCGTCGAGCCCTTCCGCCCCGCCTTCCGCACGTCGGGCACCGACCGGCTGCAGATGGAGAGCGACCTTCGCCGCGCCATCGAGCGCAAGGAGCTGTCGCTGGCCTATCAGCCGATCGTCAAGCTCGACGATGGCGAACTGGCCGGTTTCGAGGCGCTGATGCGCTGGGAACATCCCAAGCGCGGCAATATTCCGCCGAGCGAGTTCATTCCGATTGCGGAGGCCTCCGGCCTGATCGAGCCGCTCGGCATGTTCGCGCTGGAACGGGCGGCGACCGATCTGATGGACTGGCAGCACGCCATCGAGAAGATGCCAATCTTCATTTCCGTCAATATTTCCAGCGCGCAGCTGCTGAACAATGAATTGTACAATGACGTGCGCGGCATGCTGACCCGCACGCGTTGCAATCCGCAGCAGCTGAAGCTGGAACTGACGGAATCCGTCGTCATGGAAAACCCGGAGCAGGCGCGGCTGGTGCTTTCCAAGCTCAAGGAAACGGGCTTGAGCCTCGCCATGGACGATTTCGGTACCGGCTATTCGTCCCTCGCCTATCTGACCCGCTTCCCCTTCGACACGATCAAGCTCGACAAGGCGCTGGTGGCCAATACCAGCGACAAGCGCAACGTGCTCCTGCGCTCCGTCATCGCCATGGCGCGGGCGCTCGACATGCAGGTGGTGGCGGAAGGCATCGAAACGCCCGAGGATGCGGCCGAACTGGCGCGCATGAACTGCCATTTCGGCCAGAGCTTCCTGTTCGGCACCCCGGTTTCGGGCGATGCGGCGCTGAAGCTTCTGCGGGAGCGGTTCCAGCCGACGAAGCGGGCTTCGTAAGCGGAGTATTGGAACGCGAAGTAGGCTACCTCCGTCATTCCGGCCTTGAGCCGGAATCCAGCCGCCGCGCGTCGGCGCGGCGAGAAAAGTCATTCAGCCCAATGACTTGGGCTAGCTGGATGCCGGATCAAGTCCGGCATGACGGGAGGGGAAAACGGCGCGTTTGCCGACTGTTACGCCTCGTTTGTCGAACATTCACTGCACCACGGCAGCCTGCACCGGTGTTGACGCATCCGCCGCCACCCTCCCATGCAGGAGGTCGTGAATGAATTCCATCTTCACCACCACCGGCGGCGTCAGCACGAAGGGATAGAGGTCCGCCTCCCCCATGCTGCGCTGGATAGAATTGATCGCGACGCTGAGCGGAATCCAGGCCTTGACGAGTTGTTCGGCGCTGCGGGCGTTGTAGGGATCGAAAGTCACCTCCGCCGCCATTTCTTCATGCCCATCGGGATCGATGGCCACGCCGAAGGCCCGCGCCGTCTCCAGCGTATCGACGATGTGGAGATAATGAGCGAAACACTCGGCGAAATCCTCCCAGGGGTGGACGGACGCATAGGAACTGATGAAGCTTTCCTGCCAGTCGGCACGCGGCCCCTCTTCGTAATTGCGTTGCAGAGCGGCGCCATAATCCTCGCTGTCGTCGCCGAAGACGGCACGGCAGGCCTCCAGGCGGTTCTCATCCCGCACCAGCTTGTTCCAGATGAAATGCCCCACCTCGTGGCGGAAATGGCCGAGCATGGTGCGGTACGGCTCGTTCATATTGGCGCGCACCTGCTCGCGGGTGACATCGTCGGCCTCCGCGGCGCGGATGGCGATCAGGCCCTCATCGTGACCGGTCATGGCGGGAATGACGGAACCATCGGGCGCCACCTCGTCCACCAGAAAATCGAAGACGAGGCCGCCAGCCGGATAGGCATCGCGATTGGGATGCGGCAGGCCGAGCCGCAGGATCGAATAGAACAGATGCCGCTGCGCCTGGCTGATGCGACGCCATTGTGCAATGCCCTCATCCGTCGCGATATCCGGCACCAGACGGTTGTGGCTGCAGGCCGGGCAAAAGGCGCTGTCGCTTTGCGCCGGCACCGACCAGTTGCAGATATCGTTCACTTCATTGGCACAAAACCGCACCTGTTTTTGCGGATCCGCAACGATCTGCCAGTTCGGCTCACCCGCGGGCGAAAGCGCCTCCATGGAAAGCCGCTCCGGCACGAAGGCCAGACGATGACCGCAGGAAACGCAGAAACGATTGTCGAAATGGACCGGCTGGCCGCAGGATGCGCAGGAAAAAAGCTTCATCGATGAAACCCTTGCGATGGATCGGGTGGGTGGAGGCAAATCTAGGATATCAACATGAACGGCGTAACAAGCCGGACATTCCGGCCCTCAGACGACAAGAGCGCATGTGCTGTTACACATGCGCTCCCAGGCGCCGCATCGTCAGAAAGGCGCAATCCGTCGGGCGAAATTACATGCGGTCGACAGCGCCCTTGACGGCGTCTTTCGCCTTGCCAATGCTGGTCTGTACCTTGCCCTTGGCTTCCTGAGCGGCACCCTTGGCGCGCAATTCATTATTGCCCGTCGCTTCGCCGACGTTCTTCTTCACTTTGCCAGCAACTTCATTGGCTTTACCGGCGATCTTGTCAGATGTGCTACCCATAATACTACTCCCTCGTTGAGCCGTACTGTCTGTCCGGCTTTCCGGGTGAGTAACGTCAGGGGTCGGGATTTGGTTCCAGCCAAAACGGGCGGGAACATTCAGGGGCTCAGGCGTGACCGGCATCCGTGGAAAGCATGCGCGCATCGACGCCCATGAGCGCCAGCGCCCGCTCGTATTTATTGTCCAGCCCACGGTCGAAGATCAGCTCTTCCGCAGCGGGGCAATTCAGCCAGCCATTATTGGCGATCTCGTTTTCCAGCTGGCCCGGACCCCAGCCGGCATAACCAAGCATCATGGTGGCCCTTTGCGGACCGCGGCCGTTGGAGATGGCGCGGACGATATCGAGCGTTGCCGTCAGCGAAATGTCATCGCTGACCGGAATGCTGGATTCGCTTAAATAATCATCCGAATGCAGCACGAAACCCCGGCCGGATTCCACCGGGCCGCCGCACTGGATCGGAAATTCGCGGGTGCGGTTGGGCAGCATGATGGCGTCGTTGCTGTCCACCAGTTTCAGGTGCAGCAGAATATCCGTAAAGGTGATCTGCTGCGGCCGGTTGATGATGAAGCCCATGGCGCCGGCATCCGAATGGGCGCAGATATAGATCACCGAACGGGCAAAATTGCCGTCGTCCAGCCCCGGCATCGCGATGAGGAACTGACCATCGAGAAAGCCACGTTCGCGTTTGTCCATCAGGGTTGAAAAGCTCACCGGCGCCTCCAGCAGACCGCATTCCGTCGTTTAACGGAAAACGGCGTTCGCACTTCGACAAAGGACAGGATGCGGCATCGCGCCCGATCAATCAACCGAAAATGATGAACCGCACGAATTCGTAACTGGTCCGCCGGGCGATGTTGGGTTAGACGGAAAGCATGAGCGCCAGAATATTCTTTCGATTTTCACATTTCCGTTTTGCAGCGGCATTTGCTGCCCTACTTGGCGGTGCTGAAGCCGCCCAGGCCGAGATTACCGACTGGGCGAGAAGCGAAGGCGGCCAGATGCGCGTGGCAAGCCTCGCCATGGATGCCGACGGCGTGGTGCGCGGCGTGCTCCAGATCGAGCCGAAGGACGGCTGGATCACCTATTGGCGCGAACCGGGCGAAGCGGGCATACCGCCGCAGATCACGCCCGATCCGGCAAGCGGCGCGGCGCTCACCACCATGGCCTATCCGGTTCCGAAGCTGATCGAAAACGGCGACATCACCGATATCGGCTATGACCACGCCGTCAGCCTTCCGTTTCAGCTGAAAGCCGCCGACCCGGCGGCAAGCGGAAAGATCGATCTCACCGCCTTCATCGGCGTGTGCCAAAACATCTGCATTCCCTTCGAGGCGAAGTTTTCAATCGAGCGCGGCAATGCCGGCGATGACGACCGCGAGGAACGGCGATTGCTGGAGGAGGCGCGCGAAACGCTGCCCGAGGCGGCATCCGACGATTTCAAGGTGATCGATTTCCACATCACGCCCGACAAGACCATGCTCGGCGTGCAATTGCAGCTTCCGGAAAACGCGCCGAAGGAGACCGAAATCTTCATCGCCGGCCCCTCGGGCTTTGCCTATTATGAGCCGCAGAACCTGGTGCGCGACAAGCGCAAGCTCTCCTTCTACATGAACATCAAGGGCCTGCCGAAAACCTATCAGGTGCAGGGCAATAGCTGGCCTATCCTGGTCAAATCCGGCGACCGGGCCATGGAAACGATGCTCCATTTTCCAAAGCCCTGATCGGTTCGGCGGTCACGTTTGAGCGGCCGCGTCTGCAATGGAATTTCCTGCGAAAACCGCATGACACGTTTCATTTGGTTGCTCTATAGTCGCGCGAACCGAACGGCTACAGGAGCACGGACATGACCATCAAGATCGGCGAAAAACTGCCTTCCGCAACTTTCAAGGAAAAGACGGCCGACGGCCCGGTGGAAACCACCACGGACGCGCTTTTCGGCGGCAAGAAGGTGGTTCTCTTCGCCGTTCCCGGCGCTTTCACCCCCACCTGCTCACTGAACCATCTGCCGGGCTATCTCGAAAACCGCGACACCATTCTTTCCAAGGGCGTTGACGATATCGCCGTCGTCGCCGTCAACGACTGGCACGTGATGGGCGCATGGGCGCAATCCTCCGGCGGTCAGGGCAAAATCCACTTCCTCGCCGACTGGGACGCCGCCTTTACCAAGGCGCTCGGCCTCGATGCCGATCTTTCCGCCGGCGGCCTCGGCGTGCGCTCTAAGCGTTATTCGATGCTGGTGGAAGACGGTGTGGTGAAGTCGCTCAACGTGGAAGAGAACCCCGGCCAGGCGACGGTTTCGGCCGCTGCGGCGATGATCGAGCAGCTTTGAGGGCGAGCCTGGTCCCTCGTTGCATGTAAAGGCTCCAACTTCCCGTCATGCCGGACTTGATCCGGCATCCAGCCACGGCGCGTCTGCGCCGTGGGAAGAGTCTTTCGCGATCAAAGACTTGATCGCACTGGACCCCGGATCAAGTCCGGGGTGACGGCGACCTTTCGTGATACGATTCTGCTATAGGCATTCACATTGCAGAATAAGGGCGGCCCCGCCGCCCTCCACTCAAACATTCATATCGAACACCAGAAGCCCGGCGAGACCGCCGTCGGTGAGCGACACGAGACGTTCCCCCACTTCCATGTGCTTGGGATGGGCGAGATAGTCGTCGCGGGCCTCGGGGCTTTCCAGCGTCACGATGAAACCGTCGACAAAACCGCCATTCAGCCCTTCGGGTGAGACATTCTGGCCGTATTTCACATCGATGATGCCGGGTATCACATCCTTCAGGGCGGCAATCGCCTCGAATATTGCGTGTTTTTCAGAAGAGGCCGTTGCAGCCTTGAAGCGTAGAAATACACAATGCAGGATCATCCGGATTTCTCTCCTCCGTTGAGCGCTACCGGAGCGCCCCTTGACGACAAGATAGGTCGGGTTTCGGTTTTCACAACCCCCGATAACGGGGCCGCCAGCGCGGATTTGCCCGGCCCGAAATAGAGCAGGCTTCCATTACCGCCGTTTGAAGGGCTCCATGCCCTTTCGCGCCAACTCGTCGGCGCGCTCGTTTTCCGGGTGGCCGGCATGGCCCTTGACCCAATGCAGGGTAACCTTATGGCGTTGCTGCGCCGCTTCCAGCGCCTGCCATAGTTCAACATTCTTGACCGGCTTGTTATCGGCGGTTTTCCAGCCCTTCTTTTTCCAGCCGAAAATCCACTTGGTGATGCCATCCTTCACATAGGAGCTGTCGGTATAAAGATCGACCTCGCAGGGGCTTTTGAGCGCATTGAGCGCCGAGATCGCCGCCAGCAGTTCCATGCGGTTATTGGTGGTCTCGGCCTCGCCGCCGGAGAGTTCCTTCTCCACTTCGCCGTAACGCAGCACGGCGCCCCAGCCGCCGGGACCGGGATTGCCGGAGCAGGCGCCATCGGTGAAAATATCGACATGTTTCATTCGCCCGCCAGCCCATATTCGGCGACAGTGGCGATGGAACGGTGGAACCGCAGCTTGCGCAGATATTCCAGCGGGTCCTTCTTCACCACCAGCGCGCCTTCCGGCGTCGTCAGCCAGTCATAAAGGCGGGTGAGGAAGAAACGCAGCGCCGAACCGCGCGCCAGAAGCGGCAGCGCCTCCAGCTCCGCTTCGCCGAGCGGGCGTACCGACTGGTAACCTTCAAGCAGCGCCTTGCCCTTGGTGACGTTGTAAGCGCCATCCTTTTCGAAGCACCAGGCATTGAGGCAGATCGACACGTCATAAGCGAGCAGGTCGTTGCAGGCGAAATAAAAGTCGATCAGGCCGGACAGTTCATCGCCGAGGAAGAACACATTGTCCTGGAACAGATCCGCATGGATGACGCCGGCCGGCAGATTTTTCGGCCAATGGGCGGCGAGATAATCGATTTCCGGGCGAATCTCGTCTTTCAGGCCCTTCTCCACCTCGTCGGCCCGTGCTTCGGACTTGTCCCAAAGCACCTTCCAGCCTTCGACGGAAAGCGCGTTCGGCCGCTTGATTTCGAACCCCTCGCCGGCCAGATGCATCGCGGCCAGCGCCTTGCCGACTTCGCGGCAATGTTTCGCTTCCGGCTTTCTCAGCCACATGCCTTCAAGGAAGGAGATGAGCGCCGCCGGCCGGCCCGATAGTTCTCCCAGCAACTCGCCATCCTTGCGCGGCAGCGGCAGGGGGCAGGACAGGCCTTTGGCGGCCAGATGCTGCATGAGGCCGAGGAAGAAGGGCAGATCGGATTTCTCCACGCGCTTTTCATAAAGCGTGAGAATCAGCGGGTCCTTGGTGGTATGCAGCAGGAAATTGGAGTTTTCGACGCCTTCGGCAATGCCCTTATAGGAGGTGAGGCTGCCGACGTCATATTGCGTGAGGAAATTCCTCAGATCATCTTCGGTGATGTCCGTATAAACTGCCAATTTCAAATCTCTTGATGAAGGATGGAGTGGAAATCTCGGGTGGAGATGACGCAGGTGGGACGGAAACCGCCCGCATTCAGCGCCATACCGCTTCAGATGCCGGCGGCGGTTTTCGGCGGCAGCGCATCATTGGCATTGCCGTTCACGAAAGCCATGTCGTCCGTCGTCAGCTCGATGCTGCGCAGCTCGCGATTGACGAGGAAATGTTCCGTTTCCTCGACCGTCACGGCGAGATCGAGCGTCGTGTCGAAACGCGCCTTGAAGGCTTCGATGATCTCATCGACGATGACCTCCGGTGCGGATGCGCCGGCCGAAAGACCGACGGTGCGGATATCGCCGATTTCATTCCAGTCGATTTCCGAGGCCCGCTGCACCAGCACGGAACGCTGTGCACCGGCCCGCAGCGCCACTTCCACAAGCCGCTTGGAATTGGAGGAATTGGGCGCGCCAACGACGATGAAGAGGTCGCAGCCGGGGGCCGCCTGCTTCACCGCATCCTGACGGTTGGTGGTTGCGTAACAGATGCTGTCGGCGGCGGGCGCCTGAATGGCCGGGAAACGTTCCTGCAGCCTGGCGATGACGCCGGCCGTGTCATCGACCGAAAGTGTCGTCTGGGTGACGAAGCCGAGATTTTCCCGGTCCGCCGGTTCATAACGGCCGGCATCTTCCACCGTCTCGATCAGCGAAACCGTTCCTTCCGGAAGCTGGCCCATGGTGCCGATGACCTCGGGGTGGCCGGCATGGCCGATCAGCACCACATGGCGGCCAAGGCGCTGGTGGCGCATGGCCTGCTTGTGGACCTTGGAGACCAGCGGGCAAGTCGCATCGAGATAGAACAGATTACGCGCCTGTGCATCCTCCGGCACGGATTTCGGCACGCCGTGGGCCGAGAAAACCACCGGCTGCTCGCGGTGCTCGGCGGGAATTTCATGCAGTTCCTCGACGAAAACCGCGCCCTTGGCTTCCAGCCCTTCCACCACATAACGATTATGCACGATTTCGTGACGGACATAGACCGGCGCGCCATAGGCCTTCAGCGCCAGCACGACGATCTGGATCGCCCGGTCCACGCCCGCGCAAAAGCCGCGCGGTCCGCACAGCCTTATCGTCAAAGGGGGTTTGGAAACGGCGATGTTCATTCCAGCTCCTTGGCCTGCTGCTTGGGCCGTACTTCATGGCCTTGCCCGACAAGCTGCCTTACCGGACGGGCTGCGCTTTATTCACCCTGCGCCTTACCGTTCCGGAAATAGGCAAAACCGGCGACGATGACAAGGGCCGCCGCCAACCCATACCACGTTATCGCATATTGCAGGTGATTGTTGGGCAAATCTATCAGCGTCACGCCACCCTGCGGCCAACCGCCCGGATTAGGCGCGTTGTCAGCATCCACGAAGAGGTGGACCAGCCGGTCGGGCGGGATATCGGCGCTGGAGGCCATGGCCGCCAGATCCTTCCAGTAGAAGATGTTCTTGGCGATATCGTTATCAGGCAGTAGCGAGGACGGTTTTGCAACCAGCGGCGCGCGCGAAAGGCCGGTGATCGTCACCGCACCGGTAACCTGCCCGTCGGGCCGTTTGGCGGGTTCCTTCATCTCGAAGGGCACGAAGCCGCGATTGACGAAGAGAATGCGGCCATCGGCGAGCGTCAGCGGCGTATAGATGTAATAGCCGGTTTGCCCCTGATGGGTGGCGAAGAAATGCCGCTCGCGGGCATGATCGAAGGTGCCGGAAAGACTGACCGTGCGGTATTCGATATCGCCGCCGCTTTTCGCGATCGCCTCTATATCGGAGAGCGGCACCGGGCTCGCGCTCCGCCGCTCCTCGATATCGGCAATCAGCGCCTCTTTCCAGTAGAGACGCTTCACCTGCCAGGTGCCGAGCCCGAGAAGAATGGCAAGCGCCAGCAGCACCAGCGGCGCGGCGAACCAGACCCGCCTTTCCGCCGCCTTCATGTGGGAAACGTCATTCACGATCAAGCCTGCCTTCGCTTGCATTGTTGCGGTATTGCAGCGCAATCATGATCCCCTTCAGCTTGCGCAGCAGCACGAGGGAGACAATCACCGTAAACGGCAACCACAGCATGACATGCACCCAGACCGGCGGCGCAAAACGCTGATCGAACCAGAGCGCCAGCCCGACGACCAGAAAACCGACGATCAGCATGACGAAAACCGCCGGGCCATCGCCCGCATCGGCAAAACCGTAATCCAGTCCGCAGGCGCTGCAGGCGGGTTTTATGGTTAAAAAGCCGTCGAACAGCCGTCCGTTGCCGCAGCGCGGGCAGCAGCCTTTAAGCCCGACCTTGATGGGATCGACCGGCGCGAAATTGCCGTTTGATGGTTCAGACATGACGACCTCCCGCTTCCGCCTGCAAACCGCCCTGTTGGAGAGGGTTCAGGCACGAGGGCAGCAACCGCTGCCCGTGAAGTGTCGACGGAGGCCCAATCTCCCTCCTCCGTCATCCCCGGACTTGACCCGAGGATTTGCACACTACCGATCTGGATTCCCGGGTCGAGCCCGGGAATGGCGCCGGGCGTGCGGGAAGCTCGCCCTGGACATCAGGGCGGCGACTTGCCGCCCCTCCATTATCGGCGCAATCAGCCGTGCAGCGGCGCGCCCCAGCCACCCCAGATATAGATGGCGAAGAACAGAAACAGCCAGACGACGTCAACGAAGTGCCAATACCAGGCAGCCGCTTCGAAACCGAAATGCTGCTTGGGCGTGAAACCGCCGCCAACGGCGCGGAACAGGCAGACCAGCAGGAAGACCGTGCCGACGAAGACGTGGAAACCGTGGAAACCGGTGGCCATGAAGAAGGTCGCGCCGTAGATCGAATTCTTGAAGTCGAACGGCGCGTGCATGTATTCGTAAACCTGCACGGTGGAGAACAGGACGCCGAGCGCGACGGTGAGCAACAGACCGGTGATCAGGCCCTTGCGGTCATTATGCAGCAGGGCATGGTGCGCCCAGGTGACGCAGGTGCCCGACAGAAGCAGGATGACGGTGTTGTAGAGCGGCAGGTGCCAGGGATCGATCACCTCGATGCCCTTGGGCGGCCATTGGCCGCCGGTGTATTCGAGGCGCGACGCCTGAATGGCCTCGTGCGGGAAGAGGCTGGCATCGAAATAGGCCCAGAACCACGCCACGAAGAACATCACCTCCGAGGCGATGAACATGATCATGCCGTAACGCAGGTGAAGCGAGACGACGCGGGTGTGGTTACCCTCATGGGCTTCCTTGATCGTATCGGACCACCATGCGTACATGGTGTAAAGCACGATGACGAGGCCGATATAGAACAGCCAGGGATTGGCCAGTTCCGCGCCGAACAGCTTGAAGGAGCCGCCCGACAGGTAACGCATGTAACAGACGCCACCGAAGGTCAGGATGAAGGCGCCGATCGAGGCCAGAAGCGGCCAGGGGCTTGGATCGATAATGTGGTAGTCGTGGTTCTTCTGATGCGTATCTGCCATTGCGACAATCCCCGAATGTCTCTTCCCTGATCCGGCCTCGGATAAAAGGCCAGATCTCCTCTCACAATTTGCTTTCGCCAGATGAAGTCTTTACCGGCAAGGACGCAACCGGTTTTTCGGTTTTGGCCGGATAAAACGTATAGGACAGCGTTAAAGTATGAATGCTCTTGGTCTCGCGCGCCGTGGCGATGTCAGGATCGACGAAGAACACCACCGGCATCTCCAGCGTTTCACCCGGCTGCAGCGTCGTTTCGGTGAAGCAGAAGCACTCCACCTTGTTGAAATAGGCGCCGGCTTCCATCGGCGTGACGTTGAAGACCGCCGTGCCCGTGGTCGCCACGGGTGAGCGGTTCGTCGCCTTGAACGTCACCTGCACCGTTTCGCCGATTTTCGGCGTGACCTTTTTGTCGACCGGCTGGAAATCCCAATTGAGGCCGTTCGACGTATTGGCGTCGAAGGTGACGTTGATGGTCTTGTCGAGGATGACGTCGGAATATTGCTCGACGCGCTGGGTGGTGCCGTTATAGCCGGTGACGCGGCAGAACAGCGTATAAAGCGGCACGGCGGCATAGGCCATGCCGATCATGGCGCAGAAAAACACCAGACAAAGCACGAGAATGGAGCGATTGCTCACCCGCTGCCTGCCGGTCCCTGCCGTCTGCGCTTCCATATTCGCCATCTCCTCCTCCTCTCCCCTCGATCAGCGCGTCAGTGCGAGCCGATCTTGATGATGGTGATGATGTAGAACAGCACCACCAGGCCGGCGAGCAGGACGCCGAGCGCGATGTTGCGCCCACGTCTCGATTTTTTCTGCGCCGCGCTCAGTTCCACCGTTTCCATCACAGGACTCCCGACATGACGGCCTTCAGGGCCGGCGCGAAATGATCGGCCAGAAGGCCGGAGAAAATCGCAAAAAGGTAAAGCACCGAATAAGCGAACATCTTCTTGGCCGGCAGCATCTTCTCGTCGCCCTCAGGCATGCGCCGGACATCGAGCGAACAGTAGACGAAGATCGCGCTCAGCACGGCGGCGAAAATGCCGTAGCCGGCGCTCGCAAGGCCGGTGAAATAAGGCGCGACGGCTGCGGCCGCGGTCAGCACCGCATAAACGATCATCTGGTTCTTGGTCGAGCGTTCGCCGACCACGTTCGGCATCATCGGAATGCCGACGGCGCCGTAATCGCGCATCTTGAACAGCGCTAGCGCCCAGAAATGCGCCGGTGTCCACAGGAAGATGATGAGGAACAGGATGATGCTGTCCAGCGAAACGCCGCCGGTGACGCAGGCCCAGCCGAGCATGGGCGGGAAAGCGCCGGCCGCACCGCCGATGACGATGTTCTGCGGTGTCGAGCGTTTCAGCCACATCGTATAGATGACGGCGTAAAAGAAGATGGTGAAGGCGAGCAGGCCGGCCGAGAACCAGTTGACCGCAAGGCCGAGAATGACCACCGAAAAGGCCGACAGCGTCAGCCCAAAGGCCAGCGCCTCGCGCGGCGCGATGCGGCCGGACGGGATCGGCCGCCGGGCGGTGCGGCTCATCACGGCGTCGATATCGGCATCGTACCACATGTTGAGCGCACCAGATGCGCCGGCGCCGACGGCGATGCAGAGAATGGCGATGATGCCGAGCACCGGGTTGATTTCACCCGGCGCCAGCACGAGGCCCGCAAAGGCCGTGAAGACGACGAGCGACATGACGCGCGGCTTCAGCAATTCGAAATAATCGCGCGCGCCGGCTTCCGAAAGTTCGGAGCCCTTCACGCCCAGCATGTCGCGATTGTCGATAATGCTCATTTCCTGTCCTGCTTCCTTCGAACGCCGCGTGAAGCGACGTCCCCTGCACCGGCCCGAAAACGAATGTGATTTCCGGCATGCGCGATGCGTCAATTCATGGGTCCCGAACGTCCTGGCATGAGCGGCGCCGGGCAAAACCGATGCCATTTTCCGGCTTTTCGCCGCACCCTGCCGCCATTCGTCTGCGCTTGCATTTCATAAAGGCCAGATTTGGCATTTATCACGTCCGGGGCATGTATCACGTCGGACGGCAGGCATCGCTTGGACAAAATGTCACGCGGCAGGAGAGACTGCCCGTTCGGGAAACGGCACGGACCGAACCGCGCCGTCCCTCATTTTCAGCGCCGGGAATTCGCAGGCCCTGCCCGCGCCTTCCGGCCCGCGCATCAGCGAATGCGCGGCAGCTGCTCCCACTGGTGGTAGGGCGGCGGCGAAGACAGCTGCCATTCGAGCGTCGTCGCACCTTCACCCCAGGGATTGTTGCCGGCGATCCGCTTCTTTGCGAAGGCTTCCCAGACGCAGAAGAGGAAGATCAGCACGCCGACGGCCGAGATGTAGGAACCGTAGGAGGATACCATGTTCCAGCCGGCATAGGCATCGGGATAATCGATGTAGCGGCGCGGCATGCCGGCAAGACCGAGGAAGTGCTGCGGGAAGAACACGAGGTTCACGCCCACGAACATGACCCAGAAATGCAGCTTGCCGAGGAATTCGCTGTACATGTAGCCGGTGATCTTCGGGAACCAGTAATACCAGCCGGCAAAGATCGCGAAGACCGCGCCGAGCGACAGAACGTAGTGGAAGTGCGCCACCACGTAATAGGTGTCGTGCAGCGAACGGTCGAGACCGGCATTGGCGAGCTGGACGCCGGTGACGCCGCCGACCGTGAACAGGAAGATGAAGCCGATCGCCCAGACCATCGGGGTCGAGAAGGTCAGCGAACCGCCCCACATGGTCGCGATCCACGAGAAGATCTTGATACCCGTCGGCACCGCGATGACCATGGTGGCGAAGACGAAGTAGCGCTGCGCTTCGAGCGACAGGCCGACCGTGTACATGTGGTGGGCCCAGACGATGAAGCCGACGGCGCCGATGGCGACCATGGCATAGGCCATGCCGAGATAACCGAAGACCGGCTTCTTGGAGAAGGTGGAGACGATGTGGCTGATGATGCCGAAGCCCGGCAGGATCAGGATGTAGACTTCCGGGTGGCCGAAGAACCAGAACAGGTGCTGGTAAAGGATCGGGTCACCGCCGCCTTCCGGCGAGAAGAATGCCGTGCCGAAGTTGCGGTCGGTCAGAAGCATGGTGATGCCGCCCGCCAGAACCGGCAGCGAAAGCAGCAGCAGGAACGCGGTGACGAGGACCGACCAGGCGAAGAGCGGCATCTTGTGCAGCGTCATGCCCGGCGCGCGCATGTTGAGGATGGTGGTGATGAAGTTGATCGCACCGAGGATCGACGACGCGCCCGAAACGTGCAGCGCAAAGATCGCCAGATCCACCGCCGGCCCCGGCATGCCGCTGGTCGATAGAGGCGGATACATGGTCCAGCCGCCACCGACACCGTAGGCGCCCGCAGGGCCCTCGACGAAGAGCGAGAGAATGAGAAGGATGAAAGCCGGAACGATCAGCCAGAAGGAGATGTTGTTCAGGCGCGGGAAAGCCATGTCCGGAGCGCCGATCATGATCGGGATCATCCAGTTGGCGAAACCGCCGATCAGCGCCGGCATGACCATGAAGAAGATCATGATCAGTGCGTGCGCGGTGGTGAACACGTTGAACATGTGCTTGCCGCCATCGATGGCGGCGTCACCCTCGAAGCCGTAGACCATGGACGCCAGACCGTGGAAGATCTGGATGCCCGGCTCCTGAAGCTCCATGCGCATGACGACGGAAAGCCCGCCGCCGACGATGCCGGCGATGATCGCGAAGATCAGGTAGAGCGTGCCGATGTCCTTGTGGTTGGTCGACAGGAACCAGCGGGCGAAGAAGCCCGGCGTATGGGAATGATGCGCATCATGCGAATGATCGTGCCCATCATGTGCGGAATGACCATGCGAGTGATGATCGTCGTGTGCGGAAGGTCCAGCCATTGTCCTCACTCCAGAGTCAGTTGGTTTCGTTGGCGGCAACGTCGACGGTGCGCGGAGCGCCATCGACAGAGGCCATCAGCGCCCGGTTCGCACCGCTCAGGTCAGAAGCGGCGGCGGTGAGCCAGGTGTTGTACTGCTGTTCGGAAACCACCCGAATGGCGATCGGCATGAAGGCATGGTCCTTGCCGCAAAGCTCGGAACACTGACCGTAATAAAGGCCCTCTTTTTCCGCCTTGAACCAGGTTTCGTTCAGGCGGCCGGGAACGGCGTCGATCTTGACGCCGAAAGCCGGCATGGCGAAGGAATGGATCACATCCGTCGGTGCGGCGGTGACGAGCAGGCGAACGGTCTTGCCGACCGGAACGACCATTTCATTGTCTACCGCCAGAAGACGCGGATAGCGGGCCCTGTCTTCCTTGCCCGCGGCGGCGCGATCCTGATCCTTCAGCATGTAGCTGTCGAAGGAAACCGGCTCGGCGCCTTCGGCGGCCGTATATTCATAGCTCCAGAGCCATTGCGTGGCGGTCGCCTTCAGCGTCACGTCGGGGTTTTCCGGCTGCGTGAGCTGCGCGTTCAAGAGATTGAACGACGGGAAAGCAAGGAACAGGAGAATGAGAACCGGCGCCAGCGTCCAGACCACCTCGATCGCCGTGTTATGGCTGGTCTTGGAAGCCACCGGATTTTTCGCGGCGCGGAATTTCAGGGCGACGACGATGAGCAGCGCAAGAACGAAAAGCGTAACCGGAACAATGAACCAGAGCGTATATTGTTCAAACCAGCGTATTTCGTGCATGATCGGCGTGGCGGCCTCCTGCATGCCCATTTGCCAATGCACCGGCTGATCGGCGTGGGCGCCGACAGCCGTGAGCAGACAGGTCATCCCCGCCAGTGCTGCGTAAATCCTATTCGTCACGGTACCCTCTCCCTCACGCGTCTGATCTAGATCAATCACAGACGCAGAATCCATGCTTATGGTACTAACTTCAAACCACAGTTTGTCCTCTGCCGCAATATGCGTCGGGACACGGATGCGCCCCAATTTTGCCATTGGTCAATCCACGGCGACTTTCTCTCACCCCACGCCTCACCGGACCGGCAGAACGCGGTTTCAAACAGCCCAAATGCGACAAAGCCCCTTCTCACAGCCGGTTTTGCCGCCAGTTTCATCGCCGGATAATGAATGTCGCGCCGGGCAAATCAGACGCCCATACCGGAAGACAGGTCCTATTTCCGCCCAACTCCGCTGGAATTGAAGGCCTGAGGCTTTTTTTTCCGGATTATGGCGTCAAAATAGCCGCACTGATTCGAATCCCAGAGGTATCCATGCGTCTTTCCCCGCTCGCGCGCACTTTTCTTGCCGCCGCCGGTCTTGCCATCATCGCTCCCGCCGCTGCGGCGCTGGCGCAACAGCAGCCGCCCGGCACGCCGAAGTCGACGCACGGAGCCTGGTCTGTCATCTGCGACAAGCCGGCGGGCGCGTCCGAAGAACAATGCGCGCTGATGCAGAACGTGATCGCCGATGACCGCCCGGAAGTTGGGCTTTCGGTGGTGGTGCTGAAGACGGCCGACCGCAAGTCGCGCATCCTGCGCATCCTCGCGCCGCTCGGCGTGCTTTTGAAGGATGGCATGGAGCTTTATATCGACAATAATAATATCGGCCGCGCCTATTTCACCCGCTGCTTCTCCGAAGGCTGCTATGTGGAAGTGGATATCGACGACGAGCTGCTGAAGGTTCTGCGCGCCGGCAAGAATGCGGTTTTCGCGCTACGCGAAGCCGTGGATCAGGATCGCGTCGGTATTCCGATCGAGCTTTCCGGCTTTGCCGAGGGCTACGACGCGCTTCCTTAAAGCCTGCCATTGCCGGACAGCCTTGCGTCCGTCCGCTCCAGTGCCTAAATCGGTCATTGAACGATAATGACTGGAGCCTCCCATGACCGACGATCTTGTAAAACTCTTCGATTGCGACGAAACGCAATTGCGCAAGCTCGTCGGCGAGGCGCTTGCCGGCGCTGACGATGGCGAGCTTTTCATCGAACATGCCCAGGCCGAATCGCTGACTTTCGATAATGGCCGGCTGAAGGGCGGTTCCTTCAACACCGACCAGGGTTTCGGCCTGCGCGCCGTCGCCGGCGAAACGGTGGGCTACGCCCATGCGGGCGAGCTGTCGCAGGGCGCGCTGAAACGTGCTTCGGATGCAGTCGGTGCGGTGACCAAGGGTTATTCCGGCTCCTATGCCGCCGCACCGCAGCGCACCAACAAGAAGCTCTATGGCGACGAGAACCCGATCGGCAGTCCGAGCTTCGAGGAAAAGGTGAAGCTCCTCACCGATATCGACGCCTATCTGCGTGACAAGGACGACAAGGTCCGGCAGGTGACGGCGACCATTTCCGCAAGCTGGCAGGTGGTGGACATCCTGCGGGCCGACGGCCATCGCGTCAGCGATATCCGGCCGATGACCCGCATCAATGTTTCCGTCGTGGCGGGCGAAGGCGACCGGCAGGAAAGCGGCTCCTATGGCATTGGCGGCCGCGTCGGCTTCAGCGATTTCATCACCACGGAAAACTGGCAGCGCGGTGCGGATGAAGCGCTGCGCCAGGCGCTCGTCAACCTCACCGCCATCGACGCGCCGGCCGGCACCATGGATGTGGTGCTCGGCTCCGGCTGGCCGGGCGTCATGCTGCACGAGGCGGTGGGCCACGGTCTGGAAGGCGATTTCAACCGCAAGAAAACCTCGGCCTTCGCCGGCCTGATGGGCGAAATGGTAGCCGCCCCCGGCGTGACCGTGGTGGATGACGGCACCATCGACAGCCGCCGCGGTTCGCTGACGATCGACGATGAAGGTACGCCTTCCGGCTATAATGTGCTGATCGAGAACGGCAGGCTGGTCGGTTACATGCAGGACCGGCAGAACGCCCGGCTGATGGGCGCCAAGCCCACCGGCAACGGCCGCCGGCAGGGCTACGCCTATGTGCCGATGCCGCGCATGACCAATACCTATATGCTATCAGGCGACAAGACGCCGGAAGAGATCATCGCCTCCGTGAAGAAGGGCATCTATGCCGTTTCCTTCGGCGGCGGCCAGGTGGATATCACCTCCGGCAAATTCGTGTTCGGCTGCACCGAGGCTTACCTCATCGAGAACGGCAGGATCGGCGCGCCGGTAAAGGGCGCGATGCTGATCGGCAACGGGCCGGATGCGATGAAGCGCGTCTCGATGATCGGCAACGATTCCAAGCTCGATACCGGCATCGGCAATTGCGGCAAGGCCGGACAATGGGTGCCGGTCGGCGTCGGCCAGCCGCATCTGCGCATGGACCAGATCACCGTCGGCGGTACGAAGGCTTAGTTCCGCCGCACATGGCGCGGTCGCGGGAGATGTCGAACCTGCTGCGACAGTCCTCACCCGCAACGTCGCCATCCTGTCAGCCCATAACCCCGCACATGGCTGCCATGATGAGGTTTCCTCTGGCATGCGGCCGGGAAGACGGTAAGATCACCCCTTATGGCAGGCCCCTCCTCCCACCCCGGGCCTGCGCGGCAAAGGAGACCATGACCATCATACGAAATGCCCTCGTTCCTGAACTTGCCGTCAGCGACTGGCAGAAAAGCCGCGCCTTTTATTGCGACCTGATCGGTTTTCATGTGGTCTATGAGCGCCCCGAGGAGGGTTTCACCTATCTGGCGCTGGGGGATGCCCAGCTGATGATCGACCAGATCGGCGCGACCCGGACATTCGTGACGGACAATGCCGCGCTCGAATTTCCGCTCGGCCGCGGCATGAACCTGCAACTCGCCGTTCCCTCCCTGCAACCGATTCTCTCCCGGCTGGAGCGATCCTCCATCGACCTCGTCATGCCGCTGGAGGAAAAATGGTACAGGCGCGGCACGGTCGAAGTGGGCAACCGGCAATTCATCGTCGCCGATCCGGACGGTTATCTGATCCGCCCGTTCGAGAGCCTCGGCGAACGCCCCTTCCGGTTCGGTTAAGCCATGCTGCCTTTTCTTCCGCAGGCCGTGGTTTTCGACATGGACGGATTGCTGATCGAGAGCGAGAGGCTCTATCGCGATTCATTTCTGGCTGCCTCGGATGAAGGCGGCCACGGAATGAAGGTCGAAACCTATCAGAAGGTCTGCGGCAGCCCGTGGGACGTCATCACCGGCACCATCTTTGCCGATTATGGTGCGGATTTTCCCATCGACAGCTTCCGCGACGCCTGGCTCCGGCATCTTGGCGTGATGATGGCGGAAGGCGTGGCGCTGAAGCCGGGCGTCATCGACATTCTCGATCTGCTCGACCGGCTCGATATCCGCCGCGCCATCGCCACCTCGTCGCGGCACGATTCGGTGACGCGCCATCTCGGCCCCCACGATCTTCTCAGACGTTTCGACACCATCGTCGCCCGCGGCGACTATACCGAGCCGAAACCCGCACCCATGCCCTATCTCACCGCAGCCCGACGGCTTTCCCTCGATCCGGGCCGCTGCCTTGCGCTGGAGGATTCCTATTCAGGCGTGCGCTCCGCGACATCGGCGGGCATGATGACGATCATGGTGCCGGACGTGGCGCCGCCGACCGAGGAAATGCGGGAGAAGTGCATTGCCGTTGCAAGCGACCTGCATGCGGTGGCCGGCCTTCTGCAAAAGGCGCAGGCCTGAGTGAGATGAAAATCGGGCTAAAAGCGCGGAGAGGCGTCACATATCCTTAGCCATTCGGCTTCATGATGAGGCTCATCTCGGCTGCAGCACCGAGATTGGCCGAGCGCCTTTGTCGGCGCATCCATAAGCGGGGTGATCATGCCGCCAGTTGCCGTGTCGCTCGTAACGCTGATACTGCTGGCCCTGTCCCTATTCCAGATTGCGCTTGCAGCCGGCGCACCTTTCGGACGTCTTGCCTGGGGCGGTGCGCACCGGGTGTTGCCGGTCCGGCGAAGAATTGCCAGCGCGTCGGCTCCGCTTATTTATGCCTTTTTTGCATCCTTTCCGCTGCAAAAGGCAGGTTATGCTCACATCTGGCCATCCGGCTGGATCGAACCCGGCATCTGGATCATCGCCTGTTATCTGGCAGTGAGCGCTGGATTGAACGCAATGTCGAAAAGCCGCCCGGAGCGGCTGGTGATGACGCCCGTGGCTGCCGTTCTTGCGATCCTGTTCTTTATCGTCGCGTTCTCCTAGCCGCATCGCCAGAGGCGCTATACCGCAAGGATCAAGCTGCCGTTCCGCGCATCGTCAGGCTCCCGGCTTGAAACGCCACTTTCGTTCGATAGCGCCTTCGATATCGAGACCGTTATAATGGGCCAGCAACAGCACATGGCCGAGCAGATCGGCGGTTTCGTCGGCCAGATCCCGCTTCATCTCCTCTTTGCTCCTGCCCTTAATGCGCCCCCGTCCTGTCAGCCGATTCCAGGCCTGTGTGACCTCGCCAACCTCTTCCTGAAGCTTCAGCATGTACCAGTCCGGATCGCGGAATATTCCGTTTTCAGCGGCATATTTTTGCGAGGCCTCTTCAAACCGAGGCATCATGTCAGCAAACATTTGTTCATCCTTTGTTCATGCGCTACAACTCTAATCATGATTCTCTGACGGCGTCGACCCGTCAGGGCGTCACGCAGCCATGAACTGAAATTTCCGCGACATGTACAAGCAAGCGGGATAGAGAAAAGATATTCGAACAACCGTGCCATCGCCCATGTCCCACCTCGATTTTTTCTCGTCCCTCATCACCGCACATAGTCCGACGCTGCTCGCCATGTTTGCGGGCGCTGCCTTTCTCGCCGGCCTTGCCCGCGGCTTTTCCGGTTTCGGTGCGGCGCTCATCTTCATCCCGCTCGCAAGCGCCATCGTGGGGCCGCGTGTCGCCTCGGCAGTGCTGCTGGTGGTGGACGCCGTGCTGACGCTCGGCATGATACCGCCCGCATGGCGCATGGCGGATCGGCGTGAAGTCTTCATCATGGCGGCCGGTGCCTTTGTCGGCGTGCCGCTTGGAACCATGCTGCTTTCCAACGGCGATCCGCTGACGCTGCGCTGGATCATCTCCGCCGTGGTCGTGATGCTGCTGTTGTTTCTGCTTTCCGGCTGGCGTTACAGCGGTCGACCGAAGACGCCGCTGACCCTCTTTACCGGGTTTCTGGCCGGGCTGTTTTCGGGGGCTGCGCAACTGGGCGGTCCGCCGGTCGTCGCCTATTGGCTCGGCGGCGCCCTCAAAGGCGCCTTCGTGCGCGCCAATGTCATCTTATATTTCGCGATCTCGACCGTGATCTCCACCAGCAGCTATTTTGTCAGCGGCCTGTTCACCGCCGATGTCTTCGTCTTTTTCCTGCTCGCCCTGCCCTTTTACGGGGCCGGGCTTTATGCCGGCGCGCGACTGCACGGGCTTGCCGACGAGGCGGCGTTCCGGCGCATCTGCTATGGGCTGATCGCCATCTCCGCCGCCATCGGCCTGCCGCTGTTCGATTCGCTGCTGAAATAGGCAGGCCGTAAATGGCCTGCCTTGATGATCTTCAAAGCCGTACACGAGAAAACTTCAATGGTAGCAATACTTTACGAGACGTCTGTTAATGAGGCGGATATGAGGGGTCATAATCCAGGTTTCGGCCGAAGTGATGGATTTTTCTATAATTCTCATCTTAGACAAAAATAATCTCATAGGGTGATTGATTATTTATTCAATACTACCCTCGTTCACGGAATACTGAGCTATCCACCCTTCGTCACTGTAAAGCTCACCCGTGAGACCGTCACTAACTGCGGCTAAATCCACCGGTGGAACTCCTCCCTCCAAAAAAAGCGGAAACGTAGAATCACCTTGCCTCTCAATCAGCCAAAGGAAATTGTGAATCGCTGCGTCAATTTGAGTCAAAACAATACTTTTAATAACCTCTTTCTGATCTTCGTTAAACGGAGTGGTGAGAGCATGTATCTTCTTTCCCGTAATAGATTTTATCGTGCCTGACGCCATTCGGTCATATGACGATATTGTTAGGTCTCGAACCTCTTTCATTAGAATTCGCCCAAAAACATCCAAGTCCCGCGTCATTATTTGCCCTCTTAGAGCTCGAATTAGAAGAAGTTGAGCGATAACAGTCGGTTGCGTTTTCCTATTGTAGCTAAAATCAAATGAAGTTTCCGACAACCTGAACTGCTATCGCTCAGCTTCTTTTAAATCAGGCCCTTACGGATACATGCGGACCTTGGACCATGCACCGTCAGGCGTCTCGCGGCGGAATTCTATGCGGTCATGCAGGCGGAACTTGCGGTCGTGCCAGAATTCGATGCTGAGCGGCCGGATGCGGAAACCCGACCAGTAGGACGGACGCGGAATATCGCCGATGGCATATCTGGCGGTATATTCGGCCACCGCCTTTTCCAGCGCGAAACGGCCTTCGAGAGGACGTGACTGCTTGGAAGCCCAGGCGCCGATGCGGCTGCCGCGCGGGCGCGAGGCGTAATAGATATCCGCCTCCTCGTCGCTGACGATCTCCACCTCGCCGCGCAGGCGCACCTGTCGCCGCAGGCTTTTCCAGTGGAAACACATGGCCGCTTTTTTCTGGCCGAGGATCTCCTGACCCTTCTGGCTTTCGAAATTCGTGTAGAAAACAAAGCCGCGGTCGTCGACGCCTTTCAGCAGCACCATGCGCACATTCGGCAGGCCATTTTCGTCCACGGTAGCAAGCGCTACCGCGTTCGGATCGTTGATTTCGGAAGCCGTTGCATCTTTCAGCCATTCGGCAAAAAGCGTGAACGGTTCATTTTCTTCCGTGAAGTCACTGGATGTTAACCCCGTTTCCGACATATTGACTAAAATGCTCCCGAGCTGATTTGGACCCCAGAGATGATCTCTGGCGAAAGATGGTGACCGTCATAGCAAAGTCGAACAGTCGAACAAAGAGCCTCCTTTCGTCGGTAGCGGAAGTTTCCGCCGTCGTGTCAATGCTTGTGGTGCTGAGCGGCTGCGTCAGCCTCGACCTGTTCGGCGGCGACAAGGTCGACCGCTCGCTTTCCACGGCCTCCATTCCCAACCAGCCGAACAATGCGCCGCAGACGGACGATGCGACGATCCGCAATGCGGTGACGTCGGCCGATCTCGCCAAGCTCGCCGACCAGCCGCTGCCCTGGGCCAATGCCGCCACCGGCAGCGCCGGCGTCGTCACCGCCATTCACGAAGACAAATCCAGCGGCTTCGTCTGCCGCGATTTCAGGACGACGCGCCACTCCTTCGAGGGCGTTGCGAGCTATTCGGGACAGGCCTGCCTGTCGGAAACCGGCGAATGGCTGCTGACCCGCTTCGAGCAGAAATAATCTGTTTACCCTTAAATATGGAATAGAGCCGGCCCCGGTGCGGCGCGCTTCCTCCGTAAAGGAGTGATTAGCAACTTATTGCAACAGTCGACGTTGATTAAACCGAGGGCGTGCAGGCGAATGATCGCGGGCATCCCTTTTCGGAGGGGTTAGTTTCAGGATTGCGCCATGAAGGGCGGCAGCGCCTGAGCCAACGTAACTGGTGTTTCGCATGCGCGATCCATATTCGATCCTCGGCGTAAAACGTGACGCCCGCCACGAGGAAATCAAGGCCGCCTGGCGCACGAAGGCGAAAACTGTCCATCCGGACGCCAATCGCGACGATCCCGACGCCTCGGCGCGATTCGCCGAGATCGGGCAGGCCTATGATCTTCTCAAAGACCCGAAAAAGCGCGATCTCTACGATCAGGCCCGCAGGGCGGCCGAAAAGAAACAGCGCGGCGAAACCATCATGCAGCAGCGGGAAGCCGCGCGCGAGGCTGCCGAGCGCGCCAAGGCCGCCGAAAAGCTGATGGAGGAACTGGCCCGTGCGGACGCCCGCAACCGGGCGCAGACCGGCCAGAAAACCGACGCCAAGGCAGAAACCGCCGAAGATATCGTCGAACGGATTTTTGGCGCGGAAGCACAGAACGATCCCAAGGTGCAGCAGGCGGCCGAAGCGGCAAAGGCTGCCGCGGGCGCCGCAAAAAGCGATATGCCGGGTGCCGGCGAGACCGCGCAGCCCGGCGCTGGCGATGACAGGACAGCGCCTGCATCGCTCGCCGCCAATCTCTTCAGCGCTCTCGTGCGCCGTTTCCGCACGCAGCAGCCGGCTCCCGAAAAAGCGCCGGACATCACTGCGGAAGCCACCGTCACGGTCGCCGATCTGCTGGAACACAAGTGGGTTACCGTGTCGCTTGCCGACGAACGCGAGGTTCGCTTCCAGCTCGAAGCCGGCATGACCGACGGACACGTGGTGCGACTGAAGGGACAGGGGCTGAAGCTTCCCAACATGGCGCGCGGCGACCTTGCCGTGACATTGCTGACCGCCCGTGAGGACGCCTTTTCCCTTCGTGGCTTCGATATTCACACGACGCTGCCGATATCGCTCAGCGACGCGGTTCTGGGGTGTGAAACGAAAGTCAGGACACCGCTCGGTGAGGAAAACATCACCATTCCGGCCTGGTCCGGCTCCGACCGTGTGCTGAGGCTTGCCGGCAAGGGCCTCGCCGACGGCAAGGGCGGACAGGGCGATCTCGTCATCGAATTGCGCATCGTTCTCTTGGAAAAGCCGGATGAAAAGGTGACCGACCTGATGCGGCACATGCGCGAAGGCCTTTATTTGTGAAAGTTTTGCGAATAGCCGGGACAACGCACCCTTTGTTACGCTCCCTAACAGTTGATGATCTTTGGCAATCTTGAACAGGATTGCAGCCTATGCCATAGGCAGGACCGATCAAAAGTACTAGGGAGCATAAAATGGCTCAGGCATCCGGCCTCATGGCTGGCAAACGCGGCCTCATCATGGGTGTCGCCAATAATCGTTCCATCGCTTGGGGCATCGCCAAGGCCTGTGCCGACGCGGGCGCGGAAGTTGCGCTGACCTGGCAGGGCGACGCGCTGAAGAAGCGTGTCGAGCCGCTGGCGCAGGAACTGGGCGCCTTCATGGCCGGTCACTGCGATGTGACCGATCTCGAGACGATCGATGCGGTTTTTGCCGGGCTGGAAAAGCACTGGGGCAAGATCGACTTCGTCGTGCACGCCATCGCCTTTTCCGACAAGGACGAGCTGACCGGCCGTTACCTCGATACCAGCCGCGATAATTTCAACCGCACCATGGACATTTCCGTCTTCTCGCTGGCCGCCGTTGCCAAGCGCGCCGAGCCGGTCATGAATGACGGCGGCTCGATCATCACGCTGACCTATTACGGCGCCGAAAAGGTCATGCCGAACTACAACGTCATGGGCGTGGCCAAGGCTGCTCTCGAGGCCAGCGTGCGTTATCTCGCTGTCGACCTCGGCAATCGCGGCATCCGCGTCAACGCCGTTTCCGCCGGCCCGATCAAGACGCTTGCAGCTTCCGGCATCGGCGACTTCCGCTATATTCTGAAGTGGAACGAATACAATGCGCCGCTGAAGCGCACCGTTTCCATCGAGGAAGTCGGCAAGTCGGCGCTTTACCTGCTGTCCGACCTTTCGACCGGCGTGACCGGCGAAATCCACCATGTCGATTCCGGTTACCACACCATCGGCATGAAGGCGGTGGATGCGCCTGACATTTCGGTGGTGAAGGACTAAGCCTGAAAAGTGTAAGAACGGGGTATCGCCTTGCTCGTCTATGTGATCCGGCACGGACAAACGGACTGGAATGCGATACGCCGGCTTCAGGGCCAGAAAGACATTCCGCTCAACGATTTCGGCCGCCAGCAGGCGGTCGGTAACGGCAAACTCCTCGCGCATCTGCTGGGAGAACAGGCCACGGATTTCGACTATGTGGCGAGCCCGCTCGGGCGCACGCGCGAGACCATGGAACTGATGCGCGGCGCGATGGGCCTCGATCCCAAGGCCTATCGTACCGACGATCGCCTGATCGAAGTTTCCTTCGGCGACTGGGAAGGGCAAACCCTGCCGGAGCTGAAAAAAGAGTTCCCGGACCGGGTGAAGGCGCGCAAGGCCAACAAGTGGGATTTCATCCCCCCCGGCCAGGACGCCGAAAGCTATGAAATCCTCTCCTGGCGCATCGGCGCATGGCTTTCCTCCGTCGAGGTTCCGACGATATGCGTCTGCCACGGCGGCGTCATCCGCTCGATCTTCCGGCTGGTCTCCGGCATGGACAAGGACGAAGCGTCAAGGACGCAAATTCCGCAGGACCGGATTTTGAAAGTCGAAATCGACAGGAATAGTGCGGACTGGGTTTCGTGAGGGATCACGGAGAGCAATTCTCCGCGTCGTCCTCCTAGAGATACTTGTATATTAGCGGAGCGGACGCCGCGTATTTCTTCTCCCCGCCGGGGAGAAGGTGGCCCGAAGGGTCGGATGAGGGGGTAACGTTGCCGTAACTCACGACCCTTGCCCCCTCATCCCGCTGCCGCGACCTTCTCCCCGGCGGGGAGAAGAAACGGATGCAAACGCTCGTTTCACAACGGAGGTTTGGCATAAGGGCTGAGTAAGGGCTGGTGCTTACTGCACGACCTGAAGATCGTCGACCACGCGTTTCCCATCCACTTCCGTGTAGAAAACCACGACCTTCACGCCCGCTTTCAGGCCTTCGAAATTGAACTCTTCCGGCACGCGATAGGTCTTGCCGTCGTTGAGCGTAATGCTCAGCCCATTCGCATCGATCTTGCTGATCGTGCCTTCCACGTCGACGCTCTGGGCGTAGCCGTTGATGGGCATCAGGAGGTTGGCGGCGGCCAGAAGGGCGGCAATCATCATACGCATCGATCTAGCTTTCGTGGATTTGCGTGAAAACCTTACATGCATGAAGAATTGCCTTTCGAATGTGGCGGAAATTGCCCGCAACCATGACATTTTCGGCCCAATTGATGAACGGATTTGGGATCGTGTTCAAGCCGTTAGTGATTTTTACACCGCATTTCCCGGCAATATTGGAAAACTCCGGATTAACGTGGAAAACGACGGCGCTTTTACATTTTCGTCATTTCGAAAAACGTCTCCGGCGGGCGCGAATCGCCCCGTTGCTCTCATCCCTGTGCTCCCCCAGGAATGACGGCACGGACATGCGTGTCTCCAGTCAGGACGCCGTGTCCCGCACTTATACCGCCGCGGCGAAAGAAAGGCTTTTGCCTTGCCCGGATTTTCCACTAAGACAAATCCGCTTGTTTTAAACGGCGCTCACCGCAGGCGCCCTGTTTTCCGGTTTTGAAAATATGTCGCATAACAGTTTCGGTCATCTTTTCCGCGTTACCACCTGGGGAGAAAGCCACGGGCCTGCACTTGGCTGCGTGGTGGATGGCTGCCCGCCCGGCATTCGCTTCACCCTTGCCGAGGTGCAGCACTGGATGGACAAACGCAAACCGGGCCAAAGCCGTTTCGTGACCCAGCGCCGCGAGGACGACATCGTCAAGGTTCTCTCCGGCGTGATGCTGGATGAGGACGGCGAGACGATGATAACCACCGGCACGCCAATCTCCATGCTGATCGAAAATACCGACCAGCGCTCCAAGGACTACGGCGAGATCGCCAAGCGTTTCCGACCCGGCCATGCGGATTTCACCTATGACCTGAAATACGGTATTCGCGACTATCGCGGCGGCGGACGTTCTTCCGCGCGTGAGACAGCGGCACGTGTCGCCGCCGGTGCGATTGCCCGCAAGGTGGTGCCGAGCCTCAACGTGCGCGGCGCGCTGGTGCAGATCGGCAAGCACAAAATCAACCGCGACAACTGGGATTGGGATCAGGTCGACCAGAACCCGTTCTTCTGCCCGGATGCCGCCATGGTGCCGGTGTGGGAAGAGTATCTCGACGGCATCCGCAAGGCCGGCTCCTCCATCGGGGCCGTCGTCGAAGTGGTGGCGGAAGGCGTTCCGGCCGGCATCGGTGCGCCGATCTATGCCAAGCTCGATCAGGATATCGCCTCCAGCCTGATGTCGATCAACGCCGTCAAGGGCGTGGAGATCGGCGAAGGTTTCGCCTCGGCCGAGCTTTCCGGCGAGGAAAATGCCGATGAGATGCGCATGGGCAATGACGGCAAGCCGATCTTCCTCTCCAACCATGCCGGCGGCATTCTGGGCGGCATCGCGACCGGCGAGCCTGTCATCGCCCGCTTCGCCATCAAGCCCACTTCCTCCATTCTGACGGAGCGTCTTTCCATCGATACCGACGGCAACAATGTGGATGTGCGCACCAAGGGCCGCCATGACCCCTGCGTCGGCATCCGCGCCGTGCCCATCGGCGAAGCGATGATCGCCTGCACCGTTGCCGACCATTATCTGAGGGATCGCGGCCAGACCGGCCGCCGGTAGAGGACCGAAAAGTGCGAAGCGGTTTTCGGAAAATCCGATACCGAAACAAAAACGGAGAGCAACGTGCCGTTGCTCTCAAATAAGGGGATCGCCATGGCCTATGACCAGAAACGCGTCGTGGACGCCATCCGCGCTTTCGAAGCCGGTGAAATCGTTGTCGTGACCGATGATGACGACCGTGAGAACGAAGGCGATCTGATCATTTCGGCGGTTCACTGCACGCCCGAGAAAATGGCGCTGATCGTGCGCCACACCTCCGGTATCGTCTGTGCGCCCATGCCGCGCGAGGAAGCCAAGCGGCTGAACCTCAACGCCATGGTGGCGGAAAATGACAGCGCGCATACCACGGCCTTCACCGTCAGCGTCGATTTCAAGCACGGCACCACGACCGGCATTTCCGCCGATGACCGAACGCTCACGGTGCGCAACCTTGCCAATCCCAATGTTGGCGCTTCCGATTTCACCCGGCCGGGCCACATCTTCCCGCTGATTTCCCGCGAGGGCGGCGTCTTGATGCGCTCCGGCCATACCGAAGCGGCGGTCGATCTCTGCCGGCTCGCCGGCCTGCCGCCCATCGGCGTCATCAGCGAGCTGGTGAATGACGACGGCACGGTGATGCGCGGACCGCAGGTGCTGGATTTCGCCGAAAAACACGGCATGAAGCACGTTTCGGTCGCCGATCTCATCGCCTATCGCCAGCGCAAGGAAACGCTGGTGGAGATGGAGTCCTCCTTCACCATCGAGACGCCCTTCGGACCCGCCAAGGCGCAGACCTATTCCCTGCCCTGGGATCCGATGCAGCATATGGCGGTGATTTTCGGCGATATCCGCGACGGCATCGACATTCCCGTGCGCCTGCACCCCGAAAACGTGGCCGACGATGTGTTCGGCGACCGCCAGCCGGTGCGGCATTATATGCAGAAGATCGCCGAAGAAGGCCGCGGCGTCATCGTCTATCTGCGCGAAGGCTCGGTCGGCGTCGGCCAGGTGGCCGGACGACGCAAGGCCCGTGATCCGGATGAGGCGCATGCGCAGGCCCGTTCGCGCGAAAACGAATGGCTGGAAATCGGCCTCGGCGCGCAGATTTTGAAGGACCTCGGCATCAGCTCCATCAAGCTGATGACCACGCGGGAGCGGCATTATGTCGGCCTTGAAGGGTTCGGCATCAAGATTTCGGCGACGGATATCGGGTGATTTTGAGCGCTGTCTAGCTTCACCGCGCAATTGTGAGGCGAGCGGGTTCCGCTCGTTTCTTCTCCCCGACGGGGAGAAGTCCGCGGCAGCGGGATGAGGGGGCAAGCTCTCCGCATATCTCTGCCGTTGCCCCCTCATCCGACCCTTCGGGCCACCTTCTCCCCGGCGGGGAGAAGAAACAAGCGGCAATGCCGTGCTTCCTCAAGGACGATAACAACGGGGTGTGGGATGCGCCTTTCTCATGACACCCAGAGCCACGGACCTCATTTTTCCTCCCGCCAGCCCTCCAGATAATTCACGCTCTCCACCCCGGTAAACTTCGCCAGCCTCACCAGTTCCGCGTCGAGCTTCTCCAGCCGACCGGCCGAAGCACGCACGCTCGGCTCCAGCCACAGGCGGCGTACATCCAGCGTGCCGCGCTTGCGATCCGCCTTCATGTCGATGCGGCCGATCAGCCTGTCACCCTCCAGAAGGGGGAAGACGTAATAGCCATATTGCCGTTTCGGCTCCGGCACGAAGACCTCGATGCGGTAATAGAAGCCGAACAGCCGCTCCGTGCGGTTTCGGTCGCGCAGCAGCGGGTCGAAGGGGCTGAGGACGCGGACGCGGGCGGAAGGTTCCGGCACGTCTGTCAGGTCAGCGGTGAAATCTGCAAAGGCAAAAGACGCGCGGGCATTGTCCCCGTCGCTGGAAAGAAGCGAGACCTCGCAGAGTTCATCGCGATGGTTTTTGACCCAGTCCCTCGCCTCCTGCGGGGTGACGAGATCGAAAAAGGCGGCGATTTCGCCATGGGTGGCGAAACCCAGCCGCTTTAGCGCCTGACGGCAGGCCCAGTCAACGAATTCGGCGTTCTCCACCTCGGTTTCGTGATGCTCGCCGGGAATGACCCGTTCGGCGAGATCATAGACCTTCTGGAAATTCACCCGGCCGGCAATCGCGAGCTTGCCGGTGTGCCAGAGATATTCAAGTGCCGTCTTGGAGGGATGCCAGTTCCACCAGCCGCCGGACTGGTGCCCCTCCTCCTTCAGCTCCCGTGCCAGAACCGGGCCGGTGGCGGCGATGCGCTCCAGCGTTTCGCCGAAAGCAGCATCGAAACCCTCGCCGTGCCATTTGCGCCAGCGCTCCTGAATGATCGGCTCGCGGCGGCGGAAACGATGTTTCCAATAGGGATAAAATTCCGTCGGCAGGATGGAGGCGTCATGCGTCCAGTGCTCGAAAAGCGCCCGGTCCTTTTCCAAAAGCGTGGTCAGATGGCCGCGCCTGTAGGTCTGGTTGCGGGAGAAAATAATCTGGTGGTGGGCGCGCTCCACCGTGCCGATGCTGTCCACCTGCACAAAACCGATATCGGTGATGAGCTGCAACAGGCCATCCTTGGAAAGCGCCTTGCCGGGCGGAGAGGAAAGCCCCTGCCGCGCCAGAAAAATTCGTCTTGCCGCTTCGTTTGAAACCTTGATCACCATGGAGCAGAAGGTATGACGGCTTTTTCGCGATTGCAATGTTCTTTTTTTGTTCCTTGTTTCACTTCTGCTGATGACGGGGTATAGAACCGGAAAAAGTACGCGAGGATGTAAGCTTGGAAATCCGTTTTACCGCCGCCGGCGTCGCTTTCGAGGGCCGGCAGGCCCTGCAGCCGCTGTCTGTGACATTGACGGAACGGCGTATCGGCGTGATCGGCCTCAATGGTTCCGGCAAAACCACCTTTGCCCGGCTGATCAACGGGCTGACCAAACCGAGCGAGGGCAAGGTTTCGGTAAACGGCCTCGACACCGTGAGCGACGCCAAGGCGGTCTTGCAGGCGGTCGGCTTCATCTTCCAGAATCCGCAGAACCAGATCATCCTGCCGATCGTGCGCGACGATGTCGCCTTCGGGCTGAAGCGGCTCAGCCTCGGCAGGGCGGAAACCGACGCCAGGGCCAAAGCCGTCCTTGCCCGGCTCGGCATCGCACATCTGGAAGACCGGCGCGCGCATGAGCTTTCCGGCGGCGAATTGCAGCTTGCGGCGCTGGCGGCGCTTCTGGTCACCGAACCGCAAATCCTTATTCTCGATGAGCCGACCAACCAGCTCGATCTCAAAAACCGCGCGATCGTGGAAAAGACCATGGCGGCGCTGTCGCAGGCGCTTGTTGTCATCACCCACGATTTGCCGCTGGTTGCGGGTTTCGACCGGGTGCTGGTTTTCCATGAAGGCGCACTGGTTGCCGACGCCGCCCCCGAAGAAGCGGTGGCGCGCTATCTGGAGGTGGCATCGCGATGAAATCGCTGCATGTCGAAGGCACTGGCTGGCTCTACCGCATCTCGCCGCGCCTCAAGCTGCTGACGCTCATGGGTTTCAGCATCGCATTGTTCCTCACCCGCGATCTGCTGGTTCTCGCATGCGCGACGGTTCTGGCCGCCCTTATTCTGGGCGCCACGCGGCTGCCCTTCAAGGAGATCGGCCTGCGGCTGCGGCCGGTGATGCTGACCATCTTCCTCGTCGCCGCCTTCAGCTATCTCCTGCTTCCGGCCCATGATGCCAGTGTCAATCTTTTGCGGCTGACGGCGCTGGCGCTGCTTGCCACCGCCGTCACCATCACCGTCAGCATTTCGCAATTCATGGACGAGATCGCGCTTGCCGCCGCCCCGCTGGAAAGGCTGGGGCTGGTGAAGGCCGCCGATATCGGGCTTTCGGTCGGGCTCGTCGTGCGTTTCGTGCCTGAAATCGTCAACCGTTACCATGCGGTGCGCGATGCGCACCGGGCGCGCGGCCTGCCCGTGCGGATGGCCACCATCATCGTGCCGCTCGTCATTATGACGTTGAAGGATGCCGATGCCATTGCCGACGCCATTGACGCGCGCGGTTTCAGAGGCCAAAGCTGACGGCCAGATAACCATCCGGAGTTTCCGAGCCATGACGACCCGCGACCTTGTGCTGATTTCGCTGTTTTCCGCCATCATCATCGCACTCGGGCTTCTGCCGCCGATCACGCTCGGCTTCATTCCGGTGCCGATCACCGCGCAGTCGCTCGGCGTCATGCTGGCCGGTGTCGTGCTGGGTGCGAAGCGCGGCACGCTGGCGGTTCTGCTGACGATCCTGATTGCCGCCATCGGCCTGCCGGTGCTTTCGGGCGGACGCGGCGGTCTTTCGATTTTCACCACGCCGACGACGGGTTTCCTGATCGGCTGGATCGCGGCGGTTTTCGTCACCGGCACGCTCTCGGAAAAACTCGTCAATCGCGGCCAGTCCGCTCTGGCGCAGGGCATCGGTTTCTTCGTCGCCAGCCTGATCGGCGGCGTGGTCGTGCTTTATGCTTTCGGCATCACCTATCTGGCGCTGGTCGTCGGGCTCGGTTTCGAAAAGGCCTTCATGGGTTCGCTCGCCTTCATTCCGGGCGATGCGCTGAAGGCCGTGCTCGCGGCCCTTGCCGGCCGTGCCGTGATGGCCGGTTATCCGCTTCTGCCGCAGCGCGCCTGAACGGACTTTCTTCGGGAGGAAAAGAATGGCGACGCGTTTATACGAACATCCGATCTTCCTGGAGCATATCACGCCATCCGGCCACCCCGAGCGGCCGGACCGCCTGCGGTCGCTGAACATCGCGCTCGAACACCCGAATTTCGAGCGGCTGGAACGCAAAGAAGCGCCGCAGGCGAATGAGGATGCCGTGCTGCTGGCGCATCCGGAGGAGCATCTGCTTGCCATCATGCGGCAGATCCCGCAAGAGGATGGCGAAATCAACCGCGTCGAGGCCGACACCTACGTCTCGCCGAAAAGTCTGCAGGCGGCGCTAACCGGCATAGGTGCTGCCATGGCGGCGGTGGATGACGTGTTTACCGGCGCTGCCGACAATGTCTTCGTCGCGGCCCGCCCGCCCGGCCATCATGCGGAAACCGCAAAGGCCATGGGCTTCTGTCTTTTCAACAATGTGGCCATTGCCGCCCGCCATGCGCAGAAGGCGCACGGCGCAGAGCGCGTCGCCATCATCGACTGGGACGTGCATCACGGTAACGGCACGCAGGATATCTTCTGGAACGACACCTCCGTGCTGTTCTGTTCCACCCACCAGATGCCGCTTTACCCGTGGAGCGGCGACAAAAACGAAACCGGCGTGAAGAACAATATCGTCAACGCCCCGCTTTCGCCCAACACCGGCAGCGAATATTTCCGCGAGGCCTTCAAATCGCGGGTTCTGCCGGCGATTGCCGATTTTTCACCCGATCTCATCCTCATCTCCGCCGGTTTCGACGCGCATCACCGCGATCCCTTGGCGCAGATCAATCTGGTGGGCGAGGATTTCGACTGGGCAACGGGCCGGCTTCTGGAAATGGCGGATAAATACACATCGAACCGGGTCGTCAGCCTGCTGGAAGGCGGTTATGATCTGGAAGGGCTGGCGGAATCGGCAGCCATGCATATTTTGAGAATGATGAAGGGTTGAACATGACGGAAAATGCCAACACAGCCGATGTCAGCGGTTATTCCTTCGAAAAAGCCGTCGCCGAGCTGGAAAGCATTGTCGCACGCCTGGAACGCGGAGATGTGGCGCTGGACGAATCCATCGCCATCTATGAGCGCGGCGAAGCCCTGAAAAAGCACTGCGAAACGCTGTTGAACGCTGCCGAAAAGCGAATCGAGAAGATTCGCCTCGATCGTGCTGGCAAGCCGCAGGGTGTGGAGCCGCTCGACGGGGAGTGATTTTCTCCCTCCTCATTCCTGTGCTTGTCACAGGAATCTAGCCAGACCAAGTCCTTGGGCTGAAAAGACTCTTATCGCCGCGCAGACGCGCGTCGGCTGGATTCCTGTGACAAGCACAGGAATGAGGGAGGCTGTAGGTCAAGCCGCGTTCAATTCTCTCCCGCGCATCCGGTGACAATGCACAAACACAGCGTTCGACATCCCGATACTCCCCCTCTCCTTCCGTTATGCTAAACTCCCGCCAGACGATACGAGGAGCTTGCGATGTCCTTTTTTCCCGGTAACGATCCCGTCGCGGGTGATGCTTTTGCCTGCGACGCCATCGAGAACCTCATTATTCCCCGCACGAGCGACATTGGCGGCTTTGCCGTGCGCCGCGCCCTGCCGACCCGGCAGCGGCGTCTCGTCGGCCCCTTCATCTTTTTCGACCGCATGGGCCCGGCGATCCTGAAGGCCGGTGAGGCGCTCGACGTCAAACCGCATCCCCATATCGGGCTTTCCACCGTCACCTATCTGTTCGACGGCGAAATCAAGCATCGCGACAGTCTCGGCACCGAGCTTGTCATCCGCCCCGGCGATATCAACCTGATGACGGCCGGGCGCGGCATCGTGCATTCGGAACGCACGCCGGAAAACCTGCGCGGCCACCCGCTGTCCATGTCCGGCCTGCAGACATGGCTTGCCCTGCCGGACCATATGGAAGAAATCGACCCTGCCTTTGCCCACACGGCCAGGGAAGACATGCCGCTGATCGATATCAAGGGCGCTACCGGCCGCGTGGTGATCGGCGAATTCGAAGGCCTCACCTCCCCCGTTTCGGCCTTTACCGATACGCTTTATGTCGACCTGACGCTGGAACCGGGGGTGAAATTTCCCTTCTCCGCCGATCATGAGGAACGGGCGATCTATATTCTGTCCGGTTCGCTGGATGTGGCGGGCGATATCTTCGCCGCCGACCAGTTGCTCGTCTTCCGGCCGGGTGACGACATCACGCTGCAGGCCGGCAGCAATGGCTGTCACATCATGATCTTCGGCGGGGCGGCGCTCAATCAGCGCCGCTACATCTGGTGGAACTTCGTTTCGTCATCAAAAGAACGCATAGAGCAGGCCAAACAGGAGTGGAGAACCGGACGCTTCGATATCGTTCCCGGCGACGAAGAAGAGTTTGTCCCTTTGCCGGAAGGTTGAAATTCTATAGAAGTGTACGACATGCAGGAATGGACCGTCGGCTTTCCCGATGAAAGACGCTCCGGCGCCCCCTGCTGACCACGAGAAAAGGCCGAACGATTGACCGGAATGCCCCAGACCCCACTGCTCGACCGGGTGAATTTCCCCTCCGATCTCAAGGAGATCGACGATCGCGACCTGCCGGAACTGGCACGGGAACTGCGCGACGAGATGATTGACGCCGTGTCGAAGACCGGTGGCCATCTGGGTGCCGGCCTTGGCGTGGTGGAATTGACGATTGCCATTCACAAGGTCTTCAACACGCCGGAAGACCGGCTGATCTTCGATGTCGGCCACCAATGTTATCCGCATAAAATCCTGACCGGCCGGCGCGACCGCATTCGCACGCTGCGGCAGGAAGGCGGGCTTTCCGGTTTCACGCGTCGTGCGGAAAGCGACTATGACGATTTCGGCGCCGGCCATTCCTCCACCTCCATTTCCGCCGGTCTCGGCATGGCCGTGGCGGCGGGTCTGGATCAGAGCGATCGTAAGGTGATCGCCGTGATCGGTGACGGCTCGATGTCGGCGGGCATGGCGTTCGAAGCGCTCAACAATGCCGGCGCGCTCGATGCGCGGCTGATCGTCATCCTCAATGACAACGACATGTCGATTGCGCCGCCGACGGGCGCAATGAGCGCCTATCTGGCGCGTCTTGCCTCCGGCCGCACCTATATGGGTTTCCGCGATTTCGGCAAGAAACTGACAGCCTATCTCGGCAAGACTATCGACCGCGCCATTACCCGCGCCGTGACCCATGCGCGCGGTTACGTGACCGGCGGTACGCTGTTCGAGGAGCTTGGCTTCTATCACATCGGCCCGATCGACGGTCATTCCTTCGATCACCTGCTGCCGGTGCTGCGCAATGTGCGCGACAACCAGAAAGGCCCCGTCCTCATCCATGTGGTGACGCAGAAGGGCAAGGGTTATGCGCCGGCGGAAGCCGCAGCCGACAAATATCACGGCGTCAACAAATTCGATGTCATCACCGGCGCGCAGGCGAAAGCCAAGCCGAATGCGCCGAGCTATACCAGCGTCTTTGCCGAAGCCCTGATCCAGGAAGCCACTCTCGACGACAAGATCATCGGCGTCACCGCCGCCATGCCGAACGGTACCGGCCTCGACAAGATGGCCGAGCTTTTCCCGACCCGCACCTTCGATGTCGGCATTGCCGAACAGCACGCCGTCACCTTTGCGGCCGGACTTGCAGCGGATGGTTACAAGCCGTTCTGCGCGCTTTACTCCACCTTCCTGCAACGCGGTTACGACCAGCTGGTGCATGATGTGGCGATCCAGAGCCTGCCGGTGCGTTTCCCCATCGACCGCGCCGGTTTCGTCGGCGCGGATGGGCCGACCCATGCCGGCTCCTTCGATACGACGTTCCTTGCCACCCTGCCCGGCATGGTGGTGATGGCGGCGGCCGACGAGGCCGAGCTGAAACATATGGTGCGCACGGCGGCGGCCTATAACGAAGGCCCGATTTCCTTCCGTTACCCGCGCGGTGAAGGCGTGGGCGTCGAGATGCCCGCACGCGGTGAGATTCTTCAGATCGGCAAGGGCCGCATCATCAAGGAGGGCACCAAGGTTGCGCTGCTCTCCTTCGGCACGCGGCTGGCGGAATGCCTGGCGGCGGCCGAAGACCTTGAAGCAGCCGGCCTTTCCACCACGGTTGCCGATGCGCGCTTCGCCAAGCCGCTCGATCTCGATCTCATCCGCCAGCTGGCCAGCCATCACGAGGTTCTGGTGACCATCGAAGAAGGCTCCGTCGGCGGTTTCGGCGCGCATGTGCTGCATTTCATGGCGAGCGCCGGCCTGCTTGACCATGGCCCCAAGGTCCGGACGCTGACGCTGCCCGACCAGTGGGTGGAACAGGCCAAGCCCGAGACCATGTATGCCAATGCCGGCCTTGACCGGGCCGGCATCGTTTCCACCGTGTTCAATGCGCTCGGCCAGCGTCAGGCCGGCGTCGGTTTCGCCGGCTGACACGATTGCCGGGACAGGAGGCGGGACGATCCCGCCTCTGCCTCAGGATGCAGCGCCGTCGAGAAAACCGACAACGTTTTCGATCCGTCCCTCGACATTCAGGCTGACGACATCGGTTCCGCCAGCGACATCGTCTCCGTCAGGCGAAATCAGACGCCATGAGAAACGGGTGAAATTGCCGTGGCCGTCCGGGGTGCCTGTGAGCACGAAACGATATCCCGGAAATTTCTGCCGCGCCGCCTCGATCATCGCGGCAATCCCCTGCTGCCCCTCGCCCTGCATCAGCGGATCGACGTAGCGCGTATTTTCTGCCCACGCCTGACCGACGAGATGCCTGCGGCGTTCATTGTCCTCTTCGTTCCAGGCTGCGAGATAGGTTTCGGCGATTGCGAGATGCTGCGTCATGATTGCGCTCCTTCTGGTTGACGGCCCAAACATGCCGGCGGTCGGGAAGCGGAACAATTACCTCAGAGGTAATCGCATTGCCGCTCTCTTCTGCTAGGCTGCGGGCATGACACATCATCGAGAACATGTCGGCCAGGTGCTGAAGGAATGGCGTGCGCGCCGCAGGTTGAGCCAGCTCGATCTGGCGATGGAGGCGGATATCTCCGCGCGCCATCTGAGTTTCGTGGAAAGCGGGCGATCATCCCCCAGCCGCGAGATGCTCGCGAAACTGGCCGAGCAGCTTTCCATGCCCGCCCGCGCCGCCAACCGGCTGATGCTGGCGGCCGGTTATGCGCCTGTTCATTCCGAACGGCCGATGGATGCGCCCGATATGGCGGCGGCCCGGCAGGCGGTCGAAACCGTGGTGCACGGGCATATGCCCTTTCCCGCCCTTGCCGTTGACCGGCACTGGAACGTCGTTCTCGCCAATGGGGCGATCACGTCGCTTCTGGCCGGCGTTTCCGAGGAGCTGCTTCGCCCGCCGCTCAACGCCTTGAGGCTGAGCCTGCATCCGCTGGGCCTGAGTTCGCGCATCGTCAATCTTGCCGAATGGCGTCATCACCTGCTGGAACGCCTGCGTCGTCAGGTCGAAGAGACGGGAGACGAGGTGCTTTCCCGGCTGCATGCGGAGCTTGCGGCCTATCCTGCGCCAAAGGTCCCGCCGCATGCGGCCGGGGCCGATCCGCTGGCTATACCGCTCCAGCTTCGCGATCCGTCATCGGGCGCAGTCCTGAGCTTCATTTCAACCACCACGGTTTTCGGAACGGCCACAGACGTCACGCTGTCCGAACTGGTGCTGGAATGTTTCTACCCCGCCGATGCGGCAACCCGCGAAGCACTGATGCAAGGCACCGAGGAGTAAGACCCGTGCACACCACCTATCTCATCGGCTTTCAGGTCCGCCCCGGCCAGCGCGAGCGCTTTCTCGAATTGCTGAATGCGCTGCTCGACGCCATGCGGCACGAAAAGACCTTCGTGAACGCAACCCTGCACCGGGATGGCGAAAACGAGAACCGCTTCCTGTTGCATGAGACCTGGAGCGACCATCAGGACGTCATCGACGTTCAGATTCACCGGCCCTATCGGCAGGCATGGCACGATGCCCTGCCCGAGCTTCTCGACGTCCCGCGCGATATTTCCGTCTGGCACCCCATGCGGGCGGATCACGCCGCATAGCGACATGGACGAAGGGAAAGTCGCGCACGCACCCTTTGCACGCGCTAGGATTTTCGCGACAATATCCGCGGCTCACCGATCTTGAACCAGGCCTTGGCGATCCTGCCGTTTTCAACTTCATAGATGCAGGCAACGTCGACCTCTCCCTTTCCTTCCGGAAAGTTGCGGGTGACCGTTTCATGGTCGATGACGACATTGCCAACGACAATGCGCGTCAGCAGTTTCCCATAGAGATCCGGTTCCTTGAAGCGCTGGATGTGGCGCTCCCGAATCTCTGCCGCGCTTCCCGCCAGAAGCGTCGCCGGGAAAGCGTAATACTGGCAATCATCCGCCCACCAGAGCATAAAGGCATCGATGTCACGGGCATTGTAGGCCTCAAGCTGCTTTTGTACCGGCAGTTCGATTTCACTATTCAAAATGCACCTCTTCAAAAAACGTCGTGGCGAAATGGATTTCTAAACGAGTGAATGTCCTGCATTTGCCAGCAGGTCGAGCGCTTTCTCCAGATCGTTCGACTTCACAAGCAGATGGTCGCCATCGAAAGTCGAAACCACGAATATTCCTATCCCATTGGTCGACAACGGCGCGATGACCGACAAAACGATACCGGTCTCATCAAAGGCAAACGGGCCTTGAAACTTGAAACACGACCAACCCGCATCGACCCGCACATCATGCGGTATGCGATCCGCCCGGCAGACGATGGAAAGCTCGTCATCGGTCCGGGTGATGCTGACAAATCCACCGCCATCGGCCCATGTCGGAACGGCTTCGGACGCATGAAGCCGGGCTATCCCATATGAACCGTCCAGAATTTGCAGCTTAACACGAGGCGCCATCTGAAAATTACCTTTCTGGAAAACCGCGAAGGGCTCCGGTTAAAGCCTGATGGCCGTTTCCTCTTTCGCCGTCTTGATGACGACCATGGTGACAAAGCGCGCGACATTGTGCTGGTCGCGGAAGAGCCTGTCGCACAGGGCGTCGAATTCTTCCATATCCCGCAGGCGCAACATCAGCACGACATCGGTTGCGCCGGTGACGGCATAGGCCTGCGACACGGCCTCTTCGGCGCTCGCAATATCCAGAAAGCGGCGCATATGCTGCTCGCCGTGCAATTTCAGCTCCACCGTCACCAGAGCCTTGATAACCCGCCCCGCCTTTGCGGGGTTGAGGATCGCCACGATGCGGTCGATCACGCCAGACTTGCGCAGCCGCTGCAGGCGGCGCAGGCAACTGGATGGAGACAGCCCGACTTCATCGGCCATATCCACATTGGTGCGCGACGCATCGTTCTGCAAAAGGTTCAGAAGTTTCCGGTCGATCCGATCCATGCCGGCAGCATATCGCCCGCCACTAGATTTGCAATAAAATTGCATGAAACTGCAATCTTTGACCGCAAATGCGAACGCGCCGGGATTAGTGAATGGGAACAACCTTCAGGGAGCCTCACATGTCACTTTTCCTGCCCGTCTGGCAAAAAACGCGGGAAACGCTTGCGATCTACTGGGTGCTTGTGCGGATCACGGTTCCGATTGCCATTCTGACCGAGCTGTTGTCGAGGATGGGCACGATCGAGGCGGTGGCGCCTGCCTTTGCGCCGGTCATGAACCTCATCGGGCTGCCGCCGGAACTTGGTCTTGCCTGGCTGACAGCAATGCTGGTCGGCATATGGGGTGCGGTGCCGCTCATCTTCACCCTTGTGCCCGCATCGTCGCTCACCGTTGCGGATATCACCGTTTTTTCGGCACTCATCCTGTTCGCCCATGGCCTGCCCATCGAACAGAAGATCATTGAAAAGGCGGGACCGGGCATGATCGTCACCACGGCGCTGCGCGTCGGCGGCGGATTGCTCTATGCCTTCATGTTGCATCACGTTCTGGAGGCGATGGGATGGCTGTCAGGCCCGGTAAACCCCGCCTGGATTGCGATGAGCGCCACGCCTGAATGGACCGCCTATTTCCTCGGCCTCGGGGAAACCATGGTCTGGATGCTCGTCATTCTGCTTGCTCTTTCCCTCTGCCTTGAAATCCTCAGGCTGACCGGCCTTCTGGCGCTGATGATGAAAGCGCTCTCGCCCCTGCTGCGTCTTGCGGGCATTCGCGGCGAGGCCGAATATCTCACCGCCATCGGATTGTTCCTCGGAATTTCCTACGGCGCCGGCTTCCTGATCCGCGAGGCGCAATCGGGGACGATATCACCACGTCAGGTGTTTCTGTCCTGCGTGTTCATGGGTTTTGCCCATAGCGTGATCGAGGACACGCTCGTGGTGATGTCGCTTGGCGCGGATGTCTATGGCATTCTCGCCGGGCGGCTTGTTTTCGCCATTGCCGCGACCGCCGGCATTGCCGCCCTGCTTCACCGCCTGTCGGACGAGCTGTTCTTTGCGCGGATGTTCCGGCTACAGGGCACATAGAACATTTCCAGGAAAAGTGGACCCCGGCTTTCCGTCCGGAAATGCGCCAAAACAAAGAGTTAGAGTGTTTGCGCGATTCGAAGAAAAGCAAAAAACTCTAAGTGGCGTTTCCCGTTTGAAATGACCGATGCAAAAAGGGGGCCTTTCGGCCCCCAATCCATAGGTTCAATCTGAAAGCCCGGTTCAGAACTCCGTCCAGTCCTGATCCTTGGCAGCCGGTGCTTCGGCAGCACCACCGAAGGCGCGGGCGAGGCTCTGGCCAAGCGCACGGGCCGGCGAGGCGACAGGCCTTGCGGTTGCGGAGGCCGATTTTACCGGAGCCTTGCGGGCCGGTGCGGCCGGCGCGGGCTGGAAGGCAGGCCTGGCGGAAGACTGGCGCGGCGCGGAATAGCCGCCGGCGCTGGCAACGGCAGCGCGTGCGCCATCCATTCTGAACTGGCCGAGCAGGCTGTTCAGCGCTTCCGCTTCGCGGGCCAGCGAATGGCTGGCGGCGGTCTGCTGTTCCACCATGGCGGCATTCTGCTGCGTGCCCTGATCCATGGTGTTTACGGCTGTATTGATCTCCTGCAGGCCGGTCGCCTGTTCGCGGGCAGCGACAACGATGGCGCTGACATGGGCATTGATCTCTTCGACTTCCGCCACGATGAGTTCCAGAGCCTTGCCGGTCTCGTCGACCAGATTGACGCCGTTTTCCACCTGCTGGCTGGAAGCGCCGATCAGCGTCTTGATTTCCTTGGCGGCATTGGCGGAACGCTGGGCGAGTTCGCGGACTTCCTGCGCAACCACCGCAAAGCCCTTGCCTGCATCACCGGCGCGGGCGGCTTCGACGCCAGCGTTCAAGGCCAGCAGGTTGGTCTGGAAGGCAATATCGTCGATGACACCGATGATGTTGCCGATTTCGCCCGAAGACTTCTCGATTTCACGCATGGCGGCAACAGCCTTGCGGACCACGACGCCGGACTTTTCCGCACCGGCGCGAGCGCGCTGGACCAGATTGCCGGCATCTTCCGCGCCGCGGGCGCTATCGCGCACCGTGGTGGTGACTTCTTCCAGCGCTGCGGCGGTTTCCTCGATGGAGGCCGCCTGCTGTTCGGTGCGGCGCGACAGGTCGTCGGCGGCGGAGAGCATTTCCGAAGCACCGGCATTGATCGCGGCTGCGTTCTCACCGACGGTGCGCAGCGCCTGCTGGAGTTTTTCGACGGCGCTGTTGAAATTCACGCGAACCGGATCGATGGCAGGCGCAAAAGGCGTCTCGATGCGATAGGAAAGATCGCCATCCGCGAGAGCAGCAAGGCCCTTGCCAAGCTCGGCGCTGGCAAAAGCGCTGGCGGCCTCGTCCTTGGCCTTTTCTTCCTCGTTGCGGCGGCGTTCAGCCTCCGTCGCGGAGCGCATGCGATCGGTCTCGCCGGCAAGGCGGGATTTTTCCAGCCCGGCTTCCTTGAAGACCAGAACGGCCTTCGCCATCTTGCCGACTTCGTCGCCACGATCCGTGGCGGGAACTTCCGTCGTCAGATCGCCATCGGCGAGCCTGCTCATCGCCGCCGTCATGCCAACGATGGGCGTGACGATGGAGCGCGACAACGCCCAGATGAGGGCAACGGCCAGAAGACCGGCGACAGCGCCGCCACCCAGAAGCGCATATTTCAGGTTCAGTGCGGCTGCCTGCTGTTCTGCCGCGTAAGCGGCGGACAGGCCGTTCAACTGCTCCTTGATCTTGGCGGCGGAGGCGCGGAAGCCATCGAGCTGGCCCTTGGCCTGATTGCGGCCGATTTCGATGATTTCGGAAATCGGCGCTTCGGTCGTCTTGCGTGCGGCGATCTGCGGTTCCGCCAGTTCCTTGAAGAACACGGTGGCGGATTTCTGCATGTCGTCGATGGATGTCAGAATGTCCGGCCGGCCGACGGCCAGCGCGCGGGCCTCATCGAGCTTCTTCAGCATCAGGTCGCGCTGGGCGAATACATCGTTATAGGTGCTGTCGCTGCGAAACAGCAGGAAGCCACGCTGATTGACGGCCTGTTCCAGCATGGCTGCCGTCGCGCCATCCACGGCCTGGATGATATCCTTGGTACGGTTGTTTTCGATCGTGACACGCTCGCTCCCCAGCGTCTGCCAGAATACGACCGCGGAAGCGAGCAGGCACACGCTCATCAAGGCACAGAAGGTGGCTATGAGCTTCAGATTGATGGGGAGGTTTTTAAGCGACATCGCAAACTCTCTCGGCGACCCGATGCCTCGAAGCAAGCGTCTGCGCTGCAACGGCCGCAATTTTGTGGATGGGAGGAGATGCCGTCATGGCAGGTTCCGGTGGCCGCACGGGCCTTGTGCACAAAGTGCAATACAAGCCTTTATATTGGATTAATCGAACATTCTGACTTTGCGGTGCAACATCAATGGGCGACAGCGGGCATCGTCGGTCCCTTTCAGCGATAAATCGCTTGCATCGGCGGGGTTTGGCGGTCATTGACACGGGACCATGTCCAAAACATCTGAAAATGAACGGCTTGACCAGCTTCTCGTGTCGCTCGGCCACTTCGCCAGCCGCTCGCGTGCGCGCGACGCGGTTGCACGCGGCACCGTGAGCGTCAACGGTAAAATCGTCACCAAACCGAGCCAGACCGTCGCCGGCGATGCCGAAATCGCCATCAGCGATCCGGCGCAGGCCTATGTTTCGCGCGCAGCGCTGAAGCTCGTGGCCGCGCTCGATCATTTCCGGCTCGACCCGTCGGGCCATGACTGTCTCGATGTCGGCGCTTCGACCGGCGGCTTCACCGAGGTACTGCTGGAGCGCGGCGCAAAACACGTCACCGCCATCGATGTCGGCCACGGGCAGATGCATGCCAGAATCGAGAACGATCTGCGCGTGACCAATCTGGAAGGGCTGAATGCGCGCTTCCTGACGGCGGAAGATATCGATGACCGGCCCATCGGCTTCATCGTCTCCGACGTGTCCTTTATTTCGCTGAAGCTTGCGCTTGCGCCGGCACTCGAGCTTGCGGAAACCGGCGCTCTCGCGGTTCTGCTGGTGAAGCCGCAATTCGAGGCGGGGCGTGACGCCATCAGCAAGGCCGGACTGTTGAAAGAACCGGAAACGGCGCCTGCCGTGGCCGCCGAACTGGAACGCTGGCTGACCGAGGACATGGGCTGGAAAAGCCTCGGCCTCATTCCCTCGCCGATTTCCGGCGGCGACGGCAACATCGAATTTCTTCTCGGAGGCGAAAAGCCATGAGCACACAGACCGTCACCATCAAGAGCCTCGGCGCGCAGGGCGACGGCATCGCGCACTGTCCCGACGGCCCGGTCTATGTGCCCTTCGCGCTGCCCGGCGAAACGGTCGCGATTGCGAAGGTGAAAGATCACGGCACCGTCATGTCGATAACGGAGGCCTCGGCGGAGCGCCGTGAACCGGCCTGCCGCCATTTCGGCCCCGATGGCAAGAACGGCACCTGCGGCGGCTGTTCGCTGCAGCATCTTTCCGATCAACCTTACCATGCCTACAAGCGGGAGCTGGTGGTTTCGGCACTGAAATCAAAGGGCCTGACGCCGCCGGTGGACGATCTCGTCATCTGTCGCCCCGGCGAGCGCCGCCGCGCGGTGTTTGCCGCCCGCAAGACGGAAAAGGGTCTGCTGCTCGGTTTCAGCCAGGCGAACAGCCATCACATCGTCGCTATCGAGGAATGTCCCGTCACCTCGCCCGGCATCGTCTCGCGGCTGGATGCCATTCGCGCCATCGGGCTTTCCATGGTGGCGAATGCCGAACCGTTCCGCATCACCGTTCTCGAAACGCTCTCGGGTCTCGATATTTCGGTTGAGGGCATCAAGTCGGTCAGTGACAAGCAGCGGCGCACACTCACGGAAACGGTGCTTGCCATGCGCGGCATTGCCCGTGTTTCGCTCTCAGGTGAAATTCTGATCGAACCGCAAAAGCCGATCATCGAATTCGGCGGCGTTGCGGTTTCCCCGCCGGCCGGCAGCTTCACGCAGGCGACGAAGCAGGCGGAAGACGCCATGGCCGAGCTGGTGCTTGCCCATATCGGCAAATCGAAGCGCATTGCCGATCTCTTCTGCGGTTCCGGCACCTTCGCGCTGAGGCTCGCACGCATCGGCAAGGTGCATGCGGTGGAAGCAGAAGACAAGCCGCTGAAGGCGCTGGATTTTGCCGCCCGCAACACGCAGGGCCTCAAACCGGTGAGCGTCGAGAAACGCGATCTCTTCCGCCGACCGCTGATGACAAGCGAACTGAAGAATTACGATGCAGTCGTGTTCGATCCGCCGCGCGCCGGTGCGGAATTCCAGTGCAAGGAACTGGCCCGCAGCACAGTGAAGAAGATCGTTGCGGTGAGCTGCAACCCACTGACGCTTGCGCGCGATCTTACCATTCTCACGGAAGGCGGCTATCGCATCACCCGCGTCACGCCGGTCGACCAGTTCCTGTGGTCGCCGCATGTGGAAGCGGTGGCGACGCTGGAGAAATAGTCACCAGGCCGTATCGACCGTGCCGTTACCGACCACACCCGAGCAGCGGCAGGCGCCGCCCACACGACCCCGCTCGATGGGGCAGACATAGGGCCGACGGCGATTGGCGCTCTCCGGCGGGGTGATGACGCAGACGAAACGGGCGCGGCCCTGGCGGTCGCGATTGCGGCCGGAATAATAATCCGAGCCATCGTCTTCGGTAATGACAGATTGCGCCAGAATGACATTGCCGGCGGAAGCCGCCGGAGGGCGCGTTATCGCCGCCGCTTCGGTGACAGTGGCGGCGCAGAGGAAGACGGACAGGGCGAACACGACGTGACGCATGCGGGTGGCTTTCGGGCGTAGAGCTTGTACGATCCGGTCTTGGTCGGACCGATTTGATCGACCATACATAATCCGCCTTCGCAAGCACAGTGGCTTCAAACTTCCGACGATGCCGCCGGCTTCTTCTCCCCGCCGGGGAGAAGGTGGCCCGAAGGGTCGGATGAGGGGGCTACGTTGCCGAATATCTTTACCCTCGCCCCCTCATCCCGCTGCCGCGGACTTCTCCCCGGCGGGGAGAAGAAACAAGCGGCGGGCTTCCCGATTCCCGCGGCACTCAGCGACGCATGAATGCCTCGAAGGCGGCGCGCGCTTCGGCGCTTTGCAGTTGCGCGATGAAATGACGGCCTTCCTCTTCGATGCGGGCGAGAAGATCGTTCGGATTGCCGCGAACCAGATCGCGGGCGATCTTCAGCGCCTGCTGCGGTTTGGCCGCAAGCCGGGTGGCAAGCGCCAGCGTCTCGCTCTCCACATGTTCAGGGGCGACGACTTTCCAGATCATTCCGGCCTGCAATGCCTGATCGGCGGAAAAACCCTCGCCCATGGCAAGCAGCGCAAAGGCGCGCTGGTGTCCCATGAGCTTCGGCACGAGCAGGCTGGAAGCCGCTTCCGGCACCAGAGCGAGATCCACGAATGGGGTCTTGAACAGGCTGCGGCTGGAGGCGACCGTTAAGTCACAATGCAGGTTCAGCGTCGTGCCGATGCCGATGGCGAGCCCGTCGACGCCGGATACCATGGGCTTTTCGAAAGCGACGAGCGCTTTCAGAAGCTCGAGCGCGGCAAGCTTACCCTTTCCGCCCGACATGGCGAAGGCCAGAAAATCGGCCATGTCGTTACCGGCGGAGAAGCAGCCTTCCGTGCCGAGAAAGGCAACGACGCGAATTTCCGGGTCCGCATTGGCGGCATGCAGGGCGTCTGCCATGCGTAGATACATGGCATCGGTGATGGCGTTTTTCTTGTCCGGCCGATTGAAGCGGATGGTCAAGACTTCCGGCGCATGGCCGACGCGCTCGACGAGAATGTGATCGTCCGACATCTGAGCCTCCTCAAGCCAATACGGTGCGGGCGGCGGCAAGGCTTGCCGCACCTGATATAACGCGGTCCTTCAGCGCCGCCGTTTCCGCCAGCAGATTTTCCGCTGCGAAACGGCAAAGGGCTGCGCGATGCCCGCTCTTGCCATCATCGACGGCAGCCAATGCGCCCTTGGCGAGATAGGCGCCGGTGAGCGCCAGGCCGAAGAGGCGCTGATAGGGCGTCGCGCCGGCGAGCGCGGTTTCGGTTTCGCCTGCCTTGATGCGGTCCAGCAGCCAGTCGGTCGCTGTCTCCAGATCGGCGAGGCTGGCTTCGAGATAACGGCCGGTCTCGCCGAGATCGTCGCGGTTCGAAGCTGATGTGCGGGCGGCGATCTCGCGCAGTTCGGCGACGAAACCGCGCACCTGCGCGCCCTCGGAGAGCGGCAGCTTGCGCAGCACCAGATCGATGGCCTGAATGCCGTTGGTGCCTTCATAGATCGGCGCGATGCGGGCATCGCGCAGATAACGCGCAGCACCGGTTTCCTCGATAAAGCCCATGCCGCCATGCACCTGAATGCCCATGGAGGCGACATCGACGCCGGCATCGGTGGAGAAGGATTTGGCGATGGGTGTCAAAAGGGCAGCGCGCTCCTGCCAGTGAGCGCGCTGCCGGGCGTCTTCAGTCGCATGCGCCATATCGATGGCATGCGCGCAGCTAAAGGAAATCGCCCGCGACCCTTGAGTGAGCGCCTTCATCGTCAGAAGCGTTCTGGCGATATCCGGATGTTCGATGATCGGGCTCATGCCGGAACCCTGCCAGCCGGGCGCCTTGCCTTGCGTGCGCTCCCTGGCATATTCGATGGCCTTCTGGGTGGCGGCCTCGCAAATCGCCACGCCCTGCATGCCAACGGCAAGGCGGGCGTTGTTCATCATGGTGAACATGCAGGCGAGCCCCTTGTTCTCCTCGCCGACCAGCCAGCCGAGAGCGCCCTTCCCTTCGCCGAATTTGCCGTCGCCGAAGATCATCGTGCAGGTGGGCGAGCCGTGAATGCCGAGCTTGTGTTCCAGCGAATGGCAGAACAGATCGTTGCGGCTGCCCGGCGCACCGTTGTCATCGGGCAGGAATTTCGGCACCAGGAACAGCGAGATACCACGCGTGCCGGCCGGTGCATCCGGCAGGCGGGCGAGAACGAGGTGGATGATATTGTCCGCCGCGTCGTGTTCGCCCCAGGTGATGAAAATCTTCTGCCCGAAGATGCGGTAGGTGCCATCACCATTGCGCTCCGCCCGGGTCTTCAGGACGCCGAGATCCGAACCCGCATGCGGCTCGGTGAGGTTCATGGTGCCGGTCCATTCGCCGGAGACGAGTTTCGGCAGATAGGTGCGCTTGAGGTCATCGCTGCCGTGGGCGACAAGGGCTTCCACCGCGCCCATGGTCAGCGTCGGGGCCAGCGCAAAGGCCATGGAGCCGGAATTCCACATTTCGAGTGCGGCGACATTCAGCATATGCGGCAGGTTCTGGCCGCCGAATTCTTCCGGCGCCGTCAGGCTGTTCCAGCCCGCTTCCGCCCAGCGGCGGTAAAGATCGGCCCAGCCATCCGGTGTCGTCACCTTGCCGTCGGCAAGCTTTGCGCCCTGGCGGTCGCCGATCTCGGCGAGCGGCGCGACCTCTGCGGTGGCGAAACGGCCGGCTTCGTGCAGAATGGCATCGACCAGATCTTCCCCAAGGTCTCCCAGCGCACCCGTCGACAGCGCGTCTTCAAGACCCGCTACATGTTTGAGTGTAAAGGCGATATCGTCCACCGGCGCGCTATACATGCTGCCTCCTCCTGAAGCTCTGGCATCTTGCTACTGCCTTCGGGCTAAATGATTTTTACGTAAACGTCAATTTGAAAATTCCCGTCATTTCGGCGGGATTGTTATAAAACTGTCATATGAATTTGCTCAGCATGCGCTGAAAGGCGCCTCGCCGCCGCCGCTCCCACACCGGAACGACGGACGCCTCCCTCCTCCCATCCAGCCGGTCAGGACTGCCACGATGGATCTCGTAACGCCCGTTATTCCCGGCCTTGTCTGGGCCTATCAATTTCATCCCGGTACGGCCCCGTGCCGGCGGCTCGCGCCCGATGCCGGCTTTCACGAAATGGCAGAGTGCGAAGGGTTCTTCTGGCTGCACCTCAACCTCGCCGATCAGCGTGTGGCGGGTTTTCTCGAGACCATAGAGGGTCTCGATCCGGCGGCGCGGGCAAGCCTCACCACCCATGAGACGCATCCCTCCATCGTGGTCGATGAAAAATCGCTTTACGGCACGCTTGTCGATTTCCAGCGGGAATTCGACAAGGAGACACGTGACTTCGGCTGGCTGCATTTTGCGGTGAGCGACCGTTTCATCATCACGACCCGCCTGCAGCCGCTGCATTCGGTGGACCGGCTGAAGGCGGCGGTCGACAAGAATTCCAACCGCTACCTCACGCCATCACATGTGTTCGAGGGGCTGGTGGCGGAGTTCCAGCGCTCGCTCATCAATCTGGTGATGGAGACCACGGAAGAGCTGAACGCCATCGAGGATATGGTCTATGACAGCGAGAACCGTGACGAGCGGCGGCGTCTTGCCCCGCTGCGCCGCACCGTGGTTCGCCTGCACCGGCATCTGCGCACCGTGCTGACCCTGATGCGGCGGGCTTCGGCCGCCGATGATGACGAGATGCCGAATGGTTTCGAGGATGTCGCCTCACGCCTGATGGCCCGTCTGGAGGCTGTCGACCACGACGTCTACGCCCTGCAGGAGCGGGCAAGGCTGCTGCATGAAGAAATCGATTCCAAACTCTCGTCGGAAACCAACCGGCACCTTTATATTCTGTCGCTGATGACGGCATTCCTGCTGCCGCCCTCGCTGGTCACCGGTTTCTTCGGCATGAATACGGATGAGCTGCCGTTTACCGTCGGCACGGGCGGCACGCTGTCGGCCAGCATCTTCATCATGATTTCGGTTGCGCTCGCCTGGTTCGTGCTGAAGCGCGCGCGGATCTTGTGACAGCAAAAAGCCGCCCGGTGGCGACCGGACGGCTCTCTCGATTGAAGCGACTCTATCAGCCGTAGGGCGAATAGCAGGGCTGGCGCGGGCCGTGATACGGCTGGAACGTGTTGCTATAGGCATCGTAGGAACGATAGCGACCATAGCACCAGTTCACATGCGCGCGGCTCATGCCGCCACGATAGACCGGGCGATATTCGCGATAGACCGGGCGCGGACGATATTCCGGTACCGGGCGGTAGACTTCACGCGGCTGCGAGAGTGCGCCGCCGATGATCGCACCCGTCGCAAAGGCTGCGAGCGGGAACCAGTAACCGTCATGGTGACGATAGCCCGGACGGTAATCGCGATAACCACGGTGGCCGCGATACCAGCCGCGACGATCGCCCCAGCCGTCGCGATCACGCCAATATTGCACGTTCACGATATTCTTGCTGGCATCGTTGCCTGCGGTCTCAACGCTCTTCGGCGCGATCGGCAAAGGCATTGCTGCTTCCGCCGGAACAATCGCTCCCGCAACCACAATCGCAGAAAGACCGACAGCCAGGATATTCTTCATATAGCTTCTCATCTGACTTCCTCCATTCACGACGGTCAACAGGCCGTTCTCCGTGAATAATAACACTTTTTTATTCTCATTCGGCCAGTTTTTCGGTCTGGCTGGAACATTGCAGGTTGCAGGCTAGGCGTTTTCGCCTGAACCCAGCATTAACGATCCCATCACGCTTCGTTTACCCGATCCGGCAGCGGCAAAACAAAAGCCCGGATCAAAATCCGGGCTTTCGAAAGTCCTGTCAGCGGCTGTAAGGCGATACGCATATGCGGCGCGGACCGCTGCTCGGCTGATAGCTGTTGTCGTAAGCGCGGTAGGACCGCCAGCGGTTCTGGCACCAGGAAACATGACTGCCGCCATAGGTCGGACGCGGCTGCTGCATGGCGCCGCCGATGATCGCACCGGCCGCAAAGGCAGCGAGCGGGAACCAGTAACCATTGTGATAACGGTAACCCGGACGACGATCGCGATAGCCGCGGTGACCGTTATAATAGCCGTCACGCGGCGGGCGCGGGCGATACATGCGGTCGCCATGCCTGCGGTCGTATCGGCGATCCCATTCACGGTACTGCACCGGCACGACATTGTCGGTCGAAACCGCCGGCTTGGGCATCGGCACAGGGGCCTGGAACGCCTGCGACGGCGTAAAGCTGGTGAGGAACACGATCATCGCCGTGGCGACACTCGTTGTCCGGAAATTCATCATGATCTTCCTCCGTTTGCTTCAGCGCGTTGGACCCGCGCCTTTTTACCCACTCGCTCTTGTCGGAGATATGGGACAGCCCCGTTTCATGCCCGAAAAGAATTCGATGACGTGCAAACGAGTTTAGAGAAATTTGGTTCCAAGACAACCATCCGGGGAAAGACGTATGAAATGAAACGCCTGCTCGTGTCAGGCTTCCACCTTTACATCGGTCAACGGGCGTGAGCAGCAGGCGAGAATATAGCCTTCCTCGATTTCCTCATCGAGAATGCCGCCATTGTGGTTCATCTCCACCTCACCGGAAAGCTTCAGCACCCGGCAGGTGCCGCAAATCCCCGATTCGCACGCCGCCCCGATACGGACCCCGGCGGCGCGCGCCGTCATCAGAACCGTCTGGCCTGGCTGGCAGGGCATTTCTTTACCGGAAAGGGTGAAACCCACCATAGACAGCGCTTCGCCATCCGCACCGGTAAGCACGGCTTCACCAACAGTGACCGGCGCGGCCGGCGCGAAGCTTTCCTGATGATAGCGGCTCATGTCGAAGCCGGAGGCATCGAGCATCGAGCGGACGGCGGCCATGAACGGCTCCGGCCCGCAGCAGAAGACGGTGCGCTCCATGAAATCATGCGCGAGCAGCGCGATCTTGGCCTTGTCGATCATGCCCTTCAGGCCGGACCACAGATCTGTGCGGCCGCATTTCTCGACAATGAAGCCGAGAGACAGGTTCGGCATGAACCGGGCGAGATATTCCAGCTCGTGACGGAAGACGATATCGCCGGGGGTACGTGAACAATTGATGAAGGCAATATCGCTCTGCGGGGCGCGGTCGCTCATGTCGCGCACCATCGACATCATCGGCGTAACGCCGGAGCCTGCCGAGATGAACAGATATTTGTCGCCGGGATGCTTGACGTAGGAAAAGTCGCCGAGCGGCCCGAGCGCCCGGATTTTCATACCGGGCTTCAGATTGTCGAACATCCAGCGCGTGCCGATGCTGTTGGCCTGCGCCTTGACCGTGACCGACAGCGCATAGGGCCGCGACGGGCTGGAGGACAATGTGTAAGTGCGGTAAAGCGGCTCCTTGCCCACCGGCAATTCCAGCGTGACGAACTGCCCCGGCAGATAACGGAACCAGTTCTGATCCTCCGAGCGGAACAGGAACGTCATCACATCGGGCGTCTCGGGCGTCACCGAGATGCACTCCAGAAGCTGGAGCTTGTCGCTCCATGGCTTCATCTCGTCAATATGCTTATAGGTTACAACCATATTCATCTTCGCATCACGCTACAGCCGAAAGCCGGGCCTTATCGCCGGAGAGCCGGTCGACCATGAAATCGGAGTACCAGTTGACGAACTGCATCACGCCGCCCTCGTCCTCCATGGAATAGGGGCCGGGCTCGTAGGCCGGGGAACGAATGCCGAAGGCATTTTCCTCGACGATGCGGCGGTCCTGATCGTTGGTCTCGTTCCAGACATGGGTGAGGTCCTCTAGATCGTAATCCACGCCCTCGACAGCATCCTTGTGCACCAGCCATTTGGTGGTGACCATGGTTTCCGTGGCGCTGAGCGGCAGCACCCGGAAGGAAATGGTGTGGTCGCCGAGGAAGTGGTTCCAGGTCGTCGGGTAATGGAACAGGAGCAGCGCGCCGATATGGCTGATGCTGACATCGTCTGACAGCGGCCGGCGCACGGCGCGCTTGCCGGACATGGTGTAGCTTTCCGCCTCGCCGATCAGCGGCATGCGGGCGACGCGGAACTGGCCCTTGGGGTCGATCTTGAAACGGCTCGGCAGGCCGGCGGCCTCGCAGCGCGCCCAGTGGCCGCCGATCTCGGGATCGCTCGCACCGCCGTCCGTTCCCGTCACGCTCGGGTTTTCGGGATAGGTGCGGCAGAGTTCCGGGTGGTTGGCGGCGCAATGGTAGCACTCGCGGTTATTTTCCCAGACGAGCTTCCAGTTGCCCTTTTCGATGATCGTGCTCTCATGCGCGACCTTCGCTTCCCAGATGCGGTGCGGCGCCATGTAGCTCTCGACTTCCCTGCGCATGGGCTCGAAATCGGCCGGCTGATCGGCAAGGCAAATGAAGACGTAACCGGCGACGGTTTCGCAGGCGACCGGCTTCAGGCCGAAATCGCCCTTGTCGAACTCTTCTCCCATGTGACGTGCAAAAAGCAGCTTGCCGTCGAGATCGTAGGTCCACTGGTGATAGGGACAGACGAGGCGGGCCGACTGGCCCTTCTGCGTGGTGCAAACGCGGGAGCCGCGATGGCGGCAGGAATTGTGGAAGGCGCGGATCTGCCCGTCGCGACCGCGAACGATGACCACGGAATAGGCCCCGACCTGCACGGTGAAATAGCTGCCGGATTTAGACACTTCGCAATCATGGCCGACAAACAGCCAGTCGCGATACCAGATGGTTTCCATATCCAGCTTGAAATAATCCGGGTCCGTGTAGAAGGGCTGTTCCAGGCTGAAGCCTTCGCGGCGGTTTTTCAGCTGGCGCAATACGGTATCACGCAATTCCATGGCCAAATCCTCGATCAAACCGCCCTGCCCGACACCATTTGCGGGGTTGCGGAAGCATGTACTCATCTAAACACCGGCGCTCATTTGCGGCAGCACAAACAGCGACATTACCTTCCGCATTGGCGACAAATTGCGACATGCGCAATTCGCCCTCTCAGCCCATTCCGCTGGGAAATCCGACAGCTATTCAATGACGGAAATGACGTCGCAATATGACGCATGATGGCGCGCATCCTGCTCCCCACCCATTAAAAAACGGGGGGTGCGGCGCAACGGAGTATTAACGCGCCCTAAATTATCTTGCCGGATCGACAGCAACGAGGGTGTTCCCGGTGGAGAAGGCGACACGCATACGCTATTTCGATGCGAGCAGGCATTCGCTCACACCGATACGCTCGAAGACCGCGCATTCCGATTTCCTGCGGACAGGGCGTATCAGCCGTTATGAAGAACGATGGCTGCCGAAAGAACGCGTCTATTACAGCCATGACGAAGTGGCTGCGCTGACCGGGCGAAAGCTGGAAGCTGCCGCCGATGCCACCCACAGCCGTCTGAACGGCTTTCACCAGTCCATCCGTTTTCCGAAGATGGTTTTTCACCATCTGCTCAATGACCGGCCGCATCTCGGCTATTGTCACGTCACGGCGGCGAAAACCAGCTTCGACGCCGAGCGCCATGTGCTCTGGTCCTTCTATTTCGCGAATTTCTTCGCCGAGCTGAGCGGGGCTGAAAACTTCTTCGAAAATATCGATGCGCGCTATTCGCGGATGTACTTCGCCGTCGCCATCAACGCGCTTCCCGATCAGGAACTCGCCGTCGATACCTCCGTCCATCGCGGCGGCCTGCTGTTCCAGACCCACGATCCGCGGGTGGCGCTGAAAAACGTGCTCATGCTCGGCGCGCGGTCCGAGGAGATGCGCAGGATCATCAAGGCGATATAAAACTTTCCATAAGCCTCTGAAATACGCTATTGACCGCCCTGAAAGGCAGCATCATGGCGCGTCATATCGATATAGACAAAGAGCGGGAAACGGCCCTGCAGGTATCCGTGGCGGAGCTTGCCGCCGGCCAGCCCATCGCCCTGCCGACGGAAACCGTCTATGGCCTTGCCGCCGACGCCACCAATCCGGCGGCGATTACCCGCATTTACGAGACAAAAGGCCGGCCGCAGTTCAACCCCCTGATCTGCCACATGGCCGATATCGCCATGGCCGAACGTTACGCCGTCTTCGACCCCATATCGCTGAAGCTGGCAGAAGCCTTCTGGCCCGGCCCGCTGACGCTGGTGCTGCCGCTGAAACCGGCAAGCGACATTCATTCGCTGGCGACAGCCGGTCTCGATACGGTCGGCATTCGTGTGCCGCAGGGTTTTGCCGGCGATCTGATCCGCCGCTTCGGCAGGCCGCTCGCCGCCCCCAGCGCCAATAGTTCCGGCAAGATCAGCCCGACAAGTGCGACCCATGTGGAGGCGGATCTCGGCCAGAAGATCAATCTCATTCTCGATGGCGGGGCGGCCGCTGTCGGCGTCGAATCCACCATCGTCAAGGTGGAAGAGGATGGCCGGGTGCGGCTGCTTCGTCCCGGCGGCATCGTCACCGCGGACATAGAACGCATTGCCGGCAAACGGCTTGAACGGCCGAAAAAAGCCGCCGCCGCCATTGAAGCGCCGGGAATGCTGGCCTCGCATTACGCGCCGGGTGCGGCCGTGCGCCTTCACGCCACATCGGTTCTGCCGGGCGAAGCGCTGATCCGCTTCGGCGGCATCGCCATTGCCGGCGAAGAGACGGCGCGCACCGTGCTCGATCTCAGCCCCTCCGGCGATCTTTCCGAGGCCGCTGCCAATCTGTTCGATTATCTCAAAGCCGCCGATGCGAGCGGCGCAGACATGATCGCCATCACCGCCATTCCCACCCACGGTCTCGGAGAGGCGATCAACGACCGCCTTTCCCGCGCCGCCGCGCCGCGAGGCTGACGACACCCAATCCTTTCGCCCATGTTTCAAAAGACAGCGAGACGCCACCCATGACGACCACCGCCATCCCCTCCTCCGACATCCTCGACCGCTTTGCCGCCATTGTCGGCGAAAAGAACGCGGTCCGCGACCCGGCGGAAATGGCGCCGCGTCTGGTGGAAAATCGCGGACTTTATCGCGGCGCCTCGCCGCTGCTCATCAAGCCCGGTTCGGTCGAAGAGGTTGCCGCCATCCTGAAGCTCGCCAGCGAAACCGGCACCGCCATCGTACCGCAGACCGGCAATACCGGCCTCGTGGGCGGCCAGACACCGCGCGCCGAAGGAACGGACATCATCCTGTCGCTGGAGCGCATGAACCGCGTTCGCGATATCGATCCGGTCGCCAATATCATCGTCGCCGATGCCGGCTGCATTCTCGATGACATCCACAAGGCTGCCGATTCCGTGGAGCGCATGTTCCCGCTGTCGCTCGGCTCGCAGGGTTCCTGCCGCATCGGCGGCAATCTCGCCACCAATGCCGGCGGCACGGCGGTGCTCGCTTATGGCAATATGCGCCAGCTTTGCCTTGGGCTGGAAGTGGTGCTGCCGACCGGCGAAATCTGGAACGGGCTGCGCCGGCTGAAAAAGGACAATACGGGTTACGATCTGCGCGATCTCTTCATCGGTTCCGAAGGCACGCTTGGCATCATCACCGGCGCGGTGCTGAAGCTCTTCCCGAAACCGCTCGGCCATCAGGTGGCCTTTGCCGGGCTCACCTCCACCGAGGATGCGCTGAAGCTGTTCGAGATGGCCTCCAATCTCTGCGGCACGGCGCTCACCGGTTTCGAACTCATGCCACGAATCGGCGTCGAATTCACCGCCCGGCATATTCCCGGCGTGCGCGATCCCCTGGAACAGCCGCATGATTGGTACGCGCTCATCGATATTTCCACCTCCGACTCGGCCGAAACGGCAGATAGCATGATGCAATCGCTGCTGGAGCGCGGTTTTGAGGCCGGGCTGGTTCAGGATGCGGTGATCGCCGCGTCCGAAGCGCAGCGGCAGGCTCTCTGGCACATGCGCGAAAGCATGTCGGAGGCGCAGAAACCCGAAGGCGGCTCCATCAAGCACGATGTTTCCGTTCCGGTGTCGAAAATACCGGAATTCATGGCGACGGCGGAAAAGGCGGTTCTTGCCGCCATACCCGGCGCCCGCGTCTGCGCCTTCGGGCATCTGGGCGACGGCAATATTCACTACAATATTTCCCAGCCGGTGGGTGCCGACAAGGCCGAATTCATTGGCCGCTGGCGGGACATGAACGAGATCGTGCATGGCATCGTGCTGTCGCTCGGCGGGTCCATTTCGGCCGAACACGGCATCGGGCAGTTGAAGCGCGACGAACTGGCCGCCATCCGCCCCGGCATCGAAATGGAACTGATGCGGCGCATCAAGCACGCTTTCGACCCCGCCGGCATCATGAACCCCGGCAAGGTTCTGGCCGGGTAAAGCGGCCCCGAGGTTAGGCCGAGGCTCGCAGCGCCCAGGCGGGCACCATTTCCGCATTCAGCCGGCGCGGTTTTTGCGCGCCGACAAATTGCGTCAGGCTCATGCCCGATTTCGCAATCGACACGGCATGCTTCTTTGGCAGAAGATATCCGTGTTCCAATGGCGGAATACGCCGCAGCATACGGCTGAAGACATTGCGCCGGTGATAGCGCGAGGGCGAGAAACGGGCCGGCTGCGCGCAGATCGCCACATATTCGAGAATCTCGTCGATCCAGCCCGCCTGCGGGCGCGCGCCCGGCTCGATCAGAAGCAGCCAGCCGCCGCGTGCGGACTTCACCACGTCCTCGATGTCCCACTGCCCATAAAAACGGCAGCCGGCGGCATCGGCGACGCGCGACGATCCATCGCGCGAACCGTGATCGAGAATCACAACATCGCTTACAAGCCCTTCCACGGCCCCGGTTACAAGCGCAGACAATGTGTGCGCCAGTTCCGGCTCGTGATCCCGGCATTCCATTATGACTGTCAACATCTGCATAGCTCTAACGCATCGCACAATAAATTGCCACTATGCTCATCGCTGTAAAATCCAAGGCTGTCCATGCCCACCGACCGCACAGTCTCCAGATGTGGCCGTGCCTGTCGCGGCCACTCATCCATCTCTGGAGAACGAGCCGAATTTGCAATTTTGTTCTTGTATTGTTCTCATTCCTGATGTAGGAATTTAATCATTCGGGAGGCGGTTGAAAGCCTGTCCGGACGGAAACGGTTTAGGGCGTTGAGCGTGCCTTGAGAGGCGTGCGGCGTCCTGGGAGCATCCAGATGAGAAACCATACGCTTTCGGGGCAGGCTGCCTTCCAGCCGAGCCATATGCCGGATATTGCCAATGCGTTGGCCGATGCATCCGGCCTGCGCATCGAGATCGACCGCCGTCGCGGCCGTGGTGCCGGGCTGAACCCGGATGGACGGTTCGAGACCCTGCAGCACGAGGTTTTCGACGATGGCTGGCAGACTCTCGAGGACATGCCGGAGTTTCGCACCGAGGTGCAGGTGGAAAAGCCGCGCAGCATCATCACCCGCAATGAATCGCCCGATATCCCCTTCGACCGTTCCATCAATCCCTATCGCGGCTGCGAACATGGCTGCATCTATTGTTTTGCGCGCCCTACGCACAGCTATATGGGGCTTTCCGCCGGGCTGGATTTCGAAGCCAAGCTCTTCGCCAAGCCGGATGCGGCGAAGCTGCTGGAACGGGAACTGGCTAAGCCGGGCTACAAGCCGCGGGTGATCGCCATCGGCACCAATACCGATCCCTATCAGCCGATCGAGCGCGAATGGCGCATCATGCGGCAGATACTGGAAGTGCTGGCCAAGGCCGATCATCCCGTCGCCATCGTCACCAAATCGGCGCTGATCAAGCGGGATATAGACATTCTGGCGCCCATGGCCAAAAAGGGGCTCGCCAAGGTCGGTATTTCCGTCACCACGCTGGACCGAAAGCTCGCGCGCAACATGGAACCGCGCGCCGCCACGCCAGAGAAGCGACTGGAAGCCGTCAAGGCGCTGACCGAGGCCGGCATTCCCGTAGCCGTTATGATGGCGCCTGTCATCCCGGCGCTCAACGATCATGAGATCGAGCGTATTCTCGAGGCCGGCAAGGCCGCCGGCGCCACCGAAGCGTCTTATGTGCTTTTGCGCCTGCCGCTGGAGGTGAGCCCGCTGTTCCGCGACTGGCTGCTGCGCAACTATCCGGACCGCTACCGTCATGTCATGTCGCTGGTGCGCTCCATGCGCGACGGCAAGGATTATGACGCGGAATTTGGAAAACGCATGAAGGGCGCCGGCCCCTATGCCTGGCAGATCGGCAGGCGTTTCGAGATGGCGACAAAAAGGCTCGGCCTCATCCGTCGCGGCATCCACCTGCGCGACGATCTCTTCGTGCCGCCGGGCGGAGCCGGCGTGCAGTTGTCGCTGCTTTGAAAGACCGATGCTGAAAACAACTCCGCCTGATCGAAGCACCATACGGAACGTGCGGCGATATCAGGCAGAATATGACAGGGAGCGGCGGCCTCTTTTTTAGACCGGCCACACTCCCACGACATGCCCGGCGGGTTTTCCCTGGCCCGCCGGACATCGCCCCCGGAACCGCCGCCTCGCGTGCGATCGTTTTTCCTCCGCCGCCCCGTTGGAGGATCAAAGGTCATGATGACCTTCGGGGCACGGTGAGCCACGCCCCTTGACCCCGGCTCACCATGCCTGTCATCGCCCGCTTCCGGGGGCTTGCAGGAGATCGGGTGTGTGTGCCAGTTTCGCCGCATGAAACGCACGGCCACACCCGATTCTCCTGCTCTTTTTGATCTTGCCGATACCGGCCCGGATTTTTCCTTCGAACTGGAAGCGAAAAAGAAGGGCCTCTGGCCCGTGGCCGGCACGGATGAGGCAGGCCGGGGACCTCTGGCCGGACCGGTGGTTGCGGCAGCGGTCATTCTCGATCCGGACAATATTCCCAAGGGGATGGACGATTCCAAGAAGCTGACGAAGCAGAAGCGGGAAAGCCTGTTCGTACAGATCATGGAAACCTCGATCGTATCCGTCGCCTCTTCCGGCCCCGGCCTGATCGACAGCATGAATATCCTGCGCGCCAGCCTCGACGCCATGCGCCGCGCCGTGCTCGGTCTCGAAATTTCCCCTGCCCTCGTTTTGGCCGACGGCCGCGACCGCCCGCCCGGCATCGCCTGCGAAGCCAAAGCCGTCATCAAGGGCGATTCCCGCTCCCTCTCCATCGCCGCCGCCTCGATCATCGCCAAGGTGACCCGCGACCGGATGATGGAACGCGCGGGTGTGGTGCACACATCCTACGGTTTTGAAGGCCATGCCGGTTACGGCACGCCGGCCCACCTGCGCGCCATCGAAAGCCACGGGCCTTGCCCGCTGCACCGGATGAGCTTCAGGCCGCTGAAGCGGGATTGATTTCGGCAACGTTATAGAGAAAAGCTCTTATTCGCTGAGATTCACTGGCGTTATCGAAGCCGTCCGTCTTAGCGATAGCCCTTTCACCAACTTATCTTAAAACGAGTTGAGGTCGGGTATGAGCAATCTCGCGGCAATCTTGCTCAAACATTCCGCTTATCGATCGTACGCTCGTGCATTAAATCAAACATGCATCCCTGCTGGACCTGCCAAGTGCCTTCATCGGTAGGCATTGCAATCTGGCCATCGACTGTGTGATTGAAAGCCAAGACTAGAAATTCACCGCTAACATCACCTTTCTGATTCCGGCCATTCATTCGAATGCGTGCTTCCGCTCGAGCAACTGTTGTCTGCGACACTGAGATAATCTCAAATTCAATGAGCTTTATATGCTCCTCATCTGCACGCATACGACCTGCGAGATGTGCGTGCTTCTGCCGTGTCATATTGACCGCTCGTTTTGCCATGATGCCGAAGTTCCGATTCTGCCAGCCAGTGAGAAACTCTCGGAACGCAATGGGAGGCTCGTCATCTGCCAATCCCGCTAAGAACGGCCCTTCCCAGCGGCGAGGGACAAACGCTTCGATAGCTACCTTGTCCGCCCTGTTCTTCTCCAGTGATGCGGAGATATCAGCCCACTTGATGGATCGTCGCTCCTCGTCTTTGGCCCGTCGTGCCTCCTCGTCTTGTTTGTCCGCAGCCCAGTCCACCAGCGCAATCATTAGCATCCATGCTTTTCCGCAGACCGCACGGTTTGCATAGCCCAGAGAACGGCCGTGAAGGATGCCATGCCGGAGCGGTAAAGAAAGCATATCGTCGCTCGACTTGCGCACCCCTTTTGTAATCCGTGCAATTGCCGCAGGAAGCGATGACGGGTGGGCTACTAAGGAATCGAACACGCTCAGGTCCGCGTTCTTCTCGAACGGTGAGGTTCCGAGTACGTCCGACGCGAAACCGTCGCAAGCGATCAGGATTAGTGGAACCGCTGACCAGTACCGACCTTCTGTGGTCAGCGTCAGTGCTTCGCGTAACTGATGCCACCGACCGCTGACGCCCCCGAACCTTTTGCTGCGGTTGATGGCAAAAAGATCAATCGTCTCGCGGTCAAGTACCCAGTCGAGTATAATCTCTTCCCCGGCATCCGTGTCGCCCTCTTCATGCTTTTTCAAAGCAGCACGCATAGCATCCACCGACATTGATGACGTCGCAAGCCAGCCCCGTCCTGAGAATGCGGCATTGAATCTGTCGGGAAGATGAAGGATGTCCGATTGGGCAAGAAACTGATCCGCGCTATCCACGATCTTCCTCGTCTTTTCTCCACCAAGCCCCACTTTGAGCGCTAGGTTTGCTAGGTGGCGAACCATTCGCGCAACAGACAGCGCAGTTGAAAGCTCCCGTACTGATGGGAGATCGACAATTCCTCTGTCCTTCTTCTTCATCCTAACCCGTTGTGCACCATCCAAGTTATCTCGTCGTATAGCAGAATGACGGCATTGCAACTAGCAGTAACCAAGAGCAGCCTCGTTCGTCTCGGTGATTTCGTCACCAATGGAAGCTCAGCCATGTTTGATTTGGCGCAAAGTAGCAACGAAATTGGATATCAGGCATTGATAAAGCTTACGCCGAAGCGATGCCAAGCCCCCTGACCTCGTGGCTCGACCCAACCGGGCCGGTCGGTGGTAATTTTTGCAGCGGATTCGCATTTCCGACGGCTAATCTTGCCACATCCCGAACCAGCTTCACCACCTCAAACAAAAAACCCCTCACGGCTCGTGCCGGAGGGGCTTTAAACAGTCCGAGATAAATCTCAGTTCAGCTTCGACTTCACTTCGCCAATCGTGGCGGTAAAAAGCTTGGCCTTTGCGGCGGCGGTGGTCTTTTCGGCAATGAGCTTCTCGGAAGCGGCAATGGCGATATCCACGGCGGCGGCGCGGACGGCGCCGATGGCGTCGTCTTCGGCCTGCTTGATCTTCTGTTCCGAAAGGGCCGTGCGGCGGGCGACGAATTCTTCCGTCTTCTGCTTGGCTTCTTCCGTCAGGGCTGCGGCCTCGCGCTCGGCGGCGGCAACGATACCTGCGGCTTCGGCCTCGGCTTCCTTACGCTTGCGCTGATATTCGGCCAGCAGGTGCTGGGCCTCTTCGCGCAGGCGCTTGGCTTCGGCCAGCTCGTCCTGAATGTTCTGGGCGCGCTCGTCCAGAGACTTGGCGAGCATGCCGGGAACCTTGAGATAGGCAACCAGAACGAAGAAGAGGACGAGACCGACGAGAGCGAAAAATGATGCATCAAATGCCATATCAGGCTCCCTTCACGTTCGAAGCGGCGGCAATCGCTGCCTTGACGTCCGTGTCCTTGACCTTGGCGCCGACCAGCTGGTCGACAATCGCGGTCGCGGTTTCTTCGGCGATTGCGCCGACATCGGCGAATGCCTGTTCCTTGATGCCCGCAATGCGCTTTTCGGCGGCGGCAAGCTTTTCGGCAAGACCGGCTTCGATAGCGGCGCGGTCGGCATCGGCCTTCGCCTTTGCGGCGTCACGGGCCGCAGCGCCGATGGAGCCTGCCTTGGCGCGGGCTGCCGCGAGTTCTTTTTCATAGGTTTCGACGGCAGCGTCGGCTTCGCTTTTCAGCCGTGCCGCTTCATCGAGATCCTGTGCGATGCGTCCGTGACGGTTTTCGAGAATGCCGCCGACGCGCGGAACGATGACCTTCTGCATGAGCAGGTAGAAAAGGCCGAACGTGATCGCCAGCCAGAGAACCTGCGATGCATAAGTAGACTGGTCGAACGGCGGGAATACGCCGGAAGCGCCGTGTTCGGCGCCGTGCGCCACACCGGTTTCCGTGTGCGTGGCTTCCGGTTGCGGCTGGCCGACAGCCGGAGTTTCCGTATGCGTTTCACCTACGGTCGGTGCTGACTGGGCATAAGCCTCGGTCACGAACATGCTCACCTCCAGGGGTACTGCAAATGCGAAGGATCACGGCACGCCATTTGCGGGCCGTGATCCAGACCTGATGCCGATATTAAACAGCGAACAGGAGAAGGAGAGCAACGAGCAGCGAGAAGATGCCCAGAGCTTCCGTAACGGCGAAGCCGAATACCAGACGGCCGAACTGGCTGTCGGCAGCAGAGGGGTTGCGCAGTGCGCCGGACAGGTAATCACCGAAGATACGGCCGAGTGCGAGGGACGTACCAGCCATGCCGAGGCATGCGAGACCTGCGCCGATGTACTTTGCTGCTTCCGCTTCCATGTGAGACTCCTTGAGATATTGGTTGTTGCGGCTGTTTTTGACGCCCGTTGCCGGGGCCAGCGACTTTACTTCTCAGTGACCACCATGCACGGCGTCGTTCAGGTACATGCAAGTCAGTACCGCGAAGACATAAGCCTGCAGGAAGGCAACGAGAAATTCGAGAGCGGTCATCGCGACCGTCATGATGAGAGGCAGGACAGCACCGCCGACACCGAGCGCGCCGAGCGCGCTCATGGAGGCGACGAAGCCTGCGAAAACCTTGAGCGTGATGTGGCCGGCCAGCATGTTCGCGAAGAGACGAACCGAAAGGCTGATCGGGCGCGACAGGAACGAGATCATTTCAATCGACGCCACAAGCGGCAGAAGCGCCTTGGGCACGCCCGAGGGGGCGAAGATGCCGAAGAAATGTAGGCCATGCTTCCAGAAACCGTAAACCAGGACCGTGCCGATGACGAGGCAGGCGAGCGCGAAGGTGACGATGATCTGGCTGGTGACCGTGAAGAAATACGGGAACATGCCGAGAAGGTTCGCCGTCAGCACGAACATGAACAGCGAGAATACGAATGGGAAGAACACCATGCCCTTCTTGCCGGCGCCTTCGCGCAGCATGGAGGCGATGAATTCATAGGACATTTCAGCGACGGACTGCATGCGGGTCGGGATCAGACCGCGGTTCGACGTTGCGAAATAAAGGAAACCGGAAGCCGCAGCCACGGTCGCGACCATGAAGAGCGACGCATTGGTGAAGGAAAAATCGACGCCGCCAATTTCGATCGGAATGATCGGCTGCACCAAGAACTGATGGGTCGGATCGTTTGCCACCGGCTGCCCTCTTTACCTGTCGCCGCCTGTCGCGGCATCTCAACTGCAAGAAAAAACAGCTTAAACGCCGCCTTTTCCACCCTCGTCTCGCCTGTCTGCCTTTTCCAGCAGCGGCGGCTTGGCCACCGCGCCCGTCGAGCGCAACACATTCAATACGCCTGCGCAGAAACCGAGAAGAAGAAGAACGATCATCCCCCACGGCGTCGTGCCGGCAAAATAGTCCAGAAGATAACCCAGCATAGCGCCGACCACGATGGCCGAAATGAACTCCGATGAGAGCTTAACCGCCATCGCAAAGCCCTTCCGGCTTTCCGCAGCGTTGGTCTCCGCCCTCACTTCCGCCTCATCCTCCGCCTTCACCTTCGCCAACTCATCAGCAAGGCGCTTGCGGCGCTCGTCCAGACTATCGTCACGGTTGCCAGTCATCTTAAAATCCCACCCATTTTCTCCGTTCCAGCCATGCCAGAACCCTTTGGAGTTGTAAACGGTGACGGATTAAGCCTGTTCCAGCCCGCTCTGAAGTCGCGCGCAACATAGTTTTAGGGGCTTCTCTAGTCAAGGCACTGGCGACGGTTGTTGCAGCACAAATTAATCATGCAAAAACAACAGCTTGACCTCAAATCGCCGTTTGACCGCGATGTTTCGCAAAGGAATCGGCATTTTTGACACGCAAAATGCGACAAATCGGCGGTGGTATCAGCTCCAGCCGCCACCATAGGTACGGTAAAAGACGTGCAATCCGATTCTGCCGACCTTCTTCATCGTGCGGCCCCAGGCGGGACGCACATAAACGGCGTGATAATGGGTTGCCGAACCCACTTCCTTCATCCAGATTTTGCCGGCGGTGGTGGCCATGGCCACTTCGCGCGCCATTTTCCAGTGGCGTTCGGAATTCACCCGGTCCTTGATATTGTCGCAGGCGAAGGAAAACTGGCAGCGGTTACGCCAGTCCTTGTTCTGATAAACGACGCCGCAGATGGTTTTCGGATAGGCGGGATTGCGCACGCGGTTGAGAATAACCTGCGCCACCGCCGCCTGCCCCTTCACCGATTCTCCGCGCGCCTCGAAATAGATGCCGGAGGCGAGGCATTGCTGTTCGGCTGCGGAAAACACGGTGGCGGGCAGCGGGGTGGCCGCCCAGGCGTGGTCGTCCTCGGCGATCTGCGGCACGAAACGGCCGGCCTCGGGCTTTTTGAGAATGGCGTCGAAGGGCGACTCGCGGGCGAAATCCGGTTCGGCCGGCGCATAGGCCGTGGCGAGAATATCCGGCGTGCGATTGGTGATGAGTTCGGCCAGCATCGGCGAGACGCTTCTGTCCGCCTTCTTTTCCTCACGACGGAAATAGAAGGAGGCGAGTTCCACATCCTTGCCGCGCTTCGGCTTGACGAAAGCGGTGCGGTCCTTGCGCTTCAGCGGCTCGATATCCAGCATGCTGGTGCGCTGCAGAACGGAACCGGCGGTGAAGGCCTTGGGCGGCTGCATGATTTCGGTGGCGACGATACGGCCCTTCTTGGCGGCGCGGTTGACGCGCTCGCTGTCGGGCGTCGTTGCCTCGCCCTTCTTGTTGGTGACGAAGGCGACCTTGCTGCCATTGGGCAGGGTCATGCCGCCGCCCTGCAGCGCCGCCTCCCCTGCGGCATCGTTGAAGGTGAGCGAGGCATTGTGCACCGAGCCCGCCGGAGAGGCTGTCAGCACCATGCGCCATTGCTCGCCGCCATTATCAAGACCGGCCAGAAGCGAGGCCAGATCCGCGCGCGCAGCGAGGGAGGGAAAAACGAGCCAGGCGGCAAGGCCGAAGACGACGGGCGAGGTCCATTTTGACGCCCACCCCTGAATGGACACGGGGGACCGACGACGCATTACTCTTTTCGAACGCAAAACCAGCACTCCGAACACCGACAACCATATTTGCTACAGGTGTTCGAGAATCTCTTATTAACCTTGATGCTTGGTTAACGCCGCGCGCGGACGCGGCTTCACGTTAATGTGTAACCATCCTCTAATGCGCGTGGCGTGGAGCCGAGTTCGCATGTGCCGATCATAACTGTCCCGCAGGGCATCTCCACATCCGTCATTCCGGCCTCGAGCCGGAATCCAGCCGACGCGCGTCGGCGCGGCGTAAAGACTCCTTTCAGCCCAAGGACTTGGGCTGGCTGGATACCGGCTCAAGGCCGGTATGACGGAAAGAAGGAGATCGCCCAGCTATATTGAGGGCATGCCCACTTCGTCAGACGACGACGTGCGAACCCAGTTCTACCACGCGGTTGGCCGGCAGGCGGAAATAATCGGACGGATCGGCGGCGGTTTCGGCAAGCGCGATGAACAGGCGGTTCTGCCAGCCCGGCATGCCCGATTTCGGATCCGGCACCAGCTTGCGGCGGCCGAGATAAAACGAGGTCGACATGATGTCGAACTTGTAGCCGGTGCGCCGGAGATAGCCCAGCGCCTGGGTGACGTTCTGGGTTTCCATGAAGCCGAAATGCAGCTCGACCACGACAAAGCGCTCGCTCATCTTCGTCAGCGTATAACGATCTGCGGGATGAACGCGGGGCTGGTCTTCGGTGCGGATCGTCAGGATGACGTTCTTGTCGTGAAGGACGTGGTTATGCTTGAGATTGTGCAGCAGTGCGGCTGGCGCCGCTTCCGGATCGCCGGTGAGGAAGATGGCCGTGCCGGGCACGCGCACCGGCGCATGGGCGCTTTCCTTTTCCACCGAGGCGATGAAAGCCTTCAGCGGCACATCGATACGGCGGGTCTTGGCGAAGAGGATTCTCGAACCGCGCTGCCAGGTGGTCATGATGACGGTGAAGGCGATTGCCAGCAGCACCGGCACATAACCGCCATCGTGAATCTTCAGGAGGTTCGCACCGAGGAAGATCAGCTCCAGCGCCAGAAGCGGGGCCAGCACGGCAATGGCCAGCCAGACCGACCACTGCCAGCGCTTGCGCACGAATTCGAAGAACATCAGGCTGGTGACGACCATCGCGCCGGTGACGGAAATACCGTAGGCGGTGGCCAGCGCATCCGAACTCTTGAAGGTGAGCACCAGCGCCACGACGCCGAACAGCAGGATGGTGTTGACGGCCGGCAGGTAAATCTGCCCCGTATTGGTTTCCGAGGTGAAGAGGATTTCCATGCGCGGCAGGTAGCCGAGATGGATCGCCTGACGCACGAGCGAAAACGCGCCTGTTATGACCGCCTGGCTGGCGATGATGGTGGCGGCGGTCGCCAGAATGACGGCCGGCAGGATCGCCCATTGCGGGAACATCAGGTAGAAGGGATTGGACATCGCCGCAGGGTCTTTCAGCACCAGCGCCCCCTGCCCGAGATAATTCAGCGTCAATGCCGGGAAAACCAGACAGAACCACGCCCACTGGATGGGACGGCGGCCGAAATGGCCGAGATCGGCGTAAAGCGCTTCCGCCCCGGTGATCGTCAGGAAAACCGCGCCAAGCACAACGATGCCGTAGAAGCCTTCACTGGCCAGAAACTCCACCGCATGCCACGGGTTGAAGGCGAAGAGGATGCTGAAATCATCGGCGATATGAAGGAGACCGGCCAGACCCATGACGATGAACCAGACGGCGGTGATCGGCCCGAAGAATTTCGCCACCGTGCCCGTGCCGTGGGACTGGATGGCGAAGAGGCCGATGAGAATGCCGACGGAGATCGGGATGATGAAGGCGTCCATTTCCGGCGTGACGAGCTTCAGGCCCTCCACCGCCGAAAGCACCGATAGCGCCGGGGTAATCATGGCATCGCCCAGAAACAGCGCCGCGCCGATGAGGCCGAGCACAATGAGAACGCCGCGATGGGTGCCCGCCGTTTTCATCAGCAGCGCCAGCAGCGACAACGTGCCGCCCTCGCCGTCATTGTCGGCGCGCAGCAGCAGGGTAATGTATTTGAAGGTGACGATGATGGTCAAAGACCAGATCATCAGCGATGTGAGGCCGATGACTTCTTCCTGCGTCACGCCGTCATAGGCGATGGGCCGCAGGGCCTCGCGGAAGGCGTAGAGCGGGCTGGTGCCGATATCGCCATAGACGACGCCGATGGAACCAAGGATCGCGGCGTAAAGCCCCTTGTTCTTGTGCTCGTCATCCGCATCCGGTTTCTCGGCAACATCCTTGTCAGCGATCTGGGACATGATGATCCTGGCTCCTCAGAGCCAGCCCTTCCAACGAAAAAAGAGAAACGGGATGATGGCGGACATCAGCATGATGACGAGCGCGAGCGGATAACCGAATGTCCAGTTCAACTCCGGCATGAGCTGAAAGTTCATTCCATAGACAGAGGCCACCAGCGTCGGCGGCAGGAACACCACCGAAGCGATGGAAAAAATCTTGATGATGCCGTTCTGCTCGATGTTGATGATACCAAGCGAGGCGTCCAGCAGGAAGGTCAGATTGCCGGAAACGAAGGAGGCATGTTCGTTCAGCGATTGAATATCGCGGCCGATCGACTTGCCCTGCTCCCGCGCGCCCTTGTCTTCGCGCACCTGATCGCTGGTGGACAGAAAGGTCTGAAGACGCGCCAGAGATGCAAGGCTCACGCGGACCTTCGATATCAGCCGGTGATAGGCGGCGATGTTGCCGAGGCGGTCTTCGAGATAGCGCGGCGCCTTGCGTTTGGAACGAGCCTGGCTGCCGAGAATGTCGGCGGCGAGATTGTCGATCCCCGTAACCGAGTTTTCGAGAATTTCCGCCGTGCGGTCGACGATGGTTTCCAGCAGCTTCAGGAGCAGCGCCGCGCCGCTGCGCATCTCGTGCGGAACGCGGGTGATGGCGGCAATGAAGAGATGGAAGGATTTCGGCTCGGCGTAACGGATCGTCACCAGACGCTTGCCGGCAAGGATGAAGGCGACGTCGGTGAGACGGGGATCGTCCGAATCCGCCTTCCACACCAGGGAGGCGGTCATGAAGACATTGCCGTCTTCCATATAAAGCCGGCTGGAAGGTTCGATATCCTTCAGATCTTCGCGGGTGGGCAGATCGAGCCCCAGCAGCTTTTCCACATGCTGCTCTTCCGCCCTGTCCGGATTGACGAGATCGATCCAGACGATGTCGTCGGGAATCTGTCCGGAGCCGTCGTCTGACGACAGGCTGATCGCCTCGCAATTGGCGCGATAGGCTTTTATCAATCCGTTTCTCCGCTCCACATTGCAGGCTTCAGCCGCAATGCTGCTTAACATATCCTGTTTGCGCTCGGCAAACCCTTGGACGACACTTCAGGGAACGCCGGAACGAGCGGGATTTTCACAATCTCGCCAGCCCGATGGACCAAGAGCCAAACGGCGCAGGCGTATGCGCCCAAAGCGAGATGCAATCAAGCAATATTTTTTCTCGACAGCATTGCAGGCGAAGCATTTCTGCAGTTCAAATCCGGAAATCCTGCGCGATACTGGCGATTAATCTTCTGTTTTCAAAGGATTATTCAAAGCGGGCAGACACCTGACCGATTTTGCGTCCGTGATTGCCGCGCTATTCGAAAACGATCTTCGGCGCCGCTTTTCTCTCGCCCGCACCGATGCGCGCCCAGACTTTTTCGGCAATATCGCGATAGATCGCGGCCTGCGGGCCATTGGGCTCGGCGGCGACGACCGGCGTTCCGGCGTCCGACATTTCGCGGATGGAGATGGTGAGCGGCACTTCGCCGAGGAAGGGCACGCCGATCCTTTCAGCCTCCGCCTTCGCGCCGCCATGGCCGAAAATATCGTAGCGCGCGCCGGTATCGGGCGCGATGAAATAGCTCATATTCTCGATGACGCCGAGGAGCGGAACCTCCACCTTGCGGAACATGGTGATGCCCTTGCGTGCGTCGATCAGCGCCAGATCCTGCGGCGTGGAAACGATGACGGCGCCGGCGAGCGGCACCTGCTGGGCGATGGTAAGCTGCGCATCGCCCGTGCCGGGCGGCATGTCCAGCACCAGCACATCCAGTTCGCCCCAGGCCACCTCGCGCAGCATCTGCATCAGGGCGGACTGCACCATCGGCCCGCGCCAGATCATCGCGGCTTCCTCATCCACCAGAAAGCCCATGGACATGACCTTCAGCCCGTAGTTTTCCATGGGAAGGATGATGCGGTCTTCCTGCTGCTGCGGGCGGCCGGAAATTTTCAGCAGTCGCGGCAACGAGGGGCCATAAATATCGGCATCGAGCATACCGACCTTGAGGCCGAGCGACTGGAGGCCGAGCGCCAGATTGACCGCGGTGGTCGACTTGCCCACCCCGCCCTTGCCCGAGGCGACGGCGATGATGGCCCGCACACCCGGGACGCCCACCTTTGACGAGCCGGGCTGTTGGGCCGGCCGGCCGGTTGCAGCGGCGGGGCGCGCGGCGGGTGCGGGTTGCTGCTGGCCGGGCTTGCGGTCGGCCGTCAGCGCCACGACCGCGCCGACGATACCTTCCACGCTTTTGGCCGCCTGTTCGGCGGCAAGCCGCAGCGGCTCCATCTCCGCAGCCTTGTCGGCCGGGACAGTGATCGAGAAATAGGCCTTCGCATCGGCGATGAAGATTTCCGAGACCATGCCGAGTGCGACGATGCTCTTGCCGCTGCCGGGATAGATCACCGTTTCCAGCGCCTTTTCCACCTGGCTTCTGCTGACCTCTGCCATATTCCTGCTCCGCTTCTTCATCCGACCGGGTATTGCGTGCCATCCATAGACAAGCCGGAGCGCTTCGCCAATGCCAAAGCGCGACAGTCAGGCATTCGCGACGATTTAACGCTGCGGTTTCAGATTTCGTCGTCCATCTCGAGCGTTTCCGGATCGAAAACATGGCCGTCGAAAAAACAGTCGGGGCCGAGCACCAGACCCGTGCGGGATGCGCCGACATGAACAGGTTCGCGCAGCGTGCCCTCGAGTTTCAGATTAGCACCCGGCACCGGCACGAAAAGCGGCTTCATCGCCTTGCGGAAAATATCCGGCCGGTAGGCGTTACGGGCCGCCTCCACCATGGCGGGATCGAACCGGTAATCGGCGGAAACCTCGCCCCAGCGCAACATCTGGCTGAAGAACCACAGGGCCTGGCTCTGCCATGGAAAATTGGCGGCCTTGGCGCTGGTCACGAAAAACTCCTGAAAACGCTGCATGTCCTTCTGCGAGGTGGAAATATAGCCCGTCAGCGCCGGCAGCAGGAATTCGCCGTTCTCATCCATATATTGAGGGGCGGCGAGGATGCCGGCCAGTTCCTCGATATTGGCGGCATTGGCGCACCATTCGCCGGCGCGGTAAAGGGCGCGCAACAGCCCTTCAAGAAGGGCGGGGTTCTCCTCCGCCCAGCGCTTCTTCGTAGCCAGTATCTTTTCCGGCGCATTGTGCCAAATCAACGCCCCGGTGGTGACGATCCGGCCAGCGCCGCCGAGCACCACGGCGCTGCCCGCCGGTTCGGCGGTACAGAGCGCATCGACCTTGCCGCTTTCCAGGAGCGCCGGCATCGCCTTCGGCAGGGCCTCGACGATTTCCATATCCCGGCCGAGCAGCACGCCGCAGCTTCCGAGCAGGTAACGCAGCGCATAAAACGGCGTCGAGACGATATCCTCGACCGCAAAGACCGGCGGATTTCCGCCCGCCGCCCGGCGCGCGGCGCAGACACGGGCCATGGCGCGTCCAAAAGCCGCCGGGTCCGGCAGCTTCAGCCCTTCGCGGTAGAGTTCGTCATAAAATCCGTGAGAAACGGTCGTCGCCGATCCACCGAGGGAAAGCGTGAAAACGCCGACAATATCGGCCGGCAGATCGTCGAGGCCGACAGCGGAGCCGACGGGAACCGGAGCGGGCAGATGCGCGACGTGAACGCCATCCTCGCCAAGCGCCGCAAGCACGGCGCGGGCGGACTGTTTTCGGAAAAGTTGGAGTTCTATGCCTTCATCGGCAGCAAAGCCTTTTTCGGCAGCGGCTATCAGCACGGCGCAATCGATAGTCGGAGAAAATCCTGCTTTTACCTTATGCCGTTCCGGCAAACGATTTCTCCTTTCCGGTGATTCGAAAAGAGGATCGCCCAGGAAGCGGTTTATCACAATGATAAAATTAAGATTTCGCTATTTTATCAGGCCGACCCGCAGCGCTTTTGCGACGGCCTGGGTGCGGTTGACCGTGTCGAGTTTTTTCGTCGCGCGGTTCAGGTAATGATTGATGGTATGTTCCGACAACATCATGATTTCAGCGATTTCGGCGCTGGTCTTGCCGGCGGCGGTCCAGTTCAGGCAGTCGATCTCGCGCTCGCTCAAGGTTTCGGGAACCCTGAGATCGAGGCGACGGATTTCAGACAGCCGGGCAAAGACATGGCTGGAAATGTAAAAAAGCTCCGCAAGCCGGCTGGCGGGCACGGCCGTCTTGTTGCCGGAAAAGGATACCGCGCCCCGTCGCATGGTGATGTCGTGAACGGGAAACCAGACCGAATTGATCATCTCGAAACGTTCGAAAAGGTTGATCACGGTTTTCTTGGCGATTTCTCCGTCGCCTCTGACCAGAAAATCCATGGAGACGGAAAAGGGGACGGTCGATTTTTTCAACTGCGCCATCACCCGGCTGGTCTGGAGCATGCCCTCTTCATCGTAACGCTGCAGAAGCTCGGCCGGCCAGCTGGTGATGATCGTATATTGCGACAGTTCGCTCGCCACTTCCGAAGACAGGTCAAGCACCATGAAAGCCTTGAATTCCCAGGCCTCCGTCAGCCGTTTCAAAAACCGGAATATATCGAATTGCGTGTTGAGATCGGCGATCTCGCGAACGCAATCAACACCAATCGACTGAACGGCGGCCGTCTCTGTTTTCTGCATCAAAGCTGTTCTTCGAGAATGAGAAAATGCCGCCGCAAAGGCCCGCCCTTGCCCGGAAATTGTTGCGGATGTTACTCACCAAAACGATTCATGCAAACAAAAGTTGAAAACTTAATTCAGAATAGTCGAAAATAATATCGAACGCATCTGAATGGGTGCATGGCCGGCGGTTCCGCACGGGAAAATCCAGGGACTGCGAGCGCTGTTTTCTTCAACCATCCGCAACCGGGGATAATCTGCAGGCAAGGTCGTCGGAAATCCTGTCGGCGGTCTCGCGCACCAGGGGGGCCCATTTACGAAGCTGTTCCACATCCACGCGATAGGCCGGACCGGTGACGGAAATCGCCGCTCGAAAATTGCGGCCGGGCGCCCGGACCGGCGCGGCGACGCAGTGAATTCCGATCTCGTGCTCCTGAAGGTCGAAACCGTAGCCGTTGTCGCGAATGGTCGCCACCTCCGCCATCAGCGCTTCCGTCGTCGTGACCGTGCTTTCCGTGAAGCGATGAAAATCCAGTTCCGCAGCCAGCTGTGCCAGATCGTCGGCGGAGAGCAGCGACAGCGCCGCCTTGCCCACGCCGGTGCAATAGGCTGGCGAGGTTTTGCCGACCTGCGAATGCATGCGCAATGTGTGCCGGCCCTCCATCTTGTCGAGATAGGTAACCTGTCTGCCGTTCAGCACGGCGAGATGCACTGACTCCTGCGTCACCTCCTGCAAGGCCGCCAGATGGGGGGCCGCGACGCTGCGCAGGTCGTTGCCGCTCCAGGCTTTCGCGGCCAGTTGCAGCAGCCTCAGCCCCACGGCATAGGTCTGATCGGCAGCGTGATCGACAAGGCCTTCGGCGACAAGATGGGCGAGCTGACGGTGAACCGTGCCGCGCGGCTGGCCGCAGGCTTCGACCACATCGGTAAAGCGCAGCGGTTTTTCAGCAAAGGCGATCAACTCAAGCAGCGAGACAGCCTTGCCGAGCGTGCCCGTCTCAACTCCGGTTTTCCGTTGCGTCACCGGAACCGCATCAGGCTTTTGCCCATTGGGCTTTTTATTATCGGGCATGGCAACATCCACCATCATCTGCCTTGACATAAGCGTGACGCCAAGAGAATAATTCCATTTAGTAAAATCTAGTTCCAAATAATGGAACAATCAAGCCATTCAATGGATGAGATGATGCCGATGACGCAAGCCCAATTTCCGGACCTCAAGGATGCGGGCGTGCTCGTCACCGGCGGCGGTTCCGGCATCGGGGCATCGCTGGTGGAAGCCTTTGCGATGCAGGGCGCGCAGGTTTCGTTCATCGATATCGCCGAAGAGCCGAGCCTGGCGCTCGTCAAGCGGCTTGCAACGACGACGCCGCATCCGGTCCACTTCTTCAAGACCGACCTTCGCGATATTGCGGCGATCGGCAAGACGGTGGAGGCGGCGGCTTCCGCCACCGGCGGCATCAAGGTACTGGTCAACAACGCCGCCTGGGACGACCGCCACGACATAGACACGGTGACGGAAGCCTATTGGGACGCCAATCAGGCGGTCAATCTCAAGCAGATGTTCTTCACGGTTCAGGCAGCCCTGCCCTATCTGCGGCAGGCGAAGGACGCCTCCATCGTCAATTTCTCGTCCATCTCGTTTCTGCTCAACATGGGCGAGTTGCCCTCCTATGCGGCGGCCAAGGCCGGCATCATCGGGCTGACGAAAAGCCTTGCCGGACGGCTGGGGCCGGAAAATATCCGCGTCAACACGCTGCTGCCCGGCATGATCGTGACGGAGCGGCAGAAGGAACTATGGCTGACGGATGAGGGCATTGCTGCCACCACCGCGCGGCAATGTCTGAAACGCACGCTCGTCGCCGCCGATCTGGCGGGCCCGTGCCTGTTTCTCGCATCATCGGCATCGGGCGCCATCACGGCGCAATCCATAATCGTAGACGGAGGCCTCCTATAATGTCCGAACCCGCTTTCATCGCCGTCGACTGGGGCACGACCAGTTTCCGGCTCTGGCTCATGAGCCGATCGGGCGCGGTGCTGGCGGAGCGCAGAAGCACGGAAGGCATGACCACCGCCATGCGAACCGGTTTTGCCGATGTGCTGCAATCGCATCTCGACGCCATCCGCGCGCCGGAAGGTTTGCCGGTTCTCGTCTGCGGCATGGCAGGCGCGCGGCAGGGCTGGGTCGAGGCGGGTTACATCGACGTGCCGACATCGCTTTCGGCGGTTCTCGATGGGGCGGTTCGCGTGCCGGGCCAGGCGCGGGATGTGCGGATTCTGCCGGGGCTGGCGCAACGGGATCAAAACGCGCCCGACGTCATGCGCGGCGAGGAAACGCAGTTGCTTGGCGCTCTCGCTTCCTCGGACGCCGGTGAAAAACTCGTCTGCATGCCCGGCACCCATTCCAAATGGGTGACCGTGAAGGATGGCGGCGTGACCGGTTTCGCCACGTTCATGACCGGCGAACTCTTCGAAGTCGTCTCGAAACAGACGATCCTTTCCCATGCCGTGGCCGAGGCGGAAGCCTTTACCGGCGAGCATGAGGCTTTCACGGCGGCGGTGCGCGACATCTATGCCAATCCGCAGCTTGCGACCAATCGCTTTTTCACCCTTCGCTCCGGCCAGTTGCTGCACGGCCTCACCGCCACCGACGCCAAGGCCAAGCTTTCCGGCATCATGATCGGGCTGGAAATCGCCGGCGCGCATTCCACCGCCCGGCGCGAGACGCCGGTGGTGTTGATCGGTTCCGGTGCGCTCGGCGCGCTTTACGAAGGCGCCTTCACCGCCCTTGATATCCACTATACGGTCATCGATGCAGACGAGGCCGTGCGGCGCGGATTGCTGGCCGCTGCAAATGCCATCTGGCCATAAGAAGAAAGATCGACCATGCGTATTCCCTTCCCTTCCATCAAATATCCGCTGATCGCCATCCTGCGCGGTCTGAAGCCCGAGGAAACCGAGGGCGTCGTCGGCGCGCTGATCGAAACCGGCTTCCGCGCCATTGAAATCCCGCTCAACTCGCCCGATCCGTTCCGCTCCATCGAGATCGCCGCGAAGATGGCGCCCGCCGATTGCCTGATCGGCGCGGGCACCGTGCTCAGCGTGGAAGACGTGGCCTCGCTGGATGCGGCCGGCGGCAAGCTGATGGTGAGCCCCAATGCCGATGCCGATGTGATCGTTGCCGCGCGCGTCAAGGGCATGGTGACGATGCCGGGTGTTCTCACCCCCACCGAGGCGCTGGTGGCCGCAAAGGCCGGCGCGACGGGTCTCAAATTCTTTCCCGCCAGCATCATCGGCCCCGCCGGCATCAATGCGATCCGGACGATCCTGCCGAAGGATCTGGTGATCGCCGCCGTCGGCGGCGTCTCGGACAAGAATTTCGCCGAATATACCTCGGCCGGTATCGTGGCTTTCGGGCTTGGCACCAGCCTTTACAAGCCGGGCATGACGGCAGCGGAGGTGCGCGAACGCGCCACTGTCACACTTTCAGCCTATGATGCAGCCATCGGAGGATAAGAGCTTGGCGACTGTTTTTCCCTTTGCCGGACGTGTTCTGGACGAGACGCCGATGCTGCTCGGCGAAGGCCCGACCTTCGATCCTGCGACCGGCACCGCCTGGTGGTTCAATATTCTCGAGCGGGAACTGCATGAGCTGCACCTCGCCTCCGGCCGCAAGACCGTGCACGCTTTGCCCTTCATGGGCAGTGCACTCGCCAAGGTCAGCGACAGCAAGCAGCTGATCGCCTCCGATGACGGGCTTTTCCTGCGCGACACGGCAACCGGCGTGCTGACCCTGCATGCGGAGCTGGAAAAGGACTTACCCGGCAACCGCTCCAATGACGGGCGCATGCACCCCTCAGGCGCGCTGTGGATCGGCACCATGGGCCGCAAGGCGGAGACCGGTGCGGGCAGCATCTATCATGTCGCGAAGGGCACCGTGACAAAGCTGTTTGCCGAGATCAGCATTCCGAATTCGATCTGCTTTTCGCCCGATGGCGCGACGGGATATTACGTCGATACCAAGGTGAACAAGCTGATGCGGGTGCCGCTCGATGCGGAGACCGGCCTTCCCGCAGGCAAGGCTGAAGTCTTCATCGATTCCACCGGTATCAAAGGCGGCATCGACGGGTCGGTCTGCGATGCCGAAGGGCATATCTGGAATGCCCGCTGGGGCGTAGGCGCTGTGGATCGTTACGACACGGACGGCAATCACATTGCCCGATATGAGGTGCCCGGCGGACAGACGACCTGCCCGGCCTTCATCGGCCCCGACGCATCGCGCCTTCTCGTCACCTCGGCGCGCGAACATCTCGACGACGACGCCATTGCCGCCAATCCGCAGCACGGGTTGACGTTCGAGCTGGGGGTTGAGGTGAAGGGTCGGTTCGAGCCGCTTTACAGGCTCTAAGGCGCGGGTTCGGAAAAACAGCGCCTGGAACGCTCAATGTAATGGCGTTCCAGAACCCCTCATTCCTGTGCTTTTCACAGGAATCCAGTCAGCCCAAGTCCTTGGGCTGGAAGGAGTCGTTTCGCCGCGCAGACGCGCGTCGGCTGGATTCCTGTGACAAGCACAGGAATGAGGGTTGGGGGCTGGTGAGTTCGACCCCGCCCTATAGTCACCCGGTTTTCAGGAAATATCCGACAATATCTCGCGGTAATTCTCGTGCAGATACCGCTGGGTCGCGGCGGCATCGGCGGGGCGGCCGTAGAAATAGCCCTGCCCCATGGCGCAGCCGAGTGCGCGCAGCTTTTCCTCTTCCGCCCGTTCTTCGATCCCCTCGGCCACGACTTCGAGATCGAGCCCTTCGCACATGGCGACGATGGCCTTGATGATATGTTCGGAAGGGCGGTCGCTGCTGATGCGCGACACGAAGGCGCGGTCGATCTTCACCTTGTCGAAGGTGAAATCGCGCAGACGGCCGAGGCTCGACTGGCCGGTGCCGAAATCGTCCAGCGAAATGCGAACGCCGGCGCTCTGCAACTCGCTGATGATGCGCTGAGCGGTATCGGCGGAAGTCATCACAGCCGTTTCGGTGATTTCAAGCTCCAGCCGATGCGGGTCGAGGCCGACACGCGAGAGGATGGAGAGAATATTGTCCGCCGTGCTGGGGTCCATCAATTGCGCGGAAGAGAGGTTGAAGGACAGGAAAAGCTCACGCGGCCAGAACAGGGCCGCTTCCGCCGCCTTTCGGAGCAAAGCTTCTGACAGCGCATCGATGAAACCGCGCTCTTCGGCCAGCGGCACGAAAACGGCGGGCGATACGAAACCGAGGTCCGGATCGTTCCAGCGGGCCAGCGCCTCGAAACCGATGACCTTCGCCTCTTCCAGCCTGACGATGGGCTGGAAATGCACGTCGATGGCATCGGTGATGATGGCGTTTCTGAGCGCCTGTTCCAGTTGCGTGGCGCGCTTCATTTCCTGCGCGATTTCGCGCGAATAGACCGTGATCTGGCCGCGGCCACGTCTCTTGGAGCGATAGAGCGCCGTCTCGGCGCTTTTCAGCAAATCCTCGAATTCATCGCCGGCGAAGGGATAGATGGCGAAACCGAAGGAAGAAGACAGGCGAACGTTACGGTCGCCGAGATCGTAAGGGGCCGAAAGCACGTCCTTGATCATGTTGCCGATGCGCTCGGCACCGGTGCGCTCGAACACCAGCGGCAGCACGAAGGCGAATTCGTCGCCGTCATGGCGCGTCACGACCGCGCCATCGGGAATGCAGGCCTTCAGCCGGTGCGCGACCTGGCAGAGGATTTCATCGCCCGCCTGCACACCGAACAGATCATTGATGGGTTTGAAGCCGTCTATATTGGCGATGCCGACCGTAAAGGGCGCCGGATCGCTGGAGCGCTCGCTGGCAAGCATGCGAATCTTGTCCCGCAGACGGTAGCGGTTGCCGAGCCCCGTCAGCGGGTCGCTGTAGGCCATCGCCTGCAGCTCGTTCTGGCTGACCTGCAACGTTTGCGGCTCTGCCCGTTTCATTCCTGCATCTCGTGAATCCTGTGTCGACCGCGCTCACAATGCAGGGCAAGTATTAAAAAAGCCATAGCCTGCCGACAAAGGCAATGTCAGGCCTGCAGCCGCAGGACATCCTTACCGAAAAGCCGCAGGAAAACCGCCTCGACCATATCCGGGCTGACGGGTTTCAGCAGCATGTCGTCCATGCCCGACGCGCGGCATTTATCGAGATCGCCCTCAAAAGCGTGGGTGATGACGCCGACGATGGGAATGTGCTTTTCGCCGCAAAGGCCGCGCATGCGGCGCGCGACTTCGAAGCCGTCGATATCGCCCAGCGTCGTGTCGAGCAGGACGGCGGAAGGCGGCTGTTCGGCAAAGAGACGCAGCGCTTCCTCGCCCGAGGTGGCGAGCCGCCAGGAAAGCCCGAGGCCCTCGAGTATCTGCGAAAAGACGATCTGGTTGACCCTGTTATCCTCGACGAGAAGTATCTCGCAGACGCCGCCGGTCTTGAGGATTTCAGGCAGGTCCTCCGTCATGATCTCCCAGTCCTCGTCGGCGGTTTTCTCCTTCGGGGACGATTGCAGCCCGGCCGCAAGATAATGCAGCAGCGAAGCGTCTATCTCCTCTTCCTCGATGGTGACGACGGGCAGATCATGCGCGGCGGCAATATCGAGGCAGGCGACGCTCATCTGGGCGTCGACAACGACCACATCGATGCTCACGCCGGCGGAGGTCGCGACGTCGATGAAGGCACGCTGCTCGTCCTCGCTCGTCACCGCCGCATGGTCCATGCCGCCCGCTGTCAGCCGGCGACCGGCCGCTTCCGCAAAGCGTCCGTTTTCAGAGACGATCAGCACCGCCTTGCTCTTTAAAACCCCGCCGCGCTTTTCCGTTTCCTCATCCCTACCGTAAGTGGAGGCGACGAAAGGGACGTGTTCAAGCGAGGGGATGACGGGCATGCCGTTGGCATCGATGGTGGCGAGAGCGGTCACGTCCTCCATCGTCGTCACCAGGAAATATCGGCCGGGCCTGCCCACACGCTGCTTGCGGGTGATGGTCAGTACCTCTTCGCCGTTCAGCCGCCGCACCCTTTCGGGGATGACGCTCGGCGTGCCGCTATCCAGCACCATACGATCGGCAATATCGATCCGTCCGGCGACCTTGCGCGAGTGGAGATCGAAAACGGTGCGGCCGAGAATGCTCTCGGGGCTGGTTTCGACCAAAGCGCAGGCGGATTTGTTGACGGCGGCATAGGCCATGTTCCGGTCCTTGACGAAGACGGGAAACGGCAGATTGTCGAGAATATCCTCGATGAGCTGCACGCGCTCGAGGTCGATGCGCCATTGCTCTTCGCGCTTCTTCTGTTCGGAAATATCCGCAACCACGCTGATGCCGAGGCCCGACGGCAGGCGGTTCATGACGAAGCGCAGGAAGCGTTCTCCCTTCAGCCTCTCGGTTTTTTCCGATCTTTCCTTCCAGTGCAGCGCCAGCCGCTCGCCGATCCATTCCTCCCGGCCGAGCGGGCGGGCGTTGGCGGAGAGGCTTTCCGCCTCGAGTAGATAACAATCGTAAAGCGCACTCAGATAGTCGCGCAGCCGCGCGCCCGGGCCGATGACGGCCTCTTCCAGCGGAAAAAAGCTCAAGAGTTTCCGGCTTGCGAAAATAATGTGATCGTTCCGGTCGTAAACGACGATCGCCGCGCCAAGCGCGTCGCAAAGGGCATCAAGCATCACCGTATGAACGCCCGCGCCAGAGGACGCCAAATCACTCAACTGCAAACTCCCGCCTGTTTTTCAGGGGTCAGGCTTATGTTTCTACTGGAATCGTCCAGGGCAGATGCCGGGATGAAACGAAAAATTCCGAAAAAGAGACATCAGGGTTTGCAACTTGAAGCAGTCTTGAGGGGAAGATGACGCTCACCCATATTCGACGTCACACACCGCCCGGCGAAGGCGGCCCCGTTCCTGCGGTCATTTCAAGCCGCCTCACCATAATCAAGGCCGATTAAAGGCGGATTAACGCTTAATGCCATGTTGACGGAAATGATCGAATGCCGGACAGGCCGCAAAACATGTGCAAATTTCCGCAGCTCGAGTTTTTTGCTTTCGAAGCCACGGCGAATCCGCGAAAATGACGATCATGGCCATCAAGCAGCTTTCAGAAACCCTCATCAACCAGATCGCCGCCGGCGAGGTCATCGAAAGACCCTCCAGCGCCACGAAGGAACTGGTGGAAAACGCCATCGATGCGGGCGCGACCCGGATCGAAATCGCCACGGCGGGCGGCGGCAAGGGGCTGGTGCGGATTACCGACAACGGCTCCGGCATGTCACCTGCCGATCTGGAGCTGGCGGTCCGGCGTCACTGCACCTCGAAAATTTCCGATACGCTGGACGATATCCGCACGCTCGGGTTTCGCGGCGAGGCGCTGCCCTCCATCGGCTCCGTCGCCAAGCTGACGATTACCAGCCGCCAACAGGGCGCGGAACAGGGTTCGGTGATTTCCGTTACCGGCGGCAAGGTGTCCGATGTGCGGCCCGCCGCCTCGAATGCCGGCACCATCGTCGAGGTGCGCGACCTGTTCTTCGCCACGCCGGCGCGGTTGAAATTCCTGAAAACGGAACGCGCCGAGGCCGCCGCCATCACCGAAGTCGTCAAACGGATGGCGATCGCCTTTCCGCATATCCGTTTCGTGCTCTCCGGCACCGACCGCTCGACGCTCGAAATCCCTTCGACCGGCGACGATCATCTGGCCCGCATGGCGCAAATCCTCGGTGCCGAGTTCAAGGACAACGCCATCGAGATCGATGCCGGGCGCGAGGATGTGACGCTGACCGGTTTTGCGGGCGTGCCGACCTTCAATCGCGGCAACTCGGCGCATCAATATGTCTTCGTTAATGGCCGCCCGGTGCAGGACAAGCTGCTTTTATCCGCCATTCGCGGCGCCTATGCCGAAACCGTGCCGCATGGGCGTTATCCGGTCGCGGTGCTATCCATCACGCTCGATCCCGCCTTTGTGGACGTGAACGTGCACCCGGCAAAATCCGACGTGCGTTTTCGCGATCCCGGCCTCATTCGCGGGCTGATCGTCGGCGCGATCCGGCAGGCGCTGACGCGCGACGGCGACAGGGCCGCGACGACGGGCGCGAGCCAGATGATGAACGCCTTCCGCCCCGGCTACAGCCCGTCCGGCCTCCGGCCCTCGCCTTCCATGGCAGCCCCCGCGCCGTGGTCCGCCGCCACCTCGCCCTCCCGCCCGCTTGCGGTTTCAGGCGGTGCGCAATTTGCGGAGGCGGTGCAGTCACGCTTTTCCGACATCACCATGCCGACGGCGCGGGCCGAGCCGCGGGACACTGACGAGACCGCCGCAAGCCCCTCACCGGAGCCTGTGCTTTATCCTCTCGGAGCCGCGCGGGCGCAGCTCCACGAGAACTACATTATCGCGCAGACGGAAAACGGCCTCGTCATCGTCGACCAGCATGCCGCGCATGAGCGGCTGGTGTTCGAACAGATGCGCAATGCGCTGCATTCCAGGCGGCCGCCTTCGCAGGTGCTGCTCATCCCTGAAATCATCGATCTGCCGGAAGAGGATTGCGACCGGCTGATGGATCATGCCGCCGGTTTCGATGCGCTGGGGCTCGTCATCGAGCGTTTCGGGCCGGGCGCGGTCGCCGTCCGGGAAACGCCCGCCATGCTGGGCGAGGTCAACGTGCAGGGGCTGGTACGCCAGCTTGCCGACGAGATTGCCGAATGGGACGCGGCCTCAACGCTTGCCAACAAGCTGGAATATGTCGCGGCCACCATGGCCTGCCACGGTTCTGTGCGCTCCGGCCGGCGGATGCGGCCGGAGGAGATGAACGCGCTTCTGCGGCAGATGGAAAACACACCGGGTTCCGGCCAGTGCAATCACGGCCGTCCGACCTATATCGAACTGAAACTTTCCGATATAGAACGGCTATTCGGCCGTAGCTGACGCCACAAGCAGGCGGGGCTGGCCTTGCGCCGCGCCGGGCTATATAAATTTGAGATACTGGAGCACCCAATTGTTCAGGAAAACGCTGCGCCGTTTCGGACTGGGTGCCCTGACGGGACAGAGCAGGAGACGAAAACGGATGAACAGATTTGAAGGAGGCGGCAACCGCCTCGCCGTCATCGAATATCTCGACGGTGACTTCCGCATCGTCCAGACCGGCTCGCACGTCATCTGCGCCATCACCGGCAAAAACATTCCTCTCGATGAGCTGCGCTACTGGAGCGTGGCACGGCAGGAGGCCTATGTGGATGCGGCGGCTTCGCTGGAAGCCGAAAAGAAGGCTGGCAATTTGCCGGTGTGAGTTGGGAAGCGGTGCGTTGAGTATAGCGCGTGTGCCTCCCCTCATCCCCGTGCTTGTCACAGGGATCTAGCCAGCCCAAGTCCTTGGGCTGAAAGGACTCTTCCCGCCGCGCGGACGCGCGTCGACTGGTTTCCTGTGACAAGCACAGGAATGAGGAGAAGTGGGTGCACGGCGGTTTATCTTCTTCGGTACTCTAAACCGACGTCCGCGCATTGTCCCGCAGCAAGCGCGCACGGCAGTTCCTCACCGCCGCATCGATGATCGTCGCGGCCGCGTTGGGGTCGTCGAACACCATGTCGATTTCGATCACCAGGCTGTTCCACAACAACTCTTCCGCCCGGCCGTGGTGCCCGCTAAGCCGCACCGCGTCCTTGGCCGTCGTCACCAGTTGCAGGTTGTCTTTGCCGGCGTCCTGTAGAAGATCGGCAATTTCGTCATCGCTGAAATGATGATGATCCGGGAAAGAGCGCTGCAGCACGATGTCGCCGCCGAGCGCCTCGACGGTTCGATAAAATTTGGCCGGGTCGGCGATGCCCGCATATGCCAGCACGCGCCTTCCCCTGAAATCCTGCGGCTCCTGCGGCGTGATCGCCGCAACGAAGACGGGTTTGGCAGCCTTTGCCGCCTGCCGGACCAGGGCATCAGCCGCATGGCCGCTGCCGACCTTCAAGAGCCCGGTCATATGCCGCATCTGCTCGGCAAGCGGCGCCCTCACCGGGCCGCCCGGCACGAGATGGCCGTTGCCGATGCCGCGCATCGTATCGATGACGACGAGCGCATAATCCAGCGTCAGGCGTGCGCTCTGGAAACCGTCATCCATGATGATGAGATCGACGCCCTCCTTCACCAGTCGGTGTGCGCCTTCCACGCGCTTGCGGGAAATGACCGTGACCGCCTCCCGCGCCAGGAGCAGCGGCTCATCGCCGACATCGGCCGAGCGGTGCTGTCCGGGATCGACAAGGGTGGTGACATCGAGCGTGCCGCCGTAACCGCGGCTGAGAAATCCGGGTTTCAGGCCCTTTGCGACGGCGGCTCTCGCAATTGCCATCGCCGTCGGTGTCTTGCCGGCGCCGCCCACGGTGAAGTTGCCGATGCAGATGACCGGAACAGAAACGCCTGCCCTCTTCGCCGTTCGCATCCGCCGGCCGGCGATCTTGCCGTAAAGAAGCGAGAAAGGAGACAGGAGCCACGCCTGCCAGCCCGCTTTCTGCCACCAGAACGGCGGCGCTTCAGAAACCATCTATTCCCGCTCCCGGCCGCGTCGCCCACGGCATTCCGTTCGCCCGTCACATGTCAGGAGGTTGTTTGCCAGAAAAAACCGTAAATTGCAAAAATGGAATAAACGGGTTTGATGGAGCCGCACCCGGCCCGGCGGAAATTCCACCGGGTTCAGAGAGCCCGTTCCGGCAAAAGCGATTCAAGCGCCGTGATGTCGTCGAAACAAAAATCGGCATCGGCGCCGAGGCTTTCGCGCGAGCCTGTTCCGGTCAAAACGGCGATACGCAGACCGGCACCGGCATTCTTCGCCATATGCAGATCGTGATTATTGTCGCCGACCACCGCCACACGCTCCGGCGGGAAGCCTATCGCCTCGCAGAAACCGAGAACCATGCCGGGCTGCGGCTTGGTGCCGTAACCGCTGTCATATCCCGCGACAAAATCGACGTCCTTTTCGAAACCGAAGCGGATGGCCGTCTGGCGGATGGAGTTTTCATTGTCGCTGGAGGCGATGCCGAGCTTGTAGCCGCGCGCCTTCAATCTAGCGAAAAACGCCTTGAGATCGGTGACGGGAACGGATTTATCCGCCGCCTCGGTGAACAACCGGTCGAGGCGCGCCGTCAGTTCTCCGACATCGCAGGGCGAGCCGGCGGCAACCAGACCGGCGGCGATTTCCGCCGTATTGCCGGCGGCCAGAAGGCTGTCCGGTACGACATGACCGGTAACGGGGTCCATGCCGCAGGCGGAAAGAAGCCGGTCGGCAAGAACCGGATCGCCCTTGGCGGCAATCGCCGCAAGTTCGCGGTTCACCGGACCCCAGCTGGCGTCATAGCCGAGAAGCGTGCCGTCCTTGTCGAAAAGGACTGCGGCGATCGATTGCGCCGCGTTGAGTTCGATATCCGCTACCATGAACCGATGGCGCTCCGCGGTTGCAGCTTGGCGGAAACGGTGAGCGGATTGATATAGGGTTCCAGCGCCTTGACGGTGGAGGACAGCGCACCGCGCATATCCTGAATGACCCGGTTGCCCGCATCGATCATCTTGTAACGCTCATTGTCGTTGACCAGCAGATAATGCACCGCCTTGGCCAGCATCTCCACATCGCGGATGATACGACCGCCGCCGGCGCGGATCAGTTTCTGATAGGCCTCGCGGAAATTCTGCACATGTGCGCCAGACAGGACGGCGCAGCCGAGCATTGCCGGCTCCAGCGGGTTCTGCCCGCCCTCGGCCGTCAGGGAGCGGCCGACGAAGGCAAGCTCGGTCAGGCGCAGGTAAAGCCCCATTTCACCGATGGAATCGCCGAGGAAAATATCGGTTTCCGGGGTGATCACGTCATTGCGGCTGCGGCGGGCGACCGAAAGATTCATGCCCTTCAGCATCGCCTCGACATCGTCGCCGCGCTCGGGATGGCGCGGCACGATGATGGTCAACTGACCGTTGCGCGACTTGATCGCCGCATGCACGGTGGCGGCAGCCTTCTCCTCGCCGTCGAAAGTGGAGATGGCAGCCCATGTCTTGCGATTGCCGACCTGCTTGCGATAGCTCTCCAGAAGCGCCTCGTCGCAGGGCGGCGGGTCGGTGTCGCCCTTGAGGTTGCCTGAAATCACCACCGGCCAGGAGCCGAGATCGCGGAAGCGTTCGGCATCCACATCGGATTGCGCAACCACCAGCGCCAGCTTGGAAAACAGCGATTCAGCAATGTCATGCCGGGCTTTCCAGCGGTCGAAGGAACGGTCGGAGAGACGTGCATTGACCCGGATCTGCGGAATGTGCCGGCGTTCCAGCTCCATCATCGTCACCGGCCAGATTTCCGATTCAGCGGTGATGGCGGCATCCGGCGCCCAGTAGGTCAGGAAGCGGTTGACCGCGATCTTGATATCGAGCGGCACATATTGGTGGATCACATCGTCGCCGAGCCGCGTGCGGGTCAGTTCGGCCGAGGTGACGGTGCCGGTGGTCAAAAGCACGAAGATATCGCGCTTGCGGATTTCGCGGATCAGCGGAATAAGCGCCAGCGTTTCGCCCACGCTTGCGGCATGGAACCAGACCAGCGGCCCACGCGGGCGCTCGGCGCTGGCATAACCGAAGCGTTCGAGCCGACGGCGCTTGTCTTCCTTGCCCTTCGCCGCCCGATAGGAAAGATAGGGTTTCGCGAACGGGTAAGCGGCGATACCGGCAATGCGGTAACCGGAAAGAGCGAAACGTGCGATACGGCTGCTCATGACATTCTGCCCTTGATCATTCCGCGCAATGCCCTTCCCCTGTTTTTGGTTGTTATCGCCGCCTACTTCTTCTCAAATTGCGTCATTTTTTGTCATCGGAAACGAAAGCGCGATCACATTTTCTCGCCCCGGTATTCCCGGCCTGCGCCGCTCGCGCAGGAATCACGGGAAAACTCGCTTTCACCCAATAGTATTACAACGCAAGGGCAAAAGGACTCAAATTTTGTCGTCCGGATTGAGAAGACGGTGCATATGCACGATAAAATAACGCATATGGGCGTTATCGACAGTCATTTGCGCCTTGGACTTCCATGCGGTGAGCGCGGAAGCATAGTCCGGATAGATACCGACGATATCGAGCGCCTTCAAATCCCGGAACTGAACATCCTGAAGGTTTTCCAGTTCGCCGCCGAATACGAGGTGCAGCAGCTGTTTCTGTTTGCCAGATTCCGTCATGTCTTTGTCTCTTTCTTAAACTCTGAGAGAGGCATTCATCTGCGGGATTTCCCGGCAAACGTCAACTGTCAGACAGATGTGAAAACGCTTTCAAAAGTGCAGGCAGCGCATAATCTGCTGCGGCGCACAATGCGGGGTGGTTCACCTGCTGGCGATTATACATCAGAGGTTTTCCATCGAGCCCGACCAGCCGGCCGCCGGCCTTCTCCAGAATGAGGTCGGCGGCGGCGAGATCCCACTCGTGCGAGTTGGCCTTGACCAGCGTTCCGTCGATGCGGCCATCCGCCACCATGGCCAGCCGGTAGGCGAGCGAGGGCACGTGCGGAATGCGCTTGACGCCGCCCCGCACCTCTTCCGGCAGATGCGCGATCACGTCTTCAGGCGCCGCCAGATGGAAGATGCCGGCGTTTTCGCGCGCGACAGAAACGGGCGCCCCGTTTTTCAGCGCTTCGCCGCCTTCAAATGCGGTGAACTCCTCGGCAAGCGCCGGGGCGACAAGGGCCGCGACCACCGGCCGCCCCTCGTGCACCACCGCGACGCTGACGCACCAGGTATCCCGGCCGCCGATGAAGGCGCGGGTGCCATCGATGGGATCGACGACGAAGACGGTGGAGCGGGAAAGCCTGTCCGTATCGTCATCCGTCTCTTCGGAAAGCCAGCCGTAATCCGGCCGGGCGGAGCGCAGGATGGTTTCGAGGATTTCATTGGCGGCGTAGTCGGCCGCACTGACCGGCGAAAGTCCGCCATTCTTCCACCAGACCTCGGGATCCTTGCGGAAGAAACCGAGGGCCGTCTCGCCCGCCTTGCGGGCGGCTTCGAGGACCAGCCTCAGATCAGAGGCCCAGCGGGCCTCAGCCATATCGTTCATTTTGCCGTCTTTTCCGCGCGCCTCACACGGCGCGCCCGTTTTTCTTTTCGCACTTGCACACAAAGTGCCGGCGAAAACAACCCGCAGGCCGTCTCACTTGCCCGCGATCGTCATGCCTTCAATGGCGAGCGTCGGGGCCGCGACGCCGTATTTGCGATCGATATCGTTAGCCGGCGTGACCCGCATGAACATGTCCTTCAGGTTCGAGGCGATGGTGACCTCGGAAACCGCGAAGGTCTTTTCACCATTCTCGATCCAGAAACCGCTCGCCCCGCAGCTATATTCACCCGTGATCATATTGGCGCCGTGGCCGATCAGCTCGGTGACGTAAAAGCCGGTTCCGACCTGTCTCAGCAGGTCATCCGGCGAGAGATCGCCCGGCTCCAGCGCCAGATTGGTGGAAGCCGGCGAAACCGCCGTGCCGCCGCGCACGCCGCGACCGTTGGTTTCAAGGCCGAGTTCCCGCGCGGCCGAGGTGGACAGGAACCAGTGCTTGAGAACACCGTCCTCGATCATCGTCATCTTCTCGCCGCGCACGCCCTCGCCATCGAAGGGACGCGAGGACGGGCCGCGCACGATCTGCGGATCGTCGGTGAGATAAAGGCCCTTTTTCAGAACCTGCTGGCCCATTTTATCGCGCAGGAAGCTGGTCTTGCGAGCAACCGAAGCGCCGTTGATGGCGCCGGCAATCGCGCCGACAAAACCGCGGGCGATGCGTGGATCGAAAACCACGGTAATGTTGCTGCCGGTATCGACCTGACGCGGACCGACGCGGCGCACGACTTTTTCACCGGCGCGGCGGCCGATTTCTTCGGCGGCATCGAGATCGGCATAATAAAGGCGGCTGTCGAAATCGTAGTCGCGCTCCATCTTCGTGCCTTCGCCGGCAATGACGCTGACGGAACGGCTGAAGCGGCTGCCCATATAGCTGCCGGAAAAACCGTGGGATGTGGCAAGCACGAGGCCGCCCATGCCGCTCGATGCGCCGGCGCCGGAGGAATTGCTGACGCCCTTGACCGCAAGTGCCGCCTCTTCCGAGGCAAGGGCCGCCTCACGCAGCTGATCCGCCGACACGTCCGTCGCATCGAAAAGCTCGAGATCGTCATAGGAAGTGGCCAACCGTTCCTTGTCCGCAAGGCAGGCAAAGGGGTCTTCCGGCGAAACCTTCGCCATGGCCACGGCCCGCTCCGCCAAGGTCTTCAGGTCGAAACCCGGATTGGCCGAAACGCTCGCCACCCGTCGGCCAACGAAGACGCGCAGGGAAAAATCGTCGCTTTCGGAGGATTCGGTGCTTTCCACCTTGCCGAGCCGTACGCCGACCGATTGCGAGCGGGAGCGAACGACAACGGCATCCGCCTCATCCGCACCGGCGGCGCGGGCAAGATCGACAAGCTGGCTGGCGCGATCGAGAAGTTTGGAAGAATCTATTTCTGAGGACATGAGTTGGCCTTTCATTCCTGTTCCATTTATTGTGCCAGCAACCCCGCATCAAGGGCGAAACGCCGCTTTCTCCATTCGGACGGTATTGTCGCCAACCTATTCGAAAGTCCGCCCGCATGACCGAGCACGACGCTCTCTTTTCCGAACCCCTGCTGCTTCTGGCCGGCGCGGTCATCGCGGCCTCGGTTTTCCGCAAGCTCGGGCTTGGCACCGTGCTCGGTTATCTGGTGGCGGGCATCATCATCGGGCCGTTCCTGCATCTGGTCACAGATGCGAAGGACATCTTCAACGTCTCGGAACTCGGCGTGGTTTTCCTGCTCTTCATCATCGGTCTCGAACTGAAGCCGTCGCGCATCTGGCAGATGCGGCGCGATATTTTAGGACTGGGGATGGCGCAGGTGCTGGTGACGGGCAGCGTGCTGGCGGCGATTGCCTGGTGGGCGGGGCTGATCGACTGGCGCGGCAGCCTCGTCGCCGGTTTCGGCCTTGCGCTTTCCTCCACCGCCTTTGCGCTGCAAATCCTTGCCGATGACGGCGACATGAATACGCGGCACGGCAACCGGTCCTTTTCGATCCTGCTGTTTCAGGACCTCGCCATCGTGCCGCTTCTCGCCCTCGTCACCATTCTTTCCAACCGGCCGGATGTGCCGACGGATTCGATGGTGTCCGATCTCATCGCCTCCGTCGTTGCCGTGGCGGGCATGGTGCTCGCCGGGCGATATCTTCTGACGCCGATGTTCCAGATCATAGCCCGCACCGGTGCGAGGGAGGTGATGATCGCCGCCGCCCTCTTCGTTGTCATCGGCGCCGCCGCCATCATGGAGGCGGTGGGCTTGTCGATGGGCATGGGGGCGCTGCTGGCGGGGCTGATGCTGTCGGAATCCTCCTATCGGCACGAGCTGGAAGCCGATATCGAGCCGTTTCGCGGCCTGTTTCTGGCGCTGTTCTTCATGGCGGTCGGCATGTCGCTGCATATTCATATCGTCTATGAGCATATTCTGCTCATCCTGATCGCCGTGCCGGCGATGATGGCGGTGAAGGCGGCGCTGATCTATGGTCTTTGCCGCATCGCCGGCTCGTCGCGTTATGCATCGAGCCGCATCGCGCTGCTGCTGGCGCAGGGCGGGGAATTCGGCTTCGTGCTCTTCACCACGGCTGCCGCCTCCGGGCTGTTTCCGCAGGCGACGGCCTCGATCCTCGTTGCCGTCGTCACGCTTTCCATGGCGCTGACGCCGCTTCTGGCGGTGATTTCACGCCGGCTGACGGCGGAGGATGCGGAAGAGGACAAGCTGGAAGAGGATTTCGACGGGGCGGGTGCGGATGTGCTGATGATCGGTTTTTCCCGCTTCGGCCAGATCGCCTCGCAAATCCTGCTCGCTGGCGGGCGCGACGTGACCGTCATCGACAGCTCGGCCGACCGTGTGCGCCAGGCCGCCCGTTTCGGCTTCCGCATCTTTTTCGGCGATGGCACCCGCAAGGACGTGCTGATCGCCGCCGGCATCGAGCGGGCCGATCTCGTTGCGGTCTGCACCCACAAAAAGGAGGTGACCGACCGTATCATCGACATGATCCAGTCGGAATTTCCGAGCGTGCGCATCTATGCCCGCTCCTATGATCGCGTGCATTCCCTCGACCTCAGGAAAAAGGGCGTGGAATATGAAATCCGCGAGACGCTGGAATCGGGCCTGCTGTTCGGCAGGCGCATTCTGGAGGGGCTGGATATGGACGGTGAAAGGGCGCTGGCGATTGCCGACGACATTCGCGAACGCGACGAGGAGCGGTTGCAGCTACAGGCCGTGGAAGGCCTCGCCGCCGGCCGGCAGATGCTGCACAACAAGCCGGTGCGCGAGGTGAAGCCCGAACCGCTGATGAAGCCGAAGACCAAGGCGGAAAAGTGGGAAGAAGAAGAAGAAGAAGAGGATGCGGAGGACAGCGAGACGGAAGTTTCGCTGTGAATTGAGTTCAACTTAGTGACTGGGGGCGCACCGCTTGTTTCTTCTCCCCGCCGGGGAGAAGTCCGCGGCAGCGGGATGAGGGGGCAAGGGTAGCGATATTCGGAGAGGGTACCCCCCTCATCCGGCCCTTCGGGCCACATTCTCCCCATTGGGGAGAAGAAAACTCGCCTCACTTGTCACGCCTCCACACCCTGCCCGCGGTGAAACAGTTCCACCTGCATGTCGATCTGCCGTTTCAGATCGTCCTTGATGCCGGCCGATGCGTTCAGCACCTCTTCGGACTTCAGGAAATCCAGCACACCGAAACGGTGCACGGGCGGGCGCAGGAAAATATGCGGCGGGCGTAACCGCAGTTTCAGGGCAATCGCCGCCTGCATCATCAGCTGGCTGGCGCCGAACAGGCTGTCCAGCCGGTTCGGCATGGTGGTTCCGTCGCCTTCCGGGCCGCCGACGACATCGACGCCGATGACGATATCGGCGCGGTCCAGCAGATGCTCATAGGGCACCGGATTAAAAATGCCGCCGTCGATCATGATGCGGCCATCGATACGCACTGGCATGAACAATGCGGGAATGGCGGCAGATGCGGCCAGCGCCTGGATGATCTCGCCGCGTTCCACCACCACCTCGGTCTGGGCGTAATAATCCGTGGCTATCACTTTGAGCGGAATGGCAAGCTCGGAAAAATCCTTCGGCAGAGCCTGCGGCATCAGGGCGTGCAGGATGAGTTCGAGGTTGAACTGCCCGAGGCGAAAACCGTCCACCGCATGGCGCATCGATGCCGGGCCGAGGCTCCAGAGCCGGTTGGCGACCGAGCCTTTTCGTCCCATCAGTTCAAGCGTGTATTCACGGATTTCCCGGCCGGTCATGCCGGCCGCCATGCCCGCGCCGATGATGGAGCCGATGGACGAACCGGAAATCGCAACGGGCCGGATACCGAGTTCGTCCAGCGCCTCGATGACGTTGATGTGGCAGATGCCGCGTGCGCCGCCGCCGCCGAGGGCCAGTCCGAAAGTCGGCTCATGGCCCCCCGCACCGTCACCTTCGAGAACCTCTTCCCCGGCGCGGACGATCGTTATGCTCTCGTTTACACCCTGCTCCATGCGAATACCCAAATTCTTTCCACGGCAAAGACTCTGCCTATTGCGCAAACAAGACAAGACCGTGGCGTGACGGTAAACGCTCCTGTTGGAGCATTTTCGCTTTTCTTCGAATCGCGAAAACACTCTAACTCTTTGTTCTGTCGCATTTCCGGACGGAAAACCGGGCTCCACTTTTCCTGGAAATGCTTTAGGGCTCGTAACGGTAGAAATGCATTTTCGTATCGCCGAAGATGCGGCTTTCGAGCGGTTTGAAAACCGGATCGACCTTGACCGTCACATCGCCGCGCTCTTCGAGGATGGCGAGCGCGCCGGGGTTCAGCCAGCCGCCGCCATGGGCGGCCGCGAAAGCCTTCTCGCCATGGCCGTAGCCATAGGGCGGATCGGCGAAGAGAAGATCGAAGGGCTCGATATTGTTGACGCCGCCGAGCTTGGTGGCGTCACGCCGCAGGATACGGGCGCGGCCATGCAGACCCAGCGCATCGATATTTTCCCAGAGCAGCCCCCTGCCCTCCACGCCGTTTTCGACGAAGAGCGCCACGCGACAGCCGCGCGAAAGCGCCTCCAGACCGACCGCACCGGTTCCGGCGAAAACGTCCAGAACGCGCGTGCCATCCAGACTTTCCGGATAGGCATGGCTCAGAATATTGAAGAGGCTTTCCCGCGTCCTGTCGATGGTCGGACGAATGGAATTCGATTTCGGCGCGGCCAGTGTCCGGCCGCGGAACTCACCGCCTACGATCCGCATTACGTGTCATTCCCCTGCCTCCAGAAGGTTTGCCACCCGGGCCTTTGCCGCCCGGCTTGCCGCCGCCGGGACCACCGGGGCCTTTGCTCTTGCCTGAGAAACCCGAACGTTCGCCACGCTCGCCCGATTTTCCGAAAGATGGCTTGCCGAATCCGGATTTACCGGCCGGCTTGCCGCCACGGGGCTTGTCTCCCGCCGGGCGCTCGCCGCGTGGGCGGTCACCGTCTTCACGGGGCCGGTCGCGGAACGGACGGTCACCGAAAGGTTTTTCGCCACGTGGGCGGTCGCTGCGCGGGCGGTCACCCTCTTCGCGCGGCTTGTCACGGAACGGCCGGTCGCCGAAAGGTTTGCCGCCGCGTACCGGGCGGTCACCGAAGCTCTTTTCACCGCGTGGACGGTCGCTGCGCGGGCGGTCCCCATCTTCACGCGGCTTGTCGCGGAATGGCCGGTCGCCGAACGGCTTTCCGCCGCGTCCACCGCGATCACCGAAGCTCTTTTCGCCACGCGGACGGTCGCCGCGTCCGCGACCACCTTCTTCTTCGCGGGGGGAATCAGAACGGATCCACTCGCCCTCGGCATCGGCATGCCGCACGACGTTGCGCCGCGCCTCGTCCTGAGCGGAAGGCTTCTTGAAGAGGTTTTCGGCTTCCGCGCGGGCGGAAGACTTGCGTTCCTTGCCGTCACGGGTGGGCCTTGCACCGGGCGCCATCCAGACATTGGCCGTGCGGCTGGTGCCGGCGGCCTGGCGTGGGCGGCGGTCGTCGCCTTCATCCTCGCTGCGGCCCTTGACGCCAAATTTCCCGGCGGGCTTGGAGCCGAACTTGCCAGCCGGCTTGTCGCCGCGCTTGGTGTCGAGCCTTCCGAGCGCCTTTTCACGACGATCCTCGGACTTGCCGCTCTTTTCGAAGCGCGGCTTGCCTTCCGGCGCATCGCTCTTCGCCCATTCGGATTTTACGGGCCGCTTCGGCGCGTCGTCTTCTTCATCCTCAACGGGCGCATTGTAGATCGGCGCGTCGAAATTCGCGCCGGCCTGTTCGATCAGACGCGGGCCGAGCTGGTCGCGCAGCATGCGACCGCGCACTTCCAGCACCTTGCCTTCAGCGAGATCGCCGAGCTGGAACGGACCGTAGGAAACGCGGATCAGGCGGTTGACCTCGAGACCCAGCGCGCCGAGCACGTTCTTGATTTCGCGGTTTTTGCCTTCACGCAGGCCCATGCTGATCCAGACATTGTGACCCTGGGTGCGGTCGAGCGTGGCGTCGATCGCGCCGTAGAGCACACCGTCGACGGCAATGCCTTCCTTCAGCTTGTCGAGTGCGGCCTGATCGACCTCGCCATGGGCGCGCACGCGGTAGCGGCGCAGCCAGCCGGTGGTCGGCAGTTCCAGCACGCGGGAAAGTCCGCCATCGTTGGTGAGCAGCAGCAGGCCTTCGGTATTGATATCGAGGCGGCCGATGGAGAGCACGCGCGGCAGTTCACCGGGCAGATTGTCGAAAACGGTCGGGCGGCCTTCCGGGTCGGAATTGGTCGTCACCAGACCGGCGGGCTTGTGGTAAAGCCACAGGCGCGTGCGCTCGGCGCCGCGAATCGGCATGCCGTCGACTTCGATCTTGTCGGACAGCGTGGCGTTGACCACCGGCGTATCCAGCTTGACGCCGTTCAGCGACACGCGGCCTTCCATGATCATGCGCTCGACATCGCGGCGCGAGGCCACACCGGCGCGCGCCATGATCTTGGAAATGCGCTCGGGCTTGGAAGCGCCAACGGTTTCCGGCACCGGGGCGGCCTTTGCCTCGGTCGGTTTCTTTTCGCGCTCTGCGGCGGGCTTGCCGGGGCCTTTCGGCTTCCTGTCGCGGCTAAATGTCTTGCCGCCGTCACGCTTCGGCTTGTCTTTAAAAGTCATTTGCTGTTTGCCTGTTGTTTGGGCTGTCCTATCAGGTCCAAGCACAAGGGTTAAGAGGAAATTGAAACGCAATGGCCGAAAGGACGCATTTCATGGAGCTGGCGCTTTCGGAAGCCCGTGCCGCGGCTAAGCGGCAGGAGGTTCCGATCGGCGCGGTACTGGTTATGGACGGCCGCGTCATTGCCCGTTCCGGCAATCGCACCCGTGAATTGAACGATGTGACGGCTCACGCCGAAATCGCCGTGATCCGCATGGCCTGCGAAGCGCTGGAGCAGGAACGCCTGCCCGGCGCCGATCTCTACGTGACACTGGAGCCCTGCACCATGTGCGCGGCGGCGATTTCATTCGCCCGTATCCGCCGGCTCTATTACGGCGCGCGAGACCCGAAGGGCGGCGCAGTGGAGAGTGGTGTGCGTTTCTTCAGCCAGCCGACATGCCACCATGCGCCGGATGTCTATTCGGGACTGGCGGAAAGCGAAAGTGCGGAAATCCTGCGGCAATTTTTTCGCGAGAAACGTCTCGACGATTGAGCGACCGGCGGGAGACGCAAGCTTTCCCGCAAGCCATCAGCCATTCGTTATTACTGGAAGGGGTTCCACCAGCTCTTGCCGGTATTTGCCACGGCCGCTTCTTTCTTGCGGCGCTTTTCCTTCTTCTGCTCCGGTTCGCCGAGATCGGTCAGCTGATCCTGCGGAACGCTGCGATATTCAGCCGGCGGATCGGTGAGGAACTTGCGCTGGGCGTTGACGACGGAGCCGCCCTGGGCATCGGCCTTGGCCTTGCGGAAGGCTTCCCATTTCTGGGTTTCGGTCATCTGGCCGGCCGTGCCGTTGCCGGCGAGCAGCGGCGAGCGATAATGCGGGTTGTTCTTGTTGGCATCCGCCTCTTCGCGCAGGCGTTCGCGGGTTTCTTCCGGCGATTCGACCCATTGCGGATTGTTTTCGCGGCTTGCCATGTTCTGCTGCGGCTCTGCCAGCTGTTCGGCGCGGGCCTGGGCGGGAACGACGAGGCCCGGACGGGGGCTGTATTTCAGGTTGCGCTTTTCCTGGTCATTGCCGGTGATCGAGGTCGCGTTGCCAAGATCGTCGACAAGCTGTTCCGCCGCCGTCTTGCCTGTGCCGTAGGTCGGGCTCGTGCACGCGCCGAGCAACACGCCTATCGTCGTGATGCCAACAACCGTGCGAAACATGCCCAAACCCTGCGCATTACCCTGCATCGTCTTCATTGAAACCCTTCCAGCCGTCCGTCCCACTTCGCCAGACATCGTCTTTCGGCAGGCGGCAGCCCGCATTGCCGTGCAAATCCGGCCATTTTCAGGCAGGTGTACCGGATGAAGAGGCAAAGCGCAATTCATCCGGTCATTTTCATCGCGCATCGGCCCGAAACCCGGAATCGGGTTTCGACAGGAACGATGCGCAGCTTCGGATCATCCGAGGGCTGCAAGCTCTCGCAGCGCGGCCGCATCGCGGGCGGAAACCTCCGGATAGGCCGGATCGGAGCCGACATCGGTGGTGATGCGCCAGGAACGGGCGCATTTTGCACCTTCCGCCAGCTTCTGCTCGACCACGACCTTTGCCACTTCCGGCAGGCGGAAGCCATCGGCCGGGCCTTCATCGCCAACCACCGAGATGGCGGAGGTGATGCAGATTTCGGCGAAATCCTGCCCCTTCAGCGCCGCCAGAAGATCGGCGTCGGCGATGTGTACGACAGGGGCTGCCTCAAGCGAAGAGCCGATGCGCTTTTCACGGCGTTCCACTTCCAGCGCGCCGGTGACGACCGTGCGGACCTTGCGGATCTTTTCCCATTTCGCTTCCAGCGCATCGTTCTTCCACTCGGCCGGGATTTCCGGGAACTGGACGAGATGCACCGATTCCGCATCCGGATAACGTGACAACCACGCTTCTTCCGTCGTGAAGGGCAGCATGGGCGCGAGCCACGAGACGAGGCAATCGAACAGCTTCGCAATGACCGACAGGGCCGCCCGGCGCTTCAGCGACGATGGCGCGTCGCAATAAAGCGTGTCCTTGCGGATATCGAAATAGAAGGCCGAAAGCTCGACATTGGCGAAATCCACCAGCGCGCGGGCGATCTTCTTGAACTCGAAACCGTCATAACCTTCGCGCACGACCTTATCCAGATCGGACAGGCGGTGCAGCACCAGCTTTTCCAGCTCCGGCAGATCGTCATAGGCGATCTCCTCGCCCTTGTAATGGGCAAGAGTGCCGAGCATCCAGCGGATGGTGTTGCGCAGCTTGCGATAGGCATCGACATTGGTCTGGATGATGGCCTTGCCGAGGCGCTGGTCTTCCCAATAATCCGTGGTCATGACCCACAGGCGCAGGATATCCGCGCCGGCGTCCTTCATGACTTCCTGGGGAGAAACCACGTTGCCCTTGGACTTCGACATCTTCTCGCCCTTCTCATCCATGGTGAAACCATGGGTGACAACGGCGTTGTAAGGCGCACGGCCGCGCGTCGCGCAGCTTTCGAGCAGCGACGAATGGAACCAGCCGCGATGCTGGTCGGAACCTTCCAGATAGACATCCGCCGGCCACTTCATGTCCGGGCGGTCTTCCAGCGTGAAGGTGTGGGTGCAGCCGCTGTCGAACCAGACGTCGAGAATGTCCATGACCTGCTGCCAACGGGCATGGTCGTGGTCATTGCCGAGGAAACGCTCCTTGGCGCCTTCGGCGAACCAGGCGTCAGCACCTTCGGCCTCGAAGGCCTCAAGGATGCGGGCGTTGACGGCCTCATCGATCAGGACTTCACCCTTCTCGTCGGCGAAGACGGCGATCGGCACGCCCCAGCTGCGCTGGCGCGACAGGACCCAGTCGGGCCGGCCTTCGATCATGGCGCGCAGCCGGTTCTGGCCGGAAGCCGGAACGAAGCGGGTGTCGTCGATAGCGCTCAGCGAGCGCGAACGCAGCGTCGTGCCGTCGCCCAGTTCCTTGTCCATATAGACGAACCATTGCGGCGTGTTGCGGAAGATGACCGGCTTCTTGGAGCGCCAGCTATGCGGATAGCTGTGCTTCAGACGGCCACGGGCAAACAGGTTGTTTTCCGCGATCAGCGCCTTGATGACGCGGTCATTGGCATCGCCCTTCTTGCCGTTATCGTCCATGACGCGGGCAGCGCCGCCTTCGGCGGACGGGCCGAAACCGGGGGCGTCTTCGGTGTAGAAACCGTCATCGCCAACCGGGAACGGGATGGCCGACGAAACGCCGCGCGCTTCCAGCTCGCGCTGATGTGCGGTCCAGACGTCAAAGTCCTCGCGACCATGGCTCGGCGCGGTGTGCACGAAACCCGTACCGGCATCGTCGGTGACGTGATCGCCTTCGAGAAGCGGGACCGGGAAATCGTAGCCAAGCGACGCCAAAGGATGGGCGCAGGTGATGGCGGCCAGTTCTTCGGTTTTCACGTCGCGAACGAGTTTGAAGGTCAGCTTTGCCTTGGCGGCTGCCTCATCGGCGAGCTTCTTGGCGAAGATAAGCTTTTCGCCCGGCTGCGGACCGAAATCGTTCTGCGCGCTTTCGACTTCGTAGAGGCCATATTCGACCCGCGACGAAAACGCGATGGCGCGGTTGCCAGGTATGGTCCACGGCGTGGTGGTCCAGATGACGACGGAAGCACTATAAAGATCAGCCCGAAGCAGATCTTTTCGTTCGACTGAATTGGTATCATCGGGATTGAAACCGAGATGGTATTCCACAACCGGGAACTTCACCCAGATCATGTCGCTCTCGACATCGGCATATTCGACTTCGGCTTCCGCCAGCGCCGTGCGCTCGACGACCGACCACATGATGGGCTTCGAGCCACGATAAAGCTGGCCGGTGCGGGCGATCTTCAGCAGTTCGCCGGCGATGCGGGCTTCGGCGTGGAAGTTCATCGTGGTGTAGGGATTGTCGAAGTCGCCCTCGATGCCGAGGCGTTTGAACTCTTCTGACTGAACCTTGATCCAGCCAGCCGCAAAGTCACGGCATTCCTTGCGGAATTCGTTGACCGGAACCTCGTCCTTGTTCTTGCCCTTGGCGCGATAGGCTTCCTCGATCTTCCATTCGATCGGCAGGCCGTGGCAATCCCAGCCCGGAACGTAATTGGCGTCGTAACCGCGCATCTGGAACGAGCGGGTGATGACGTCTTTCAGGATCTTGTTCAGCGCATGGCCGATGTGGATATTGCCGTTGGCGTAGGGCGGGCCGTCATGCAGCACGAATTTTTCGCGGCCGGCGGCGGAGGCGCGCAGGCGTTTGTAGAGGCCCATTTCCTGCCAGCGTTTCACCGTTTCCGGTTCCTTCTGCGGCAGGCCGGCGCGCATCGGAAAATCCGTCTGCGGCAGATAGAGGGTGGCGGAATAGTCGAATTTTTCTGCGGTGTCGCTCATAATCGTACCGTTGTTGCGCGCCGTGTCGGTCGCGCCGTCTCAATTTCAAAGAGGGCAAATACGGAAAGCGCCATGACCAAAGTCATGACAAGCGCCAAAATCCCGGACCTTCCGGCTCGTCAGAGCGGGCGGAAGGCCGGGCCAATAATTCGGCCAATCTGAGTTTTGAACATCAACCGGTATTGGGACATGGCCGGTTGTTTATGCGGTTTTCCGGCAAAAAGGAAGAGAAAAGCGACGGCAATATCGGCCGGAACAGAGGCTGACCGGCCTTACCCGGTCAGAACGCGATCCTGGCGTCCAGTTCGCTGAGCGGGCGCACGCCCGATAACATCGCCCTCGCCTCTTCTTCATCGCGCCTGATCTGGGCGACGAGCGGATCGAGACCGTCGAATTTCAGCTCGTCGCGCAGGTGCCCGAAGAAGGAGACCGAACAGACCTCACCATAAAGATCGCCGGAAAAATCGAAGACGAATGTTTCGAGCAGCGCCGCACCGTTTTCGGTGACGGTCGGGCGGTAACCGAAGCTTGCCACGCCATCGCGGATCGAACCGTCCGGGCGGCGGAACCGCACGGCATAGATGCCCGCCTTCAGTTCCGTTTCCGGCGCCAGCGCCATGTTGGCGGTAGGATAACCCAGCGTGCGGCCGAGCTTCTGGCCGCCGATGACTTCGCTTTCCACCGTGAAGCGATAACCGAGCAGGCCTGCGGCGCCAGCCACATCGCCTTCGCACAGAAGCGAGCGGATCCGGCTGGAGGAGACGACATCAGCGCCCTCGTCGCGGAAGGCATCCACCAGCGTCACGTCGAAGCCATGGCGTTTGCCGGCCTCCATCAGAAATGCCGGGCCGCCTTCGCGGCCCTTGCCGAAATGGAAATCGAAGCCGGTGACGACAGCGCTGGCATGAAGCCAGTCGACCAGAATGGACTGGACGAACTCCTCCGCCGAGCGCTGCGAAAATTCCCGGTCGAAGGGATATTCGATGACGGAGCGGAAACCGATGGCCTCAAGGATGCGCGCCTTCAATGGCGCGGGCGTGAGGCGAAAGACCGGCGTATCGGGACGGAAGACGGAACGGGGATGCGGCTCGAAGGTCAGCACCAGCGCGGGAACGCCGCGGGCTTCCGCCAGTTCCAGGGCACGATCCAGCACAGCCCGGTGGCCGCGATGCACGCCGTCGAAATTGCCGATGGCGATGACGCCGCCGCGAAGAGCTTCCGGCAGCGGCTCCTTTTTTTCATTGCGGTGAAAGACGGTCATGGCAATCGATCCATTCCTGCGCCAGCTATTCCTCAGGCAAGACGTCCTCAGGCGAGACGGGGCATCCACCAGCCGGGAGCAGCACCCTGCCCCTTGAGATAGGCGTTGAGAAGCGCCTCGTCCGTCTGGCCGTTCAGCGTATATTCGGCGGCGTGAATGCCGCCGCTGATATAAAGAAGGTTGAGACCGCTCGCAATCGCGCCCTTCACATCCGTCGGCATGCCGTCGCCGATGGCGAGCACGCGATCCTTGGCGAAGGCGCCGCGCACTTCTTTGGCCGCCGCAAGGCAGGCTTCATAGATCGGCGCATGCGGCTTGCCGGCAATGCGGACCTCGCCGCCGAGCTGTTCGTAGTAAGCGGCCATGGCGCCGGCGCAGGGAATGATGCGCTCGCCGCGCTCCACCACCAGATCGGGATTGGCGCAGATCATCGGCACGTTGCGGGCAATGAAGCCCTTGAGCATTTCGGTATAATCCTCGGGCGTTTCCGTCTCGTCATCGAAAAAGCCGGTGCAGACCACGGACTGCGCTTCCGCCTCGCCGACGCGCTCGACATCGAGACCGTCCAGCAGCGGCAGATCCCGCTCCGGGCCGAGCAGGAAGACTTTTTTCGGACCTTCCGCGATCAGGCCGCGGGTAACGTCACCAGAGGTAATGATGCGGTCATAGGCTTCATCCGGCACGCCGAGAACGCGAAGCTGGGCGATGACGCCGGGAGCGGGACGCGGCGAATTGGTGATGAGCACCACCGTCTTGCCGGCCTTGCGCGCTTCCCGCAACGCAACCGCCGCATCCGGAAAGGCGCTGACGCCATTGTGCAGCACGCCCCAGACATCCGAAAGAATAACGTCGAACCCAGCCGTGATTTCGCCGAGAGTGAGAATGCGATGGGCCATGAGATGCTTTCCGGATGCGAGAAGAGGGTGAGCGTCACATCGCAAAGCGGGACGCCGATGGCAAGGAAAAAAGCGCCGCCAGACCGGTCTTTGGCCAGCCTGACGCAGCATGAACACAAATGCCCCTTAGATGCGATGCGGCCGCAACGGGCAAAAAGAACGACGTCGCCGCGCCCGTCCGCGCATGGGAAATTTCTGTCATGGAACGCTGATAACCATAAGCCATGAAATTTTTCAGACAGGGCGTTCTTGACTCCGGCAGAAGCCCTCCTTATCTCGGTTCCGCTGGCACTCGATAAAGGAGAGTGCTAACACCCATCAGGCGAGTTCCAAAAGCTCGCGCAGTCATTTGATCGAGGGATTAGACAATGACAAGCACCAATTTCCGCCCGCTTCACGATCGCGTCGTCGTTCGTCGCGTTGAGTCCGAAGAAAAGACCAAGGGCGGCATCATCATTCCCGATACCGCCAAGGAAAAGCCGCAGGAAGGCGAAATCGTCGCCGTCGGTTCCGGCGCACGTGACGAGGCCGGCAAGGTCGTCGCTCTCGACGTCAAGGTTGGCGACCGCGTTCTGTTCGGCAAGTGGTCGGGCACCGAAGTCAAGCTCAACGGCGAAGACCTTCTGATCATGAAGGAAGCCGACATCATGGGCATCATCGGCTGATTTCAGTCGACCCATCGTTTCCTTAAATTCCAAGCCGGACCCGATCCGGCCATTCGAAACCAGGAGTTTTGAAAATGGCAGCCAAAGAAGTAAAATTCGGCCGCACAGCACGCGAAAAGATGCTCAAGGGCGTCGACGTTCTTGCTGATGCAGTAAAGGTCACCCTCGGCCCGAAGGGTCGTAACGTCGTTATCGACAAGTCCTTCGGCGCTCCGCGCATCACCAAGGACGGCGTTTCCGTCGCCAAGGAAATCGAACTGGAAGACAAGTTCGAGAACATGGGCGCACAGCTCGTTCGCGAAGTTGCCTCCAAGACCAACGACATCGCCGGTGACGGCACCACCACCGCGACCGTTCTGGCCCAGGCCATCGTTCGCGAAGGTTCCAAGGCAGTTGCTGCCGGCATGAACCCGATGGACCTGAAGCGCGGTATCGATCTGGCCGTTGCTGAAGTCGTCAAGGACCTTCAGGCCAAGGCCAAGAAGATCAACACGTCTGAAGAAGTTGCGCAGGTCGGCACGATCTCCGCAAACGGCGAGCGTCAGATCGGTCTCGACATTGCTGAAGCAATGCAGAAGGTCGGCAACGAAGGCGTCATCACCGTCGAAGAAGCCAAGACCGCCGAAACCGAACTCGAAGTCGTCGAAGGCATGCAGTTCGACCGCGGCTACCTGTCGCCCTACTTCGTGACCAACCCGGAAAAGATGGTTGCGGACCTCGAAGACGCATACATCCTCCTGCACGAAAAGAAGCTCTCGAACCTTCAGGCCATGCTGCCGGTTCTCGAAGCCGTCGTTCAGACCGGCAAGCCGCTCGTCATCATCGCTGAAGACGTCGAAGGCGAAGCTCTTGCAACGCTCGTCGTCAACAAGCTGCGTGGCGGCCTCAAGATCGCTGCCGTCAAGGCTCCTGGCTTCGGCGACCGCCGCAAGGCCATGCTGGAAGACATCGCCATCCTGACCGGTGGTACCGTCATTTCCGAAGACCTCGGCATCAAGCTCGAAAACGTTACCCTCGACATGCTCGGCAAGTCGAAGAAGGTTTCGATCTCCAAGGAAAACACCACGATCGTTGACGGCGCCGGCCAGAAGTCCGACATCGAAGGTCGTGTTGCCCAGATCAAGGCCCAGATCGAAGAAACCACCTCCGACTACGACCGCGAAAAGCTGCAGGAACGTCTTGCCAAGCTCGCTGGCGGCGTTGCCGTTATCCGCGTCGGCGGTTCGACGGAAGTCGAAGTGAAGGAAAAGAAGGACCGCATCGACGACGCTCTCAACGCGACGCGCGCTGCCGTTCAGGAAGGCATCGTACCGGGCGGCGGCGTTGCCCTGCTGCGTTCGTCCACGAAGATCACCGCAAAGGGTGAAAACGACGACCAGGAAGCCGGTATCAACATCATCCGCCGCGCTCTGCAGGCTCTGGTTCGCCAGATCGCAGACAACGCAGGTGACGAAGCTTCCATCGTTGTCGGCAAGATCCTCGAGAAGAACGAAGACAACTACGGCTACAACGCCCAGACCGGCGAATATGGCGACCTGATCCAGCTCGGCATCGTCGACCCGGTCAAGGTTGTTCGTACGGCTCTGCAGAACGCAGCTTCGGTTGCTTCGCTGCTGATCACCACCGAAGCCATGATCGCCGAGCTTCCGAAGAAGGACGCTCCGATGCCGGCAATGCCGGGCGGCGGCATGGGCGGCATGGACTTCTAATCAGTCCTGTCACCGGAATTAAGAAAGGGCGGTCTTCGGACCGCCCTTTTTCTTTGTCGTGCCTGTGTGATTGACGGAAGGCGGCACATCTTATCGGCGTCATCCTTGGGACAGGCCCATTGCTGTCCGGTTTAAATTTCTCGAAGAAGTCATGTGTCATTGGTTCTATTATTTTCGGGTATGCCGTGCCAAAGCCAATCACGCCGACGTCATCCTCGGGCCTGTCCCGAGGATCTGCAACCGATTGATTTTATTCGACGTGATTAGATCCTCGGCACAGGCCCGAGGATGACGTCGAGGGAATGTTGACCCTCCACTACTGTCTTTAAAAAGGCTGCCGGCCGTCCGGAATTTAAATCGGACGGCAGTGGGACAGGTCCAAGGATGACGCCGGCGCTCTCGCGAGAGATGCCTCATGAAATCAACAGGTTGCACAATTCTGAAGGCCGAAAGCGGAAAGGTTCGTGTATTGTCCCGTTTTGGAACAGGCATGATTTTATCCGGCTATTTTTTGCAGCCCTATGCAATAATGGGGCACATTCAAGAGCGAATCACCGCCCCATACGGGGCCGATTTCCACTCGGATCGGCTTATAAGTGCGCTATTTAGTTGTGCTTTTTCGCATGTCTCGCGATTTTGAAGAAGAAATACATAATATTTTTGATTTTCTCACTGGCTGGTTGTTGTAGGTAGGGGAAAATAAACTATAAGTCACCCCCCGTAAGGGTTCCGCGACGGGGCGGCCAGCATTGAAGGGGTTTCGATGCCTGGCAAACACGTTCGACTGCGGGTGGCGGTAAAGGTTCAACCTGGCAGTGGCGCTTGAAGTGGCGGCGCTGGCACGTGTTCATGCGGGGGCGCGATTTGTTTGAAATATCAAGACGCAACGATGCTCTGCCTGCGGCGGTAACAACCGCGCCCGATCCCCGGACCCTGTCGCATTTCTTCATGTCGGAGGAGTGGAGCAGCGATCTTTCCAGTGGCGTCATCCGGCTCGGCGAACACGCATCGTTCATGCACGGCCTGCCGCCGGGCGAGTGCGGATTGCTCAGCCTTGTCCGCTGTTACGACCGCGCTGACCACGCCCGCGTTCTGGAACTTTTCGAGCAGGTCTCCACCGCACCTTCACGTTTCTGTTTTTCAACCGGCCTCTCCATCTTGCCGGCGATGCGGCAGCCGGTCATCTGCATGGGTGAATCTTCCGGCTTCGAAGACGGGCAGCAAGGGCGCATATCAGGGCTTTTCCTGTTTCCGCGCTTTGAGGATATTCGCTTCGCCGCCTGAACATAGCGGGACAGACGCTCAGCACCGTTCACAAAATGAAGACGATTTGTCTTCTATTGTTCATCTTTATGGGCGGATGATTTTCGGTCATTGATATCTCCAGACATTGCAGTTCAACCGGCGACACGCCGACTATTTACCGGAGATATCCATGTCCAGCAGCCAGAACGTTCTCGTTCTCATCGCCCGTATTCTGCTTTCCTTCATCTTCATCACCTCGGGCTTCAGCAAGCTCGTCGATCCGGCCGGCACGGCCGGCATGATCACGGGCGCCGGCCTGCCCGCCGCAACCGCCCTTGCCTATATCGCAGGCCTGTTCGAACTCGTTGCCGGTCTGGCCATTCTCGCTGGTTTCCAGACTAAAATCGCTGCCTGGGCGCTTGCCGTCTTCTGCGTCTTCACCGGTCTGGTGTTCCACAGCGGCACCGTTGCCGTTCCCGGCTGGCCTGAGCCGGCTCTTGGCTGGATCAACACGCTGAACGGCATCATGATGGTGAAGAACATCACCCTTGCCGGCGCTTACATCCTGCTTGCCGCCTTCGGCCCCGGCGCCTACTCCGTCGACGCAAGACGCGGCGCGGCTGTGGCCCACGCATAAGCCAAATGGATCGACCAATAAAAAAGCCGCCGGATCGCTCCGGCGGCTTTTTGTTTTACGTCGTCAGACCGCAGCCCTGATGCGCGAGGCGATCTCCTGAACCGCCGCATCGCCTTCGTGTTCCGGCTTGCGGGCGCGCACGAAGCAGGCTTCCGAACGGACGATGATGCCGTCCGAGAGGATTTTCAGGTGGTTGGCCTTCAGCGTCGAGCCGGTCGAGGTGATATCGACGATGATATCCGCCTGCCCCGCTGCCGGCGCACCCTCGGTCGCGCCAAGGCTCTCAACGATGCGATAAAGCTGAATGCCGTGCTGGCGCGAAAAGAACTGCTGAGTCAGCCGCCAATATTTGGTGGCGATGGCGAGCCTGCGGCCATGGCGGGCGCGGAATTCCGAAGCGACATCGCCGAGATCGGCCATGCTGTCCACATCCAGCCAGATTTCCGGCACGGCGACCACGACATCCGCATGGCCGAAACCGAGGCGGGCGCAGAACTCCACCTGCGCATCGGCGTTGGTCAGTCCCTCGCGCACGAGGTCCTCTCCCGTCACGCCGAAATCCACCGTACCGGCGCCGATCTCGCGGGCGATCTCGGAGGCCGACAGATAAGCGATCTCGATATCGTCGCGCCCTTCGATGCGGCCGCGATAGGAGCGGTCATTGCCGACAGCCGCGACTTTCAGCCCGGCGCGTTCCAGAACGGCGGAGGCGTCTTCCTTCATCCGGCCCTTGGAGGGCAATGCGATGGTGATCATGGCTTGTCGCTCCTGCGCACCGCTTCGATGCGATCCAGCCAGAGCGAGAAGCCCACGGCCGGGATTTTTTCCTGTGCGCCGAGCAGGGTCAGCAGCCGGTCGAAACGGCCGCCACCGGCCAGCACACTGTCTCCACCCGCTTCCACCACCTCGAAAACGAGGCCGGTGTAATAATCGAGCGGACGACCGAAGGCCGCGCCATAGGTGACGGTTTCGAGATCAACACCGGCATTGGCAAGCGCTGCGACACGTTTGTCGAAAGCGGACAGCGCGCCATCCAGTTTCAACTTCGCCTTTGCGGCAAAATCCGCCAGAACCTGCGATGCCTGCGGCAACGGCGCCTTCAGGGCCAGGAACTGCTTGAGCAGCGCGAAGCTTTCATCCGGCAGGCGCGTGGCGGCAAGCGCCAGTTTTTCCCGCAGGCGGCGGGCGATTTCCTGCGGCGCGCGGCTGGCATTGGTGGAATAGCCGGTTTCCTGCATCACCGTATCGAGATAATCGACCAGCACCGTCTCGTCGCCCGTTGCCAGAAGGCCGGCGACGCGGGCGTCCAGCCCCGTCATCGGCTTGGGATGCACAAGGCTTTCCAGCAACGCGTCGAGCTGCGCCATATCGCCGAAGGCCTGCACCAGACGCTTCTGCCAGCCAAGCGGCAGGCCGAGGGCGGCAACCACCGCCTCGAACACCTGCTGGTCGCCCAGCGTGACGGCAAGCGACCGGCCCGGCAGCAGGCGCTGCAGAATGCCGGTGGCGTCAATGACAGCACGGGCATCGGCGGCGGCGATATCGGTATCGCCAAGATCCTCGATACCGGCCTGATAAAACTCGTTGGCACCTTCGCGGCGCTGGCGGAAGACTTCGCCGAGATAGGAATAACGCTTCGGCGTGCCGGTCGCCGTTTCGATATGGCGCAGGCAGACCGGGATGGTGAATTCGGGGCGCAGGCACAGGCTCTCGCCCGTCTCGCTCTCCGTCATGAAGATACGGCGGCGCAAATCCTCGCCGGCCATATCCAGAAACGGTTCGGCGGGCTGGATGACGGGCGTGTTCACGCGGCTCGTGCGGCGCGCGGCGAATTCTTCCAGTAGCTCTCCGGAAAATTCCGGCATGTCGATCAGGGGCATGGAACGGTACTTTTCGTCACGGTTCGAGCGGCTGCATCATTTCGATGCGGTTTCCGAAGGGATCATGGACATAAAACCGGTGATACCCTTCAAGCGGCTCATCCTCAACCACATGGCAGCCTGCTGTTTCAAGTGTTTTTCGCAAGGTTGCCATATCATCGACCAGAAAGGCCGGATGGGATTTCTTCGCCGGGCGGAAATCCTGCTCGACGCCGAGATGCAGTTTTATCGAACCTCGGCTGAACCAGCACCCGCCACGCGCGGCCAGATTGGCGGGCTTTGCCTGCTCCGTAAAGCCGAGCAGGCCGCCATAGAAAGAGCGCGCCTCATCTTCGCGGCCCGCCGGCATCGCCAGCTGAACATGGTCGAGCGCAAGGATCGCCATGGCTTCAGCGCCCTTCGGCGGCGCGGCGAACGTCCTCTGCCTGATGCTCCAGAATCTCGCCGACCTTCGCCACCAGATCGGCCTCCGGTACGCTGACCTGCGCCACGCGCGCCTCGCGCCAGCTGGCATTGTCCTCGATCTCGCCGGACAGGCGCTTGCCTTCGATCAGATCCTTGATCTGCACCACACCTTCGGCGCGCTCATCACCACCCTGAATGATGGCGATGGGGGAACCGAGGCGGTCGGCATATTTCAGCTGGTTGCCGAATTTCTTCCAGTTACCCTGGTACATTTCCGCGCGGATGCCCTCGGCGCGCAGCGCCTGCGTGAAGCGCTGGTAACGACCCATGCTCTCCACATCGCCATCCATGACGGTGATGAGAACGGGGGCAAGCGGCTTGACCTGACCGAGCTTGCCAAGGTTCTTCAGCGCCGTCATCAGGCGCGAAACGCCGATGGAGAAGCCCGTGGCCGGAACCGGCTGGCCCATGAAGCGCGAAACGAGGCCGTCATAACGCCCGCCGCCGCCGACGGAGCCGAACACGACCTTTTCGCCCTTTTCATTGGTGACGTCGAATGTCAGCTCGGCTTCATAGACGGGGCCGGTATAATATTCGAGGCCGCGAACGACCGAGGGGTCGATCTTGATGCGCGTCGCATCGTAACCGGCACTGGTAACCAGAGCGCCGATGACGTTCAGCTCCTCAACGCCTTCCTCGCCTTTCGAGGTGCCCGCGACCAGTTTGGCCAGATCATCGGCGCTTGCCGCATAATCCTTGATGCTGACGAAAAACAGCACCTTTTCGATCTGCTCCTCGCCAAGACCAGCGCCCTTGGTGAAGTCGCCGGATTCATCCTTGCGGCCGGGGCCGAGCAGCAGCTTCACACCTTCGGGACCGAACTTATCGAGCTTGTCGATGGCGCGCAGCACGTTGAGGCGACGACCGGCATTGTCCTCGCCGCCGAGGCCGATGGCTTCCATGACGCCGTCGAGCACCTTGCGGTTGTTAACGCGAATGACATAGTCGCCGCGCTGAATTCCGAGCGCTTCCAGCGTATCGGCCATCATCATGCACATTTCCGCATCGGCCTGCACGCCGGCGGCGCCCACCGTATCGGCATCGAACTGCATGAACTGCCGGAAGCGGCCGGGGCCGGGCTTTTCATTGCGGAAGACATAACCGGCGCGATAGGTGCGGTATGGCAGCTGGATTTCGTTGAAATTTTCCGCGACGTGACGGGCGAGCGGCGCGGTCAGATCGTAGCGCAGGCTCATCCATTGGTCGTCGTCATCCTGCAGCGAAAACACGCCTTCGTTCGGGCGGTCGCTATCGGGCAGGAATTTGCCGAGCGCATCGGTATATTCGAACAGCGGGGTTTCCACCGGATCGAAGCCGTAAAGCTCATAGACCCTGCGGATCTTTTCGATCATCTCATTGGTGGCATGAATATCGGCAACCGAGCGATCCACGAAGCCGCGCGGCAGGCGGGCTTTCAGTTTCTGAGGCTTTTTTGCTTTTTCGCTCATGGGGCCGATCCGATATTTTCCTGAAATCAAGCCGGTGTATTAGAGGATGAAGCCCGGTGCGGCAAGCCGCAAAGGCTCCGGTTTTACTGGCTCACGCAGCCAAGCGGGCTATATGGGATACATGTATCCCAATTCGGATCGGGAAGGACGCGACCCATGAGCAAACAGACGGCCATCCGCTTGCCTGATGAGACCTATGAGCGGCTGAAGGCGCTGTCCGAGCGCACCGGCCGCACATCCGCCTATTACATCCGCGAGGCGATCGAGAAACATATCGAGGATATGGAAGATCTCCATCTCGCCGAGGAAGCGACGCGGCGCATTCAGCGTGGAGAATCGAAGGTTGTAAGCGCCGAGGAGTTCTGGCGTGATCTGGACAATTGAGTATCACACGCTTGTCCAGAAAGAGATGCGCAAGATAAATCCGGAAACGCGCCAGCGAATCCGGAGTTTTCTGCACGAACGATTGGCGGCACTGGATGATCCACGCCAGACCGGCGCCGCCCTGGAAGGCTCCGAGCTCGGAAATTTCTGGCGCTACCGGGTGGGCGATTACCGCATCATCTGCGATATACAGGATCACAAGCTCGTCGTGCCGGTGGTCGAAATCGGCCATCGCCGTTAAATCTACCGTTAGGCATTCATGATCCTCGAAGCCCTGCAATATGCCGCCACACGCGCGGTCACGCCGAAAGAATTCCGGCCGCATATCCGCTATTCCGTCAACCTGTGGGCGCGCGCCAACCGTTGTGCCAAAGCCTGGGCGGAGCATGAAAACAACAGCCGGCAATTCGTGCTGCAATCGGCCCGAAAGCTGAAGCAGCGGCGAACGGCAGTGGTGCTGGGGTCTGGCCTGTTGCGCGATGTGCCTTATGATGCGCTGGTGGCGATGTTCGATACGGTCGTGCTGGTCGATCTGGTGCATCTTGCCAGCGTGCAGGCGAAGCTGCGCCTCAATGCCAAAAAGAATGTCCGCATCGCCAACCGCGATCTTTCCGGCTTTGACGATGTTCTCGCCGGTCGGCCGGCCGAACCGCTCGATTTCCTGCGGCGGGTGCCCTATCTCGATCTCGTGGTATCGGCCAATCTCCTGTCACAGATCGGCACCGGCGCACGCCACCGGCTGGAGCGGGAAAAGATCGCAAATGCCCCGGACGATCTTCTGCCGAAGCTCATTCACACCCATCTAGAAGCGCTGGTTGGCCTGCCCTGCAAAGCCTGCCTGATAACGGACACCTCCTTCGACATCATCGGCAAAGACGGTAAGCTCCACCAGCATGAAGACCTGCTGCATGGCATCGAGCTTCCTGCCCCCGCCGCCGCATGGGAATGGCCGCTTGCCCCGTTTGGCGAGGAGAGCAGGGATTACCGCATCGTGCATCACGTCATTGCACGTGAACTGACCTGATGGCCATGCTTATTCCATAATTCCAGCGGTAAATTCACGCCATGTCCCAGGTGGTCCGCACATTGATGTTCCTTGCCTGCCTGCTATACGGCGCAATGCCAGCGCAGATGGCGATGAGCATGCCGATGGCTACGGGCATGGCCGCATCCTCACAGGTGCCGATGAAACATTACGATGCCCATTCGCATCGAGCCGCTGATCGGAGCGAAGGATCTCAGGCGCATGCGGAGAATGGGGCTCATGGAGCGGGAGCGGGCGGTTGCTGCCCGCATGGTGGCGATGCCGCACATCCCGGTTCCTGCGCCGCCTGCCTGATCGTGGTTCCGCAAACGATCTTCGCCGATAGCGGCCGGATGACATTCGCCTATCCGAAGCCGCAGCGCGGCATCGTCTTTGACGGCAAGGCTTTCGCGCCGCCGCTACCGCCTCCCCGCGCCTGACCCCAGATTTTTTCAGACCCATCTTCGAAAAATCCGTCAGACACAGGAAGGATAATCCATGTCTATCAAGACCATCACGCTCGCCGCCGCTTTCACAACCGTCTTCGCCATGCCGCTTTTCGCACAGGAAGCGGGCGGCCATGCCGGACACGACATGTCAAAAGGCACCATGAGCGACAGCGCGTCCACCAAGGCCTTCATGGAAGCCAGCAAGAAGATGCATGGCGATATGGCCATCGATTATAGCGGCGATGCCGATGTCGATTTCGTGCGCGGCATGATCCCACACCATCAGGGCGCAATCGATATGGCCAGGGTCCAGCTCGAATACGGCAAGGACCCGGAAATCCGCAAGCTGGCCGAAGAGGTCATCAAGGCACAGGAAGGCGAGATCGCCATGATGAAGGCCTGGCTGAAGTCCAAGGGCAAGTAATTGATGCTGACGAATGGGGAACGCCGGTTGCGGCGCTCCCCTTTTCTTCTCCCCGCCGGGGAGAAGGTGGCCCGAAGGGTCGGATGAGGGGGTTAGCTCTCGGTCTATCTCTACCGTCGCCCCCTCATCCCGCTACCGCGGACTTCTCCCCCGCGGGGAGAAGAAACAAGCGTCGGCCTTCCCATGCCACCCGTGCCACTCGCCACTCTGCTACAACCCCGCGAGACCGGCCTTGTAGTCCTCCGAGGCCGCACGGCTGAGGCGCTCCAGCTCCATGGCCGCCCGGCTGGTATGACGTTCCTTGTGACGCAGCAAAGCGAAGTTTCGGGCAGGCAGATCGATACCGGCGCGGACAAGCAGCCCCTGCCGCAGAAACAGCGAGGCGACGGAGGCGGAAACTGCCGTGGCCGCGCCGCCGGAGCGCGCCGCCATCACCACCGCCTCGTTGGACGGCAGTTCGAGCATGACCGAAAGCTCGCCGGGGTCCACCCCCATCTGCCGCACCGCCGCCTCGAAGGCGGAGCGAGTGCCGGAGCCCTGTTCGCGCAGGACCCATGAGGTGCCGTAGAGCATATCGAGCGCGGTGAGATAACGGCCATCCGCGAAAGGATGGGCCGAACCGGTGACGACCAGCAGCTTGTCGGACACGACGGGCTGCACCATCAATGCCGGCTCATCAATCCTGCCTTCGATGAAACCGACCTCGGCCAGACCGTCAAGCACGGCCTGTGTAACCGTCTTGGTATTGCCGATATCGAGCCGCACGGTCACGCCCGGATAAAGTTTTTTGAACTGCATCAGGATCGGCGGCAGCCAGTAGCTTGCAATGGTCTGGCTGGCGCAGACGGTGATTTCGCCGCGCGTCAGCCCACCCATTTCGGAGAGAATCAATTCCGCATTGCGCACACGCGCCAATGTCGCCTTCGCTTCACCCAGAAACACCCGGCCGCTTTCGGTCAGTTCGATGTTGCGGCCGACCCGGTGAAAAAGCTCGACATTGTAAAAGGCCTCGAGATTCTTGATGGCGGAGCTGACGGCGGAGGCGGTCAAACCGATGGCTTCGGCGGCCCTTGTGAGGTGCTCCCGTTCGGCAACGGCGATGAAAATGCGGAGCTGTTCGAAGGTCATGGCTTTTCATTCGATTTTATCGAATAATATATGCCATATTATTTGATAGAATAAAACAGGCCGCTGCGGCATTGTCTGGCCATGGCACAACATCGCACCCTCGCTCATCCCTTTCAGTTCTCGCTTCGCTGGCTCACCCCGCTTCTGCCGGGCATTCTCATCTGCGCGGCGGTCAGCTGCGCCGCCATTCTGGCGGAGCGCTTTCAGGTGCGGCTTGCCGGCCATGCATGGCTCGGCGATCTGGTGCTCGCCATTCTGATCGGCACGCTGCTGCGTTCGCTGGTGTCGCTGCCCGCGGTCGCTTCGGCCGGCATCAAATTCAGCGCCAAGACGCTGCTCGAAATCGCGGTGGCGCTTCTCGGCGCGTCCTTGAGCCTTTCCATCCTCAAAGGTGCCGGCGGTTTGCTGATCGGCGGCATTGCGCTGATCGTCGCCCTGTCGCTGATCGTCAGCTATGCCGCCGGGCGGATGCTTGGCCTGCCACCCAAGCTTGCGACGCTGATCGCCTGCGGCAATTCCATCTGCGGCAATTCCGCCATCGCCGCCGCCGCACCGGCCATCGGCGCGAAGCCGGAAGATGTCGCCGCCTCGATTGCCTTCACCGCGGTTCTCGGCGTCGTCGCCGTGCTGCTGATGCCATTCCTGCCGCAGCTTCTGGGTCTCGATGCCACCCAATATGGCATTTTCGCCGGCCTGACGGTCTATGCCGTGCCGCAGGTTCTGGCCGCCACAGCCCCGCTCGGCGCAATCGCCGTGCAGACCGGAACCATCGTCAAGCTCATCCGCGTGCTGATGCTGGGGCCGGTCATCGCCGCCCTCTCCGTCATCCATGGCCAGTCCGGCACGGAACGCCTGAGATTGCAGCAGATGGTTCCGTGGTTCATCATCGCCTTCGTGCTGATGATCATGGCCCGGTCCTTCGGCCTCATTCCCGAGGCTCTGATCGGCCCTGTCGCCTCACTCTCCAACATCCTCACCATCATGTCGATGGCGGCGCTGGGCCTTTCGGTCGATATTCGCAGCCTTCGCCATGCCGGCGGCAAGGTCATCGTCGCCGCCAGCCTGTCGCTCGTGCTGCTTGGTGTCTTGAGTTTCGGCCTGATCGTGCTGACCCAGGCGGCTTAAACAAAGGGCGGGCTGTTATTTCCCGGTGCTGACCGTCAGCGTGTAATGCGCGCCGAGACCGCGGCGTGGCGATCCCAGGATGAGCGTCGGGCGGATCAGCCATTCCGTATCCGCCTTCGGCGTCAGCGTTGCGACCTTGCCTTCGGAATCGCTGAAGAAGATCGCGTCCTCATCCGGCGTCGAAAAATCGAAGACCGCCATCAGCACGAATTCGCTGGAGGCGGCAAGCTCGATCTTCACCGTCTGCCCAGCCTTCACCTTCAGGCGATAGACATCGCCGCGCCCGCGCCGCGTCCAGCCGTCAAGCTTCAGCGGCCCGGCCGGCGGCAGCGCCACCTGCTTCAGCCTTTCGCCGTCATCGAGCCAGATACCGTCGACATTGCGGCCTTCCGCGAAGGAGGCATGCGGCACGGCGGCCACGGCCATGGTAAGAGCCAGAAGAAGGGAGGTTATCTTCATGGACGTACAAACTCCCGCCGCATGGCCTCTATCGGCTGGCGGCAATGACAGCCTTCGATATGGTCGTTGACCATACCCATGGCCTGCATGAATGCATAGACGGTCGTCGGGCCGACGAAACTCCAGCCCCGCTTCTTCAGGTCCTTCGAGAGGCGAATGGAGGCGTCGCTGGTGGGGTTGGCCCTTAACGTCGCATAGTCCAGCCTTTGCGGCCTTTCTGCGGCGGCCGGTTCGAAACCCCAGAAATAACGGGCGAGCGATCCGAATTCATCGCGCAACTCCATGGCGCGGCGGGCATTGTTGATGGTCGAGACGATCTTGCCGCGATGGCGGATGATGCCCTTGTCGGCAAGGCAACGCTCGATATCGGCCTCACCGAATTCCGCCACTTTTTCGAATTCGAAATTGGCGAAGGCGAGACGGAACGCCTCCCGCTTGCGCAGAACCGTCAGCCAGGAAAGGCCGGACTGGAAACCTTCCAGACAGATCTTCTCGAAAAGGCGGCGATCGTCGGTGACGGGATAACCCCATTCCTCGTCGTGATAACGGCTGTAATCCGCAAGCCCCTGCTGCCAGAAACACCGCACAAGGCCATCCGCGCCCGTTTCAAGTCCCGCTTCATTCATTCCGCAACCACCCTTTTCCGCTCCCGCCCGTGACCGGTTCAGACCGCGCACTTACCACTCATTCACCACGTTTCAAAACCGGGTGCTAACCTTAAATCCAGCTTTCCCTAATCAAGCGCTTTTTAATGAACAGCCATTTACGATTCGCTGGCGTCGAGGTGCGAACGTGTCCGGCAAAGCGGGCAAACAGTCCCGCAAATCCATAGTTGCGACATCCCGCAGAGAGAGTCCACCCGATGACGATGAAGTCCGTTTTTCTGGCGCTGAGCCTCGTTTCCACCTTTGCCGCCCCGGCCGCCATGGCCAATGAGCGTTATCGCGAGCGCCCGCCCGTCGTCGTCAGCCCGGATCTTTCGGCCCCCTGGGTCACCCAGCTCGGCGGTCGCGGCAATGTCCGCCCCGTGGTTTATCCGCGTGCGCCTGCCGCACGCCAGCCGTTCTTCCAGCAGCGCCAGGCCGCCATGCCGCAGCGCCCCAGCTCCGGCGTCACATCGCAGCGCCCGGCGCGGGTGCAGAATGCCGCCGTCCGCCCCAACGCGCCGGTGCGCACCCAGATCGCGCCGCAATTCCTGCCGCAGATCGTCACCTACCCGACCAATGAAAAACCCGGCACCATCGTCATCGATACGCCGAACCGCTTCCTCTATCTCGTTCTCGCGGATGGCAAGGCCCGGCGGTACGGCGTCGGCGTCGGCAAGCCCGGTTTCGAATGGGCCGGCACCCACAAGGTAACCCGCAAGGCGGAATGGCCGAGCTGGACCCCGCCGAAGGAAATGATCAGCCGCGAGGCGAGGAAGGGACACTACCTGCCGGCCTTCATGGAAGGCGGCCCGGCGAACCCGATGGGCGCGCGCGCCATGTATCTCGGCTCGACGCTTTATCGCATCCACGGCACCAACCAGCCGTGGACGATCGGCAGCAACAATTCCTCCGGCTGCATCCGCATGCGCAACGAGGATGTCACCGATCTTTACGAGCGCGTCAACGTCGGAACCAAGGTCATTGTGATATGACGGCAACGGTGCAGCCTTTCCGGCCGCTTCAGGGCCGGTGTGGCGGCGTATCCGCTTGAATTGCCGCCTTGCGGCGGTACAATCCGGCTCACTTCATTGGAATGAAACTTGGCGGGGGACGCCAGGAGCCGGACCTCTCTCAGGGGGATGATGGAACGGCCTTAAAACGGGTGGTCAACTGACCGCCCGTTTTTCGTTTCTGTCATTCAAATGTTATCAAAAAACGGTTTGGTGAATTACTGATATCAATCTGGATTCACTTCATGCCGCGCCATAGTTTATTTGTTTGCGCCCTGCTGTTCAGCGGCGTTTCCTTCTCTGCCGCAATCGCGGGCGAATTTGAAATTTCCGGTTATGGCGGCTGGCAAAGCGCGCCGCACAGCGATGTGAAGGTTTCCGACGGGCCGGATTTCCGGGCCGGATGGGAAGGCAAGTCGTTTTCCAATCCGCCCTATTGGGGCGTGCGCGGCACCTACTGGTTCGATGAGGGCCAGCTGCGGAATTTCGGCATCTCGCTCGATTTTACCCATGACAAGGTCTATGCCGACGACCAGACGCTTGCCCGTTCCGGCTGGTCGCATTTCGAATTCACCGACGGCCTGAACCTGCTGACGCTCAACGCGCTCTACCGTTTTCCGCTGGAATCGCTGCCGATCGCCCCTTACGTGGGCGCCGGCGTCGGCATCAACGTGCCGCATGTGGAAGTATATCGCCCGTCAGGCAAGACCTTCGAATACCAGTTCGGCGGCGCAACCCTGCAGGCGCAGGCCGGCCTCAGCTACCGCATCACCGACAACTGGTCGACTTTCGTGGAATATAAGGGCACCTACTCCTTCGTCGACGTCGATATCGACAATGGCGGCTCGTTGAAGACCGATATCATTACCAATGCGGTGAATTTCGGCGTGGCGTATAAGTTCTAAAAGATATGGCCCAGAGCGTGCCGCGTGGACGACGCTCTCTTTCTTCGTCATTCCGGCCATGAGCCGGAATCCAGTCAGCCCAAGTCATTGGGCTGGAAAGACTCTTCTCGTCGCGCCGACGCGCGCCGGCTGGATGCCGAAAGTGCGTGCGCGAAAGCTGCCTCGGGTGTTGCGCAGTCGAAAGTACCACGGGACGTTTCTAAACCGAGAGCCTCGCCGGTTTCGGCCCGCCATAGGCCCAGTCCAGCAGCTCCACCGTGTGCAGGATCGGCATATCCGTGCCGGTTCCGATCTGCGTGATGCAGCCGATATTGCCGGTGGCGATGACATCCGCCCGGGTGGCCTCGATATTCTTCACCTTGCGCGCCTTGAGTTTGGCGGAAATCTCCGGCTGCAGGATGTTGTAGGTTCCGGCCGAACCGCAACAGAGATGCCCTTCCGCCGGATCGCGCACAGTAAAACCCGCCGCCTTCAGGAGTTGTTTCGGCGCAAGCGTGATCTTCTGGCCATGCTGCATGGAGCAGGCAGAATGATAGGCGACCGTGAGACCCTGGCTCTGCCCTTGCGGCAGATCGAGGGTGGCGAGATATTCGGTGATGTCCTTTGCGAGCGCCGAGACCCGCGCGGCTTTTTCGGCATAGGCCGGATCGAGCCGCAGCATGTGGCCGTAATCCTTGATGGTGGTACCGCAGCCGGAAGCGGTGATGATGATGGCGTCGAGACCGCCACTCTCCATCTCGCGCGTCCAGACATCGACATTGCGCCTTGCCGAGGCGAGCGCCTCTTCCTCGCGCCCCATATGATGCACCAGCGAACCGCAACAGCCCTCCCCCTTCGGCACGACGACCTCGATGCCGAGTCGCGCCAGCAGGCGCAACGTCGCCTCGTTGATACCGGGATCGAGCACCGGCTGGGCGCAGCCGGTGAGGATCGCAACCCTTCCACGCTTCTCGCCTTCGGCCGGCCGCTCTCCCGGACGGGCTGACGCGGAGGCCGCGGGCACGGCGGCGGGGGCGAGAGCGAGCATGGATTGCAGCGGCTTCAGCGCCGGAACTTTGGCAAGCAGACCCGAGAAAGGCCGTGCCAGCCGGGCCAGATGCAGCGCCAGCCGGAAACGGGCGGGATGGGGCAGGACGGCAACCAGAAGATTGCGGATCAGCCTATCCATAAGGGGCCGCTTGTATGTCTGTTCGATATGGGCGCGGGCATGATCGACCAGATGCATGTAATCCACGCCGGAGGGACAGGTGGTGGTGCAGGCAAGGCAGGAGAGGCAGCGGTCGATATGGGTGACGACCTCGCGGTCTGCCGGGCGGCTGTTTTCCAGCATATCCTTGATGAGGTAGATGCGGCCGCGCGGGCTATCCAGCTCGTTGCCGAGCGTGACATAGGTGGGACAGGTGGCGGTGCAGAAGCCGCAATGCACACATTTGCGCAGGATTTTTTCGGATTCCGCCACATGCGGATCGGCCAGTTGTTCGGGCGTGAAGGATGTTTGCATGGTTCAGACGGCCCCTTCCATCGTTACGGCCATCTTGCCGGGATTGAAGATGCCCGCCGGATCGAGCTTCTCCCTGATACGCGCAGAAAGCAGCGCTTCCGCCGCCGGGCGCGGTTCGAAGGCAGCGACCGTGGCGCGCACCGCATCGCTCGCCCTCACCAAAGTTGCGTGGCCGCCGCCGAGCGCCCGGATCGCGCCGCGCAGCAAATCCGCCTCGGGGTCCGCCTCCATCTGCATCCAGACAAGGCCGCCCTGCCAGTCGTAAAAGGCGTCGATGCCCGCTTCCATGCGCAGCGCCGCGACAAGCTGATGACCAACCGAAGGCGCGACCGAGACTTTCCACAAGGGCTTCGCTGCCTGTCCGGCATAGGGCGCGACATCGCGCACCTGCCGCCACAAAAGCCTGCTCTCCTCACCCTCCAGCAGCGCCCACGGCCCGACCCGGTCCATGACGGAAAGGAGTTTGGCCGTGCGCGCCTCCACCGAGGCGGAGAGCCCTTCCAGCCGCAGGATGGTCGCCGGTCCGTCCGGCAATCCGCCATCGATGAAACGGGAACGAACGCTTTCCGGCAGATGCGCCGCGCCGGAAACCTCGACGCTCATCGCCATCGCCGCCGCCATGATGCGCGTCGCCGCTTCATCGTCGAGACCGGAAACGACCACGGTTTTTTCCGCCGGCGGTTTCGGCAGCACGCGGAAGGTGACTTCGGTGAGGAAACCGAGCGTGCCGAAAGACCCGGCCAGGAACTTCGACAGATCGAGCCCGGTGACATTCTTCATCACCCGGCCGCCGGCCTTGATGACCTCACCGCTGCCATTGACGAAACGGATACCCAGCAGGCTGTCGCGGGCGGCGCCCGCCACATAACGGCGGGGGCCGGAAATATTGGCGGCGAAGACGCCGCCAATGGTCGGCTCACCTTCGGTGACCATGATCGGGCGGTGATCCATAGGCTCGAAGGCCATCATCTGGCGATTTTCAGCGAGAGCCGCTTCGACGGTGGCGAGCGGGGTTCCGGCCTTGACGGTCATGACCATTTCGGCGGGCAGGTAGGAGACGATGCCGTTCATGGCGCGGGAAGAGAGTGCTTCATCTGCCGTGATAGCATTGCCGAAACCGGAGCGGGTGTTGCCGCCGATGATTTTCAGCGCGGCTTTTCGGGTGGCGTGGTCGCGGATGATGTCGGCGACCTGGGTTTCTGCGTAGGGGGTCAGCATGGGGCGGCGAGCTCCGGGCATGGGACAGCGACGTTTGCGCGAGGGATACCCCCCTCTGCCCTGCCGGGCATCTCCCCCACAAGGGGGGAGATCGGCAAGAGGCTGGCGCATTGTTTCAATCGCGTCGTTCGAGAATTTAGCGGGATGTCGCGGCGAGTCGATCTCCCCCCTTGTGGGGGAGATGCCCGGCAGGGCAGAGGGGGGTAAGCCACACCCACAGAGATCACAAAATCCACACCCATCATCCCCTCCCCTCCAGCGGAAACACCTTGGAAGGGTTCATCAGCCAGCCCTCATCGAAAGCCGCACGCACCGCCATCTGCTGGGCAAGATCGGCCTCACCATATTGGTGGCGCATCAAATCTCGTTTTTCGATGCCCACACCGTGTTCGCCGGTCAAACAGCCGCCGGCATCGACGCAGAGCTTCAATATTTCATTGCCTGCCTCTTCCGCGCGGGCCGCATCCTCCGGATCGTTGGCGTTGAACAGGATAAGCGGGTGCATATTGCCATCGCCGGCATGGAAGACATTGGCGACGCGCAGGCCGAGGCGGTCGGTGATTTCGCTCGTCTTTTTCAACACATAGGAAAGCTGGGAGAGCGGCACGGTGCCATCCATGCAGATGTAATCCGCGATGCGGCCGGTTGCGCCGAAGGCGGATTTGCGGCCTTTCCAGATCGCCGCCGCCTCCATGGCCGACTGGCATTCCTTCACCGTCTTCACGCCATGTTTTCGGGCAATCGCCACGATGTCGGCCAGCATGGCGTCCATTTCCGCCCCGGAGCCTTCGACCTCGACAATCAGCAGCGCGCCGACATCCAGCGGATAGCCCGCCTTGGCGAAGGCCTCGCAAATTTCGATGGCCGGCTTGTCCATGAATTCGATGGCGACCGGGATGATGCCCGCGCCGATAATATCGGCCACGCAGGAGCCGGCCTCCTCCGACGTCTCGAAGCCGAACAGCACCGGTCGCGCACCTTCCGGCCTGGCGATCAGCCGCACCGTCGCTTCCGTCACGATACCGAGCTGGCCTTCCGAACCGCAGACGAGGGCGAGCAGATCGTAGCCGGCAGCATCGAGGTGCTTGCCACCCAGTTCCAGCACTGTGCCATCCACCAGCACCATTTTCACACCGAGCAGATTATTGGTGGTGACGCCGTATTTCAGGCAATGCGCGCCGCCGGAATTCATGCCGATATTGCCGCCGATGGTGCAGGCAAGCTGCGAGCTGGGGTCCGGTGCATAAAAGAAACCTTCCGCGCCGGCCGCATCGGAAATGGAAAGATTGGTGACGCCCGCCTGCACCCGTGCGGTGCGATTGTAAAAATCCAGTTCGAGGATCGAGGCCATCTTGGAAAGGCCGATCACCACCGCATCCTCTTGCGGGATCGCACCGCCGGAGAGCGAGGTGCCGGCGCCGCGCGGCACGACCGGAATGCCGTAACGGTGACAATATTTCATGACCGCCGCCACTTCTTCCGTCGTTTTCGGCAACGCCACGGCCAGCGGCAGGCGGCGATAGGAAACGAAGGCATCGGTTTCGAAAGGCACGAGTTCGCGCGGTTCGTGCACAAGACAGTCCGCCGGCAGAATATCCTTGAGGTCCGCTATGATGCGGTCGCGGCCTGCGACGACTTTCGCGCGCGGCTCCAGAAACTTGATCGGCTGCGTCACCGCCCCTCCTCCATGCCATCTCACCAACTGGTATTCTTTCTTTACCACTTTGAAACGACGCAATCAAATGTTATGGATTTTTTCCATTCCGGAAACAATCGAGGGCAACTATGACGAATCTGGGCGATCTGGAAGTCTTCGCAAGCGTTGCCGCCTCCGGCAGCATGTCGCTGGCCGCAAGGGAGCTTGGTTATTCGCCCGCCGTCATTTCCAAGCGCATCAAGCGGCTGGAAGAAAAGCTCGGCGCGCGGCTTTTCCAGCGCACCACACGGCAAATCTCGCTGACCGAAGCGGGACAGGGCTTTTACGAGCGGGTGCTTGCCGTGCTGGAAGGGCTGGAGGAGGCCGAGGATTTCGTGTCCGGCCGCGCCAATACGGTCAACGGCACGCTTAAGGTTTCCGCGCCGACCTCCTTCGGGCGCATGCATATCGCGCCGCATCTGAAGGGTTTCATGGAGCGGCATCCTGATCTTTCGGTCAATCTGGTGCTGAGCGACGAATTCATCGACATCATCGAGGGTGGTTACGATCTGGCCATCCGTATCGCCGATCTCAATTCCTCCAGCCTTGTGGCCCGCAGGCTGGCGCCAGTGCGCCGCGTGCTTTGCGCTTCGGCGGAGTACGTTGCGGCCCATGGTATGCCCGCGACAATCGAGGATCTGAAAAAGCACCGCTGCCTGCCGGCCCATAATAACGATGTCTGGCGGCTGGAGGGACCGGGCGGCGCGATGAGCATTCGCCCGGAAGGGATGCTTATCACCAATTCCAGCGAGGTGATCCGCGAGGCGGTGATATCGGGGCTCGGCATTGCGCTGCGCTCCACCTGGGATATCGGCCATGAATTGCGCAGCGGCAAGCTGGTGCAGGTTCTGCCGGGTTATGAGGGATCGCGAAACGTCACGCTCTCGGCGGTTTATCCGAGCCGGCAGTTCCTGCCTGCGAAAGTGCGGCTGTTCATCGATTATCTGGCCGGGCTCTATGGGCCTTCACCCTATTGGGAGCAGGGTTGAGGCAGGCGTCGCGTCGGCACCACCTATCCTCATCCCTGTGCTTGTCATAGGGATGAGGGAAACTTGACCCTCAGTGCCCGCCCTCGGCATGGGAGCGGCGGATGCGGCGCACCACCCACCAGACGCCGAGAACCGCGAAAGGAACGGAGATGCCCGTGACGACGGCAGGGTCGAGCGGCAGCACATCATGGCTGATCGCCTTGGTGAGATAACCGATCAGACCGACGACATAATAGGAAATGGCGGCGACCGACAGGCCTTCGACCGTCTGCTGCAGGCGAAGCTGCATGGCGGCGCGCTTGTTCATGGTGTTGAGCAACACTGTATTCTGCCGCTCCAGCTCCACATCGATCCAGCTTCGGACGAGCGCCGTGGCGCGATAGAGCTTGCGCGACAGGTTGGCCTGTCGCTCCTCCACCGACTGACAGGTGCGCATGGCCGGCGCCATGCGCCGTTCCAGAAAGCTGCCCATGGTTTCGTGGCCCTGCACCGGGGTTTCCGCAAGCGCCCGGATACGTTCGCGCACGATGCCGTCATAAGCGCGGCTGGCGCCGAAACGATAGAGGCTGAGCGCGGCATTGGCTTCCAGTTCGGCCGCAAGCCGGGTCATTTCCGCCAGCAGCGCATCGGCCTCGTCGCGCGCGCCGTTTTTCATGCGCTGGGTGATGCCGGTCAGGCCATCTTCGATACGGCGGATTTCCGGCGATAGCGTCTGCGCCATCGGCAGGCCGAGCATGGCAAGGGTGCGATAGGTTTCGATATCGAGAAGCCGCTGCACCAGCGCGCCGCGGCTGTAATCGCTCAAGCCCCGGTCGATCACCAATATCTGCGTCAGCCCGTCGCGATCCTGCCGGAAATCGGTGAGGATCGCCGCCTGACCGTCGCGCACGTCGCTGTGACAGAGGCTGGTCGGTTCGAAGATCGTCTCCGCCTGAGACGCCACGCCATTTTCCGGGCGGATTTCCAGCCGCACGCCCGAGATCAGCGAGCCGGGCGGCGAAAAGCCGTCGCCGAAGGGATCGCCGGCAATCTCGCCGCCGAATTTTTCCGGCGCGGGGCCATCCCAGAACCAGGTCGAAAATTCGGTATGCCGCTCCCAGCGCAAGGTCCCCTGCCCCCAGGGCATGGCATGGTGGCGGGCATCGCGCTCCGGCGGCGCAACGCCGCGGCTGCGCGACATTTCCGCGATGACCGAGTGATGCACGGCCGAACCGCCATCCATCATGAAGGCGAGCTGGACGATGATGCGCGAGGGTGCGAGAAGCACCGTCGGCCGCGCATGAACTTCCCCGAGCGCCAGCGATCTTTCCGGCGCGCTTGCGAAAGCAAATCTACCCTTGGCCATTGCAATATCGTCCCCGCCTGTTGCGCCGGTTTCATTAGAGCATTTCCAGGAAAAGTGGACCCCGGTTTTCCGTCCGGAAATGCGCTAAAATAAAGAGTTAGAGTTTTTTCGCGATTCGAAGAAAAGCGAAAAAACTCTAAAACATCGATCACGATGAAAACACCGCAATCGAAGCCGCTGTCATTGTTTTGATCCACCTGGCGGAAAAATCCGCCATCGTCACCCTGTCCTGCTGCTGCTTTAACAAAAGCCAATTCGAAAAGGCAGATGCCGTGTTGCCGCAGGCATGGCACGGATGAGGCGTGGAACTGGATAGAATATTTGACCAGTGCGATGCTTCGCTGATAATTTGCCCACCATCGAAATACGGGGCGGGATTTCGCCGGAGACTTCTGCGATGGACGAAACGCTTTTTGCGCGCATCGAGCACAGCCGCACATCGCAGGAGGTGATCTTACGTTTCGAGGAACTGATCCTCGACGGCATATTGCGGGATGGCGACAGGCTGCCCGGCGAGCGCGAACTGGCGCAACGCCTCGATGTCTCGCGGCCTATCCTGCGGGAAGCGCTGAAGGAACTTGAGACCCGTGGCCTTCTTACCAGCCGGCATGGCGGCGGCACCTATGTCGCCGATATTGTCGGCCCGGTTTTTTCCGACCCCTTGAGCGCGCTGATTACCCGCCACAGCCGGGCGACGCGGGATTTCCTCGAATATCGCCGCTATATCGAAGGCATGACCGCCGAACTTGCTGCACAGCGGGCGACGGAACCGGACAGGCGCAACCTCGCCGCCATCGTGGACAGAATGCGAGAAGCGCATGAGGCGGGCCATTTCGAAGAGGAGCTTGCGGGCGATGTGGAATTTCACAACGCCATTGGCGAGGCGGCGCATAATATCGTGCTGATGCACACGTTACGCTCCTGCTATCGGCTTCTGAGTGACGATATCTTTTACAATCGCCACCTCATCTTCACCGTTGCGGGCGCCCATGACGAGGTGCTGAGGCAACATATCGCCATCCACGATGCGATTGCCGCCAGCGATCCGGCCGCGGCAAGGGCGGCGGCGGAGGCCCATATCGACTTCATCGTGGAGACGACATCCAAGGCCCACCAGGCGCGGGAATGGGACCGGATTTCGCGCCTGAGGCAGCAGCAGCGCAGCCCCTGAAAACGCCATCCGGCGAAATGCGGCACCCTGTTTTTTCAGGTTTTGATGGAACCTTTTGTGCTCTTTGGTCTTTTTATCGGGTTAATTGGAAAAATTTACCAAGATGGGACCCATGACGACCACGAGCGAAACTGAACGCTATCCGCGGATAGCTCTCATATCGACGCATGGCTATGTCGCCGCGCACCCGCCGCTGGGTGCTGCGGACACCGGTGGACAGGTGGTTTATGTGCTTGAGCTTGCACGCAAACTCGGCCAGCTCGGTTATACTGTCGATCTTTATACCCGCCGCTTCGAAGACCAGCCGGAATTCGATGAGGTTGACGAGCGCGTCCGCGTGGTGCGCATTCCCTGCGGCGGGCGCGATTTCATTCCCAAGGAATATCTGCACCGGCACCTGATGGAATGGTGCGAAAACGCGCTGCGTTTCATCAAGAAAAACGACCTGAATTATTCTTTCATCAACAGCCATTATTGGGATGCGGGTGTCGCCGGGCAGCGGCTTTCCGAAGCGCTGAAAATCCCGCATCTGCACACACCGCATTCGCTCGGCATCTGGAAAAAGCGCCAGATGGAGACCGACTATCCGGAAAAGGCCGATACGTTCGAACTGGAATTCAACTTCAGGGAACGTATCCAGCACGAGCTGATCATCTACCGCAGTTGCGATATGGTGATCGCCACGACGCCGGTGCAGCTCGACGTTCTGATCGAGGATTACGGTCTGAAGCGCAAGCACATCCACATGATCCCGCCGGGTTATGACGACAACCGTTTCTTCCCGGTTTCCGATGCGACGCGGCAGATGATCCGGCAGCGTTTCGGTTTCGAGGGCAAGACGGTGCTGGCGCTCGGACGCCTTGCCACCAACAAGGGTTATGACCTGCTGATCGACGGCTTCTCCGTTCTTGCCGAGCGCGAACCGGAAGCCCGACTGCATCTGGCGGTCGGCGGCGAGAATATGGACGAGCAGGAAACCACGATCCTCAACCAGCTGAAGGAGCGGGTGAAAGCGCTCGGTCTCGAAGACAAGGTGGCCTTTTCCGGTTACGTCACGGATGAGGACCTGCCGGATATTTATCGCGCCGCCGATCTCTTCGTGCTCTCAAGCCGCTATGAACCATTCGGCATGACAGCGATCGAGGCGATGGCGAGCGGTACGCCCACCGTCGTCACCACCCATGGCGGGTTGTTCCGGGCCATCAGCTACGGCCGCCATGCGCTGTTTGCCGATCCTTTCGACAAGGAAGACCTCGGCATCACCATGATGAAGCCGTTCAAGCATGAGCGACTTTACGGGCGGCTTTCCCGCATGGGGGCGCACAAGGCGCGCAGCCTGTTCACATGGACCGGCATTGCCCAGCAGCTTCTCGCCCTTGTGGAAGGCAGGACCATGATGCCGGTTCTGGAAGAAGCCGATTGGGCCGAACCATGGAACGACGGCGATTGAAACCGCTTCGCCTTTTTTCCACCGATCTCGACGGAACCGTCGTCGGCGATAACAACGCCACGCGCCGGTTCCGCGATTTCTGGCATTCGTTGCCGGAGGGTCAACGTCCCCTTCTGGTTTTCAACAGCGGCAGGCTGATCGACGACCAGCTTGCGCTCATCGAAGAGGTGCCGCTGCCGCAGCCCGACTACATCATCGGCGGGGTCGGCACCATGCTTCACGCGAAAGAGCGCAGCGAACTCGAAAGCGCCTATAAAACCTCTCTCGGCACCGGTTTCGATCCGCAGAGGATCGGTGACGTGATGGCCGGCGTGCCGGGCGTGACGATGCAGGAGGAGCGCTATCAGCACGGCCTGAAATCCAGCTGGTTCCTGCATGGCGCTGATGATGCGGCACTTGGCGAGATCGAAGCAGCACTTGTGGCCGCCGATATCGATGCCCGCATCGTCTATTCCAGCGACCGCGATCTCGACATATTGCCGAAGGCCGCTGACAAGGGTGCGGCGCTTGCATGGTTATGTGGACAATTGCGCATCGGCCTCGACGAATCAGCGGTCGCGGGCGATACTGGCAACGATCGGGCGATGTTCGAATTGAATGATATTCGCGGCGTGATCGTGGGCAATGCATTGCCGGAGCTCGTCTCGCTGGCGGGTCTCGACAATCGTTTTTTCCAGGCGCGTGCGACGGAAGCCGACGGCGTTATCGAAGGCCTCCGGCATTGGGGATTAAATCCCGACAAACGCAATACCGGCGATTATTCATAACGGTTTTGCGTTTCAGGACGTGAAAGCAGACAGAGACGGTATTGCCGCAATCGGCTGTTTGCCCGGGAAGCCGCCCGGTCGAAGCCCTGTTCGCACATCTTCCGCATTTTCCGGGCTTACAGGCTTCATCTGCATGAAGACAGTAGTGGGTTATGGGTCATGAGGGATTGGCGGAATTTACGGGATATCTATATTAGCAATTATCATTAGCGGGCAAAGAAGGACCTATTCGGATTGAAGATTTTGAATCGATTGGCGACAGATGTTGGCTTGATGTTGCGCAGACCGCCGCGACAGCAATATGCGGCGCTGTGCTATCGATTGTCCAAGAAGAATCCGGAGCCGGAAGTATTGCTGCTGACCAGCCGGGATACGGGACGCTGGGTCATTCCCAAGGGCTGGCCCATGGCCAACAAGAAGGCCCATGCGGTGGCCGAGCAGGAAGCCTATGAGGAAGCCGGTGTCAGAGGCACGGTGGAAAAGGCGCCCTTCGGTTATTACGAATACGAGAAAAAGCTGAACAGCGGCGTCAACGTGCCGTGCAGGGTTCAGGTGCATCTGCTCGAAGTTTCGGAGATGCAGGAAAGTTTTCCCGAAAAACAATCCAGACGTCTGGAATGGGTCAGCCCCCAGGAGGCGGGAAAACGCGTCAACGAGCCGGAATTGAAAGCGCTGATGCTCGCTTTCGACAAACGGATGACGCATTCGAAATAGCGCGCCCGCCCCGAACGTGGCAATGTGCAGTTTGTTTTTCCAACATGGCTTTTATCGTCTTTCCTTTTGGAAAGATGTGCGAGATGTAACAGTCTTTCTGTAAAATTGCCTTCAACCTGCGACACTGCCGGACGAAAGGGAATGCTGGCAAACGAGGTCTGAATGGCAATCAAGCCGCCATCGAATATGAAACCGACGCTCGACAAGGATCTCGACAAGATTACCCGTGTCGAAGAGGCGACGCTGCATGTCACGCAGCAGCTTGCCGGCCTTGGCGCGGGGTTCATGTTCGTTGTTCTGGCGGCCATCTTCGCCGGCGTCTTCGTCACCGGCACCGCGGGTTCGGTCATCATCATCGCCGCCGTCGCCATCGGCGCCTATATGGCGATCAATATCGGCGCGAACGACGTCACGAACAATGTCGGCCCGGCGGTTGGGGCCAAAGCCATGCCGCTTGCCGCCGCCCTCATCGTCGCCGCCATCTGCGAGATTGCCGGCGCGCTGATCACCGGCGGCAACGTGGTCGAGACCATTTCCAGCGGCATCATCAACATCGGGACCATTCCCGACAGGACCGCCTTTTCATGGGCAATGCTGTCGGCGCTTCTCGCGGCCGGCCTTCTCGTCAATATCTCGACATGGACCAAGGCGCCGATTTCCACCACCCATACGGTGGTGGGCGGGGTTGCGGGTGCGGGAATGGCCGCCTATGGGGCGAAGGCGGTCGACTGGCTTTCGCTCGGCAGCATTGCCTTCGCATGGGTACTGGCGCCCTTCATCAGCGCCATCATCGCCGTTGCCATCCTTGCTTTCATCAAGGAATTCATCATTTACCGCGAGGACAAGCTCACCTCCGCCCGGCTGTGGGTTCCGGTTCTCATCGGTTTGATGGCGGGCGTCTTCACGGCCTACCTCATCTGGGTCGGATTGCGGCAGCTCATGCATGTGTCGCTTGGCCATGCCAGCCTCACAGGGCTGTTGACCGGGCTCGTGGTCTGGCGGCTCTGCGTGCCGATCATCCGCAAACAATCGGAAGGATTGGAAAACCGCAACCAGTCGCTTCGTATCCTGTTCCAGTGGCCGCTGGTTCTCGCCGCCGGCCTGATGTCCTTCGCCCATGGGGCGAATGACGTTTCGAACGCCATCGGGCCAGTCGTGGCCATCGTGCGGGCCCTGCATGACGAGGCGGTGAGCACGTCCGCCCGCGCACCGATGTGGGTGATGCTGGTCGGCGCCTTCGGGCTTTCCTGCGGTATTCTTCTTTATGGCCCGCGCCTTATCCGCCTCGTCGGTGAGCAGATCACCAAGCTCAATCCGATGCGCGCCTTCTGCGTTTCCGTGGCCACGGCGCTCACCGTGCTCGTTGCCTCACGCTTCGGCCTGCCGGTCAGCACCACCCACACGGCAATCGGCGCGGTGTTCGGCGTCGGTTTCTTCCGCGAATGGTACACGCAATCGTCGCGGCGGCGGCAGGAGCTCGTTCAGGCTGGTGACGGCAGGCTCCGCCGGTCCGAAAGATATGCCGAAAATCCTTCCGAGATACGCCGCCGTTATCTCGTCCGCCGCTCCCACTTCATGACGATCATCGCCGCCTGGCTGGTCACCGTTCCTTCCAGTGCAGCGCTTTCGGCGCTGCTCTACTGGCTCATGTCCTCTCTCTTTCTCTGAACCTGAAACAGAATCCCATGCGCGCCAATTTCCGGATGCAACGCCTGTATATCGAAGCCAGCCTTGCCGAAGGCGTCGCGCAGGAGGCAACAGCCGAGCAGTTCAATTATCTCGCCAATGTGCTGCGCATGACCGACGGTGCGGAAATCCTGCTGTTCAACGGTCGCGACGGCGAATGGAAAGCGAAACTTGCCTTTCCGAGCCGCAAGAAGATCGTGCTCGTCCCCCTCGAGCAGACACGGCCCCAACCGAACGCCCCGGACCTGCATTATCTTTTCGCGCCGCTGAAAGTCGGGCGCATGGATTATCTGGTGCAGAAAGCGGTGGAGATGGGCGCCGGCCTGTTGCAGCCGGTGATGACGCAGCATGTTCAGGGCAAGATCCACAATACCGAAAAACTGCGCGCCAACGCCATCGAAGCCGCCGAGCAGTGCGGCATACTGTCTCTGCCCGAGGTGGTCGAGCCGGTGAAACTGAGGGATATGCTCGAGACCTGGCCCCACGACCGGCGCATCATCTATTGCGACGAAGGCGATGCGGGGCAAAATCCGCTGCCGATCCTGCAAGCCGTCACGGAGCGCAAACTTGCCCTGCTGGTCGGCCCGGAAGGCGGGTTTTCCGAGGAAGAAAGGGAGCTTCTGCACGGCCTTGCCTTCGTTACCCCCATTCCGCTCGGGCCGCGTATCCTGAGGGCAGATACCGCCGCCGTCGCCGCGCTCGCGGTCATTCAGGCGGCGATCGGCGACTGGAATTGAATGGCCCCATTGCGCTTCATGCATCTTTAAAAGAAATTCATTTGCCTCCGGATACGATCCGGCCCTATCTGCCAATCATATGCCTCGCCGCAACAGAGACGTCATAACAAGGTAAGCCATGGCACGCGACACGACCGACCAGACTCCCCTCTCCTCCGTCACGGAGCTTACAGATTATCTGGCGGGCGGTTGCAAAGCTGAAGCCGATTTCCGCATCGGCACCGAACATGAAAAATTCGCGTTTTTCCGCGAGGATAACAGTCCCGTTCCCTATTTCGGCGAAGCCAGCATTTCCGCGCTTTTGAAGGGCATGCAGGAAAAGCTCGGCTGGGAGCCGATCATGGACGGCGGAAACATCATCGGCCTTGGCGAGCAGCACGGCATGGGCGCCATCTCCATCGAGCCGGGCGGCCAGTTCGAGCTATCGGGTGCGCCGCTCGAAAACCTGCACCAGACCTGCAAGGAATCCAACCAGCATCTGGCGACGCTGCGTGAAGTGGCCGAGCCGATGGGCATCCGTTTCCTCGGCATCGGCGGCAGCCCGCTGTGGAGCTACGACGAAACGCCGCGCATGCCGAAATCGCGTTACGCGATCATGACGCGCTATATGCCGAAGGTCGGGACCAAGGGTCTCGACATGATGTACCGCACCTGCACCATTCAGGTTAATCTCGATTTCTCCTCCGAAGCGGACATGCGCCGGAAGATGCGCGTTTCCATGAAGCTGCAATCGCTGGCAACAGCGCTCTTCGCCTCCTCGCCCTTCACCGAAGGCAAGCCGAACGGTCTTCTTTCCTGGCGCGGCGATATCTGGCGCGACACCGACAACCGCCGCTCGGGCGTACTGCCCTTCACCTTCAGCGATGACTTCGGTTTCAAGGACTATGTGGAATGGGCGCTCGACGTGCCGATGTATTTCATCGTGCGCGACGGCAAATATCATGATTGCACCCATGTCACTTTCCGCCAGTTCATGAACGGGGCGCTGAAAGGCGAAATCGCCGACTGGCAGCCGACCATGGGCGACTGGACGAACCATCTTTCCACCCTGTTCCCGGATGTGCGCCTGAAGCGCTTTCTGGAAATGCGCGGTGCGGATGGCGGCCCGTGGAGACGCATCTGCGCCCTTCCCGCTTTCTGGGTCGGCCTTCTCTACGATGACGAGGCGTTGACCGCTGCCGATACGCTGACAGCCGGCTGGAGCTTCGATGAGGTCATCGCCCTTCGCGATGCCGTTCCGGCCAAGGGTCTTTCCGCCGAGATCGCCGGCAAGCCGCTTCTCGGTCTCGCCCGCGAGGTGCTCGATATTTCCCGCACCGGCCTCAAAAACCGCAAGCGCCTGAACGGCGAAGGCCAGGACGAGACCGTGTTTCTGTCGTCGCTGGACGAAGTTCTGGCCAAGAAGACCACGCTCGCCGAAGACCTGCTTGCGCTTTACAACGGTCGCTGGGGCGGCTCCGTGCTGCCGGTGTTCGAAGAATATCAGTATTGAGGCAGTGCCGCTAAAATTGTGCCGCGATTAAAAAAGCCCGGCGCGGCCGAGGGGCCTGACACCGGGCAAAGGCAGGGCTATTGGCAAATCACCCTGCGGGGAAAACTTTTCCGCTCGAAAGCAATTCCGGCGGCTGGAGGTCTGCCGGAATTGCCCGAACATTCTGGAACGTTTTGGTGCATTTCCGGACGGAAAACCGGGGCCCGCCTTTCCCGGAAATGCTTTAAACGGTCTTGAACCGGGTCACCGCGCGGTTGCGTGCGGCGCGGGTCAGATGGGCGGTCGGATCCTCGAGCAGGCCGGTATTGAGCGCATCCCTCACATCCGAGCGCGCCAGACCGATATCGGCCAGAAGGCGGTCATCAAGTTCCGTGAGGCCATTGGCCACGATACGATTGTAGATGCGCTGCAAGAACGTTTTGACGCGGAAAGCAAAGAGGCCAGCGACACGACGAAGCGTATCGTTCTGCCGGGAGGTTGCGAGTTCCAGTTCCATTCTCCGTTCTGCCGTGCGCATGACACTTATCCTTTCGTAACGGCACGATGCGGCACCGCCCCCGGCGCACCACGCGCGAGAAGCTGCCTCGGGTTGGGGGCCTGACGTTTCGCCGGCCCGGGGTTGATATTGATTTGCTGAGTGTCAAAATGTCGCAAGACTATTGATCAGTCCAACGAATGTTTCTAATGTGAGGCATCAATCATTCTGATGGATGACCATCCATGTCCGCACCTCTCGACATAGACCAGCTGCATACCTTCATCGCCATCGTCGATACGGGCAGCTTCACCAAGGCCGCAGACCGCGTTTTCAAGACGCAATCCGCCGTTTCCATGCAGATGCGACGGCTGGAAGAACGGATCGGCAAGCAGCTTTTCGCCAAGGACGGGCGCGGCAACCGCCTGACGGCGGAGGGCGAAAAGCTGATGAATTACGCCCGCCGCATCATCCGCCTCAATAATGAGGCGATCGCCGCCTTCGACGACAACCGGTTGGAAGGCATGCTGCGCATCGGCACGCCCGATGACTATGCCGACCGCTACATGCCGGAGATTATCGGGCGCTTCGCCAAGACCCATCCCAATGTCGAGCTTTATATCGTCTGCGAACCTTCGGTCAGCCTTGCCGAAAAAATGGCGCGCGGCGAGCTGGATATCGCGCTCGTCACCCATAATCCGCGCGCGCGCTCCTCGGATGTGGTGCGCACCGAACCGCTCTGCTGGGTCGCTTCCGCCAACCATCCGCTGAAGGACGATGCACCCGTGCCGCTCGCCGTCGGGCGGCGCGATTGCCACTGGCGCCAGCTTGCCTGTTCGGCGCTCGATGCCGATGGGCGGGACTATCAGGTCCTGTTCACGAGTTGGTCTTCCACCGTCGTCGCCGCCGCCGTACTGGCGGGCATGGCCGTCTCGGTGCTGCCGGAATCGGCGCTGCGCACCGGCATGAAGGTTCTGACCGCCGCGGACGGGTTCCCGCCCCTGCCGCCGGTGCAGATCGGCCTGATGAAACGGCCGGGCCTCTCCCCTTCGCTGGTGAATGCCATCACCGACCACATCACCGCCTGCCTCGACAATATTTCGCCGATGAGCGTTGCCGACGAAATGGACAGCGATGTGAAGACCTACCCCAAGATGCCGCGCCTGCGCGCCGGACACATGCTGCCGGGATGGTAAGAGGATAGAACAAATCCCGGGGATGACGTCGCGTATGCGGGAGGCTTTGTCATCAGCCTCAAGCCGGCGAACCCCGCTCCTCCCGTCGCTCGTCCGCGCTTTCTCTGCTACCGCGCCCGCAGCGTGGCAACCGCCAGCAGCGTATCGGCGCTGATGCCCACCGAACCGCTGCCGTTGAAGAGCGTCATGATCGGATCGGTGGTGTTCTGCTGATTGTCGTACATGATGGTGAAACGGGCGACCAGCTTCTTGACCTTTTCCGGATCCTGAAAATCCTCGATGTCGAAGTATTTCTTCATCATCGTCACCTGCGTATCGACCTCGGCATTGGCGAGTTCGTCCGGAATCCCGAAAGTGGTGTTGATGAAGCTCTGGAGCGCCGTGTCGGCGAGGATCGAGTAATAGGACGTCGTTCCGGCCGCCATGCGCTGGAAATAGAGCGCCAGGCGCACACCGGCATTTTCTTCGCCCGCCTGCGTTTCCAGCGTCTGGGTGAGATAATTGTCCAGCGTCTCGTAAAGGCCGCGCCGCGTCTGGATCAGGCTGCGGTCCTCGTGAAGAAGCGTACCGTCGGTATTGAAGTTGAAGGCGGTGACGAGGCGGCGGAAGACCGGGTCCATCTCCTTGTTGACGTAGCTGTCCTTGTCATCGAGCTTCGAGGTGAAGGCCTTTTCGAGCTGTTCCTTCGTCACGCTTTCGGGATCGATACCGAGCGACTCCATCGCGAATTTGGTCAGGCGATCATTGCTCAGGAATTCCTTGAGCGTCTTGATCTTCTGCATCTCGGCCGTGAAATATTCCGATTCCTTCGTCGCCGTTTCCTTGTCCTTTTCCGTGCCGAAAGCCGATTTTTTCTTGATGTAGTCGGCCGACATGGTCTGCATCTCGATTTCCGACTGCGCCAGAACCGGTGTACCGACGCTGCCATCGGAGGCGAAGTTGAACAGCTCCGCCAGCTTGACATAACGCTCGTCTTTCAGCGTGTAGACGAAGCTCTTTTTATCCTGCAGATCGCTGGTGAGGACCTTGCGAATATCGGCGGAATTCACCTTGGTCGGATCGAGGCCCACGGCTTTCAGCGCATAGGTATAGACCGCGCTGCTGTCGATGAAATCCTTGACGGAAGTGACGCTGGCTATATCGCTCTTGAACAGCTTCAGCGCCTTCTCGTCGGCGGCGTCATCCTTGTCGTTATAATAGGTCATATAACCGCTGGTAGTGGTCGCGGTCTGTGCCGTCGTCTGGGGTGTCGTGCCGTCTGCCAGCGTTCCGTCCGTCTGGAAATTGAAGGCATTTCTCAAGGCGATATAGCGCTTGTCGTTCTTGCCGACGGTCGCGATGTAGTTGCTCGGATCGCTCAGATCGCTGGTCAGGATATTCTGGATCGTTGCCGTGACGACTGTGAGGTCGTCAAGGTCGAAGGCGGTCCTGATATAGTTGAGAAGCCGAGTATCCGAGGTCAGTTCGGTTACCGTCTTGATCGAACCGATCTTCGATTCGAAATAATCCCGGTTCAGTGTGGCGACGGTTGGCGTCACGCGCGGCGCGCTGCCGATATAGGCATCCGTCAGGGCCTTGAGATTATCCGCCGTCTGCGCCTGACCGGCGGTCACCGTGCCGTCGTTCTTGAACTCGAAGGCGGTGGCAAGCTGCGCCATCTTGTTATATTGCGTGACGGTGCTGGTGAGCGTCGTCTGCTCGGCCTTGATGGCGGCGAGCTTCGCTTCCCACTCATCCTGCGGCGGCAATACCGCCTCGAGCTGGGTCAGCTGGTCCTGGCGCGTCACCTTTTCCGCCTCCAGCTCCGTGCGCTCCTCAGCCGTCAAACCGGTGTCGGCGAGTTCGGTGTCGATTGCGGTAATCCGGGCGGTGACCTGCGCGTGCAGCTCGATATTGCCCTTCATCGTCAGTTTTTCGACCGCGTCATTATAGGCCGTGCCGTATTTCTGGTTGATGTAGCTGTCGGGATCGTTGATGTCGCTCGTCATCAATCCCTTGATATGGGCATAGGAATAGGTCTTCTCATCAATGGCGAAGACCTGAAAGATATAGGCGCGGGTGCGGTCGTTGCGCAGCAGCTGGTCGACATTGGTTACCGTGCCGACAATCGCCTTGTAATAACGGGTCTCTTCCGCAAGGCTGTCATCGAGATCGGTTATCGACGTATCGTAAAGCCCGATCATCTTGTCGAGCTGCGCTTCCGTCTGAACGGTCTTTGTCGATGTGGTGAAGTTGAAGGCTGCGGCGAATTCCCGATAGCGCTCGTCGGTGAGCTTGTTGGCGAAGCTGTTCTGGTCGTTCAGATCGCTTTCCAGCACCTTTTTCATAAAGGCCTTGGCATAGGTCATCTCGCCGAGACCGAAGGCATCCATGGCATAGGAATAGAGCTGGTAGTTGTCGAGGAACTCATCGACGCTTTTCACATTGCCGATGTTTTCCTTGTAATATGTCGTCTGCCGCTCGATGAGCCCCTGCTGCGACACGCGCGACAGGCTTGCCTTCATATCGCGGTTGATGAGGTCGTAGCTGAGATAAGTCGATACCATCCGAATGCCCCCTGGAGACCCGCGCGTCGCTTCAGACGCCGAATGCTCCGGTTTTCAATCCACCCATCGCGCCTCCATCGGGACGCACGGCAAGCCTTTGCCCGACTATGCGGGAGACGCCTTGCCCGGAGCTTGAAAGAGCACAATTTCGGCCGGGATAAAAACCGCATTGTCCCGATCTCTTTTACCTAAGCGAAACCATGCCACAGTGTGTTTTGCTAACCATTTGGGAATGCAAAGTTTTCTTAACCGCGATTTTTAAGCAGTCTCGAACATGCGGCGGATATTCTCCCGACATCAGAGGACGAAAAGTCCCGATGAGAAGACCGGAAACCGGCTCTCAGGTAAAACAAGGGTAGAATAAACATGACCAAGACCGTTCTGAAGCCCGACTGGGCCGTCGCCACTCTCAGACTCGACCCGGCACGTTTTCCGCAACAGGTCACTTATGGAAAAGGCAATGGCGCGACCGATGTCGCCGTCACTCTCGATGAACGGGGCGCTGTTCTGAGAAAGGTTCTGTCCTCTTCCGGCCTGCCTTTGTCCTTCGCTTTGCCAGCCCGCGCCTTCAAGGGCGTTGCCGCCCGCGCCATCGACCATGGCGACGGACAGGTAACGGTGACGCTGGAGCTGCACCATGACGATCCGGATCTCTGCGTTCCGCTTCTCGTCGCCCACGATCTCTGCGATATCGCCGCCGACTGGCGCAGCTGGTCCGAAGCCTACCGTATTCCCATGCTGATGGTGGAAGCCGATGGCGTCGCCCGTCCGCTGGAAGAACATCTCGGCAAGGTGCGCACCCAGAATACCCGCCCGCGCCGCCGCCATTCCTATTTCGCGGAGCGTCGCCCCCGCTTCCTCGTTCGCCGCTCCACCGGTTCGCTGGGCATGAGCATGAAGATCGAGGGCAAGGAAATCATCGCCCGCAGCTGATAATCTTCAGCCAGACAAATCAAAAAAGCCCGGCGCGGATGACGCGGCCGGGCTTTTTCATTTCGTGTTTTCACAGGCTTACGCCAATAGGAGCGGCAGGATGAGGCCCGCGAAAATCAGCACGCCGACGCGGTTGTTGGATTTGAACAGCACGAGGCACTGATCGACATCGTCGATATCGAGCACCCAGACCTGCCGGAACAGCATGATGGCCGCAGCGGCAAGGCCGCTATAGGCAATGACGTTAACACCCGCGACCCAGAACGACAGGAACATCATGACAAGGGCTGTGCCATAAAGGAAAACCAGCCAGCGATGTGTGTTCTCGCCAAACAGCAGGGCGGTTGAACCGATGCCCACGGCGGTGTCGTCTTCCTTGTCCTGATGGGCGTAGATTGTATCATAACCGATCGTCCAGGCGATGGAGCCGACATAAAGCAGGACAGCCGGCCAGGCGATCGATCCGAACTGTCCCGCCCAGCCCATCGGCGCCCCCCAGGAAAAGGCAAGGCCGAGGAAAAATTGCGGCCAGTTGGTGAAGCGCTTGGCGAAGGGATAGATCGCCACGAAGATCAGCGAGAATATGCCAGTCGCGATTGCGAAACTGTTGAACTGCAGGAGCACGACAAGCCCCGCAAGCGCCTGCAGGACGATGAAGAGCTTGGCCTGCGACCGGCTCACGCGGCCTGAAGGCAGCGGCCGCGAACGGGTGCGCGCCACGGCCATGTCGATCTTGTGGTCAGCCAGATCATTATAGGTGCAACCCGCGCCGCGCATCGCCACCGACCCGATGAAGAACAGCACCAGATGCCAGATCAGCGTCGCCCAGGAAAAGCCGCCGCTCGCCATCGCGACATTTGCCGCAAGGGCTGCGGACCAGAAACATGGCCACATCAGCAATTGCCAGCCGATGGGGCGATCCCACCGGGCCAGTTGCGCATAGGGCCAGAGGGGCCTCGGCAAAATCCGATAGACCCAGTTATTGGATGGCGCGTCGGAGACGCGATCTGAAAAATCGCTGTGGTGAACCATGGGATGGTTCTACAGCATCGGCGGGAAAATCGGAATGGATTTCAGCAGTTGGCCGCATATGCAGAAAAGCCCCGCAGCGGTTTCGCGACGGGGCTTTGCAGGACGATATCTCGGCTATTTGTCAGGGCAGCGAGAAATTGAACTTGTAGCTCGCCTGAACGCCGATGATGAACTGGTTCTTCGAGCCGCGCTCGCGCACCAGCGAACTATCGGCGGCGTCACCGGTCAGGCGGCGATATTCCGCAAACGAGCCGACTTCGGCGTTCTCGGTGACTTTCCAGGTGATGGCGGCGCCGATGCCGGCGGAATGCAGGCCGCCGCCGGGGCTATAGGGCGATGGCGCGCCGGCAGCCGTCTGCGCGGCACTTACACCGTAATAACGCTCATTGTATTTGCTGCTCACCCATGTCGCGCGCGGCCCGGCGGAAATCTGGATGCCGGGGGCGATATCGGTGAAGGCATCGACGGCAACGTCGCCGACCACGCCGCTATGGCTGCGGATGCCCTGACGGACTTCGCCGCGAACGCGCAGCCAGTCGGTCGGATAGGCCTCGGCGAAACCGCCAAGCTCGCCGCCGCGCTTGATGCGGGTCATGCCCTTCAGATCGGACGAGTCGCCCTCGTCACGCGGGGACACCAGCTTTCCGGCAAGACCCATACTGATCGGGCCGTTGTCCAGAAGCGAAATCGAGGCGCTGTCGTTGCGCGAGGTGAAACGCGCGCCCTGGCCCTGGCGGCCGAGCGAAATGATGGGCGAGAAGCCGAATTCATTCTTGTTGTCGCCCTGATATTTCGGCGCGGTGAAACCCGCGCCGCCGAGCTTCAGATACCAGTCGCCGGAAAACCAGCCCTCCGCATGGGCATTGCCCACGGCAAAAAGCGACAGGACACAGGCGGCGAATGCCGCTGATGGCTTGAACATGAAAGAACCCCAGAAACGCAATACAGACAGGTGTCCGTAGAATTAGAGGGATTGTCTTTCCATTCCATTAACCAGCGCGGGTTGAAATTCGACTCCTGCGGAGGGTGGCGACAAGGCCCCAAAACCCCACCTCCGTCATGCTCGGGCCTGTCCCGAGCATCTGCAACCGAAGGACTTTACGCAACGTGGATAGATCCTCGGGACGAGCCCGAGGATGACGCCGAGATTGCGGAGATGTTTGTCAACAATCTCCACAATTCGGTCGCCCGTTACCTACGCCGTGGTCAGAACGTCACCTTCTCCAGCGGCGCGCGCGTCTTCTCGAATTCCAGCAGCTTCGCTTCGTTCTGCGCAATGTAGTCGCGACTATGCGGCACGGAATCCCGGTCCTTGGCGATCTGGATCTGGAAAATGTGGAAGTTTTCGTGGGTAAAGGCCATTTCCGAGCCCGCCAGATAAAACTCCCACATGCGGAAGAAGCGTTCGTCATAAAGCGCTACCGCTTCCGCCCTGCGCGCCACGAAACGCTCGCGCCAGTGGCGAAGCGTATGGGCGTAATGCATGGGCAGGATTTCAATATCCTTCACCAGCAGCCGTGACTTTTCGATGGCCGGCAGCACCTCGGCAAGCGAGGGAATATACCCGCCGGGGAAAATATATTTTTCGATGAAGGGATTGGTCGCCAGCGCCGGATAGGGCTGGCCGATGGAATGCAACACCATCACGCCCTTGTCGTCCAGCACCTCCGCCACCTTGTCGAAATAATCGCGATAATGGGTCGGCCCGACATGTTCGAACATGCCGACAGAGACGATGCGATCATATTTTTTCGAAGCCGGCAGGTAGCGATAGTCCTGCAATTCGAAACGGACATTTGCCGCAAGGCCCCGTTTGGCGGCGCGGTCGCGGGAAACGCGCAGCTGTTCTTCGCTGAGCGTGATGCCGGTCACATCCGCACCGGCGCTTTCGGCAATATACATCGCCATGCCGCCCCAGCCGGAGCCGATTTCCAGCACGCTCTGGCCCGGCTCGGTCATCAGCTTGGCGGCGATGTGCCGTTTTTTGGCAACCTGCGCCTCATAGAGGCTGATGCCGGGCGGATTGAAATAGGCGCAGGAATATTGCCAGTCCTCATCGAGGAAGAGATCGAACAGCTTGGCGCTCAGATCGTAATGATGGGCGACGTTGCTCTTGTTGTGGTTGACCGGCAGATGCATCTTGATGCGGGCGGCGATGATGCGCGCCATGCCGCGCCAGATCATGCCGAAGGATAGCGCCTCGCTCAGCGTATTGCCTTTGACCAGCGCCAGAAAATCGTAGATGTCGCCTTCCGCGACCTTCGCCCGGCCTTCCATATACATTTCAGCCAGCTTCAGCGCCGGATCGGCGGCGATCTCCTGCATGGCGGCTTCGTCGGTGAAGTTCAGAACCACCTTTTTTCCCGCGCCGTTGCCGAATGTGCGGCTGCCGCCCGGGCTGTTGACGGTGAGATCACCGGTCTTGATTATCTTTTCGAGAAGAACATGCAGAGACGACGCCATGGCACCCCCAATTGCTAAGTCTCACTTATCAATTTCGCTGACCGTATTCCTTTCGGCACAAGTTTCAAGATAGTCTTATTTCAAAAAAATTGAACGATTTCATCAAGCAAAAAGCCCCGCCGGGGTGTGCGGCGAGGCTTTTTGGTAAAAAATCATTTCAACCGGAGGTCAGCGTCGCTTCATGGCTTCAGCCAGAGCGGCGGCAAGCGCACCACCGGTTTGCGACCCCTCGTTGCGCTCTTTCGGTTTGGATGTGGCGTGCCGCATGGCGCTGGCATTGCCCTTTTCGCGCATCGGCTGCGGCGCTGCCTCGCCGCCATCCTTGCGCATGGTGAGACCGATGCGCTTACGCTTCACATCCACTTCCACGACTCGCACCTTGACGACATCGCCCGCCTTGACGACCTCATGCGGGTCCTTCACGAAACGGTCCGCCAGCTGCGAGACATGCACCAGCCCGTCCTGATGCACGCCAATATCCACGAAAGCGCCGAAGGCGGCGACATTGGTGACGGTGCCTTCCAGAAGCATGCCCGGTTTCAGATCGGTGATCTCGTCCACACCCTCGGCAAAGGTCGCGGTCTTGAAGCTCGGGCGCGGGTCGCGGCCGGGCTTTTCCAGTTCGGCGATGATGTCTTTTACCGTCGGCAGGCCGAATTGCTCGTCGATGAACGTCTTCGGATCGAGCGCCTTCAACGCGGCGCTGTCGCCCATCAGCGAGCGCAGATCGCGGCCGCAGGCGGCGACGATCTTTTTCGCCACGCCATAGGCTTCCGGGTGCACCGAGGAGGCATCCAGCGGTTCCTTGCCGTTCGGGATGCGCAGGAAGCCGGCGCATTGTTCGAAGGTGCGCTGGCCAAGGCGCGGCACTTTCAGCAATTCCCTGCGGCTGGCGAAGGGGCCGGTCTGGTCGCGATGGGCAACGATGGCATCGGCGATCGAGCTGCCAAGACCGGACACCCGTGCCAGAAGCGGCGAAGAGGCGGTATTGAGATCGACGCCGACGGCATTCACCGCATCTTCCACCACAGCATCGAGCGAGCGGCTGAGACGACCCTGATCGACATCGTGCTGGTACTGACCGACCCCGATGGATTTCGGCTCGATCTTCACCAGTTCCGCCAGCGGATCCTGAAGGCGGCGGGCGATGGAGACGGCGCCGCGGAGCGAAACATCGAGATTGGGGAATTCCGCCGCTGCCCGTTCAGAAGCGGAATAGACCGAAGCACCCGCCTCCGAGACGATGACCTTGGTGGGCTTTGCACCCGAAGCCGGCATCTGCGCCAGAAGATCGGCGACCAGTTTTTCCGTCTCGCGGCTGCCGGTGCCATTGCCGATGGCGATCAGTTCGACATTGTGCTTGCGGATGAGGACGGCAAGTTCCGCCTGCGTGCCGCGCACGTCGTTCTTCGGCGGGAAGGGATAGACCGTCGTGGTATCGAGCAATTTGCCGGTGCCATCCACCACAGCCACCTTGACGCCGGTGCGGATGCCCGGATCGAGACCCATGGTGGCGCGGGAACCGGCAGGGGCTGCCAGCAGCAGATCCTTGAGATTGCGGGCGAAAACATGGATCGCCTCTTCTTCGGCACGCTCGCGCAATTCGCGCATCAGATCGAGCGAGAGCGACATGGAAAGCTTTACCCGCCACGTCCAGCCAGCCACTTCCATCAGCCATTGATCGGCGGGGCCGGCATTGCGGATATCGAAGGCGGCGGCGATGGTGCGCTGCGCGGGCTTGACCGGTGAGGGATCGTCCGCATCGACATCGATTGTCAGCGTCAGCACTTCCTCGTTCCAGCCGCGCAGCATGGCCAGCACCCGGTGGCCCGGCACCGTCGCCCAGCGCTCGAAATGATCGAAATAGTCGGAGAATTTCTCACCCGTCGCCTGCTTGCCATCCACCACCTTGGCGCGGAAGGTGGCGTTCTGGCGCATGTAATCGCGCAGGCGGCCGAGCAGATCGGCATTTTCGGTCATGGTTTCCGCCACGATGTCGCGCGCGCCCTCGAGTGCCGCCTTCACATCGGCCACCTCACCCTGAACATAAGCTTCCGCAAGCTTTGACGGATCGGCGGCGCGGTTCTCCCATATCGCTTCTGCCAGCGGGCCGAGACCGCGTTCGCGGGCGATTTCCGCGCGGGTGCGGCGCTTCGGCTTATAGGGCAGATAGAGGTCTTCCAGCTCCGCCTTCGTGCCCGCCTGCATGATTTTGACCATCAGCTCATCGGTCATCTTGCCCTGGCCGGTGATGGACTCCACGATGGAGCCGCGGCGCGCATTGAGTTCGCGCAGATAGACAAGACGTTCCGAAAGCGTGCGAAGCTGGGTGTCGTCCAGCCCTCCCGTCACTTCCTTGCGGTAACGGGCGATGAAGGGAACGGTCGCGCCCTCGTCCAGCAGCGCCACCGCCGCCTTTACCTGATCGGGGCGGGCGTTGATTTCGGAGGCGATGAGCGAGGCGAGGCGGGCATTGTCTGCGGTCATAGGGGACTCTTGGGGGTTCTCTGATGTCACATCTGGAGCGGCGAACATAATGTCTGATTGTGGCGTGACAACAAGAGGCGGCAACGATTCCACAGGAAAGGCGGCGTTCAAGGGAAAGACGGGCATTTGCGGCGCTTTCTCCTTGACCTTTCGCCCCCCTGCCCTTAACGCCCCTGACACAAGGTTACTGGCGAATTTGCAGGGGTATTGACCATGAAAGTTCTGTTGATCGGTTCCGGCGGACGCGAACATGCGCTGGCGTGGAAAATCGCCCAGTCTCCCCTGCTCGATGAGCTTTATGCCGCCCCCGGCAATCCCGGCATTGCCGATCACGCGACGCTGGTAGCGCTGAACGTGGAAGACGACGCGGCCGTCATCGCCTTTGCGAAGGAAAAGGCAATCGACTTCGTCGTGGTCGGCCCGGAAGCGCCGCTGGTTGCCGGTCTTGCGGATGATCTGCGCGCCGCCGGCATCGCCACTTTCGGACCCTCGAAGGCAGCCGCCCAGCTTGAGGGCTCCAAGGGTTTCACCAAGGATCTCTGCGCGCGCTACGATATTCCGACCGGCGCTTACCAGCGTTTCAAGACCGCTGAACCGGCCAAGGATTATGTTCGTCAACAGGGCGCGCCGATTGTCATCAAGGCGGACGGGCTTGCCGCCGGCAAGGGCGTGACCGTGGCCATGACGGAAGCGGAAGCGCTTGCCGCGATTGACGACTGCTTCGACGGCGCTTTCGGCGCGGCCGGCGCCGAAGTGGTGGTGGAGGCCTTCCTCGATGGCGAAGAAGCGAGCTTCTTCTGCCTTTCCGATGGCAAGACCGCGCTGGCACTCGCCACCGCGCAGGATCACAAGCGTGTCGGCGATGGCGATACCGGCCCGAATACCGGCGGCATGGGCGCCTATTCCCCTGCCCCTGTTATGACATCTACCATGGTGGAGCGCACCATGAAGGAGATCATCGAGCCGACGATCTCGGGCATGGCCAAGGATGGCAATCCCTTCTCCGGTGTTTTTTTCGCAGGCCTGATGATTACCGCCAAGGGCCCGGAACTGATCGAATATAACGTGCGTTTCGGCGATCCCGAATGCCAGGTGCTGATGATGCGCCTGAAAAGCGATCTGCTGCCGATCCTCTATGCCACCGCTACCGGCACGCTGGACAAGGTGGAGGCGGAATGGCGCGACGATGCGGCGCTGACCGTCGTTCTTGCCTCCAAGGGTTATCCCGGCGCTTATGACAAGAACACGCCGATCGCCCATATTCCCGAGGCGAGCGAAGAGGCAAAGGTGTTCCATGCCGGAACCGCGCTGAAGGACGGCGGGCTGGTGGCCACGGGTGGACGCGTGCTGAACGTCACCGCCCTTGGAAAGACCGTCACGGAAGCGCAGGCTCGCGCCTATGCGTTGGCCGACAAGGTGGAGTGGGAAAACGGCTTCTGCCGCCGCGATATCGGCTGGCAGGCCGTCGCGCGCGAAAAAGCCTGATCCTTAAGGCAAACGGGATTGGGCGCGAATATTTCGTTCAATTTTTACCAAGTTTGCTGACCCGATGGAAACGAAACATCGGTAATACTCGCCGGAACATTGAAGGGCGCATTGCGTCTCGATCACGAGGCCGCGCCGTCATTTCGGGGGTTTTTCGATGCGTCGTCTTTTTCTGACAGCGATTGTCGCGCTGACCGGCGGGTCGGCGATGGCGTCTTCCATCGAATATATAAACGGCGTTCATGTGGCCAATGGCAGCTTCATTCGTCGCGATTGCGCGGGCTGCAAGCCCATGAAGGGCAAAGCCGTGGCGCAGGGTTATGCCGTTCCCTCCATTGAGCCAGGCACGCAGCACACGGAAATGCGCGAAGTCGACGGCAAGCGCACCCTGCTGCGCACCGAAGCCTGGCTTGGCGGCGCGCCCGTCACCTTCGTCAGCACCAATCCCGCATGGATGGCGGAAACCTCCAGCACGGCCATCGCGACCTATGACGACGCAGAACCCGTGGCACATCCCGCTGAGACGGTTTCGACATCGGCCGGTATCGACGTGACGACGACCACGGCAGCCGTCAAGGAAATTTCCACCGAAAACGCAGCCGAACCGGCCAGCGCCTCGGTGATCGCCGCCCCCCAGTTCCCGGATTTCCAATTGCGCGGCAATTGACCGGCCGATGACGTCTTTCATGACGAAGGTCAAATAATCGCGTCATCGCTGCATTCCCGAAATGGCGCCGCAACCATGCGGGGAATATTGCTTTTTCTCCCGCATATTCTACCTGTCGGGCCTGATAAAGCTTTCGCTAATTAAATATTTATTCAAATTTTTAGCCGCTAAGTGCGTCTATAGTGCGATGCAGCACAGAATGAGGCCACGGCGCGGACACGCGCTTTTTGGCCCTTTTATCGCGCATCATGCGCCTCTTCCTTCTCCGAAACATCGGTACCGCGCGGCGTTTTCAGGCGCGCGATCCCAAACGCTTGTGAGCGCCCATGAAGAACCTTTCCATTTCCCGTCAGTTGATCGTTCTCGTGGTGGCCCTGATGGCCGCCTTCGCCGTGGCGACGTTTTACCAGCTGAAATCCGCCACCGATGCAATCTATGAGGAACGCTACGGCATGCTGCGGACGCAGGTGCAATCGGCGATCTCCATCCTGCAATCCTTCCACGACAAGGAAAAGGCCGGAACGCTTTCGCGCGACGAGGCCATGAAACAGGCTTACGCCACCGTCAGCGCCATGCGCTTCACGCCGGACGGCTATCTGTTCGGTTACGACTACGACGTGACGATGAAGTTCCATCCCGATGCCAAGCGCGTCGGTGAGAGCTTCAAGGGCAAGCCGGACAGCAAGGGTTTCGCCTATCGCGACGAGCTGGTGCGGCTTGGCCGCAATGGCGGCGGCCAGACGGATTTTTATGGTCCGAAGCCCGGCATGGAAGGCAATGACTACGCCAAGAGCTCCTATGCGCTTGCCTTCGAGCCGTGGCAGGTGGTGGTCGTGACCGGCGTTTATATTGACGATCTGAACGCGCAGGTGCGCGGCGAGGTGATGAAGGCGCTGTCCATCGGTGCCGCCATCTTCGTACTGGCGCTTGCCGCCGCTTTCTACGTCATCCGTGGCATTTCCAGACCGCTTGGCGATATTCACCGTGCGCTCGGCGAAGTGGCCAATGAGAACGTCTCGCTCGCCATTCCCCATACCGGCCTCACCAACGAGGTCGGCATGATGGCGAAAGCCACCGCCTCGCTTCAGGACAAGGTGCGCGAGCGCCATGCCATGCAGCGCCGTGAGGAAGAACAGCAGCGGCAGCTCAATGCGGAGCGCCAGAACAATCTCGACATGCAGCGCGACGAGGCGGAATTGCAGGCGCGTGTCGTCACCACCATCGGCGAGGCGCTGGAAAAGCTGGCGGGCGGCGATCTGACCGTGCGTTGCGGCGATCTCGGCAACCGCTACGCGGCGCTGCGCGACAATTTCAACGAGGCCCTGATCCATCTCGACGCCGCCATGGCCAAGGTGAATTCCAAGAGCATCGACATCGGCGGCTCCAAGGAGGAAATCCGCAAGGCTTCCAACGAGCTTTCGCAGCGCACCGAACGGCAGGCTGCCAATCTGGAAGAAACCTCGGCCGCTCTCGATGAATTGACGGTTGCGGTGCGCCAGACGGCGGAAGGGGCGGCAGACGCCGCCAAGCGCGTCACCACCGTCAGCTCCGAAGCCATGCGCAGCGACCGGGTGGTGGAAGAGGCGATCACCGCGATGAGCGGTATCGAACAGTCATCCGACCAGATTTCCAACATCATCGGCGTAATCGACGACATCGCTTTCCAGACCAACCTTCTGGCGCTGAATGCCGGTGTGGAAGCGGCGCGTGCGGGTGAGGCCGGCAAGGGCTTTGCCGTGGTGGCGCAGGAAGTGCGCGAACTGGCGCAGAAATCCGCCGCCGCCGCCAAGGAGATCAAGGACCAGATCGCCCGCTCTTCCGCCCAGGTGGAAAACGGCGTGCGGCTTGTCGGCGAGGCCGGCGATGCGCTGAAACGCATCTCGGACCAGATCAAATCCGCAAACGAGATCGTCAGCAAGATCGCCCATTCGGCCGCCGAACAGGATACGACGCTGCGCTCGATCTCCTCGTCGCTCAACCAGCTCGATGTCGCCACCCAGCACAATGCGGCGATGGCGGAAGAAACCACGGCTTCGGCGGAGGCGCTCGCCGTCGACACCGAGGAGCTGCTGAACCTCATCCGCGGCTTCCGCGTCTCCTCCGGCCACCAGCTTCATGGCATGGCGGAGCAGATGCGTATGGCGGGGTGATACGCCCCAGGGCCATCGATGAACAACGGCGCCGGGGGAAACTCCGGCGCTTTTCTTTTCAAGCATTTCCAGGAAAAGTGGAACCCGGTTTTCCGTCCGGAAATGCGCCAAAACACTCTAACGGGTCAGCGCATCCAGCCGGTCGATATCGGCAGGTGAAAATACGGCAATACCGGCTTTTTCGAGCAGCGCCGCCGTCACCCCATTGCCCGCGTGTTTGACGCCAGAAAACGAACCGTCATAAATCGCAACCGACCCGCAGGACGGGCTGCCGTCGATCAGAAGCGCGTATGTGCAGCCATTGGCCCTGACGAAGGCCAGCGCTCTTTCCGCGCCGGCGATAAATTGCGCCGTGACATCGCCGCCGGTCACTTCCAGCACGCGGGCGCGGCCCTCCAGCACATCGACACCGGAGGCACCCTTCTCGATTTCCGCCGGCGGGCGCGGCACAGGCATGCCGCCCGCCATCTCCGGACAGATCGTGACCAGCCTGCCCTCCTGCCGCCAGCGGTCTATCGCCGGGTGGGAGAAGGGTTTGCCTCTGCCGTCGTAACGGACAGGTTGGCCGAGGAGGCAGGCGCTGATGAGGATTTGGGGGGTGGTGTGGGTCAATGGGGTCATCCTGCAAGGTCGCGGTCGCAGCTTACCC
>NZ_JADQWB010000010.1 GCF_015704895.1 Agrobacterium leguminum | reverse complement strand
CGCCCCCGCCCCGAGCGCCAATGTTGCCGGCAGAACCAGCCACAGCCGGTTCCAGCCGAAATCGGCAAATAACAGGCAGGTCTGGCCGGCAAAGGCGAATATGGCGCCATAGGTGACATCGGCGCGTTTGGTGACCGAAAAAGCGATGGCATAGCCAAAGGCCAGAACCGCATAAAGCGAGGCGACCGGCACGGCATTCAGCAATTGTTGCAGGAAATAGGCCAAACGCGTCCTCCCGCCATGATTATAACTGTTAAAACCAATTTTGACAGTTATAATATGCAGCATGACCTTTCGCTGGACAGAACATCGTTTCGCAGGCGGCGCATTGGCACTGGATGTCGCCAATAGCGTGATCCTGCGCTCGGATGCGGCAAAATCAGTCGACCGTTTTGCCGTGCCGGCGCAGATCGCGGCCTTTGCCGAAGCGGCTACAAGGCTCGGTGCGGAACGTGACAGGTTTCCCACGCTCATCGCGCCCGAGGCGGAAAAGCAGGCGGTTTTTCTCGATCTTCGCGAGGCTGTCGACGATTATTTCCGCGCCGCCATTACCGGCGGCGACGATGGCGACGGCAGGCTGGCCGGGCTTCTCTTCGCCTGCGGCACGGCGCTGCGGACGTTTCCGCTTGCCGAAAGCCTCGGCAACGCCACCGCCCATTCCGCCCTCTCGCTGCTTGCCGGTGAGACAAAGGAGCGGCTGCGGATCTGCGGCAATTGCGGCTGGCTTTTCATCGACCGCAGCAAGAACAGAAGCCGGATCTGGTGCGATATGGCGGTTTGCGGCAACCGGCAGAAAGCCAGCCGGCACTATCACCGGAAGAAGGACGTGCGATCATGAGAAGAATTGCCCTTCCCTTGCTGGCGATTGCGGGAATGCTCGCTCTTTCAGGCTGCCAGCGGGACGAACCGCGCGAAGTGGCGAAGGTTTCCGGCCGGATGTTCGTTTTCAACTATCGCGTCGCCATCGCCACCTATTTGGTGACCCTCCAGCGCATCGCGCCCGTTCGCGAAGGCAGCACGGTGGAAGCGACGTTCGAAAACCCGCGCGGCGGTCCAGACCTCACCAGCCGCGAGAAGATTTTCCCGAAAGACGAAAAGATCACGGTTCAGAGCCCACCGGTGGAATGTGTGAAGCAGGACCGGCCCTATAAGGTCACCATCCGCATCAAGGGGCCGGAAGGCGACATCCTTCAGACCATCGAAACCACGATCCGCTCCGACACCGACCAGTCGCTTCTTCCCGCCAAGCCGCTGGTGGTCGGCCCGCTTTATACGCCCAATCCGGAGGTGTTCAAACCGGATGGCACGACGGATATGCGACCGGTTCAGGGGTGTCCGGCGTCCTAACAAAAAATTGCAGCCTTAGGCTCAGTTCTCTGTAGGGGGTGGCAAACCTCTCTTCCGTCATGCCGGGCTTGACCCGGCATCCAGCCGCCGCGCGTCTGCGTGGCGTAAGAGTCTTTGCGATCAAGGACTTGATCGCGCTGGACCCCGGATCCAGTCCGGGGTGACGGAGTATGAAGTGAGGTCTCCGCAGAAACGCACTATCTTGCAGGCAGCGCTCCAAAACAAAAAAACGGAGCCTTTCGGCTCCGTTTCTTCGAGTCTTTTCAGCAGCTTCACACAATCGCCTGCAACAGCGATTCAAGCCGTTGAGATATTGAATCAGCCGACGATTTCCGTTTCGGCGAACCAGTAGGCGATTTCCTGTGCGGCGGTTTCCGGAGCGTCGGAACCGTGAACGGAGTTTTCGCCGATGGAGAGCGCGAAGGTCTTGCGGATGGTGCCTTCAGCGGCCTGGGCCGGGTTGGTGGCGCCCATGATTTCGCGGTTCTTCAGGATGGCGTTTTCGCCTTCCAGAACCTGAACGATGGTCGGGCCGGAGGTCATGCCTTCAACGAGTTCGCCGAAGAAGGGACGCTCTTTGTGAACGGCGTAGAAGCCTTCGGCTTCGCGCTTGCTCATCCAGACGCGCTTGGAGGCGACGACGCGCAGGCCGTTGTCTTCAAATACCTTGGTGATCGCGCCCGTCAGGTTACGCTTGGTTGCGTCCGGCTTGATCATCGAAAATGTGCGTTCAATCGCCATATGTCCGTTTCCTTTTCCTTCAGAGAAAGTGGGCGGTCTTTACCCGCCCAAAGGCCCGAAAACAAGGGGGATCGACGAGATTGCGACGATGATGCCAGACATTTCACGCCGCTGTCACACTGCGGCCTCTCGCATCGTAGAGATCGAGGCAGCCTTCGAACCAGTCCCGCACGGGGTCGTTATCGGCGAACAAATCCGCCCCGGTGGTGATCCGCGCCCATTGCAGCGCGCCGAACACGATGTAATCCGCAAAGAGCGGCGATGTGCCGCCGATGAAAGGCTGGAAGCTCAGCATACGCCGGATCGGCGCAAGCAATGCCGGAAAGGCTGCGATTTCCGCCTCGCGGTTCGCCACCACATCCTCGAGCGGGCGGCCGAGCGCTTTCGTGCGGCTATCGCGAAAATAACGGCGGTCCGGCTCGTCCAGCATATTATGGATATCGAGCACGGCGATGCGGACGATGGCCGGGTGAAGCACCGTCTGCGACCAGCTTTCGACGAAACGGGCCATGGCCTTGCCGCCCTCGCCGTTAAACAGCGACGGGCGCTCGGGGTAAGCCTCGTCCAGGTAAAGCGCGATTTCAAAACTGTCGCTCACCAGCTCGTCACCGTCGCGCAGGATCGGCACGGTCTTCGAAAACCCGTCCTCCACCGTCGGGATCACCGTGAAGGGTAAAGGCCGCTCCTCGAAATCCAGCCCCTTATGCGCCAGCGAAAGCACGGTTTTCCAGCAATGGGGAGAAAATGGCCGGGAAGTATCGCTTCCGCATAGCGAATAGAGCGTTCTGGAAGTCGTCATGGGCTGCCCCTCTTCTGCAACATCGATGAAGCGATATAAAAACGGTCGCCGCCCGAAATCAAATCAGGATTTGTCATATTATCGATCAAGGAACGCTTGGGGGGACACCCGCCTTCCGCAACGCGGAATTTATGCTTCGTGACGGCAAAATTCTTCGTGGATTTATTCTATTTTAAACCGTCGCTTGTAAGAATAACGCCGTTCAACAATCGGTTATCGCCGGTCCATTCATAATAATCCATTGCTATTGGGGCTGTCAGTGACGACATCGGCGGGCGATAAAAAACGCGAACAGGCAAGAAGCGCTCTTGTCGTTACCAAGATCACGCAGTTCATCGCCAAGATGAACATTGCACCTTTGCCGCGCAATTATGAATTGATCTATGAAATATTGTCCGGACACAATCCGGCCATGGGCCGTGACATTCTCGCGCTCGGCAATGCGCCGCAGCAGCATGAAATCGACCTCATCGGCCAACGGCACAATCTGCCCGGCTTTTCGCGCATCGAAGCCGAACAGATGGCAAGCGAGGCCTTCGATACACTGACGCAGATTTCCGCGCGGCTGGATGCAAGCCTTCAGCGCACCGAAACTTTCCTGGCCAGCCTTGAGCAGGATGAAGATGGCGAGCCGCCCGCAACGGAGCGCTTCGTCGATTTGCTGGGCGATATCCACGAAGAACAGACGAGCCTTCGGCATTTCATCGCCATGGGGCTGGTGAAAATCCGCGAGGTTGAAAGAAATCGGGGGGAGCTTCAGGCCGCCTCGCTGCGCGATGCGCTAACCGCGCTTCCCAACCGGGCTGCTTTTCTTGAAAAGCTCGGCGGCCTGTTTTCAAAGGACCGCGCCGCCTCCGCCACCACGCTCGCGCTGCTGGATATCGACCATTTCCGGGAGATCAATGGCAAATACGGCTCCGCCGCCGGCAACAAGGCGCTCAGAAGGCTTGCCGCCCTGTTTCGCAAGACCATCAAGAAGGACGATTTCGTCGCCCGTATCGGTGGCGATGAATTCGCCTTCCTGTTTGCCGGCGTGCCGCAGAACACGGCCGAGGCCATTGCCGAGCGGTTGCGGCAAAGCGTGGAGGCGCTGCGTTTCGTGACGCAGGAAGGAGACGGTGAACATCTGACCGTTTCAATCGGCGTCGCCGCGGTGGATGGAACCGCAACGCCCGCCGAATTTTTCAGCCATGCCGAACTCGCTCTGCTTTCGGCCCGCTGCGGCACCCGCAACTGCGTCGTCGGTTATTCGCGGGAGGTGGCGCAGCATAGCCGCAGCAGCTATCTGGCGCAGCTCGGCGATTGACACTTTAATCTCGCCCGATGTGGCGCGGGCGCTCTTGCCTTGGCCAGACAGTTCGGCCAAAACGGCGCCATGATTACGATTACCGATCTTTCCGCCCGTATCGCCGGGCGTCTGCTTCTCGACCATGCCAGCGTGACGCTTCCCGCCGGTGTGAAGGCGGGCCTTGTTGGCCGCAATGGCGCCGGCAAATCCACCCTGTTCCGGGTCATCACCGGCGATTTCTCGGCGGAAAGCGGTTCGGTGACAATCCCGAAACAGGCGCGCATCGGCCAGGTGGCGCAGGAAGCCCCAGGCACCGAGGAATCGCTGATTTCCATCGTGCTTTCGGCCGACAGGGAGCGCAGCGCGCTTTTGGCCGAGGCGGAAACCGCAACCGATCCGCACCGTATCGCGGAAATCCAGATGCGGCTCGTCGATATCGACGCCCATTCGGCGGAAGCGCGCGCCTCCAGCATTCTTGCCGGCCTCGGTTTCGATCACGAAGCGCAGCTTCGCCCGGCCTCCTCCTTCTCCGGCGGCTGGCGTATGCGCGTGGCGCTCGCCTCCGTGCTGTTTGCAGAGCCCGACCTTTTGCTGCTCGACGAGCCGACCAACTATCTCGACCTCGAAGGCACGCTCTGGCTGGAGGATTATATCCGGCGTTATCCGCATACCGTCATCATCATCAGCCACGACCGCGATCTTCTCAACAATGCCGTCAACTCCATCGTGCATCTGGACCAGAAGAAGCTGACCTTCTATCGCGGCGGTTACGACCAGTTCGAGCGGCAGAAGGCCGAGGCCGACGAATTGCAGATGAAGGCGAAGGCGAAGAACGACGCCGCGCGCAAGCACCTGCAAAGCTTCATCGACCGTTTCCGCGCCAAGGCCACCAAGGCGCGGCAGGCGCAGAGCCGCATCAAGGCGCTGGAGCGCATGGGCACCGTCGCCGCCGTGATCGAGGATCACGTCCAGCCGATCACCTTCCCGGAGCCGGAAAAGCAGCCCGCCTCCCCCATCGTCGCCATCAATGGCGGGGCTGTGGGTTACGAGCCGGGCAAATCCATTCTGAAGCAGCTCAATCTCAGGATCGACAATGACGACCGCATTGCGCTGCTCGGCTCCAACGGCAACGGCAAATCCACCTTCGCGAAATTCATATCCGGCCGGCTTGCGCCACAGGCGGGCGATCTTCGCGTCGCCCCTGGCCTGAAGATCGGTTTCTTCGCGCAGCATCAGCTCGATGACCTCGTGCCGGATGAAACCCCGGTCGAACATGTGCGCAAGCTGATGCCGCTGGCCCCGGAGGCGCAGGTGCGCTCCCGCGTGGCGCAGATGGGTCTCGCAACCGAAAAGATGGCGACAGCGGCAAAGGACCTTTCCGGTGGCGAAAAGGCCCGGCTGCTGATGGGACTTGCGGCCTTCCATGCGCCGAACCTTCTCATCCTCGACGAACCGACCAACCATCTCGATATCGACAGCCGCCGTGCGCTGATCGAGGCGCTGAACGATTACAGCGGCGCGGTCATCCTCATCTCGCACGACCGCCATCTCATCGAGGCGACAGTGGATCGGCTGTGGCTGGTGGCTGACGGCACGGTCAAGATCTTCGAAGGCGACATGGAGGAATATCGCGATCTCGTCGTTTCCTCCGGTAAAAAGAAGGAAGACAAGACCGACGCCGTGGCCGATCAGGCTTCCAAAGCCGATCAGCGCAAGGCAAGCGCGGAAAAGCGCGCCCAGCTCGCGCCGCTCAAGAAAAAGATCAATGAAATCGAATCCCTGACGGCAAAGCTTGAGAAAACGATTCAGTCGCTCGACGCCGAGCTGGCGGATCCCGTCCTATACGAAAAAGCGCCCGCCAAGGCCGCACAAAAAGTGAAGGAGCGCGGCGAGGCCGCCGCGAAGCTTTCGGATGCGGAGGAGCAATGGCTGCTGCTTTCGAGCGAATATGAAGAAGCAATGGCGGGGTGATGCGCGACTGCGCTTTCGGTTGAACTGGAAATGTCCTAGGCGCATGCCCTGCGCGGTTGCAGGCGGTCGAGCGGTACGGCGGGGGAGTAAAGATAACCCTGCCCGAAGCGAATGCCCATCTGCATGAGGAGCCGGCTCTGTTCCTCTGTTTCTATGCCTTCCGTCACCAGCTTTGCGCCGTAACGCTCCGCACTCTCGAAGGCGAGCGCAATGGCCTCCCTGAACCGCGACTGGTCGAGCCTCGATGTCATCCAGTGATCGATCTTGACCTCTTCGAACGGGAACCGCGCCAGCAAAGTGAGGGCGGCATAACCGGTGCCGAAATCATCGAGCGCCAGCCGGACGCCTGCGGCAATCAGCGTATCGAAATTCTGCTGTACGACATCGGTGGTCGGTATCCTGCTCATCTCCGTCACTTCGATAGAGAGGCGGTGCGCCGGCACCGCCATTTCGTGCAGCAGCGCCACGACACGATCTGCGAAATGCGCGCTCGTAAAGGACGAAGCGGAAATATTCACCGCCAGATGAAAATCCGCCTCAAGGCCGTGCAGGTCGCGAAGATCGCGCACGACGGCTTCGATCGTCGACCATTCGAATTCCACCAGCAGCCGATGGCGTTCGGCGATCTCCAGCACATAATAAGGCGAAAGCGCCTGCCCCCGCGCATCGACCGCGCGCAGGAGCGCTTCGGCGCCGATCATCCGGCGATTGCGCATTTCGAATTTCGGCTGATAACAAATGGGCGGCGTGCCGGATTTGATCCAGTTGACCAGCATCTGCCGCACCGCCTCGTCCCGTGTCGCTTTCTCGGCAAAGGAGAAGGGGAAAATCTGCACCGGATGATCGCTTCCCTTCAGCGCGAGGCTGAGGTGCCTGAGGAAGGAGGCTACGTTCTGCCGGGAAAGCCTGTCCAGATTCGCCGCACCGATCTTGAGATGCGGCACCGGCCCCGCCTCCGCCGAGCGGCAAAATGCGCTCAACCCGTCATGCAGATGCATCATGAGTTTCGCACTTTCGGACTTCTCCAGCGAAATCCCCCGCATGACGACCGCAAGTGTCGTATCGCCGAACATGAAGCTGCAGGGCGTATTGGATCTGCACAGCAGGCCGTCTTCCCGGTCGCAGATTTCCCGCGCCAGCCTCGGCCAGAAAAGATCGCTCCAGTCCTCGCCCTCGCAGGCGGCGACATCGGCAATATTGACGATCTCGATCAGAATGAGAGCGTGCGGAACGGCCGGCTCCTGCCGCATCGTCGCTTCTATATGGTCCTTGAGGGCGCGCCGGTTGGGCAGGCCGGTCAATGAATCCGTCCGCGCTGCCACCTCGCGTTGCCTCGTCTCTTCCCGCGCCCGCGCCTCGCTGCGCAGAAGGATGAACAGGCAGAAGATCATCGGCAGGCCGACGGCGACGGCGCCTAAGGTTCGGCGGCCTATTGCACTCAAAAACAGCGACTGGTCGACAAGCCCAAGGGCGAATGAGACAGAGACGGCAAGCAGCACGGCAATGAACCTGACCGCGAAGACGGTGAGAATATCCCGAATTCCCAGATCGGCGAGGCGGCGCTTGCGCATCCAGCCATACATGACGATGCCGCAGGCCGAAATGACGACCATGTCCTGCAGGGCCGCAAAAAACAGCACGGGACCGCCGAACACGAAACGCCCCGCTGCCACGAGCGACAGGCTGATCAGCCCGCCCTGCCAGGACCCCAGCACCCCGGCCAGAAACAGCAGGTCGGAGCGGATATAGGGCTTGGAGGGCAGCTTGATGAACTCGGAAACCAGCAAGGTCAGCAGAAAGCCCGCCATTCCGAAGACGATGCCGTAATAGACTTTGTAGCGATGATCCTCGAGGGCAATGTTTCGCCGCAGAAGGATAAGCACGGACACCATGCCAACCACGGCGGCCGCCTGAAGCAGCAGGAATGGAAGCTCGGCAGCCGATGCTGCCGCTTGTGCGGCGATCAATTCCATCATCTGCATTCCCCGGTTATTATTTGTTCTGGCGCCGGCATTCCGGCACATGGCCTTCACAAATCCTGCTTCGTGCAGGACAGAATTTATAACACATCGCCCGACCTTCAGGGCCTAAGCCGATATTGCAGCTTCGACGCCGCAAAGCTCCGCTGGTCCGATAATCGTCGCCATATTCCCGGAGGCGAGCACCAGCCGGTCGCGGCCCAGACGCTTCGCCTCGTAAAGCGCCATATCGGCCCGGTTCACCATCTCGTATATGATTTCCCTGCCGTCACCGGAAACGGCAATGCCGAGGCTGACCGTGACGATTTCCCGCCCGTCTGGACGGTTGAGATGGGGTATGGCCTCGTCGATCACGGCCAATCTGAGCCTTTCGCCGATGGCGAGCGCGGCGGAAACAACGCAATTGTCGAGCAGAACCACAAATTCCTCCCCACCATAGCGTGCGACGAAACTTCTGTCGCCATCGTCCTTCCGCAAGCCGCCGCGCAGCCTGCCGGCGATCCTGCGCAGGCAGTCATCGCCAGCCAGATGGCCCTCCGAGTCATTATAATTCTTGAAATAATCGACATCGATAAGGATGAGCGCGCGGGGCCGGCCGCTGCCGCCCGAAGCCTCGCTCGCCGCCTCGTCAAAGCTGCGGCGGTTGCGAATGCCGGTGAGCTGGTCGGTATTGGAAAGCTGCTGAAGCTCGTGATTTGCGTTCTGGATCCGCTGTAGCAGCGTCTTTTCACGCAGCGAGGCCAGATAGTCCCGCCTTTCCACCTGCTCGATGCGATAGGCCGCAAACAGCGAGACGGCGCTGATCCCGACCGAGCACATGATGGCCGGTATTCTGGCCACCTCGCTCGTCACGGCGACATATTGCATGCCACCGATGAAAACCGCCATGCAGCCGACCGTTCCGAGGACAGCAAGCGGAAACGGCTTGCGATGTATCGTATTCATGTAGAGGACGACGGTGACGATGCCCATGTAATATTCGCTCGCCGAGGCGGTCTTCGCACTGGCATATATGTACATCAGCGACGCCACGACCAACATGCAGCCCAGCCCGTGCAGAACCTCATGCGCCACAGCATCGGCGCGCGCCCTGAGCGCATAATACCGGGCTGGAAAATAAAGAAACAGAAGCGGCGTGATGACAAGCAGGCGGACCGTCAGATCCAGCCAGATGATCTCCGGCACCAGATTCATGTCCACAAACACGTAGAGATTGTAGAGGATGGCGCCGAAAATCAATCCATATGTATTGAATTGACGGCTGCTTTCATTGACTTTGCGAACGAAGCCGGACGAACGGTCATCTTCAAGTAAAATCACCACGCACCCGCTCTTCAAAAATCTACTCAAGCGAAATCTAAAATTATTATGGATATTCTCAGAATATAACTCAAAAAATCAATATTAAAACCACTCAATAAAGAAAAATAACACTTTAAATTACGGAAAAATATTTGTAATCGTCGAATATTACATCATCAAAGAATACACATGTCGAAATTTGTTATGACGTTACCGCTTGAAAAAAGACGTTCCCGGTGGAAACGATCACCTTGCTCCTTCGGTCGTTTCTGCTAAAAACTTGTAAAAATCACACTTTATCCCATGCAGCACTCACACGGGTTCCACTTCATGTCAGCCACCAAGCTTGCCATCGTCGGCGTCGGCAAAATCGTTCGCGACCAGCATCTTCCCGCCATTGCAGGCAATCCGGATTTTGAATTGATCTGCACCGCAAGCCGCCACGGCACCGTGGACGGCGTCGCTTCCTATGGCACCATCGAAACCATGCTGGAGGCTGTACCTGCTATCGATGCGGTGTCGCTGTGCATGCCGCCACAATATCGTTACGAGGCGGCCTACGCGGCGCTGAATGCCGGCAAGCACGTCTTCCTCGAAAAGCCGCCGGGCGCCACCCTTTCGGAAGTGCAGGATCTCGTCCGGCTGGCGGATTCGAAGGGCCTTTCGCTGTTTGCAAGCTGGCATTCGCGTTATGCCCCGGCGGTCGAGGCTGCGAAGGCGTTTCTGGCTTCCACGAAAATCGACAGCGTGCATGTCATCTGGAAAGAGGATGTGCGCCACTGGCACCCGAACCAGGCCTGGATCTGGCAGGCGGGCGGTCTTGGCGTGTTCGACCCCGGCATCAACGCGCTTTCGATCATCACCCATATCCTGCCGCGCGCGCTGTTTCTGACCAAGGCCACGCTGGAATTCCCGGAAAACCGCGACGCCCCGATTGCCGCCGACCTGCATTTTTCCGATGTGACGAAAACGCCCGTCCATGCCGAATTCGACTGGCGCCAGACCGGCAAGCAGAGCTGGGATATCGTTGCCGAAACGGCGGCGGGACGAATGGTGCTTTCGGAAGGCGGCGCAAAGCTCTCGATCAACGGCGAAGAAAAACTCTCCCAGCCGGAACGGGAATATCCGGCCCTTTACGAGCGTTTCTCGGAAATCATCAAGGCAGGCCGCTCCGATGTTGATCTTGCGCCGCTGACCCATGTGGCCGACGCCTTCCTGCTCGGCCGCCACAAATTTGTGGATTCCTTCTACGACTGAGAAGCAGAAACGCTTTCCGAAGGACAATGCCTCAAAGGGCGCGGCTGACGAAACGGTCGCGCCCTGATTTTTTGGCCTGATATAGGGCTTCGTCGACGCTGCATAGCAGCGTTGCCCGGTCTGCACCCGCCTGCGGAGCAAGCGCGCCGCCGATGCTGAGGCGGGCGTCCACCTCCTGCCCGTCCACGTCAAAGGGGTTCCGGAAAGCGGCCAGAAGCCGGTCCGCCAGCCCGTTCATGACATCGGGAGCGTCGGGCCGCGGTATAAAGATCGCGAATTCATCGCCGCCCATGCGCACGACGATGTCCTGCTTGCGGATTGCCTTGCGAATACGTCCGGCGGCGGCGGTCAGAACGCGGTCGCCGGCAGGATGGCCGAACGTGTCGTTGATGGTCTTGAAACCGTCCAGATCAAGATAAAGGACACCGAAGGCCTCGTTTGCACACAGGGCCGCGCCGAGCTGGCCATCGACAATCGCCTCCAGCGCCTTGCGATTATAAAAACCGGTCAGCGGATCGGTCATCGCCGCATCACGCAATTCGCGTTCGGCCAGGCTCATGGTGAAATTGGCTTTTTGAAGCCGCAGCAATGCAGCCGCCAGCAACGCGAAATGTCTGAGATTGTCGATTTCGACGCGGGAAAAATTTCTCGGCACCGTATCGACCAGACAAAAGGCGCCAACAACAAGACCGGGCTCAAGTTCGATCGGCGCACCCGCATAGGAACGCAGCTCCGGCCCCCCTTTGACATAGGACATGAAGCGGAAATGCGGATGCTCGGTCAGATCGGAAATCACCACCACATCCTGCTTGGCAATGACGCGGTTGCATATCGACAGATCGCGCGGGCATTCCGACAGTTCCATTCCGGCCTGCTCGGCGATATGAAGCCAATCCTCATCGACAATATTGACCGCCGCACGCGCCACGCCAAAAACCCCCTGCCCCAGTTGCGACAGCACTTTCAGCTCCGGCATCTCGGCATTCTTGAAAGACATGATCGACCGCACCGCAACCAGACGCTCGGTTTCTCCCTCCGGTCGCGATATCGCCTGTCCCATACTCATGTCCTTCTGCTGTTGCGTTACAGGAAGCCGCCCGAGGCAGAGCAGGTCAAACCAACCGCCTTGGTCGAAGCGGAAGCCCATTCCGCTGCGTTTCCTTTGGGCGCATAATGCAAAAACCGGCAATTGACGCCACGTGCGAATTTTTGCCGGTCTGTTTGCGTATGGAACCAATCGTGGGGACGCCCAATCGGCGGTGCGATCAGGCCTTCTTCTGCCAGCGGCCTTCAGGCGACTGCTGCCAGTAGGTCAGGGAATGCCCCTCTGTTTTCAGCCTTTTCCAGTGATTCCGCGCCATTTCGAGCTGGTAGGCATCGTATCCGTCGAACATGAACACGATACGTTCATAGGCTTCCACCGCCGGCGGCTCGGCGCCATCGACGAGAAAGCGGACACTTGCCGCATTGGCATTCTCGTCCGACGCCGTCAGGAGAATCGGCTGGTTTTGCGGTGCGGGCGAAGTATCGGTGGCGTGCGGCAGGAAACTGTCGTCACGAAAGGTCCACAGATGCGTATCGAGAAAATCGCGGCGCTCCTCGCCCACCGTCTGGATCGCGACTTTCCAGCCGCGTTCCAGCGATTTCTCGAGCAAGGGCGGCAACGCATCCTCCAGCTTCGATTCCGTCAGATGGTAAAACAGAATTTCAGTCATCCGCAGACGTGCCGCTCCGCTCGTTTCAATCTTCGTAATGGGCGCGAACGAGTTCGTTCAGCAGCCGGACGCCGTAGCCCGATCCCCATGACTGGTTGATCTCGGTCAGCGGCGACCCCATGGCGGTGCCGGCGATATCGAGATGCGCCCAGGAGGTTTCGCCCACGAAACGCTTGAGGAACTGCGCGGCGGTGACGGAACCCGCCAGACGGCCCGAGCTGTTCTTCATGTCGGCGAATTTGGAATCGATGATCTTGTCGTAATCCTTGCCGAGCGGCATGCGCCACAGTTTTTCGGCCGTCACATCGCCCGCCTGCGTGAGGCGTGCTGCAAGCTCGTCGTCATTCGAGAAAAGACCGGCCTGAAGATTGCCGAGCGCCACCGTGATCGCGCCCGTCAGCGTGGCGAGGTTCACCATGAATTTCGGGTTGAAGCGATCCTTGGTGTACCAGAGCGCATCGGCCAGAACCAGCCGGCCTTCGGCATCGGTATTGATGATCTCGATGGTTTGGCCGGACATGGAGGTGACGATATCGCCCGGACGCTGGGCATTGCCGTCAGGCATGTTTTCCACGAGGCCGATGACGCCGATTACATTCGCCTTGGCCTTGCGGGCGGCGAGCGCATGCATCAGGCCGGTCACGGCGGCGGCCCCGCCCATGTCACCCTTCATATCCTCCATATTGAGGCCGGGCTTCAGCGAAATGCCGCCGGTATCGAAAACGACGCCCTTGCCGACGAAGGCAATCGGTTCATCCTTCTTGTTGCCGCCGTTCCACTGCATCACCGCAAGTCTGGGCGGGCGCGCCGACCCCTGCGCCACACCGAGAAGCGCATTCATGCCGAGCTTCTTCAGCTCCTTCTCGCCAAGGATTTCCACCTCGACGCCGAGCTTGCGCAGCTCCTCCGCCTTCTCGGCAAATTCGACGGGGCCGAGAGCGTTCGGCGGCAGGTTGACGAGATCGCGCGCCAGGGTAACACCGCCCGCAACGGCCTCGGACACGGCAAAAGCCTTTTCCGCTTCCTGATGGGCGGCCGTGACGATGACGATCTCCACCTTCTTCGGCGTCTTCTCTTCGTCGGACTTTTTCTTGGTCTTGTAGGCATCGAAGCTATAGGCGCGCAGCAGCAGGCCAAGCGCGAAATCCGCAGCAGCCTGCGCACCGACCTCTACGCCCGGCGCATCGAGATAGATGACGACCCTGTCCGCCTTCTTAAAACTGGCGGCGGCGGTGCCGCCGGCGCGCAGCCAGTCATGGGCGACCAGCTTCGACGGCTTGCCGAGGCCGATGACGAGCAGCCGGTCGGCGGCGGAACCCTGCGGCGCGATCACGTCGAGCGTCGTCATGGACTTTGCGGAAAAGCCCGAAATCTTCGCCGCCCTTTCGATCACACCGCCCGGATCGGCCTCGGAGGCGCCGGCGACGGCCTGCGCCTCACCCGAGGCCTGCAGCACAACGGCGAGCGCGTTTTCAAGCGCGGCGGAATTGGCGAAAGAAATATCGAATTTGGCGGACATGTTTTCCTGCTCTTCTTCTATGACTTGCACGATGCGCATGATCATGGCCTTTTCGGCCCCGGGCGCAACCCCGCATTCTTTAAAGGCCTACAGTCGTTAAAGGAAAGGCATTTTTGTGGAATCCGAAATCGCGTCATGAAACCGACAGCTTGTTCCACAAAAAGACACAGGCGATGGAAAAATCATCGCGCAAAACATATTTGTGAGCACGCCGGAATAGCCAATTGCAAACGATGCGATTAGATAGGCGGAAATTCGGCGAGCGATCGCACGGAAAAACAATGTCGAACAGGGCCGTATGAAGCTTCTCGAGAACTATATCCTGCGGCGGACAACGCAGATGTTTCTGGTCGCCCTGCTGCCGGTGCTGGCCATCATCTGGACCATCCAGGTTCTCCAGAGAATCAATCTCGTCACCGATACCGGCCAGTCGATGGGTTCCTTCATGGCGCTCGCGACGATGATCCTGCCGACGCTGATCCCGGTCGTCCTGCCTTTCGCGCTGGTGATCGGCATCACCCAGATCTTCACCACGATGAACAACGATTCCGAGCTTGCCATCATCGATGCGGCCGGATCGCCCCGGTCGATCATGTATCGCCCGGTTCTCATTCTGGCCGCCATTCTGAGCGCGTTTTCCTTCACCATCACCAATTTCATCGAGCCGCCCGCCCGCAGCTCCGCCCGGCAGATGGTGGCCGCCGCCTATGCCGACCTTCTGTCCTCGGTGATCGAAGAAAAGACTTTCCGCACCATTCAGGACGGTCTTTACGTGCAGATCGCCCAGCGGCAGGGCCGTATCCTCAAGGGCCTGTTCGTCGCCGACCGCCGCGATCCGAATTTCGACCTCATCTATTATGCCAAGGAAGGCATGATCGACGAAAGCGGCACGTCGCTGACCATGCGCGACGGCGAAGTGCAGCAGAAGACGCCGGACGGCAAGGTCTCGATCGTCAAGTTCCTGTCCTACGCCTTCGACCTTTCGACCATGTCGGAAAAGCAGGATTCCGAGCCGTCGCTCTCGCCGGGCGATGCCAGCCTCGGTTTCCTTCTTTCACCCGACGAGAACAATGCGAGCTACAAGCGCTCGCCGGAAGCCTTCCGCAGCGAGCTGCACAAGCGCCTGTCGGACTGGATGTTCGCCTTCTCCTTCGCGCTGATTTCGCTGGTCATCGCCGCCGATGCCCGTTCGCACCGCGAGGCGCGCCTGCATCCGATGGTCGCCGCACTGGTGACGGCCTTCATGCTGCGGTGGCTTGGTTTTTACGTCACCAATCAGATCAAGCAGAGCGCGGCCTTCATTCCGCTGGTCTATGCCGTTCCGGGCCTCAGCGGCGGCGCCGCCGCCTTCATTCTGCTGACCGGCCGCAAGCCGAAAATGCCGAAAATCATCGCCGATGCGATGGGTCGTCTGCGCCGTCTCTTCTCCAGCCGGATGGCGAAAAGCTCTGGGAGCGGCAACGCATGATTTTCAACACGCTCTCCCGGTATTTCCTGAAGCGATATCTGATCACCGCCATCTGGTTCGTGCTCGGCGTATCCTCGATCATTTACCTTGCCGACTTCAGCGAAACGGCACGGCGCATGTCCGGCCTGCCCGGCTATTCCGTCCCGGCCGCCCTTGGCCTGACGGCGCTTCGCCTGCCGCTGATCCTGCAACAGACCGTGCCCTTCATCGCGCTTTTCGTCGGCATGACGACGCTGATCTCGCTCAACCGGCGTTACGAACTGGTGGTGACGCGCGCCGCCGGCATTTCCGCCTGGCAGTTCATCCTTCCCTTCGTGCTCGGCGCGGTGTTCATCGGCATCCTGTCGGTCACCATCCTGAACCCCATCGCGGCATGGGGCCAGAACAAGTCGCTGGCGATGGAAGCCGGTCTGCGCAACGAAGCGGGCGGCGGCCGCCAGCAGGAGATCATTCCGTGGATGCGCCAGGCAAGCGGCGGCCAGGATACGATCATCGGGGCCAAGAGCTTCGAGGACAATGGAACGCTGCTTCTCGACGTGGTTCTGATCGACATCGACAAGGACGGAAACATCGTCTCCCGTAAGGATGCGAAGTCGGCTAAATTAGAAGATGGTTACTGGCTTCTTAACGGCGTTTCGGAAACCCGCGCCGGGCATGTGCCAGTTCGGCAAGAAAGCACGCGGATCAGTACCAATCTGAGACGGGAATTCGTCCAGGAGCGCATGACGCAGACGGAAACCGTTGCTTTCTTTGACCTTTCTCACAAGATCGAAGTTGCAAAGTCCTTTGGACTATCTTCGAAGGCGCTTGAGACGCAGTATCATTTCCTGCTATCGACGCCCCTGCTTCTGGTCGCGATGACCTTGATCGCCGCGACCGTTTCATTAAAGTTCAGCCGCTTCGCCCAATCGCGCTCCGTGATTCTGGGTGGAATCGTTTCCGGCTTCGTGCTTTATGTAGTAACCGTGCTCGTAAGGGCATTCGGGAGTGGTGGTGTTGTCCCTCCCACCGTCGCGGTCTGGGTTCCAGTCATCGTGGCGTTGGCTTTGGGGGCAACCATTCTGCTTCATCAGGAGGACGGCTAGTGGCGGTATATGACCGCGGGAATATCAGGCGGCTTTGGACGGCCCTTCTGACAGGTGCCGCTGTGTGCGCGTATTTGGCATCCAGCCCGGTCGCTTTCGGCCAGGATGGTTTGCTTGCGTCGGCAAGCCAAGACGATTCGAAACTCCTGCTTACAGCAAATGAACTGACCTATAATCGCGATTCCCAGCGCGTGATCGCGAAGGGCGTGGTTCGCATGAAATATTCGGGCTACCGCATGGTGGCCCAGCAAGTGGAATATAACCAGCAGACCGGCCGCGTGATCGCCCATGGCAACATCGAGCTGATCGAGCCGGGCGGCAACAAGATCTATGCCGACGAGATGGACGTGACCGACGATTTCGGTCAGGGCTTCGTCAATGCGCTGCGCGTCGAGACCACGGACAATACCCGTATCGCCGGTGAAAGCGCCGAGCGTCTCGAAGGCGACCTGATGGTGCTCAACAACGGTGTCTACACCGCGTGTCTGCCCTGCGCCGAGCGGCCCGAAAAGGCGCCGTTGTGGCAGGTCAAGGCCGAGCGCGTCGTTCAGGACGGCAAGACCCATACGGTGCGGCTTGAAAAGGCCCGCCTGCAGCTTTTCGGCCATTCGATCGCCTATCTGCCGTTCCTTACGGTTCCGGACAATACGGTGAAGCGTAAATCCGGCTTCCTGTTCCCGCAGATGAGCATTACCGACAACCTCGGTTTCGGTATCGGTGTCCCCTATTTCCACGTTCTGTCCGACACTTCGGACGTGACCGTCACGCCGACCTATTACACGACGCAGGGTCTGCTGCTACAGGCGGAGTTGCGCCAGCGCTTCGAAACCGGCATGCACACGGTCACGATCGCGGGCATCAGCCAGCAGAAGTCCGAAACCTTCACGGCCGGCACCAGCGACGCCCTCAACGACAATCGCGGCATGATCGCAAGCAAGGGTGATTTCTCGATCAACCCGCGCTGGGCTTTCGGCTGGGATGCCATGGTGCAGACCGACAATAACTTTTCGCGCACCTATGGGCTGAAGGGTTATAAAAACGACGTTCAGACCAACCAGATCTATCTGACCGGTGCGAGTGAGCGTAACAGCTTCGAAGCCCGCGGTTATTATTTCAACGTTCAGGACACGGACAATACCGAAACCAAGGAACGCAAACAGGCGATCGTCCATCCGGTCGTCGATTACCGTTATTTCGTGCCGGATCCGGTTTATGGCGGCGAACTTTCGCTGACCACCAACCTGACGAGCATCACGCGCCTGAAACAGGATGCTTACGCGCTCGGCGGTTATCCGCGTTTCAGCGGGCTTGAGGGCGACTATACGCGCCTTTCCACCGAAGCCGAGTGGAAGCGCACCTTCACGATGGATAGCGGCCTGCAGATCACGCCGATATTCGCCGCACGCGGCGACGCGCTCTGGACGGACATGTCTCCTGCGGCCTTCACCTCGGGCGGGACCTCCTATGCCTATGAGGGCATGATGCATGACGGCGCGGCGTTCCGCGGCATGGTCACCGGTGGTCTGGAAGTGCGTTATCCCTGGCTGTTCACGGCGCTCAACAGCAGCCACGTGATCGAGCCCATTGCACAGATTTTCGTGCGCCCGAACGAACAATATGCCGGCCGCCTTCCGAACGAGGACGCACAGGCATTCGTCTTCGACGCGACCAATCTGTTCGAACGCGACAAATTCTCCGGTTTCGACCGGATCGAAGGTGGCACACGCGCCAATATCGGCTTCCGCTATAACGGTACGTTCGACAACGGCTACGGTGTTCGCGCCATTGCCGGCCAGTCCTTCCATCTGGCGGGCGACAACTCCTTCGCCTCCTACGATCTCGTCAATGCAGGCGCCAATTCGGGCCTCGAATCCGACCGTTCGGATTACGTCGCCATGGCCGCTTTCGATGCGCCGATCGGACTTTCGCTGTCGTCGAGCCTGCGTCTCGACAAGGACGATTTCGACATCAACCGCTCGGAGACGGGCATCAGCTATTCGGACCGTCGCCTTACCGGCAAGCTCAGCTATACGCAGGTCAAGGCACAGCCGAAATACGGCTATAACGAGGACCGCGATATCATCCAGGCGTCCGGTTCGCTGCGCATGGACGATAACTGGTCGCTGTTCGGTTCGATCAATTACGATCTGAACGGGAAGTTTGCCGCCGAACGTCGCATCGGCATTGCCTATCAGGATGAGTGCACGATCCTGACGGTCAGCTATTCCGACGAAGGCAATATCAATTCCAGCCGTCAGGCCGCCAATGACTGGTCGATCAACGCCCGTCTGGCCTTCCGTACGCTCGGCGATATCAGCGTCGGTTCAGCCAATGAGGACTGGAACGACATGGATATTGGCTGGAAGCCAAACAACTACTGAGTTTAGAGGCAGGTTACGCAGCATCGTGACCTGCCTTTTTACCATTTGGCCAGTAAAGCCACGGTTTCGCCGCAACAACACGCCAATGTCGGCCGCGCATGGAACCTATCGGGTTTTCTTTCAACAAACCGACACATTGCCGTCTTGCGGATCGCGATGATATATACGTGGCAAATTCGCGGTGCGGATGCACAGTTGCAGGTCTGAAAAGCGGGAGAGTTCAATATTTCCCTCATCAGGCAGAACAGATTGGCGGGACAGGGCAACAGGCCCCTGCCCGACGAAAGGGAGAAGGATATGATGAATTTCGGAAAGACGGCTTTGCGTGGCGCTGCTTTCGCCTTTGCGATATTCGCCGTTCCCATGGCCGTTGTGCCCTATGCCGGCCAGGCCTTCGCCGATAGCACCGTCAAGATCGTCGTCAACAAGACCCCCATCACCAATGACGATATTGCCAAGCGCGTCGCCTTCCTCAAGCTGCAGCGCCAGTCCGGTAATCTCAATGAAAAGGCGCGCGAGCAGCTTGTCGATGAAGCGCTGAAGCGCGAGGAAATCGGCCGCGTTAAGATGTCGGTCAGCACCGACGATGTCGATGCGGCCTTCGCACGCTTTGCCGGCAACAACAAGATGACCCCGCAGCAATTGACGAAGGTGCTTGCGCAGGCGGGTGTCGGAGCCGATCATTTCAAGGCCTTCATCGCCGTTCAGATGAGCTGGCCGCGCCTTGTCAACGCCCGTTATGGCGCACGCGGCAAGATGTCGACGCAGGATCTCGTTACCCGACTGAAGGAACGCGGCGACAAGCCCGTCACCACGGAATATTTCCTGCAGCAGGTCATCTTCGTTATCCCGGAATCGAAACGCAACGCCATTACCGGCAAGCGCAAGGCCGAGGCTGAGGCCTCGCGCAAGCGTTATCCCGGCTGCGACCAGGCCATGAGCTTCGCCGCAACCATGCGCGACGTGGCGATCAAGGACCTTGGCCGCATTCTGGCGCCGGAGCTGCCGGAAGACTGGAAGGCGCTGGTGGAGAAGACCAAGGAAGGCGGCACCACCGGCACCCGCGTCACCGAAAAGGGCGTCGAATATCTGGCCATCTGCAAGCAGCGCCAGGTTTCCGACGACTATGCGGCGGAGATGGTGTTCAAGTCCGAAGATCTGATGAAGGCCAAGGACGGCGAAAACCCGAACGAAAAGAAATATATGGATGAGCTGCGCAAGAAGGCGCAGATCGTCAACACCTGATATTGATACGAGAGCCGGGTCTTTCCGTGACATATGCATCCCTGCCGCTTGCCCTGACACAGGGAGATCCAGCCGGTATCGGCCCCGACATCGCCATCACCGCCTGGGCTAAGCGCCGGGAGAACGGCGTGCCGCCCTTCATCTTCATCGGCGACCCCGATGTAGTGGCGAGCCGTGCGGCGCTGATCGGCGTGCCGGTCAATATCGAGACCTGCGATGCGGAAAGCGCCGTCGGCCTGTTCGAACAGGCTTTCCCCATCCTCTCCCTTCCCGTCGGCTTCGAAGTGCAGGCGGGTCAGCCGCATGTCGGAGCGGCGCACGCGACGATCAAGGCCATCGAGACCGCCGTTTCCCTCACGGTCGAGGGCAAGGCTGCGGCCGTCGTCACCAATCCGATCGCGAAATCGGTGCTTTATGAGGCGGGTTTCGGCTTTCCCGGTCATACGGAATTTCTCGCCGATCTCGCCCTGCGCCAGACCGGCGAGCAAGTCATCCCGGTGATGATGATTGCCGGCCCCAAGGTCCGTGTCGTCCCGGTGACGATCCATATCCCCGTGAAAGACGTGCCGGCCGCTCTCACCGAAGAGCTGATCGTCACGACCTGCCGGATCATCGATGCCGATCTCCGGCAGAAATTCGGCATCGAGGCGCCGCGTCTGGCCGTTGCCGGCCTCAACCCGCATGCGGGTGAAGATGGCGCACTCGGCACCGAGGATCGCGATATCGTTCACCCGGCGACCATGCGGTTGCGGAAGGACGGGATCGATGCTTTCGGCCCCCTGCCCGCCGACACCATGTTCCACGATGCCGCCCGCAAGCGTTATGACGTGGCAGTGTGCATGTATCACGATCAGGCGCTCATTCCGGCCAAGGCGCTCGGCTTCGACGATTCCGTCAATGTCACGCTCGGCCTGCCCTTCATCCGCACCTCGCCCGACCATGGCACCGCCTTCGGCATTGCCGGCCAGGGCATAGCCAATGAGGCGAGCCTTGTGGCGGCGCTGAAGATGGCGGCGGAGATTTCCCTCCGCAGCCGGGCCAACGCATAATGGCGGCCATCGACGGACTGCCGCCGCTGCGCGATGTCATTCAGCGCCACGGGCTCGACGCGAAGAAATCGCTCGGCCAGAACTTCCTGTTCGACCTCAACCTCACCCAGAAGATCGCAAGGACGGCGGGACCGCTGGACGGCGTGACGGTGATAGAGGTCGGCCCCGGTCCCGGCGGCCTCACCCGCGCCATTCTTTCGCTCGGGGCAAAAAAGGTCATAGCCGTCGAACGCGACAGCCGTTGCCTGCCGGCGCTGGCGGAAATCGAAGCGCATTATCCCGGACGGCTCGAAGTCATCGAAGGCGACGCCCTCAAGACCGATTTCGAGGCTCTGGTTCCCGCCGGCGAGCCGGTGCGGATCATCGCCAACCTGCCCTACAATGTCGGCACGCAATTGCTGGTCAACTGGCTGCTGCCGAAACAATGGCCGCCCTTCTGGCTCTCCATGACGCTGATGTTCCAGAAGGAAGTCGGCCAGCGTATCGTGGCCGAAGAAGGCGATAACCATTATGGCCGGCTGGGGGTTCTCGCCGGCTGGCGCACAGTTTCCGAAATGGCCTTCGACGTTCCGCCACAGGCCTTCAGCCCGCCGCCGAAAGTAACCTCCACCGTCGTGCACCTACTGCCGAAGGACAAGCCGCTACCCTGCGATGTCGCCAAGCTTGAAAAGGTGACGGAAGCGGCCTTCGGCCAACGCCGCAAGATGCTGCGCCAGAGCGTGAAAAGCCTTGGCGGCGAAACGCTGCTGGAAAAAGCGGGGATCGATCCCACACGGCGAGCGGAGACGCTGTCGGTGGAGGAGTTCGTCACTTTGGCGAACTGCCTCTAAGGCTGGACCAGGCACGAAAGCTTGACGACACGGGTTACCTTCAGGTCCGCGGCAGCCCCTGATCTGCGGCGCGGCCCATAAATTTCCGATGATGAATTTTCGACGATCACGCGCCACGGGAAATCGGCGGCACAGCCACCTCTGTTAACATGGCTGGGTCGCAAGAAACCTTATGAAAAGCACTGCCTATTTGGGAAATTTTCCGCTTTTCACCTTGGGTGACATGATCCAGACCGCAATCACCAAGCCCGATCACAACCAGCGCTTGACTCCAAACACACAACTGTAAATTATATATCCATTCCTATTGTACATTTTCCACTTCACAGCTTCAAATATCAGGGGGATCGCGTGAAGATAAGTTATGTTTTGGCCATCTCGCTATTCACGCTTTCCTCATGTGTTAGCGTGACACCTACTTTTGATGAAGCGCTGATGAAGCACATTGAGGCGCTAAACAACGATATCGATAAGATTGATGCCGCGGTATCTGCTGTTTATGAAGATAAAACGCCGTTCTCCAAGGTCGAAAGCATATACGTCGACGCGGTATCAAATGTACGTTCGGCAATTTATATTGCCGAAGGTCGCGCAACTTACCTTAGAAACCGCGTTTCCGGCAGACCCGCCCAGATTATTCACAAAGCACTGCTGATCTGCCAGGAAGCGCTGATGACGCAATTGGTTGCCCATCGAAAAGCACCCTTTAACGTTGAGACCGCTTCCACATTCGCCACGAAGGAAGCCTGCAGCGTTCCGAAGTTGTTTGAAGCCCGGTTGAAGTGAGGTTCACATGGCAAAGGCGCTAGATCTGGATAAATTTGAACCGAAGGATGCGTCGGAACTCTATAAGGGCATTCTGCAGCAGGTTTCAGCGGTTCTCATTTCGCACTTCAACGAAGTCAAAAATGAAATTGCCGTTCATATTAAGTCGATTGCGCAAAAGGCATGGCTAACGCAGACAGGCCTCAAGAACGGCACGATTTCCAGAGAGCACGCGGATATGGCCATGCATACACAAGAGCTGGCCCTCAGCAGTGTGCTGCTTTATTCTGAGTTCCTCGTTTACGATACCGTCCAGACAGTTCTGAACGCGGTTTTTGGTGTGATCGGTGCTGCAATCAGAAACCTGACTGGCTTCGATCTTGCTTTTGGGCGCAGCTAATTGGAACAGATCGAACAAATTATCCCATACGGCCCGGGCGATGGATTCTTCCCATCCCAGCGGATGAGAGGGATTTAGCTCTCGGAATCCGGCCTTAGCTTACCGGAAGCGCTTAAAGCTTCGGCTCTTCCTCGAGCAACGCCCGTACGAAATCGAACATGCCGTGGCGGCGGTCGCGGCGGACGCGTTCGGCCTTCACGATGGCTTCGACCGCCTCGAAGGCGGCCTGCAGGTCGTCATTGAGGATGACATAGTCATAGTCGCGCCAGTGCTCGATTTCGGCACGGGAATTAAGGAGCCGGGTCTTGATGACCTCTTCGGTGTCTTCGGCGCGGCGATGCAGGCGCGACTGAAGTTCGGTCATGGTCGGCGGCAGGATGAAGATCGAAACGACGTCCGCCTTCATCTTGTCCTGAAGCTGCTCGGCGCCCTGCCAGTCGATATCGAACAGCATGTCGCGGCCGGCAGCCATGGCATCTTCCACCGGCCCACGCGGGGTGCCGTAAAAATTGCCGTGAACCTCCGCCCATTCCAGCAGCGCATCGCTATCCCGCAGGCGCTCAAAGTCCCGCTTGGAAATGAAATGGTAGTGGATGCCGTCAATCTCGCTCTGGCGGCGCGGACGCGTCGTGACGCTGACGGACAGGCCGATATTCTTGTCCTTGTCGAGCAGATTGCGCGCAATCGTGGATTTGCCCGCGCCGGATGGCGAAGAAATCACCAGCATCAACCCTCTGCGGGCAATCGTGACGGGAGAATTATTCACCGGGACCATGGGGTCTACTCCAGATTTTGGACCTGCTCGCGGAACTGGTCGATCACCACTTTCAGCTCTATGCCTGCTGCGGTTACCGCACTGGCGTTCGATTTGGAACAGATTGTATTCGACTCGCGGTTAAATTCCTGTGCAAGAAAATCGAGCTTGCGTCCTACCGGCCCGCCATTGGCCAAAAGCTCCCGCGACGCCTGTACATGGGCGTGCAGCCGGTCGATCTCTTCGCGCAGATCCGCCTTGGTGGCGAGCAGCGCCGCCTCGGCATGCAGCCGGTCACGGTCGAGACCATGCAAGCCGTCACCGATGAGGGCGATCTGTTGGGCGAGCCGTGCCGCGATCTGTTCCGGCTGGCGGGAAGGATCGCTTTCAATGATGTCCGCGAGCTGCTCGATCCGGTTGATATGACCGGACAGGATCGCAAACAGCGACGCCCCTTCCCGCTCGCGCATATCCTTCAGCTTCTCGACGGCGGCGGCGAAGCCGGCAAGCACATCGCCGTTGCGCGCGGCCTGCGCCTCCGCGTCATCTTCCGCCTCACGAAAATCGACGAGCCCGCGCAGCGTGAGCAGCGTGTCGAAGCTCAGCGGCTTGTCTTCCACGACGTCGCCAAGCTCCTTCTTCAGCGCCAGAACCGCCGCCAGAGCATCGCGGTTGATCACCGCCTCCAGCCGGTTTTCCGCAATCGCCAGCGTCAGACCCGCCTGGATATTGCCGCGGGAAAGATGCTCGCCTGCGATTTCGCGCAGAGCCGTTTCCAGCGCTTCAAGACCAGTCGGCAGACGCAGGCGCACATCGAGCCCCTTGCCGTTCACCGAACGCAATTCCCACGCCCAGCGGTAACGGCCGGAGGTTCCTTCGCTGCGTGCGAAGCCGGTCATCGATTGCAATGTCATATCTGGAAGCCCCCCGTCATGCTGTGCAAAACCGGGCCCGTGCGGATCGCAGGGCCCGGTCAGGATTATCAATTGTTGGCCGGCTTTTCCGCCTCGGCCCCGCCCGGCTGGCCATCCACGACAACATCGGGATTGGCGCCGGAGGCCGCCTTTTCGGCCTCTATCTTGCGCCAGCGGCGCACATTGGCGTTATGCTCTTCAAGCGTCTTCGCAAACACATGGCCGCCGGTGCCATCGGCAACGAAATAAAGGTCATCCGTGCGCCATGGATTGGCCACGGCCTCAAGCGCCGCCCGGCCCGGATTGGCGATGGGCGACGGCGGCAGGCCCTTGATGACATAGGTGTTGAACGGCGTCTGCTTCTGCAGGTCCGACTGGTAGATCGGGCGGTCCGACGGTTTGCCGTCGCCACCGAACAGGCCATAGATGATCGTCGGGTCGGATTGCAGGCGCATGCCCTTCTTCAGGCGGTTGTAGAACACCGAAGCGACATGGGCGCGCTCGTCATCCTTGCCGGTTTCCTTCTCGACGATCGAGGCGAGCGTCACGAATTCCTCGACGGTCTTGATCGGCAGGTCCGGATCGCGCCGTTCCCAGATCATGTCGATCAGCTTGTCCTGCGCCGCACTCATCTGGTTGATGATTTCTTCGCGCTTGGTGCCGCGGGTGAAGCGGTAGGTATCGGGGCGCAGGCTGCCTTCCGGCGGCAGGGCCGAGGGCAATTCGCCATCCAGCACTTCATCCGCCCCAAGGCGCGCGAACATCTGCTTCACGGTCAGGCCTTCCGGCAGCGACACCGAATAAAGGATCGACTTGCCGGACTCCAGCAGCATCATGATGTCCTTCATCGATGCGCCGGCCTTGATCTCATATTCGCCAGCCTTCAGCGTCTGGTCCTTTTGCAGGTAGCTGCCGGTCATCAGGCGGAAGACACGGGCGTTGGAGATGACCTCGTTACGCTCGAGATTATTGGCGATCTCGATAATGCCGGCGCCGTTGCGCACCGTGAAATGCGTGTTCGTCTGAAGCGGACCGGGCTCCTGGAACGCATCGATCATGTAGTAGAAAGCGGCAATGGCCAGCACACAGACGGCAACCGCGAGCGTCATCAGAAAATTCAGAAAGATCACAAGCTGGCCATGGGCCTTGCGGGAGCGCTTGGGCGGAGCCGGCACTTTTTCCGGCCGCAGGGCTTCCGTCGGGGATTTCGGAATGATCGGGCCGCGATTGCCTTCGCCCGCGCCGTTTTGTCCGTATGGTCCCTGGCTGTTCTGGTTCGTGTCGCTCACCGTCGGTCCTTTTCAGTTCGGCGTTGTCAGCGCTTTTTGCGCAGGTAATGCGGCAAAAACAGGTTCGGAATGTCTTCCTGCACCACATAGAGATATCGTGAAGCCTTGCTATTCCGCTTCACGAACATCGTTTCGGACAAAGCCGATGGAGGAAGTAGCCTGCGGCCGGAAATCATCCCGAACCGGCAAACGCTTCCCATAAACGACTACAATATCGGCGCGAAAACCGGAATGGCTTTCGCAAGCCGCAATGCGTTCTTCAAAGGAAAGAACGTCCTTTGTCAGCACCCGGTGGGAGGGCGCCAGCGGCGGCATAGCCGCCGCCGCAATTATGCTTCGTAACGACGCAGCACGAGGGAGGCGTTGGTGCCGCCGAAGCCGAAGGAGTTCGAGAGCGCCACGTCGACCTTACGCTTACGCGCCTTGTGCGGCACGAGATCGATCTTCGTCTCCACATCGGGATTGTCGAGGTTCAGCGTCGGCGGAACGATGTTATCGCGGATCGCAAGCGTCGCGAAGATCGCCTCGATAGCGCCCGCCGCACCGAGAAGATGGCCGGTGGCCGACTTGGTGGAAGACATGGAAATCTTCGAGGCCGATTCGCCGACAAGCCGCTCGACCGCGCCAAGCTCGATCGTATCGGCCATGGTCGAGGTACCATGGGCGTTGATGTAGTCGATATCGTCAGGCGTGAGACCTGCACGCTTCAGCGCCATCGACATGCAGCGATAGGCACCTTCGCCGTCCTCAGACGGGGCCGTGATGTGGTAGGCATCACCGGAAAGGCCGTAACCGACGACTTCGGCGTAAATCTTCGCGCCGCGCGCCCTGGCATGTTCCAGCTCTTCCAGAACGACGATGCCCGCACCTTCACCCATGACGAAACCGTCGCGGTCACGGTCATAGGGGCGCGAGGCCTTTTCCGGATTGTCATTGTGCTGGGTGGAGAGCGCCTTGCAGGCGGCGAAGCCGGCAAGCGCGATGCGGCAGACCGGCGATTCGGCGCCACCGGCGACCATGACGTCGGCATCGCCGAGCGCGATCAGACGGGCGGCGTCGCCAATGGCGTGCGCGCCGGTCGAGCAGGCCGTCACCACGGCATGGTTCGGTCCGCGCAGCTTGTGGCGGATGGAAACCTGGCCGGATACGAGGTTGATCAGGCGGCCGGGAATGAAGAATGGAGAAATGCGCCGCGGGCCCTTGTCGCGCAGTGTATAGCCCGCCTCGACAATGCCCTCCAGGCCGCCGATGCCGGAGCCGATCAGAACGCCGGTGGCAATCTGGTCCTCGTCCGTTTCCGGATGCCAGTCCGCGTCGGCAAGCGCCATGTCGGCGGCAGCCATGCCGTACAGGATGAAAGGATCGATCTTGCGCTGTTCCTTGGGTTCCATCCAGTCATCGGCATTGAAGGTGCCGTTGGAACCATCGCCCACGGGAATACGGCAGGCGATCTTTGCCGGAAGGTCTTCGACTTCGAATTCAGTCACGAGACGGGCGCCGTTCTGGCCGGCCAGCAGCCGCTCCCAGGTCACTTCCGTCCCACATCCAAGAGGAGATACCATGCCGGTACCGGTGATAACGACACGCCTCATCGCCAATGCTCCGCCCTTATCCAAATCATCGGTCTTCATGCAACGCCGGACATCAGGAGATGTTCATCGGATGCTGCAGTATTTCAAATCTCAGCATGACGGTTGTGGGCGCCGTTTCCGGCCCGTGACCCCATGCATTGCCCGGAACGCGCACCGTCAGGGGCATGTTACCGTCTGCCTATAAAACATTGGCCCGGACGAGCCGGGCCAAGGACGGGAGGATATTGCACCTCCCCCATCAAGGTCGATCAGGCCTGGGCCTTCTCGATGAACTTTACGGCGTCGCCGACGGTCAGGATCGAGTCAGCTGCGTCGTCGGGGATTTCAACGCCGAATTCTTCTTCGAAAGCCATGACCAGTTCAACGGTGTCGAGCGAATCAGCGCCCAGATCGTCAATGAAGCTGGCGCCTTCGACAACCTTGTCGGCGTCAACGCCAAGATGATCAATTACAATTTTCTTTACGCGTTCTGCGATATCGCTCATGTCGGTTTCCTCGACCTTTATTTTGAAGGGAATGCCTTGCGGCACCCTGCCCTGTTAGAAGCCCTCATGCGCCGTTCAAATCCGGCACTGCTGGCAAACCCGTTCAACCCGGTCCAAGCTAGACATCGTCACGCAAAATCGCAACGGCTTCCTGTCTCTCCGGGACGACTGTTCACAGTCTTGGCCCGCTTAACATGGTTTCAATCGGTCGAAAAGCCTGAAAACGCGCTAAGCACAGCGTATGACAGGCAATTTCGCCGAAAACCAGTCGGCGGGGCCTTGCGGCGCCAGCTACCCAAGAAGGTGCTTAAACAGCGCCGCAATCCTTTTATGACGGTCACAAGTGCCGTCAGATCATCGCCATGCCGCCGTTGACGTGCAGGGTCTGGCCGGTCATGTAGCCCGCCTCGTTGGAGGCGAGATAAAGAACGGCCGAGGCGACCTCAGCACCGGTTCCCATGCGCTTCATGGGAATGGCGCCCATGATGGCGTCTTTCTGCTTGTCGTTCAGCTTGCCGGTCATCGCGCTTTCGATGAAGCCCGGCGCCACGCAGTTGACGGTGACGTTGCGGGTGGCGATTTCCTGGGCCAGCGACTTCGAAAAACCGATCATGCCGGCCTTGGAGGCGCAATAGTTGGCCTGACCGGGATTGCCGGTAACGCCGACGATGGAGGTGATGTTGATGATGCGGCCGAAACGGCGGCGCATCATCGGATGCGTCAGCTCGCGCGTCAGGCGGAACATCGCCGTCAGGTTCACTTCGATCACGTTGTCCCAGTCCTCGTCGCTCATGCGCACGAAGAGGCCGTCCTTGGTGATACCGGCATTGTTGACGAGGATATCGACGCCTTCCAGCTCGGCTTCGGCCTTTTCACCGAGCGCCTTGACCTCGGCGCGGTCGGCAAGGTTCGCCGGGAAAATCTTGACGCGCTCGCCAAGTTCCGCCGCCAGCGCTTCGAGCTTCTCAACGCGGGTGCCGTGCAGGCCGACGGTTGCGCCCTGGCTGTGCAGAAGGCGGGCGATTTCTTCGCCGATGCCGCCGGTCGCGCCGGTTACGAGAGCCTTGCGGCCTGTCAGATCAAACATGTCCTATTCCTTCTTTAGAGCTTCGGACTGAAAATGTTCAGCGCAGTTGCGCCCGATGAATGCGGCAGCCGGAGTATCCGTCTCAGCCGATGAGGGTGGCAAGGAGCTGGTCGATATCGGCAGCACCGTTGACGGCAACGCCGTTCACCGTCTTGTCGATGCGGCGGGCAAGGCCCGTCAGCACCTTGCCGGAGCCGATCTCATACAGCTGCGTGACATTGTTGGCGGCGAACCATTCCACCGTCTCGCGCCAGCGCACCTGACCCGTCACCTGCTCGACCAGCAGGGCGGCGATCTCATCGGCATCGGAAACGGGGGCGGCGCGCACATTGGCGATAACCGGCACGACCGGGTTGTGCTTTTCGACGGCCGCCAGCGCCTCGCGCATGGCTTCCGCCGCCGGCGCCATCAGCGCGGAGTGGAAGGGGGCGGAAACCGGCAGCATGATGGCGCGCTTGGCGCCCTTTTCGGAAGCGATCGCCGCAGCCTTTTCGACGGCGGCCTTGCCGCCGGAGATGACGAGCTGACCGCCGCCATTGTCGTTGGCGATCTGGCAGACGCCGAGAATGGCCGCCTCTTCGCAGATTGCCGAAACGGCGTCATGCTCAAGCCCGATGATCGCCGCCATGGCGCCCTCGCCCACCGGCACGGCGGCCTGCATGGCGTTGCCGCGGATGCGCAGAAGACGGGCGGTATCGGCAACCGAGAAGGTGCCGGCGGCACAGAGCGCCGAATATTCACCGAGCGAGTGGCCCGCGACATAAGAAACCGTATCGGACAGTTTGAAACCGCGTGCTTCGAGAACCCGCATGACCGCCATGGACACCGCCATAAGGGCCGGCTGGGCGTTGGCGGTCAGCGTCAGCGTCTCCTCCGGGCCGTTCCACATAATATCGGAAAGCTTCTGGTCGAGCGCCTCGTCGACTTCCTGAAACACGGCGCGCGCTTCCGGATAGGTATCCGCCAGCTCCTTGCCCATGCCGACGGCCTGGCTTCCCTGTCCGGGAAATGTGAATGCAATACCCATGGGATGTCGTCCTTCTTGTCTGGCCTTGCCTTTATTCTTTCGGACTTCCATTCACATTCCCGCCAGCGAAGTCAAGGCTTGAAGCCCCATGGCAGGCCCATGTCAGGGGTTTTGCCGTCCTGTTTTCCCCTTTCTTTTCATCATATTTTTTCTTGCACTGCGGCAATTCCCCATTACTTTCACACCACCTTCCAAACTATCTGGCCAAGCACCGGGACATTTCCATGAAACAGAGACTATTGGGCCGCACGGATATTTCCGTGTCTGAAATTTGCCTCGGCACGATGACGTGGGGCACGCAGAACTCCGAAGCCGACGCGCATGCGCAGATGGATTACGCCGTCGAAAACGGCGTCAATTTCTTCGATACGGCAGAACTTTACCCCACCACCCCCGTTTCCGCCGAGACCCAGGGGCGCACCGAAGACTATATCGGCACATGGTTCGAAAAGACCGGCAAGCGCGATCAGGTCGTGCTCGCCACCAAGGTCGCCGGCTCGGGACGCGATTATATTCGCGGCGGCCGCGATATCGACGCCGCCGCCATCCGCGAGGCGGTGGATACCAGCCTCAAGCGCCTGAAGACGGATTATATCGACCTCTACCAGATTCACTGGCCGAACCGCGGCACCTATCATTTCCGCGGCGTCTGGAGCTTCGACGCTTCGGGTCAGGAAAAGCAGCGCACGCTCGCCGAAATCACCGAAAAGCTCGAAACGCTCGGCGAACTGGTGAAGGCCGGCAAGATCCGCGCCATCGGCCTTTCCAACGAGAGCGCCTGGGGCACGCAGAAATATATCGACATCGCCGAGGCCAACGGCCTGCCACGCGTCGCCACGATCCAGAACGAATATAACCTGCTCTACCGCAGCTTCGATCTCGATATGGCGGAAGTCGCCCATCACGAGGATGTCGGCCTGCTCGCCTATTCGCCGCTGGCGGCGGGTCTGCTCACCGGTAAATACCAGAACGGCGCGCGCCCGGCGGGATCGCGCGGCACCATCAACAGAGACCTCGGCGGCCGCCTGCAGCCGCTCCAGGAAGCGCCGGTCAAGGCCTATCTGGAGCTTGCCGCACAGCATGGAATCGATCCGGCAAAGCTCGCCATCGCCTTCTGCCTGACACGTCCCTTCATGGCCTCGGCCATCATCGGCGCGACGACGATCGAACAGTTGAAGGTGGATATTGCGGCTGCGGATGTGACGTTGTCGGAGGAGCTACTAAAAGGGATTGCGGCGATCCATCGCCAATATCCGATGGCGATCTGACGGCTCTACAGCGCGCTTTTTCACCGCTTACCCTTGCATTCCGGGCAAAATTGCGTATAAGCGCGCTGTTCACAACACCCGGTCCAATTGGCTGGTGGCTGAACGGAGGGCTGGTTCCGGTAACGGAACAGCAGGAACCATAAGGTTTTTCCGGCCTCCCGTGTCTCCGCTCTCGACCGTCTCGAACAACGCTTTTCTTGCTTTAAGGCCTTACCGCCTTACCCAAGAGCAGTCGTTGAGGCTTAGCGCCGTTGCCGGGTGAAGGACGAAACGCAAGAAAGGCAAAGCTTAAATGGCTCTTTACGAACACATCTTCCTTGCCCGGCAGGATATTTCTGCCCAGCAGGTCGACGCACTTGTCGAGCAGTACAAGGGCGTTATCGAATCGTTCGGCGGCAAAGTCGGACGCATCGAGAACTGGGGTCTGAAGTCCCTCACCTACCGCATCAAGAAGAACCGCAAGGCTCACTACGCTCTCATGGACATCGACGCTCCGGCGGCCGCCATCCATGAAGTCGAGCGCCAGATGCGCATCAACGAAGACGTTCTTCGCTACATGACCATCGCCGTCGAAGCCCACGAAGAAGGCCCGTCCGCGATGATGCAGAAGCGCGACCGTGATGACCGTCCGCGCCGCGATGGCGACCGTCCGGACCGTGGCCCGCGTGAAGATCGTGGCCCCCGCGCACCGCGCGAAGGTGGCTTCGGCGACCGCGAAGACCGTCCGCGCCGTCCGCGCGAAGACCGTGCATAAGAAGGAGTTTTGACCAATGGCTGACGCATCCTCTTCCCAGGCACGCCGCCCGTTCCACCGCCGTCGCAAGACGTGCCCCTTCTCCGGCGCAAACGCTCCGAAGATCGACTACAAGGACGTACGTCTGCTGCAGCGCTACATTTCCGAGCGCGGCAAGATCGTTCCGTCCCGCATCACGGCCGTTTCCCAGAAGAAGCAGCGCGAACTCGCCCAGGCGATCAAGCGCGCCCGCTTCCTCGGCCTGCTGCCCTACGTCGTAGCGTAATGAATTGAAGCGAGGCTGCGTTTCGGCGCGGCCTCGCTTTTTCCTCGAAGCAGCTGACTCTTAATCAGCGGGTCGAGAAATACTCATCCTTCCGCGTTGGGCGCGGATCGATACCATAAAACCCATGTTGGGGATGAGGCTCCAGGGAGCGATCCTCTAACTGCTTTCGTTTCAGCAGGACAGCGAAGTGCAAAAGTTGAACCAGACAGTGCTGATCACCGGCGTTCTCGCCGGCATATGCGCCGCGTTTTTGACGCTTGGCGCAACGGCACAGTCGTCCTTTTCCTTCCTGCTCTATGCCGGTTCCGCCATGCCGATCCTGATCGCCGGCATGGGCTGGGGCAATCGCGCCGCCATCGTCGCGATCATCACCACGGCCATCATCGGCGCTCTCGTCATGTCGCCGCTGTTTGCGCTGACCATCGCGATCTTCACGCTGATCCCGGCGGGTTGGCTTTCGCATCTCGCCAATCTGGCGCGCCCGGCTTCCGAACTCGGCGGCCCGGACGATCTTCTCGCTTGGTATCCGCTCTCCGGCATCGTCCTGCACCTGTGCATTCTGGTCTCCATCGCCGTCGTCATTCTCGGCTGGATGATCGGTTACGGTCCCGATCTGGTCGCCCGCATGGTCGATATCATGATGACCTCGGTGCAGAACCGCGAACCGCTGTTCGAACCCAATGCCGAGGCGCTCGCCCAGACGAAATCGCTGCTGGTGCTGATGCTGCCGATCGTGCAGGGCGGCCTGTGGGTCATTCTTCTGTTTGCGGCCTATTATTTCGCGACCCGGCTGGTCGGCTCTTTCGGCAAGGGCCTTCGCCCGCGTGAGGATATCGCTTCCGCGCTGCGCATGCACCGCAACGCCATCTTTATTTTTCTGGCCGGCATCGTCGCCATGTTCCTAGGCGGCGTCGCGGCCATGGTCGGCGCGGTCATCTGCGGCACCTTCGGCGCGGGCTTCCTGATGGCGGGTTACGCCTCGCTGCACAAGCGCGCCCGCGGCAAGGACTGGCGGCTGCCGGTTCTTATCCTCGCTTATCTCTCGGCGGTCTTTGTCTTTCCGCTGTTCATCATTCTCGTGTTCGGCCTGAGCGACGTGCGCAGCACGATCTCTCTTACTCCGACGCGGAAAACCGACAATACGAACGAAACCAAACCATAGAAAGGATCAAGAAGATGGACGTCATTCTTCTCGAACGCATCAACAAGCTCGGCCAGATGGGCGAAACCGTAAAGGTTCGCGACGGCTACGCCCGTAACTTCCTGCTGCCGCAGGGCAAGGCGCTGCGCGCCAACGCTGCCAACAAGGCACGTTTCGAAACCGAGCGCGCAACGCTCGAAGCCCGTAACCTCGAGCGCAAGTCGGAAGCCCAGAAGGTTGCCGAGGCTCTGGAAGGCAAGTCCTTCATCGTCGTCCGTTCGGCTGGCGAAACCGGCCAGCTCTACGGCTCTGTCGCCGCTCGCGACGTCGTTGAAATCCTGGCTGCCGAAGGCTTCAACATCGGCCGTAACCAGGTTGAACTGAACACGCCGATCAAGACCATCGGCCTGCACAACGTTACCCTTCACCTGCATGCCGAAGTCGAGCTTCAGGTTGAGCTGAACGTTGCCCGTTCGGCTGAAGAAGCTGAGCGTCAGGCCAAGGGCGAAAGCCTCACCTCCGCTGACGCCATCTACGGCGTTGACGAAGACGCGCTGCGTCCGGAAGACTTCTTCGATCCGGAAGCCGATCGCGACGGCGACGACGAATAAGATTTGGCTTAACGGTCAAAGGAAAACCCCGGATGGAGACATCCGGGGTTTTTTTGTTTGCCGTGTGGGGGAGTGTGGAGGGCACCCCCCTCTGCCCTGCCGGGCATCTCCCCCACAAGGGGGGAGATCGAATCGTGGCGACCTTCCGGCCATCTTTAACGTAGAAGCTTAGGCGAGGAGCAGGCATCTAGCTGATCTCCCTCCTTGTGGGGGAGATGCCCGGCAGGGCAGAGGGGGGTAAGCCACACGCACGAGACCAATCGTCTACTTCTCCGCCGTCTCCGCCCCCTCCGGCGCCACGCTTTTGTCCACATGCACCACCACCGACATGCCGGGCGACAGATCCGCCGCAAGCGGCTGATCGGCATCGATGGCGATACGCACGCCGAGGCGCTGGGCGATCTTTACGAAATTGCCCGTCGCATTGTCCGGCTTGATGACGGCGAATTCCGAGCCGGTGGCGGGCGAGAACCGTTCCACATGGCCGGTAAGCTTGCGGCGATGCAGCGCATCCACGGCGATCGTCACCGGCTGGCCGACCTGCATGCCCGCAAGCTGGGTTTCCTTGAAATTGGCGATGACCCAGACATCATGCGGCACGACGGCCATCAGTTGCGTTCCGGCGGTGACATATTGGCCGGTGCGAACGCCGACTTCGCCGAGCCTGCCATCCACGGGCGCGTGGATTTCGGTATTGGCAAGGTCGATCCGGGCAAGCTCGACGGCCGCTTCAGCATTAGCGACGGCTGCCTGCAGCGAGCTGCGGTTGACGATGATGGTTTGCAGATCCTGCCGCGAAACCTCAAGCGCCGCCTTGGCCTGCGAAAGCGACGCCCGCGCCTTTTCGAGCGCGGCATGGGCCTCTTCCTGAAGGCTGGAGGTTCCCGCACCGCTCTTGATGAGGTTATCCTGACGGTCGGATGCGAGCTGCGCCTGTTTCAGCGAGGCCTGCGCGCTGTCGACCGCCGCCTGGCTGGAAAGAATATTGGCGTTGGCCGCATTTTCCTGCTGGCGGGAATTATCGAGAGCCGCCTTCTGCGTATCGAGCGTTGCCTCCGCCTGCGCCTGCTTCTGGCGGTAGATGCGGTCGTCGATCTTCGCCAGAAGCGCGCCCTGCTTGACCTCCTGATAGTCCTTCACCGGCACGTCCACGACATAACCGCTCACCTGCGGGCTCATCGTCGTGACATAACCGCGCACGAAGGCGTTGTCGGTCATTTCGACGGTGGAAAGGAACGGCGGCAGCCGCCAGGCGTAAAGCACCAGCGCCACGCCGGCGAGACCGCCGAGCAGCACGAGAATGGAAACGGGGGTAAAAAACTTCTTCAGCATTTTGTCACTCTTGGAATGTTCAAGACTGTGGTGCCGGTGCGGCATCGATTTCTTCCCGGAAAAGGAAAGGACGGATGCGCAGCCATGCAAGGTGGATCAAAAGCGTGGCCAGCGCCAGCGCAGAGACGACGGAGATCAGCAGGAACGTGTCATTATAGGCAAGCACATAGGCCTCCTTGCTGACCTGCTGGCCAAGCAGCGACAGCCCCTCGGCTTTCAGCAATGCCGGATCGGTGATGACATGGCTGTAAGCGCCGGAAAGCTGCGAGACGCGCTGGGCGACCATCGGATTGGTGAGCAGGATATTTTCCACCAGAATATTGGAGTGGAATTTCTCCCGCAGCGTTACGAAACTGCCGAGCAGGCCGGTCATCAGCATCGATCCGGTGATCTGGGTAAACAGGAAGATGGTGATGAAATTCACCAGATAGGGCGCACCCCGGGCCAGAGCGGCGGCAAAACCCTTGGCCATGACGGGCGGCAGGAACATGGCCGCGCCAAAGGCGATCATCATCTGGCTGAGATACATCTCACCCGGCCGCGTCAGATTGTTGGACTGGCTATCCATGAACGAACCGGCGGCGATCAGCGCCAGCGCAATCACGTGGGCGGTATCGACGTATTTCGTGAGCATCAGCCACGCACAGGCCGCACCGCCGAGAATGGTCGCCAACAGCACAAGTGCATAAAGTGTCGTCGTCTGTTCGTTCAGCAGGCCGAGTTGCTGGTAAAAGCTGACCGCCGTTGAAGATTGCTCGGAGGAAACCGCACGGTAGACGAGCAAGACCGCAATAATGTGCAGGTTGGTTTTCGAGAAAATCCAGCGCAGGTCGAGCAGCGGGTTCTTGCGCGGCAATTCGATGAAAGCCATGAGGGTCAGAAGTGCGATCGACGTCGCGAGAAGGACGCCCAGCCACCAGGTTTCGAACCACCAGTAGAACCGGCCGAGCGTGAGCATGACCGCCAGACAGCCGAGACCACCTGCAAACAGAAGATAGCTCAGAATATCCATGCGCTCGATAACTTTCGCGCGCGGTGGTGGGGTGACTTTCAGCACATAGATCATGGCGAAAGCGACCAGCGCGAATCCCACTTCCATGGAATAGAGCGCATTCCAGCCGTCGATTTCCAGCAGGGATGGCGAGACGATGCGCGCGAGCGGCGCCGACAGCAAAGTGCCGGTCAGCGCTATGCTGAAACCGAGCGAGAATTTCCGCGCAGGCGGAAAGGCCTCCAGAATATAGAGAAAGCCGAGCGACGAGATCGGTGCGGCGGCCATGCCACTGACAAAACGGATAACGATTGCCGAATGCAGGTCTGTCACGAACAGGTTGAGACAGGAAGCGACGACAAACACGATAATCGAAACTTCGGCAAAGGGCCGCAGGCCATATTGCGCCCGGACCTTGAACAGCGCGATGGAAAAGGTGGCATAGGGCGCCATATAGGCGGCGGAGAGCCAGGCGACCTCGGCCACGGTGGCGGAAAACTCACCCTGCAACTGGTAGATATTGGCCATGACGAGGTTCATGCCCAGGCCCTGGGTAATGAAGAACGACAGGCCTGCGAAGATGAAACACAGCCGCAGCCATAGCGGCCGCTCGACCGGCTGAGGTGCGGCGGCGGCAGGCTCTGGCACGGTTGCGCCCGCGTCCGAAGCACTCATCGGCGTCACAGCCTCTTCGGGAAGGTCGGCGGGTTTGGAGACCGCCTCGGCATTTCGGGCAGCGGCCTCATCTGCGGTTTGCGGCACCGGGGTACTCACGACTGCGCCCTCCCCGCCGCCAGATTTTGCAGATTGGCCGAAAGCCGGCGCATGACATCGAGCGCCATGGCCAGTTCCTGCGAAGAAATATCGGCGGCAATCTCGGAGCGCAGCGACTTCGCCATCGCCTGCACCGTCTCGGAGGTTTTCTCCCCTTCCGCCGTCATGTGGATGCGTTTGGCGCGGCGGTCGTTCTCATCGGAACGGCGTTCGATGAGGTTCTGTTTCTCCATACCATCGAGCACCCGCACCAGCGTCGGCGTTTCGATTTCCATTTCCTCGGCAAGCTCGGTCTGCGTCAGCGGTCCACGACGCGAGAGCGCAAAGAGCGCTCGCGCTCGCGCAAGCGTCAGCCCGCTCTCCCCCACCCGCGCATCAAAAAACGCGCGCAGTTTGCGGGTGAAAGCGGAGACTTCATCCAGAAGCTGTTCCTTGTCGGTCTCGCGGGACATGTCAGCAAGCCTTATAATTAGCACACTACTTATTTTCTGCCTATTTATTCGTAAGACTGACGATTTTCAAGTTTCTTTCACGCCGGGTCTGCCATGCGATAAACTCATGGCAGCGAATCACCTTGCCGGAAGGATCCGGCGCCTTGTCCCCAACCCGCCTGTGGATTGCTGGGGACAACTGAAGAAGTGATCGAGCTTCGCAGAGCGGACGTCAGCCTGCCATAGAGTGTTGCAACATTATCATTGACTGCCATGCCCCAGAAAGCCAAACCCGAGGTTCAAGGACAAAGGCAAAGGGAGATCGCGCAAACCATGAACGACGCTGTGAGAAAGATCACCCCCGCGCAACCGGCGGAACCGCATTACCGCGAAGCGCCGAACAACATCGAGGCCGAACAGGCGCTGCTCGGCGCCATCCTCGTCAATAACGACGCCTATTACCGCGTGTCGGACTTTCTGAAGCCCGTGCATCTTTACGAACCGCTACACCGCAAGATTTTCGAGGTGGCGGGCGACATAATCCGCATGGGCAAGACCGCCAATCCGGTGACGATCAAGACCTTCCTGCCCGCCGACGACAAGATCGGCGATCTGACGGTGGCGCAGTATCTCGCACGTCTGGCGGCGGAAGCCGTATCGATCATCAACGCGGAAGATTACGGCCGGGCGATCTACGATCTGGCGCTGCGCCGCGCGCTGATCCAGATCGGCGAGGATGTCGTCAACATCGCCTATGATGCGCCGCTCGACATGCCGCCGCAGGCGCAGATCGAAGACACCGAACGCCGCCTGTTCGAGCTGGCGGAAACCGGCCGTTACGATGGCGGTTTCCAGTCCTTCAACGATGCGGTGGCGCTGGCGATCGACATGGCAGGCGCCGCCTTCGAACGCGACGGCAATCTCTCCGGCATTTCCACCGGCATTCATTCGCTCGACGCCCGCATGGGCGGGTTGCAGCGTTCCGACCTTATCGTGCTTGCCGGTCGTCCGGGTATGGGCAAGACCTCGCTTGCGACCAACATCGCCTACAATATCGCCGCATCCTATGAGCAGGAAGTGCAGCCGGACGGGTCGTACAAGGCCAAGAACGGCGGCGTCGTCGGCTTCTACTCGCTCGAAATGTCGTCCGAACAGCTCGCCACCCGTATCATTTCCGAGCAGACCGAAGTGTCTTCCTCGAAAATCCGCCGCGGTGACATTACCGAGGCCGATTTTGAAAAGCTCGTCGCCTGCTCGCAGATGATGCAGAAGGTGCCGCTTTACATCGACCAGACCGGTGGTATCTCGATTGCCCAGCTTTCCGCCCGCGCCCGCCGCCTGAAGCGCCAGCGCGGTCTCGATGTTCTGGTGGTCGACTACGTTCAGCTTATGACCGGCTCCGGCAAGAGCGGCGAAAACCGCGTGCAGGAAATCACCCAGATCACCACGGGTCTGAAAGCGCTCGGCAAGGAACTCAACGTTCCGATCATTGCGCTGTCGCAGCTCTCCCGTGCGGTGGAAAGCCGCGAAGACAAACGCCCGCAGCTTTCCGACCTTCGTGAATCGGGCTCCATCGAGCAGGACGCCGACGTGGTGCTTTTCGTGTTCCGCGAGGAATATTACGTCAAGAACATGGAGCCGCGCGATATTTCCGATCCCAAATATGCCGAATGGGAAGCGCTGTTCGACAAGGTGAAAGGCACGGCCGACGTCATCATCGCCAAGCAGCGTCACGGACCGACCGGCACGGTGAAGCTCGCCTTCCAGTCCGAATTTACCCGCTTTACGGATCTGGCCGATCCGAGCTTCAGCCAATACGAAGAACATTGAGGTACAGCCACGCCGGCTATCGATAAAACCCCGCCCCGTTCTGTTTCAGGATGGGGCGAAATCTTTTCAATGGCTTGGGACTGACACCTCAGAAGCCGATTCATCGATTGTCCCGCTCGGCAATGCAATGACCTGATCGCCCGCGCGGATGCTGCTCTGGCGGTGGGTGATGGCGATGATGGTGATATCGCTGTCGACCCGTCTTAACTGGTCCATGATTTCCCGCTCCGTCTCCTCGTCCAGCGCCGAGCTTGCCTCATCGAGCAGCAGAATGGAGGGTTCGCCGTAAAGCGCACGGGCAATGGCAACCCGCTGACGCTCGCCGCCGGAAAGCTTCAGCCCCCTTTCCCCGACAATCGTGTCGAAACCCTCCGGCATCGCCTCTATCCTGTCGAGTATCGCGGCGCGCTCGGCCGAGCGGCGCAGTTTTTCCTCATCCAGCACCCGCCCGAGCACGACATTGCTGCGCAGCGTATCGTTCAGCAATTGCACCTCCTGCGGAACGATGCCGGCAACGGCAAACCAGTCGTCGCGGCCGATTGCGGTCAGGTCGGTGCCATCGATGGTGATACGGCCCGATTGCGGCGCCATGGTTTTCTGCAGAAGCCGGAAAAGTGTCGATTTGCCGGAACCGGTCTCGCCGGTAATGAAGGTCATACGCCCCGGCATTGCAGCGAACGAAACACCCTCGACGCCGCGACCGTTCTCGTAGCGAAAACCCACATCGTCGAATTCTATCGCTTTGCCCGATAGTTGCAGCGGGTTGGCATGGGGCGGTTCCTCCTCTTCCGGCTCGTTCCACATGCGGGCATAGGGCGCGAAGTGGGCGAAGAAACGAACCGCCTCGCTGATCGACTGCCCGATCAGTTCAAAAGGCATGTTGAGCTGAAGCAGAAGCGTGTTGAAGAGAACGATATCGCCTATCGACAGGGTTCCCGCCTCGTAACGCGGCAACAGGAGATAAAAGCCGATGACCATCTGCATGGCGAGTGCGAGCGAGATGGTGAATACGAAGCCGATCCGGCGCAGGGAATAAAGCCGCCAGTTATGATAGATCGAGCCCGCATTATCCGCAAAGCGACGCTTCATCCACGCCGTGCTGCCCGTGTGCCGCAAAGGCTCGATCATGCCGATGGCGTTTCCGACAAAACCGGCATTCTCCTGCCCGGCTTCAATGGCCTTTTCCAGAAAAGGCGTGGTCAGGCGGTTCGAGGCAAGCGTGAGCGCAATGAAGGCCGCGCCGTAAACGACGACGATGGCGACCAGATCCGCACTGAGGACCGTTCCCAGCAACAGGATGCTGAACAGGAACGTCGCGATGCCCGGCACGAAATAAATAAGGCCGATCTGCATGATCGCCGAGGCGGCCGAAGCGCCCCTTGTCTGCGCAGCCTGAATTTCCGCCGGGTTGTGATCGTTGAAGAAGGACGGTTTTTTATGGACGATGCGCTCGAAGAAGCGCGTCGTCGCGACATATTCGAGCCGCTCCGAATGGATGACCGACATATATTGCGTGGAGCGCTGAATACCCGTCGCCAGTGCCGTCAGGCCCGCATAGAGCGAAAACCCGAGCATCCATTGCAGCGGCGCATCCGGCAGATCGTCGATCAGGCGGGAAAACACGTAAGGCCCGGCGGTCGCGAGAACAGACCCGAGCAGGATCGTCAGCAGCAAAAAGGTGATGGACGGCCATGACGTCTTCAGGTCTTCGGCATAGATTCGGGAAAGCGGTCCGAATGCGACTTCGCGATAGCCTGTCATCACTCTCTCCCGCCCGGCGCTGCTTGAAAGATACGGCAGGCATTGGATAACGGCTTGGGAGCGCTTGCTCAAGTCCGGACTATCGTCCTCAGTTCACATTCAATATTCCGCATGCAACGGGTTTTCGCCCTGTCCCGCCCGTTCTGTTCCCAAGGAAGGAGTCTTTTCAACGGTTTGACCGGATTGTCTCACAATCCGATTCCGCGCAGCAGCGCCACGGCAGCAACACCGAGCGTTGCGGCCGGCAGAAGGCTGAGGCGTAACGCCGCGATGGCGGTGATTGCGCAGGCGATGGTTTCCGCCGGTCCGCTGGCGAGCGCCGTCGGCGTCACCACCGCCATCAGGACGGCGGGCGGCACCACGCCGAGCGCCTTTTTCAGGCGCGGCGTCAGCGTAAAATGAGTGACCAGCAACAGGCCGCCAAGGCGCGTGGCGACGGTTGCCGCCATCATGGCAAGGATTGTCAGCAGCGTATTCGGATCGAGCGTCATGCCGGCTGCTCCGCCTGTTCCTCGTGGCCGAAGGCGGCGACGGCCAGACCCGCCAGCGCGCCGGCGGCGATATACCAGGCGCCGGGAACCAGCGCGTGGGTGAGACAGGCGGCGGCAGCGCTTGCCAGAAGCACGAAGCCGGTTTCCCTGCCCTTCCAGAACCCCATGAGCAGCACGATGAAGACTGCGGGAAAGGCGAAATCCAGACCGATGACCGACATGTCCCCCACCACCGAACCGAGCAGCGCGCCGGCAAGGGTTGCGAGGTTCCAGACGAGATAGATCGAGAGCGCAGCACCGGTGAAGAAACCCGCCGTCAACCGGCCGGCAATGACACGAAATTCCGACAATGCCCAGGATTCATCCGTCAGCACCAGCATGGCGGCATATTTGCGCCAGCCCCTGAAATCATCCAGCTTGCCCGCTATGGAGGCGCTCATCAACACATGGCGCAGATTGACCAGCAGCGCCGCAAAGCCGAGTGCGCTCCAGCTTGCCGGATGCGTCCATAAATCCATCGCCACGAATTGCGAACCGCCAGCAAAGACCAGCAGCGACATCAGCGAGGCTTCGAGCGGCGACAGGCCCTTGCCGATGGCGACAGCGCCGAACACCACGCCAATCGGCACCATGGCGACCAGCAATGGCGCGGCCGCCCGCAATCCCGCGCTGAATTCCGCGCCTTTTCCCGATATCGACATCGCATTCTCCCTTTCGAAAGAGAGGGATTACGCTTGCGACATTCTTCGGTCTTGAACGAAAGTGACGTCAGGCGGTTTTCTGCTGAGGCTTCGCTTTTTCTTTTGTCGCATTTCCGAACGGAAATGCAGGCTTTGAACTCAGGCCACCCGAAACTGCCCCGGTGTGACACCGGTGCGGGCCTTGAAATGCCGGGTGAAATGCGCCTGGTCGGCAAAACCGCACATCGCCGCCACCTCGGCCGGCATCTCGCCGGCGCGCAGAAGCCGGCGCGCCCTGCGGATGCGCACATCCGTCAGATAGGCATGCGGGGTGATGTGAAACTCTTTCCTGAAAGCGCGAATGAGGTGCGCGCGGCTGAGACCGGCGATGGAGGCCAGTTCCTCTAGTCCGATATCGGTCTCGTAATTGTCGGAAAGATAATCGCGGGCGGTATAAACCGCCGTTTTCTCTCGTGTTTCGACGGGCAGGATAATGGCGCTGCCGTGCCTGCCGAACAGGGCGGCGAGAACCGAGAACATGCCCTCATCCGCCTCCAGAGCGCCGGATTTCTCCTCCAGCCGCCGGTGCGCCATCTGGAAAGCCGCCGCCATCTGCGGATCGCGTGGCAGGAATCTCGGAAAGGAGGGCGTGCCGTGAAAGGCCCTGCCCGTCACATCCTCGATAATATCGCGTAGCAGGACGATATCGGGATAGATCATCCGATAGCGATAACCGCCGCCGCCCGGTGCGCCATCGTGAACCTCATCCGGGTTGATGAGATAAAGATGCCCCGGCCCCGTCTGCTCGGTGGTGCCCTGAATGGTGGAAATCTGCGAACCGCTTTCGATCGCGCCGATCGAGAAGGTATCATGCGCATGCGGGGAATATTCATGGGTCAGAAAAGTCGCGCTCAGGCACTCCATGCCGCCAAAACGCCTGTCACGCCAGAAACGGGTGGTTTCCGTCGTCGCAATCGGCATGACATCTATGGCCTGTTCCTGCGAAACATTGTGCATGGAACGAGTTTAAACCAATCGGCCATTACCGTCTTGAACAAAAGTGCCCGAGCTTCATTCCCGCACATTTCCACAAATGCGCGGGAATGAAGCTCTAACACTTTGAATCTACGCATCGTGCTTTGCAAAAATCGATAACGATTTTTGTGCCGATGCTGTAGGGTCCGCGAGGTTCCAATCAACCGGACGCATGGCATGACAGACGACTTCGAAGACAGCTTTCCCGAAAACGAAACCGACACTTTCGAGCACGCGCCGCTGAGGCTGACCGTCGATCTCGGCGCGCTCGCCGATAATTGGCGGGACATGAAGAAGCGTTCCGGCAGGGCGCGAACGGCGGCTGTCGTCAAGGCCGATGCCTATGGTCTCGGGATCGAGGATTGCGGAGCGACGCTTTACCATGCCGGCGCGCGGGATTTCTTCGTGGCGACGGTGGCCGAGGGTGCGACCTTGCGCTCCTATGCCCCGGAAGCGCGCATCTTCGTGCTGTCAGGCATATGGCAGGGCCAGGAACGTCAGGTCTTCGACAACGATCTGTTGCCGGTTCTGGCCTCCGAAGAACAACTGTCCTTCTGGATGGCGACGGTTGCCGAGCGCGGCGACCACCCCTGCGCGCTGCATGTCGATACCGGCTTCAACCGCCTCGGTCTGCCCCTCGACGACGCGCTGTTTCTGGCCGACGACGTGACGCGGCCGGCAAGTTTCGACCCGGTTCTTGTGCTGTCGCATCTCGCCTGCGCCGACACGCCCTCATCGCCGATGAACAGGGTCCAGCTCGAATCATTCCGAAAGGTTGGCGCCGCTTTCGAAGGCATCGAATCAAGCCTCTCGGCTTCCGCCGGTATCTTCCTCGGCTCGGACTATCATTTCGACCTCACCCGCCCCGGCATCGCCCTTTATGGCGGCGAAGCGGTCAACGGCATGGCGAACCCGATGCGGCCCGTCGCCACAGCCGAAGCGCGGATCATCCAGATTCGCGAAGCGGGCGAAGGCCAGACCGTGAGCTATGGCGGCACCTTTCTGCTGAAGCGCGCAAGCCGCCTTGCCATCGCTTCCGTGGGTTATGCGGATGGATATCAGCGTTCGCTTTCCGGTTCCGGCATTCCGCTGCGCGAAATGGGCCATGGCGGCGCCTATGGCGTCGTCAACGGCCACAGGGTGCCGGTGGCCGGCCGCGTGACTATGGACCTCACCATTTTCGACGTGACGGATGTTCCGGCCAATGCCATTCGTGCCGGCGACTATATCGAGCTTTTCGGTCCCAATGTGCCGGTCGACGAGACCGCGCGGGCGGCCGGCACCATCGGTTACGAAATGCTGACGGGGCTTGGCCTGCGTTACGAACGGCAATATCTGATGGCCGACGACTGAGCCACGCCTTTAGCCCTTGGAAAGCTGCGGCGACCTGTGTTAGAAGAGAACAAAAGGAGATCGAAATGCCCGAAATCCATTTGAGCGAGCAGGACGAGAAGTTCATCGAAGAACAGGTGGCGGCGGGCGTCTTTAAGGACGCGGATTCGGTCGTTTCAGCTGGTCTGCGTTTGCTGGGCAGCAGGGAAGGCAAGCTTGTAGAGCTTCAACGACTGATTCAGGAAGGGCTTGATGATGTGGAGGCTGGCCGGGTTATGGAGTTCTCCAGTGCAGATGATTTTACCGCACACATTATGAAGCTGGCGGAGGAGCAGAATGAAGCGAAGGCGTCTAGTGGTCACCGCACAGGCGCTGAACGATCTTCTGGCCGATCATAATTACATTGCCCAATTCAATCCCGTTGCTACCAGACGCTTTCTAGACGACATCAACGGCAAAATGATCTCTCTGGCGCGATATGGGATAACGGGCGTACCTAGAAGTTTCGCCCCGAATTTGCGGGCTTTCCCTTATCGTGAGCGATGCATCTATTTCATTGTCGATGATAATAAAATGTATGTGCTGCGCGTGCTTCACGGCCACCAAGACATCTCCGCCGACCATTTCAAACAAGAAGAAAACTGACATAACATGGCCAAAGCCAAGACCCAATTCGTGTGCCAGAACTGCGGCACGGTTCACACCCGCTGGGCGGGAAAATGCGAAGGCTGCGGCGAGTGGAATACCATCGTCGAGGAAGACCCGATGGGTGGCATCGGCTCCGGGCCGGGCAAGACACCCAAGAAGGGTCGACCTGTCACCCTCACCTCGCTTTCTGGCGAGATCGAAGAGGCGCCGCGTATCCCGACCGGTATCAGCGAACTCGACCGGGCGACCGGCGGCGGTTTCGTACGCGGTTCGGCGGTTCTGATCGGCGGCGATCCGGGTATCGGCAAATCGACGCTCCTCATGCAGGCCGCGGCGGCCCTTTCGCGGCGCGGGCATCGCATCATCTATGTCTCGGGCGAAGAGGCGGTGGCACAGGTGCGTCTGCGCGCGCAGCGTCTCGGGGCTGCGGAAACCGATGTGCTGCTGGCGGCGGAAACCAATGTCGAGGATATTCTGGCGACGATTTCCGAAGGCAAGCGGCCCGATCTCGTCATCATCGATTCCATCCAGACGTTGTGGAGCGATACGGCCGATTCCGCCCCCGGCACGGTGACGCAGGTGCGCACCGGCGTGCAGGCGATGATCCGTTTCGCCAAGCAGACAGGCGCGACCATGGTGCTCGTCGGCCACGTCACCAAGGAAGGCCAGATCGCCGGCCCGCGCGTGGTCGAGCACATGGTCGATGCCGTGCTTTATTTCGAAGGCGACCGCGGACATCATCATCGCATCCTGCGCACCGTCAAGAATCGCTTCGGACCAACCGATGAAATCGGTGTGTTCGAAATGTCGGATCGCGGCCTCCGGGAAGTCTCTAACCCCTCCGAACTGTTTCTCGGCGAGCGCAACGAAAAGTCGCCGGGTGCTGCGGTTTTTGCCGGCATCGAGGGCACGCGGCCCGTGCTTGTCGAAGTGCAGGCGCTGGTCGCTGCCACTTCGTTGGGTACGCCGCGTCGCGCCGTGGTCGGCTGGGACAGTTCCCGCCTCGCCATGATTCTGGCCGTACTGGAGGCCCATTGCGGGGTGAAGCTCGGCCAGCATGATGTCTATCTGAATGTTGCCGGCGGCTATCGTATTTCAGAACCGGCCGCCGATATGGCGATTGCCTCGGCGCTGGTTTCCTCGCTTGCCGGTCTTGCCCTGCCCGCCGATTGTGTTTATTTCGGCGAAATCAGCCTGTCGGGCGCGGTTCGGCCGGTCTCGCATACGGGCCAGCGATTGAAAGAAGCTGAAAAACTTGGCTTTTCCGCCGCACTTCTGCCTTCTGCTTCGGCTGAATTGCCGAAAGGCGGCAAGGGACGCTGGACGGAAATCGAAAGCCTTCCGGACCTCGTGGCCCGCATCGCCGGCTCCGGCAACCGGTTCAAACAGGTTGAGGACGACGAATATTGATCCTTTCGCCAAGGGAAACAGTGGTGTAAGAGGATCGCAAAATTGGCAAGGCAGCGTCTGACAAGGCGTCGCACCTCCGGAGTTGGTATATGCCCATTACAATTTTCGACGGCATCGTCATCGCCGTTGTTCTTTTCTCCGCCCTTCTTGCAATGGTGCGCGGTTTTTCACGCGAGATTTTGTCGATTGCGAGCTGGGGCGGTTCGGTCGCCGCCGCCTATTATCTCTATCCGGTCCTGCTGCCCTATGCGCGCAACTATACCGATGACGACAAGATTGCCATTGCCGGTTCGGCGGGCGTGGTCTTCCTCGTCTCGCTGATCGTGATTTCTTTCATCACCTCGCGCATTGCCGATTTCATCATCGACAGCCGCATCGGCGCGCTGGATCGCACGCTCGGTTTCCTGTTCGGCGCGGCGCGCGGCATTCTGCTGCTTGTCGTCGCGGTCGCCTTCTGGAACTGGCTGGTGGATGTGAAGACGCAGCCGGAATGGGTGACGCAGGCGAAGTCCAAGCCCTTCCTCGATGGGCTGGTGGGCAAGCTGGAGGCGGTTCTGCCTGACGATATCGAACCGCAGATCCGCGCCCGTATTCTCGGAAAACCGCAGGAGCCGGCGGCCACGCAGGCGCCTGCGGAAGATGTGCCGGCAACAAATCCGCCGGCAACGAATAATTGACACAGTGTCGCGCCTTGCAATGCATGCAAGGCGCGCTATTTGTGCTAAATATCAAGCACGACACAGACGGACCGACCGGGGGAAATACTCACCGGAGAGGTCTTTCTTTTTTTCTCGGTAGAGAGCAAGGGCAAGCCGGATGATTGAGCCGCTTTCGCATTCCCCGTTCCCTGGGGCCACTTTCAAGGAAGAGATCGACGGCGATACGCTGCATGAAGAATGCGGCGTGTTCGGCATTCTCGGCCATGCCGACGCCTCGGCGCTGACCGCTCTCGGCCTGCATGCGCTTCAGCATCGCGGCCAGGAAGCGGCGGGCATCGTCTCCTTCGATGGCAAGCGCTTCCATCAGGAACGCCATATGGGCCTCGTCGGCGATCATTATACCGATCCGGCAACCCTTGCCCGCCTGCCCGGCTCCATCGCCATTGGCCACACCCGCTACTCCACAACCGGCGAAGTGGCGATGCGCAACGTGCAGCCGCTGTTTGCCGAGCTGGAAGAAGGCGGCATTTCCATTGCCCATAACGGCAATTTCACCAACGGCCTGACGCTGCGCCGCCAGATCATCGCCACCGGCGCCATCTGTCAGTCTACCTCCGATACCGAAGTCGTCCTTCACCTCATCGCCCGCTCACGCCACTCCTCCACAGCCGATCGCTTCATCGATGCCATCCGCCAGATGGAAGGCGGTTATTCGATGCTGGCGATGACGCGCACCAAGCTGATCGCTGCCCGCGACCCGATCGGCATCCGCCCGCTGGTCATGGGCGAGCTTGATGGCAAGCCGATCTTCTGCTCGGAAACCTGCGCTCTCGATATCATCGGTGCGAAATTCGTTCGCGACGTCGAGAACGGCGAAGTCATCATCTGCGAAATCCAGCCTGACGGTTCGATCACCATCGATGCGCGCAAGCCTTCGAAGCCGCAGCCGGAGCGCCTTTGCCTGTTCGAATATGTCTATTTCGCCCGTCCCGATTCCGTCGTCGGCGGCCGCAACGTCTATACGACGCGCAAGAACATGGGCATGAACCTTGCCAAGGAAGCCCCGCTGGAAGCCGATGTGGTGGTTCCGGTTCCCGATGGCGGCACGCCGGCGGCGCTCGGTTTTGCGCAGGAAAGCGGTATTCCCTTCGAATACGGCATCATCCGCAACCATTATGTCGGCCGTACCTTCATCGAACCGACACAGCAGATCCGCGCTTTCGGCGTCAAGCTCAAGCATTCCGCCAACCGGGCGATGATCGAAGGCAAGCGCGTGGTGCTGGTGGATGATTCCATCGTGCGCGGCACGACCTCGGTCAAGATCGTGCAGATGATCCGCGAGGCCGGCGCCAAGGAAGTTCATATCCGCGTCGCCAGCCCGATGATCTTCCACCCGGATTTCTACGGCATCGACACGCCGGACGCAGACAAGCTGCTCGCCAACCAATATGCCGATGTCGAGGCGATGGCGAAATATATCGGCGCCGATTCGCTGGCCTTCCTGTCCATCGACGGACTTTACCGCGCCGTCGGCGGGGAAAACCGCAATCCGGCCCGTCCGCAGTTCACGGACCATTATTTCACCGGCGATTATCCGACCCGCCTTCTCGACCAGAATGGCGAAGCGATGGGCAGCAAGATTTCCATGCTGGCCAGCAACGGCTGATAAGCCTCACACAAAGCGGCCATCCGGCTTCCGGTGGCCGCTTTTTTCTTGCCTTTTGTTCAGGCCCTCGCATGCGACGATATGATCGCTTGCGAAAAGCCAGCGGCGCTTCGTAGAAGGAAGCGCAATCATTTCGGGGGAGACCATGACTATCGATCTCAAGGGCCGCATCGCTCTCGTTACCGGCGCGTCGCGCGGTATCGGCTATTTCACGGCGCTGGAACTCGCCAGGGCCGGCGCGCATGTCATCGCCTGCGCCCGCACGGTGGGCGGCCTTGAGGAGCTGGACGACGCCATCAAGGCCGTCGGCGGCACGGCGACGCTCGTTCCCTTCGATCTCTCCGACATGAAAGCCATCGATGCGCTGGGCGCAAATATCTTCGAGCGCTGGGGCAAGCTCGATATTCTCGTCGCCAATGCCGGCGTTCTCGGCGTCATCTCGCCGGTCGGACATATCGAGGCGAAAGTCTTCGAAAGGGTCATGAACATCAACGTCACCGCCACCTGGCGGCTGATCCGCTCGGTCGAGCCGCTGCTTTTGAAGTCGGATGCCGGCCGCGCGCTGATCCTGTCTTCGGGAGCCGCCCATAGCTGTCGCCCCTTCTGGGGTGTCTATTCCACCTCCAAGGCGGCAGTCGAAGCGCTGGCCCGCACCTGGGCGGCGGAAACGCAGAAGAGCGCCCTTCGCGTCAACAGCATCAATCCCGGTGCGACACGCACGGCGATGCGTGCGCAGGCCATGCCCGGCGAAGACCCGGCCACCGTGCCGCATCCGTCAGAGGTGGCCGCGGCCATTCTTCCGCTCGCCTCGCCCGATCTGACCGAAACCGGCAAACTCTTCCTCGTGCGCGAGGGGAAATTCGTGGACTACCGCCAGCCGGAGTGAATATTTTCCGCTCGGGGCGGCGATTTGGTCACCACGGCTGCTCTTGACCGGGCCGCGCCGCCACGCCATAAAGCAAGATATGAGAACGATGATCTGCACCTGCTGCTGAGATTTTTTTTGCTGGTTCGCCACCGGCCAGATCGTTTTCGTCTCCCGAAAGGTCAAGAAAGATAAACGTTCCGGCCAGGATAATATTCTGCCTTTAGGGAACTGCCGCATGTCCTTGCGCCTGAAATTTCACAATACACTCACACGCGAAAAAGCGGAATTTGCACCGATCGACGCTGACAATGTGCGCATGTATGTCTGCGGCCCGACGGTTTATGATTTTGCCCATATCGGCAATGCGCGCCCGGTCATCGTGTTCGATGTTCTCTACCGGCTGCTGCGCCACGTCTTTGGCGAAGACCATGTGACCTATGCCCGCAACATCACCGACCTCGATGACAAGATCAACGCGCGGGCGCTGAGGGATTATCCGCATCTGCCGCTGAACGACGCCATCCATGCGGTGACGAAAAAGACCGCCGACCAGTTCCATGAGGATGTGGCCACGCTCGGCTGCCTTCCGCCGACCGTCGAACCGCGCGCAACCGACTACATCGCGGAAATGATCGACCTCATCGAAAAGCTGATCGCCCGCGGCCATGCCTATACGGCCGGCGGAGAGGTGTTGTTCGACACCCGCTCGATGGCCGATTATGGCCAGCTTTCCAAGCGGCCGCTGGACGAACAACAGGCCGGCGCACGCGTGGCGGTGGAAGCCCACAAGAAGACCCCCGGCGATTTCGTACTGTGGAAACTGTCCTCGGATAATGAACCGGGCTGGGAAAGCCCCTGGGGCCGCGGCCGTCCGGGCTGGCACATCGAATGCTCGGCCATGGCCGGTCGCTACCTCGGCGAGGTCTTCGATATTCACGGCGGCGGGCTCGACCTCATCTTCCCGCACCACGAGAACGAAATCGCGCAATCGCGCTGCGCCAACGGCACGCATGTCATGGCCAATGTGTGGATGCATAACGGCTTCGTGCAGGTGGAAGGCCGCAAGATGTCGAAGTCCGAGGGCAACTTCGTGACGATCTATGAATTGCTGCACACAGAGAAATTCGGCGGCCGGAAATGGCCGGGCGAGGTTCTGCGCCTTGCCATGCTGATGACGCATTATCGCGAGCCGATCGATTTTTCGGTGAAGCGTCTGGAAGAGGCCGAACGCCTGCTCGCCAAGTGGCCGGCAGCGGAAGCCTCCGATGCAGCACCGGACGAAACCGTGCTTGAAGCGCTTGCCGACGATCTCAATACCGTTGCAGCTGTGCAGGCGCTGCATGCGCTTGCGCATGCTGCCAACACCGATCCATCCAGGCTGCCCGCCTTTGCGGCAAGTGCTGCCCTGCTGGGTGTCTTGCCGAAGAAAGCGGAAATGGACGAGGCCATCGTTTCGGCCGTCGATGCGCTGGTTGAGTTGCGTCTGGAAATGCTGAAGGCGAAGAACTTTGCGGAAGCGGATCGTTTGCGTGATGAGCTTTCCGAAAAGGGCATTCAGTTGAAGGATGGCAAGGACAAGGAGACCGGGGAGCGGACGACGACGTGGGAGTTGAAGCGGTAGGGCTGCGATTCGCGGCTTACCCCCCTCTGCCCTGCCGGGCATCTCCCCCACAGGTGGGGAGATCAATCGCGGTGACCGCTCGCCCAACTCTGACGCTGCGGATGGAGCGGGGAGTGTGCTTCTAGCCGATCTCCCCACCTGTGGGGGAGATGCCCGGCAGGGCAGAGGGGGGCCGACGGTAACCACAATCCGCTTGCGGTTTTGAGTTACCTCAACCAATCTAAGTTGAGGCACTAAACAGCGAGCCAAATCATGCCGCATGCAGACGTCGATCCGATGCATCGCCAATATGCGAAGCAGATGCGTAAAGTCATGACGGATGCCGAGCTGAAGCTCTGGAATGCCATTCGCGCTCATCGCCTTGAACGACTAAGTTTTCGCAGACAAATGCCGATTGCCGGCTTTATCGTTGATTTCGCCTGCTCGGATCATCGTCTGATTGTTGAGGTAGACGGTTCTCAACACACATCTGAAGCGGCACTGCGCTACGATCAGGCAAGAACTGCCCGGCTTCAGGAAGACGGCTGGACAGTCCTCCGTTTCTGGAACGAGGATATCCTCAGAGACATCGACAATGTCTGTCTCCACATTATCCGAACGGTGAAGGAGGACCGACCATGACGACATATACCGGCGGATGCCAGTGCGGCGCGATCCGTTTTCGCGCCAGCGGGGAGCTGAAAGACAGTTCCATATGCCATTGCCGCATGTGCCAGAAGGCTTTCGGGGCCTATTACGCACCGCTGGTTTCGGTGCGCGGCGTGGAGTTTGAATGGACCCGGGGAGAGCCGAAACGCTTCCAGTCTTCCAGTGTCATCAAGCGCGGTTTCTGCCCTGAATGCGGCACGCCGCTGACCTATGAGGCGCCTGACGGTGTGGCGGTGGCGGCCGGGGCTTTTGACGATCCCGCCGCGCTGCCGCCGACCATTCAGTGGGGCGTTGAACGCAAGATCGATTTCGTCGATACGCTTCACACGCTGCCTGCCGTTGCCACCGAAGACGACCTGACGCAGGTGGATTACCTCGCCGATCTCGTTTCCTATCAGCATCCCGACCACGACACTGAAAACTGGCCACCGGAGAACAGATGATGAGCGAAACGGGATTTTCCGGCGGTTGCCAATGCGGCGCCGTGCGTTTCCATGCGGGCAAGCTTGGCCGGGCCTCCATCTGCCATTGCCGCATGTGCCAGAAACATTTCGGCAATTTCTTCGGCGCGCTGGTCAGCGCCGATCAGGCGCATCTGACCTGGACGCGCGGCCAGCCGTCCCTCTTCCGCTCCTCGGCAAAAATCCATCGCGGTTTCTGCAACAAATGCGGCACGCCGCTGACCTATCATTATCCCGGCGGCGTGGAGATCGCCATCGGCGCTTTCGATGAGCCGGAGCGGATCGAGCCGCAGGTGCAGGTCAATTTCCACAAGCGCATGCCGTGGATCGAGCAGCTCTTCGGCAAGCCGACCGTGGAACAGGGCGTGGACGAGGCGGAAATCACCTCCTATCAGCACCCGGATCACGACACGCAGGTCTGGCCGCCGGAAGACGGGCACGCATGAGCGGAGCCGGGGGTTTCAGCGGCGGATGCCAATGCGGCGCGGTGCGTTATCGGATAGAAGGCGGTCTTCGTTATCCGCATCTGTGCCATTGCCGCATGTGCCAGAAAGCATCGGGCAATTATTTCATGCCGCTTGCCGCAAGTGCGCTTACGCAGTTTGAAATGACCCGTGGCGAAGCAGCGTGGTTCCAGTCCTCCGATCACGTGCGTCGCGGCTTCTGCGGCCGATGCGGCACGCCCCTGTTCTACGACATGCCGGGCGCCGATTTCATCAATATCACCCTCGGTTCGCTGGACGAGCCGCAGCGGGTAAGGCCCGAGGCGCAATCCAATCTCGCCGGCAAAATGCACTGGTTCGGCGCGCTCGATGGCTTGCCGGTCGAGCCGGAACCTGCAACGGATAGCCCTCCCCCTCGGGTGAACAATTGCCAGCACCCGGACCATGATACGGCCGAATGGCCAGCGAAGGACGATGACCCATGACCGAAGAATTGCGCGGCCTTTACCCCGAGCTCGAACCTTTCGAGACCGGCCTGCTCGATGTCGGCGACGGCCACACGATCTATTGGGAAAGGGTGGGCACACGTGGTGGAAAACCGGCGGTTTTCCTGCATGGCGGTCCGGGCGGCGGGGTGAACCCCACGCATCGCCGCGTTTTCGATCCGGCGCTTTACGACGTCATCCTGTTCGATCAGCGCGGCTGCGGCCGCTCCACGCCGCATGCGGAGCTTGAAGCGAACACCACATGGCATCTCGTTGCCGATATCGAAAGGCTGCGCGAACTCTGCGGCTTCGAAAAATGGCTGGTTTTCGGCGGCTCCTGGGGCTCGACGCTGGCGCTTGCCTATGCCGAGACCCATCCCGACCGCGTCAGCGAACTGGTCCTGCGCGGCATCTACACCGTCACCAGGCCGGAACTGGACTGGTACTACCAGTTCGGCGTTTCCGAAATGTATCCGGATCAGTGGGAAAAATTCATCGCGCCCATCCCGCAAGCCGAACGCGGCGAGATGATGCAGGCCTATAACCGCTATCTCACCGGCACCGACGAGGCAAAGAAACTCGAATGCGCCAAGGCATGGAGCCAGTGGGAAGGGGCGACCATCTCGCTCGTCAGCGATCCTCACCGGGTCGAGGATTTCGGCGAGGACAAATATGCCATCGCTTTCGCCCGCATCGAGAACCACTTCTTCGTCAATGGCAGCTGGCTGGAGGAAGGCCAATTGCTGCGCGACGCCGGCAAACTGAAAGATATCCCCGGCGTCATCGTGCATGGGCGTTATGACATGCCCTGCCCGCTGAAATATGCCTGGCAACTGGCCAAGGCCTGGCCGAAGGCGGATTTCCACATCATCGAGGCGGCCGGACACGCGATGAGCGAGCCGGGCATTCTTGACCAACTGATCCGCGCCAACGACCGTTTTGCCGGGAAATAACCAGTCCTTTCAGCGCCTTGCAACGGCCGGATAAGACAATGATTCACGCAGGGCTTCCTGCGTGAATCATTTCCTCGCGTCGCGTGGCAGCCCATTTCAAGGGCAGCGCGCCTTTTATTCATGCAGTTTTTCTCATGAACCCTTCACGGAAATGAATTGGCCGCCACTTTCGCGATCCGTTATAAAACGCCATCCGAACAATTGGCGGTACTCCCCATGGCACTCGACAAATCGCTCCCGGCCCAGGAGGGCGGCGACAGCGCGCGCGGTTTTGCTTTCGCGCTTTCCGCTTATCTGCTCTGGGGGTTCCTTCCCTTTTACATGAAGGCGGTTGCGCATATTTCGCCGATCGAGGTCATCGTGCATCGCGTCGTCTGGTCGGTGCCGATTGCGGCGGTCGTGCTGATTGCGCTGGGGCGCACGGCGGAAATCAGAACCGCGCTCAGAACCCCGAAGATGCTGGCGATGGCCAGCCTGACGGCCATCCTCATCAGCATCAACTGGGGCGTCTATATCTGGGCGATCGGCGCAGGCCGCGCGCTCGATGCCGCGCTTGGCTACTTCATCAATCCGCTGTTCAGTATTTTCCTCGGTGCGGTTCTGCTCAAGGAAAAGCTTTATCCGGCGCAGATCGCCGCCATCGGTCTTGTGGCGCTGGCGGTGGCGATCCTCACCTGGCATGCGGGCAGCCTGCCCTGGGTGTCCATCGCACTCACCGTGTCCTGGGGTTTTTACGCCTTCTTCCGCAAGACCTTGCCGATTGGTGCGACGCAGGGCTTCCTGCTGGAAGTCATGCTTCTGTCCATCCCCGCCGTGCTGGTGATGATCTGGCTTGCCTTCAACGGACAGGCGCATTTCATGGGCGGCAATTCCGCCGATACCTGGCTTCTGGCGACAAGCGGGCTCATCACGGCCGTGCCGCTCATCCTCTATGGCAATGGCGCGAAACTGCTGCGGCTGTCGACCATCGGCATCATGCAATATATCGCGCCGACGATGATCTTCCTCATTGCCATCTTCGTCTTCAAGGAGCCGTTCGACATGGTGCGCATGGCCGCCTTTGCGATGATCTGGGTGGCGCTGGCGATCTATACCGGCTCCAGCCTGCTGCGGCTCAAGCGGTAATCCGGGCCGCTTCCCTCATGCCTTTGCTCATTACGGGAATGGGGAGAAGTGGCGTCAATAATCCACCAGCAATTGCGGGTTGGCATCATAACCGAAACGCGGTTTGACGCCGAGAAGACCTGCCGTCTGGGCGATGATTTCGCGGGTCATGGGGGCTGCGGTGGAGGCCGCCGTGCGCCCGCCGTTCACGCCGGTTCTCGGGGCGTCGATCATCGTCAGCACAACATATTTCGGCTTGTGCATGGGAAAACCGGCCACGAAGGCGTTGAAATTGATATCCTTGGCGTAACGGCCATTGATCACCTTGTCGGCGGTTCCGGTCTTGCCGCCCACATGAAACCCTTCCACCTGCGCGCCACGGCCGGAACCCTTGATGCCGTTCCAGTTGAACAGGTAACGCATATCGGCGCTCGTCCTGTCGTTGATGACGGTGCGCGCGAGCGATGCGGCAGCTTCTTTCGAACGTGGCAGGAAGGTCGGCGAAATCAGGTTGCCGCCATTGATCAGCGCGGCGGCGGCCACCGCCGTCTGCAACGGGGTGGTGGCGACGCCGTGGCCGAAGGAGATGGTGACGGAATTGATCTTCTTCCAGTTTCTCGGCTGGGTGGGCGTGGCAACGCCCGGCATTTCCGTGTCCATTCTGGTAAGCAGCCCGAGCTTCGTCAGGAACTGCTGATGGCCTTCGACACCGACCTTGTCGGCCACCGCCGCCGTGCCGATATTCGATGAATATTGAAACACTTCCGGAATGGAGAGCGGCCGGTTCCGGCCTTTGAAGTCCTTGATGGTGAAGCCGCCCATGCGGATCGGCCGCGACGCATCCACCACCGAACCCAGCGTGATCGCCCCGGCATCCAGCCCCATGGCGAGCGTAAAGCTCTTGAAGGTGGAGCCCATTTCGAAGGTGGCGTTGCTCATCCGGTTGAACCAGCCCTTTTCGTACTCCTTGTCTATGCTGCCATCGGCAAGGGTGCGGGAAGGCTCGTTCGGATCGTAATCCGGCACGGAGGCCATGGCCAGCACCTCGCCCGTCTCCACATCGAGGATCACAGAGCCTGCCGCTTCGGCCTGATAGGCGCTTTTCGCCTTCACGACCACTTCGCGGACGATGTTCTGTACCCTGAGATCGATGGAGAGCCGCACCGGCTCCAGCGGCGCGCCGCTGGCAAGACCCACGGCGCGCAGATCGGCCAGGCCCTGCTGGTCGAGATAACGCTCCATGCCGGCAAGCCCCTGATTGTCGACATTGACGTGGCCGATAATATGCGAAGCGGTGGGGCCGCCCGGATAAAACCTTCGCTTTTCCGGCCGGAAGCCGATGCCCGGTATGCCGAGATTGAGAATATCCGCCTGCTGCCGGGGCGTCAGTTGGCGTCGCAGCCATTGAAAGCCGGTATCCGAGCGCAACCGGCGGTGCGTTTCGCGCCAGTCGAGATTGGGAATGACGGTCGCGAGTTTCTCCACCACCTCATCCGGATCGACGATCCTGCGCGGATCCGCATAAAGCGAGACCATGTTGAGATCGGTCGCCAGAAGCGTGCCGTTGCGATCGACAATATCCGGCCGGGAGGCGACGGCGGTTGCGCCGGTATTGATCCATGCGGTCGCCACCGGTTCGGCAAGACCGTATTGGACGAGACGCGCGGCGACGACGCCATAGATGGCGACGAAGACGGCGATCACGATGCCGAGCCTCATGCGCGCATCGACCCTGCGGCGGGCGGCGGAACCGAGGAGCGCCTCCCTGCCCTGCGCGGAATTTCTCTGAATAATAAAATGCGCCCGGCTTTTGAGCCGCACCACAAAAGCAATCATTTCCCGATGACACCCACTCTCATGGCGGCGAAACGAATTCCGCGACACCAACGCCTTATTGAGGCTGGCACATGATCAGTCGCGGGGCCATGAAAAGAGAGGGCGGAGCGATGCCGCCGTTAAATCTGTATTAATATACACTTAAAATTGTAACGAGCCGTGAGGCGGCCGTTAACAATCGTCACGCCGATCAGGATGAACAGACCGGGATTTAAGGCGAAAACCGCTTAAACTTTTCGCCATCCCGGCCTAGAGGCGGGAAATCACCGAAGGATCGCCTTCCGGGTTCTGCTGCGCCAGCGCCCGGTCGATGATGGCGGGCACGATATCCTTCACCTCGTCGATGACGAGCGGGTTGAGAAGATGCGCGCGGTGGATGAAACCCTGGTCGCGCATGTGCTGCACCAGTTCCAGCATCGGGTTCCAGAAACCGTTGATATTGGCGAAGACCATCGGCTTGGCATGGCGGCCGAGCTGCGCCCAGGTCATGATCTCGACGATCTCCTCCAGCGTGCCGACACCGCCCGGCAATGTCACGAAGGCATCGGAGCGCTCGAACATCATATGTTTGCGCTCATGCATGTCCTTGGTGATGACAAGCTCGTTCAATTGTCCGAGAGAATGGCGCGTCGCCTCCATATCGACCAGAAATTCCGGTATGATGCCGGTCACTTCGCCGCCATTGGAAAGAACGCCGCTGGCAACTGCGCCCATGATGCCCTTGGTGCCGCCGCCATAGACGAGGCGAATGCCGTTTTCGGCAATGGATTTCCCAAGCGCGCGGCCCGCTTCCATATGGGCCGGATCACGTCCGGGCTGGGAGCCGCAATAAACGCAGATGGATCGAATCGCTGTATTTTTGTCCGTCATGAAGGGAAGGAACTATGTGCGATGCGGCACGTCAAGAAAATTTGGGAAATCCCTTGCAAATATGGCCTTTTGGCCACTCGCCGCTTGTCTGGCGCAAGGTAAGACGCTAGCAATCTCAACTCGTGTGAAAAGCTTGAAATACCCGGAGATTCCAGGATGAAAAACAATAAGGCCGGTTTGCTGGCGCTGATCGTGCTGGGCGTTGCGTCCCTGCTCATGATCTTTTTCGTCCTGCCGCGGATTTCAAACGACGGCAAACCGATCGGCGACGCCATCAACGAGGCCGGCAACGCCGTGAAGAACAGCGTTGAAATGGGCGCCGACAAGGCGGGCGACATTCTCTCCGACGCGGCCGAGGAAACCGCCAATATCGCCGACAAGGTCGGGCGGCGGGCGGCTTCCGCCACCCAGTCGATCAAGGATTTGACGACGCTTTTCGCCGATAGCAAGGTTCCCTCCGACGCCGATTTCGCGGCAGCGCGCAAGAAGGTCGAGACCTCGCTCAAGGAACTGACGAATATCGAAATTCCCGAGTCGCTCGACGAAACGACGTCGCGCCTCATCACCACCGCCCGCACGGCCGCCGAACGCACCACGGCGTTCCTGCGCGGCCTGCCCGACAATGCGGCGGCGGCGGCAGCACAGGTGCGTCGTCTGGCAGGCGTTTTCGCTGGCACCGACGATGGTGCGCCCGAACCGGCAAAACCGGCCGCAGCACCCGCCGATGCGGCACAATCGTCTGCCGCCACGCCGACTTTCGACGTACTGCGCGTCGAGCCGGACGGTTCGGCCGTGATTGCCGGCAAGGCACAGCCCGGCGCAAAGCTCGAAATCTTGAGCAACGGCAAGGTGGTCGCCCAGACGACCATCGACGGCACCGGCGATTTCGCCGCCGTTTTCGACAATCCGCTTCCCCCGGGCGATCACGAGCTGGTGCTGCGTTCGACCGATGCCAGCGGCAAGGCGACGCAATCCGAAGAAGTGGCTACGGTTTCCGTGCCTGACGGCAAGACGGGCGAGCTTCTGGCCATGGTTTCCAAGCCCGGCAAGGCAAGCCGCGTGCTGGCCATGCCGGAGGCGGCTCCTCCGGCGCTTCAGCCGCAAGCCGCGCCGTCGCAGCAGCCTGCGGCAACATCCGAAACCAGCACCAACACCGCTTCCGCACCGCTCGCCGGTACTGCGGCTCCGTCCGCCGCGGCCCCGCTCACCTCGAGCGTTCAGGTCACCGCCGTCGAATTCGAGGGATCGAAGATTTTCGTCGCGGGTTCCGCGCCCGCCGGTTCGACGGTGCGCGCGCTGGTCGATGACAGGGAAATCGGCAAGAGCATCACGGAAGCCTCCGGCCATTTCGTCGTCGAAGGCGATGTCGATCTTAGCGTCGGCAGCCACATCATCACCGTCGAGGAACTGAATGCCGACGGCACCGCGAAGGTGCGCGTGCGCGTTCCCTTCGAGCGGCCGCAGACCGACCAGGCAACCGTCGCCATGCAGACGCCGTCCGCTTCGTCGTCAGCGACCACGACCGCAGCGCCGGCCGAAAACCAGAGCACGGCAAGCGACCGCGCCGCTTTCGAAAAGCTGCGCACCGATGTCGCCAAGGCCTTCGGCATTCTTTCCAATCTCTACAAGGACCAGGCTACGCCGGCGCTCGATCAGGCCATTGCCGGCCGCTCCGCCGTCGTTATCGGCCTCAAGTCGCTTTCGGAATTCCGCACCGCAGCCGCGACCGAACCCGCCTTCACCGCTTTTGCCGGCGATATCACCGCCAAGGCGCGTCAGTTGCTGACATCGGTTGAAGCATGGCCGAACGATGTGGCGGCAATCGGCAAGGGTATTGCCTCGCTGGCAAGCCGGTTGGCGGAACTCCACATCACGGCACCCGCTGCTCCCGCGCCACAGGCGCCCGCCGGCCCGCAGACCTTCGAGCAGGCGCCGCTGGCCGAGAGCCAGAACAGCGTCATCATCCGCCGTGGCGATACGCTGTGGCAGATTTCCCGTCGCGTCTACGGTCAGGGCGTGCGCTACACCACGATCTACCTTGCCAACGAAGATCAGATCAAAAACCCCGATCTGATCGAGCCCGGCCAGATTTTCGGCGTGCCGAAAGAGGCGCTGCCGAATGCGGAAGAACTTCACCGCAAGCGGCTGAAGAGCGGCTCCTGAGCATTTGAAGCGTTGCGGTGAGCCCGCAACGACCCTATCTGTGACACGCGCGGCGGCTTGACCAAAGCCGCCGCCCTGCTGTCGGCTTCCGGCAGTGACCGGAGCGAATGATGGCCACGAAGAAAAAAACCATTTCGGCGGATTCCAGCAATCCCACCCAGACGCTGATCAATCTCTGGCCCTATATGTGGCCGGAGGGGCGGTGGGACCTGAAGATGCGGGTAATCTGGGCCACCGTGTACCTGGTCGTCGCCAAGCTGGTGCTGATCTCCGTTCCCTATTTCTTCAAATGGGCGACCGATGCGCTGAACGGCCGGCTGGACATGGCCGGGCTTGTTCCCGCCTTCCTGCTCGGCGCCGTCGCGCTGGTGATCGCCTATAATCTGACGCGGCTGATCCAGGTGGGGCTCAACCAGCTTCGCGATTCGCTTTTCGCCAGCGTCGGCCAGCATGCGGTGCGTCAGCTCGCCTACAGGACTTTCGTGCACATGCACCGGCTTTCTTTGCGGTTCCATCTGGAGCGCAAGACCGGCGGGCTGTCGCGGGTCATCGAGCGCGGCACCAAGGGCATCGAAACCATTGTCCGCTTCACCATTCTCAACACCGCGCCGACCTTCATCGAATTCCTGCTGACGGCGATCATTTTCTGGGCCTCCTACGGTTTTTCCTATGTGCTCGTCACGGTCATCACGGTCTGGGCCTATATCTGGTTCACCGTGCGGGCCAGCAACTGGCGTATCGGCATTCGCCGCGCCATGAACGACAGCGATACCGACGCCAATACCAAGGCGATCGACTCGCTCCTCAATTTCGAAACCGTCAAATATTTCGGCAATGAGGAGATGGAGGCGCGGCGTTTCGACGTCGCCATGGAGCGTTACGAAAAATCGGCGATTTCGATCTGGACCTCGCTCGGCTGGCTGAACTTCGGCCAGGGCGTGATCTTCGGCATCGGCTCCACCGTCATGATGGTGATGTCGGCGCTTGCCGTGCAGCGCGGCGAACAGACCATCGGCGATTTCGTCTTCGTCAATGCGTTGCTGCTGCAGCTTTCGGTGCCGCTCAATTTCATCGGTTTCGTCTATCGCGAAATCCGCCAGGGCCTGACCGACATCGAGCAGATGTTCGATCTTCTGGAGGTGGAGGCGGAAGTCACCGACAGGCCGGAGGCAAAGCCGCTCGCAGCCGGACCGGGCGCGATCTCCTTCCGCGACGTGCATTTCGCCTATGACCCCGAAAGACCGATCCTGAAGGGCGTTTCCTTCGACGTGCCGGCCGGCAAGACGGTGGCCATCGTCGGCCCTTCGGGTGCGGGAAAATCGACGATCTCGCGGCTGCTTTATCGCTTCTACGATATTCAGGAAGGCTCCGTCACCGTCGACGGGCAGGATATTCGCGATGTGACGCAGAAGAGCCTGCGCTCGGTGATCGGCATGGTGCCGCAGGATACCGTGCTCTTCAACGACACGCTCGCCTATAACATCCGTTATGGCCGCCCCTCGGCCACCGACGAGGAACTGAGGGCTGCGGCGGATGCGGCGCAGATCAGCGCCTTTATCGGCAAGCTGCCGGAGGGTTACGCCACCATGGTCGGCGAACGCGGCCTGAAGCTTTCCGGCGGGGAAAAACAGCGCGTGGCGATTGCCCGCACCATCCTCAAGGCGCCGCCGATCCTCATTCTCGACGAGGCGACTTCGGCGCTCGATACGCATACGGAACAGGAAATCCAGAGCGCGCTTGACATCGTCTCGAAGAACCGCACCACGCTGGTCATCGCCCACCGCCTTTCCACCGTCATCGGCGCGGATGAGATCATCGTATTGAAGGAAGGGCAGATCGCCGAACGCGGCACGCACAGCTCGCTGATGGGGCAGAACGGCCTCTACGCTTCGATGTGGAGCCGCCAGCGCGAGGCGATCCGGGCGGAGGAAATGCTGCGCCATGTGCGCGAAACCGACGATCTGGGTGTCATCGACCGCGGGGAACCCGCCCATTGATGGCTGTACCCCGGGGTAACAGGGCCGACGGGCGAACCCCACCATTGCCGGGCGGCCCTTTTGGCTGTAACCAGCTAGGCAAAATTTGTCGCATTGCCGTTTGGATCGTGTCGTATCACGACCACATATAGACGCGACAGACGGAAACCGGAGCAAGGAATCTCATGAATCTGTTCGACACCATTCGCAACACCATCGTACCGATCCACAAGGAAGGTTATGTCTTTGTGGCGGCCTTCTTCGTCGCATCGCTGGTGCTCGGCTGGATCGCCGAACCGCTGTTCTGGGTCGGTCTGGTGCTGACGGCCTGGTGCGCCTATTTCTTCCGCGATCCCGAGCGCGTCACGCCGCAGGATGACGACCTCATCATCAGCCCGGCCGATGGCAAGGTTTCCGCCGTGCAGAGCGTCGTTCCGCCGCTGGAGCTGGAACTCGGCAAGGAGCCGCTGGTGCGCATCTCGGTGTTCATGAACGTGTTCAACTGCCATGTGAACCGTTCGCCGGTGCGCGGCCGCATCGTCAATGTCGCCTACCGTCCCGGCCTCTTCCTCAATGCCGAAGTGGACAAGGCTTCCGAAGACAATGAGCGCAACGGCCTCGTCATCGAGACGTCGCACGGCAAGGTCGGCGTGGTGCAGATCGCCGGCATGGTTGCACGCCGCATCGTCTGCTGGGTAAAGCCGAATGAACCAGTCGATGCCGGTGAGCGTTTCGGTCTTATCCGTTTCGGTTCGCGCCTCGATATCTTCCTTCCCGCAGGTTTCGAGCCGCGTGTATCGGTCGGCCAGACGGCGATTGCCGGTGAAACCGTGCTTGCCGAGTTCGGCTCCGCCAAGGGTCCGGTCGTCAGCCGTCGCGGCTGACGGAAACAGGAAGGGCATGCACATGGAAACGCCGATCGCCGAGCCGCAACAGAACGGCAAACCCGAGGGCCGCAGCGACAGCGGCCGTGGACCGCGGCTGAGGGAAATTCCCTTTCGCCTCGTCGTTCCCAATCTCATCACCGTTCTGGCCATCTGTGCGGGCCTGAGCGGCGTGCGTCTCGCCATCGAGGGCCGCTTCGAGCTGGCCGTCGGCATGGTGCTGCTTGCCGCCTTCCTCGACGGCATAGACGGACGGATCGCCCGCATGATGAAGGCGACATCCAAATTCGGCGAGCAGATGGATTCGCTGGCCGATATCGTCAATTTCGGTGTCGCCCCTGCGCTGGTGGTCTATGCCTACCTTCTCGACCAGGCACGCTCCATCGGCTGGATCGCCGCCCTCATTTACGTCATCGCCGCCGGCCTGCGTCTGGCGCGTTTCAACGTCATGATCGAGCGGCCGGTGAAGGCGCCCTGGCAGAATGAGTTCTTCGTGGGCGTTCCCGCCCCGATGGGCGCCATGCTGGTGCTGCTGCCGGTTTATCTCGGTTTCCTCGGTGTCGAGCCGGACAAGCCCTTCGCCTATGTCGCCGCCGCCTATACCGTGCTGATCGGTTACCTCCTCATCAGCCGCCTGCCGGTCTGGTCGGGAAAATCGGGCACCAGCCGCATTCGCCGCGATCTGGTGCTGCCGATGATCCTCGTCGTCGTGCTCTATGTAGCGATGCTGATGAGCTTCACCTGGGAAGTTCTGGTTCTGACGGTTGCCGCCTATCTCGTCTTCATTCCCATCAGCGCCCGCCTCTGGCATCGCCGCTACGGTACGCTGACCATCGAGGAAGACGTGCATGACGACGCCAATGGCGGCAACGGCCTCGATCGCGGCATTTAAAACCGCAGGTTTATTTTTTCTCGCACAAGCCGGCGCAGGATGTGACGCAAAATGTCGCAGCCTGAAAAGCCGGCTTCGTTTTTCTTCGCCTCGAATCCGTCAAGATTAGCCGCGAAAGAAGTGGCTCACACGCATCGCAACGGCGATTGGCGTGAATTGTGGAGAGAGAGAAATGACGAACGAGACGAAGGCGCAGCCGCAGGCGAAGCCCGACCTCAACAGCCACTACCGCCCGCTGGGACTGAAGGCCGTTGCGGCCGCAGCCCTGATGCTGAAGCGCAAGCCCGCCGCCAAAACCGCCTGAAAATATTCGATTTTTTGATTTTTCGAATTTTGCGGACTGCCTGGAAAACGGAAGGTTCCAAACGGAAAATCGACAATCACGCGGCGCCTTTTCCGGGCGCCGTTTTTGTTTCAAGCATTGCCGCTAAACTGCAGAGCGTCAGTCATTCATAAAATCGGCAGCCTTCTGTAACGAAGCTGCAACGAAAGTGTAGTAAAAAGCTCGCCTTCCACAAGAAGGCTATACGAACACCGACGTATAGATTAGTGAATACAAAAGAACTTTTCTATTCCGCATTTTTTTCCACAACAATGCATAAGCCGGCTTTCGAATCCGCAGACACGCGGATGACGAATATTCGGCGTTGAGGGAAGATTGTGAAGACAGGCCAGGGGGGCTTGGGACGGCCATGCAGGATAAAATCCTTCTGATTGAAGATTCCGTTGCTCTTTCCATGCTGCTGAAGACGCGGCTTTCGGAAGAAACGGAAGCCGAGGTCGTCCATTGCGACAGCATGGCCGCGGCCGATACCCTCATACAGGCTCATAATTTCACGCTGGCGCTGACGGGCCTTAACCTGCCCGATGCGCCGAAGGGCGAAATTCTCGCACTTCTATCCGAGCGCAAGGTGCCGGCCATCGTTTTCACCGCCACGGTGGATGAGGAGGCGCGCAAGCGCTACGCCGAAAAGAAGATCATCGATTACATCGTCAAGGACGGCCATCGCACCGTCGATGCGGTGGTCAGAACGGTTCAGCGGATTTTGAGCAACAAGCTCTTCTCCGTTCTGGTCGTCGATGATGTGCGCACAGCCCGTTCCGGTCTTGTGGAAATTCTGGAGCGGCAAAATTTCAGGGTCAGCGAGGCCCATTCGGGCAAGCAGGCGCTGGAAATTCTGTCGCAGGACCCGACGATCCAGCTTGTCATCACCGACTACCATATGCCCGACATGGACGGCTATGAGCTGACGCGCCGCATCCGCGACAGCCGCTCATCCGAAGATTTGCGGGTGATCGGCATATCGTCCTCCACAGACCGGTTGCTTTCGGCAAGCTTCCTGAAGGCCGGCGCTTCTGATTTCGTCTACCGCCCCTTCGTGCCGGAAGAATTGCAGTGCCGTATCGATAACAATATCGAGACGTTGAAGCAGCTCAAACGCCTGCGCGAACTGGCCGAGCGCGACCATCTTACCGGCCTGCCGAACCGCCGCTCCTTCTTCGAGCGCACGCGGGCGCTGATGGATGTCATCAATGGCAACGACGAGAGCGGCGCCGTCGCCATTCTCGACATCGACCATTTCAAGAAGATCAACGACACGCTGGGCCACGATGCCGGCGACAGGGCGCTGAAAAAGCTGGCAGAACTGCTGCATGACATGTGCGGCGAGCAACGCCACATTCCCGCCCGCCTCGGCGGCGAGGAGTTTGCCGTGTTTCTGCGCGGGCTGGATGCGCGCGCCGCCTATCAGTTCTGCGAGGAGCTGCGCGGACAGGTGGAAAAGAACGGCCGGCAGCTGAGCGGCAGTAGCCTCGCCCTGACGATTTCGCTCGGCGTCGTGGAGATCGAAAAGGGCGAACCCTTCGACAACCAGCTGAATGCGGCGGACCAGCTGCTCTATCTCGCCAAGGCGAATGGCCGCAATCGCGTTTATTCCGACATCATGATCCAGGAAGGCCTGCAGAAGATCGGGCGGAACGGCTGAGTTTTCTGAACAAGATAGTCTTGCGTGGGATCGAGCGCGTGCCGCTTGTTTCTTCTCCCCGCCGGGGAGAAGGTCGCGGCAGCGGGATGAGGGGGCAAGCTCTCCGCATGTCTGTTCCGTAGCCCCCTCATCTGACCCTTCGGGCCATCTTCTCCCCGGCGGGGAGAAGAAATATGCGGCGACTTCCAGCTCAAACGATTATGCGCAAATGCGCAGACCATTCTTCAGAACAATGACATCTGCCCTTCGTCCTTTGCCGGCTTGATCTTCGCCAGCGGCGCGCTTTCCGGCACCGGTTCGATGAGATCCGCGCCGACATTGGCGACCTTGTTGACCTTGTCCGATACCGGGATCATCTCGAAAAAATCGTCCTGAACCGGCCGCATTAGATCGGCGACCTCGCGCGGCTCCTGGGTTTTGCAATCCAGCCAGCGGCTGAAATCCTCGGGCGCGATGACAACAGGCATGCGGTCGTGAATACGGCCAATCGCGGCATTGGCGGCGGTGGTGAGGATCGCGCCGGTATCGACCTCCGAGCCATCGGCGGAAGACCAGGTTTCCATGAGACCGGCGAAGGCGACGATGCCGCCGCTTTTCGGGCGGATGAAATAAGGCTGCGGTTTGCCGCCCTCCTCCTTCGGCGGGCGTCGCCATTCGTAAAAGCCGGTAGCGGGGACGAGGACGCGGCGATGGCGCATGGCGGCGCGGAAGGAGGCCTTGCCGATGGCGGTTTCCGACCGCGCATTGATGAGCAGCGGAAAATCCTTCGGGTCCTTCACCCAGCCGGGGATAAAACCCCAGCGGACCAGCACGGCCCGGCGATTGGGCAGGTTGCTGCCGCGCTCCTGTCGTTCGCCCTCCATCACGACCAGAATGGGCTGCGTCGGCGCGATGTTGAAACGGGCGGGAAAATCCTCAAGGCCGATCAGATCGAGATAATCGGCGATCTCTTCTGGCGTCGCCTTCAGCACGAAACGTCCGCACATGGACTTCTCCTTGAGCATTGTTCACCGGAAATGTTCTAGGCCCTTGGCCCGAACAGGATGATGGCGGTACCGGCAAGGCAGACCGCGCCGCCGGCAATGTCCCACCGGTCCGGCGCATGGCCTTCCACGCTCCAGAGCCAGAAGAGCGAAGCGGCAATGTAAATCCCGCCGTAGGCGGCATAGGCCCTGCCCGCCGCCTCTGTCGGAACCAGCGTCAGAAGCCACGCGAAAGCGGCCAGCGCCACCATGCCGGGCAGCAATATCCACGCGGTCTTGCCGAGTTTCAGCCAGGCCCAGAAGGAAAAGCAGCCGGCAATTTCGGCAAGAGCCGCCAGGATATAGATAAGATAGACCTTCATTCCACCGTCTTTAACATGCACAATCGCGCCAGTTCCGGACTATAAGCATCGGCACGGAAACCGGAATCGATTTTTCCGAGCCACGTACCACTATAGACAGGCCGGCAACGGCCGAAACAAGCGAAACCATTCATGACCCTCCGTATCAAGCCCCGCCCCGCCTCCTCCGCCATTGTCAGGAACGGCGACCGGCTGCTTCTCGTGCGCCGCATCAACCCGCCTTCCAAGGACATGTTCGCCTTTCCGGGCGGTCGCGGCGAAGACGGCGAAACGCCGGCCGAAACGGCGCTGCGCGAATTGCACGAGGAAACCGGCATCGTGGCGCGCAGACCGCAGCTTTTCGCGACATACGATCTTCCCTCCCGCGACGCCGAAGGGGTGTTGACGAGCCACTATTTCCTGTCGGTCTTCACCGTGGAAACCGATGCCGATCCGCTCGTGACTGTCGGCGACGATGCGGCGGATGCGGGCTGGTACACATTGGCGGAAATCCGCCTTCTGCCGGCGCCGGAAAGCGTCGTCGAATGCGCCGAACGCCTGCTTGCATGATTGCCAGCCAGCCAGAATCGCTATTATCTAGGGCCGATCCGCCCGCCGGATGGTCACGAGCCAACAGTTCACGAGTATGTGTGGGGCAGAATAGAATTTTGATACGGCCAACCATCTTCCTGTCTCTTTTTCTGACAATGCTTGCCACCGCCGGGCAGCAGGGCGTCGCTTATGCGCAGCCTTCAAAACCCGGTTCCGAGGTGCGTCCGGCGGAAGCCGCGCCGCCCAAACCGGCCCCTTATGACGACAAGCTGGCACGGCTGTCGGAGATACTGGGCGCGGTGCAATATCTCAGAACCCTGTGCCCTTCTTCCGGACCGGAGGACTGGCGCAGATCGATGAGCGATCTTCTGGCTGCGGACACGGCCAACGAACCTGAACGACGTCAGCGCATGACGGCTGCATTCAACCGTGGATACCGCTCCTTTGCGGCCATCCACACCAGTTGCACACGCGCCGCCATCATGGCAGAAGAGAACTACCGTAACGAAGGGGCAACACTCGCGCAGGAAATCGCGTCCCGGTTCGGAAATTAGAGGATTATTAACCTCTTTTCGCCGCAGGCCGTGCCGTTTTGATAAAAGGCTGCTAGTGTTGTTAACAGGGTGGTAAGGACTTGCCCGCCCTGTCGAGGATGAAAGATGCAGACAAGCCGTAACGAAATCGACGATATGATCGTGCATGAAAAGATGCAGGTCGCTCTGGAACACCAGAACGAGGCATGGGCTGACGGCATGGCCGACGGCATCGAGCCGGAGATCATCGCCGATGCCGCCATCGCTCTGGCCATGCGCGAAACCATCCGTATCCATGGCGAGGCCGGCGCTGAAGCAATGCTGGAATCGCTGCGCCAGCGCATGCTTCAGGGCGAATTTTCGCCGCAGCGGGTAATACAGTAAAGCCGGGGTCTATCATGTCTTGCCTGAGCAAGGGGCTTTTGCGCTCTTCCGCCCTGCTGTCCATCCTGCTTGCCCTGACCGCCGGGCCGATTGGCATGCCAGGCCGCGCCTTTGCCCTTTCCGAGCTGAAGCCGGCGCAGAACACCGAAAGCGAGCCGAAGGCTGAGAATGGCGGTGAGCCGCAGCAGGCCCAGCCTGCGGAGCCGGACGAGATCGAAGGCGATTCGGAAGGCATTCCCCTGCCCGACCCTCTGGTGGACCGTTCCGCCAACCAGTCGAACCAGCAATCCTCCACGCCCGACAACACGCCGGAAATGTCCGTTGTGATCGAGCACGACATTTCCAAGGCGCCGGAACCCGTGCGCAAGCTGCGCCAGCAGATCATCGATGCCGCCGCCTCCGGCGATATCGAAAAGCTGCGGCCCTTCATCGCCGCCGGCCAGAAAGAATTCCGCATCGACGGCAATGACGGCGAAGACCCGATTGCGGCGCTGAAAAGCTATTCCGGCGATCCTGACGGGCTGGAAGTGCTGGCGATCATCATCGACCTGCTATCGACCGGTTATGCCCATATCGATGCCGGCACGCCTGACGAAGCCTATGTTTTCCCCTATTTCGCCGGAAAGCCGCTGAATACGCTGACTGCGCCGGAAAAGGTGGAGCTTCTGCGCATCATCACGGCGGGCGATCTGGCGGACATGCAGGAATATGGCAATTACAGCTTCTACCGGGTCGGCATTTCGCCCGATGGCAAGTGGAAGTTCTTCACCGCCGGCGATTGATCGCATCGCGGTGCTTGCCGTTCTCTGGCAAAAATCCTAACTGTGCGGAATGAGCATTCCGGCAAAGCGCATCTGCTTTTTGCCGGAGATCACAGAGTCTCGACGAACCGAACGGTGACGCCATGCCTTCCGCCCTTCTTGCCGACCGCCGCCTGATCCGGGTTTCCGGCACCGGCGCCGAGGAATTTCTGAACAATCTCATCACCGCAGATGTTGAAAACCTGCCGGAAGGCGAAGCACGGGCCGCAGCCCTTCTGACGCCGCAGGGCAAGATCCTGTTCGATTTCCTGATCTGGCGCGATGGTGGCGATTATCTGATCGAAACGGGCGCCGCCGAACAGGACGCGCTGCTGCGCCGCCTGACCATGTACAAGCTGCGTGCGCCGGTCGATCTCAAAGCCGAGACGTTCGAAGGCGTGAGTGTTTTCTGGAACGAGACTGCGCCGACGGCAGGCACTCGGGATGGTCGTTTCGGCAAGGCCGGCATCGATCTTTACCGTATACCGGGCGCGTCCGCATCCGACGACATCGCGGCCTATGATGCGCTCCGTGTCGAGCATGGCATTGCCGAATCCGGCCGGGACTATGCGCTGCAGGATGCTTTTCCGCATGATGTGCTGATGGATGTGAATGACGGCGTTTCCTTTAAGAAGGGCTGCTTTGTCGGTCAGGAAGTCGTCTCGCGCATGAAACATCGCGGCACGGCAAGACGCCGCGTCGTCACCGTTTCGGCCGAAGGCGCACTTGCCGCCAGCGGGACGGAGATTACCGCCGATGGAAAACCGGTCGGCACGCTCGGAACCGTCTGCGGCAACAGGGCGCTTGCCATCGTTCGGATCGACCGCATTGCCGATGCGCTCGCATCCGGCACGCCGCTTCTGGCGGAGACTCTTCCCGTAACCGTGGCCCTGCCCGCCTGGAGCGGCCTTTCCTTCCCGGCGGCCGATCCGGCGGCGCGGGCGGAGGACTGAGAGTGGCTGCTGCAAAAAGCCCGCGCGCCTGGCAGCGCATGCTGTCCGGCCGGCGGCTCGATCTGCTCGATCCTTCGCCGCTCGATGTGGAAATCGCCGATATCGCCCATGGCCTTGCCCGTGTCGCCCGCTGGAACGGCCAGACGCGCGGCGACCATGCCTTTTCCGTCGCCCAGCATTGCCTCATCGTCGAAACCATCTTCTGTCGCATGTGCACAAGCGCGACGCCTGATGACATGCAGATGGCGCTTCTGCACGATGCACCGGAATATGTCATCGGCGACATGATCTCGCCGTTCAAATCCGTGGTTGGCGGCGGTTACAAGACCGTGGAAAAACGGCTGGAAGCCGCCGTGCATCTGCGTTTCGGCCTGCCGCCGCATGCATCGCGCGAATTGAAGGACCGCATCAAGAAGGCCGATACGGTCGCCGCCTTTTTCGAGGCGACGGAGCTTGCCGGTTTTTCCACCGCCGAGGCGCAGAAGTTCTTCGGCCTGCCGCGCGGCATTACCCGCGACATGTTCGACATCACGCCCCTGCCCTCAACCCAAGCGCAAAAGCTGTTCATCGAACGTTTCGAAGCGATCGAGGCGTTGCGTGCGGTCAAGACGGGGAGCGCGACATGACGGCCATTGTCGTATCGCCGCTGTCGCGGATCGCGGAGATGGCCGTCAAACACAAGGCCCGCGAAATGGTGACGCTGATCGCCAAAGAGCAGTCCTTTCACCGCCCCGCCGTCATTGCCGCAGACCGGCATCTGACGCTTGCCATGAACGACATCGCATTCAAGGGCACCGCCGATCTCATCGCGCCTGACGATGCACATGTGCTGCAGCTGATCGATTTCGCCCACGAATGGGACCAGTCCGCGCCGCTGCTCATCCATTGCTGGATGGGCGTTTCCCGCTCACCCGCCGCCGCCGTCATCGCCGTGCTCAGCCTTTATCCGGACCAGGACGAGATGGAGCTCGCGCTGCGTCTGCGCGCCGTCTCGCCCTATGCCACGCCCAATGCCCGCATCATCGCCATCGGCGACCGTCTGCTCGGGCGCGATGGCAGGCTGGTGGCGGCGATCAAAAAAATTGGCAGGGGCGCGGATACGGATGGTAACGTGCCTTTCGTGCTGCCGCTTGGCAACTGAGACCGTTTTGGCGGAACCCTCACGGCGTCCAGTCGTTACCAACCCTGAAGAGCAATGAAAATCACAGGATAATTCATGGAACAACAGGCAACGGATATCATCGTCGCATCGCAGGCGGCGTTGCAGCAGGCAAGCGCGCTTGCGGTGCAATATTCCTTCTCGGTCGTCGGTGCGCTTCTGCTGCTGATCATCGGCTGGCTGACCGCCACCTTCCTGCAACGCTGGGCATTTCAGGGCCTGTCGCGCATTCGCGGCTTCGATGCGACGCTTGCCGGTTTCTTCGCCGGCGCCATCCGCTATGTGGTTCTCATTCTGGTGCTGGTCATGGTGCTTGGCCAGTTCGGGGTGCAGACCGCCTCCATCCTCGCCGCCCTTGGCGCCGCCGGTCTGGCCATCGGCCTTGCGTTGCAGGGCACGCTGCAGAATATTGCCGCCGGCATCATGCTTCTGGTGCTGCGCCCCTTCCGGGTCGGCGAATATATCGAGACCAGCACGGTCAACGGCACGGTGATCGAGATCGGGCTGTTTGCGACCGAGCTGAAGACCAGCGACGGACTTTACCGTCTCGCGCCCAACTCCACGCTCTGGAACGTGCCGATCACCAATTACAGCCGCTTTCCCTCGCGTCGTCACGAACTCAGCCTGACGGTCAAGAATGATGAGGATCTGGCGGCCGCACAGGATATGCTGATGAAAGTCGTGCGTTCGGAGAGCCGGGTTTTGCTGGACCCCGCCCCCGTCACCTTCGTCGATTCGGTCAGCGCCGACAGCGCCACCGTAAAATTGCGCTACTGGGTGCGCAGCGACACTTATTTCGCGACGACCCGCGATGTGACGAAAGCCATGAAACTCGCCTTCGACGAGCGCAAGGCGCAAGTAAGCGCCCAGCCGGCCTGAGACCGCACGTCTCCCCTCTTTTCAAGCGCGGTGGCTGCAACAGCCATCGCGCTTTTTCGTTGCGCCACGTTGGAGTGCGCACTTGCATCCCGCGAAGGCGGCCTCTATAGGTCGATACGTAATGTTATTACGTAACTATCTTTATCGATATGAGAGGCCCGAAACAATGCAGAAGACACTCACCCGCGTCACCGGCGCCGTCGCACTTGGTTCCCTGCTGCTGGCGGCGACCGCGGCAATGGCTGCCGGTGGCGACAAATCCGCTGCCCACAGCCACGACCATGGGCACGATCACGGCCACCAGATGACCGAGGCTGAAAAGCAGATCTACAAGGGTTATTTCGAGGATGCGCAGGTGAAGACGCGCACGCTTTCCGACTGGGAAGGCGACTGGCAGTCGGTCTATCCCTATCTGCTGAACGGCTCGCTCGATTCCGTCATGGCGGAAAAGGCGGCGCATGGCGACAAGACGGCGGCGGAGTACCGCGCCTATTACGAAATCGGTTACAAGACCGATGTGAACCGCATCGTCATCAAGAGCGACAGCGTAGCGTTTTATAAGGACGGCAAGCCCGCTGAAGGCACCTATGTCAGCGATGGCCATGAAATCCTGACCTACAAGAAGGGCAATCGCGGTGTCCGCTACATCTTCAAGAAAACCGGCGGCGACGAGGCCGCACCGCAATTCATCCAGTTCAGCGACCACTCCATCGCCCCGGTCAAAGCGGGCCACTACCATCTCTACTGGGGCAACGACCGCAAGGCATTGCTGGACGAAGTGACCAATTGGCCGACCTACTACCCGTTCCTGATGGACGGCGGCGATATTGTGGAAGAAATGGCGGCGCATTGAGAGCGCCCGGATGCGAAAAAGACGCCCTGCCATTGCGCAGGGCGATCGCATTCAGCCAGAGGCCACGCCTGCCCAACTCGGCAAGAAACGCCACTGCAAGAGCCGGATGCGAGGCTCTTGCAGGCTCTGGAGGGTCTCAGCCAACCCTTTTCCAATGCAACATCAGGCCGTAATGGACTGAGTTGCCGCTTCATCCGCATTAAAAGCCATATAGGCCTTGGCGATCTCTTCCAGACGCGACAGAAGGTCTTCGATAGCTGTTGCACTCTCTGTCGATTGATCATCCTCGCCAGTCCGACCAGCCGAAATATCCGGCGGCGGCGGACCTTTGGGCGGCGTCATGGCAGACAATTCGTCACTGCTGACAACACCATCGCCATCAGTATCGAGCTGCGTGAACAGGTTCGTCGCCATGTCCTCGCTGACATCCTCTGGGCGTCCAGCAAGGAACTCGCTTACGGAGAGGGAGCCGTCGCCGTCCGTATCCAGGTCAGCAAGCATATCCGTGCTGTCTCGAGCATCAGTCCCACCGGCGGAACCCGGCCGCGGACCCTTGGGCGGCGCCATGGCGGAAAACTCCTCGCTGCTGACAACACCATCGCCATCGGTATCGAGCTGCGTAAACAGGTTCGTCGCCATATCCTCGCTGACATCCTCAGGGCGTCCGGCAAGAAACTCGCTCGCGGACAGGGAGCCGTCGCCATCCGTATCCAGCTCAGCAAGCCGATCCGCGCTGCCCGGCGAATTTCCACCGGATGAATCCGACGATCCGGATGATTGGCCACTCGAAAGATTCATGATCATGTTCACGAGCATCGTGAGCAGCTGGTTCGTCGCCGCACCGCCTGCAGCGCCGCTGTCCTCCTGATCTGACCCCAGCGAGGAAATGCCGTTTCCCGACTTGGCGGACGCCTGGAGTTCGTCGGCACTCACGATGCCGTCACCATTCCTGTCAAGGCTGCTATAATTCTTCGCGCTATATTGGTAAGCGCCAAGCGATGAAACGCTGGTCATACAGGTCTCCCGTCAACGGATTTTTCAAAGCTGATTAGTTCAAGGGGGGGACATGTCCGCGTCACGCGATAAAGGCGAACCACTACACAATATCGTGATTTGCTTTATCAGGCAAAAATATTTTCGAGCCGCAAAAAGTTATATTATACAATGAAATAACAATGACCACGCCATTCGCGCAGCGTCGGAATCACCGCTCACTGAGGCTGTATTAACCGAATCGCTGGCAAAGAGAGGCCGCATCCAGGCGGCCTCCATTACTGCCCCATGGTGGAGCGATGCGCCCAGCCGGTCATGCGTTTTTCAAGCCAGGCCATGATCGCATACATGACGATGCCTTCCACCGCGAGCATCAGCAGGCCGGCAAAGACGAGCGGCACATTGAACTGGCTCTGCGCCGAACTCATCATGTTGCCGAGGCCGTAATTGGAGGCGACGGTTTCCGACACGACCGAGCCGACAAAGGCGAGCGTGATGGCGATTTTCAGCGAGCCGAAGAAATAGGGCATGGAGCGCGGAATGCCGACCTTCAGCATGATGTCCATCTTCTTTGCGCCAAGCGCCCGCAGCACATCTTCCGTTTCCGGCTCTATGGTGGCAAGCCCGGTCGCGACGTTGACGACGATGGGGAAGAAAGAGATCAGGAAGGCGGTCAACACGGCAGGAACCGTGCCGATGCCGAACCAGATGACGAGGATCGGCACCAGTGCCACTTTCGGGATGGCGTTGAAGCCGATCATCAGCGGATAGAGCCCGGCATAGATGGTTTTGGACCAGCCGATGAACAGGCCGATGGCGAGACCAGCGGCCACCGCAATGGCGAAACCCAGCGTCGTGGTATAAAGCGTCTGCAGCGAGTTCTTCCAGATCGGCGACCAATATTGCACGATGGCCTGCCCGACCCTTACCGGTGACGGCAGAATGGTGGGCGGCATTTTCAGCGCGTAGACCAACAGTTCCCACAACACGAAAAGCGCCAGCGTATAAAGCCAGGGGGCGGCTTTCACCCAGTTGACGCGGGCAATCAGCGGTTTGCGCGGCTCTGCCGCAACGGTGCCTTCCATGATCGCGCTCATGCCGCCACCCTCGCCTGCGCGATTTCGCCATGCAGTTCCTGCACCATGTCGTTGAAACCCTTGTCATACATGATATCGAGCTGGCGCGGGCGGGCAAACGGCACGCGGTGTTCCGCCAGCACCCGGCCCGGCCTTGCGCTCATCACGAAAATCTTGTCGGCCAGAAATGTCGCCTCGCGCAGATCATGGGTCACGAGGATGATGGTAACGCGCTGCGCGGCGTGCAGGTCGCGGATGACGCACCATAATTCCTCGCGGGTGAAGGCATCGAGCGCGCCGAAAGGCTCGTCCAGCATCAGCAGTTCCGGCTCGTGGATCAGGGCCCGGCAAAGATTGGCGCGCTGCTGCATGCCGCCGGAAAGCTGCCACGGATACTTCGAACCGAACCCCTTCAGGCCGACGATTTCCAGGAGACGCTCGGCTTTCCTGACATATTCAGCCTTGTGGGCGCGCAGGCGTCGGCGATGTTTCTCGACGATCTCCAGCGGCAGCAGGATGTTCTCAAGCGTGGTGCGCCAGGGCAGCATCGTCGGGTTCTGAAACGCCATGCCGACAATGGAAACCGGCTCCGTGACCTGCCGCCCGGCAACGATGACATTGCCCTTCTGCGGAATATGCAATCCCGTTACCAGCTTCATCAGGGTCGACTTGCCGCAGCCGGAGGGGCCGACCACGGCCGCGAATTCGCCCTTGTCGACCGTCAGGTTCAAGCCGGATACGGCCAGCGTGCCGGCGGAACCGCCATAGCGCATGTCCACACTGTCTATTTCCACGAGATGTGACATTGCTGTTCCCGTTTTAAGTTAAAGATGGACCATGGCAGCCCGAAACGTCGCCGCCTGTTTCTTCTCCCCGGCGGGGAGAAGAAGCATGCCGCACCCGCTCACTCCTCCATTACGGAAGCATGCGCTCTTCCTTGGCCGGCAGGTAGGTCGCGTCGAAGACCTGCTCCGCCTTGACGTTGCCCTTCAGGCCGAGGGAAACTTTCAGCGTCTCGATGGAGGCGGAAAGCCGGGCCGGATCGACGCCGCCCATGCCGTTTTCCACCACATAGGGCGTCTTGATATTCATGCTGTTGGCCATGTTGAGGCGTTCAAGCTCGATGGCGCTGTCGAGCGTCTCGTTGCGCTTGAGCACGGCCGCCACGCCCTCTTCGGGGTTCTTGATGGAATCGGCGAAGCCCTTGGCCAGCGCTTTCAGGAAGCCCTTCACGGCATCCGGGTTTTTCTCTGCGAAATCAGTGTTTACCAGCACCGCATTGCCATAGAGATTCAAGCCGTGCTCGGCCATCAGGATGGTCGAGATATCGTCATCGGCGATGCCCTGTTTCTTGAGGTTGAGGATCACCGAAAAGGCAAAGCCGAAAACGGCATCGACATCGCCCTTGGCGAGCATCGGTTCACGCACCGGAAAACCGATCGATTCGATCTTGATCTTGCTGTCATCGAGACCCGCCACCTGCTTGAAGGCGGGCCATTGCGCGAAAGCGCCATCCGGCGGCGGCGCGCCGAGCTTCTTGCCTTCCAGCGACTTCGGATCGCCGGTGACACCGAGCGACTTGCGGCCGACCACGGCAAAAGTCGGGCGTTCATAGACCATATAAACGGCCTTGATCTTCTGGCTCGGATCCTCGTCGAGGAACTTCATCACCGAGTTGATGTCGCCGAACCCCATCTGGTAGGCGCCGGTCGCCACGCGCGGAATGGCTTCCACCGAGCCGTTGCCGCTATCGATGGTGACATCGAGGCCTTCAGCCTTGAAGTAACCCTTGTCGAGCGCCAGCAGGAAACCGGCGGCGGGGCCTTCGAACTTCCAGTCGAGCGTGAATTTCACCGGCGTTTCGGCCCGCGCCTCGACGACCGGCAGCGAAAAACCAGCGGTTACACCGATGGCGGTAATGGCCAGAGCCCTGGTCAACAACCTGCGCGTTAAAATCATCTATTCCCCCTGATGGTTTTGTTGGATTGGTTGCATAAGACCCAATTCCAGCCCTCAAGGCAAGATAAAATTGCATACAAAATAGCCGTTATTTTGTATGCTTATTTTATATGCACAAACACGCACAAGACAGGCAAAAACCCGGCATTTTGCCCATCGTGCATGCAACGAAGCGAAAGCGGGATCGTTCACGCAGAGAACACAGCGTTCTCATTTGCCGGGGTTGCGGATCAGGGGCAGCGTGCGACAAATAGGGCCACGAACAGCAGGCGAAACAGCGGGACGGCAACATGAATTCTGCACTGGGCATACACCACATCACCATGATTACCCGGAAGGTGCAGGCGAATGTGGATTTTTACGCCGGCTTTCTGGGCCTGAGGCTGGCCAAGCGCACAGCCGGTTTCGAAGACGCCATGCAGCTGCACCTGCTTTATGGCGACGATATCGCCTCGCCCGGCTCGCTTCTGACATTTCTCGTCTGGGAAGATGGCGGCCAGGGCCGTGTCGGTTACGGCCAGACGCTGGAGATTTCCGTGGCCATCGATCCCGCCGCCATCGGCTTCTGGCTGACGCGGGCGCTGAAATTCGGCATCCGGGCGGAAGGCCCCTCCGATGAGTTCGGCACTCCGGTCATCCGGCTGAAGGATCCTGACGGCCTGATCGTCAAGCTGGTCGGTACCCACGCCTTTGCCGACGCCACGCCGCATGTGACGGACGATATTTCCGCGGAGGACGCCATTCGCCGAATCTATGGCGCGACGGTGCTAAGCGAAGTGCCGGAAGAAACCGTGGCGTTTCTGGAGAAACATTTCGGTTACCGGCAGGAAAGCCAGGCAGGCGCAATCCGCCGGCTCGTTTCCGAAAGCGGCGACATTATCGATGTGCGCGACGCAACCGGCTTCTGGTCCAGCGCGCCGGGCACCGGCACCGTCGATCATATCGCCTTCCGGGCGAAGGACATGGATGAGCTGAACGCGGTTCATACCGGGCTGAAATCGCTGAATTCCAGCACCACCAATGCCCATGACCGCAAATATTTCCACTCGCTCTATGTCCGCGAACCGGGCGGCGTGCTGATCGAAATGGCAACCGACGGGCCGGGCATGACGGTGGACGAACCGTTGGAATCGCTCGGGGAAAAACTGTTCATCCCGCCGCTCTTCATGAAGGACGAGGCGGATGTGCGTGTCGCCCTGCCGCAATTTGCAATGCCGGGCGAAGAGCGCATCGTCTATCGCGACCTGCCCTTCGTGCACCGTTTCTATACGCCCGACGAGCCGGATGGCAGCACCATCATTCTGCTGCACGGTTCCGGCGGCAGCGAAACCAGCCTGATGCCGCTGGCGCACCGGGCAGCGCCGCGCGCCACGCTTCTCGGCGTGCGCGGCCGCAGCACGGAAGAAGAGATTGCCCGCTGGTTCCGCCGTTATCCTGATTTCAGCTTCGACCAGAAGGATATCGCCTCGGAAGCGGAAGCCTTCGCCGACTTCGTGGAGGGGGCGATACGGTCCTATGGTCTCGACCGTTCGAAACTGCGGTTTATCGGCCATTCCAATGGCGCAAATTTCTACGCGGCCTTTGCCGCGCTTTATCCCGAGCTTGCCGGAGACGCCCTGCTCTATCGCCCGATGCCGGTTCTGGAAACATGGCCGCAGACCGATCTTTCCGGCCGCAATGTCCTGCTTGTGGCGGGAGAGCGCGACAAATATCTCGACAAGGCGCACGAATTGCAGGGCCGGCTAGCGGCGAGCGGAGCAAGAGCCGAAATGGAAACGGTTGAGGACGGGCATGAGCTCGGGCTTGCCGATATCGAAGCGGCGCGGCGCTGGCTGGCGGATGTTTCCTGATTTTCGAGCGATACGCATGAGCCGAGCCGGTGCCGCCAATTTCTTCTCCCCGTCGGGGAGAAGGTGGCCCGAAGGGTCGGATGAGGGGGCTAGCTCTCGGTCTATCGCTACCCTTGCCCCCTCATCCCGCTGCCGCGGACTTCTCCCCGGCGGGGAGAAGAAACAAGCGGGACCCGCTCGCTCCCTGTTACCTCTTGCCATCCATCAACCGGGCCTTGCATAAATTCACCAAAAGGGCTTTAAAAACAGCTTCGTAATTGGAGAGTCCGTTTGGAAATCCCGCTGTTTATCCTCGCCCTCGTCGCGGCCTTCATCTACACGCTTGTCGCGAGCATCCGCAATTCAAGTCGAATCAAGTCGCTGGAACGGGAAGTTCTCAGTCTCAAGCGGCTGGTGGCTGCGGGCGTCACGTCGCCTGTGGCGGCGCAGGCGGAGAGCGCGGAATCCACGGTAAAACCGGATTTCGAGACGGAAGAGGAAAGCAGGACGCCTGCGGAAGACGCAGCCTCCCAGACTGAATACGCCTCCGAACCCCACGAAGCCGCCGCCATGGCGCAGGCGGAAGACGCCGTCCGCGAGGAAGCACCTTCCGCTCCTGCGAGCGATACGGCATCAGCACCGGCAACGAAGGAAAGCTTCGAAAGCCTGCTCGGCGCGCGCTGGGCCGTCTGGGCAGGCGGCCTGGCGCTGGCGCTCGGCGGTATTTTCCTCGTCAAATATTCGATCGAATCGGGGCTGCTCAGCCCGGCGGTCAGGCTGTCGCTCGCCGCCATTTTCGGCCTCGTCCTCGGACTTGCCGGCGAGGCTGTCCGCCGCAAGGCGGTGCCGGGCATCGCCGCCACCTATTCCAACGCCATGATACCGGGCGTGCTGACGGCGGCCGGCGCCTTGACGCTGTTCGGCGTCGTCTACGCCGCCTATGGCATTTACGGCTATATCGGCCCCGGCATGGCTTTTGGCCTGCTTGGACTCGTCGCCTTCGCCACCATCGGGCTTTCGCTGCTGCACGGGCAGGCGCTGGCCGGTCTAGGCCTTCTCGGTTCGATGCTGACGCCGGCGCTGATTTCCACCGAAACGCCGAATATCTGGGCGCTCTTCGTGTTCCTCACCATCTCCTGGCTGGCAACAGCGGCCGCGGCGCGCAGACAGGGCTGGACCGTGGTTCCCTCTCTCGCCAATGCCGGCCTCGGCCTCTGGGCGCTCGGCTATATCGGCTTTTCCGAAACGGTGAATGTCGAGCCTGTCGTTCTTTCCCTGCTCCTCATGATTGCCGGGACGATCTGGCTTTGGCCGGGAGACACGTTTGATAAATCCAACCGCGAAATCTACGCGCTGGAAGAGGCAAAAGCCGAAACGACCGCGATGCGGCTGATACACCTTTTTGCGAGGCCGTCCCTGGCGATCAGTCTCACCGTATCGCTTGCCGCTGCGCTACCGGCAGTCGCCATCCTACTTTCCAGCGGTGGGGTGAGTGTCCATCCCGCATTCGCAATGATAGCACTCCTTTCCGCGCTCGCTGCACTCGGTGCGGGCCGCCATTTTGCCGTCTGGCCGGCAATTTTCGCGGCCCTGACCGCACAGACCGGCATCTCGCTCCTCGGGCAACGGTTTTTCGGCTTCGATCCGTTACTCGATGGAAGCGCCGTGGTTACTTTGCCACCCGTGAGTATCGGCACGAGCCCGAACGTCGCCGCGAGCCTTTCATTTGGCGCCATTCTGGTGCTGTGCGGATTTTCTTTCATCAAAAGAAAAGGTCCGGCAGACCAAAGCTTCGCGAAGTTGTGGGCGTTCCTCATCGCACTGTTCCCGGTCTGGATCGGCACGACGAGCTTTGTGCTTTTCGGCAATCTCGGCCGTGACTGGCTACACGCCGCCTATGGCCTCGGCCTTGGACTGGTGTTGCTTGCAGGCGCCGAGTGGCTGCACCGGCAGAACAACGAGGCCTATCGCAAGCCGCTGAACATCCTCGTGCTCGGCTCCTTCGCCGCCTTCGCGCTTTGCCTGCACACGCTGACGGAGGGGCTCGCGACGACCGTGCTGCTCTCCGTCATCGGTTTCGTTTATGTGCTCGCGACCCGTTACCGCAACTGGGATGTGTTGCCCTGGGTGATGGCTGTGGCAAGCGTTGCCGTTCTCGGCCGCATCGCCTGGGAACCCACCATCGTCGGGCCGCAAAATCTCGGGCTCACGCCGGTCTTCAACGCGCTTCTGCCGGGTTACGGCATTCCCGCACTGCTGGCCGTCGCCTCGGCATGGCTGCTGCGCGACTGGCCGGGGGTCAGGGCGAAGAACTTCCTGCAGGCGATTGCCAGCGTCATGGGCCTTCTCGCCGTCGCCATCCTCATCCGCCACGCGATGAATGGCGGCACGCTGGATGACAGCGTGCCGACGCTTGGCGAACAGTCGATCTACACGCTGCTGACCATCGGCTTCTCGGGCGTCTTGATGACGCTGGACCTGAAGAGCCCCAGCCCCGTCTTCCGCTACGGCTCGATGATTGCCGGCGTGATTGCCGTCATCAATGTGCTGACGATGCATTTCTTCACGCTCAACCCCTATTTCACCGGCGAAAATACCGGCAGCATTCCGTTCCTCAACCTGCTGCTGATCGGCTACCTGTTGCCGGCGCTCGCCTATGGCGGCCTGGCCTATTATGCGCGCGGAAAACGTCCGCCGCCCTATGTCAGCATGCTGGCGGTGGCCGGTGCGGCACTCGGCTTTGCCTGGGCCACGCTTTCGGTGCGCCGTTTCTGGCAGGGCGAGAACATCGCCGACTGGAAGGGCTTCCTGCAGGGCGAGACCTATAGCTATTCGGTGGTCTGGTTGCTGATCGGCGTGTTGCTGCTCGTGCTCGGTTCGCGCTTCAATGCCCGCAGCCTGCGTCTTGCATCGGCCGCCTTCGTGCTGATCTCGGTGGCCAAGGCCTTCCTGATCGACATGAGCAATCTAGAAGGCGTGCTTCGGGCGCTGTCCTTCATCGGTCTCGGCGCGGTGCTGATCGGCATCGGCCTGTTCTACCAGAAAATCCTCGCCCGGAAGCCGCAGGCATGATCGCGGCCGAGGCTTTCGCGCCCTATGCGGCGCTTGCGCAGGACCTGATACCGCACGCCGCCGATACGGGCGATGGCTCGCATGATCTTGCCCATATTCACCGCGTCTTCCGCAACGCCATGCGCATCCATGCGGGCGAAGGCGGCGATGGCACCGTGCTGGCCGCCAGCGTGCTGTTGCATGATTGCGTGGCGGTGGAGAAGAACTCGCCGCTCCGCGCGCAGGCCTCACGGCTTGCGGCGGAAAAAGCCTCGGGCATTCTTGAAGCCCTTGGCTGGCAACGCAGCGATATCGACGCCGCCGCCCATGCCATCACCACCCACAGCTTTTCCGCCAATATAGAGCCGCAGACACTGGAGGCGAAAATCCTTCAGGATGCCGACCGGCTGGACGCCATCGGTATGGTGGGGGCGGCGCGCTGCTTTTATATTGCCGGGCGCATGGGTTCGGCGCTTTACGACCCGGTCGACCCGCTGGCGAAGGAGCGGCCGCTTGACGACCGCGCCTTTGCCATCGACCATTTCGAAACCAAGCTGTTCAAGCTGGCCGACGGCTTTCGCACCGAGACGGGCCGGCAGATGGCCAAGGCCCGCCATGAGCGGCTGAAACAGGTGCTGGACCTGTTTCTCGACGAGATTTGAGGAGACCCGAGATGCGTGTGACCGAACTCAACATCTATCCGCTGAAAAGCGCGCGCGGCATTCCCCTCTCCGAAAGCATTGTTTCGGCAGAAGGCCTGCCGGGCGACCGTCGCGCCATGCTCATCGATCCCACCGGCCATTTCATCACCCAGCGCGAATTGCCGGCCATCGCCACGGTTCTGGCCCGGCATGAAGATGGCGGCATGGTGCTTTCGCGGGAAGCGAATGGCGAGGTTCTCGCAAGACCTTCCGGGGAGCGCATGGATGTGGCGGTGTGGAAATCCATCGTCAGCGCCAATATCGCCGATGGCGAGACCAACGACACGCTCTCGGAATGGCTGGGGCGCGAGGTGCAGCTGGTGTTCTTCGACGACGCCTCGAAACGCATTGCAAGCCTCGAATGGACCGGCAACGAAACGCCCGTCACCTTTGCGGACGGTTACCAGATTCTCGTCACCACCACCGCCTCGCTTGCCGCGCTGAACGACAATATGCGCGCCAATGGTGAGGACGCGGTCGGCATGGAGCGCTTCCGGCCCAATATCGTGCTTGATACGGACGAGCCATGGGCCGAGGACCGCTGGGCGGCCATCGAGATCGGCGGCATTCGCTTCGATCTGGTCAAACCCTGCGCCCGCTGCATCATGACCACGCAGGACCAGACGACCGGCTCCCGCGATGTGCCCTCCCCCATGAAAGCCATGGGCCGCATCCGCATGTCCGGCGACCGGCGCGTGCCCGGCCCGCTGTTCGGCTGGAACGTGACGCCGCGTGGTGAAGGCAGGCTGTCCGTTGGCGATGTGGCGAAGGTGATCGAGGAAAGGCCGGAGGGCTGGGCGATCAAGCGGCGTTAGTTGGAGACTGTAGTTTTAAGTTGATTTTCGAATAACAAAAATCAATCATGGGTTTATTTTCAGGAGATGTTCCATGGTCGATTTTTTCAATGTCATTTCAAATAATCATATATCCGTCGTAGCAACGATAGGCATGTTGATGTGCGTATCGGGTTTGCTTCTGTGCTTCTTTTCCGGCGGCAAAACACATGGGCTCCTGCTTGCTCTTGTCGGCGCCGTTTTTACCGCTCTGCCCTTCATCACCAGCATGAAGGTCAATAGGGACGGATTGGAGATTTTGACCAATAGCCAGAAGGCCAATATTGAACTGGCGACGACCGTAGCCAAGCAAACGCAAGCCATCGAGGAAGTGAAACAGGGGCTGGCGGCACTCAACACCGTGGTGCAAACATTTGCCAACACGCCTGCCGCCGGGTCGGATAATTCCTTTACGCCAAAGATAAATTGGCTTCAAATCCAGAAGAATCTGAGCTCGTCGATAGACAAATCAGACTCGCTCCTGGGCGATATTCAGCAGCGGCAGCAGAGCGTTGAGGATATTCTCGGCAAAAACGAGGCTCTGATAGGCAAGATGCGCTGACAGCGTCTTATCAATCCCATGAATAGTGGCCGTCAAGAAAAGTCGCTAGTGGGACCGGCTGACAAAAGATAATATTCATCCCATCGTAGCGGAATCCGCGGCAAGCCATGCCCCTCTTTTTTTGGGGGTGAGGCGCCACGATGGGGGAATATTCATGTCGCAAGCCACACGCCAGACCATGCCCTGGCTGATTATCGCCGCCGGGTCGCTGATCGCGGTCATGACCTTCGGGCCCCGTTCGGCCATGGGCTTTTTCCAGCTGCCGATGCTCGCCGACACCGGCTGGGACCGCTCCACCTTCGGTCTCGCCATGGCTCTGCAGAACCTCTTCTGGGGGCTCGGCCAGCCCTTCTTCGGCGCCATCGCCGATAAATTTGGCACGGGCCGCGTGCTCGTGCTTTCCGGCCTGCTTTATGCCGCCGGCCTCATCTGCATGTCCTTCGGCACCTCGCCCTTCTGGCTGCATTTCGGCGGCGGCGTGCTGGTCGGGCTTGGCATTGCCGCCGGCTCCTTCAGCGTCATCCTTTCGGCCTTTGCGCGCCATGTCACGCCGCAGCAGCGCTCGCTCGCCTTCGGCATCGGCACCGCGGCGGGCTCGGCCGGCATGTTCCTGTTCGCGCCGATCAGCCAGGGCCTGATTTCCACCTATGGCTGGTCGGATAGCCTCGTCTGGCTTGCCGCGATGATGATGCTCGTGCCGCTGCTCGCCTTTCCGATGCGCGGCAATTCCTCTTCCGGCAGCCAGTCGCAGGCGCAGTTCCAGCAGACGGCGGGCGAGGCGCTGAGAGAAGCGCTCGGCCATAAAAGCTACCTGCTTTTGACCACGGGCTTTTTCGTCTGCGGTTTTCAGGTGGCCTTCATCACCGCGCATTTCCCGGCCTATCTCGGCGATATCGGCATCGAACCGCGCTACGCCGTCATCGCCATGGCGCTGATCGGCTTCTTCAACATCATCGGGTCGCTTGCCGCCGGCGTCATCGCCCAGCGTTATTCGAAGCCCTATCTGCTAGCCTATATCTATCTCGCCCGTTCGGTTGCCGTCACCGCTTTCCTGCTTCTGCCGCAATCGCCGCTTTCGGTCATCATCTTTGCGGCCGTGATGGGCATCCTCTGGCTTTCCACCGTGCCGCCGACCAATGCGCTGGTGGCGATCATGTTCGGCACGCGCCATCTCGGCATGCTCGGCGGCGTCGTGTTCCTGTCGCACCAGATCGGCTCGTTCCTCGGCGTCTGGCTCGGCGGCTTCCTTTACGACAGGCTGGGTTCCTATGATCTCGTCTGGTGGCTGGGCGTCGGCATGGGGATTTTCGCGGCCATCGTGCATTGGCCCATTCAGGAGCGACCGGCTCCGCGGCCTGCAATGGCCTAGTCAGACAGCCTTATCGAGGGCGGGCGGCATCGCCCTGCCCTCCGTTGCCCTGCGCTCCAGCGCCTTCAGCGCCGCCTGCACGAAACCGTCGCGGGCGGCGTTTTCGTTGAGGCCACGCGGATCGTAGACATGCCGGTTGAGGAAATGAGCGGTGAGGCGGAAAGCAGCCGCAAGACTGTCAGGATCGGCGGCCTTCGACTGGCCTTCGCTTAAGAAAGCCGGAAGCGACAGCATCCGCTCCGCATAGGGCGCACCTGCCGTGCGGCAAACCGCCCTGCCCGTTTTCGGCGATACATAGATGAGATCGGTGCGCAGCCCCGTCGCCGCGCATTCGGTAAGATCGAGCCCGAAACCGAGTTCGTTCAGCACCGCCAGTTCGAAGCGCACGAATAACTCCCCGGCATCGACGGGGTCGTGCAGATTGTCGAGAATGATATCCAGCGCCTGATAGAGATGCGGGTGCGGATCGCGCTCCGGCAGAAGCCTGAGCAGAGCGCCCATGGCCTGTACGCCATAAACGGCGGTTGCCGTTTCCATCAGCTGCGCAGCGCGCAATTGCAGCGGCTCAATGCGGAATTCACCCAGATGATCGTGAAGGCGCGCCCGCCAGATGACATCCACCCGGTTGCCCGCCTGTAGCACGGGCTGCATGCTGCGGGAACGGCCGGAACGCACCAGCCCCAGATGGCGGCCACGCGAAGGCGTCATCACCTCGGCGATGACACTCGTCTCGCCATGGCGTTTGACGCCGAGAATGATTGCCTCTTCCTGCCACTGCATGAAACGCGTCCGAATTTCGATTCAGGTCCGATCATACCCGATCTGGCGGCAAAACGTTATTCTTTTACGGCATCGTCGACCGCGCCGACGAGGTTGAGAACGAAATCGATAATTTCGTTTTCCCCGAAGGGTTTGCCGAGCAACGGCGCGTGCATGAGATCTTCCGGAAAACCCGTCGTGTCGCCATAACCGCTGACAAAACCGAAGGGAATGCCCGCATCGCGCAGCCCGCGCGCGAAATCGTAGCTCTTGCCGTCGGTGAGGCTGACATCGAGAAGCACGCAATCGGCGCCGTCCTCTTCGACAGCCTGCCTCGCCTGCGCAAGCGTGGTGGCGATGGCGACGGATTCCACCCCCATGGACTGGAGAACCGCTTCGACATCGAGCGCCACCAGATATTCATCCTCAACGATGATAACCCGTTGTGGCACCATATGTTTTCTTCTTCCCAAAAAAAGACGACCGCACGGCTCGAAGCTGCGGTCTCCGACATGATTCTCCCGTGAGATATCACGACAGGAGTCGCAAATTACGGCTCCACCGTCATTTAAAAAAGACATGTCAAAGGAAGATCAGATGAAGGGTCTTTGCCGCTTTTCATCGCTTTCCCAACCCGCCACGTTGGTCAAGCCGGCATCGTCAAGCACCAGACAGCCCTTGTCCGTCCAGCGGATGAGACCGCGATCGACGAGCTTTCTCAAGGTCTTGTTGGTGTGAACGATGGACAGGCCAAGCGTGTCGGCAACGTGTTGCTGGGTGACCGGGATCGGTGTTTCGCCGGGGATGAGATTGACCGCTTTCGCCTTGCGATAGAGAAACGCGATCAGATAGGCGGCGCGTTCCAGCGCGGTGCGGCGGCCGATGCTGAGGAGGTGACTGTCGAGCATGCGTTCCTCGCTCGCCGCGATCCAGGTGAGGTCATAGGCAAGCGTCGGATGATCCGTGAAAAGGTTGTTGAGGCGGGACCGCTCGAAGACGCAGAGCGTCACCGGCGACAGCGCCTCCACCGAATGCTGCATTTCCCCCATCACCGTGCCCTGAAGACCGACGAGATCGCCGGGCATGACATAGTTGAGGATTTGCCGCCGGCCGTCCTCCAGCGTCTTGTAACGGAAAGCCCAGCCCTGCAAAACGGTGTAAAGATGGGCGCTATGCGAGCCTTCCATCAGGATGACGGAGCCGCTCTCCACCGCAAGTTCCCCCGTCTTGAAACGCGAGACGAAATCCAGTTCGGAAGAGGAAAAATCCCGGAAATGCGGCAGGTCGCGCAGGGGACATTGCTGGCACGGGGTGGTGGAAATTCCGTTCGGTTTTTTTGGCGACATGAATATCCGTCATCGAAAAAGGTTGCGCCCAATTGTTTTGGAACAACCCGCCCGAACGTATTCGGTTCCCGATGGTGGGTGAAGATATTCAGTTCGTGCTTTGTGCGTCGTTCCGTTTCCCCCACTCTCCCTCATTCCTGTGCTCGTCACAGGAATCCAGCCAACGCGCGTCTGCGCGGCGAGAGAGTCTTTCCAGCCCAAGGACTTGGACTGGCTGGATCCCTGTGACAGGCACAGGGATGAGGGAGGATGCCTGGTAACTAGCCCCGCGGGAACTCCAGTCCCATTTCACGGAAGCGCTCGGGGTCGTCGCCCCAGTTCTCGCGCACCTTGACGAACAGGAAGAGATGCACCGGCTGTTCGAGGATTTCCGACAGCTCCTTGCGCGAGGCGGTGGAGATGGCCTTGATCGCATCGCCGTTCTTGCCGAGCGCGATCTTCTTCTGGCTGTCGCGCTCGACATAGATCACCTGCTCGATGCGCACGGAGCCGTCCTTGCGTTCTTCCCACTTTTCGGTCTCGACGTGCGAGGCGTAGGGAAGCTCCTGATGCAGGCGCAGGAACAGTTTTTCGCGGGTGATTTCGGCGGCGAGCTGGCGCATCGGCAGATCGGAAATCTGGTCTTCCGGGTAATACCACGGGCCTTCCGGCAGTTCGGCGGCCAGATAGTTCATCAGGTCTTCGCAGCCCGAACCGTTGGTCGCCGAGATCATGAAGGTGCGGTCGAAAGCGACCGTCTCATTGGCGGCGGCGGCGAGTTTCAGAAGGTCTTCGCGCTTCACCTGGTCGATCTTGTTGAGGCAGAGGATTTTCTTCTGCGGGACATCCTTCAGACCTTCGAGGATGGTTTCCGCATCGCCCTTCAGGCCGCGTTCGCTGTCGATCAGCAGCAGGATGAGATCGGCATCCTTCGCGCCGCCCCAGGCGGAGGTGACCATGGCGCGGTCCAGCCGGCGGCGCGGCTTGAAGATGCCGGGCGTGTCCATGAAAACGATCTGGGCGTTATCGTGAATGGCGATGCCGCGCATCACGGCGCGCGTCGTCTGCACCTTGTGGCTGACGATCGAAACCTTGGCGCCCACCAGACGGTTCACCAGCGTCGACTTGCCGGCATTGGTGGGGCCGATGAGGGCGACAAAGCCGGAGCGGGTCGGAAGGGCTGCATCTTCGCCAGTCATGGCGGGGTTTTCGTGATCGGTCATGATATCCATTCAAGGTCAGAGGTATTCAACATGCGGCCAAAGGGTCCGCCATGCGCTCGATGTTCAGCACCCGGTTCGCCGGGCGCTCAGTTCCGGGTGGAGGTCTTCTGCCAGACGCCTTCGCGTTCCAGCAATCTTGTTGCCGCCACCTGCTCGGCCGCGCGCTTGGAGCGCTCGACGCCGGTTTCCGGCTTTACGCCGGGAATTTCGACAGTCACCGTAAAGCGGGGATCGTGATCCGGTCCGGAGCGATCGTCAACCCGGTAAGAGGGCGTGGTCGCAAATCTGGCATGCGCCCATTCCTGCAACTCGGTCTTGGCGTCGCGTCGCCCGGCATCCACGCTGGTCGCGCGGCCCTGCCAGTATTTCAGAATGAATTTGCGCGATGCTTCCAGCCCGCCATCCAGATAGATGGTGGCGATCAGGCTTTCGACCACATCGGCGCGCACGTTCAGCATCGCCTTGCCGGTCAGCTTCTTCACATCCGAGCCGGTGCGGATGAAATTATGCAGGCCCATCTCGTCGCCGATCGCGGCGCAGGATTCGGCGCTGACGAGCTGGTTCAGACGGACCGAAAGCTCGCCTTCGGTGGCGTTGCGGAAGGTGGAGAACAGCAATTCGGCAACGCAGAGACCGAGGACACGGTCACCTAGAAATTCCAGCCGCTCGTAATTGCCGGCCGCCGCCGAGCGGGCGCTGGCATGGGTCAAGGCCCGGTCAAGCCGGGCCTTTTCCTTGAACTCATATCCGATCAACGCTTCCAGACGGGAAATCTCGTCCGCCGAAAGCGGCTTGGTCTTGCTCATTCCACAACCTTGAAGAGGCGGTCCCAACGCATGTTGGCCGGCCATTCCCAAATGCGGCTGAACGGCGTGTCATTGCCCAGCGAGAAGAAGATGACGCTGGCGCGGCCGATCAGGTTTTCTTCCGGTACGAAACCGACGTCGAAGCGGCTATCGAGCGAATTGTCGCGATTGTCGCCCATCATGAAATAATGGCCTTCCGGCACCACGAATTCGCGGGTGTTGTCGCCGCGCGAGTCGGGCGATTGATCGAGCGTGTCGTAGGTGACGCCATTGTCGAGCGTTTCACGGAAGACCGGCACATTGGCGCCCGGATCGGCGCGGTAATCGGAGGTGAAGGTGCCATCGGGCTGCTTCGGCACCGGCTGGCCGTTGATGAACAGCACGCCGTTCGTCACCTGGATGCGGTCGCCCGGCAGGCCCACCAGACGCTTGATGTAATCCACTTCAGGATTGGGCGGCAGGCGGAACACCACGACATCGCCGCGCTTCGGCTTGCTGAATTCGAGAATACGGCCCGAAAACAGGTTCGGCGAAAAGGGCAGCGAATATTTCGAATAGCCGTAGGAGAACTTGTTGACGAAAAGATAGTCGCCAACCAGAAGCGTCGGCATCATCGAGCCGGAGGGGATGGTGAAGGGCTGAAACAGCACGGTGCGGATGACCATGGCCAGCAGCAGCGCCTGAATGATGACCTTGACGTTCTCCCAGAGGGCGTTCTGCTTCTTTTCAGCTTTTTCGGACACTTAAAGACCTGCCTGATTGTTTCCCGGCTTCTTCGGCTTCACGAAGGCTTCCGGGCCGTTGTTTGTCGCGCCTGCGGCGGGTGAAGCGGTTTCACGCAGCCGGCAACGCTTTCATATTTCTGCGACTTCTCTAGAACCTTTCCAGCCCGAAGGGAAGCGCTTCTGTGACACGTCCGCAAATAGGACGCCAATGCGGCTTCACCGGGTCTTACCCGTTCACGGGAAGCGCCTCGATAATCACAAATGCCTGAGCGTAAGGAAAATCGTCCGTGATCGTCAGGTGAATATTGGCGCGGTGGCCGGCGGGCAGCAGCGCCGCCAGCCTTTCCCCTGCCCCATTGGTCAAAATCATGGTCGGCTTGCCGCCCGGCAGATTGACGACGCCCATATCCTTCCAGAATACGCCGTTCGCAAGGCCTGTTCCCAGCGCCTTGGAACAGGCTTCCTTGGCGGCGAAACGCTTGGCATAGGAAGCGGCACGGTTCTTGCGGCCATCGGACTTGGCGCGCTCGATATCGGTGAAACAGCGATGGGTGAAGCGCTCGCCGAAACGTTCGATCGATTTTTCAACGCGGCGGATGTCGATCAGGTCGCTACCCAATCCAATGATCATTTCAGCATCTCCAGAGAAGCATTCTTGTTGGCGGCGCGATGCGCGAGATTTTCCATCTTGCGGCGCTGGAAACCGCTGATGAGACCATAGACGGCGATATAGGCGATGATTGCGCTGATAACGGCAGGAAGCAGCGCGCCGATGGTCATGGGTTCCAGCACCGGCGTCCAAATTTGCCGGAATTCGAGATGGCTGAACAGCGCCACGAAATCCACGTGCGCAGCGCTTTCCGTCTTCTGCCGGCCGAGGATGAAGTGCCCCAGCTCCCAGGTGGATGCCCAGATGAAGGGAAATGTCAGCGGATTGGCGAAGGTGGTGCCAAGCGCCGCCGCCACCAGATTGACGCGCATGAGAAAACCCAGCGCCATGGCGATGATGATATGTACGCCGAGAAACGGCGTCCACGCCACGCCGACACCGAGAGCGACACCGGCGGCAACCGAATGCGGAGAGGCGGAAAGCCGCAGAAGGCGCAGCTTCATATAGCGCAACGAACGGGAAAAACCCGTGCGCGGCCAGAAGAGGTCGCGAATCTTCTCTGAAAAACCAACGGGTTCACGGCGGCGAAACGGCATGGGGGCAGTCTATTTCATCGCCCCGGCCGCGCCAAGAGCATCATAGATGACGCAGGGATTTCTTTTGCAGGTGTAGCTTCCGTCATTCCGGCCTTGAGCCGGACCCCAGCCGACGAGCGTTTGCGCGGCGAGAAGACTCTTTCCAGCCCAAGGACTTGGGCTGGCTGGATGCCGGATCAAGTCCGGCATGACGGACGCGGGATGTCACGAATACAGTGAATATCGAGCCTTCGATATCAGTCCCAATTTAGTGTCGTCTATTGCGACAGGGGACTGAACCGGGATTTTTTGCGGCGTATTGGTCAACCAGTTTGGGACAGCCGCTTGAAGCGCGCATTCACATAGTTTTGCAATATAGAGGGGCGAGCGTGCCAACGACGGCCGTGCACCCTCCGAGTCTCATACGCATGGCGATGGGCTGCCATGCGCTGAGTGCATTACCGGCGGAACAGGCCGCGGTCGATTTCGCGCTGGCGGAATTCCAGGTCGACATTCGACACGGAAGCGCTGAGATATTCGAATTCGCGTTCCTGGGTGGTCTTGCCACGAACGGCGCGGGCGATCTTGCGAAGCGGAGTAAACATGATTTTCGGTCCTTTCGGTTTGGAACTGGCGTTTCTCATCGGTGTTCATCCACCGGCACGCCGCGTTTCCTTCTCTTCAATTTCTGAGAAGAAAATAGTCGCAAACCGCCTCCACCACCAGAGACAGGAAAAGGCCGCTGCCATGCGTTCAATGCATAACAACGGCCTTTTAGTATTTGCAAAGGATCAAAAATGCCTCAATCGAAGGCACGCGTCACGGTCGAGACGCAATCGAGATCCTTGAGCTGCGACAGAAGCTGGTTCAGCTGCCTGAGATCCCAGACTTCGACATCCAGCGCCAACTCGGAAAAATCCGTGCCGATGCGGACCATGTTGAGGCCGCGAATATTGACATCGAGCGTCGCGATGGACTGCGCCACCGAGGCGAGCGTACCCGGCTCGTTCAGCGCATTGATCATCACCCGCGCCATGAAGCGCGACTTGTTCGCCTCATCGAGATCCCAGCGGACATCGATCCAGCGCTCCGGCTCATCGTCGAAGCGTTGCAGCGCCGGCGCCTGAATCGGATAGATGGTGATGCCCTTGCCTTTTTCCATGATGCCGACGATGCGGTCACCCGGAACGGCGCCGGCCGCACCGAAATGCACGTCGACATTGCCGGAAAGGCCACGGATGGGCAGCGGGTCCGGTCCATCCAGCATCTCGGCCGCACCGTCGTCCTCAAGCACCGAGCGCGACTTGCCGGGGATCTTGAAGACCATGCCGGAGGCGCTGCGCATGTTGAACCAGCCGTCGTCGCCGGTCATCTTCACCGTCACACGCTCATCCTGATAATCCGGATAGACCGCGCGCAGCACATCGAGCGAGGAAACCTCACCGCGACCGACCGCGGCAATGGCGTCTTCCACGTCCTTCTGTGCCAGCCGATGCAGCACGGGCTTCAGCGCTTCCCGCGAGAAAGCCTTGCCGGCGCGCTCGAAGGTGCGCTCCAGAATGCGATAACCGAGGCCGGAATATTGCTTGCGGATGGCCATGCGGGTGGCGCGGCGAATGGCCGAGCGGGCTTTGCCTGTCACCACCACCTCTTCCCATGCGGCGGGCGGCACCTGCACGCCAGAACGGATGATCTCCACCTCGTCGCCGTTGTTCAGGCGGGTGACGAGCGGCATGATCCGGCCATTGATCTTCGCGCCAACGGTGGTGTCGCCGATATTGGTGTGAACGGCATAGGCGAAATCGATGGGGGTCGCGCCGCGCGGCAGGGCAATCAGCTTGCCCTTGGGCGTGAAGCAGAAGACCTGGTCCTGGAAAAGCTCGAGCTTGGTATGCTCGAGGAACTCCTCCGGGCTGTCGCCTTCGGCCAGCGATTCGATGGTGTGGCGCAGCCAGGAATAGGCGTTGCTCTCCGGCGAGAGCAGATCGCCCTCCCCGTTCTCGCCATCCTTGTAAAGCGCATGGGCGGCGATGCCGAATTCGGCGATCTCATGCATGCGCTTGGTGCGAATCTGCAGCTCGATACGCTGGCGCGACGGGCCGACGATGGTGGTGTGGATGGAGCGATAATCGTTCTGCTTCGGCGTGGAGATGTAATCCTTGAAGCGGCCCGGCACCACGCGCCAGCGGGTATGCACGATGCCCAGCGCCCGGTAGCAGGAGGGAATGTCGTCGACCAGAATGCGGAAACCGTAAACATCGGAAAGCTGCTCGAAGGAGAGCGACTTCGACTGCATCTTGCGGAACACCGAATAGGGCTTCTTCTGACGCCCTTTGACATTGGCCCCGATGAGGCCGTTCGCCACCAGAAGCTCGCGCAGCTCGTCCTCGATCTTCTTGATCAGCCCTTCATTGCGCGTTTCCAGTTCCTGAAGGCGGTTGGTCACCGTCTCGTAGGCTTCCGGGTTGAGATAACGGAAGGACAGGTCCTCCAGCTCATCGCGCATATCCTGCATGCCCATGCGGCCGGCGAGCGGCGCATAGATTTCCATGGTTTCTTCGGAAATGCGGCTGCGCTTGTCGGCCGGCATATATTCCATGGTGCGCATATTGTGCAGGCGGTCGGCGAGCTTCACCAGGAGAACGCGCACATCATCGGAAATCGCGAGCAGCAGCTTGCGCAGGTTTTCCGCCTGCTTGGCCTTGCGGGTAACGAGGTCGAGCTTCTTGAGCTTGGTCAGCCCCTCCACCAGCCGGCCGATATCCTCGCCGAACAGCTCGTCGATTTCGGCGCGGGTGGCGGTGGTGTCCTCGATCGTATCGTGCAGCAACGCCACCGCGATGGTCGATTCGTCGAGATGCATTTCGGTGAGGATCGCGGCAACTTCGAGCGGATGCGAAATATAGGGGTCGCCATTGGCCCGCTTCTGCTGGCCGTGTTTCTGCATGGCGTAAACATAGGCCTTGTTCAGCAGGGCCTCATTCGCATCCGGTTTATATTTTTGAACCCGCTCGACGAGTTCGTATTGCCGCATCATGCGATATTCCACAAAAAGAAAGCGCGCCAACCTGAGGGTCGGCGCACAATGCTGCATCAATAGGGATCAGATTATGACGGCAACTATTGACAGACGGTAACCGCCGCCTGCCAAAGGCATCATAAAATCCTATCAATAGTCGTCATTTTTTTCCGGCGGCACAAGGCCTTCGATACCGGCCAGCAGTTCTTCTTCCGACATCTGGTCGAAAGTAACGGTTTCCGGCTGGTCGTCTTCTTCGCCATCGGCAATGGCGGAGGCGGCGAGCGTGACCGGATCGGGCTCGGGCTCGTCCACTTCCACGTGCTTCTGCAGCGAATGGATCAGGTCTTCCTTCAGATCGTCGGGAGACAGCGTCTCGTCGGCGATTTCGCGCAGCGCCACAACCGGGTTCTTGTCGTTGTCGCGGTCAACCGTGATGGAGGACCCTTGAGAAATCTGGCGCGCACGGTGGCTGGCGAGAAGCACCAGCTCGAAACGGTTGTCTACTTTATCAATGCAATCTTCAACTGTGACGCGGGCCATTGCCTGTCCTTTGCGGGTCGTAATGTCGTGGATCAGAGCGCCGTGCGATGTTCGGGGTGCACAAGGGTTGCTCTAACCTATTGAATCTGCGCTTCGTGCCTTGCGAAAAACATTCAAGATTTCTCGCGACGATGCTTTCCAGCTTCCGATACAGCCATTGGCCGCGGAATTCAAGTTTTTCCTGTCTTTGGCGTCTTTTGGCACCTTATTGCCCACCTTTGGCGTCTGATGAACAAAATGTCTAGAAGAATTGTCTTGGAATAAGGGGGAAGGTAGCTTACTTAAAACGCAACGGCGATACGCAAAGCTCGTTGATACGACATGTTTTTTTGCGTTATCGACCGGATATAAAAGCCAGATAATGGCCTTTCCAAAAAAAGGAATGGGATGGAATGTTCGATCCACGGGAGAAAATTGCGCTCTTCATAGACGGAGCCAATCTTTATGCAGCATCGAAAAGCCTGGGATTCGATATCGACTACCGCAAGCTCCTGAAGGCGTTTCAAAAGCGTGGATACCTGCTGCGCGCCTATTATTACACCGCGCTCATCGAGGATCAGGAATATTCCTCGATCCGCCCGCTGATCGACTGGCTGGATTATAACGGCTACAAGGTCGTGACGAAGCCGGCGAAGGAATTCACCGACGCTCTCGGCCGCCGCAAGATCAAGGGCAACATGGATATCGAACTGGCAGTCGATGCCATGGAACAGTCCGAGACGGTCGATCATCTGGTGCTCTTTTCCGGCGATGGCGATTTCACCACGCTGGTAGACGCGCTGCAGCGCAAGGGCCGCAAGGTTTCCGTGGTTTCCACCATGGCCACGCAGCCCGCCATGATCGCCGACGACCTGCGTCGCCAGGCCGATCACTTCATCGATCTGATGACGCTGAAGGCCGAGATCGGGCGCGACCCGAACGAGCGCCCTGCCCGGCACGCCGAAAGCCCGGAAACGATCTGATCCCGGCTTTCGCATCGCTGATATTTCAGAAACGCGCCCGTTGCAAAGACGGGCGCGTTTTTGTTTGACACCCTGTCGGCAGGGCAAAAATTCCCCCTGGAATTAACAACCGTCAAATCCGGCCAGTCGAAATTATATCTTGGTTAATTTTAGACGTGTCTAAATCACGCAACGGCACCAGCGACGTGATTTGGGTGTCAAAGCAGGATGACTAGACATGCATGGCCAGACAAAAACCGACCGACAGCTCGATGAAAGACTGAATTTTCTGGGGCTCGGCCACGAGCAGCGGCAAAATCTTTCAGACATGAAGGGCGTCATCACCGGCTCTCTCGATGCATCTCTGGATCGTTTTTACGCGAAGGTTCGCTCAGTGCCGGAGACGGCGAAATTCTTCGCCAACGACGCGCATGTGCAGCACGCCAAGGGCATGCAGCTCAAACACTGGGCAAGGATCGCTTCCGGCACATTCAATGCGGATTATACCGACGCCGTAACCGCCATCGGCCGCACCCATGCGAGGCTGGGGCTGGAGCCGAGATGGTACATCGGCGGTTATGCCCTGATGCTCGACGGCATCGTCAAGGCCCTGATCGAGTCCGAATTGAAGGGCTTTTTCATGGAGAAGAAGGCCAAAAAGGTGAAGGACGCCCTGTCGGCCACCATCAAGGCCGCCCTTCTCGACATGGATTATTCGATCTCCGTCTATCTCGACGTGCTGGCGGCAGAACGGCAGAAGGTGGAAGCCGAGCAGGCGCAGATGAAGAAGGAGCAGGAGCACGTTCTCGCACTGCTCAACAGCGCCCTCGACAGGCTGGCCAATGGCGACCTCACTTCCAGCATCGGCGAAAAGACCGCACCGCAATTCGAAGGGCTTGTCGCCAATTTCAACGCTGCGGTCGGCAATCTCTCCGGCGCATTCGCGCAGATCGTCGAAGAGGCGAACAAGATTTCCGGCAATACGCGCGAGTTGACTTCCGCGACCGATGACATGGCCCGCCGCACGGAGCAGCAGGCCGCCGCCCTTGAGGAAACCGCCGCCGCCGTCGAGGAAATCACCACCATTTCCAAATTGTCGGCGCAGCGTTCCGAAGAGGCGAAGGCCATCGTCGAAAGCTCAGCCGTCGAAGCCGCGCGCTCGCGCGATGTGGTGACGGAAGCGGTGAAGGCGATGGGAGCCATCGAGGACTCATCGCAGAAGATCACCCAGATCATCTCCGTCATCGACGAGATTTCGTTCCAGACCAACCTTCTGGCGCTGAATGCAGGCGTCGAGGCCGCGCGCGCCGGCGAGGCCGGCAAGGGGTTCGCCGTCGTCGCCCAGGAAGTGCGTGAACTCGCACAGCGCTCCGCCACCGCCGCGAAGGAAATCAAGACGCTGATCGCCAAGTCTTCCGAAGACGTGATGCAGGGTGTTTCGCTGGTCAACAAGACGGGCGAATCCTTGAATACGATCGGCAACAAGGTGGATCATATTCAGGAACATATCGCCTCGCTGACCAAGGCGGCGCAGGAACAGTCCGTCGGCATTCAGGAAATCAATGCCGCCATCAACAGCATGGACAACCTGACCCAGAAGAATGCGGCCATGGTGGAAGAGACGAATGCGGCGACGCATAATCTGAGCGATGTCAGCGCCAATCTGGCGGCGCTTGTCAGCCGGTTCAGCGTTTCGACGACGAAGGCGCATGTGGAGCGGACGTACCGGGCCGCTTGAGGGGCGCAGCGGGCAGCAACACACTCCCGTCATCCCGGCCTTGAGCCGGGATCCAGCCAGCCCAAGTCCTTGGGCTGAAAGGACTCGTCTCACAGCGCAGACGCGCCGTGGCTGGATGCCGGATCAAGTCCGGCATGACGAAGGAGCAAGTGGAGAAAGTACTCCCTCACCACGCGGACGCGCGTCGGCTGGATTCCTGTGACAAGCACAGGAATGAGGGAGGAGGCTTTACGCGTTGCCACCCTTCAGCAACCGCGATTTCTGCCGGTTCCAGTCGCGTTCCTTCTCCGTCTCGCGCTTGTCGTGCAGCTTCTTGCCCTTGGCGAGCGCCAGCTCCAGCTTCGCGCGGCCCCTGTCGTTGAAATAGATCTTCAAGGGCACCAGCGTCATGCCTTCACGGTTGATGCCGGCGCGCAGGCGGTTGATCTCGCGCTTGCTCAGGAGCAGCTTGCGGCGGCGACGCGGCTCGTGGTTGAAGCGGTTGGCCTGCAGATATTCCGGCAGGTGGGAATTGATGAGCCAGATTTCATCGCCCTCGTCAGAGGCGTAGGATTCGGCGATATTCGCCTTGCCTTCGCGCAGCGACTTGACCTCGGTGCCGGTCAGCACGAGCCCTGCCTCATAGGTGTCGATGATTTCGTAGTTGAAGCGAGCCTTGCGGTTTTCCGCAACGATCTTGTTCACCACGCGCTGGCTGCCTTTGGGGGCCATGATATTTCAATCCCTTGTTTTTCTTATTGCGCCTTCGGCTTACCGCCGAGAGCGGTTTTCGAACCCCTATTTAATGTTGTCGCCGCGAAAAGAAAAGGCGCGCCGAACGGCTTCTGTTACGAAGCGGTTCATGGCGCGCCTTAAACGCTTTCAGGCCTGTCTCAGTTCATCAGGCCGGCGTGCTTCAGCGCCGCATCGATGGCAGCTTCCGTTGCCGGTTCCAGCGTGCTCATCAAGGGCGAGCGGACCCGGCGATTGCCGCCGCGCGTCTTCGACAGCGCATATTTGGTGCCGCAGACGCCGGGCTCCATGAAGATCGCCTTGTGCAGCGGCATCAGGCGATCCTGATAGTCCAGCGCCTTGGCATAGTCGCCGGCGAGCATCGCCGCCTGGAACTCCGAACAGAGGCGCGGCGCAACGTTAGCGGTGACGGAAATGCAGCCGACGCCGCCATGGGCGTTGAAACCGAGCGCCGTACCATCCTCGCCCGAAAGCTGGATGAAGTCCTTGCCGCAGGAAATGCGCTGTTCGGAAACGCGGTCGATCTTGCCGGTCGCATCCTTGACGCCGACGATGTTCCTGTGCGCCTTAACCAGTGCGCCCATGGTTTCCGGCGACATATCCACCACCGAGCGCGGCGGGATATTGTAGATGACGATCGGCAGCTTCACCGCTTCGGCAACGGCGGAAAAATGCGCGAACAGACCCTTCTGGGTCGGTTTGTTATAATAAGGAGTGACAACCAAGAGCGCATCCGCGCCGGCTTCCTGCGCGTGCAGCGCAAGCTCAATCGCCTCATCGGTATTGTTGGAGCCAGCGCCCGCAATGACCGGAACCCGTTTCGCCGCTACCTCGATGCACAGCTCGACGACACGTTTGTGCTCGTCGTGGGAGAGGGTTGGAGATTCCCCCGTCGTGCCCACGGGCACAAGTCCGTTGCTGCCTTCGGCGATCTGCCATTCCACATGGGCGGCAAATGCCTGTTCGTCCACGGCGCCATTGTCCGTGAACGGGGTAATGAGGGCGGGAATTGATCCCTTGAACATGCAAAGCTCCTGGCGCCGAGCCGGTTCATGCTTCGGCCGCATTCGATGGTTAAAACCGGCACACATTAGTGCCAGCCCTTGGCGCCGACAAGCGCAAAGGCAGGGTATTTTGTCCGAAATTGTCGGAAGTGTGACAGTCTCCGGGCTGCAATCGGCAAGCATAAAAAGCAGGCGTCGAAATGAGACGCCGCTCGCAGGACGGTGAATAAAAGTTGATTGAATTGCAGGGCGGCGATTAACATTTCATTAAGCCTGAAATCCCAAGATTTCCGGGTGGGACATCAGACCGTTTTCGGCAATCCCGCTGTAATGAAATGATATTAGAGCATTTCCAGTAAAAGTGCGTAGCGGTTTTACGTCTGGAAAATGCGGAAAAACAAAGAGCCAGAGCATGTCGAACGATTCCGTCTAACAGGACGTGCTCTGGAAGAAAGTCGGCAACTCCGTTACACGATGAAGAACGGCATGAAAAAGACAGTCTGGGGATTGATGGCGGCGGGCCTTGCCGCAACCGTTTGGAACGCATTGGCCGGGCCGTTGCCGGAAGGTGCGGCACCGCTTCCCTATGTCAAGCCGAATGCGCCGACCGTTCCGGCCTTCATGCCGGCCTCGCCCGAGATCACCGGCGCCATACCGCGCCTCGACCGCCCCGACGATACAAGCCAGTTGAAGGCCGGTCTCGACGCGCTTTCCAGCCGCGATGCGGCGCGCGCGATTGCGTTGCGCAACACCATGCCGACCGGTAGCCTCGACCGCCATATCCTCACCTGGGCAATCGCCGTTTCCGGCCAGAAGGACGTGGCTTCCGCCGAAATCGCCGCCGCCCAGCGCGAGCTCTCCGGCTGGCCGGGTGCCGCCACCCTGCGCGCCAATTCCGAAAAAGCGCTTTACCGCGAAGATCCGCCGGCGTCGCAGGTGCTTACCGCCTTCGGCAATAGCCGGCCGGAAACCGCGGAAGGCAGCGTGGTGCTCGCCAAGGCGCTCGCTTCCTCCGGCAAGGGTGCGGAATCGCAGCGTCTCATTCGCCAGCTCTGGGTAAGCGAAGGCATGGACAAGGACATGGAAGACCGTGTTCTTGCCGAGTTTCCCACCTATCTGACGCCCGCCGATCATAAGGCGCGCATGGATTATCTGATGTATCGCAGCCGCATCGGCCAGGCGAAGCGTTTCGGCGATCTCGGCAAAGCGCAGTCGCTTTATAATGCCTGGGCAGCCGTGCTGCAGCGATCCACTACTGCGACTGCGCTGCTCGGCAAGGTCGATGCCTCCTGGCGCAGCGACCCCGCCTATCTTTTCGCGCGGGTGGAAAACCTGCGCAACCAGCAGAAATATTCCGAAGCCGCCGTGCTTTTGCGGCAGGCCCCGAAGGAAACGGCCAAGCTCGTCAATCCGGGAGAATGGTGGAACGAGCGGCGCATCATTGCGCGCGGCGTCGCCGATCTCGGCGATTTCGCCGAGGCCTATCGCATCGTCGCCAATCATTCGGCCACCTCCGCCGTCGATACCGCCGATGCGGAATTCCATGCCGGCTGGTATGCGCTAAGAGCGCTGCGCGATCCGGCCACGGCTTCGCGTCACTTCAACACGCTGCTTCAGACTTCGAACCGGCCGCTTTCGGCGTCGCGCGCCTATTATTGGCTCGGGCGAGCGGCGGAAGCGGGCGGACCGGGGGATGCCCGTGATTTCTTCACCAAAGCGGCTGCCCACCCCGGCACATTCTATGGCCAGCTTGCCGCCGCGCGAATCGGCGCCAAGACACTGAACGTCACCTATCCGAGCCCCAACAGCGGCGACCGCGAACGTTTCGCCGGTCGCGAAGCCGTGCGCGCCATCGACAGGCTGGAAGCAGCCGGTTACGGCTGGCGGGCCGATAGCCTTTACCGGTCGCTGGCGGAACAGCTCGACAGCCCCGGCGAACTTGCCATTCTGGCGGCGCGGGCGGAGGGCAACGGCAATCATCAGGTTTCGCTGCAAATCGGCAAGACGGCTTTCAGCCGCGGCATCGATGCGGCCGCACTCGCCTATCCGCTCGGCGTCATTCCCGCCAGCGCCAATATTGCCGGCTCCGGCAAGGCGCTTGCTTACGCGATTGCCCGGCAGGAAAGCGCCTTCAACCCTGCCGCCGTCTCCGCCGCCAATGCGCGCGGTCTGCTGCAACTGCTGCCCGGAACCGCGAAGGGCGTGGCCGGACGCCATGGCCTGCCCTACACTCAGGCGCGGCTGACCACCGATGCGGGCTACAACGCCACGCTCGGCGCGCATTACCTCGGCGAGCAGATCGACAGTTTCGGCGGCTCCTATATCCTCACCTTCATCGCCTATAATGCCGGGCCAAAGCGCGTGCCGGAATGGATCGCCCGCTATGGCGACCCACGCGGCAAGCCGATCGACGAGGTGGTCGACTGGATCGAGCGCATCCCCTTCCCCGAAACCCGCAATTACGTGCAGCGGGTGATGGAGAATTATCAGGTCTACAAGACGAGGCTCGGGCAACAGGCCGATATCGTTGACGACCTGCGCCATGGGCGTGCGGGGTAAAGCTGGCTTCCTCACCTGACGAGCGGAGCACTCGAGCACCGGTCGGCGAGCGCTCCGAACCGCTGAAAAGCCTTAAGTTCCCTTGCGTCATGCTCGGGCCTGTCTCGAGCATCTGCAACGTTTAGATTTCATGCGACGTGGCTGGATCACTGGGACAAGCCCAGGGATGACGCCGACGGCTTGGGCAGATTTGCCGATAAGCGAGAGGCCCGCTGGCCGATGCTTCAAAGCATACGCGGTGTCCGACGACCTATAGTCCCATCTAGTCTTCCAAAACGAAAAACCCCGGCATTTCTGCCGGGGTTTCCATCACTGACAATGTCAGATCAGATTAGAACGAACGCTGAAGGCGAACGAAACCGGTCCACTGGTCGCCAGCGCCGTTGTCAACACCTTCGGTGCCGTCAACGTCCTGGTAGTTAACAGCAACCTTGGTAGCAAGGCCCTGCGTGATCTGGTAGTCGAACGTTACGCCAGCGCGCCATGCGTCGCGGTCGCCGGTGAAGTCGTTGTCAGCGCCGATGTCAACCGTACCGAAGTACTGAGCGCCGGGGGTGATGGTCAGCTTGTCGGTTGCCTTGATTGCGTATTCAGCAGCAACAGTCCACTCAGACTCTTCGTAGTAAGAGTTTGCGCCGGAAGCCCATGCGCCGGAGAGACCGAACGTGCCCGGGCCGATGTCAGCCGTTACGATTGCACGGAGTGCACCGTTTTCCTGGTCGGTGTCGTAGGAGCCGAGCAGGTTTGCGCTAACTACGCCGAACTTGGCACCGATGATACCGCTGATACCAACGTTGTTCGGGCCTTCGATGAAGCCGCCCTTGGTGATGCCGAGGTTCGAGTCGGCGTCAAGCGGGGTCTCCAGTTCTTCAACCGAAATACCAGCGTAGAAGGAGCCGGCATCGTAGGTGTAACGCAGAGCGTTTGCACGGGTGGAGTTCGAAGACAGGATGTCGGTTTCGCCGGAGAGATCGTCATCCCACCAGGTGTACATGTAACCGACCTTCAGGCCGCCGAGTTCGATGAAAGCCTGGTCGACGTTGACGCCACGGTTGCTGTCATTGTCAGCTTCGCCACGGAAACCGATGAAGCCACGCAGAGCGCCGAGTTCAGTGTCCGTACGGGTGTCAATTTCGAACTGAGCGCGCGTGAACGAATCCCAATCAGACGTGCCGGATTCATTACGGCCGAAGTCGGTCTGGAAACGGATGTAACCGCCGAACTTCAGGCAGGTTTCGGTGCCGGGGATGTAGAAGAAGCCGGTGCCGAAAGCGTCGCAAACGCGAACGTATTCCAGGGGCTCGGGCTCGGCAGCGACGATAGCGTCAGCGGCCTGTGCGCCGGATACTGCTGCGAGAGCTGCAGCGGAGCCGATGAGAAGGCTCTTGATGTTCATGGTTGACCTCCAGTCAAACGCTTAATCTTCTAAGCAGCGGATGGGAAAGCACTTCAGAAATGCGTGCCGCTTATGAAGCTGATTAGAGCCAAAACCGGTCGCTCAGGCAATCGTAATCATGACAGAAGGAAGACAGTAAGGTGTCCTTAGTTTTTCATTGTTGCGAAATAGCTACAATTCTAACGTACGGGACCCCATTCGTTAAAAAATGATTAATAACTCATGCTTTTCAGTCACTTAACCAGAGACTCGAAAAATCCACTTTGAGAAAACCTACGAGATCACCTGAATCTGGACACGATCAGGCCACTGGAAATTGTTCAAAAAACGATTGCAATGTGCAGATGGCCCTACTTCTGCAAGAAAAAACTGACCGAAAAGCAAAAGCCCACAGCTTCGGATTCCTTAACCGACTCAAGGATCCCGATACCGAGCGAATCAATGGGCGTGCGCTAGCGATCTGTTCCGAGGATAAAGCTGCAGAAAATCGGAACGCCGCCACGATTTCGCCACCCGCCGCGATGTCCACTCTATCAAGATGCCATTCAAACAAAAAGCCCGGCTCAAGAGCCGGGCTTTCCATCACTGACAATGTCAGATCAGATTAGAACGTGCGCTGAAGGCGAACGAAACCAACCCAGCTGTCGCCAGCGCCGGTGTCAACACCTTCGGTGCCGTCGACGTCCTGGTAGTTAACCGAAACGAGCGTGGAGAGGCCCTGGGTGATCTTGTAGCCAACAGCTACACCAGCGCGCCATGCGTCGCGGTCGCCAACCCAGTCGTTATCAGCACCGAGGTCGATCGTGTTGAAGTACTGGAAGCCGGGGGTGATGGTCAGCTTGTCGGTTGCCTTGATTGCGTATTCAGCAGCAACCGTCCATTCGGACTCTTCGTAGTAGCGGTTTGCGCCAGAAGCCCAAACGCCGGAGAGACCAAGCGTACCCGGGCCGATGTCGGCCGTGACGATAGCGCGGATTGCGCCTTCTTCAGCGTCGGTGTCGTAGCCACCGAGCAGGTTAGCGTTTACGCCGCCGAACTTGGCGCCAACGATAGCAGAGATACCAACGTTGTTAGCACGTTCGAACGAACCGCCCTTTACGAAGTCTGCGGAAATGTTGGAGTCACCACGAGGAGCTTCCAGCTCTTCAACAGCAGCGCCGACGTAGAAGGAGCCAGCGTCGTAGGTGTAACGGATAGCGTTCAGACGGGTCTGGTTCGAAGCAAGGCTGTCAACTTCGCCGGAGAGACCATCATCCCACCAGTTGTAGTAGTAACCGACCTTCAGGCCGCCGAGTTCGATGAAAGCCTGGTCGACAACAACGGCGCGGTTGCTGTCGTGGTCGGCCTGACCGCGCAGACCGATGTAGCCGCGCAGAGCGCCGAGCTCGGTGTCGGTGCGGGTGTCGATGTTGAACTGAGCGCGCGTGAAGGAATCCCAGTCAGACGTACCAGCCTTGTTACGGCCGAAGTCGGTCTGGAAACGGATGTAACCGTCGAACTTCAGGCAGGTTTCGGTGCCGGGGATGTAGAAGAAGCCGGTGCCGAAAGCGTCGCAAACGCGAACGTATTCCAGGGGCTCAGGCTCAGCAGCGACGATAGCGTCGGCAGCGTGAGCGCCGGATACTGCTGCGAGAGCCGCAGCGGAGCCGATCAGAAGGCTCTTGATGTTCATGGTTGACCTCCAGTCAAAGTTTTTAAGTGGGTCTGGGTACTTTCGCTGAAGGACAGCATTCCCTGCCCCATTCCCGTGTTCTTAGAAGCCAAACGATCCACCGCCTCGCTTCTGGTGGTGAAAATACAAAAGGTTTCGCCGCTTGCAATCGCCAACATCCGATAAATAGCATTTACGTATATGCTTCATTTCGGTTTGTTGCGGAAACAACACACAGTGCTTAGCCGGCCTGCAGGCGGCTTTACCATGCGTTAAGAAATTGCTTGAAAATCCGTTAGTTAGCGAGGTTAACAAGGTCTTTCTAAACTACCGGCTTTTTCGGCGAAACCTTGCCTCGCTGGGCAAGGATGATGGAAACTTTTGCTTCGTTCCCGCCTGCATCTGTCACGCCGCGACAGCGCGTATGAAGAAACAGCGGAAAAAACCATGCCTTTTGCCAACGATTCCTCGCGCAACGATTCGAAGGGCCTCCCCCGGACTGGTTACGACACCGACATGCCGCCACCAATCCGTATCGACTGGAGACTTGATTGACGACGCGACATCGCGCTTGAAACACTATCCTTTAATATCGATTCACGAGTGCCAATTCGAAACAGACGGAAGAACAGATCGACATGCGGAATGGTCGTATTATTTTATTGAACGGCACCTCGAGTGCCGGCAAATCGACACTCGCCAAGGCGCTCAGGTCGGCGCTGACGGAACCCTTTTGTTATTACGCGTCTGATCAGCTTGCCGATGGCGGCTTTCGCACCATCAAACAAAAAACGCCGCATACCGGCCTGAGCAATGAGCGCGCCAGGTTCTTTGACGGTTTTCACCGCTCCATCGTGTCCTTTGCCGAAGCTGGAAACGATATTGTCGTCGAGCACATCGTTGAAGAGGCAGGCTGGGCACAGCAATTGCGGGCGTTGTTCGTGCATCTGGACACGTTCTGGGTCGGCGTGCACGCTCCCCTCGCGGAGATGGAACGACGCGAGCGGGAACGCGGGGACAGGACAATCGGGGAAGCGCGGTATCATCTGAAAACACATGATTACTGCCGGTACGACATCGAAGTCGACACCACCGAGCCTCTTCACTCGCTCGTTTCTTCCATAATCGAGACCTGGCGGGCGCGACCATCCGCGACTTCATAGTGCGCACGGCTGCGCGCATTTACAAACATGCGTGCGGTTGTGATCTGGAACTGGGGGAATCTATTGAGCTGGAATTTTCCGGTCTTGTGCCGAAGTGGCGGAGAGGATGGGATTCGAACCCACGATACGCTTTTGACGTATACTCCCTTAGCAGGGGAGCGCCTTCGACCACTCGGCCACCTCTCCGGTGCGGCCTGATTATTGCGTAAAAAAAATGATTGCAAGGCTTTTTCGCCAAGAAGCACAAAAACCTGTTGGCTGAACATCCTCCTGCGAAACTTTGCGGGCCTTTCGGGAACTTCTTGCAGGCCGGCACGTTCTGCCTTCGGTAACAAAAGAGGTGTTCTAATGGCTCAGACCAAACTGAATGTTGTCGAAGACACGATCGAAAACCAGATTGCGGAGCTGCGTTCGCAGATCGCATCCCTCTCCAAATCCGTATCCGCCCGCGCGGAAGGTGTGAGCGAGGATGCGTCCGAATTTCTGGATGAGGCGCGCGGACGCGTTCGCAAGGCCGCGCATAATGTCCGCGCCCAGGGCCAGAATGTCGTGGAAGCCGTCAAGGAAAATCCCGGCACGGCGACCTCCCTGCTGACGATCGTTGGCGCACTCGGTTTTGCCATCGGTTATGCGGTTGGTGCGAGCACGCAGCAGAACTCGTCGAACAGCAGCCTTTATCGCTGGCGCTAGTCGCCGCATCGAATTAAAATTGAGGCAAGGCGGGTCTATCCTGCCTTGCCTTTTCGTATTTATGTGAAATGTGATGAATGGGGGCGGATATGCGGTTCAGCGACGATCTTGAAACGGCTTTGTCGGATTTTGCGAGGGATCACGGCGTCGACAGGGATGAGGCCATCCAGCGCATCATTCGCGCCGCCCTTATCAATACCGGTTATCTCGCCTCCGGCGAAGAAGGCATTCCGCCGGAAAAACTGAACGCCAGCAACGACGACTGAATTAATAGCCAGACCGGGATGGTGCAGGCGCCGCTCCGCCCTTGTAGCGGGCCGAGAGCGCACGCAGGGTGCTGGCGAATTCGGTTACATCCGCACCGACGGCCACGAAGGACGCGCCGAGTTCGAGATAGCGGCGATTATAGGTTTCGTTGAAGGTGAGAATGCCGGCAGCCTTGCCCGCCTTGACGATCTTGACGATGGCCGCCTCGATCACCGCCTGCACTTCCGGCTCGTCTATCCTGCCGAGATAGCCCATATCCGCGGCCAGATCCGCCGGGCCGATGAAGACGCCGTCCACACCCTCCACCGCGAGAATATTGTCGAGATCGTTGATCGCCGCCCGCGTTTCAGCCTGCACCAGCAGGCAGACGCTATCCGAGGCGCTGTCGGCATAGTCGGTTATCGTGTTGAAGGCGGAAGCGCGGGCAACGGCAGCACCCATGCCGCGAATGCCGCGCGGCGGATAATGCATGGCGCTGACCAGATTCTTCGCCTGGTCGGCCGAATCGACCATCGGCACCAGAAGCGTGCGCGCACCCGCATCCAGAAGCTGCTTGATCATCCAGCTTTCGCCGACCGGCACGCGCACCACGGGCTCCGCAGACGATGTGGCAAGGGCGCGCAGCTGATCGATGATGCTGCGCAGATCGTTCGGCCCATGCTCGCCGTCGATCACCAGCCAGTCGAACCCCGCCGTACCGGCGATTTCCGCCGTGATGGCTTCGCCCATATCGAGCCAGAGGCCGATCTGCGGCTTGCCGGCATGGATGGCGGTTTTGAAACGGTTTTCGGGAGCAGGCATGATATCCTCAGGAAAGCAGTAATTTCAGATCGGCGGAAGCATCCGCCAGGATGGCGCGATCCGGCTCGGCGCCGGTATCGAGCAGTTTCTTGCCCGCGACATAGGCCTTGGCATCGTTGACGGCATCCACCGCCACGAATCGCCCCTCGCGGAAATACCAGACGGACCAGCTGCCCTCACGCGCGCCCTGCCTCAGCATCGTCTCGTCGTAACCCAGGTTGAAGCCGGCGATCTGCAGCTTGGCGTCATATTGATCCGACCAGAACCATGGCTTCGGATCATAGGCGGCTTCAGCCCCGGTAAGCACGGCAGCGGCCGCCTCGGCCTGATCGACAGCATTCTGTACCGATTCGAGACGCACATGCTGGCCGCGCCAGGGCAGCAGCGCGCAATCGCCCACGGCATGAATGGCGCTGTCGGAGGTGCGGGTATGGTCATCCACCACGATGCCATTGCCGACATCAAGGCCTGATTCGCGAGCGAGGCGATCATTCGGCGTCACGCCGATGCCGACAATCACAAAGTCCACATCCAGCGTCGAGCCGTCGGAGAGTTCGGCGGCGGCCACCCGGCCGTCCATGCCGACAAGGCGCACAAGGCCGGTCTTTTCGCGAATGGAAACGCCGTGGGCCTGATGGATGCCGCGCATGATATCGGCGGTTTCCTTCGCCGCGACACGCTGGAGAATGCGGTCGGCCATTTCGATCAAGGTCACTTCGAGGCCGAGCTTGCGCGCGACAGCGGCTGCTTCGAGACCGATATAACCGCCGCCGATTACCAGCAGCCTGCGGCCCGGCTTCATCTCCTCCATAAGCCGGTCGGCATCGCGCTTGTCGCGAACGGTCAGGACGCCTTCCAGATCGCCGCCAATGCTGGCGGGCAGCAGGCGGGGAGCCGCCCCGGTCGCCAGCACCAGCCTGTCATAGGAAAGCGTGCTGCCATCCTGCATGCGCAGGGATTTAGCGGCGCGGTCTATTTCTTCGACCCAGGTGGAAAGCCGGATATCGACATTGTTCTCCGCGTACCATTCTTCCGGCCGGAACATCAGCCGGTCGAAGCTCATCTCGCCGAGGAGGTATTTTTTGGAGAGCGGCGGCCTCTGGTAAGGATAGGCATCCTCGGAACCGACGATGGTGATGGGGCGCTCGTCCTTCAGCGCCCGAAGCTTCGACGCCAGCGCGAAAGCGGCCTGCCCCGCCCCGACGATTACCAGCCTTCCCGTCACAGTCCACTCCCAGAAGAATCACGAAGCGCCGGTCCTGCCGGGCCTCGCGAAGCGATATTGCAAGGCTCAGGCGTAACGCCAAGTACGGCCCCAGTCAACACCAGCCCCGTGCAAGCGTGACGCAGTATCAGCACAGGCTGCAACCGGATGGGGCCGAACGCATTTCCATAGCGGAAACATCGGCTTCCGAAGGGAAGATTGGTCGAGATCGAGACAGAGAACAGACAATTGCGCGCATTTCCTTCATGCCCTGGCAAGGAAGCGGCGTTAAAATCGGCATCAAAAGAGGCAATCCGGGAGGTTGTCATGGCTTTGCATATGGATCCCCGTCAGAACGTCCCCCAGGACGAGATGTACGAGAAATTTCAGATCGACCGGCCCGGCAAGATCACCTTCATCGGGCATCATCTCAGCGCCAAGGACACCATGCGCTGCCTGGTGCGGACCATTTCCCTTTACGGCGCGGAACTGGATGTCAGCCCCGATCTGGAAATGCCGGCCAATTTCTATCTGGAAATTCTCGGTATCCGCGATGAGATCGGCTGCACGCTGATCCGCCGCGAAGAGGAAAAAGTGACGATCGGCTTCAATATGCTGATCGATGCGGAGTTCCTGCACCATGTGCGACGCCTGAGCTTCGAGACATCATGATGACCGCCGCAAAAGCGCGGCTCACGGAATAGGCATGCGAAGCGGCGGGACCGCCACCTCGCTGAAGCTGATAGATTCGGCATCCAAATCTGTCACCCCGTTCTTCCGGCTCACCGCATCGCAGGCGGAGATCGAGACTATCGGGGCGGCCGTCATCATATCTTCACGACCGCCGCCGTGACGTACATAAACATTATTCCCGCTCCGAGGCCGCCGAGGACCGCCGGAGACAGGGAGAGAGAAGCGAAGTTGCGGGCGTTGCTGCGGACCATATAGGCCGAGACCTCGACAATGACCTGCAGGATGGCTCCGGCCCCGATGGCGAGGGCGAAAGCCGTCCATTGCGGTGCATAAGCGAGACTGCCGAGCCACATGCCAAGCACCGCCGGGCCGCCGGCCAGAAGGGTAAGCCCGGCGAAAATCCACAATGACGGCCGTTTTTTGAGAATCGGCGCGGCGATGCCGATACCCTCGGTAATATTGTGGATCGCAAAACCCAGCACGAGAAACGCACCGAGCCCCGCCGAGCCCGCCGCAAAGGCAGCGCCGATAGCCAGCCCTTCGCCGAAATTATGCAGGCCGATGCCAAGCGCGATGTAAGTCGCGAGCGCAAGCCCGGTCGGCGTGCCATGCCGGCGGCCAACCGCCATCAGGATCAGGAATGCCGCAAAGGCGCCGAGCACGACCATCACCCGGCCCTGAAACAGCGCCGCCGTTTCGCCGGCGATTTCCAGCGCCTCTTCCGTCATGTCGATGAGAAGATAGAGCAGCAGGCCGATTGTCAGCGCCAGCAGGAAATTCATGCCGCCCTGGTCGACATTGCGCAAAGCGGGATAGAACATCAGGCCGATGGCGACGGGAACGACGCCGACGATGATGCCGACCAGCGCCTGAATCCAGAGTTGCCCGGATGTCGCGGTGGGCGTCGGCACCGCCACGGCGATCTCGTGGTCGAAGCTCGCGCCGGTGTTGGTGACCACGGTGACGGCGTGGGTATCGGCGAGATTCCACGGAAAATCGATGTTGAGCCAGACGGACGACCCCCTCGGAATTTCACCCGGAGGCGATTGCGTGAACGTCCAGTAGGCCGCATCCACCTGTACCTGCGCTATCGTCATCGGCTCCGAACCGCCGGCCCGGACCAGCAATTGCAGGCCCCTGTCGTTGAGGATGGTGCGCTCGAAGGTGAGGTTTTCGACGGGCGGCGCGCCGTTGTCGAGCCGCCCGAGCGGGTCGGCGGCGAAAATCCAGGCGATGGCTGCGGCCAGCGCCAGAAGCGGCAGGACGATCCAGACGAGCGTGAGGCCGGAGCGGGCGGGCGCGGATGTTTTTTTCGTTTCCATGACATTCATGACAGCGACTCCACGACGTCGAACATGCCCATCCAGCCGAGTTCGGTGAACTCCGTCTGATGGGGGTGGAACATATAAAGTCCGGGCTCGTGCTCGGCGAAGCTGAATTCCAGAATGCCGCGCTCCGCCTGGCACTGGGTGATGAGGTCGACGGTCTGCAATGTCGGCGTCAGCGTCGTTCCCTGATTGAAATAATTGAAGAAATTCGCATGCAGATGGAAGGAATTGATCGGATCGAATTCCAGCACGTTGACGAGATAGATGCGCACCGGCTTCGAGCGGAGAATTTTGATCGGCTTCTTGGCGAAGGCGTGTGCGACCGTATTGACGGCGTAGAACTCGTTCTCCTCATCGAAATTGGTGTCGAAAGCGTTCGACACCATCACCATTTCCTGCCAGCCCGCATTTTCCGGCGTGCCGAGCAGGCGCGAGCGGGCGACCTCGGCGTGCTCGGGATGCCGGTCGGGATCCGGATCGATGATGAAGGCGCCGTACATGCCCTTGTGCATGTGCCGGCGCAGCGGCACGTTGTGGCAATGATACAGATGGCAGCCGAAGGGTCTGGCGTCGAATTCATAGGTGAATTCACCGCCCGGATCGACCATGCCCGGCGTGCCGGGGATGCCGTCCATCCTTGCTGAATGAATGCCGTGGAAGTGAAGGGAATGCGGGTGGGAACCGTAATTCCTGAAATTCACCCGGATACGGTCGCCTTCCCTGGCGCGCAGGGTCGGTCCCGGCACGCGGCCATTGTAAGTCCAGGCCGGAAACATGACACCGGGTGCAATCTCGATATCCTTGTCCTCGGCGGTAATATCGAAGGTGCGAAGGGTGCGCCCGTCGGCGGTGCGCTCCACCGTGCCGGTTTCCCAATCCGTCAGCATGTCGTGGGGGTCGAAACCGTTGGTTTGCGGATCGACCTCGCCGACCGTCATCATCGAACCATGCGCGCCGTGGGCTTTCGCCGCGCTATCGGCCGAAGCCAGGCCCGGCGCTGTCGCCCCGTGAGCTGAATGCGCGGTCTGGCCGGAGGCGCTGGTGGCCAGAAGCGCCCCTCCTCCCGCAGCCACGAGCCCGCCGGCGAGTAACCCTCTGCGGCTGACCAATTCACCCGTCAATCGCGTCGGTGACGTCTTCTCCATTTGCGACTTTCTTTCCATTTTCATCTCTTGCGGCGGCTGTTTGTCGTGAGAACTATCGATTTCATTTGCATTTTTGCAATTAAGAATCATTTGCAATAAAAATAACTATACTCGCCAGCTTATCTATATTCTGCAATTAGGAATTAATTGCAACAAGCATTTGACGAACGGGTGCAACATTGCGGCAATCCATCGCTTGGCCGCCTGCGGAACCCAGCCTGCGAGGTCGATTTTCAACCGAGATCCTCAAAATCGGGGCGTCGCGCCGTGGAGCTAGGCCCCACCGAGACAGCATTTCCAGCCGCCCGTCGCGCCTGTGGACCGGGCATGAGCGTAAATTCCGGCAGGAAGGGGTTTCCAAACCGTCGGAAATCTGACCCATTGTGGCGAATTGAGCTTTGCTCATAACGAGACTTTCCAACTGCATATCGGATCAAACAATGTCAGCCTTTTCCCGCCTCACGCCGCTTGCCGCTTCGCTTCCCTCAACCGTTCCCTTCGTCGGCCCCGAAGCCATCGAGCGCAACCGCGGCCTGAAGGTTGAAGCGCGTATCGGCGCCAATGAGAGCGGCTTCGGCCCCGCCCCTTCCGCGCTTCTGGCCATGCGCGATGCGGCGGCGGAGACATGGATGTACAGCGATCCGGAAAATTACGAGCTGAAGGAAGCGCTTGCCATCCACCATGGCGTTGCACGCGGCAATATCGCCATCGGCAGCGGCGTCGATGGGCTGCTGGGTGAGATCGCGCGGCTGATCGTCGAGCCGGGCACGCCTGTCGTCACCTCTTTTGGCGGCTACCCCACCTTCAATTACCATGTGAACGGTTTTGGCGGGAAACTCGTGACCACGCCCTATGTCGACGATCACGAAGACCTTGACGGGCTTCTCGATCTCGTCATCCGGGAAAATGCGCCGCTCGTTTATTTTGCCAATCCCGACAATCCGATGGGAAGCTGGTGGGAAGCGAGCGAAGTCGTCGCCTTTGCCCGCGCATTGCCGGAAACCTGCCTGCTCATTCTGGATGAAGCCTATTGCGAAACCGCGCCGGCCAGCGCCGTGCCGGCCATCGACGCGCTGATCGGCCAGCCGAACATTCTGCGCATGCGCACCTTCTCGAAAGCCTATGGGCTGGCGGGTGCGCGCGTGGGTTACGCCATCGGCACGCTCGGCAATGTCGAAGCCTTCGACAAGATCCGCAACCATTTCGGCATGGCGCGCATTTCGGTCGCCGGCGCTTTGGCGGCGCTGAAGGATCAGGCCTATCTGCATGAAGTCGTTGGTAAAATTTCTGACGCCCGTGAGCGCATTTCGGCAGTCGCGCGTAATAACGGCCTTTCACCGCTCCCCTCCGCCACCAATTTCGTCACCATCGATTGCCACCGCGACGGGGCTTATGCCCGCGCCATCGTCGATGGGCTGATGGAACATGGCGTCTTCATCCGCATGCCGGGCGTCGCGCCGCTCAACCGCTGCATTCGCGTGAGCGTGGGGCCGAATGACAAGCTCGATCTGTTCGAGCAGGCGCTGCCGAAGGTCCTCAAGGCGATCGGGTAAGCTCCTACGTCTCCTCATCAAGTCAGTCTTATTTGGATGTTTTCATACTCTTTGAGCCTGGCGTTTGCGATCATGCGACACATCGTCGTGATCGCAAACGCTAGGCTCAAAGAGTATGAAAACATCCAAATAAGACTGACTTGATGAGGGTTGGAAAGTGCCGCGCATTGCACGCATCGATTCAACATCCTCCCGCAAGCCCCTGCCCGCGAATCGTTTTCCGGCGAAGAGACATCGCCAAACATAAGAAAACCGCGCCGGCCTTGTTCCTGCCGGTCGCGGTTTGATGTGTCAGCGCAAAAGCCCTTTTCAAAGCCCTCGCCGCGTTCCCCTTCGGGTTTACTTTCCTTTGCGCCGGTCATCGGGACTGGAGGGAACCGGACCGGAAATCTCAATAAAGGCTTGGGTCGATCAGTGCATCGTCATCCAGTCGCGGGCGGCGCGCAGCGCTTCGGCCAGTTCCGATTTCGTCATGTTGCGGGCGAGATCGGCGCGCAGCGAAGCGGCTCTTTCCGATCCGCGGATCGCGGCGATGTTGAGCCATTTATGGGCGGCGATCAGGTCCACCTTGCAGCCCCGGCCGGTCGCATAGACCAGGCCGAGATTGCAAAGAGTGTCGGCGCGGGTTTCGCCACCGGCAGCCATTTCGATATCGCGAATTTCAAAGCGTGCCATTGTTTTAATCCCTGTCCTTCTGCCTGTTTCATCATTCGCCTTCTTGTCGAGGCCATCGTCCGGACCTGCCGTCTTTTGCGGCTTTTTTGTCCTTTCGTCCGGCAGGTTTTCCCTGCGCTTTTGATGAGTTCACTATGCCACGGGGCCTTCAACGGTCGCTTAAAAGGCATGATTAATGCGCTGCAAACAAACTGCAAACGATTGGTAAAATTGGGTTTTCGTTAAATATCACGAGCCGCGGAAATTAAGGACTTTGCGGCGAATTTTACGAAAAGTTTAGAATTGGATTTAAACTCTTCCTTCACCACGATCAAAACAGCGATTTTCCAATTCTCCCTCTTTCGCTCCTGCCGCCGCTGCAAATGCCGCGCCGAGGCCGCAAATTTCTGTTTCCTTTTACGTGAACGTCAAATACTATCCGCCCTGCCCGTCATGAGGATGAAACGGGCACAGGATAGCGCGGTGCAAGGAGCAATCGTTGCGCCGCAGGCGGCTTGGGCCAGAGATGGCGCATTCGCACGCCAAAAGGGTTTGATCTGCGCATCGCGTCTTTGGGCCGCCGGCTCGAGAAAGCCTGCGCGAATTTCGGGAGGAATTTTATGAAGCGTATAATGACGATTGCCGCCGCCCTCATGCTGAGCGGCAACCTTGCCTTCGCCGCCGAGGCAATCGAAGGCAACTGGAAGACCGCCAGTGGCGAAACCGCCGTGATCGGCCCCTGCGGCGGCGCCTTCTGCGTGACGCTGAAGACCGGCAAACACGCCGGAAAACAGATCGGCAAGCTTTCCGGCAAGGGAAACAGCTATTCGGGTGAAATCACCGATCCCGCCAATGACAAGACCTATAGCGGCTCCGGCACCGTTTCCGGCAACTCGCTGAGCATGAAGGGCTGCGTGCTGAAGGTTCTGTGCAAATCGCAGACCTGGACGCGGCTGTAATCGACAGGGCGGCGGGCGGGCTTCTGTCCTGCCGCCTGCGGTCCCGCGCCTGACGGCACGGTGCGCTGCCAAGGATTTCACCTGAGACTGCGGGCGCACGCCGCATGGAAGCCATATATCCGTTGATGTATCGTTGCGCCCAACACCAACGAGAGCGACGCATGCGCCCCACCCTTTCGACAATCCTGATTGCGGGCACCTCGCATGTCGGCAAAAGCACCCTTGCCGGCCTGCTGAGCGAAAGGCTGCGCTGCGAGGCAATATCGACCGACAGTCTCGCCCGTCATCCGGGCAGGCCATGGCCGGGCATTCCGGCACCGGTGGAAGAATATTACGCACGGCTCTCGGCGGAAACGATCCACTGGTTCCTGAAGATACATCATCAGAACATCTGGCCGCTTATCCACACGATGATCGACAGCAGGTCGGGCATCGGCACTCCCACAATCTTCGAGGGCGCGGCGTTGCGGCCGGAATTGATTTCGCCCCTGCTTGGCGGCGAGGTCGCCGGTGTCTTTCTCCATGCCGGCAATGATTTTCTTCTCGAGAGAATGCGCTCTCACGCCCGCTATGAAGATGCAACGGCTGAGAAGCGGCGGATCATCGACGCCTTCATCGAGCGTTCGTTGCGGGAAAACAGGGACATGCTGGCATCCGCGCAGGAGCACCGCGTGCCGGTTGTCGATGTGACGCAGCCTCAGGCATTCGAGACCCTCGTGACCGATCTTGCAGCACGTGCGGAAGCCCCTCTGTCCTGATCGAAAAGCGGGTGGCCCGCGAGATGCCCGGCGCCATTGCGGCATCAATCTGTCATGTCACCGCCCGTTAACATCCCTGAATGCCATATGAACCGGGGTCTCAGGGTCCGTTCAGTCCGAGTGTGGCAAAACTCTGTCCATCAACTCCAATAAGGGGAATGGACATGGCAAAGCTGATCAGCCGACTGGCAATCTTCGCGTTTCTCATGGCGATCTTCGCCATGTCCTTCGCCTCGCTCGTCGTTAATCCGAACCGCAGTTTCCAGCGGGTGAATGCCGGCGCGGCAATCGCCTGCCAGCATAGCCCCTCGCCCGCCGCCAATTGCCCCGTCGTGTTGTGAGGACAGGCCGATGACGACAAGTTTTTCCAACGGCCTGTTTTCCGCGCTGCGGCTAGTGCTGATGGCCTCGATCTTTCTCGGTCCGGTCGCCGGACTTGCTGTTTACAAGGCCGATCCCCGCCCCGCCTCCAAGGGCGCCGGTTTCGTGCTTCTGATGAGCCTGCAACGCGGCGCGCTCGGCTGAAATTTCCGCCGACCCGCTGTTATTCGAACTGCCTTTTTGCGTTTCTTTTCAGTTTCTTCGTATTTCTGTCGCTTGCCTGTCGAAATTGCCCTCTTATAATGGGCCATGACAATAGCAAAACCAACGATTCCGCCCCTCACCTTCGTCACTCCTGAGCCTTTCGCGCCGCAGACATTCACGGACCCGAAACAAGCTGTGGCGGCTTTGACCGCGCTTTACGAACGCAACACGGCGTTCCTGATCAATTCCTTCACCGAACTTGCCAAGGGCGCGCCGATTGCCGGCCGTTACCGCGCCTGCTATCCGCAGGTCAGCCTTGAGACCGCCACCTTCGGCCATGTCGATTCGCGTCTCTCCTACGGCCATGTCACCGCCCCCGGCGTTTACACGACGACCATCACCCGGCCGGAGCTTTTCCGCCATTACCTCAAGGAACAGCTGGGGCTTCTGATGAAGAACCACGGCGTTCCGGTCACGGTGTCGGAATCGGCCACGCCCATTCCGCTGCATTTCGCTTTCGGCGAAGGCGCCTATGTCGAGGCGGCAGCGGCCTCCTCGCTGTCCGACGTGCCGCTGCGCGATCTGTTCGATACGCCCGACCTCAACAATACCGACGATCTCATCGCCAATGGCGAATACGATCAGGTGCCGGGCGAACCCGCGCCGCTCGCCCCCTTTACCGCGCAGCGCATCGATTATTCGCTGGCTCGCCTCAGCCACTATACGGCAACCAGCGCCAGCCACTTCCAGAACTTCGTGCTGTTCACCAACTACCAGTTCTATATCGATGAATTCGCCGCATGGGCGCGGCAGTTGATGAAGAATGGCGGCGAGGGTTACACGGCTTTCGTGGAGCCGGGCAATATCGTCACCCCAGCCGGTTGCGACAAGCCGGAAACGGATGCCGTGCTCGCGCGCCTGCCGCAGATGCCCGCCTATCACCTGAAGAAGAAGGGCCATGCCGGCATCACGCTCGTCAATATCGGCGTCGGCCCCTCCAACGCCAAGACGATCACCGACCACATCGCCGTGCTGCGCCCGCATGCCTGGCTGATGGTTGGCCACTGCGCCGGACTGCGCAACAGCCAGCGGCTTGGCGACTATGTTCTGGCCCACGCCTATGTGCGCGAAGATCACGTTCTTGATGACGATCTTCCGGTCTGGGTGCCGATCCCGGCTCTGGCCGAAGTGCAAGTGGCGCTGGAAGGCGCCGTGGCGGAAGTTACCGGCTACGAAGGCTTCGAACTGAAGCGCATCATGCGCACCGGCACCGTCGCCACCATCGACAACCGCAACTGGGAGCTTCGCGATCAGGCCGGCCCCGTCAAGCGCCTGTCGCAGTCCCGCGCCATAGCACTCGACATGGAATCGGCCACCATCGCCGCCAACGGCTTCCGCTTCCGCGTGCCCTATGGCACCCTGCTCTGCGTCTCCGACAAGCCGCTGCATGGCGAATTGAAGCTACCTGGCATGGCGACGGAGTTCTACCGCACCCAGGTCGCCCAGCATCTGCAGATCGGCATCCGCGCCGTGCAGAAACTTGCGGCCATGCCGACGGAAACGCTGCATTCGCGCAAGCTTCGAAGTTTTTACGAGACGGCGTTCCAGTAAAAACAGATATCGCGGAAAGCGTCCTTGGTGTATTGTTTCGAAAATCGATACACCAAGGAGTTTTCGATGCGTACCAACATTGAACTCGATGACGCCTTGATCGCCGAGGCGATGGAAATCACCGGTCTTTCGACAAAAAAGGCGACAGTGGAAAAGGCGTTGCGCGATCTGGTGCGCATTCATCGTCAGATGCGCGCCCTCGATGCGTTGGAGGGCATGGGCTGGGAAGGTGATCTGGACGAGATGCGGACGGATTGGGATGCTGAGACGGACTGGGATGTGAAGAACGCCAAATGATCGTAGCAGATAGCTCTGCCTGGATTTCATTTATTCGAAAAGACGCGCCTACCCTCTCCGCCAAGTTTCGCGCTTTAATGGCGCAGGGCGAAATTCTGATCGGCGATATCATTCTTCTTGAGGTGCTTAGAGGCGCGCGTGACGGTCATCATGCGCGCCGCCTTGAGCAGATGATGGGCGAATTTCCCTGCGTCGCGATGATGTCGCCCCAGCTCGCCATCAAGGCCGCCGCCAATTACCGCTTCCTGCGGGAGCGCGGCTATACGATCAGAAAAAGCAACGACCTCATTATCGGTACCTACTGTATCGAGCACGGGCACAAGCTGTTGCAAAACGACCGAGACTTTCAGCCGATGGCCGATCATCTCGGTCTGCGACTGGCGTGAGCCTCAAACCACCTTCACCTTCACCGTCCCCTCCACGCGGATGGGAAAATTCACCGAGCGTGCGATGAAGCATTTGTCGTGTGCATCATGGTGCAGCTCATCCGCTCTGGCCGGATCGCCTTTCGAAATGGTGATCACCGGTTTCAGCACCACTTCGCTGAATTGCCCCGCGCCATCCTTTTCCATCACCAGCGTGCCTTCGGCATTGTCGACATAGTCTTCGACGATGATGCCGTTGACCGAGCAGAAATGCAGGTACCACAGCTTGTGGCAGGCCGAGAGCGAGGCAACCAGCAGGTCTTCCGGGTTCCAGCGGGAGGGATCGCCGCGGAAGGCGGGGTCGGAGGAGCCGGCTATGTCAGCCTTTCCCGCCGTGGAAATCGTGTAGTCGCGTTCATAGTCGCGATAGCCCGAAGTCCCCTTGCCGCGATTGCCCGTCCATTTCACCTGAACGGCGTAATGATGTTCCTGACCTGCCATTTTAGTCCTCCCTAAGAGTTTTTCGTCGCATTTTCCGGACGTAAAACCGCTACGCAGTTTTACTGAAAATGCTCCCGCGTATCGCGCAGGTGGTCGAGCCCCTTGCGCAGCGTTTCTATGATCTCATCCACTTCCGAGCGGCTGATCGTCAGCGCCGGTGAGGCCAGCATGCGGTCGCCGGTGGCGCGCATCACAAGGCCATCTGCCAGGCAATGGTTGCGCACCGCGGTTCCGATGTCGTCCGGCTTGGCGAAACGCCGGCGCGTCGCCTTGTCGGCGGTAATCTGCAGGCCGCCCATCAGGCCGACATTCACCGCCTCGCCGACCAGTTCATGACCAACAAGGCTTTTCCAGCCTTCGGAGAAATAAGGGCCGATATCGTCGCGCACCCGTTCCACCAGTCCCTCCTCCTCAATGATGCGGAGGTTTTCCAGGGCGGCGGCGGCGCAGACGGGATGGCCGGAATAGGTGAAACCGTGGTTGAAGTCACCGACCTCAGACAACATCACCTTCGCCACCCGATCCGAGACGATGACGCCGCCAATCGGCAGATAGCCTGATGACAGGCCCTTGGCGACGGGGGCGAGGTCCGGCTCCACGCCGAAATGCTGATAACCGAACCAGGAGCCGAGACGGCCGAAACCGCAGATCACCTCATCGGAGACGAGCAGGATGTTGCGCGCCTTGCAGATGCGGGCGATTTCCGGCCAGTAGGTTTCCGGCGGCACGATGACGCCGCCCGCACCCTGAATGGGTTCAGCCACGAAAGCGGCGACATTTTCCTCGCCGAGTTCATCGATCTTCGCTTCCAGTTCGCGCGCAACCTTCAGGCCGAATTCGGCCGGTGAAAGATCGCCGCCCTCGGCATACCAATAGGGCTGGCCGATATGGGCCACGCCCTCGATCGGCAGGTTGCCCTGCTCGTGCATCCATTTCATGCCGCCGAGCGAAGCGCCTGCCACGGTCGAGCCGTGATAGCCGTTGCGCCTTGCGATTACCCTGGTCTTCGTCGGATGGCCGAGCGCTTTCCAGTAGACGCGCGCCATTCGGAACCAGGTATCGGTCGCTTCCGAGCCGGAATTGGTGAAGAAGACATGGTTCATCTTCGGCCCGGCGCGCGAGGCGATCTTCTGCGCCAGAAGCGTCGCGGGCGGCGTGGTGGTGCCGAAAAACGCGTTGTAATAGGGCAGCTCGTTCATCTGGCGCTGCACGACATCGGCAATCTCGCGGCGTCCGTAACCGATATTCACGCACCAGAGGCCGGCAAAGGCGTCGAGATATTTCCTGCCGGTGCTGTCATAGATGAACACCCCTTCCGCGCGCTCGATGATGCGGGTGCCGGCGGCGTTGAGCTTGCCCATGTCAGAAAAGGGGTGGAGGTGATGGGCGGCATCGATGGCGGCGAGATTGGACATCGGCTTGGAGATTTCATTCATGACAGATCGCACTCCCATAAAGGCAACGGCGCTCACGCCACCGCGCCTGCCGAACATGGCCGGGCGGCTTCGATTTGGCAAGGCTGGCGTTTTTTAGGGGGCGGCTTGGACGAACGGAGGCGGCTGGGTTTCTTCTCCCCGAGGGGGAGAAGGTGGCCCGAAGGGTCGGATGAGGGGGCGACGGCAGAGATAGACCGAGAGCTCGCCCCCTCATCCCGCTGCCGCGGACTTCTCCCCCTCGGGGAGAAGAAACAAGCGGCAAACACCCTGTCCATAAGCGGGTGTCGCTGCTCCTCAGTCACGCGCTATCCGAAGAACGGCCGCCCCACCAGCACCTTCAATTCGCCGGCGTGAACCTCCAGCGCCACATCCCGCTCCATGGGCAGCAATTCGCCATCGATGACGCAGCGCAGGTCATGGCGTTTCTTGGGAAAATGCAGCTCCACATCCGTCACGGTCATGGCGGTCACGGCGGCGTTTTCCTTCAGCCTGCCGCGCAGAATATCAAAAGCGAGTTTCGCGACGCCGGAAGGACGCAACGGATCGGCGAGATAAAAGCCGAGATGGCCGCCCGAGACATTGTCCGCGACCATCAATGCGCTCTGGCCGAATTCATTGTTGGAAACGGAAATGGCCGAGACCTTGCGATGCTGCGTTTTGCCGTTGACGGTATATTCCACCTCGAAGACCGGCGGATTGAGGATGACGCTGATGGCGGCGCGGATGCTTGCCTTGATCTTGCCGAGGCGGGAGGCAAAAGCGAGATTGTTGCGATAGCGCACCATGCGGGAATGCAGGCCCGCGGAAAACTGGTGGACGAAGAGGCGGCCATTGGCGCTGGCAATGTCGACACTGGCAATCTCGCCATTCGCCAGCGTTTCCAGCGCCTGGCGAATATCGAGCGGCAGCTTCAGCGAGCGGGCGAAGAGGTTCATGGTGCCGGCCGGAACGATGCCGAGCGCGATGCCGTGTTTCCAGGCGATGGCGGCTGCTGCGGAAATCGTGCCGTCGCCGCCGCCGGCAATGATGCCTTCGATGCCCGGCTCATCGGCGGCGCGCTCCATTTCCTCGACGATATCCTTTCCGGAGACCAGACGGCAATCGATGGCGTGGCCGGCGCTGGTGAAGACCTCGCGGGCATGGTCGCAATAGGCCTCCATGTCGGTGGTGCGAAACGTGCCGCCGTCACGATTGAAAATTGCAATGAGCTTCATGTTTCCAACCCGATCCAGTGAGGCAGCCGCGCGTAAATGCCTGACCCTATATAGGGTTCCGAACACCATCGCGTGAAGATGCTCTTTTGCCGAGAATCGCTCTACCGCAACGCATCATTTCATGTTAGGGATCACTTAAGGTCATTTTCATGACCGCGCATCTCCAGTCAGGGCAGACCGCTCCCATACGGTCTTGCCCTTTTTTCTGTGGGCCCTTCCCGCTTTTCAGGTCACGATGAGCCAGTCGAATATTTCCGAAGCCCGCCCTGGCGCGGAGAATGAAACCGTTTACACGGCCGCCCCTGCCGTGGCCCTCTCCCCGCTTGCCATCGCGCTCATCGAACTGGCGCTTGCCGCCGGCGGCTTCGGCATCGGCACCGGCGAATTCGCCATCATGGGCCTGCTTCCCGACGTCGCCACCACCTATGGCGTCACTGTTCCGCAGGCGGGTTATGTCATCACGGCCTATGCGCTCGGCGTCGTCATCGGCGCGCCGATCATCGCGGTTCTCGCCGCGCGCATGACACGCCGCACCCTGCTTCTCGGCCTGATGGGGCTTTTCGCGGCCGGTAATATCTTGAGCGCCGTCGCACCGGATTTCCTGAGCTTCACCGTCCTGCGCTTCATCACCGGCCTGCCGCATGGAGCCTATTTCGGGGTTGCGGCGCTGGTGGCGGCCTCCATGGCGCCGATCCACAAGCGCGCCCGCGCCGTTGGCCGCGTCATGCTCGGCCTCACCATCGCCACCCTGCTCGGCACGCCCCTCGCCACCTTCTTCGGCCAGCTGCTTTCCTGGCGCGCGGCCTTCATGCTGGTCGGCGGCATCGCGCTTTTGACAGTGGCTCTGCTCTGGTTCTTCCAGCCGCGTGATCGGGTAGAGGAAGGCGCGAGCGTCTGGCGCGAACTCGGCGCTTTCCGCCGCGTGCAGGTGTGGCTGACGCTCGCCATCGCCGCCGTCGGCTTCGGCGGCATGTTCTCGGTCTTCAGCTATATCGCCAAGACCACCACCGATGTGGCGATGATGCCGGTTTCCACCGTTTCCATGGTGCTGGCGCTGTTCGGCATCGGCATGAATGTCGGCAATGTGGTCGGCTCGCGGCTGGCCGATATCTCGCTCAACGGCACGATTGGCGGCATGCTTGCCTTCAACGTGCTTGTCATGACCGTGTTCGGCATGACGGCGGACAATCCTTTCATGCTCTGCCTCTGCGTCTTCCTGATCGGCTGCGGTTTCGCCGCCTGTCCGGCCGTGCAGACGCGGCTGATGGATGTGGCGCAGGATGCGCAGACGCTCGCCGCCGCCTCCAACCATTCCGCCTTCAACATCGCCAATGCGCTCGGCGCCTGGCTCGGCGGCCTCGTCATCGCCATGGGTTTCGGTTACGCCTCCACCGGTTATGTCGGTGCGGTTCTTTCCCTTCTCGGGCTTGGCGTTTTCCTTGTTTCCGTCACCGTCGAACGGCGCGAAAAGGCGGCTTGAAGCCGCCTTTTTTACAGTCTGCATCGCCGCCCCTCGCCACGGTGCAGAACCTTGCGGAAATTTCATGATCGGGCGCTTGACTCTTTTCGGTTTCAGGCGCAACACGGCCTTACGCGCATGCCGACCGGCACGGCGCGGATTTCAACGGAGCATCATTGGATGTCTAGCGACAGTAGCAGTCGATTGCCTTTGCCGAGACCGGCGAACGTGAACTGATCCGACCGCTGTCGGCTCACCACCGCGTTCGCCGTGATCGGCGAATCGACGGAAAGGTGAGCAATCATGAACTTCCACAACCTCTCCCAGAGGGCCAGCAAGGCCGCACGTCTTCTTCGTAGCGGAAACGCCGGCTCCACCACCATTGCCGAACGCGTCGAGCACCTCAACACGCTCGATGTCAGCGAAGCCGTAACCGCCCTCCTCGCCATGCCGCAGGCAAAGGCCGTCGCCATTCTCGACCGGCCGGAACTGCATGGCGCCGCCGCCATCATCGCCGATATTCCGGTCGAACAGGCCGCCCGCCTCGTCAACCTGATGTCCGACGACCGCGTGGCCGACGTCATGGCGGAAATGGCCGAAGAGCCGCGCGCAAAGCTGTTTTCCCGGCTGGACCGCACGACGGCGCTCTCCATCCAGCATCTGATGGGTTATCCGCCGCGTACCGCCGGCTCGATCATGACCACGGAATTCGTCAGCGTGCCGGACAATTGGACGGTGGAACAGACCCTTTCGCACATCCGCGTCGTCGAGCGGTCGCGTGAAACGGTCTATGCCATCTATGTGCTGGCGCAGGATGGAACGCTCTCCACCGTCGTGACGCTGCGCCGCCTGCTGACCGGCGAAGCCAGCGCCTCCATCCTCTCCGTCGCATCGAAGGAAGGCATCGTCTGCGCCAGCCCCCTGATGTCGCAGGAGGATGTCGCCCGGCTGATCCGCAAGCACGACCTTCTGGCCCTGCCCGTCGTCGATGACCGTTCGCATATTCTCGGCATCGTCACCGTCGATGACGTGATCGACACCATGATCGCCGACACGACGGAAGACGCCCACAAGTTCGGCGGTATGGAAGCGCTCGGCAAGCCCTATATGACGATCGGTTTTCCGGACATGATCCGCAAGCGCGCCGGCTGGCTCGCAGCGCTCTTCCTCGGTGAAATGTTGACGGCCAGCGCCATGCAGCATTTCGAGGGCGAGCTGGAAAAGGCCGTGGTGCTGACGCTGTTCATTCCGCTCATCATGTCGTCGGGCGGCAACTCCGGTTCGCAGGCCACCTCGCTCATCATCCGGGCGCTGGCGCTAGGCGAGCTGAAGCTTTCCGACTGGTGGCGGGTGCTGCTGCGGGAAATCCCGACGGGCCTGACACTCGGCTGCATTCTGGGCGCCATCGGCTTCCTGCGTCTGAGCCTCTGGCAGCAGGCCGGGTTTTACGATTATGGCGAGCACTGGTTGCTGGTCGGCGCCACCGTTTTCGCGGCCCTCGTCGGCATCGTCACCTTCGGTTCGCTCGCCGGCTCCATGCTGCCCTTCGTACTGCAGCGCCTGCGGCTCGATCCGGCCAGCGCATCGGCCCCCTTCGTCGCGACGCTGGTGGATGTCAGCGGGCTGATCATCTACTTCTCGGTGGCGCTGGTGATCTTGAGCGGCACGTTGCTGTAAAAAACGAAAGGCCCGCTCCGAAGAGCGGGCCTTAGGACGCCGACTAAGTCTGGAAAGCTCTCTTTCGTCATGCTCGGGCTTGTCCCGAGCATCTGCAACGTCTCGATTGAATTGGACTTGGTTAGATCCTCGGCACAGGGCCGAGGATGACGTCGAGTACCTGATTAGCCTTGTCAATAAGCTGAGGCCCGTTCGAAGGAGCGGGCCTTTTCATTTGCGGTGAGCACAGGCTTTAACGCTACCCCTCACCCACCCGCGTTGATCACGCCCGTTCCCAGCAGCCCCAAAAGAATGACGCCAATGACCACGCGGTACCAGACGAAGGGCATGTAGCTCTTGGTGGAAACCAGCTTGAGGAACACGACGATCACCGCATAACCGACCACGAAGGCGATCAGTGTCGCAAGCCCCGTCGGACCCCAGCCGACCGGATTGTCCTCGCCGATGCTCTTGAAGAGCTGATAAAAGCCGGAGCCGAAGACGGCGGGAACGGCGAGCAGGAAGGAATAACGCGCTGCCGCCTCGCGGGTATAGCCCAAAAGCAGGCCGGCGCTGATGGTGCCGCCCGAGCGCGAAACGCCGGGGATGAGCGCCATGGCCTGCGCGAAACCGAACAGGATGCCATCGCGCCAGATAAGCTGGTTCAGTTTGTAACGCTTCTCACCGATTTTATCGGCAACGCCGAGAACGATGCCGAAGACGATCAGCATTACGGCGGTGATGTAAAGGTTGCGCAGCGAGTGCTCGATGGCATCCTTGAAGAACAGGCCAAGAAAGACGATCGGCACGGAACCGATGATGATGAGCCAGCCGAGCCGGGCATCGGCCTTGTTATACTCGCCGAGGCGAAAGTTCTGCCGGAGCCAGGCGATGGCAATGCGCATGATATCCGACCAGAAATAGACCAGCACGGCGGCTTCGGTGCCGATCTGCGTAATCGCGGTGAAGGCGGCTCCCGGATCCGCGCCGGAGGGCAGGAACTCCCCGGCGATCCTCAGATGCGCGCTTGAAGAAATCGGAAGAAATTCCGTAAGCCCTTGCAAAAAGCCGAGAAATGCGGCCTCCAACCAACCGATGCTCATGTGTCCTGATGTCCCTGCTGCGAATCGAGATCGCAGCATTATGCATCAATCGGGGCAAATACATGTTGCATCGCACCATGAAAAAGGCGCGCGCAGGGATGGGCTTTTACCCGTGATTTTTCAGGCGGCCTTTTCCTTCGTCTCGGGAAGGCGGGTATATTTCTCGCCGTTCCTGCACACGACATGGGCGTCGCCCCAGCTTTTCAGCGCCGAGATCACCGGTATCATCGTCTCGCCGAGCGGCGTCAGCGCATAGTCCACGCGTGGCGGCACCACCGGAAAAACGGTGCGGGAAATCAGGCCGGCCTCTTCCAGTTCGCGCAGCTGCTTCGTCAGCATGCGCTGGGTGACGCTGGGAATATGGCGGCGCAGCTCGTTAAAGCGCAGCGTGCCCTCATTGATGAGGTGATAGAGGATCACGCCCTTCCATTTGCCATCGAGGAAACTTAAGGCCGATTCCACCGGGCAGCCGGGAAAGTTGCCGGTGAGCTTGGCGCGCGGTCGCGACATCACAGTATCCTTTTTGTATGTATCATCACAAAATGTGCATTCTTGCGATCGATGTTCATATGTATCAAGTAAGAGGCACGCAAACAAGCAAAGGAGACTGTTCATGCGCGCCATCGGTTACAGGACCAGCCAGCCCATCACCGCGAAAGACGCTCTCATCGATATCGACCTGCCCCAGCCGGAAGCGAAGGGACACGATATTCTGGTGGAGGTGAAGGCCGTTTCGGTGAACCCCGTCGACACCAAGGTGCGCCGCAACCAGTCGCCGGAAAACGGCGCCGCCCGCGTGCTGGGCTTCGACGCTTCGGGCGTGGTGAAGGCCGTTGGCGACAAGGTCACGCTGTTCAAACCGGGCGATGAGGTGTTTTACGCAGGCGTCATCAACCGCCCCGGCTCCAATAGCGAATTCCATCTGGTCGATGAGCGCATTGTCGGCGCAAAGCCGAAGTCCCTGAATTTCGAGGAGGCCGCCGCGCTGCCGCTGACCGCCATCACCGCTTACGAGACGCTGTTCGACCGGCTGCGGGTGAAGGAGCCGGTTCCGGGCGCGGCCAACGCCATTCTCGTCATCGGCGGCGCGGGTGGCGTCGGCTCCATCGCCGTCCAGCTTCTGCGGGCGTTGACCGACCTCACCGTCATTGCCACCGCTTCACGGCCCGAGACGATTGCGTGGGTGAAGGAACTCGGCGCGCATCACGTCATCGATCACAGCAAGCCGATCGCCCCGCAGGTGGAAGCGCTCGGGCTCGGTGCGCCGGGCTTTGTTTTCTCCACCACCCATAGCGACATCCATGCCGCCGACAGCGTGGCGACCATTGCGCCGCAGGGTCGTTTCGCGCTGATCGACGATCCGGCCGGCGGTTTCGACGTCATGGCCTTCAAGCGCAAATGCGTATCGATCCATTGGGAAATGATGTTCGCCCGCGCCGTTTTTCAGACGCCTGACATGATCGAGCAGCACAGGCTGCTCAACCATGTGGCCGGGCTTGTCGATGCCGGCAAGATCAAGACGACGCTGACGGAGGTTTTCGGCACCATCAATGCCGCAAATCTCATCAAGGCGCATGGGCTGATCGAGAGCAACAGGGCCAAGGGCAAGATCGTGCTTTCGGGCTTCTGATCGCCGGTGAGGCGTCCGCAGCGCGGACGCTTCTCTTCCGCTTATGGAGATGTTTGGGCCGAGCGTAAGACCGCCCGGCTATTCCTGTCAATCGTCGTCCGGATCTTCCGGGCACGGCCAGGAGGCCGGCGCGGTGAGGCCGTTCGGCAATTTGGTCTTGGCGTCGCCGCAGGCAATGTCGATCTGCTTCTGATCAAGGCCGGTGGCCATGGAAAGATCGAGCCCTTCGATCCTCGTCAGCAGCAGGAATGCGCTGGTGAAATCCACCGGACCGCCGAGCTTGGCGCCGCCGAAACGGGCCCGTGACAGATTGGTCAGGGAGAATTTCGAGCCGTTCAGCGTCGCGCCCTCGAAATCGGCGCGGCCGAGTTCAGCCTTGGTAAAATCCGTGCCGTCCAGCTTGGTGTTTTCGAATTTGGTCCGCTGCATTTCAGCATTGACGAATTTGGCGTTGGTGGCGTCGGCGGCTGAAAAATCGCTGCGATAGGCTTCCACCTTGGTCAGATTGGCGCCCTGCAGGTTCGCCTCGCCAAGGGCCGTGCGGATAAGCTTGGCCTTCTCGAGATTGGCGCCCTTCAGCGAAGAACCGCGCAGGTCGGTATAGGTGAAATCCGTGCCGTAAAGCATTGCCGAATCGAGATTGCTGCCGCCCAGCATCAGCAGGCGCTTGTTGCATTCGCGCCAGTCGATGCCGGCCATGGCATCGGTACGGCAGCTTGCGGCCACCAGCGGACCGCCGCTGAAAGAAACGGCAATCATCGCAAGCGTTGCCACACCGGCAACGAACCCTGTCTTCCGCACGATATTCAGCCTTTGAAAGCCGGACATTCCTTCACTCCCTGCCGTCGGGCGACGGCACTTAGGACCATATGCACATTCAAGGCGTTACCGCATCGCTGAACCACAATCCACGGGCCACGCGACCATGCAACACCCCAACATCCTATATGTAAGAAATCGAAGAGCAATCCACAAATACTGACGGGGAGACGGGCTGTGGACGCTGCTCTTCCGCCATGCCGGACTTGGGTACTGGCATCCAGTCAAGGCGCGTCTGCATCGTGGGAAATGAGTCCTTCGATCAGAGGTCTGCCCGTTCCGCACATGTCGCCACTCCCGGCCGCATGACACAATGGCTGAGAGTGATTGCGAGCGGTCTTTCCACACTCGACGTCATCCTCGGGACAGGCCCGAGGATCTATCCACCTATCGTAAAATCAATCCGTTGCAGATGCTCGGGACAGGCCCGAGCATGACGGAAGAGAAGGCTCCGCCCGTAATCGCCATCACATATTGGCGTAAACCGGCCCCTCGCCGCCCTGCGGCGGCACCCAGTTGATGTTCTGGTTGGGGTCCTTGATGTCGCAGGTCTTGCAGTGCACGCAGTTCTGGGCGTTGATGACGTAGACTTCTTCGCCGTCCTTCTCCACCCATTCGTAAACGCCGGCCGGACAATAACGCGTCGAAGGGCCGGCAAAGACATCGTGCTCAGACAGTTTTTGCAGCGCCATGTCCTTCACCTGAAGATGCACCGGCTGGTCCTCCTCATGGTTGGTGGAGGACAGGAACACCGACGACAGGCGGTCGAAGGTCAACACGCCATCCGGCTTCGGATAGGCGATCGGCTTGTGCTTTGCGGCCGGCTCAAGGCTCTCGGCATCCGTCTTGCCGTGCTTCAGCGTGCCAAAGAAGGAGAAGCCGAACAGCTGGTTCGTCCACATGTCGAGACCGCCGAGACCGACGCCGATGAGCGTGCCGAACTTCGACCACAGCGGCTTGACGTTTCTGACCCGCTTCAAATCCTTGCCGATATCGCCCTCGCGCCATTCCGCCTCGATCTCCGCCACCTCGTCATGGGCGCGGCCGGCGGAAATCGCCGCGGCGATCTTTTCCGCCGCCAGCATGCCCGACAGCACCGCATTATGGCTGCCCTTGATGCGCGGCACATTGACGAAACCGGCGGAACAGCCGATCAGCGCGCCGCCGGGGAAAGTGAGCTTCGGCACCGACTGATAGCCGCCTTCGGTGATGGCGCGCGCACCATAGGAAATGCGCTTGCCGCCCTCGAAGGTCTCGCGGATGGCCGGATGCGTCTTGAAGCGCTGGAATTCCTCGAAGGGGTAAAGATAGGGGTTCTTGTAGTTGAGGTGCACCACGAAGCCGACGGCGACGAGGTTATCCTCGAGATGATAGAGGAAGGAACCGCCGCCGGTCTTGAAACCGAGCGGCCAGCCGAAGGAATGCTGCACGAGACCCTGTTTGTGCTTCTCCGGCTTGACCTGCCAGAGTTCCTTGATGCCGATGCCGAATTTCTGCGGCTCGCGATCCCTGGACAAATCGAATTTGGAAATCAGCTGCTTGGCGAGCGAACCGCGCACGCCCTCGCCGATCAGCACATATTTGCCGTGCAGCTCCATGCCGCGGGTGAAGTTCGGACCCGGCTCGCCATTCTTCTCGATGCCCATATCGCCGGTGGCGACACCGATGACGGCGCCCTCATCGTTATAGAGCACCTCGGTTGCGGCAAAGCCCGGATAGATCTCGACGCCGAGCCCTTCCGCCTTTTCCGCCAGCCACCGACAGACCAGCCCAAGCGAGACGATGTAATTGCCATGATTGTTCATCAGCGGCGGCATCATGAAATTCGGCAGGCGGATGGAGCCGGCCGGGCCTAAGAACATGAACTGGTCGTCCTTGACCTCGGTTTTGAAGGGGTGCCCCTCCTCTTCGCGCCAGCCCGGCAGCAACCTGTCGATGCCAATCGGATCGACCACCGCGCCGGAGAGAATATGCGCGCCGACTTCGGCACCCTTTTCGAGAACGACGACCGAAAGCTCCGGCTCCACCTGCTTCAGCCGGATCGCGGCGGCAAGGCCCGCAGGACCCGCGCCAACGATCACAACGTCGAATTCCATCGCTTCGCGTTCGGGCAGTTCCATCGCTTCCGTCATCTCATCCTCTCCGCATCGCCGGTCCCATCCGGCTGTTGTTATATCCGCTTTCCGGCATTCCCGGCGCATCGCCCGCGCCAGTCAAAAAACCATCCGCGACACCGCATCCACCAGCGCCTGTCTTCGCAAAGCAGGACGCCTTTGTCGAGCTTCTATAGCGGCAAAACATGTCGCACGCCAGTCAATTGTCAGACAACCTGATGATTGCTTTATTACTTTTACGTTCACGTAAATAAAAGAATAGGAGTGACGCGCACGGGCGTCAAGGGTTGTTAAAGCCGGGATACTGAAGAAGGTGGGGTGACGGTGCGAAGGCTGTGGCGGCCCTATTTCCGCAGCTGCTTGGCGTTTTCCGCTGTCTTCTCACGTGGTTTCAGGCACGGTTCCGCGCTATGTCGCAACCAGATTTCAGCAGAGTGCCTGCCGCGACCCGTCAAGTCGCGGCAGGCAATCAGGCGACGTCCTGAAGTTGCGCTTCGCCATCATGGAGGAAGCACGCCCTGTTAAAAAGGCCGAGATCGACGAAGTTCGGAAGGCGAATATCGCGGATGTCAGGAAGCCGCTTGCTTTCCGGATCGAACGATCTGTCGATTTGCGAAATGAAGCCCAGAACGCAACCTGACCGTCGCGCAAAATCACCGAGGGCTCGTAGCTGCTCGGAAAGAACGGGCTTGCTCCGCTGTTGATCCAGCGCCTGGAGATAGTCGATCACCGCGACTGTTCCCGGTCGCGACCCCGACATCCGATCGATGATATAGTCCGCACTAATTTCATCGGAAGTGACAATCTGAACTTGGTTGGCGAAGCCGTCAGCCTCCCTTTCAAGCGATTGGAGATATTTTCCCGCCTGTTTTTCGGTCAATTCCAACGTAAACAGGAACGCCTTGCGGCCGTCCCGGGCCGCATCGATCAGAAGCTGAAGACCAAGCATGGTCTTGCCCTGCCCCGGTCGGCCAGCGAGCAATAACAGGTCGCCGGCATCGAGACGGGAAAGTACCGTTTCGGAAAGTGGCCCGGAAGACATCCGGGACGACAGCATGCTCCACCTTGCAAAGCCCTCTTCTTGCGCGATCTGATCCAGCGCTTCATTCAGCGGAACATCATTGTTTCGCGCCATCAGCTTTGCACGGCGTTTAAGCTGAAATATCGGTGCAGAAAGTTTCATCAAAGACCTCCATTGCGAGCCGGAACGCAACCCCTCCTTATGCGATGCTCGAACAGATGGTTCGATGATTTGGCGTCACCCTGCATGTGCGATGCTTTCCCGAAAGGAGGGGGGAGGCTTGGGTCTAGCCTGTGGTTGAAAGCTAGCGGGTTGCGCGATTCGCAGCAAGGGGCGCAAGCCGTTCGGCAGGTCGTCGGAATTGCTACCTGATGTTGCGCTCGAGTTGCGGGCGCCATAAAACCTGTCATGCACCGTAAAAAAGAACGTCAGTTCAATTGAGGAGAACGCCACCTTGAAGCGATTGATTCCAGCGCTGTTGTTATTGTCCTGGTTTGGCGCGATGCCCTTGGTGGCAAAGGCCGATGTCTCTTCCGCCAATCAAAACGAATCGGCCGCAGCATTTCAGGGCCTCGACACGCTCGCGCAGGGGGATTTACCGCGATTGTCCAACCCCGCTCATGCGAAGGTGCTGGACCGGCTCTGGAATGTGGAGGGGACCCTGGGCAGACAGCCATACCGGTCCGCCGATGTTCCGGCGCTCATCGCCATCGGCGCGAATGCGGGCGCCGTTCTTAAAACCTATGCACTGTTTACCCCACAGAACGGCAGCCTTCCGGACACAGCGGCAAATACGTTCAAATACCAGGACGAAATCGCACGCGCCGGAGCCTATCTATTACATGTCCAGGCGGCTCAGCTGGAGGCGATTACCGATTTTGTCGCCGTGCTTCCTGCCGATCAGATGAACAAGGCGCGCCGCGATGGCCTGCGCCAAATGCGCCTTGGCATCATGGAGCAGTTTACCGGACTGACCCTTATGCTGCGCTCACCGAATTTGCGATCCGAGAACCGGCTTATTTTGCTGAACGCCCTCAATGCCAGCGCCATTCCCGTGGTCACCGCGACGTCCCTTGCCGACCGAACCACCATGGCCACCCAGATCGACACGATTTTGCCGGAACTGTCCGGGCTTGAACACGAAAAGGCGCAGGCGCTGAAATCGCTCTTCATGAACCAGAATTGCGACGGGCTTTGCGCGATGGATCGGTAGCCGCTCAATACCCGGTTGACACAAAGGGGCTGCAACTCCGCCCCTCAGACCTTCCCACTCAAACCGCCCACTCCTCATCCGTCGTGAACACGATCGTCAACCAGCGGTCGCTCCCCTCGCCGCCCAGCGCATCGCCGATCTCGTCGCGGATCGCGTCCCATTCCTCCAGACGCCGGGGCGGCCAGTTTTTCGGCACGATGAAAAAGAGTTCGATCTGACGGCCGCGGCCGACGCGGGCGACATAGGAATAGTGCGAGGAGAAGCCGAATTTCTCCACCGTCTCGGCGGCCACCCGGTCCACATGCTGCTTGAATTCCAGCGGGGTCACCAGAAGAATGTCCGCGAGCGCCTGTTTCACATTGCCGAGCGGCATGGGGATGATGACGAGGCAGACCAGCGCCAGCACGGCCGGGTCGATATAGGGTGCCAGCCATGCCTGCGCCGTTCCCGTGAGCCCGTAACCCACGGCGAAGGCGATGAATAGCGCCATGCTCAGAAGCGCGCTCATCAGCCAGCTTTTGGCGTCCAGCGCCACGAAGGCGGATTTCAGCCGGCGGTTCTGCCGTTTGACGAACCATGCCATGGCGAGCGAGACGGCGAAGCTGACGAAGGTGACGACGATGGCGTAATCGAACTCGATCGATCTGCCGCCATCCATCAGGCTGTCGACGGCATTGATGAGGGCGTAGATCGCCGCCCCCATCAGGAGCGTGCCGTTAAGCCCGAGCACCATCGGCTCCAGATGCCAGAAGCCCATGGTGAAACGCTCCACCAGCCGGCCGCCGGGTTTGGGCGCGGCGGAAGCGGCGATCAGCCGCGCGACAAGCAGCGCCAGCACCGTCATGAAAGCATCCGTCAGCGCATAGACACCATCGAAAACCACGGCGAAGGAGCCGGAGAACAGGCCTGCGCCGATGCCGAAGAGCGCCAGAAGAACCGTGACAGCAATGGAGAATTTGAGCAGGGATTGTTCTGTCATGACGTGTATTTTACCTTCAAAACCGGACGCCACCTTGCTGGAGCGTTTTCTCTTTTCCTCGAATCGAGAAAACGCTCTAACTCTTTGTTTTGTAGCATTTCCAGACGGAAAACCGGGGTCCACTTTTCCTGGAAATGCTCTATAAACAGCACATTGAGCACTCACAAGACAGGACAAAACCCATGGATCTCGGCATTTCCGGCAAACGCGCCCTCGTTCTCGCCTCCTCTCGCGGCCTTGGGCTGGGCATTGCCACCGCGCTGGCGAAAGAAGGCGCACATGTCCTTCTTGTCGGCAGAAGCGGCGAGAAGCTGGAGGCGAATTGCAAGGCGATCAATGCGCTCGGCAAGGGCAAGGCCGACTGGGTCTGGGGCGATCTGGCCGAGGATAATTTCGTCGAGGCCATGGTTCAGGCCGTCAGGGAAAAGCTCGGCGGCATCGATATTCTCGTCAACAACACCGGCGGCCCGACGCCGGGCCTTGCGCAGGAGATAACGGCCGACAAGCTGGATACCTTCTTCCAGTCGATGGTGATGCGCGTCATCACGCTTACCAATGCGCTTTTGCCGCAGATGAAGGAACAGGGTTTCGGCCGCATCCTGACTGTCGCCTCCTCCGGCGTGTTTGAGCCGATCGCCAATCTGGCGCTGTCCAATACGCTGCGCGGCGCACTGGTCGGCTGGAGCAAGACGCTGTCCTCCGAAGTGGCCGGTTTCGGCGTCACCTCCAACCTGCTGCTGCCCGGCCGTATCCATACCGACCGCATCGATGAGCTCGATGGCGCCAACGCCAAGCGTCTTGGCAAAAGCGTCGAGGAAATTCGCGAGGCTTCCGTCAAGAGCATTCCGGCGGGCCGTCTCGGCACGGTGGAGGAATTCGGCGCCGCCGGCGCTTTCCTCTGCTCGGTGCCGGCAAGCTACATCACCGGTACGATGCTGCGGGTGGATGGCGGCGCGGCAAAGTCGAATTAAGGCCGCGACGGCGCGTTATCAAACGGGCGCATCGTGGATGACGAAGCGGTTGCGCCCCGTATTCTTGGCCCGATAAAGCGCCGTATCCGCCCGACGCAGCGCTTCAGCCGCGCAATCGCCGGGGCGCACGAAGGCAATGCCCGCCGAACAGGTGTAACGGAAATCCGGGACCTGTTCGAGCGGCGAGGCCTCCCGCAGCGACGCAAACAGGGCTTCGACGACGCTTTCGGCATTGTGCATTCGCGCGCCGCTCAGCCCCAGCAGAAACTCCTCGCCGCCGATACGCCCGATGAGATCGTCGCGACCGGCGGCGGCGCATAGTTTTTCGGCGAAATGTTTCAGCACCCTGTCGCCCGATGCATGGCCGAAGCGATCGTTGATACTCTTGAAATGATCGATATCGAGCAGCACCAGCGCCAGCGCCTGCGCCTTGTGGGGGCCGAGGCTGTGACCCAGATTGTCCATCAGGTAACGGCGATTGCCGAGCCCCGTCAACTCGTCGCAGAGGGCGGATTTGAGCGCCCTGTCGCGTTCCTGCCTGAGGTCGCGAAGCTCTATGCCGAGTTCGGAAATATCGGTGATGACGCACAGCATCCAGCCGCCCGGCAAAGTCGTTTCCGTCGTCAACATCCAGCGCCCGTCATTGAGGCTGGTCTCGATGGTGCGGAAGGGCAGCTTGCCGCGCCTCGTCCTGGCGGAGCGCAACCAGACCTCGAAGTCGGAGGTCTCGATTACGGTGCCGGTGGAGTTGCCGTAGCCGCTGCGCATCAACTCGACCCAGCTTGGAAATTCATCCGGCGCGACATCCAGCGCCTTGCGGAAAGCCGCATTCGCAAAACACAACCTGTCCTCGCCATCGAACAGCGCATAACCCTGCTGCGATGCTTCAAGAAGGTTCATGAGCTGACGGTTGAAAACGCCGGCGTCGCCCCGAACGAGGCCGGGATGATCCGGCGATACATTGTCGAAGTTGGAACTGGTCGTCTTGCGGGACATTGAATTTTCCAGATGACAAAGCGACAGGCAAAACCGAAGGGAGCGTTGAATTAAACCCTTATCGTCGGGCTCCGCCAGTACAAAAAACAATGCATGCGCGCCGGCTGCCATTGCGCTGTTCAACGGCAGCGGCTTCGTACCAGCATAGCGACAAACCCCTAAGAACATTGTCAAAAAACTGCCGTGCTCTTTCACGAGTGCGGAGGCGGATCGTTTACCATCTTCCCTACCCGACAGACGCTGCCGTCAATCTGCGAAAAACGGTGGGGGAAAAGCTTGCCATTCCATCGGGCCTGTGCAATCAACCGCCCTCCTCTGACATCGGGGTGCCAAAGGCATCCCTTATTTTCACGCCGGGCCGCCTTTCAGGCCGGGCGGGTGTTTCTATCGGCAACAAGGATATGGCGATGACGCAAAAGCGGGCTCTCGGCCTCGATTTCGGCACGACCAACACGGTCATGGCTCTTTCCGACACGGGCGGCGCCAGCCGGTCCATGCGCTTCACCAGCAGCGCGGGCACGGATGACAGCATGCGCACGGCGCTCTCCTTCATGAAGGATGCCGGCCTTGGTGCGGCCGCCCTGCATGTGGAAGCCGGCCATGCCGCCATCCGGCAATTCATCGACAATGCCGGCGACTGCCGTTTCCTGCAATCGATCAAGACATTCGCGGCCTCGCCGCTGTTTCAGGGCACGCTGATCTTCGCCAAGCGCCAGAGCTTCGAGGATCTGATGGACGTGTTCCTGCGCAAGCTGAAGACCTATGCGGGCGAGGAATGGCCGGGAGACGTCTCCACCGTCATCGCCGGCCGACCGGTGCGTTTCGCCGGCAGCAATCCGGATGAAACACTGGCACTCGCCCGTTACAACGAGGCGCTCACCCGCGCCGGTTTCCCGGAAATCCACTATGTCTATGAGCCGGTGGCGGCCGCCTATTATTTCGCCCAGAGCCTGAAGAAGGACGCCAATGTGCTGGTGGCGGATTTCGGCGGCGGCACGACGGACTATTCGCTGATCCGCTTCGAGACCCATGCCGGCAAGCTTTCCGCCACCCCCATCGGCCATTCCGGCGTCGGCGTGGCGGGCGATCATTTCGACTTCCGCATGATCGACAATCTGGTCTCGCCGGAAATCGGCAAGGGCAGCAAGTTCAAGAGCTTCGACAAGGTACTGGACGTGCCCTCCGGCTATTACGTGAATTTCGGCCGCTGGAACCAGCTGTCGATCTTCAAGACCTCGAAGGAATTCACCGACCTCAAATCGCTGGTGCGCTCGGCGCTGGAGCCGGAAAAGCTCGAACTCTTCATCGATCTGGTCGAACATGACGAGGGTTACCCGCTCTATCAGGCGATTTCCGCCACCAAGATGGCGCTCTCCTCGGCGGAAGAAGCCGAATTCAACTTCGCACCATTGGGCAAGGCCGGCCGCAAGATGGTGAAGCGCAGCGATTTCAACAACTGGATCGCCGAAGACCTCGCCAAGATAGAAGAAGCGCTCGACGAGGTTCTGGAAAAGACGAAAGTCGCGCCCGAATCCATCGACAAGGTGTTCCTGACCGGCGGCACCTCCTTCGTGCCGGCGGTTCGGGAGCTTTTCACCCGCCGTTTCGACGCCGACCGCATCGAAAGCGGCGGCGAGTTGCTCTCGATTGCGCATGGTCTGGCCATGATCGGCGAAAGCGGCGATATTCAGCGCTGGACAGTGTGATTTGCGGGTTCCCCGGGCGGGGAACATGGGGTAATTTCCGCCCATGATCGCCGCTCACGACCTCTCCCCGGCCGAACTCGCCGCCCTCCTGCATTTCCATGCGGATGCGGGCGTGGACTGGCTGCTGGAAGACCAGCCGGTCGATCGTTTCGCCGAATTTGCCGCCGCCCGCCCAGCCCGATCCGCGCCTGCGCAGGAGGCCGCAGCAGCTTCACGCCAGATGGAAAGGCCGGCGGACCGCCGTGCCGATGCGCCTCAGCGGCAGGCGGCGACGCGCAACGCCCCGGCGCGCGGCGCACCGGCGGCCCCCGCCATTCAGCAGAATGTCGCCATGCCGGACGAGCAGGCCGTGGCGGCGGCGCGTTTTGCGGCCGAAAGCGCGCGGTCGCTTGCCGAGCTGAAAACCGCGCTCGACGGTTTCAGCGGCTGCAACCTCAAGAACAGCGCGCGCAATACGATCTTTACCGAAGGCGACCCCGCCTCCGCCATTATGGTCATCGGCCCGATGCCGGATGCCGATGACGACCGCGAAGGCCTGCCCTTCGCCGGCAAGACCGGGCTGTTGCTCGACCGCATGCTGGCAGCCATCGGGCTTGAGCGCAGTACCATCATGCTCGGCAATGTCGTGCCCTGGCGGCCGCCGGGCAACCGCCCGCCGACTCAGGCCGAAATGGATATCTGCCGCCCCTTCATCGAGCGTCAGATCGCCTTGGCGGAGCCGAAACACCTGTTGCTTCTCGGCAACTTTACCGCACGTTTCTTCTTTGGCGGCACCGGCACGATCCATACGCTGCGCGGACAGTGGCGTGATGTCGCAGCCGGACACCTGATTTTGCCCGCTTTGGCCAGCCTGCATCCGCAGGAACTTTTGAATGCGCCGGCCAGCAAGTCATTGGCATGGCAGGATTTATTGGCTTTTCAGGCAAAGATTGCCGAAGGCTGATTGCCTTATTCTTGCTCAATGTAAATGAATTATGAAAAAAGCCATGCACAATGCGCATAACAGCGGCGCATTTGCTCAGCTTGCCGAATCCATGCTGCGCTGCGATATAGGCCCCATGTCTTGGGAGGAATAGGTTTAAGGAACCAAGGCAATGACCACTCGCTTCCGTCCGGTACATTCCGGCTTTGAAACGCTCCGCCTGGCGGGCCTCGGCCCTCGCTCCAGTCAGGGTTACCATCGTTTCGGCGCAGCCGCAAACGAACAGATGACCGCACGCGCTGCCATGCAGCAGGTCCGCGTGACGCGTCCCTCGGCAGTCTTCGCGGATTTCCGCGAGCGCTGAGAAGCACTCAGGCCAGTCTAGCGCTGGTCCACAGATATGATTGCGCGCTGGCGTCTTTCTTCGGGAAGGCGCCTTTTGCTTTTGCGTGGTTTTTTTCGAAAGGCTGCGACGAAGTCTTGAACCGAGTCACAAGGTTGTAGTGCGCGCCCAGCCGTCCCTTCTTCCGTTAACGCCGGTTGAGACGAAAAACGGCACTCTCAATCTTGTCTTCCACCATGCGTCATCCAATCCGTCATTCCGGCCTTGAGCCGGAATCCAGCCAGCCCAAGTCCTTGGGCTGAAAAGACTCTTCTCGCCGCGTGAGAGCCGCGTCGGCTGGATCCCGGCTCAAGGCCGGGATGACGGAGGAGAAGCATTTTTCGTGAAATTCGGTGGTTGAGAATGCCGCGCGCTTATCCTGGAAACAGGCAAGACGCGCAGATTTGGGTTCCGTCATCCCTGCGGTGTCGAGGCCTTGCGGGCCGCCCGTCTTGCCAGACCCAGCTGATGCTCGCGAAAGATGATGAAGATGCCGGCGAGGATAACGATCGCCGTGCCGATCAGCATTGTCACCGTGGGAATATCTCCGAACAGAATGTAGGAGACCGCGATGCCGAAGATGATGGAGCTGTATTCGAAGGGCGCGATGACCGAGACTTCGGCGTGCCGATAACTCTCCGTCAGGAAGATTTGCGCAACCCCGCCGCAGATGCCGCTGGTGATCAGCAGCATGGCCTGCGTCATGCTCAACGCGCTCCAGCCGAAGGGCACGCTGACAAGCGACAGCAGGGTGGCGGTGAGCGAAAAATAGAGCACGATGGTCGGCGTCTTTTCCGTTTCCACCAGTTGCCGCACCTGGATCATCGCCAGACCGCCGAGCGCCGCACCGCACAATACGGCAATGGCCCCCAGCCCCTCGCCGGCGGCAAAACCGCCTTCCCGCAGAAGCGTCATCTTCGGCCAGAGAATCACCAGCACGCCCGTCATGCCGACAAAGACCGCGCTCCAGCGATAGATGCGCACCTTTTCATGCAGGATGACGGCGGCAAAAACGACCGCGAGAAGCGGCGAGGCGTAACCGATGGCGATGAATTCCGGCAGCGGCAGCATGGTCAGCCCGTAAAAGCCGCAGGCCATGGACAGGATGCCCAGAAACCCGCGCTTGAAATGGCCGAAAAGATTATTGGTGTGCAGCGCGCTGGTCAGCGCATGCAGCCACGCCAGATAGACGACAATCGGGAGAATGGCGAAAGCGGAGCGAAAAAAGGTGATCTGGCCGGCAGGCACATCGCCTGCGGCCTTGATACAGGTCTGCATGACAAGAAAAAAGCCGACCGAAATCAGCTTCAGGCTAATCCCGCGAAAGGGATTCATCGGTTCGGCGTTCATTGGCAACTACTCATATCGGCTGCGCAAACACGCCATCGGGAGATTTTTCATGCGGGGAGGACGACGCAAGGGAATTGGATTTGCGCAAGGCTAGAGCATTCCCCCGGCGCTTTACAACAAAAAATGTGATTTACCCGTGAATTCCGTTGATTTGGGGATGTATTGTTTTCGCGGCTGCGGAAATGATGCAAACCAAAAGCGACGCGCGCTAAAATTTGAAGAAAATAAAATATAATTTCAGCAATCGTTCAACATTTGCTGCCATGGTCCACAGGTCCGGCGGCGGGAGGATTGTCTGCATGGCCGGCAAAGCCTTCCATGGCGGGACAGAACGTCCTCCGACGCGCACATGAACGTGACGAATATTCTACCCATTTTACATCCGGGCCTTATGACGACATGATGCCGGGAAGACCACGCAAAGTTATTCAGGGACAGTCATGCGAACAGACACGGGCCAGATCGTTCACCTGGCAGATTACCGCCCCACCGATTTCGTTCTGGAGCGGGTGGATCTCACCTTCGAACTCGACCCCAAGAATACCAAGGTCGAAGCCCGTCTGATCTTTCACCGGCGCGAGGGTGCTGAGCGGCAGGCGCCGCTGGTTCTCGATGGCGACGAGCTGAAGCTTTCCAGCCTGCTGCTCGACCAGGTGGAGCTTCCCGCCGGTCAATATGAGGCAACGCCGGAGAGCCTGACCATCCGCGACCTGCCGGCGGAGGCGCCCTTCGAAATCTGCGTCACCAATTACATCAATCCGCAGGTCAATACGCAGCTTATGGGGCTCTACCGCACCAATGGCGTTTATTGCACCCAATGCGAGGCGGAAGGTTTCCGCCGCATCACCTATTTCCCCGACCGGCCGGATGTTCTGGCGCCCTATACGGTGACGATCATCGCGGCGAAGGACGGCAATCCCCTGCTGCTCTCGAACGGCAATTTCCTCGGCGGCGGCAATTACGATGAAGGCCGTCACTTCGCGGCATGGTTCGATCCGCATCCGAAACCAAGCTATCTTTTCGCACTCGTCGCCGGCGATCTCGGCGTGGTGGAAGATACCTTCACCACCATGTCCGGCCGCGACGTGACGCTGAAGATTTACGTCGAGCACGGCAAGGAGCCGCGTGCGGCCTATGCCATGGACGCGCTGAAGCGTTCGATGAAATGGGACGAAGAGCGTTTCGGCCGCGAATACGACCTCGATATTTTCATGATCGTCGCCGTGTCGGATTTCAACATGGGCGCGATGGAGAACAAGGGTCTCAACGTCTTCAACGACAAATTCGTGCTGGCCGACCCGGAAACCGCCTCCGACGCTGACTACGCCAATATCGAGCGCATCATCGCGCATGAATATTTCCACAACTGGACCGGCAACCGCATCACCTGCCGCGACTGGTTCCAGCTCTGCCTGAAGGAAGGCCTGACGGTCTATCGCGATCAGGAATTTTCCGCCGACATGCGCTCACGCCCGGTCAAGCGCATTGCCGATGTGCGTCACCTGAAATCGGAGCAGTTTCCCGAGGATTCCGGCCCGCTGGCGCATCCGCCGCGCCCCGATACCTATCGTGAAATCAACAATTTCTACACGACGACCGTTTATGAAAAGGGCGCCGAAGTCACCCGCATGATCGCCACGATCCTTGGGGAAAACGACTTCAAGAAGGGCATGGATCTCTATTTCGAGCGCCATGACGGCGAAGCCGCAACCGTCGAGGATTTCGTCAGGAGCTTCACTGACGCCAGCGGCCGTGACCTTTCGCAGTTTTCGCTGTGGTACACCGAAGCGGGCACGCCGCTCGTCTCCGTCTCCTCGGCTTATGATGCGGGCAAGTCCACATTCAAGCTCACTCTGGAACAGACCACCGCGCCGACGCCCGGCCAATCGGTGAAGCAGCCGCGTCATATTCCGCTGTCGCTGGCGCTGATCCTCGACAATGGCCAGATCGCCGAGCCTCAGACCGTCGAAGGCGGCGACTATCGCGATGGCGTGTTGCATCTGACCGAACGCAACCAGACATTCTCCTTCTCCGGCATTTCCTCGCGGCCGGTGCTGTCGATCAATCGCAGCTTCTCGGCGCCGATCAATCTGGATTTCGAGCAGAATGCGGCCGATCTGGTGCAGATCGCCCGGCATGAGACGGATATGTTCGCGCGCTTCCAGGCGCTGACCGATCTTGCCCTGCCGGCGCTGATTGCCGCCACTAGGGCCGTGCAGGACGGCAAGGACGTTCAAACGGATGCGGAACTGACCGCAACGCTTATCGAAATCATCGGCAACGACGCACTTGAGCCCGCCTTCCGGGCGCAGGCTCTCGCCTTGCCGAGCGAAACGGATATCGCCCGTGAAATGGGCGGCGACAACGATCCGGACGCCATCCACAAGGCGCGCAACGCCACCATCAAGGCCATTGCGACGGCCGGGCTCGAAACGCTGCGGCGGCTTGCCGACAGCACGGCTGACGGCGAGGCCTATAGCCCGGATGCGGCAAGTGCGGGACGCCGTTCGCTGCGCAACGGCGCGCTGACCTTCCTCGCCTTTGCCGAGGAAACGCCGGCCCGCGCGGCGAAGGCCTTTGCCGACGCCACCAACATGACCGATCTCGCGCATGCGCTCAGCGTCCTGACCCAGCGTTTCCCGGAAAGCACGGAAACAAAGGAAGCGCTTGCCGCCTTCGAAACGCGCTTCGCCGACAATGCGCTGGTGCTCGACAAGTGGTTCTCGCTGCAGGCCGCCATTCCGGGCGACGGTGCGCTCGACCGGATCAAGGCGCTGATGAAATCCAAACATTTCATCGCCACCAACCCGAACCGGGTACGCTCGCTCGTCGGCACGCTTGCCTTCGCCAACCCCACCGGCTTCCACCGTGCCGATGGTGCGGCCTACCGGTTCCTGGCGGAACAGATCATCGCCATCGACAAGCGCAACCCGCAGCTTGCCGCCCGCATTCTCACATCCATGCGCTCCTGGCGATCGCTGGAGGCAAGCCGCGCCGAACACGCCAAGGCGGCGCTTTCGACGATCGCCGACGCCAAGGGGCTGTCGACGGATGTAAGCGACATCGTCGGGCGCATCCTGAAGGGCTGACCGCCCCGCCAAAACTCCGGACAATGCCGATACGCCGTCTTGATCGCCATCAAGGCGGCGTATTGCGTTGCGCGACAGGATGGTTCGCGAGAGGCCGGGAACGGCTGAAGACCGGAAAGGAATTTCAGATGACGGATATGTCCAAGACCAGCGCTTCGTTTCAGCGCTTTATGACCGATGCTCCGGCCCACAAGGCGGCATGGTTTCAGGCCGTGCAGGGTCTCAGGGCGGCGTCCACGCTCGATGTGAAGACGCAGAGCCTGATCTATATCGGCATTCTTGCCGCCCTGCGTCTGGAAAGCGGGCTCTCCTTTCACGTGATGGAAGCCAAGGTGCGGGGCGCGAGCCGCGACGATATAATCAGCGCGGTGCTGACCGGTCTTCCGGCGGCGGGCAATGGCGTGATCAGCGCGCTTGGCACGGCTCTCGACGCCTTCGACGGAGCCTGACGCCTGTTCCAGCGGCGCTCCGCAACGACCGGATCGGATTGCCGGCTCACTGATTTCGTTCATAATTCCCGCCTTCGCCAAAGCGGAAACAGACCGTCCCGAAAAAATACGGAGTCGGTTCAAGGGGTTAAAATTCTTTTAACTTTTGCCTCTGGACACAGCGAATCGCATTTGATTCACTAGTCATATTCGAGCGGCGGCGCTTCGAATCACTGGGGACATCTTGAAGGCGGGACAATGACGAACGTGCGGCGGGCGACTGCGGGCGATGAGCGGCCGTATGCCAAATTTTCTGATCTTGCGGCCTGGGGCGAAAGGCTTTCCAGCGACCTGATGGGTTTGATGAATGGCTCCGACCGCCCGATGCCGCAGGTCGAGACCCTGCTGAAACGTCTCATTCCCATTCTCATCCTCGCCTTTCTCGTCGTCGTCGCGGCCTCGCGCATGCTGGGCATCGTTGCCGAATATAGCCGCATGGAAGAGGCCGCCCGCCATTCCACGGCGCTGACGGCGCTGACGGCCAAAGCTGCCCTTCTCAACAACGATACCGTTTTCACCGCGCAGGATCGCGCCCGCGCCGAAGCCAATCTCGTCGCGGCGCTGCCGTCGGGCAGCCTTGCCGACGGTACGATGGTGCTTCTTTCGGGCAGCAATGGCCGCATTTTCGCCGGCGCCGGCAAGGAAGCGATGCTTTATATCGGCACGTCGCTGCCGGCTTTGCTTCCGGAAATCGCCATCGTGCAGCGTTTCCCCGGCGCGCCCGGCACCATCGAGACCAATATTGACGGCCAGCAGCACTATGCGACGATGATCCCCTTCGGCGACGATGGCGCGATGGTGATCGCAGCCCGCTCGCTGCAGCCGATCCGTTCCTTCTGGCGCAGCGAAATCGCCATGAACGTGACGCTGTTCGCCGGCATCTCCTCGATCCTGCTGGTCGTGCTCTATGCCTATTACATGCAGGTGAAGCGCGCCCGCGACGCCGACGATATCTTCGCCGAATCCAACCTGCGGGTTGAGACCGCGCTGTCTCGCGGCCGCTGCGGATTGTGGGATTTCGATCTTTCCACCCGGCGCATGTTCTGGTCCGGTTCGCTTTACGAAATTCTCGGGCTGCCGCCGAAGGCCGCACCGCTTTCCTTCTCCGACGCCGCCCGCATGATGCATTCCGAAGACGGCAATCTCTACGAGCTTGCCCGCGCCGTCGGCTGCGGCAACCTGCGCCAGATCGATCAGATCTTCCGCATGCGCCATGCCAAGGGCCATTATGTCTGGCTGCGCGCCCGCGCCCAGGTCATCCGCACCAATAACGGCCCGCGCGTCATCGGCATCGCCATGGATGTGACCGAACAGCACCGCCTTGCGCAACGCTACGCCGAAGCCGACCAGCGCCTTGCCGACGCCATCGAATCCACCTCGGAAGCCTTCGTGCTGTGGGACAAGAACGATCGCCTCGTCATGTGCAACACCCATTACCAGAAGGCCTATGGCCTGCCGGACAGCGTGCTGGTGGCGGGTACGGAAAAAAGCACCGTCTATGCCGCAGCCGCTCGCCCCGTCGTTGAACGTCGCGTTGCCGATCCGGACCAGTCCGGCCTGTCGCGCACCACGGAAGTGCAGCTTGCCGATGACCGCTGGCTGCAGATCAACGAACGCCGCACCCGCGATGGCGGCCTCGTTGCGGTCGGCACCGATATCACCCTTCTGAAGCGCCATCAGGAACGGCTGCGCGATTCCGAACGCCGGCTGATGGCCACCATCGGCGACCTCTCCGCCTCACAGCACAAGCTGGAGCGGCAGAAGACCGAGCTTTCCGACGCCAACGCCAATTATCTCGCCGAAAAAGAGCGCGCGCAGGCCGCCAACCGGGCGAAATCCGAATTCCTCGCCAATATGAGCCATGAGCTGCGCACGCCGCTCAACGCCATCCTCGGCTTTTCCGATATCCTGCAGAACGAAATGTTCGGACCGGTCGGCTCGCCGAAATATTCCGAATATGCTCGCGATATTCACGATAGCGGCAAACACCTGCTCAACGTCATCAACGATATTCTCGACATGTCGAAGATCGAGGCGGGCCATATGCGCATCAACCGCGAGACCATCGATCTCGCGCCACTGATCGAAGAGACGCTGCGGCTGACCGCCATTCAGGCCGAACAGAAGAACATCATCGTGCAGCAGAAAGTCTGCGCTGGCCTCACCATGCAGGGCGACCGCCGCGCCATGAAGCAGATCATGCTCAACCTGCTCTCCAACGCCGTGAAATTTACCGGCGACGGCGGCCGCATCGCGCTGCGCACCCATGTGCATCAGGCCGCGATGATCCTCACCATCGCAGACACCGGCATCGGCATTCCCGCCCAGGCGCTCAACAAGATCGGCCAGCCTTTCGAACAGGTGCAGAGCCAATATGCCAAGAGCCAGGGGGGCTCCGGCCTCGGGCTCGCCATTTCCCGCTCGCTGGTGAAGCTGCATGGCGGCACGATGAAAATCCGCTCGTGCGAGGGTCGGGGCACCGTGGTGACGATCATCATTCCGCATGCGGCGGGGTGCTGCGGGACGGTGCATTGAGTTGGCGTCGGATGCGGAGCTTACCCCCCTCTGCCCTGCCGGGCATCTCCCCCACAAGGGGGGAGATCGACCAGCGGCAACGGCTCGATCATCTCAAACGTTGCGAATTCGGCGAGGAGCGTCCGTCTAGCTGATCTCCCCCCTTGTGGGGGAGATGCCCGGCAGGGCAGAGGGGGGTGAAGCCTCACCCGCCATTCTTCACCGTTCCCACAAACGCCTTCCGCACCGCCTTCGCCAGCCGCTTCACCTCCCCCTCCAGCGTGGGAATGTCAGGGCAATCCCCCGCCCGGCAAACGAGATCGGTGAGGCCCGCCGGCGCTTCCTTCGGGTTGAAGGCGCCATCGATGCATAGCCGCACGATCTGCGAGATTTCGGTGTAGAGCGCCATCGCCGCCATGCAATCATCAAAGGCCTGCGGCTCCATGACAGGGGCGGCGAGCGCCTGCAGCGCTTCGGCCGTGTTGCGCCCCGGTTCATGCGCGGCAAGCCCCTTCACCGGCCCCACCAGCGCCAGATATTGGGCGATGAATTCGAGGTCGATCAGCCCGCCATTGATGAGCTTGAAATCCCAGTTGTTTTCCGGCGGCTTCTCCTGCTCGATCAGGCTGCGCATCTCCAGCACATCAGTGGAGACCTTGGCCACGTCACGTTTCTGGGACAGGATGGAGGCGATGATGCGGCGCGCATCCTCCATCAGCGAGGCATCGCCGCAGATCAGGCGGGCGCGCGACAGCGCCATGTGTTCCCAGGTCCAGGCTTCCTCGCGCTGGTATTTCTCGAAGGCGGAAATGCGCGTCGCCACCGGCCCCTTGTTGCCGGAGGGGCGAAGCCGCATGTCCACCTCGTAAAGCACGCCCTCCGCCGTCGGCGCGGAAAGCGCGGCGATCAGTCTCTGGGTGACGCGGGTGAAATAACGCACGACATCGAGCGGCTTTGCGCCGGTCGATTCATGGGCGGCATCGTTATAATCGTAAAGCAGGATAAGATCGACATCCGAACCGGCCGTCAGCTCGAAGGAGCCAAGCTTGCCCATGCCCATGACAGCCACGCGCCCGCCGGGATAAGGCCCATGCGCCGCTTCCATCTCCGCCAGAACGGCATTGAGCGCGGCCTCGATTACCAGATCGGCAAGGTGAGTGAAGGCGCGGGCGGCCACCTCGCCGCGGATTGCGCCGGTCAGGAGCCGCACGCCGATGAGGAACCGCTGTTCGGCGGCGAAAATGCGCAGCCGGTCGAGAATATCCTCGTAGTGGCGGGCATTGGAGAGAAAGCTTCCCATGCGGTGGGCGAGATAGTCGCGCGTCGGCACGTCGCTCATCAATGCCGGGTCCAGCATGCCGTCGAACACATGCGGACGGGCGGCGATGATTTCGGCAAGGCGCGGTGCGGACGACATGATCGTCACCAGCAGGTCGAGCAGCGCCGGGTTGTTGCCGAGCAGCGAAAAGAGCTGGATGCCGGCCGGCAAACCGGAGAGGAAATTGTCGAAACGCAGCAGCGCCTCATCGGCCCGTTTGCTTTCACCGAATGCGCGCAGCAGGTCCGGCGTCAGCTCCGTCAGCCGTTCGCGCGCCTCCACCGATTGCGTCGCCCGGTAACGGCCATTGTGCCAGGTGCGGATGACGCGGGAAATATCCTCCGGCCGCTCGAAACCGAGGGCGGAGAGCGTCTTTAACGTATCGGGATCGTCCTTCTGGCCGGTGAAGACCAGATTGCCGGCCTCGCCTGACAGCTTCACCTCCTGCTCGAACAGCGCCGAATAACGCCGTTCCACCAGCCGCAGCACCTGTTCCAGCTTTTCCGAAAAGGCCCTGGTGTCCTCGAAACCGAGCATGAAGGCGATGCGCTTAAGTTCGGCTTCGGTGTCGGGCAGCACATGGGTCTGCTCGTCGCGCACCATCTGGATGCGGTGCTCCACTTCGCGCAGGAACCAATAGGCGTCTGTCAGGCTGTCCCGCGTTTCGGCGTCGATCCATTTCGCCTCGGTCAGCGCCGCAAGCGCCTCCTGCGTTGCGCGCACCCTGAGCGCCGGCATACGGCCGCCGGCAATCAACTGCTGGGTCTGTGCGAAAAACTCGATCTCACGGATGCCGCCGCGCCCAAGCTTGACATTGTGGCCCTTCACCGCAATCGCGCCATGGCCCTTATGGGCGTGGATCTGCCGCTTGATGGAATGAATATCGGCAATCGCCGCATAATCGAGATATTTGCGGAAGATGAAGGGCGTCAGCTCGCGCAGGAAATCCTCACCCGCCTTGATATCGCCGGCCACCGGCCGCGCCTTGATATAGGCGGCACGTTCCCAGTTCTGCCCCCTGCCCTCGTAATAAAGCAGCGCCGCCTCCACGGGGATGGCGAGCGGCGTCGAGCCGGGGTCTGGCCGCAGCCTAAGATCGGTGCGGAAGACGTAACCATCGGCCGTGCGCTCCTGCATGATGCGGACCAGACGGCGCATCATCCGGCCGAAATTCTCCGTCGCATCATAGGGATCATCCATGATGCCGGCTGAGGGTTCGAAGAACACCACGGCGTCGATATCGGAAGAATAATTCAGCTCCCGCGCGCCGAGCTTGCCCATGCCGAGCACGATGAGGCCCGACCCATCGCTGGGGGCTGCGACATTCTTCAGCTTCAGCTTGCCGCTCTCATGGGCGGCGAGCAGCAGGTGATCGATGGCGGCGGAAAGCGATGCATCCGCCATGTCGCTCAGCCAGCGTGTCGTATCGCGGGCGGTGAAGATGCGCGCCAGATCGGCAAGTGCCGCGATGAAAGAGAGCCGCCGCTTGGCTACCCTCAGCCGCGACATCACCTCGTTTTCGCTCGGCACCCCGCCTTCTTCGCCCGGCTTCCAGCAATCGCGCGCCTCATGGACAAGACCCGCCAGCAGCGGCTCGAGCGGTTTCGACATCGCCAGCGACAAAAGCCCCTCATCCGCCGACGCCATGTCACGCAGATAGGGGGACAGCGTGAAAGCCGCGGCGATGAACTCTTTGAGTGCGCTTTCCCCGGCAAGCAGCGCGGCCACCGCCGGCTCGCTTTTGCCGATATCCTTCAGCGTCGAAAGAACGGATTTCAGTTCCGTCTGCGTATAGGGGCGGATCACGCCCGGCAGAACCTCGCTCAGCCGCCTTTCGGCGGTTTCCCGTTTCGTCACTGTGTCTCTCCCTCTTCCGACTATCCTCTCGCCGCTTCCTAACATACGGCTTTCAGGACCGGATGCGCCGCACCCGAAACGTCCCTGCCGCCGCACCTCTTAGAATCCTCCCGGCGCATGCATCTGGCGTTGTAACAAATGCAGGCCGCTTTGCGATCATAAAACCGCCGATGGCGATGTTTTCCAAAGCGCCGTACCCCGTAATGTCTCCGCAATTGTGCCCGCGTAGCGTCAGCCTCAACGAAACCCGACTCCCCGGTTTTCCAACGCTCGGTGTTGCTACGGATATGATCATGAAACAGATTTTTACAGCGAAATTGCAAAAGAACCTGCGCGCGATGGCCCTTTGCCTGACGACGCTGCCCATGGCGCAGGCCGTCTGCACCCCCGTTTTCGCCGCCGATATCGGCAAATCGGACCGGGTGGCCGATCCGCAGGGCAATTTCGACAATGCCCGCTACAGCAGCTCCAGCGACTGGAAGATCACGCTCGGTGTCGGTGCCGCCTACGCCCCGAAATATGAGGGTTCAGACAAGCTGGAAGCAGGCGCCGTGCCGCTGGTTTCCATCGAATATGGAGATACGCTTAGCATCGATTTCAGCGGCGTCACCGTCAACCTGTTGAACCACAACGGCTTCAGGCTGGGTGTGAAGGGCGGCTGGGAGGCCGGGCGCAAGGAGAAGGACGACAGGAAAAACCTGCGCGGAATGGGCGATATCAAGGCGGCCGGCGTGGTGGGCGGCGTCATCGCCTATGGCGTCGACCCCTTCGAAATCTACGCCAAGGTGGACAAGACCATCGACGGCAGCGAAGGCCTGACCGCGACCATCGGCGCCAGCGTCTCGCACAAGGTGGACCAGTTCATCCTGGGCGCCGACCTCTCCGCCACCTGGGCGGACGACAAGCACATGAAATCCTATTTCGGCGTCACCTCGGCCCAGTCCGCCCGCTCGGGCCTGCGCCGCTTCGACGCGAAATCGGGCTTCAAGCGCATCGACGCCAGCGCCTCCGTCACTTACCTTATGACCGAGAACTGGTCTATCACCGGCACGGGCGGCGTCGGCTTCCTGCTGGGGGATGCCAAGGACAGCCCCCTGTCGAAGAAAGATATTCAGCCGTTTGCAATGGTGGGCATCGCTTACACGTTCTAAACCGCGAGCAGGAGAACCGCGCGGCCACGGATGCGCGCTCCAGCACGTCCCCAATGAGGAAAGGCGTCTCTGCCCTCACGCCTCCTCACCCGGTGAAGCGCCGCAAAGCGTTTCACCGGGGCCGCGATGTTTCGCAGAACGGGCGGCCGGTTCCAGCGTGCCCTTATAAGCGACGACGAGACCGACGAAGGGCAGAGAAATTTCCACATCGAAGCAGAACCGGCCGTTTTCCTCGGACTCGAAACTCTCGCCCTTCGGCAGAAGAAAGCCGGGCAGCGGTACGCCCAGAACATGCCATCGCCGAGGGATGAGAGCCAGCCGGCCGCCATCGAGCACCAGCGCCAGAGCGACGGTAACGATGCCGAAGCGCTCCGCCAGCAGATATCGATCCTTGCCCATGCCTGCCGACTGTGTAGACGAGAAGCGCCGCCCGCCGAAATTCCGCGTCCAGCGCTCCTTATCCTTTTCCGGCGTGAAGGTGACGCTGACGGGAACCTGCTTTCCCGCCTGCGGAAAGCCGACGAGCGCGGAAATCATGCGGGCCAGCATGCCCTGTCCGTGGCGTATCTCGGCGACCCCGCTCCATTGCCTCGCATCCTTGCTGTCGTGCAGTTCCCGCAGACGCGGCGGCAAGTCATCGAAGGCCGGGCCGAGAAGCTGGCGGAACAGCGGGACGTCGGGTTCCTCGCGGCGGAACCCCGTGTAGATCGTCTTGCTGCGGAAAAGCCGGTCGTAATCGGCAAGGTTCAGCGCATCCGTGCCGGCGCGTGCGCCGGGCAGCGGGCGCTCGCCGCTCAGCATCTTGCGGACAATAGCCTCGATCGCCATGGAGGGGATGTAGGGGCCGTCATCGCCTTCGGCCAGCAAATGCCAGCTCATCTCCATCGGCCTGCCCGCTGCACGCCCCTGCGCGCGGACGAACATACCGCCGCGATGTTCGCCAAAGCGCATCCGGTTCAGCACGGCATGAAACAGCGGCGATAGCGGCGCGAATGAGGGAAGGCCGAACCGCGCCCGCGCTTTCGCCAGAAGGTTCAACATACGGTGCAGAAACTCCGGCACGGGACCGGCCCCCATCCATATATCGGTCATCGACGGGTGTTCCGGTGGAATCACCTGTAAATCCGGCACATCGACCAGCGAAAAGTGAATATTGCGCAACGGCAGCCTGCCGGGCACGGCAACGGTGAAGCGCCTGCTTTCCGCAAGGCCGACGCCATGCGCCGGCCTGCCATGCCGCCAGAGCTTGACCGGCGCGCCGGCATAACCCACCACCGCCCGCATGACGTTGAGGCCGATCCCGGCATAGGGAGACGGCGCTATTCCGCCCTCGACGGTGAGAATGTCCATGGTCCTTTCCATTTCGCGCAGGACGGCGGCCGTCAGGACGGGGAAACTGCTGACGCCTGACAGGACGAAAACACCGGCGGCTTTCGCCCGCTCGTCGAATTGGCTGACGCCGAAAACGAAATCGGCGGCATCTGCGAAATCGAGATAGTCTATCCCGGCGTCGATGCATGCCGTTATCACGCCGTAACATGCGCTGCCATAGGTCTGGAACGGCCCGGACGCATCGACGACAAGATCGGGCTTGTGGATGCGCAGGGCGTCTGCGATATCGCGGCGATCGAGCATCAGCGGGCGCAATTGCGCCTGTCCGTGCCAGGCTGCGCAAAAGGCCTCCGCCCGTGCGAGGCTGCGGCCGCAGACGAGAATTTCAAGGCTGGACATATCGGCAAGCAGTTCCGCCAGCCGGCCGCCGAACACACCATAACCGCCGAGGATCAATATTTTCATTGCCCTGCCGACGCCTCTGTGCCGATGCCCGGTTTACCTGAACGGGTGGCTATTGCCATGGTCAAAGGATTCTCTCCCGGTACTCCGGCGGCGCTACCCAGCATTCTTCGCGTTTTCCAAACCAGCGGTAGCGATTGCGGGCGACAAAGCGATAAACGGGATCGCGTAGGAATGCGGGAACGATGCGCAATATGGTGACCAGCCGCCAGGGTAGGCCCAGCGCTTCATATATGCTCAGCACGGCATCGCTGTCCTGCCGCACCCTGCCGCCCTCCACGACCAGCATGCTGACCGGATCTTTCGGGTCCATGCCGCAACGTCGGTAAATTTCCGCGCCGATATCGCCCTGCATGGACGCCAGGCGGAAATATCCGGCCCTGTCATGCCGCAGCACGAATTGCGCATTCACGGAGCACAGCACACATTCGGCATCGAACAGAATGATCGGGCCGTGCCCGTCGTCGGTCAAGGGAACCGTAGCTGCCACCCGTCACACATCCTCTCGTCCATCGCACGCGATTTCCGAACAGAGCCATTGCCGTCAATCAATCGGACTATTCTTCAGATCATCTTGCAATACAATCTTGAAAAACAGTCATTTTCCGGATGGCGAAGACTTTGCGCACAAATCCCGGTGAACGGCATCGTCAGCCGCGATGCCTAAGCCTTCGAGACGGGAAACACCATCGAAACGGTCAGCCCCGGACAGGCGCCATTCGCGGCATCCGTGTCCGACAGCATCAGCGATCCGCCATGCAGCTCCATCACGGCCTCCACCAGCGACAGGCCGAGCCCGGTTCCGGGTTTCGAGCGGCTTTCATCCAGCCTGACGAAGCGTTTCAGCACCTCGCCGCGTTTCTCGGCGGGAATGCCGGGGCCGTGATCGGCGACGGAGAGCACGATGGCCTCCGGTTCCCTTGCCAGACGCACAACGAGCTTTTTGTCGCCTTCGCCCTCGCAGGCATATTTCATGGCGTTGTCGATGAGGTTGGAGAGCGCCTGACCGATCAGCTCGCGGTTGCCCTTTACTGACAGGTCAGCCTCTATTTCGGCCTCCAGCACAAGCCCGGCATCCTCGGCCACCGGCTCGTAGAGTTCGGCGCTGTCGGCGGCAATCGCCGAGACGTCCACATCGGTCATTTCGGCGGCGATCGAACCTGCCTCGACGCGGGAAATCATCAGCAGCGCGTTGAAGGTGCGGATAAGCTGGTCGGATTCGGCGATGATGCCTTCAAGCGCTGCGCGCCGTTTCGTCTCGTCATTGTCGTCAAGCGCTGCGGCCGCCTTGTTGCGCAGCCGCGTCAGCGGCGTCTTCAGATCATGGGCGATATTGTCGGAGACCTGCCGCAGGCCTTCATTCAGCTTTTCGATGCGGCCGAGCATGGCGTTGAGCGAGCCGGACAGGCGGTCGAATTCATCGCCGGAGCGGCCCTGCGGCAGGCGCTGCGAAAGGTCGCCGGCCATGATCTTCTTGGTCGCCGCCGACATGCGGTCGATACGTTTCAGCGCGTTGCGGCCGATGCCGAACCAGATGAGCAGCGCGCCGCCACCCATGATGGCGAGCGCCACCATCAGCGCGTTGCGCACCAGCGCCCGGAACTTGGTGGGTTCGCCGAGGTCGCGCCCTATCAGGATGCGCAGGCCATTGTCCAGCATGAAGACATTGGCGGTGGCCAGATGCTGCACGCTGTCGCCGCTTTCGGAGTAACGCTCGTAACGGAAAGGAAAACCGGTCCAGCCTTCCTTGTCGAAAACGCCCGGCTGCACCGAAGCGACGTTGCCGGCAAGGATTTCGCCATTCGGCCCGGCGATGACGTAAAGGCTCGCCCCCGGCTGGCGGGCGCGGCGTTCCATCATCCGCAGCAGCGGGTTGATGCCGCCGCGATTATAGATGCGCTGCACATCCGAGACTTCCTGAAGCACGGCATCGCGCGTCTGCTGGTTCAGCAGCCGTTCGGAAAGGGCGGTGACATAGAAGACCAAGAAGGCGGCGCAGAGCGCAAACAGCAGAATATAGAGCGCCGAAAGGCGCACCGCTGTCGACCGGAACACTATTCTGAGGCGGGCCATTTTCGCCAATCAGCCCTCGTCCTTCATCATGTAGCCGGCGCCGCGAATGGTCTTCAGCAGCGGCTTCTCGAAGTCCTTCTCGATCTTCGAGCGCAGGCGGGACACATGCACGTCGATGACATTGGTCTGCGGGTCGAAATGATAGTCCCAGACGTTTTCGAGAAGCATGGTGCGGGTCACGACCTGACCGGCATTCTTCATCAGATATTCGAGCAGGCGGAATTCGCGCGGCTGCAGCAGGATTTCCTTGCCGTTGCGGCGAACATCGTGGGACAGCCGGTCGAGTTCGAGATCGCCGACCCGGTAGATCATGTCCTGCTCGGGCTTGCCCTTGCGGCGACCCAGCACCTCGATACGGGCGAGCAGTTCGGAAAAGGCATAGGGTTTCGGCAGATAATCGTCGCCGCCGGCGCGCAGGCCGGTGACGCGGTCATCCACCTGCCCCAGCGCGGAGAGGATCAGAACCGGCGTCTCGATGCCGCGACGGCGCAGCTCGCTGATGACGGAAAGCCCGTCGCGGCGCGGCAACATGCGGTCGATCACCATCACGTCGTAAGCGTTCTCGCAACCCATGAACAGGCCGCTCTCACCGTCGCTCGCATGGTCGGCGACGATCCCGGCTTCGCGGAACGCCTTGGTCATATAGGCCGCAGCCTCGAGGTCGTCTTCAATGACAAGAATCTTCATGTGCGGGACAATAGCGCCCTCGCCCTTTTCCGCACAACCGGAAACAGATGCGACAGACATTTCCTGAACCTTGTTTTCCATGAGGTTTCCTCCGAAGACCTGGTCTTTGGCACCTTTGCGCTTCAAGACGGAGCGAGCGCCCAGGGACTGGGCGAGTGCGGCTGGGTTTCTTCTCCCCGCCGGGGAGAAGGTGGCCCGAAGGGTCGGATGAGGGGGCAAGCGCGCAGTCTCTAGCTACCCTTGCCCCCTCATCCCGCTGCCGCGACCTTCTCCCCCACGGGGAGAAGAAACAAGTGGCACGCGCTCGTTCCATATGTTCTGTCCCGTCCTATAGGCGAGACACATTCCTTGGCGACGCCGGCTCCCGAAAGAACCGGCATCGCCTTTCAGCCTATCAACCCTGGTCGATATCCAGAGCGATGAAGCGGCTGCCATCGTCCGTCTGGATCTGGAACAGCGCCTTGGAGCGTCCGTCCTTCTTGGCCTGTTCGAGGATCTTCTCGATATCGGCGGCGGAAGCGACCTGCTGGTTGTTGACCGAGGTGATCTTCTCACCCGTCTTCAGGCCACGGGCGGCGGCATCGCTGTCGGGGTCGACATCGGTGATGGCAAGGCCGTTGCCGTCATCGGCGGGCGCAACCGTCAGGCCGAGGCTGGAGAGCACCTTCTCGCTGGAGGACTGGCCGCCCTTGTCGTCGTTCTGGGCAGGCGTCGCCTTGGAAGCATCGTCGCTGGCGAGATCGCCGAGCGTCACCGTGACAGGCTGCGACTTGCCGCCGCGCCACAGCGAGATTTCAACCTTGGTGTTGGGCGCCATGCCGCCGATGCGGCGCGACAGGTCGCGGGCATCCTTGACGGGCTCGCCATTGACGGCGGTGATGATGTCGCCCTGCTTGATACCGGCCTTGTCGCCCGGCGAGCCGGCCTGTGGCGAAACGACGAGCGCGCCGCTGGCTTCGGAAAGGCCGAGCGATTCGGCGATATCCTTGCTGACGGGCTGGATCTGCACGCCGAGCCAGCCGCGTTCGACCTTGCCGTCCTTCTGCAGGTCGGCGATCACGTCCTTGGCGACCGATGCCGGAATGGCGAAGGCGATGCCGACATTGCCGCCGGAAGGCGAGAAGATGGCCGTGTTGATGCCGACGACTTCGCCGTTGAGGTTGAAGGCGGGACCGCCCGAGTTACCGCGGTTCACGGCGGCGTCGATCTGCAGGTAGTCGTCATAGGGGCCGGAGCCGATATCGCGGCCGCGGGCCGAGATAATGCCGGATGTCACCGTGCCGCCGAGGCCGAAGGGGTTACCGACGGCGACGACCCAGTCACCGACGCGGATCTTGCTGTCATCGGCGAACTGGACATAGGTGAACTTGCGGTTCACATCGACCTTCAGCAGCGCCAGATCGGTGCGCGGATCGCGGCCGACGAGCTTGGCGTCGAGTTCGGTGCCGTCATTCATCACGATCGTATAGGCGGAGCCGTCATCGACGACGTGGTTGTTGGTGACGATGTAACCGTCTTCGGAAATGAAGAAGCCGGAGCCCTGAGCGACGGGGCGCAGCGGACCCTTGCCGTCACGGTGGCGGTTCGGGCCACGGTCGGAGCGATCCTGGTTGGGGCCGCCGAATTCCTTGAAGAAGCGCTTAAGCGGATGGTCGTCCGGCAGCTGGTCGAGGCCACGGCCGCCGAAATTGAAGGAGAAATTGCTGCTATCATCGGAAGCGGGCTGCACGTTCGACTGCACGCGAACGGAGACGACGGCGGGCGACACCGCATCGACCACATTGGCGAAGCTTGGAACCTGCGGCGCATTCACCTCGACGGGAGCGGCAAACGAATGGAGGATCGGTGCGGCGATGCCGGTGGAAAGCATCAGCGCCGCAAGGCCGCCAACGGTCGTGGCCTTCAAAGCCGTCTTCAGCGAGGCCGCCTTCAGCGAGGCCGTCTTCAGCGAGGCCGTCTTCAGCGAGGAATGGCCGTTTTGCGAATGAGACATGGTGTACCTTCTTTCTTCATTCAGACTGGAGCCCGTTTGACCGGGGGAGAAGCGGTGGATGATGAAGATATAGGAGGCGACACCTTACGGCGAAGTGTCTGACGAATGAAAAATCCGTAATGTTGAAAAAGAACCGGGGAGAAAAATGAAAACCGGTTATTTTTCAATGAGATTGCGAATTCGTTCTTCTTCGTCCGCACTCAGTTTCTGCGGCTGTTCCTGGGTGGCGCGACGGCGGGAAAAGACGAAGACGGCGAAAATTCCCGCAAGGGTGAGACCGATGGGCGCGCCCCACAAAAGCACGGTGCGCAGGCTGAGGCGCGGTTTCAGGAGCACGAACTCGCCGTAACGCGACACGACATAATCGATGACGGCCTTGTCGCTGTCGCCCTCGACCAGCCGTTCGCGCACCAGAACCCGCAGGTCACGCGCCAGCTCGGCATTGCTGTCGTCGATGGACTGGTTCTGGCAGACCATGCAGCGGAGCTGAGACGTGAGGTTGCGCGCGCGCTGCTCCAGCACGGGGTCTTTCAACACTTCGTCCGGATTGAACGCGGAAGCGGGAAGTGCTGCGACAAACATGAGGGTAAGAAGCAGAGCGAGCCTCACTACAACTTCCCTCATTCCGCCGCCTCCGGCATTGCAGCCCGCACCGGCTTCGCCTTGCGATTCGGCGCTCCGACCCGCAAACGCCTGTCCGAGAGCGAGATGAGACCGCCCGCCATCATGAACAGCGTGCCGCCCCAGATGCACAGGATGAAGGGTTTCCACCAGATGCGCACCACCATGCCGCCATCCGCCATGGGGTCCCCCAGCGAGACATAAAGCTGGCTGAGGCCGAAGGTCAGGATGCCGGCTTCCGTCGTCGGCATGCGCCGCGCGGTATAGAGCCGCTTGGACGACCAGACATCGGCCACCTCCACCCCCGCCTTGCGCACGGTGAAATGGCCACGATCCTCGGTGAAATTCGGGCCGACGGCGTGGCGGACGCCATCGAAGGTCAGGCTGTAACCGCCCGCTTCCGCCGCCATGCCCTCCTTCATTTCCAGGACCGTCTCGGTCTCGAAAGTGGTGACGATGACGATGCCGAGCACGGTGATGCCGAGCCCCATATGCGCCAGCGCCGTGCCGAAGGCCGAACGCGGCAGGCCCTTCAGGCGACGAAACGCTATACCGAAGGCGAGCTTGCCGAAATTGGCGCGATACCAGAGATCGGCGAAAGCGCCGAAGATCAGCCAGAAACCGGCGGCGATTCCGAGTGCGGCCAGCACCGGACCGCCATTTTCGATGTACCAGAGCGTCAGCCCGGCAAGCGCCGCAAGCGCTGCCGCCACATAAAGCCGCTGGAAGGCTCCGAGAAGATCGCCGCGCTTCCAGGCGAGCATCGGCCCGAAAGGCGTGACGATCAGGATCGGGATCATCAGCAGGCCGAACGTAAGATTGAAGAAAGGCGCACCGACAGAGATTTTTTCGCCCGTCAGCGTTTCCAGAATGAGCGGGTAAAGCGTACCGATCAGCACGGTCGCGGTCGATACCGTCAGGATGAGGTTGTTGAGAACGAGCGACCCTTCGCGCGAGATCGGCGCAAACAGGCCGCCGGCCTTCAGGGAAGGTGCACGCCATGCAAAGAGCGCGAAGGCGCCGCCGATGAAGACGGTCAGGATGCCGAGAATGAAGATGCCGCGGCTCGGATCGGTGGCGAAGGCATGCACCGAGGTCAGCACGCCGGAGCGGACGAGGAAGGTGCCGAGCAGCGAGAGCGAAAAGGTCATGATCGCCAGTAGCACGGTCCAGATCTTCAGCGCCTCGCGCTTTTCCATGACGAGCGCCGAATGCAGCAGCGCGGTGCCGGCAAGCCATGGCATAAAAGAAGCGTTTTCCACCGGGTCCCAGAACCACCAGCCGCCCCAGCCAAGTTCATAATAGGCCCAGTATGAGCCCATGGAGATGCCGGCGGTCAGGAAGGTCCATGCGGCAAGTGTCCATGGCCGCACCCAGCGCGCCCAGGCGGCGTCGATGCGTCCTTCCAGCAGCGCCGCAACGGCAAAGGAGAAGCAGACGGAAAAGCCGACATAACCGAGATAGAGCAGCGGCGGATGGATGGCGAGGCCGAAATCCTGCAGGATCGGATTGAGGTCCTGCCCCTCGGCGGGAACCGGCTCCAGCCGCAGAAACGGGTTGGAGGTGAGCAGGATGAACAGCAGGAAGGCGACGGAAATCCATGCCTGCACCGCAAGAACATTGGCTTTGAGCGTTTCCGGCAGGTTACGGCCGAAGGCGGCGACGAGCGCGCTGAAAAACACCAGAATCAACAGCCACAGCAGCATGGAGCCTTCGTGGTTGCCCCAAACGCCGGTCAGCTTGTAGATCATCGGCATCAGCGAATGGGAGTTTTCCCAGACATTGCGCACGGAAAAATCCGAGACGGCATAAGCCCGCGTCAACGCCGCGAAGGAGAAGGCGACCAGCAGGAACATCAGGACCGAGCCGAGCGAGGCGACATCCATCAGCGCCCGGTCGTTGCGGCGCGCGCCGATGACCGGCAGCGTCGAGACGATCAGCCCCACACCGAGCGCCAGAACCAGAACATAATGGCCGATCTCGTTGATCATCTGGTCGCTCCGGTCTTGTCGGAAGAAGCTGCGCTGGCCGCTGGCGTTGCGGCGGCTGGTTCTTCGCCGTCTCCGGCATGCTGCCACAGGCCCTTGTCCTTCAGCCGGTCGGCCACTTCCTTGGGCATGTAGTTCTCGTCGTGCTTGGCCAGAACGCTGTCGGCCACGAAACCGTGGGTCGCGGCATCGAACATGCCTTCGGTCACCACGCCCTGACCTTCGCGAAACAGATCGGGCAGGATGCCGGTATAGCTGACCGGCACGTTCGCTTCACCGTCCGTCACCGTGAAGCTCACCGTGCGGCCCTCGCCGCGCTTGATCGAGCCTTCCGCCACCAGCCCGCCGAGGCGGATGCGGGTGCCGGGGTTGACGGGCGTCTTCTCCAGATCGGCCGGCATGTAGAAATAGGCAATGGACTGGCCGAAGGCGAACATGACGAGCAGCACGGCTGCAACGATGAAGCTCATGCCGCCGCCGATGATCACTAGGCGTTTCTGTTTGCGGGTCATTGCGTCACTCCCTGCGGCGCGGCATCCTGCTGCCCGTTCATGCGGATCGGTCCGGCCGAAACGCCCAGTTCCTTCGCCAGCGCCAGAAGCTGCCTGCCCTGCTCGCCCTCCGGCGGGAAGGCCTTCAGCCCAGCCCGCAGCGCTTCTCCGGCCTTGGCTTCGTCCTTCAGCACCGAATAGGCGCGAACAAGACGCATCCAGCCTTCGAAATCGGCCGGATTTTCCTTCAGCTTGGCATCGAGGCTCGCCACCATGTCCTCGATCATCGCCTGCCGGTCGGTTGCTGTCATGTCTTTTGCCGCTGCCATGTCCTCAGCGGTCGGGCCGGGTGCGGCAGGGGTCGCCGCGCCGCCAGTCCGGGCGATATGCTCGCGCACCAGCGGCAGCCACGGCGCGCCGGCCGGTGCATCGGCCGCCAGCGCGGTGAAGGCAGCGCGCGCTTCCTCGGCCTTGCCGGCCTGTTCCAGCGACAGCGCCAGATAGAAGCGGGCGCGCGGATTGCCGGGCTTCAGCTCTTCTGCCTCGGCAAAAGCAGCACGCGCGGCCTCGATGACGATGCCGTCATTGCCGGCCACCAGCGTTTCGCCAAGGCCCGTCAGCCGTTCCGGGCTCGGTCCCAGAATACGAAGCGCGTTGCGATAGGCAAGCTCGGCATCGCCAAGCCGCAATGTCTTGAAATAGATCGGTGCGAGAATATCCCAGCCGGCGCCGTCCTCCGGGTTCTGCGCCAGATGCCGTTCCGCCCGGGCGACCAGCAGGTTCATGTCGTTGCCGGGCTTTTCAAGACGTGCCTCGAGCGGCATGTCCGGCACCTCCGGACTGCCGTTCCAGATGTAAAGACAGAGACCGAGCGCGGGCAGCAGAACCGTGATGAGGCTGGCGGCGAGATTGTGCCGGCGCGGCCGGGTTTCTTTGCCGGATTGCTCCTCCGCTTCGGCGGCGGCGAGAAGCCGGCGGCCGATTTCGGCGCGGGCATAATCCGCCTCGGTGTCGCCGATGAGGCCAGCGGCGCGTTCGCGGTCCAGTTCGGCCAGCTGATCGCGATAAACGGCAACCTCACCGTCGCGGCGCGTCTGCGGCGCCTCGGTCTTCCGCATCAGCGGGTACATCAGGACGATGGCGACAGCCGCCGTCAATATCGCAACGACAATCCAGAACATAAGGCTCAATTACTCGAATGCGCGGCACATGGAAACATGAAGCGCGGGGATGACGCGAATTTGAGACATCACGCCGCACCGCAGGCCATCTCCCGGCTGCACCGCCATGCCTCTTCTTGTCATCGCAAAAGGCCCGTGACCTTGATTTACGTCAAACTATTTCAAGTCAGCGGCGACCAGCTTCCATCGGCATTGCGGCAGGCTGCGCCGCGCGCCCTGGTTTCGCGTCCGTCGACTGTCAGGGTGTGCGAATATTGCCGGCAATTCTGGTTGCCGACCTGATAGGGCGCATTGGCGACCACCTGCCCCTTGGCGTCATCGCCGGTCCAGGAAACCGGCGTGCCGACGGGGGCCGTTTCCAGCGCCTTATATTCGGCTTCCAGCGCCTTGGTCTGGTCACCCCTGTCGAGCTGCACGCCGCTTCGCCCGACAATGCCGCCTTCCAGATTGGCAAGGAAAGGCGTCGAGGGCTGCGCAGAGCGGCCGAACAGACCGCCGCCCGCCGGGCGGGTGCCCGTGGTGGTGCAGGCGCTCAGCATCGATACGCACAGGATCGAGAGAAGTGCCGGGCGTGACACCAGCGAACGCATTGTCACGGAGCGGCAGCCATCATACACGTCAACCAAACCCTGTCCTCTTTCCTACCGCATTGCACCCAATATAGTGCCATTGAATTTCTTGCCTTTTTTCTTGCCTCACGCAAGCTCTTTCGAAAGGCCCGGCAAAATCAGATCGGCTTTCAGGCCGCCGATGGCGCTGCGCGACAGCGAAAAGCGGCCATGGTACTCTGACACCACCTCGGAAACGATCGACAATCCGAGGCCCGTGCCCGGCCGGCTCTCATCCAGCCGCCGCCCGCGCTTCATCGCTTCGCTGATCTGTTCCGGCTCAAGCCCCGGCCCGTCGTCCTCCACCGTCAGCTCCACCCAGGAGCGACGGGCGATTTCCGCATCGGAGGATGGGTGCGTGCCGGTCGCAAGCGTGATGACCACGCGCGTCTGCGCAAAACGCGCGGCATTTTCGAGAAGATTGCCGACGACCTCTTCCAGATCCTGCTGCTCCATGCCGAGCACCGCGCCGGGTTGCTCGAAATTCAGCACGAACTGCTTGTCGGGGTTCAGGCGGCGCATCACGCGCACCAGCCGTTCCAGCGCCGGTTCCGCTTCCACGCGGGCAAGGATCGAGCCACGCTGGGCGGCGATGCGGGCGCGGGAGAGATAGGATTGCACCTGCGCCTGCATGGCGTCCGCCTGCGCCCGCACCAGATCGCCATGCTGCGGCTCCAGCGTGCGGGCCTCGTTCAGAAGAACGGCGATCGGCGTCTTCAGCGAATGCGCGAGATTGCCGACCTGCATGCGGGCGCGCTCCACGAGGCGGCGGTTGCTGTCGATCAGCGCATTGACCTCATTGGCGAGCGGCTGGATTTCACGCGGGAATTCGCCTTCGAGGCTTTCCGCCTCCCCGCCCCTGATCTTGCCGAGCGCGACGCGAGCCTGATCGAGCGGTCGCAGACTGTAGAGAATGGCAAGACCGTTGACGACGAGACTGCCGACACCGAAAACGGCGAGTGCCAGATAAAGGCTGTTGGAGAAATCGCGCACATCGTCTTCCACGACGTTCAGATTGCCGGAGACACGGAAACGCGCCGCGCGCCCTTCGCCATCCAGCACGACTTCCGTTTCCGCCACGCGCACCTGATTGCCCGCCTCGTCGGTGACGGCATAAAAGCGCTCATAGCGATTGTCGAAGGGCGCATCGAGAATGCTCGGCACCGGCAGGGTGGAGACACCGAGCGACGACGACACCAGCGGCGCGGTCTGGAAATTGCCGAGCGGCTCGACAACCCAGTACCAGCCGGTATCGGGCTGCGAAAAGCGCAGATCGCCGAGCTGCGGGCTGCCGGCCAGCGTGTTCTCGTTGGAAATCGTCACGGAATTGATGACGTTATAAAGCTGCGCCCTCAGAAGATCGGTGAAGCTGCGCTCCACCCCCTGCCGGTAAAGCGTCGAAATCACGACGGCGATCACCACCAGCGCCAGCACCGACCAGAGCGAGGCGAGCAGCAGAACGCGGGCGGTGAGGGAATTACTTCGCATCTGCCGGCGCTTGCATCCGGTAACCGAGACCGCGGATCGTCTCGATCAGATCAACACCGAGCTTCTTGCGCAGACGGCCGACAAACACCTCGATGGTGTTGGAATCGCGGTCGAAATCCTGATCGTACATGTGTTCGACCAGCTCCGTGCGCGAGACGACCTCGCCCATGTGGTGCATCAGATAGGACAGCAGCCGGAACTCGTGCGAAGTGAGCTTCAGCGTCGTGCCGTTGACGGTCGCCTTGGAAGACTTGGTGTCGAGCCGGACCGGGCCGCACACCAGTTCGGAAGAAGCATGGCCGGCGGCGCGGCGGATGAGCGCGCGCACGCGGGCAAGCACTTCTTCGACATGGAAAGGCTTCGTCACATAATCGTCGGCACCGGCGTCGATGCCGGCAACCTTGTCGCTCCAGCGGTCGCGGGCGGTGAGGATAAGCACCGGCATGGACTTGCCGGCCGCACGCCATTTTTCAACGACGGTGATGCCGTCGAGCTGCGGCAGGCCGATATCGAGGACGATGGCGTCATAGGGTTCGGTATCGCCGAGATAATGGCCTTCCTCGCCGTCGAATGCCTGATCGACGACATAACCGGCTTCTTTCAGCGCATCGGTCAGCTGACGATTGAGATTGGCATCGTCCTCAACAACGAGAATACGCATTGTCCGCCCTTTCCTGTATCCCGGCCCGCAGGCGCGTCGCCGGTCATGCTAAATGTGTCGGATTGTTTTCCGATATTTCGGCGATGCGGGCAAGCTACATCGGCACGCGCATCGTCACCTTGCGCGGGCGTTCGCCATTGCCCTGAACGAGAACGGTGACGACACAGGACTGACCGTCGCCGGAAGGATAGACCGAAAGCAGCTGACCGCCGGTTTCGCGCACGACGCGGGCGACGGCTGCGCCGCAATCGCTCGCCGCCAGAATGTAATGGCCCTGCAGATCAGCCTCGGGCGCCGTGAAACCGGAAAGCCCGGCTGCAAGCGTCGCGATGATGAGAGGTGATGCCATTCTACAAACTTCCAAAAACCGGGTGCGTCTCGAACCGTATTCTGACCGAATATGTAGCGCAAAGCGTCTGAATGGCAAATGAATGCCGCCCCCGCCGCATGGGCGCAAGACGGGAACGGCGTCGTCGCGGGCGCTGTCAGCGAATGGCACTGGTCGCCGAAAGACGGCCGTAAAGTGCGACCAGACCACCGATTCCGCCCGCAACCGTCACCAGCCCGTCCGCAAGTTCTCCTTGCAGACCGGCCGGCAGATCGAGGCCGGCGATGCTGAAAAGCGGTGCGAAAACCGCGACCAGGGCGCCCCAGATCGTGCGCGATTGATACCATGCTTTGGTACTGTCCATAGTCTCATCCTTTGCGTTGTTTTTCAGGCACATGTCAGATCGGGAGGGTGGCCTCAGCCACGACGCCCGAGGGCACCGCGCGGCCGAGCATTCGGACACGCACGGAAATGTGATCCCGCAATGCCGGGAAATCTGTGAGTTCGTCCGCGGCGGGGTAAAACCAGAAGGGTTGCGAAACCTCCGCCATGCGCCGCACGGTCTCGCCGTCCAGTACCTCGATGCGATAAAGCTCGAAGGGCTCGTCCAGCGGGATGTCGCTCGCATCCCAGCCGTCGGCCTCCACCCGGCCCCGGCGTTTCCACCTGATGAAAACGCCGTCGCCGCGCCGCTCGGCGGCAAGATGCACCGGCGCAAGCGGTGTCAGCGCCCGCAGGCCGCCCTCGAAGGCAAAAGGACCGCTCGGCGCGCCCGCCATTCCGGCGGCCTCCGCAATCCAGTTCAGGCGTCGCCCGCGCTCGCTCGCGGCAAGACCGAGCGGCTGCACCGCCGCATCCAGAACCACCACCGGCGCACCTTTCGGCGCGCCTGCGGCGAGCGCGTCTTCCGTGCCGGCGAGTCCCCGCAGAAGAGCGGAGAGCCGCCAGCGTGCGGGTGCGATTTCCTCGGCCTTTGCGAAGGCGACGATTTCCCACACGCCGTTCGCCGCCTTGATGGCAAGACGGTTCTCACCGTTCAGCACCGAAAACTCCCCGGCCGACGATACCTCGCCGAAGGGCAGATCGACGACGACGGTGTTTTTCCGGTCGAAGCGGCCGGAAGGGCCTGATGTCAGCGGCATTGCCAGCGCGCCGATCATCGCCGGCCTGTCCAGCAGCACGCGCTGCCGGTAACCTTCCCTGCCCGGCGACGCGGAAATGACGATTGGCCGCCAGGGCTTTGCAAGCGCCGCAATCCGCGCCGAATCCTCCGGCGCGGCGCCGTCATGGTAGGGCAGATCGAGAAACAGCACCTCGGGCGCGAAACCTTCCGCCCCGCTTGCGCCGCTGCTGCGCCGTTCCTCCGCACCGCCGGCAAAGACCGGAAAGGCCGCGGAAAAGGCCCTCGCCTCCACCTGCCGCACCGCGCCGTCCTCGATCCGGCTGACCAGAAACCGCCCTGCCGGCGCCTGCGGAAAGGCCCCTTCCGCCAGGCGGATACAATCACCCGGTTCAAGCGCGATATCGCAAGGCGGCAGAGCAAAGCGCAGGCTGCGCCGCGCCTGCCGGTTGTCGCGCAACAGCGCCTCGACGGCGGCTTCCGCCGTTTCCGCAGGCAGGGCAGCGTTGAGATCGAGCCGCATCACCCGGCTGCCGGCATTGTCGATGCGGCGGGACCGTACACTTGCCTGCTCGTAATCCAGCGCCGGGTTGAAAGACGTCAGCACGGCTTCAGCGGCGAAATCGCTGTCATGGCCGCGATTTTCCGACCAGAGCGGCTCGTCTTCCAGATCGGCCAGCACGGCAATATCCCGGACCGGCAAGACCGCCGTGTTGCGGGAGCGGAAGCGCAGGGTTCCGCCATCTTCCGTCACATCCACCTGAAACGCCGCCATCAGCGGCTCCAAGAGGTTGCGGGCCGAGGTCACGTCGCCCTGCACATAACCTCCCAGATCGCCGCTGACGGCGGAAACGTCGAAGTCTGAAAAGCCGTGATCGGTGAGGATGGCGGCGATGGCATCGGCGAGCGTTGCCGTGCCCAGCCTCCCGTTCAGCCAGTGGCCGGTGCGCCAGTTCGCCCCATCGCTCCATGCCGCGCCATTCTGCGGAAAGGCCGGAAAGGGCCGTGCATCCCAGGTCCACAGATAGACCCGGTTTGCATTGACCATCGCCGCATCGCCCTTTCCCCAATGGTCGAGATGCGCCTCCAGAAACCGTCGCTGCTGGCTGTCGGCGCGGTTGCGGCGGGAAAAATAGGGAAAGGCGTTTTCCGCCGATTTCGGATCGGGAAAGACATTGGGGCGCGTCGCGCTCTTGTCCACCGCCGGGCAGCCGAGTTCGGTGAACCAGATGGGCTTCGAGCGCGGCGCCCATGCCGTCGGCGTTGTTTTCTCCACACCCCGCACCCGGTCGTAGTGGAGGTTTCCCCACCAGTTACGCAAGTCCTTGTAACGGAACACCCACGGCTTGCCCTTCAGCCCGTCGGTAATCGGCGTGCGCCGCCGCGCGGCGCGGTCCGCATCGCTGGCATAATACCAGTCGAAACCCTCTCCCGCCGTCATCGCGCGGCGGAAGGCGCTCACATCGTCCGGGCCGGTCATGCCGTCCGGATTGCCGTTTGCGGCATCCCCGTCACGCCAGTCGGAAAGTGGCATGTAGTTGTCGATGCCGATGGCGTCGATATTCGGGCTCGCCCAGAGCGGATCGAGATGGAAGAACACGTCGCCCGAGCCGTCTGCCGGCTGGTGGCCGAAATATTCGCTCCAGTCCGCCGCATAGGTCAGCTTCACCGCCGGCCCCAATATCGCCCGCACCTCGCCCGCCAGCCGCAGCAATTCCCCGACAAAGGGAAAGGCGTCGTTCTGGTCTCTGAGCGAGGTCAGCCCGCGCAGCTCCGAGCCGATCAGAAAGGCATCCACTCCCCCCGCCTGGGCCGCCAGCGCCGCATAGTGCAGCACCATACGGCGATAGCCTTCGTCACGGTTGCAGAAGGCGGAAACCTGCGCCCTTGCGCCCGCGCTGCGATCCGCAGTGCCGGCCCTGCCGGGTGCAGGAAAGCAGGTGATGCGCCCGCGCCAGGCATAGGCGTCCTGCTCGCTTTTGCCATAGGGGTCCGGCAGCCCATTGCCGATGGGAACATCCATCATCACGAAGGGATAAAGGCACACCCGAAGCCCGCGCGCCCTGAGATCGGCTATCGCCTGCAACACGCTTTCGTCGTTCGGCGTGCCGCCATAGGCCGGGCCGCCGCCATGATGGCTGACAGGATGCGCCTCATCGCGTGACATGCCGGCGACGGACCATGGCATGGTTTCCCCATCCCGGCCGGCCACTTCCACGCCCGGCAGAATGCGGCATTCCCCCGCCCGCATATCCGTGCCGAACCAGCTCACCACCAGCGCCACGCTCTCAAGATTGGGGCACAGATCCAGCAACTCGTCGATCGCAGCAGCCCAGTCGGTCGAAGCGGTCAGGCCGTTGCGGTTCATGATGCGGCTTTGGCCGATCCCCGTCCTTTCGGAAACCGGCGCGGTGGCGTAACCGTGCTCGGTGGCGCCCGGAATGACGGTGATGGCGCGGATGGATTTTTCCAGCCGGCCGACCGGCCGCACCACTTCGAACTGCATGAGCGGAATGCGGTTGCCGAAGCCGTCGAGCGGCAGGCGTTCGAACACCACATAGGCCAGTCCGCGAAAGGCCGGCGCATTGCCCGCCCCCTGCTTCGCCTCGATCAGCGGGTCGGGCAATTGCGTCTCGCTGCCAGGATAAAAGCGCATCTCCACGGCACTCAGGTCCAGTTCCCGCCCATCGGCCCAGACGCGCCGCACCCTTGCCGCCTCGCCTTCGCAAAGACCGATGGCGATGTTGGCAAAATACCGAAAGGTTTCGACCTTCGGGCCGCGATTGCCCTTGCCGCCACGCCGCTCCACCTCCACGCTTTCTTCGAAACGCGTCGCCCAGATCAGCGTGCCGCCGATCCGTGCTGCGCCATAGAGCCGGTTGATCGCCGCTCCCTCATCCGCGCCGGGAATGCGCGCGGTCGAGAGCCGCGCGCCCGTTACCGTCCGCCCGTTCGAAAGCAGCGTGCGGTCGATGGCATTGCCCGCCAGCGCCCCGGCCGCCCGGCCGATCACCGCGCCCAAAGGACCGAAAATGCCGCCGAGTGCCGCGCCCGCCGCCTGAAAAACGATTGTCGCCATGCTTGCCTCGAAAAATCAGGAATCGGGAAAACGGAAGACGCCGGCAATGCGCCGCCGCCAGCCGGGCACCAGCGCCGAACGCACCACCGCCGCCTGTTCATAGGCATGGATGAAATGCTGCGGACCGGCCAGAATGCCCAGATGCTTGGCCGCCGCATCGGCCCGCCAGCGGAACAGCAGCAGGTCTCCCGGCCTTGCCTCTTCCAGGCCCGCCACCGCCGAAAAATGGCGTTTTGCGGCCGCCATCAGCCGGTCCTCGCCGCCGCGTTCGGCCCAATCGGGCGCATAGGGCGGCGGCAATTCCGGTTCGTGGCCGTAAAGGTCCCGCCAGATGCCGCGAATGAGGCCGAGGCAATCGCAGCCGACACCCTTCAACGAGGCCTGATGCCGATAGGGCGTGCCGATCCAGCCTTCGGCGAGCGCCAGCACTCTTTCGCCGGGATCGCTCATGAAAACAGCGCCCCGCCGTCATGGCTCTCGCCGCCCGCCGCATAGGAATAGGCGAAATCCGCCCCTGGCAGATGCGGAAAGCCCCGGAAATTCAGATGATTGGCGAATTTTGCCCGGCAGGTGGAAAAACTCTTGTCGCAGCCGGCGGTGACGGAAAACGTATCTCCCGGCGAAGGCGTCTGTTCCGGCGGCAGCCAGAAGGACAGAAGCATCCCGCCGTCACGCCGCTCCTGCCCGTCGAGATCGAACCCCTTGCCGGCGAGCGGGCCGGTCAGAAAACGCAGCTTTCCCCGGCTGAAGAAACCATCGGCAAAGGCATCGAGCCCGGAGACGAGCAGGCCGCCCGAGGCGTCCACCGCCGCCACGCGGCCATGCCCGGCAAAGCTGGCCAGATCGACACCGCAACGCCTGTCGCCAAGGGCGGCGTCGCAGCGCCGCCCATAGACCCTGCCCTGCGGCTGGCCGAGGCGATGCGCAAGGCTGCGCAGCTCGGCGCGAAACGCCCCGCCGGCCCGCGTCACCTCGCCAATTTCACGCAGGCTGAGCAGCACATGCTGGTCAGGCGCCTGCCAGTTGACGAGGAAAAGCTCCACCCGCGCCCCATCGAAACGCCCGGCGGCCAGATCGCCCTCCGCAATCGCCTCGCTCGAAAAACCGCCAGCCACCTCCCCGGCGCCTGCACCCAGCCCTGTTTCGCCGTCGTTATCGCTCGCAGCGAAACCGCTGGCGGCAAGGTAGGACAGACCACCGAGTGATATCGTCTCGTCATGATCGGTAAAACCGATCACCGCACCGTCCTTTAGTGTCACCTTCCAGCAATGGCATGTGGTCGTCGCATCTTGCCCGAGATGCCCGGCAAGGGCGGCGGGAATGGTTTTCATGGCAGGATTTCCATCAGTGGAATGGAGGGAATGCGGCCCGCTTCGAAAGCGGTCAGGTTCACGTCGATACGGTCGATCCCGAAGCGGACCGGCACGTCGAATTCGAAACCGGCGCGGATCGCGGCGCCGGCGGGCGGCACCCGCCCCGCACGGAACACGACCATTCCGGTTACATGATCGACCGCCACATCAGCCGCTTCGACCTTTACCCCTTCGACCGAAACCATGACCGAGCCTTCGGCCGGTTTCTCGATCCGCCGCACAAAGGAGCCGCCCGCATCGGCATAGGTCTTCAGCAACTGAAAACGGGCCGTCATCCCGTCGCCGGTCCCGATCCTCTGATCGGTCGCGGCGGGCGTCTCTCCCGGCGGGCAGGATTTGAAATCCACCGGATCGCGAAAGCGAAAGCCGTAAAGCTCGCCGCGCCGCGCCTCGAAAAAGGCAAGCACCTCATAAAGATCGGCAACAGAGCGGATACCGGATCCGGCGTCATAGCTGCGTCTGGCGTTCCTCCAGCGCTGATTACGGCTTTCGCGGCCATTGGACAGGTTGACGATATCCGTCCGCCGCACCGGCCCGCCGCTCACCCCGAGTGCGAGCCGCAGCGGAAACCGCACTTCATGAAATGCCGCCATGTCATTGTTCCTGGATTCTTTTCGATGGTCTTGAAACGTGGGAGGACGCGCGTGCGTCACAATCCGCGCTGGCCGCGCCCGACGCTGCGTGCCAGCATGGCGGCGATCTGGCCTTCGCTTTTCCGAAAGCTCGCAGCATCCGTCGCCGTCACGTTAAAAACGATCTGCGCCCCGCCGCCGGACGGCGCGGCAACGCCGAGAGCGCCATCCGAACCGCGCTTCAGCGGCAGGATCGCTTCCGCCCCCGCCTCGCCCATCAGGCCAAGCCCGCCGCCCATCGGAAAAAAGGCGGGACTGGAAACGACGCCGCCATCGGCAAAGGGCGTGATGCCGCGTCCCGGCACACCGCCGTCGGCAAAAGCGAACAGCGAACCGCCGCCGTTCAAAAGCCCGCTGACGGCATTGCCGATCATGCCCTCCAACGGTTTCAGACCGGCCGAAAGTGCGATGCCGGACAGCCGCTGCCCTAACCCGCGCAACACATCGTCCAGCCCTTTGCCGCCCGCCGTCGCCGCCTGCAGGGCCGAGGTCAGGGCCGCGCCGAACCGCTCGGACCGGCGCTCAAGATCGCCCATCACCTCGGACAGCGCCTCCGCCTCTTCCCGGTTCTCCGCCATCGATCCTTCGCCCGCCATCGCGCTTGCCTTTCTGATTCAACTGGGGAATGCATGGTGCTGAAACAGCTCTCAAAAACCGCTGCTTCAACCCACACTCTTTTAAAACCCAACTTCTTGGGTTATGGTTCTCATGGTCACGGTTCTCCGCCAGCATGGCATGCGTTTTGTCATCTACACGGCCGATCACGAGCCGCCGCATGCCCATGTTTATGGAGAGGGTGAAGCCCGTATCGACATCGTCAGCCTCGTCGTTCTCACACAGGGCGGCATGTCGGACCGGGATGTGCGGCGCGCCGTCGCCGTCATCGAGGAAAACCGGATACTGTTTATGGAAACCTGGAGACGATATCATGGTTGAGGTCAGCGATGCCGAACTCGCCGCCGCCAAGGAACGCTGGCAAAAAGAGCGCGCCGAGCGCCCCATTCCGGTTTCCGTGCGTTTCGAAACGGCCTCGGCCCGTGTCATCGTCGATTTTGCCAACGGCGCCTGCTTCATGTTCCCCGCGCGGGCGCTCGAAGGCTTGCAGGACGCGACCGCCGAACAGCTTGCGGATGTCGAACTGCTCGGCGAGACGGGTCTGCATTGGGAAACCCTCGATGTCGACTATACGATCAGCGGTCTGATGAACGGTATTTTCGGCAGCCGCACATTCATGGAAGCGCAGCGCAAGGGCGGTCAATCCCGCTCTCCGGCCAAGACGGCAGCCAGTCGCGCGAACGGTGCCAAGGGCGGCCGTCCGCGAAAAATGCCCTGACGCCGTCACCCATCCGGAAAACGCCGCATCATCGCCTCCATCGCCTGACGGTTGGGGCCGCGGAGAACGGCGTTGCCGCCCGTCATCGCGAAGAATTCCCGCGGGGTCAGCCGCCAGAAGGTTTCGGAGGAGAGCCGCAGCAGGCAGAAGCCGGCATGGATCGCCGCCTCCCAGGGGAACGGGCGCGGCGTCGCCTCGCCTGCTGCGGCGCTCAAGGGTCCGGCGGCATCTCGCCTTTCAGGCCGCCAAAGGTGGCGGTCAGAAGATCGGCGACGATGGCGGCATGGCCGGCAATGCCGCCCTCCACCGTGGCGGCGGCCACATCCTCGTCGGAAAAGACATTGCCCGCGCCGCGCAGGCCCGCGCCGATCACCCTTATCATGTCGACCGCCTTCATGCGGCCACTCGCAAAACGTTCGGCGAGCGCGGTGAGGTCGTCGGCTGCAAAGGCGGTTTCGAGTTCGGCGAGAGCGCCGAGCGTCAGGCAGAGAACGCGCCTTTCGCCGTCGATCAGCGCCTCGATCTCGCCGCGATGGCGGTTCGCCCGCCCGTAACGCAAACGCTCAGCCATCACAACGCTCCGAAATTGAGGAGACCGGCCGATTCCAGCGCGATCTCGAATTGCACCTCGCCATCGTGACGGCCGGAATATTCGAGCGCCACGATCTGGAACGGCCCGGTAACGATACCGAAACCGGGAATGACGATCTGCCAGCCGGGAAAGCTGCCCGCAAAAAATGCGCCGCGCACCAGCGCATCGCTCGCCTGATCCTTGAAGATGCCAGAGGCCGTGAGCGACGCCCGCTGCACGCCGGCGCCGGCAAGAAGCTCCCGCCAGCGCCCCGCGCTTTCGGCATCCGTCACATCGACCGCCTGGGCATTGAAGGCCAGCCGCTTTGTCCTCAGCCCCGCGACGGTTGCGTAGGAACCGGCATTGTCGATCTTCAACAGCAGGTCCTTGCCCTTCTGCGCCACCATGTTGTTTCCTTTCGTCTCAATTGCTGTTGCGGGGCTGCGACGGGCCTGCTACCAAAAGCATTCCTGCACCTCGCACCCCGCGATCTCACCATGTCCGACGCTGCCCCCCTGACGTCTCGCGCGCGCCTTATCGGCGTGCTTGCGGTCGGGCAGATCGTGAGCTGGGGTAGCGGTTTCGATATGCTGGCCGTCCTCGGGCCACGGATCGGCAAGGAACTGGCCATCACCAACGGCGTGGTTTTCGCCGGCCTCACGATCATGATGACCATCAGCGCCCTGTGCGGCCCATTGCTTGGACGAATGCTGATGCGCCACGGCGCAGCGCCCGTGCTGGCGGCCGGTTCGGTATTCTTCGCGGCCGGCTTCGCCGTGCTCGCCCTCGCGGGCGGGGCGGTGAGCTATCTCTTCGGCTGGGCCGTGATGGGTTTTGCCGCCACCTGCGGCCTGACGACGGCGGCCCATGCGGCCGTGGTGGAACGTGTGGGCGCGGAAAGCGGCCGGCTGCTGACGCTGCTGATGCTGTTCACCGGGCTTTCGGCGGCGGTTTTCCTGCCGGTCACCACCCTTGCCGATCAGCACCTCGGCTGGCGCGGCACGCTTGCCGCCTATGCCTGTCTGCAAATCTTCATCCTGCTGCCGCTCTATCTTTTCGTGCTTCCCGGCCGTCCGGCCCGAAAAGAGGCAAAGCCGAAAGAAGAGACGGCGATATCGCCCTCACCGGTCGATACGCGGCGCGCCTTCGTGCTGCTGGCCGCCATGACGACGATCAGCGCGTTTACGACCTTCGGCCTGTCACCGCTTCTGCCGCTGCTTCTGGTTCAGGCCGGCGCGACGCAATCGCTTGCGGTGCAACTGGCATCGGCACGCAGCGTCCTTGCGATTACGGCGCGCGGGCTGGATTTTCTGCTCGGGAAGCGCGGGAATCCCTTCCTCACCGCCATGATCGGCTTCTGTCTGCTGCTCTTTTCCCTGCTGCTCCTGCTCGTTTTTGCTCCGGCCATGCCCGCCTTCATCGGTTTCATCGTTTTCTTCGGCTTTGGCGCCGGCGTGCTTACCGTCAGCCGGGCCGTGTTGCCGCTGGCTGTGTTTTCGCCGGAAGAATATGGGCTTCAGGCCGCGCGCATCTCCCTGCCGCAGAACCTCGCCATTGCCGTGGCGCCGGTCATCTTCACCGTGGCGCTCGATCGCGGCGGCGTATCCGCCATGCTCACCATCGCCTCCGTGCTGATCGGCATTTCGTTTCTGCTGCTGATCGTTCTGTGGAAAACCGTGCGCAGGCAGGGCTCCTGAAACGGCGCTACTCCGTCACCGCCCTGAAGCGCATTTCCGCGATGAAATTCCGTGTCTTCGCCTCGCGCCGCGAGCGGCTGGAAAGAAGATGCAGATTGACGAGAGAGACGCCGGCAATCGGCAGCGCGGCATCATCGAGCAGGATCTTCACCCGGTCGACGATTTCACCTGCGCCCCTGCGGCCATTGGCGTCGCTCCATATCTGCAGCGACAGGAAATGCTCCTCGGCTTTTTCCGTCGCCGTCGAATAGTCCCGGCTTTCGAGATCATCGATAACGATGCACGGCAGAACCGCGCGCGGCAGAAGCCGGTCGACGATGCCGCCGGGGATAAGCGCCGTCAGCGCCGCATCGCTGCCGAGCCTTGCGAAAATTACCTGCAGAAGCAGATTTGCGGCGCTCATCGGCTCTCCTCCTCGCAGCGGCAGACAATGAAGCGACGCGTCTCATCCGGGTCCATCACCGCCCGGATCGCCAGAATGCGGCGACCCTTGCGAAAGCGCATGCCGGCGGCGATGTCGGCGCGGTAAGCCAGCCAGACGCGGTGGGTGATCGTCACGCCCTCGGCCGAGGCCCGTTCATGGGATGCCTCCGAAACGGGTTCGATCGCAGCCCAGAGCGACCGCAGGAAATCCCAGCTTTCCGCAGCACCGCCCTGCCCGTCCGGCGTTTCGGTCCGCACGTCCAGCTCCAGCCGCGCCGTCAACCTGCCGGGATCGAGAAAAACAAGGTTCATCTCTCAAAGCCCCAGACGGCAGAAGGGCGCCACCAGCCGCTCGTAACCGGCGGGAATGGCGGCGGGCTGGTTTTCCGGGGCGACAGCACCGCGAAAGGCGAACATCTGCGCCACATGCATCAGCATGGCGCGTTTCAGCGTGTCGGGCACATCCGTTCCCGCTTCACCATAGCCGGCAATGAAATCGATCTCGATGCCGTTCATCGCCCGTCCGGGGGCAGGCGGATCGCGCAGCCACAGCCTTGCCGGACGCGCCGCGCCATCGAGCAATTTTTCCCCGGCGGTGATATCCGCCGAGCGCCCCTCACCGTCAAAAACCAGAATCGTTTCGATGGCTTGCACCGGTGTCCTGCCAATCGGAATCACGCCGTTCTCAGGCCACCGGTCGAGATAAAGTCGCCAGGTCTGGCGGATGAGGCAAAGCCCAGTCGTGCGTTCCAGATGCTCGCGGGCGGTGCGGATGAGCGCGGCAAGAAGCGCATCCTCATCGCCGCTATCGAGACGCAGATGCGCCTTCACCTCGGCAAGCGTCAGCGGCTCCGCCTGCGGCGGATGAATGAGGGCATAGGTCATGGGGTCTCCGGAAGAAAGGTAATCGCATTAGCGAGCGGGCACCGCTTGTTTCTTCTCCCCGAGGGGGAGAAGTCCGCGGCAGCGGGATGAGGGGGCAAGGGTAGATGTGTTCGGAGAGCTTGCCCCCTCATCTGCCCCTTCGGGGCATCTTCTCCCCGGCGGGGAGAAGAAAGGGCCGCAAGGTCTGCGGTCAATTCACCCCGAATTTCACCAGTTTGATCGCCTCGAAGTTCTGCACGCCGCCGCCCACGCGCTTGGTGGTGTAGAACAGCACATAGGGCTTGGCCGAATAGGGATCGCGCAGGATGCGCACCCCGGTACGGTCGACGACGAGGTAACCGGCCCGGAAATCGCCAAAGGCGATGGCGAAGCTGTTGGCCGCCACATTCGGCATGTCCTCCGCCTCCGTCACCGGAAAGCCCATCAGCGAGGCCGGCTGGCCGGCGGCGGCGGGCGGGTGCCAGAGATAGGCGCCGCTGGTATCCTTGAAGCGGCGCAGCGCCCCTTGCGTCTTGCGATTCATCAGGAAGGTTCCGTTCTGGCGGTGGCCGGCCTTCAGCGCATAAACGGCATCGAGCAACACATCCATCGGCCCGGCCGAGGCGAAACCGGCTGAAACGCCGGTCGCGACATAACCGATATTGCCCCAGCTCCAGCCATCATTGGCGACGGCGGTATAGGAGAGGAAACCCCTGGGCTTGTTGACACCATCGCCGGCGATGAAGGCGGCGGCCTCCTGTTCGGCGAAAGCGATATCCACTTCGGAAGCGATCCAGGCTTCGATATCGACTGCCGCATCATCCAGCAACCCTTGAGTCGCGGCCGGCATGGCGTAAAGCTCCATGGTCGGGAAGGAAAGCTCGGCGAGCTGCGGCGTTGCCGTTTGCGGACGCGCCGCCGTCTCAGAAACCCAGCCGGTCGTCATGCCGCCGGGCGAGAAGGGCTTCTTCAGCACGGCGGCGGAAACCTGCCGCACGGTCGCCAGCGCACGGATCGGCGAAATCGCCGTCATGCGCCGACCGATCTCGCCATCCGTCTCGTTCGGCAGCAGAAAACCGCCATCGGCCCCGCTCGAACCGGCGAAGGCCTTGGCCTCCAGATCGCGCAGCGCGCCCTCCTCGCCGCGACGGATATAGGCCTCGAAAGCGGCCTTGTGCTCTTCGGCATCGTGGGAAAGCGCATCCTTGCGGCCAAGCGCGGGGCGCGCTTTCTTGAGCGCCAGATCGTCCATGATCCGGCGGTTGTCGTCGAGCGCCCTGTCGATACGGTCGAGCTTGTCACGCGTCACGACATCCGCGCCCATCTTGCGCTCGATGTCGGAAAGCCGCTGGTCGTTGGTCTCGCGAAAGGCCTCGAAGGCCTCCATGAACTCGTCGAAGGCGGCCGTCACCGTATCGGGCACGGCCTTCACCTGCGGCGCGACGGTCATCGGGGCCGGTTTCGTCATCTGGTCTGTCATGTCGTTTCCTTGTTGGTGATTGTCCGGAAGTCAGCGTTTGGGGGTCGTGTCGAACAGCGCGCGGGCGGCGCGGCGCATGGTGCGCACCAGCTCGGTCTCGCGGTCGCGGAAGAAGCGGGCATGCTTGACGTCGGAAACGCGCGCCGAGGGCAGCATCGGGAAGGTCACGACCGAGATTTCCCACAGATCGGCCTCCAGGATGCGCCGGACGCCGTGGCTCGCCGCCTTGCCGGAACGGACGGTGCGAAAGCCGATGGACAGCCCGTCCAGCGCCCCGGTCTTCATCAGCGAATGCACCTCGCGGGAGCGGGCGACGCCGGGGGCGAGAACGCCCTCGACATAAAGGCCGCGCTCGTCCTCGCGGATGGTGCGCCAGGCGCCGATGGGCTCGGCCGGATCGTGCTGGTAGAGCATGCGGATACCGGCTGCGCCCCGCTCCTCGATGGAGCGGCGGAAAGCGCCGCGCTCGATGACATCCTGACCGAGATCGACCTCGCCGAAAACGCTGGCATAACCGGAAAAGGTGCCGTCGCTGGCAATGCCGCGCAGTTCCAGATTGGCGAATTTGCGCGTGGCGGGACGCGGCCCGCGATAAACGTGCATGGAAAACTCCTGCGATGTGAAGGAAGTGTCAGGCGCGCGGGCGCGCACCGTAACGGTCGGCGATGCGCACCAGCACGCCCAGCCCCCACCACGCGCCCATGCTGGCGGCGGCGGAACCCGCCACCATGATTTCCCGGCCCGAAAGCGCGCCGGCGATATCGAGCTGCTGCACGATCCACAGGCCGATAGGGCCGCCAAAGATCATGCCGCAGGAAACGCCGGTGATGAAACGGCTCGCGGCCTCGCGTTTGCTTTTCGGCAGGAGATAAACGAGCGATACACCCGCGCCCGCCACGGCGCCGGTGATGCGGGCGGCCCAGATGCCGGCCTCATTGGCGAATTCAGACATGGGTAATCATTCCGTTCTAGGATGTGGTTATCGGGCGGACGCGCCGCGTCGCACGCGGGCGCTTTTTGCGCGCCTGCGCCGGGTGATTTTGCGAATCTTCGGAATCGCTTGGGCGGAAGAGCTCACAGGGAGATTCCGCTTCTTCAGAAAATGATTGAACAGGAAACCGGGGTTTCGATCCCGCCGGGGCGGCGATCAATAACCGACGGCTTCGCGCTTTTCCTCGTCGCTCAGGAACGAGGCCGCGCCGATGCGTGCCCAGAGCGCATCCCGCTCGCCGGCAAGCCCGGCAATCCGGTCGAGATCGGGTTCGAGCCTCAGCCCAGAGCCGAAGACCGGAGAAAGCCAGCCGCAGAGCCTCGCCGCCGTGCGATTAACGAGCGGCAGGACGGTCAGGCGATAAAAGGCGCGGTTCGCCTCCTGGTAATTGGCATAGGTATTGTCGCCGGGAATGCCGATCAGCATCGGCGGCACGCCGAGCGAAAGCGCGATATCGCGCGCCGCCCCATTGCGGGCCTCGAGAAAATCCATGTCGCGCGGCGAAAGACCCATGGCCTTCCAGTCCAGCCCGCCTTCCAGCAGCAAAGGCCGGCCGGCATTCATCGCGCCCTGATAGCCTTCCTCCAGTTCGCGCTTCAGCCGCTCATATTGTTCGGTGGAGAGATTGCCGCCCTCCTTCGGCTGGTAGACAAGCGCGCCGGATGGCCGGGCGGAATTGTCGAGCAGGCGCTTGTTCCACTGGCTTGCGGCATTGTGCAGATCGAGCGCGGCCCCTGCGGAGGCGAGCGGCGCAAAACCCGCCCGGTCATCCAGCGGATGGAAAAGTTTCAGATGCAGCAGCCCCAGCCCGTCGCGCTCGGCGGCGATGCGCCGGGAGGCGCGGCCCTCAGCGCGGTAATCATAGGCCACCGGCCAACCATCCGACCCTTCGACGATGCTGACCCTGTCGGGTCGCAGCAGATGCAGCTCGCGCAGCCGCCCGCCCACCGTCAGCGGCTCGATATAGGCATTTCCGGCGAGCATGAGGTGGCCATAAAGCGCCTCGAAAAAATCCGGCCCGCCCATATGGGCGCCCGGTTTCGCAAGCAGCGCCAGGAGCGGATGATCGGCGAGTTCCTCTTCGCCATCATAAAGCAGCCAGCTGACGGAAGCCGAGGTCTCCGCCACCATGCGGGCGGCCCGGTGCGCGACCGGGTTCTTCATGAAGCCCTCGCGGGCAAGTGCGGCATAGGACCGGCCCGACCAGAAGGCCTGCCCGCCCTGCACGGCAACCGCCATGAAGCCATCGGCCATTTTCCGGCTTTCAGGCACGGCTCTGCCATCCGCCGGGCGCAGCCACGGCAGGGAAAAGGGAAATCGCATGGAGTTGTCCTTGTTTTGATGGCGCGCGGCGTCGAGTCCTGCGGCGTCGCCCGCGTGGGGTTTTCACCGACAGGGTAAACCCTGAAATTTCTGACGAGTCCTGAAAGCTCTCTTTCGTCATGCTCGGGCCTGTCCCGAGCATCTGCAACGTCGAGATTTATTTGGGCGTGATTAGATCCTTGGGACAAGTGTACAGCCCGGAGACATAGTTGACAGATGTTCGGAGACATCCCTGACACTTTTTCTGCTTGGCGGAGGAGTGTCGGGATGGCTTGGCGGGAGATTTCTGTCATGGATCAACGCACAGA